>NZ_VULO01000021.1 GCF_009696615.1 Scrofimicrobium canadense
GCCTTCATTGGCTCCAACAGCGCGCTGGTTGCCCCTGTTTCGATTGGTCAGGGGGCCACCGTGGGGGCGGGCTCCACCATCGCCAAGGACGTGGCGGAGCACGCCCTGGCAGTGACCCGCAGCCGCCAGTTGGAAAAGGCCGACTGGCCGCGCCCCACCAAAAAAGCAAACTAAACACCGGTGATACAGGCGCTTGGCGCCTTCAGGAGAGTGGAGTATGTGCGGTATCGTCGCAGCCGTGGCACAGCGCAATGTGCAGGGGATATTGCTGGAAGGACTCAAGCGCCTGGAGTATCGCGGTTATGATTCGGCAGGCATGACGGTACTCAGCAGCGGAGCGCTGACCCGCCACCGGGCACTGGGGAAGGTAGCGGCCCTGGAAGAGCGCCTGGCCAACGAGGCACTGCCGGGGCATTGCGGTATCGCCCATACCCGCTGGGCCACCCACGGCAAGCCCTCCGAGGCCAACGCTCACCCCCACCACAGCCGCGACAGTGTCGCTGTAGTACATAACGGCATCATCGAGAATTACGAGCAGATCAAGGAGATGCTGCAGGGCAGCGGCTACACCTTCACTTCCGACACCGATACCGAAGTGATCGCCCACTTACTGGCCGACAAACTCACTACTGGCAAGACACTGTTCGAAGCGACCCAGGAGATCGTCAGCGGGCTGGGGGGAGCTTACGCGCTGGGCGTGATGAGTACGCACGAGCCTAACGTGGTGGTGGGCGCCCGTCAGGGCAGCCCGCTGGTGGTGGGCGTGGGGATCGATGAAGCCTTCCTGGCCTCCGACCCGCTGGCGCTGTTGCAGGTCACCGACCGCTTCATCTACCTGGAAGAGGGCGATCTGGTCGAGCTGCGCGAACACGGTGTCATCCGCATCGTCGACCGTCAGGGGAACGTTGTCGAGCGCCCGGTGCATACCTTCGAGCATGGCGATGGCGCCGCCAGCAAGGGAGAGTATCGCCACTACATGCTCAAGGAAATCTTCGAGCAGCCCAAGGTCATCGAGGCAGCGCTGGAAGGGCGCATGAGTGCCAGCAGCGTTCTGGTCGAGAGCTTCGGGCCAGATGCCCAGGCGCTGTTCCAGAAAACCCGCCAGGTGCATATCATCGCCTGTGGCACCAGCTACCATGCGGGCCTGGTGGCCCGCTACTGGCTGGAGCGCTATGCTGGCGTGCCGGTGCAGGTCGAAGTGGCCTCCGAGTATCGTTACCGCCACCCGGTCGTGCCGGAAGGTACGCTATTCGTCACCCTCTCTCAGTCTGGGGAAACCGCCGATACGCTGGCAGCGCTACGGTTTGCCAAAACCCTTGGCTATGTCGGTACGTTGGCGATCTGCAACGTGCCCGGCAGTTCGCTGGTGCGCGAGTCGGATATGTCGCTGATGACTCGTGCAGGCCCTGAAATCGGCGTGGCCTCCACCAAAGCGTTTACGACGCAATTGATCGCACTGCTGCTACTGACGCTCTCCGTCAGTAAAGCGAAAGGCCAGCCGGAGCAGCCGGAGATTCTGGCGGGTCTTCAGGCCCTGCCATCGCTCTGCCAGCAGGTGCTAGGCCTCGATGCGCAGATCGAAGCGCTCTCCCAGGCGTTTGCCGAAAAGCACCATGCGCTGTTTTTGGGGCGTGGCGCTCACTACCCGATTGCCCTGGAAGGCGCCCTGAAGCTCAAGGAGATCTCCTACATTCACGCGGAAGCCTATCCTGCGGGCGAGCTGAAGCACGGCCCGCTGGCGCTGGTGGATAGTGAAATGCCGGTAATTTCGGTAGCGCCCAATGACGAGCTGCTGGAAAAGCTGAAGTCCAACCTTCAAGAAGTGCGCGCTCGCGGTGGTCAGCTGTTCGTATTTGCCGATCGCAAGGTAGGCATCAGCGCTCAGGAAGATATCCGCGTACTGGAATTACCGGAGGTGCACGAGGCACTGGCGCCGCTGCTATATACCCTGCCGCTACAGCTGCTGAGCTACCACGTGGCCGTATTGAAAGGCACCGATGTGGACCAGCCACGTAACCTGGCGAAAAGCGTGACGGTGGAATGATCGGTACCTCACTGTGAGGTATCAGGTGTGGGATACAAATAAAGTCGGCCAGGGAGAGCAATCATGCTGAGTAAGGTAGAGCTTGTTAATTTTGGCCCTCTTGGATCTTTGAAGTGGCCGTCCCTGGGGCCGATCAATCTGGTCATTGGTGGCAATGGCACCGGTAAAACCTTTCTGCTGAAAGCACTCTACAGTTCTATGCGTACGCTGGAAGACTATCAGCGTGGGGATGATCAGCGGACGGCAGCCGAGATACTGGCTGAAAACCTGTATTGGACCTTTCAGCCAGACAAGATTGGTGATCTGGTGACCAAAGGTGCAGAAAGGCCTCTGCACTATTCGATGACATTTGATGACCGGAACTTCATCTATAACTTTGGTAAGGATACGACCAAGCAGATTTCGTCGTTGGAAAATCATGTTCCGCCCAGGAGCAGTAATTCCATTTTCCTTCCGGCCAAGGAAGTACTGTCGATACATCACATCATTCTCAAATCCCGGGAGCAGGATAAGGCCTTTGGTTTCGACAATACCTATCTGGATCTTGCTCGGGCGTTGAGAAATTCCACCACCAAGGGCAACAACTACCGGGAGTTCTCGAAATCCAGGCAGGACCTTGAGTCGATGCTTGGAGGGAAAATCGAGTTTGATGATGCCTCCAACAAGTGGGCTTTCAAAAAAGGGAATCAGAAGTTCCCTATCGGTGTGACAGCGGAAGGTATCAAGAAAATTGCGATCCTGGACACGCTTCTCGGTAACCGCTATCTGGATACCAGTTCGGTCATTTTTATTGACGAACCGGAGTCTGCACTACATCCGAAGGCCATTTCTCAGTTATTGGACATCATCGCTCTGTTGTCTGAGCGTGGGATTCAGTTTTTCATGGCTAGCCACTCGTACTTTGTCATCAAGAAGCTTTTTTTGATCGCACAGGAGAAGGGTATATCAGTTCCGGTGATCTCTGAGGAAAATGGAGAGTGGACATGCAACAACCTGCAAGAGGGGATGCCTGATAACAAAATCATTGAGGAGTCGATCCGGCTTTATCAGGAAGAGGTGGAGCTGGTTCTGACATGACAAATCAGGCGATCCAGGAATCTGGAATGACGTTTGGCCCCTTTCCTGAAGGCCACTGCCTCTACATTGAGGAAAGTGATCTATATCGACGGATACAAAACCACGTGCAAATGGCGGAGTTCCTTCTGCTCAAAAACAGCCGTAAGGGAGAGCCAGTGCTTTGGGTTGTAGAGGCTAAATCGAGCAGTCCAAGGCCCGAAACCAAACCAAATTTTGACGAGTTCGTTGCTGAAATACGCGACAAGCTGATCAATGCCTTTTCGTTAACCCTTGCTGCCTGTTTGGGGCGACATGACACAGCAGACGAGTCTATACCGGCCAGATTTCGTGAAGTGGATTGGTCTGGTCAGGACGTGAAACTGGTTTTGGTGATCAATGGGCATCGAGACGCATGGCTGCAACCACTCAAAGATGCCATTGAAGTCTGACGGATCCCCACGAAATAGATAAGAAAATCAGGATGATATGATTGAAAAGGCCTGCATGGGTCGGCATGTTGTTAATCGCCAAACCAACAATATGCCTAAGGAGACCCATGCAGGCCCCTCGATTCTTACATACTCTGCTGACCTCATCACTCCCCCTGGTCCATGCCAAGCGCCTGCAGGCGCTGCTCGACACGGTGGGTGCCCTGCTGGGCGAGCGCCGCCTGGGCTTGACCGCCCTGGGGCGTGCCTTGCCAGGGCCAGTGGCTACCAAGCACACCATCAAGCGAGTCGATCGGTTGCTGGGCAACCCTCACCTGCATCAGGAGCGTCCCCTGTTCTATTGGCTCGTGGCCAGCCTGCTGATTGGCCACATGACCCGCCCGCTGATTCTGGTGGACTGGTCGCCGATTGATGACCGTGGCAAACGGTTCTTGCTGCGCGCCGCGGTGCCCTTTGCCGGGCGCTCGCTGCCAATCTTCGAGAAAGTCCACCACAAGGATGGCTGCCAACACTGTGAGGCATACTTGTTGGCCGCTCTGGCCGAGATACTGCCTGACAACGCCACGCCGATCTTGGTCACCGATGCGGGCTTTCGTAATCCCTGGTTCGAGGCGGTTGAGGCACGTGGTTGGTACTACGTCGGCCGGGTGCGTAGCCCGGTGCGTATTCCGCCCTATCGTGACCGCCCATTCCGTTTGAACGTGACCGTCTGTTCTGGATGATGGTGACCGCGCATTCCGTTTTATCGTGACCGATTTTGGGCAGTTTTCCGGAATCGCCGGTCACGTTGCCGGAATCATCGGTCACGTTCCCCCGGAATCACATCCAACACGCTGGAATTCTTTAACTTTATTCGGCATACCCTTCTTTTTCATCACGAGGAAGTGCGGATGCCGGCTGCGAGGATTTCCATGCGACAGATCATCGAGGTCTTGCGCCTCAAGCACGAAGTAGGCCTGAGCCACGACCGCATTGCCCGCGCCTGTGGTCTCTCCAAAGGCGTGGTCGGCAAGTACGTCAGCCAGGCCCAGGCGAAGGGCATCACTTGGCCGTTGCCCGAGGATGCTGATGAGGCCTGGCTGGAAGCACGGCTGTTCCCCGTCAAGGCACCGCCCTCACGCTTTGCTGAGCCGGATTACTTCCAGGTTCATCAGGAACTCAAGACCAAGGGCGTTACCCTGCAACTGCTCTGGGCCGAGTACACGGAACGCCACGGCGACAAGGCCTACCGCTACAGCCAATTCTGCCACCACTACCGGCTCTGGCGGGGGCGGCAACGGCGCAGCATGCGCCAGGTTCACCGGGCCGGCGAGAAGGTCTTTATCGATTACTGCGGACCGACCGTGCCGGTGGTGGACCGGAGCACCGGAGAGATGCGTCAGGCCCAGGTCTTTGTCGCCGTGCTTGGCGCCTCCAGCTACACCTTCGCCGAGGCCACCGGGAGCCAGAGCCTGCCGGACTGGATCGCCTCCCACCAACGGATGCTGACGTTCTTCGGCGGGGTGCCGGCACTGCTGGTTCCGGACAACCTCAAGGCAGCGGTCACCAAGGCGGACCGTTACACCCCGAAGATCAACGAGACTTACGCTGAACTGGCTGCTCACTATCAGACGGCGGTGCTGCCCGCGCGTCCCTACAAGCCCAAGGACAAGGCAAAGGCTGAAGCCGCCGTGCTGTTGGTCGAGCGCTGGATCCTGGCCCGGTTACGGCACCAGACGTTCTTCTCTCTGGCCGAGTTGAACGCCGCCATCGCCGCGTTGTTACCAGCGCTGAACCAGCGCCCGTTCCAAGGACGGACAGAGAGTCGTCAAAGCCTGTTCGATGCCCTCGACCGACCGGCACTACGACCACTCCCCGCCACGCCCTACACCTACGCCGAGTGGCGTAAGGCACGGCCGGGTATCGACTATCACATCGAGATCGAGAAGCGGCTATACAGCGTGCCCCACGCCCTGGTGGGGGTGAAGCTGGACGTTCGGGTGACCGACACCTCCGTGGAGGTCATGCACAAAGGGCAGCGAGTGGCGCTACATCCTCGTCATGGTAA
>NZ_VULO01000022.1 GCF_009696615.1 Scrofimicrobium canadense
GGGGTGTTGTTTGTGAACTTGATAGTGTGTGTCTTTTGACGTTTGTTTTTTTGGTTTTTGGTTGGGGTTTTTCTCTTTTTTGTTGGAGAGTTTGATCCTGGCTCAGGACGAACGCTGGCGGCGTGCTTAACACATGCAAGTCGAACGGACCGCTACCGCTTGCGGTGGTTGGTTAGTGGCGAACGGGTGAGTAACACGTGAGTAATCTGCCCCAGACTTTGGGATAAGCACTCGAAGGGGTGTGTAATACTGGTTATTCTGCATGGGTCGCATGGTCTGTGTGGGAAAGGATTTTTCTGGTTTGGGATGGGCTCGCGGCTTATCAGCTTGTTGGTGGGGTAATGGCTTACCAAGGCTTTGACGGGTAGCCGGCCTGAGAGGGTGACCGGTCACATTGGGACTGAGATACGGCCCAGACTCCTACGGGAGGCAGCAGTGGGGAATATTGCACAATGGGCGAAAGCCTGATGCAGCGACGCCGCGTGAGGGATGAAGGCCTTCGGGTTGTAAACCTTTTTCGCCCTTGAACAAGCCGCGTTTTGTCGTGGTGAGGGTATGGGGTAAAGAAGCACCGGCTAACTACGTGCCAGCAGCCGCGGTAATACGTAGGGTGCGAGCGTTGTCCGGAATTATTGGGCGTAAAGGGCTTGTAGGTGGCGTGTCGCGTCTGTCGTGAAATGTGCTGGCTTAACTGGTGCAGTGCGGTGGGTACGGGCATGCTTGAGTGTGGTAGGGGAGATTGGAATTCCTGGTGTAGCGGTGGAATGCGCAGATATCAGGAAGAACACCGGTGGCGAAGGCGGATCTCTGGGCCATTACTGACGCTGAGGAGCGAAAGCATGGGGAGCGAACAGGATTAGATACCCTGGTAGTCCATGCTGTAAACGTTGGGCACTAGGTGTGGGGACTCGTTAGGGTTTCTGCGCCGTAGCTAACGCATTAAGTGCCCCGCCTGGGGAGTACGGCCGCAAGGCTAAAACTCAAAGGAATTGACGGGGGCCCGCACAAGCGGCGGAGCATGCGGATTAATTCGACGCAACGCGAAGAACCTTACCAAGGCTTGACATATAGCAGAAGCCTCTAGAGATAGAGGTCTCTTTGGACACTGTTATACAGGTGGTGCATGGTTGTCGTCAGCTCGTGTCGTGAGATGTTGGGTTAAGTCCCGCAACGAGCGCAACCCTTGTCCTATGTTGCCAGCACGTTATGGTGGGGACTCATGGGAGACTGCCGGGGTTAACTCGGAGGAAGGTGGGGATGACGTCAAATCATCATGCCCCTTATGTCTTGGGCTTCACGCATGCTACAATGGTCAGTACAGAGGGTTGCGATACCGTGAGGTGGAGCGAATCCCTTAAAGCTGGTCTCAGTTCGGATCGAAGTCTGCAACTCGACTTCGTGAAGGTGGAGTCGCTAGTAATCGCAGATCAGCTACGCTGCGGTGAATACGTTCTCGGGCCTTGTACACACCGCCCGTCACGTCACGAAAGTTGGTAACACCCGAAGCCCATGGCCTAACCCTTTTGGGGGGGAGTGGTCGAAGGTGGGACTGGCGATTGGGACGAAGTCGTAACAAGGTAGCCGTACCGGAAGGTGTGGCTGGATCACCTCCTTTCTAAGGAGCCCCCTTATTGTTTTGCTGCGCCAGGTTGGTGTGGTTGTGTTTGTGG
Organism: Scrofimicrobium canadense; assembly: GCF_009696615.1. Lineage (GTDB taxonomy): Bacteria > Actinomycetota > Actinomycetes > Actinomycetales > Actinomycetaceae > Scrofimicrobium > Scrofimicrobium canadense. The sequence continues at coordinate 1,671 of NZ_VULO01000022.1, forward strand.
GGCAATGTGTTTTTGTTGTACAAGATAAAGTCCGCCCGGTGTGGGTGGCAGCTCCAACTGTTTGGTATTCAGGGCTTTTGGGTTTTGTTTACTGGCCTTTTTTACTTCGTTTTTTGACACACACTATTGGGTTCACGCTCAACACCTGCACGTTTTTGTGGCGTGTTATGGGGTTGTGTCGTGGGTTGTTGGTGAATTGTATAGTGGTTGTTTGCATCTTTATTTTTGTGTGATTTGAGTTTGCAAGAAATTGTGTTTCTTGTGATTTTTTGTGTTTGTTTTTTAGTTTTTGTGGGCGTTCGGTGGATGCCTTGGTATCAAGAGCTGATGAAGGACGTAGCGGCCTGCGATATGCCTCGGGGAATTGGCGAGCGAGTGTTGATCCGAGGGTGTCCGAATGGGGAAACCCAGTCACAGTTGTGTGTGGCTACCAGCACCTGAGTTTTGTAGGGTGTTGGGGGGAACGAGGGGAAGTGAAACATCTTAGTACCCTCAGGAAAAGATATTCCGTGAGTAGTGGCGAGCGAAAGCGGATGATGGCTAAACCGTGTGTGTGTGATACTCAGCGAGGGTTGCATGTGCGGTGTTGTGGGGCATGTCTTTCACAAGAGTCGCTGCTTTTGTGGGTGGATGCGCGTGTGAGTTGAACAGTCTGGGATGGCTGACCGGAGAGCGTGATAGTCGTGTAAGTGTAAATGCGTGGTGTCTGCTGGGTGTGTGCCCGAGTAGCGCGGGGCTCGTGGAATCCTGCGTGAATCTGCCAAGACCACTTGGTAAGCCTGAATACTTCTTGATAACCGATAGTGTATGAGTACCGTGAGGGAATGGTGAAAAGTACCCCGGGAGGGGAGTGAAATAGTTCCTGAAACCGGGCGCCTTTAAGCCGTCAGAGCCTGCGCCACGTTGTGTGGAGGAGCGGTGATGGCGTGCCTTTTGAAGAATGAGCCTGCGAGTTAGTGGCATGTGGCTTGCTTAACCCGTTGTGGGGTAGGCGTAGCGAAAGCGAGTCTGAATAGGGCGTTTATGGTCGCGTGTTCTAGACCCGAAGCGGAGTGATCTACCCATGGCCAGGTTGAAGCAGTGGTAAGACGCTGTGGAGGACCGCACCCACCTAGGTTGAAAACTGGGGGGATGAGTTGTGGGTAGGGGTGAAAGGCCAATCAAACTCCGTGATAGCTGGTTCTCCCCGAAATGCATTTAGGTGCAGCGTCGTATGTGTCTGGTAGTGGTAGAGCACTGATTGGTTGATGGGCCCGATGGGTTACTGAGATCAGTTAAACTCCGAATGCTATCTAGTCTGAGTACGGCAGTGAGACTGTGGGGGATAAGCTTCATGGTCGAAAGGGAAACAGCCCAGATCATCAGCTAAGGCCCCTAAGTGTGTGCTGAGTGGGAAAGGATGTGGAGTTGCACTGACAACCAGGAGGTTGGCTTAGAAGCAGCCACCCTTGAAAGAGTGCGTAATAGCTCACTGGTCAAGTGATTCCGCGCCGACAATGTAGCGGGGCTGAAGTACACCGCCGAAGCTGTGACAAGAAAACATTTAGTGTTTTGTTGGGTAGGGGAGCGTCCTGCATGAGGTGAAGCTGCCGGGGAACCGTGTGGTGGATTGTGTGGGAGTGAGAATGCAGGCATGAGTAGCGAATGACAGGTGAGAATCCTGTCCGCCGATTGACTAAGGGTTCCAGGGTCAAGCTTATCTTCCCTGGGTTAGTCGGGTCCTAAGGCGAGGCCGACAGGCGTAGTCGATGGATAACCAGTTGATATTCTGGTACCGGTATAAAACCGCCAAACGCTGCTTACAAAGGAAATGGGCCCCACGCGAGCTGGATTACTTTCTTCGGATTGTTTTGTGGCGGACGTGCGGCTTGTGGGTGTTGTTTGTGGTGAGCGTAGTAACAGGGGTGACACAGAGTGGTAGCAGTCGCACACCGATGGTTGTGTGTGTCTAAGCGTGTGGCCTATTCCCTAGGTAAATCCGGGGATGTGTGGGTGAGGCGTGATGGGAATCCATTCATTTGGGTTTGATTGTGAGCCTGTGCTGTCTAGAAAAACCTCGACGTGAGGGTTTATACCGCCCGTACCCTAAACCGACACAGGTAGTCAGGTAGAGTATACCGAGGCGACGAGAGAATCATGGTTAAGGAACTCGGCAAATTGCCCCCGTAACTTCGGAAGAAGGGGGACCCACGAAGCGTGAAACACTCTTTGCAGTGTGATGTGCGTTGGTGGGTCGCAGAGGATAGAGAGAAGCGACTGTTTATCAAAAACATAGGTGTGTGCGAAGCCGTAAGGCGATGTATACGCACTGACGCCTGCCCGGTGCTGGAAGGTTAAGAGGAACGCTCAACAATACTTTGTGTTGTGAAGGTGTGAATTGAAGCCCCAGTAAACGGCGGTGGTAACTATAACCATCCTAAGGTAGCGAAATTCCTTGTCGGGTAAGTTCCGACCTGCACGAATGGCGTAACGACTTCTCTGCTGTCTCAACCATGAACTCGGTGAAATTGCACTACGAGTAAAGATGCTCGTTACGCGCAGAAGGACGGAAAGACCCCGGGACCTTTACTATAGCTTGGTATTGGTGTTCGCTGATGTTTGTGTAGGATAGGTGGGAAACTATGAAGCCGGCACGCCAGTGTTGGTGGAGTTATTGGTGAAATACCACTCTGATATTAGTGTGCATCTAACCTCGAATCCTGATCGGGTTTAGGGACAGTGCCTGGTGGGTAGTTTAACTGGGGCGGTTGCCTCCTAAAAAGTAACGGAGGCGCTCAAAGGTTCCCTCAGCCTGGTTGGTAACCAGGTATCGAGTGTAAGTGTAAAAGGGAGCTTGACTGCGACACAGACATGTGGAGCAGGGACGAAAGTCGGAACTAGTGACCCGGCCATGGCTTGTGGAAGCGTGGTCGCTCAACGGATAAAAGGTACCCCGGGGATAACAGGCTGATCCTGCCCAAGAGTCCATATCGACGGCATGGTTTGGCACCTCGATGTCGGCTCGTCGCATCCTGGGGGTGTAGTCGCTCCCAAGGGTTGGGCTGTTCGCCCATTAAAGCGGTACGCGAGCTGGGTTCAGAACGTCGTGAGACAGTTCGGTCCCTATCCTCTGCGCGCGTAGGAAACTTGAGGAGACCCGCCCCTAGTACGAGAGGACCGGGGTAGACGAACCTCTGGTGTGCCAGTCGTCCTGCCAAGGGCGCCGCTGGTTAGCTACGTTCGGAATGGATAACCGCTGAAAGCATCTAAGCGGGAAGCCATCTCCAAGACCAGGTTTCCAACACACCCAGTGTGTGAAGGCCCCCAGAAGACGACTGGGTAGATAGGCCAGAAGTAGAAGCCCCGCAAGGGGTTCCAAGCTGACTGGTACTAATCGGCCAACACTAAACAACAAACAAAACACGCATAACAACCTGACGCGAACAACCACTATACAACATCACTACCAACCCAACCCCCCC
>NZ_VULO01000023.1 GCF_009696615.1 Scrofimicrobium canadense
CTCCTCTAGCCCTTGTAAACATGCGGGTCTAGATATGTATCTTGGGCGGTGCCATCTACCCAACGAAAAATCAGGCGATACTGCTTGTTAACCCGAATAGAACACCATCCAGACAGGTTTCCTTGCAGATGTTCAAAACGATTACCCGGTGGAATCCTCAAGTCTGACTCCTGCGTTGCGGCATCCAGAATCTGAATTTTTCTGAACAGAGTGCCTTCAATAGTACTGGGTATTTTCTTGTGGCTTTGGTCTTCGTCGTAGAAAGCCTCTAGCCATATATCCCTGAATTCAACCGCCATAGTTACCTGATCACTTTTTACTCATTCTATGCACAACAACGTTGTGCGTCAAGTCCGTTCAAAATGAGAGCGGATCCGCTTAGAAAACGATGTTACTTATCGGGTCGGAGGGGAGCTAGTCCCCGTCCGCCCACACCACCTGGCATACGGATCCGTACCACGGCGGTTGGTCAAGTGTTGGCAAACCGCTCCATATAAAAGCGCACACCACGGAAGCCTCGCTTGTGCCACCAGCGGTTATTCATCGCGAACCGCGTATGATGGAGTTGGGCCAGAAACCACCAGCGCTTGTGCTGACAGTATCCTTTCGCCTCATCCACAGGGAGCCCGAGTTCGATCATTTTCCTCACTCGGGTTCTCGGTTTAAACCACTGTTTCATCAGGCACATGCGTAGTCGGCTTCGTATCCAGCTGTCGATATCAGCAAATAAGCGGCGTGTCTCTGCCAACCGAAAGTAGCTTGTCCAGCCTCGAATATATCGATCGAGACGGGCAAGCTTCACCTCAATGGCTTCGCGATCATGCCCGCGGGTCAGTTGCCTGATCCGTTTCTTGAAGCGTTTGATCGTCTCATTACTGCAGCGGATGCGCGGATTAGCCTTTCCAACAAAGCTGTACCCGAGAAAATTGCTGCGTGAGACAGAGACGACGCGGCTCTTCTCCCGATTTACCGGGAGTTTGAGTCGTGTTTCGAGAAAGGCGGTCACGTTGTCCTTGACTCGGTGGCCCGCTCGACGGCTTTGGACGTAGATCTGGCAGTCATCGGCATATCGGCAGAACCGGTGGCCTCTGGCATCCAGTTTCTTGTCCAGATCGTCAAGTAGGATATTACTAAGCAACGGACTCAAGGGCGATCCTTGCGGTGTGCCTTTCTCTCGCTGACTAACGAACCCCCCCATCATCATTCCGGCCTGAAGGTAGCGACGGATCACACCAAGCAAACGCTTGTCGTGAATACGTTTTGCTAGCCTGGCCATCAAAAGATCGTGGTTGACCTGGTCAAAGAATTTCTCCAAATCGGGTATACGGATTTAATGGTTGATGGGGCACCTTCACCCCATCAATCTGATACCACCCTCAGATGGTTGATAGATCGACTCCGTAGTTGAGTTCCTCTGCGAAGTCCGGCAGTCCGTAACCGATGGTTTTCTTGTAGAAAGGAGAGACCTTCGCAGTCGGTGCCTTCTTCTTGTGCTTCGTGGTGTAGAGCATTCGTGCCCGCATCACCTCGAATGAGTAGCCACGGCCATCGCGGTTCTTATCCTTGGCCAGCCGGTTGATTGACTCCGTGAAGGCGTTGGTGATCGGGATGTCGGTCTCGAAGTAGGTCAGCATCTCCTCATGCCAGCCACTGATAGCACTGACGAGATCTTTCCAGACCTCCTTTTGCCCCTGTGGGATGTCGTCAATCCAGGCAGTCAGCGCCTTCTCGGCGTCACGCCGGGTTGTGGCGTCCCAGATGTGGAAGAACCGCTCCTTGTGCTCGTAGGCCGCCAAGAGCTGGGGGAATGCCCCTGTCCAGGTCTCCATGATGAGCCGTTCGCGATCTGAGACATCGTGAGCGCGCTTCAGCAGGATCTTCCGGTCACCCTTGAGGGTTCGGCGCTGGTTGGACGTCAGCTTTTTCCTGAGCCCCTTGCGGACCTTTTCCAAGGCCTCGTTGGCCATTCGCACGACGTGGAACTTATCGACCACAATGCGAGCCTGCGGCAGCACCGCCTGGACAGCACGGCGGTAGGGTTTCCACATATCCATGCTGACGATCTCGACCTTCTGCCGGTCTTTCAGCTTCATCAGGTAGTTGGTCACCACGTCCTGTCGGCGGGTGGCCAGCAGGTCCAGTAGGGTACGCTCCTCCAGGTTGGTCAGGATGCAGCGGTAGCGGCGGTTCAGGTACAGCTCGTCGATCCCCAGGCAGCGGGGTGTCTCGAAGCGATGCCAGGCTGCCAGGAACTCAGCCTTCTTCTTGAATATCTCGCGGACAGTCTTCTCGTCGAGGCCCGTGGTATCAGCCACGTAGGCGTAGGGGTGATTGAAGGCTTCCTTCTCGACGTGGTTGTAAAGCCTCCGCGTCATGCGGTGATCGTCTACCATTTCCGGAAGAGCTGGCCGGAACGTCCTTCCACACGCCCGGCAGGTGTAGCGGCGACGGACCACCCAGAGGGTGACCCGCCTTCCGTGGATGGGTAGGTCGCGATAGGCCACATCGCGCTTGCCGAACCTGACAAACTCACTCTCAACGCCGCATTCCTCGCAAGCTAGAGGCTCAGGAGCTTCGACCTGGTAGTGGAGATCATGCTCTTCCATCTTGGTGGCTAGGACGTGGTACTCGGGAAGGTGCAGGATGTTGTCAGGCAAGCTGGTCATGCAAACTTTCCTTGTCGACATGGTCCATAGATGATTGCGACTCTTTGACCGCGTTGTTTTCTACGAACTGAAGGTGATTTACTCCCTTGGGTCTTCTGCTTCTCTGAGCCCTTCATGCAATGACGCAATTAGCGGGCAAGTGATATTGCCTTGTTGTGCATGGCATCGGTCGACCATTTCGCTCAGCACCTTCTCAATTCTTTCAAGCCTGTCGATCTTCTCGCGAACGTCCCCTAACTTGTGCTCTGCGAGAGCACTGGCTTCTTGACAGTGGGCGCCATCTTCCAGCCGAAGTAGGTCACTGATCTCATCCAGACTAAAGCCCAGCTGCTGCGCCGTTTTCACGAACGTCAACCTGTCGATATCGGCGGCACTATAGCGTCGAATACCTCCGGGAGGTCGTTCGGGCTCCGATAATAGCCCTCGTCGCTGGTAATAGCGGATTGTCTCGACATTGACGCCGGCCGCCTTGGCCAGGCCGCCAATGGTCATGGTGTCCGCCACTTTATCTGCATGTCTCTTCATGATGCTTGACTCCGTACCAAGCTACGGAAGTAACCTTATCGTAGCTCCCCCCATCCCGAAAGGAGAATCGTCAATGCGGACACCTAAAACGGGGCGAGGGCCCCTGGCCGCCGGAGGAGTCGCGGCCCTCCTGGCCTCGGCGTGTTGCCTCGGCCCGCTGGTTCTGATCACGCTGGGCGTTTCCGGCGCCTGGATCAGCAATCTGGCGTCGCTGGAGCCCTATCGCCCGCTCTTTATCGGCGTCGCGCTGGTGGCGATGTTCTTCGCCTGGCGTCGCGTCTTTCGGCCAGTGGAAAAGTGCCAGCCGGGAGAGGTGTGTGCCGTGCCACGGGTCAGGACGGGCTACAAGGCGATCTTCTGGCTCGTATCGCTGCTGGTGCTAATCGCCCTGGTATTCCCCTACGTCTTGCCCTTGTTCTATTAAAAGGAGATCTACCATGAAAGCTCGTTTC
>NZ_VULO01000024.1 GCF_009696615.1 Scrofimicrobium canadense
ATGCTTGTTGACGCCATCGTAGTTGCAGGTAATGGTGCCTGCCCCAACGTTCACCTCGCGCCCCAGGGTGGCATCGCCCACATAGCTCAGGTGGTTGATCTTGCTGCCTTCGCCGACCTCGGCGTTCTTGGTCTCCACGAAGTTGCCCACTTTCGCCTTGACCGCCAGACGCGTGCCGGGGCGAAGACGAGCGTAGGGCCCAATCTGATTATGGCCAGCGGCCACCGTGGAGTCGATGACGCTGTGGCTATCGATGACGCTTTCAGCACCGAGGGTGCTGTTCTTGATCACGCAATAAGGGCCAACGCGCACGCCTTCGCCCAGCTCCACGTTCCCTTCGAAGACGCAGCCCACGTCGATGAACACATCGTGGCCACAGGTTAGCGTGCCGCGTACATCGATTCTCGCCGGGTCTGCCAGGGCAACGCCCTGAGCCATCAACGCTTCCGCCGTCTGCTGCTGGTAAGCACGCTCCAGACGGGCCATCTGCGCACGGTTGTTGACCCCTTCCACCTCGGTAGCATCGTGGGGCTGCGCCGTGGCCACCTTGATACCTTCGCTGGCAGCCATGGCGATGACGTCGGTCAGATAGTACTCACCCTGGGCATTCTCTGCCGAGAGCTGGGGCAACCAGCGCTTCAGTTGAGCGCTGGTCATGGCCATGATGCCGGTATTGCACTCGGTGATGCTCAGTTGCTCGTCGTTGGCATCTTTTTGCTCGACAATCGCCACGGCCTGCCCGTCACTATCGCGCACGATGCGCCCGTAACCGCCAGGGTCGTCCAGCGTGACCGTCAACAGGCCCATATGCTGCTCATCCACCTGAGTCAGCAGGTTGGCCAACGTGTCACGGCGAATCAGCGGCACATCGCCGTAAAGCACCAGCACGATGCCGTTGCCCAGACGAGCCAGGGCCTGGGCCACGGCATGGCCCGTCCCCTTTTGCTCTTCCTGCAGCGCAAACAGAACGTCATGCTCTGCCAGCGCGTCACGCAGTTGGTCAGCGCCGTGACCGATCACCACGTGGGTCCGTGCCGGATTCAGCGCCTGAGCGGTCTCCAGCACGTGCTGCACCATGGGTTTGCCTGCCAGGGTATGCAGCACTTTCGGCAAGGGAGAGCGCATCCGCGTACCTTTACCGGCCGCCAGAATGACGATGTCGAGATCATGCATGTTCAGTACCTACCGTTATTGGGCCGCTGCCGGTGTCCAGGCATCGATGCCCAGCTCTTCCAGCAGCGTATCACCAAAATAGTCCTTGAATGCTGGGCTGGCGATGCTGCGCCAGCGGTCGCCGTCGCGCACCAGCAGCAGTACGTTCAAGTCGTGTTCCAGGGCCAGCGCCATGCCCTCTTCCGTACCAACCACCAGCAGTGCCGTGGCCCAGGCATCCGCCCATGCATTGGAAGGGTGGAAGACCGACACCGATACCAGGTCATGGGTAATCGGTTTGCCGTCACGAGGATTGATGGTATGCGAGTAGCGCTGCCCGTCGACTTCGAAGTAATTGCGGTAGTCGCCTGAGGTCGCCACCGACAAGTTGCTGAGCGGCACGATATGCTGAGCCCTTTGCTCACCGTCTTCCGGCACTTCGATACCTACACGCCAAGCCAGTTCATCGTCGGGCTCCCGGTAACCACGGGCGATCATGTCTCCCCCAAGATTCACCAGGTAGTGCTCGATCCCCTGCTGGTCAAGATACGCGCCTACTCGATCGACGGCATGGCCTTTCGCCACGCCAGAGAGGTCGACAAACACATCCCGCGTGCGCCGCGCCTGCATCTGCTGGGCATCCACTTCCAGGGCGTCATACCCGACGGTCGACAGGCGTTCGGCAAGGGCTTCATCACTGGGCACTTCTTCTGGCCTTGCTTCTGGCCCGAAACTCCACAAGTTCACCAGGCCACCCACCGTCACATCGAAGGCACCATCGCTGTCTGCCGCAACGGCCTGACTGACGGCCAAGACTTCGATCAGCTCATTGGACAGCGGCTGCCACTCATTCAGCGGCGCATGATTGAACGTTACCAGCTCGGCGTCATCCCGATAGGTCGACATGGAACGGTCCACGCTCTCGAGTTCGGCCAGAAAGCCCTCTTCCAACGCCTGTGCCTGGCCCTGGGTCAGCGGATCCATCACCGTCACCTGGTAGAAAGAGCCAAATACCCCTCCTTCAAACCGGGTGGGCGGCTCCAGGGGGCGATCACTCTCGGAGCAGCCTGCCATCAGGGGCAACAGGGTGAGTAAACCAAGGCCAGCTAAAAAGGGACGATAGCCGATGTTCATCGCATTTTCCTTGAAATGTGCTCGGGGTCAGAAGTGGAAGAACCACAGCAGCCAGAGACCAAATACCACGCGGTAAACCACGAACGGCTGCATGCCCAGTTTCTTGATGACGACCAGAAAATAGTGAATACAGAGATAGGCAATAATACCAGAAAGAAGCGTACCCACGATCATGGCGGGCCAGTCGATGGCTTGGGGATCGCTGAGCAAGCCAACGGCCTCTAGCCCTCCGGCCAGCACAATCACGGGGATCGACAGCAGAAACGAGAAGCGTGCAGCGCCCTCCCGGCTCATGCCTACCAACAGGGCTGCCGTGATGGTGATACCGGAACGGGATGTACCCGGAATTAGCGCCAGTGCCTGCGCAAAACCAATGATCAGCACATCCTTCAGATTCATGCTGTACTCGCTGCGGGTGCCGCGCTTTTTCCAGTCGGCATAGCCCAGCAGTAAACCAAAAGCGACCAGGCTCAGCCCGATGATCAGGGTCGAGCGCATGTGATCGGCAATCAGATCGCGACCCAAAAAGCCGATAATACACACCGGCAAAGTGGCCAATGCGACCCAGAACCCTAGCCTGGCATCCTCATCGACGCCTTTGCCCCGTAGCGCGGCCACGCTGCTGACGACCATGCGTATGATTTCATGACGAAAGTAGAGGATGACGGCACTCAAGCTACCCAGATGGAGTGCCACATCGAATGCCAACCCCTGATCTTCCCAGGGCGTAAATACGGGCACGAGAATAAGATGTGCGGAACTGGAAATCGGCAGGAACTCGGTTATTCCCTGAATCACTGCCAAAATCACGACCTGTAGCCAATCCATAGATTCATCCTCGCGTCAGTTGAGAGGCGTTCTGAAAAGCCACAAGGATACACGTGCGATTCCATGATGTCCGCCTGCAAATATTCTGTGATTGACAATCATGAAAACGCCTCCTAGCATGGCGCCGTGTTCAAGCGCCCTACCTGTGGCCCATGAATGCGATACAACTCCTTATCTTTCCCTTAAAAGAGGTTCCGAGAGCAGCCCATGGAAGATCCCAGTAGTCGATTATGTATGCGTGAAGCAGCCATGAAGTTTGGCTCGCTAGTGCACACGACCCGCCGGTAAGCTTTCTGCTCTCCAGGCCGTCGTGGCCTGGCCCTCTA
>NZ_VULO01000025.1 GCF_009696615.1 Scrofimicrobium canadense
GGATCAGCATGGGTGAACGATCCTCGCCTTGGGAAACGGCAGTAACTTAAAGAGTTGAAGCGCATTCCGCCACACAATCCTTGCCTTCTGGGATCGCCGGCTCAGCCATTTGATCCAGCACCACTTCACCCGATGGCGAAACGTCTGTATGGATCGCATATTGCCGCGAATACCGTAGTAGGCAACGTGACCTTGGATCTTACGACTCAACTTCTCATGCTGTTCCCGGATCGGCAGGTGACGATTCCACCGGCACCACTGCGAGATGTGCTTGAGCCCACGCCGAAACCTATCCTTCGCCGTCTTGCGCTTGATAACCAAGAGCCCGCGGCGTGACTTCCCCCAGTAGTGGGTGAAGCCCAGAAAGTCGAAGGTTTCGGCACGCTGCTCACGATACGGGCGGAACCTCACCAGGCGGGTCTTGGTCGGGTGCAGGGTGAGGCCGAAGCGCGCGAAGCGCTTGGGCAGTACTTCCAGCACCTTGCGGGCGTCAGCTTCACTGCTGAATGCGAGCACGGCATCGTCGGCGAAACGTACCTCAAATGCGCGTCCTCGCAGGCGTGGCTTGACGTCTTTCTCAAACCACTCGTCCAGTACATAGTGGAGATAGAGGTTCGCCAGCAATGGGGAAATGACCCCGCCCTGTGGGCTGCCGACTACTCCCTTCTGCCACTGCCCAGCCTCCAGTACTCCGGCCTTGAGCCACTTGCCGATCAGGCGAAGGATCACACCGTCCTTCACTCGTTGCTGCAGAAACGCTCGCAGGTGCCGGTGGTCGATCGTGTCGAAGAAGGCCTTGATGTCCAGGTCGATGACCCAGCCACCTCCCATCGACGACAGGCCGTCCCACACCGTCTTGATGGCCTGGTGTGCCGAGCGCCCCGGCCGAAAGCCGTACGAACAATCCAGGAAGTCATGCTCGTAGAGAGGCTCCAGTAGGGACACCACGGCACGTTGCAGGACCTTGTCTTCAAAGGTGGGAATGCCGATCGGCCGTGTGGTACGCCCATCCCCTTTGGGGATATGGACACGCCGCACCGGCGGCGCCCGGTAACACCCGCTCTTGGCCTCTTCCAGCAAGCGCTGGATATTGATCTCGAAGCCGCGCGCGAAGTCGTCCGCCGTCTGGCCATCAATCCCGACCGCACCGTCATGGCGCGTCATGAGGTAGGCCGTTTTCAGCCACTGGGCGTCGATATGATGCGACAGTGACGTGAAGGCACGCTGCGGAAAACGCTCTGCCAGCGATGCTATCCGCACTTGTTTCGTGGACATGACCTCAGGTTCCTGTGCACCTGTCATGTTGCCCTCGTGCAGTTCTGATGATTGGCCGCCCCTTCCCTCCAGCGGGTCCCGTCGAGTAGGTTCCCCGCCTTCTTCGGTACTATGAGCGACTCCGACTCCCATTACCCCATCTGGCCGGCTCGCTACACTCGCCGTACCGTACCTCCTGAGTGGCTGTTGTTTCGCTCCCATCACCGCCAGTCACTGCAGTGCTGGGCCAGGGAGCTTGGGGGCAGGTGGCTCCCGTACCTGATAGCGTTAGATCGGAGGAGGGAAATGGGCCTCCCAGGTTCCTGGGAAACCCCTGTATGGACATGCCCTGCTCTTCGACCCCGGCGGCCCTTCCCTGCCAAGCCATACGGCAGGGTCGTGTTGCCTTCCAGCATTTGAAAACTGTCGGCGACTGCCACTACCACAATTTCGGGGCTCTATCACACGGCCTATCCACTCGCTGTGTACGCTTCGCAGCGGCGGTTACCCGACACCACGCAACACTCGCTGCCGGCTGGTGGCTAGCCTTGGCCGGGTGGGACTTTCACCCACTGGGTTTCACGACATCCTTTCCACCTTCTCGGTTTCCCGGATGTCCAGGCTTTGCCTGGCGCACTCAAATCTGGTGGATGGCAGTCAGGCGGCAGTCCTGTCTGATTGATCGGTTACCTGCTCCCCATCCTGAAACCGGACGTTGTTCACGACCAGCTCCAGCTTGCTGAACCCCTTGATGCGCTTCCAGCGTTTCTCGGCGCTCTGGAGCAGCTTGAAGACCATCGCCAGGGTCGTCGCCCGGGATCCGCAGTTCCGGCTGCGCTTGCTCCGTAGACGGACCGTGGCGAAGGTCGACTCGATCGGGTTGGTGGTGCGGATATGCACCCAGTGCTCTGCTGGATAGTCGTAGAACGCCAGCAGCTCGTCCCGATCCTTGGCCAGGCACGCCATCGCCTTGGGGTACTTGGCCTCGAAGCGTTTCAACGTGCGATCGAAGGCCTTGTGCGCATCAAAGCGGGTCTCGGCCATCCAGATGTCATGGAGGTCGGCCTTGACCTTGGGCTGCACTGATTTCGGCAGCTTGTTCAGCACGTTAGCGGTCTTGTGGACCCAGCAGCGCTGATGGTCGGTTTCCGGGTAGATCTTGCTCAGCGCCAACCAGAACCCCATGGCACCGTCGCCCACCGCCAGCTTGGGGGCTTGAGTCAGACCGCGCTCTCGCAGCCCCGTCAGCAGCGTTTCCCAGCTGTCTGCCGACTCACGGAAGCCGTCCTCGACGGCCACCAGCTCCTTGCGGCCCTGCTCCGTGACGCCGATGATCACCAGCAGACACAGGCGGTCATCCATGCGCACGTTGCTGTACACGCCGTCGGCCCACCAGTAGACGTAGCGACGGTCTGACAGGTCACGCTGCCGCCACTCGGTATGCTCGTCTTCCCACTGTTTCTTGAGCCGAGACACCGTGTTGGCCGAGAGCCCCTTGGCCTGGTCGCCCAGCAGCGCCGCCAGCGCCTCCTGGTAGTCGCCAGTGGAAATCCCCTTCAGGTAGAGCCAGGGGATCAGTTCCTCGATGCTGCGGGCCCGCTTCAGGTAGGGCGGCAGCAGGCTGCTGTTGAAGCGAGCACCACCGCCGCTGCGGTCACGCACCTTGGGCACCTGCACGCTGACATCCCCAATCCCGGTCTGGACCGTGCGCTCGGGCAGGTAGCCGTTGCGGACCACGGCCTGACGTCCATCGTCGAGCCGCTGATCGGCATACTGCGCCAGGAAGGTGGCCAGCTCGGCCTCGACGGCCTTGGCGATCAGGTCACGGGCACCTCGTCGCAGCAGCTCGTGCAGCGGGTCAGTGACCTGGGGTTCTGGTTGTGAAAGAGCCCGGAGGGTAGAATCGGTCATGGCGTATCCACTCGTGTTGGTTGAGATCTTGGTCGTGATCAATCAACAGGATACGCCACCCTTCCTACCTCCTCCCATACACCAGACTTGAGCTTAACTCGACGTGAAGTAGGTCAACTACGTCGTGGAATGAACGCTTACCCTAGAAACGCGTTTTCAAAATTGGCACTACAAGCGAGATGCAGT
>NZ_VULO01000026.1 GCF_009696615.1 Scrofimicrobium canadense
GATACCCTGGTAGTCCACGCAGTAAACGATGATAACTCGCTGTCGGCGATACACGGTCGGCGGCTAAGCGAAAGCGATAAGTTATCCACCTGGGGAGTACGTTCGCAAGAATGAAACTCAAAGGAATTGACGGGGGCCCGCACAAGCGGTGGAGCATGTGGTTTAATTCGATGCAACGCGAAGAACCTTACCTACTCTTGACATCCTGCGAATTTGGTAGAGATACCTTAGTGCCTTCGGGAGCGCAGAGACAGGTGCTGCATGGCTGTCGTCAGCTCGTGTTGTGAAATGTTGGGTTAAGTCCCGTAACGAGCGCAACCCTTGTCCTTATTTGCCAGCGCGTAATGGCGGGAACTCTAAGGAGACTGCCGGTGACAAACCGGAGGAAGGTGGGGACGACGTCAAGTCATCATGGCCCTTACGAGTAGGGCTACACACGTGCTACAATGGTCGGTACAAAGGGTTGCCAACTCGCGAGAGTGAGCCAATCCCGAAAAGCCGATCTCAGTCCGGATCGGAGTCTGCAACTCGACTCCGTGAAGTCGGAATCGCTAGTAATCGTGGATCAGAATGCCACGGTGAATACGTTCCCGGGCCTTGTACACACCGCCCGTCACACCATGGGAGTGGACTGCACCAGAAGTGGTTAGCCTAACGCAAGAGGGCGATCACCACGGTGTGGTTCATGACTGGGGTGAAGTCGTAACAAGGTAGCCGTAGGGGAACCTGCGGCTGGATCACCTCCTTAAACGATGCCTTCCCCTCGCGGCAAGCGCTCACAATGAATTACCTGATCAGAATGCTGTTGATGCGCAGTGATAAACGCGCTTTCACGTTGAAAGAAAAAGAAAGACCTTCTTTTTTCTTTTAAAATGAAAGAAACAGCGTGTTTATCACTGCCTATGGCAGTCGCTCTTTAACAATGTATATCATGCTGACAGAAACGCGTTGAACGCGTTTCTACGTAAATTGTATTGTGATACGTCTCAAGCGTATCCGGCAATCGTTATCATTGCGAACCCCAGACTCCTTCGGGTTATAGGGTCAAGCAATGAAGCGCACACGGTGGATGCCTAGGCAGCCAGAGGCGATGAAAGACGTGGTAGCCTGCGATAAGGTTCGGTGAGGTGGCAAACGACCTGTGACCCGGACATCTCTGAATGGGGAAACCCACTCATCACAAGATGAGTATCTTGCGCTGAATACATAGGCGCAAGAGGCGAACCAGGGGAACTGAAACATCTAAGTACCCTGAGGAAAAGAAATCAACCGAGATTCCCCTAGTAGCGGCGAGCGAACGGGGACCAGCCCTTAAGCGTGTGACGGATTAGACGAACAGACTGGGAAGTCTGGCCATAGCGGGTGATAGCCCCGTAGTCGAAAATCTGATCACGTGAAATCGAGTAGGTCGGGGCACGAGAAACCTTGACTGAAGACGGGGGGACCATCCTCCAAGGCTAAATACTCCTGGCTGACCGATAGTGAACCAGTACCGTGAGGGAAAGGCGAAAAGAACCCCGGAGAGGGGAGTGAAATAGATCCTGAAACCGTGTGCGTACAAGCAGTAGGAGCAGACTTGTTCTGTGACTGCGTACCTTTTGTATAATGGGTCAGCGACTTATATTCAGTGGCGAGGTTAACCGTATAGGGGAGCCGTAGGGAAACCGAGTCTTAACTGGGCGACACAGTCGCTGGATATAGACCCGAAACCGAGCGATCTATCCATGAGCAGGGTGAAGGTTGAGTAACATCAACTGGAGGCCCGAACCAGGATCTGTTGAAAAAGATTTGGATGACTTGTGGATCGGAGTGAAAGGCTAATCAAGCTCGGAGATAGCTGGTTCTCCTCGAAAGCTATTTAGGTAGCGCCTCACGTATCACCGCCGGGGGTAGAGCACTGTTTCGGCTAGGGGGTCATCCCGACTTACCAACCCGAGGCAAACTCCGAATACCGGTGAGTGCCAGCGTGGGAGACACACGGCGGGTGCTAACGTCCGTCGTGAAAAGGGAAACAACCCAGACCGTCAGCTAAGGTCCCCAAATCCTGGTTAAGTGGGAAACGATGTGGGAAGGCTCAGACAGCTAGGAGGTTGGCTTAGAAGCAGCCATCCTTTAAAGAAAGCGTAATAGCTCACTAGTCGAGTCGGCCTGCGCGGAAGATGTAACGGGGCTAAACCAGGTACCGAAGCTACGGGTTCATCCTTACGGATGAGCGGTAGAGGAGCGTCGTGTAAGCCGATGAAGGTGTGTTGAGAAGCATGCTGGAGGTATCACGAGTGCGAATGCTGACATGAGTAACGATAAAGGGAGTGAAAAACTCCCTCGCCGGAAGACCAAGGGTTTCTGTTCGACGCTAATCGGAGCAGAGTGAGTCGGCCCCTAAGGCGAGGCCGAAAGGCGTAGTCGATGGGAAACGGGTCAATATTCCCGTACCGGACATGATTGCGATGGGGGGACGGAGAAGGCTAGGTGAGCCAGGCGTTGGTTGTCCTGGTGAAAGTGAGTAGGCTGGGGTCTCAGGTAAATCCGGGACCCTTCAAGGCCGAGACACGAAACGAAGACACTACGGTGTCGAAGTCATTGATGCCACGCTTCCAGGAAAAGCCTCTAAGCTTCAGATCATGTGCGACCGTACCCCAAACCGACACAGGTGGTCAGGGTGAGAATCCCAAGGCGCTTGAGAGAACTCGGGTGAAGGAACTAGGCAAAATGGTGCCGTAACTTCGGGAGAAGGCACGCCGGCGTAGGGTGACGAGACTTGCTCTCCAAGCCCGAACCGGTCGAAGATACCAGGTGGCTGCAACTGTTTAGTAAAAACACAGCACTCTGCCAACTCGCAAGAGGACGTATAGGGTGTGACGCCTGCCCGGTGCCGGAAGGTTAAGTGATGGTGTCAGGATTCGTCCGAAGCTCTTGATCGAAGCCCCGGTAAACGGCGGCCGTAACTATAACGGTCCTAAGGTAGCGAAATTCCTTGTCGGGTAAGTTCCGACCTGCACGAATGGTGTAATGATCTGGACGCTGTCTCAACCGTGAGCTCAGTGAAATTGTAGTATCGGTGAAGATGCCGATTACCCGCGATGGGACGAAAAGACCCCGTGAACCTTTACTATAGCTTAACATTGAATTTGGGTAATTGATGT
The DNA here is from genome assembly GCF_009696615.1 of Scrofimicrobium canadense. Taxonomy (GTDB): domain Bacteria; phylum Actinomycetota; class Actinomycetes; order Actinomycetales; family Actinomycetaceae; genus Scrofimicrobium; species Scrofimicrobium canadense. The sequence continues at coordinate 3,144 of NZ_VULO01000026.1, forward strand.
GTAGGATAGGCCGGAGGCTTCGAAGCAGGTACGCCAGTGTTTGTGGAGCCGCTGTTGAAATACGGCCCTTTGATTATTTGAGTTCTAACCCGTTGATGCGGGGACAC
>NZ_VULO01000027.1 GCF_009696615.1 Scrofimicrobium canadense
CACCAGGCCCATCAGAACTGGTCACCGGGACGGTTCCTGAACTGGGCCAATGACATCGGCCCCGGCACGCTGGGCGTGGTGCAGAAGCAGCTCAAGGATCGGCCTCATCCGGAACATGGTTACCGCGCCTGCCTGGGACTTCTGAACCTTAGTCGGCGCTACAGTCGTGATCGCCTGGAGCAGGCCTGTGCCCGGGCGCTGGCCATCCACTCCGCCAGTTACCAGAGCATCACCTCGATCCTGAAGCAGGGGCTGGATCAGTTACCGCTGCCGTTGGTCGAGGAGCCACCGGAACTGACCGAGCTGCCGGTTCACACCAACGTTCGCGGCCCCCACTACTACCACTGATCCCGGAGAAACGTATGCTAACGCACAACACCCTCGATACCTTGCGCCACCTCAAGCTGACGGGCATGGGCGATGCCCTGGAACAACAACGCGCCCAACCGGAAACCCACGACCTGGCGTTCGAGGAACGCCTTGCCCTGTTAGTGGATCGGGAGGTGCTGCACCGGGAAAACCGTCGGCTGGACCGGCTGCTCAAGGCCGCCCGCCTGCGCGTGCCGGCGTGCATCGAAGACATCGATTACCGTCATCCCCGGGGACTGGAACGCTCGCGTATGGCGGCCCTGGCGAGCAGCGACTGGATCCGCCAGTCCCTGAACCTGTGCATCACCGGGCCTACCGGTTGCGGCAAGACCTGGCTGGCCTGTGCCCTGGGCAATCAGGCCTGCCGGCAAGGCCTCTCGGTGCGCTACCTGCGAGTGCCGCGCCTGTTCGAGCAGGTGCGCATCGCGCACGGTGATGGTAGCTACGGTCGGCTGATGAACCAGTTGCTGAAGACCAACCTGCTGATCCTGGATGACTGGGGCATGCAGAAGATCACGGCGCAGCAGCGGCAGGACCTGATGGAAGTAATCGAAGACCGACACGGGCGGGGCTCCACCCTCATCGCCAGCCAGTTACCCACGGAGCACTGGCATGACTACATCGGCTCCGCCACGCTGGCAGACGCCATCATGGATCGGCTCCTGCACGGCGCTCACCGACTCAATCTGAAAGGGGAATCACTGAGAAAAACCAACGCACAAAAAACGGAATCGGTTGACCCATCGTGACCGCTCAGCGTACAAAACTCTCTCCAGCGTGAAGGCCGTGTGCAAATCGGTCACGATCACCGGAATGACCGGTCACGTTCGCCGGAATACGCACCCGGTTCGCTGCCAGCTGCCAGGGCAGGCGTGGCAACCTGTGTCAGACCTGTTTCCGCAAGCGACATCGGTACCGCGGGCGCTGGGTTCCGTGCAAATTGCTGAGAGCAATCCACTGACCACCCGCATGGTGCTCTACCATCGGCCGCCGCAGGGGCGCAAGCATCGCAACAAGCGCGGACAGGTCTCCCAGGACAGCCGCAGCCGGGCGATTGCCCAGCGCCAGAAGGAGCCCTGGGTGCTGGTCAGTAACCTACCGGCGCGCTCAACGCTGGCGGACAAGTTGGTGGCCATTTACCGGCAGCGCATGCAGATTGAAGAGGGCTTCCGCGACGTCAAGAGTCCCCAGTTCGGGCTGGGCTTCGGCATGCATCAGTCTCGCCAAGGCAAGCGGATCGAAATCCTGCTGCTGATCGCGATGCTGGCCAATGTCGTGGTGATGGTTGCCGGTCTTCAAGTCCGAGACAGCGGGCAACAGCGACGCTACCAGAGCAACACGATCCGTCATCGGAACGTTCTCTCCGTGTGGCGTTTGGGACTGGAGTGGCTGCGACGTCATTGTGTCGGTGCTGTCCCATGGCCCTCTTGGAAGACAGTTCTGACGAGCCTCCAAGGGGAAGTCAAAGAGCAGGCCTTATGCGATGGATAGCAAAGTTCGTGGGGATTCCTCAGGGTTTAAGGGGCGTTTTTTTTGTCTGTTAGTATGGTGGTCAGTCGTCCCGGATTTGAATGGCATCAGGAGAGAGCGATGGCGCTGAACGAAGAAGCCTTACAGGAATTGAAAACCGAACTGCTCGATGAGCTGGTCAAGGAAGAGCCCAGCAAGGCGCAATTGGCAGAACGCCTCGCTGAAATTCGCTCGGCCGATATTGGCGAAGTGCTGGAAGAGCTGATCGAAGAGGATGAAGAGCTACGTGCGGCCCTGACGGTGCTGGACATACTCTCCACCGAGCGAGCCGCCAATGTGCTTGGCTATCTGCCAGGCGAGAGTCAGCTCGAAGTCGTCGGTGAGCTGAGCGATACCCAAGTGCTCAAGCTGCTAGAGGAGATGGGCTCGGATGAGCGGGCGGATCTGTTCAACCTGCTCGATGAAGATCGCCGCGAAGCGTTGTTGCGCCGCATGGCGCATCAGGAGCGGGAAGATCTCAAGCGTCTTGCCAGCTATGAAGAAGGCACGGCCGGCGCCATCATGACCTCTGACTATGTAGCGATAGCCAGTGGCATGACGGTGTCACAGGCGATGATGCGAGTACGACAGACAGCGCCGGATGCGGAAACGGTCTACCAGCTCTACATACTCAACAAGGAAGGTGAGCTGGTGGGAACCATGTCTCTACGGCAGCTGATGGTCGCCCGTCCGGGTGCCATCGTCGATGACATCATGATCAAGGATGTCATCAGCACCCACGTAGACGAAGAGCAGGAAGAAGTGGCGCGTATCGTGGCGCGCTATGACCTGCTGGCGCTGCCGGTACTCGATCAGGATGGGCGCATGGTGGGGATCGTGACCCACGATGATGCCATGGACGTGGCCGAATCCGAGGCCACCGAAGATATCCACAAGGGGATGTCGATTGGCCAACTGGAAGACGGTGTCAGTCGGGTGCCCTTGGCCAGTCTTTACCGCAAGCGGGTGACCTGGCTGGTACTGCTGGTGTTTGCCAACCTGTTTTCGGGGGCTGGTATTGCGTACTTCGAAGATACCATTGCCGCCCAGGTCGCTCTGGTATTCTTCCTGCCGCTGTTGATTGACAGTGGCGGTAATGCGGGCGCCCAGGCGGCCACGTTGATGGTGCGGGGTATGGCCACCGGGGACGTAGGGGTCAAGGACTGGAGCAAGATGCTGGGCAGGGAGCTGCTGGTGGCCGGTGCACTGGGGCTGACCATGGCGTTGGCCGTCGCGCCCATCGGGGTCATGCGTGGCGGTGAGGACGTCGC
>NZ_VULO01000028.1 GCF_009696615.1 Scrofimicrobium canadense
AATATAAGCAATGGCAACTACAAAACAGCAGACGCTCTAGTGGCGCAATCAGTAGGGCTAGCAGCCTGTCGGTCTTTCCGTTGCACCGTGAGATACTGACCACCGTCATCGCCGAGCTGAGAAGATCGCCATGAGCCGCTTCATCCCTGTGGATCGCCAGACCGATTACCTGCTGCCGCCTTCGGTAGACGAGTGGTTGCCCGATGGTCACCTGGCGCGGTTCGTTGTCGATGTTGTCGAACAACTGGACCTCTCGACGTTGACCCGGCGTTACATGGGGCGGGGTTCCAAGGCACATCACCCGTAAGCGTTCATTCCAAGACGTAGTTGACCTACTTCACGTCACGGAGGGGCCTTAATAACTCCGGCGAGACCTTGTATTGCTTCCTGCCATCCTCCCCCAGCACGATCACACTCTTACGGTTGATCTTGGTGACGATCCCAAGCACCGGTCCTTCTCGACCTTCGAAGGTCACTTTCAGACCAACCCGCAACCGACTCAAGGCTTGCAGGGTTTCCTGTTCTTGCAGTTCATCAATGCGCTGGCAGATGTACTGGTTCAGTTCCAGCAACTCGTCGATGCTCATGTCCTCAATGCGCATGGACGACCTCCACCGGTGTAAGTTGCGTGGCTTGTCGGTCCGGATGACGTGGATCGATCAGAGCCCGTAGCGGATTCTCGGCGAACCGGATTTTCCAGAGCCGCGGAGTCAGATTCGCCACTTCACTGGCGGGATGCTGACTGACACGCTGCAGCACGTCCACCAGATATGTGTACGGGGTAATATCGTGCAGCTTGCAGGTGCTGATCAGGCTCTGGATGATACCCAGGTGTTCCGCGCCCAGTTCAGTCCAGCAGAACATCCAGTTTTTCTTGCCCATGGGGATGGGCCGTAGGGCCCGTTCCAGGTGATTGGTATCGGGTTGTACGCCCGGATCTTCCAGGAACACCGTCAGGCTCGTTTCCCGGCCGAGCACGTAATTCAGGGCTTTGGTTAACGGCTCCCGGGGTAACAGGCCGCCTTGCCCCAACTGATCCCGGCACCATTGGAAGAAGCCGCTGACGACCGGCTTCGCATGGTCCAGCCGGTATTGACGCTTCTTCTCGCCGGTGAGCTCCTTTTCCTTAATGGTATCTTCAATCTGGTACAGCTTCGCGATCTGTTGCAGGGCTTCGGTGGCCTTCTCAGGATGATCCTTTTGGGCCTCAACGAAGCAACGGCGACTATGCACCCAGCATTGAGCATGAGTAATGCCTTTCTGGGCCGCGGCATAGCGGGCATATGCGGCATAACCATCGCTGATCAGAGTGCCACTGAATTGGTCGTTCAGAACCTGCTCGATGTGCAGTCGGCCCCGACTGTTCGAGTAGGTAAACACCACTTCGTCGTCATCACCGTATAGGGGCCAGAACCAGCCTGTTTTCATCTTGCCTTTCTGCGGGCCTGCCCGGCCCTGGTGGCCCGCTTTGATGGGTGTTTCGTCCATGGCCAGCACCCGGCTGCGCAGCACGTTGTCGGTCTGGGCGTCCACAATGGGCCGAAGCAGGTCGATGGCCCGCTTCACCAGGTTCGTCAGGGTGCTGCGGCTGAGGGTAATACCCGCTTGTTGAATGCGCTGGTGCTGGCGATACAGCGGCAGGTGGAACTGGAACTTGTCCACCAGCAACCCGGCCAGCAGGCTGACATCGGCCAGGCTGTTGTCCAGCACGTTGAACGGGGCTGGTGTTGTCACAGGTTTTTGATCCGTGCCCTTACGACGGAACACCGGGCGTTCGCATTTGAGCACCACATAGCTGGAGGCCCGCTGGGCCAGACGGTAGGTGGTTTTGGTGCCGATGATGTCGTATTGGTCGGCGTCCGGCCCGGTCAGCTCCGGCGGCAGTTGCTCGATCACTTCCACCGGTACATCCGCCGTAAAGCGCAGGCCGGTGTCGTTCAGGCAGTCGTCATCGCGCTGCTTTTTGCCGGTGCCGCGCTGGTAGGCCTTGATGGTGCGCTTTTCTTCCTCGGCAGGCTGTTCCGGTAGCGGTGCGTCATCCGGTTGGAACAGGTTGTCCTGTTCCGGAATATCGTAAACCTGTTTCTCGGATTTGGGGCCGAACAGCTGCTTCTTGAACCAGTCTAACTGGTGTTTCAACTGCCGAATGGATTCCGCCTGGGCCTCCAACTGCTCGCGCTGCAACGCATTTTCCTCGGCCAGGGCCGAGTAGGAAGGTGCATTGGGTTGGGGGTCGGAAGCCGTTGAATTCATGGCCGACATTATACCGGAAGTCCGTCTTCTATACCCCTCGAAAACGCTTGAACTGGCGGTATTTCTGCACCTCGATGCCGTCGATCAGCAGTTGCAGATCCGTCAGGGTCAGGGCTCGCTGACCGGAGGCGGATAACGGCACCCGGAACTGCCCTTGTTCCAGGCGCTTGGCCCACAGGCAGTAACCGGTGGTCGTAAAATACAGCATCTTCATCTGAGTCTTGCGCCGATTAACGAAGACGAAATACTGGCCGCTGAGCGGGTCGTGCTTCAACTGATTCCGAACCAGGGCACTCAGGCCCCGGAACGATTTGCGCATGTCGGTGGGCTCGGTGCACAGCCAGATGCGGGCCTGGCTATCGAGTCCGATCATCCGTGCTGGCTCAGCCGGAGTTCAACGCCGTTGCCCAGGCTGAGCACAATGTGCCAGCCTGGGCCGGAGGATGGGGAGTTGCCCATCAACGACGAGAGATCCAGAAAACCGGCTTCACCGGATCCAGTCGAATCATTGGTCGACGGATCGGACAGACGCTTGCGCCAATTGCAGAAACTGGCGTAACCAATGTTCCCTTGTTTGCAAAACTTCGAAGCTGACAGACCACAGTCACGCTGCTGATCAACCAGGGTCTGCCACTGTTCGGGTGTGCGGTGCTTTCTCATGGGGGTAACCTCGTGTTGGAAAGTGTGAGGTTACTTTAGGGCGATTTTCAGCAGGTTGGCAGAACGTCGTGGAATGAACGCTTACGTCAAAGAGCAGGCCTTATGCGATGGATAGCAAAGTTCGTGGGGATTCCTCAGGGTTAGATGCTTTATTAGCCCTAAACGATATTCAGTACGGTATTCACGGTGATTTTTGGGTCAAAT
>NZ_VULO01000029.1 GCF_009696615.1 Scrofimicrobium canadense
GAAAAAGATAGCGTAAAACCCTTGGGTAACCCATAGGTCAAGGGCCGCCCTTATCTCCATCGAAATGACTAAAACACTGATTTCAAACGACCGTGCGACTAATGTATAAGTAAAAAACAAAATAAAACGGTAACTATTCAGGTGGTTGCGGATAGCCTGTCGACAACCACCTGATTTTTCTGGCATAGTGTGCCTAATCCTTCGGCATATCTATGCGGTGACATGACCATCAGCGATATCAACGTCGACGAGGCCCTGGAGCGGGTCCGGCAGCAGCTCAAGGAAGACCAGACGGTCTCGCCGTCGCTGCGTGCCGCCATCGATGTGCTGATGCTGCTGGTCAAGCTCATGGCCGATCGCCTGGCCACCAGTAGCCGCAACAGCAGCAAGCCACCGTCCCAGGATCCCAATCGCCAGCGCCGCTCGCGCGCCAAAGGCGAGCGGCGCCCCGGCGGACAGCCAGGGCATGAGGGTAAGACGTTGGCGCCGGTGACGGACCCCGACGAGGTGGTCAAGCTCCGTGTCGATCGTCGGCAACTCCCCAAGGGGCGTTCTTACCGCCCGGTCGGCGTCGAAACGCGCCAAGTGCAGGACATCGTAATCCAGGCCGTGGTCACCGAATATCAGGCTGAGGTCCTCGAAGATGATCAGGGGCAACGCTACGTGGCGCCATTCCCCGAGGGCGTGACTCGCCCCATCCAGTATGGCCCTCGCCTCAAGGCGCATGTCGTCTATCTCTCCCAGTATCAGCTGTTGCCCTATGCGCGTATCCGCGAGTTGCTCACCTCGCAGTGCGGCCTGTCGCTGAGCACCGGCACCCTGTTCGCCTTCAACCAGGAGGCCTACCAGCGGGCCGAGGCGTTCGCCGAGTGGGTGATCCCGGCGCTACGTGAAGCAGCCACCGTCCATGCCGATGAAACCGGAATGCAGGTCGGTGGCAAACGCTACTGGCTACACAGCGCCTCCAACGAGGCCCTGACCTGGTTGGCCCCGCACCCCAAGCGCGGCCAGGAAGCGATGGACGCCATCGGCGTATTGCCCTTCGTGCGTGGCGTGCTGGTGCATGATCACTGGAAGCCCTACTACCGCTATCCGGATTGCCGGCACGCGCTCTGTAATGCGCACCACCTTCGGGAGCTGACAGCGGCCTGGGAGAACGATGGCCAGGCATGGGCCAAGGCCTTGCATGACCTGTTGTTGGAGATGCATCGCGCCGTGGAGGTGGCCGACGGCTGCCTCTCGGCCGATGAGACCCGAGCCTGGCGGCAGCGCTATCGAGATTGCCTGGCGAAAGGGGACGCCGAGTGCCCCCCGCCGGTGAAACCGCCACCTGGAACGCGAGGCCGGGCCAAGCGCACCAAGCCGCGCAACCTCCTGGAACGCCTCCAGGCGTACGAGGACGACGTGTTGCGCTTCCTCGACGACCCTGCCGCTCCCTTCACCAACAACCAGGGGGAGCGCGATCTGCGAATGACCAAGGTCCAGCAGAAAATCTCGGGCTGTTTCCGCTCCTGGGAGGGGGCGGAGATCTTCTGCCGGATGCGCAGCTTCCTCTCGACCGCCGTCAAGCAAGGGGTGGCGGCGCATACCGCACTGGAGCAACTGTTTGCGGGGGAGGTGCCAGCCTTCATGCAGCAAGAAGCCCCGACTCAGCCAACCGGTGCTGAATAGTTACGGGAGCGTTAACAATTAGGCCAGCCATATGACGGCGGATACAAGGTTGAGTAGCGACTGGTAGTTTCTCGCCAGTCGCTCATAGCGTGTTGCCAGCCGCCTGAACTGCTTGATTTTCTGGAAGAACCTTTCTACCAGGTTGCGATCCTTGTAACAGTGCCAATCTATCTCGGGGCATTCCAAGCGATTCTTTCTCGGCGGAATCACCGGCTCGGCGCCCACCGCTCGAATGATGTCCCTCAAAGCGGTGGAATCATACCCCTTGTCGCCAAGCACCGCCGCTGGAGAAAAGCCCGCCAGTAACGCTGGGGCGGCTCCGTACTCAGACGCTTGGCCCGGTGTGAGGATTAGCCGTACCGGGTTGCCGAGGGCATCGACCGCCGCGTGGATCTTGGTGCTCAATCCCCCACGCGATTTCCCCATGGCTTCGGTGCTCTGAGCCGTTTTTTTGCCGCCCCATGCTGATGAACTTTGACGATACTGCCATCTATCATCAGCTGCTCCATGTCGGGATCATCGGCTAATGTGTCGATAACCTGCTGCCAGACCCCCTTCTTAGACCACCGGTTATAGCGCATGTAGACAGTGTGCCAGCGACCGAAGGCGTCGGGCAGATCACGCCAGGGAGCGCCTGTCCGGGCGATCCACAGGACGGCTTCCACGAACAAGCGATTGTCCTTGGCCGTCACCCCGCGATCTGAAGCTTTGCCGGGGAGCATGTGCTCGATGCGCTCCCATTGGTCATCACGTAGCATTAGCCGAGGCATAGATCACCGAAAAATGCTGATATTCTAAATCAGCCCGATCTCCATCAGCAATTGTTAACGCACCCTAAGGCTCTAGGCGATAAAAATATAATAATTGAAAATACTGGAGTCAATTACCAAGAGATAATCCCTAAAGAATCAAACATAGAGATTGAAGCAAAAATCCTTGCAGGTTATAAATAATGAATAGCATAGTAACGTTATTAGTCGAGGTGAGTTTAAATGGAAAAATCGACGAAGGGAATGGTGTTTCAAGTAAATCATTTTATCGTTATCAAAATAGCTCTGTAAGAGATTTTACACATAAGATTAGATCTGAATCAGACTGTATAGTGATTGGGAGAAAAACTCTTGAAACTGATAATCCATATTTAAGTGTCGATCAGAAATTATTCCCAGGTAAGAAGATTTCTAAAGTTATTGTTGGAAGGAAGCCAA
>NZ_VULO01000003.1 GCF_009696615.1 Scrofimicrobium canadense
AGGTTGTCGAACACGATGGAAGACACATTCTGTGTTGCAGCCCTCAAAGAAGCACTTGATGCCTTCGGGGTGCCGGAAATCTTTAACACAGATCAAGGATCCCAATTCACCGGCACCGAATTCACTGGTGTGTTCAAGGACGCGAAAGTGAAGATCAGCATGGACGGGAAGGGCCAGTGGATGGATAACGTATTCATCGAACGCTTGTGGCGGTCAGTGAAGTACGAAGAAGTCTACCTGCATGCTTACGAGAACGGTTCCGGCACCCGGGCCGGGCTCGGAGCGTACTTCAAGTACTACAACACACGCAGGCGTCACCAAGGTCTAGGCAGGCGTACACCAGACAAGGCATATTTCAAGGACCAGCCGCTCCCGCACGCGGCATAAAAACCAGGCAAGGACTCCACCTAAAAAACGCCGCGGACTGTCCAACCAACGGGGTCCACCTCACTGGTAAACGCGGGCCACAATGGTCATTACAGTGACCTCTCTAATCCAATAGCCGGTTACTGTTGGCTCGATCCGGAAGTTTCGTGTTCACGGCGCGGTTCTGTAACGAGCCATGCTCACCATAGAACGGACAATCTTCTAATCAAGCCACCATGAACGGGGCGGATTGTTGCCACCTGAACAGCAGGCAGACAAGTCGGACTAAAGACACCCCCAAGCAGCGGGTCAGAAGAGCCAGTTAATCTAGACCCAAGTACCCAACTGCACGCTACACAACAATTTCTTACAGTCCGTATGCCTTGTGCAGCAGCCAAATCGGGTGAACCACATTCGCCCCCGTAGCTGTGCGCAACTGCCATCTGCATGTTTCGGTGTCACACGCGGCAAGCTCTGGATTTACGTCCTTGATGAAATCGAAGACGGGCTCACCCACCGCCTGCGCGATGTCGTATTTTTCCTTCTTGAGTCCGTAGGTTCCGGCGATCCCACAACACGGTTGACCCGACTCAACAACTTTGACACCGGGGATGAGCTCAAGAAGGTGAATGGCGGGCATTCCGATTCCAGTGGACTTGAGCTGGCAAGGCTGATGGTAAGGAATGGTAACATCGAAACGCTCCAACTCCTCATCCAACTCACCTTTTCGATGCAGATCAAGAAGAAACTCACAAATATCCCACGTACGGTTGGAAACGTCTTTCAGTTCCGGGTCTTCCATTTCCAAAATCTCACGAGCTTCGTGACGCAACATCCCACCACATGAACCTGACGCAGTCACAATGGGAGCATCGCGACTCACCGACCGCAACTGTTCAGTAAGCCGAGAAACATATTTGCGTGCATCGTCATAGAGGCCGTTGGATTGAAGCGCCAAGCCGCAGCATCCCTGCTTCGGCACCAGCACCTCATATCCTAAATGTTCCAAAATCTCCACTGAGTGAATCGAGGTCTGCACTTCAAAATATTGTCCTGCACAACCATGGAAGAAGATTACCTGTCCCTTAGTTCCGGACTGGGGCGCAGGCGTGTGTTTCTTGAACCATCCGCTAAAAGTATGTCCGTCAGCCTTTGGCATGGGAGCGTCCCGATGGATTCCGATGACTTTTTCTACGACGGTGCGAATGGGCTTTTGTTCAAGAGCCCAGTTGGCGATGGGTGCAACGGGAGTCATGGCCGCACCCATCAGTGTGGTTCGGGAAATCAACTTGTCTCGCAGCGGTATCCCCTGTTGTTGTTTCATTGCTGTTCGAGCATGGTGGTTGATCTCAGCCACTTTTACGCCTTGAGGACACGCCAACGTACAAGTCCCACACGACGAACAATAGTCAATTGAATGATCTACTGACGTGTCCGAGGCGCCCCGGAACCTCTCAGCTTGTGGTCCAACGAATTTAGGGCCTGGGAAAAGTGGAGTCACTCGGGCGACGGGACATTGTGTTTCACAAATCGTACATTTGACGCAGGCATCCAAGCTGGCGCGCAAACTGAGCGACTCAAGATCAATAGCTGACTCTGTCATTTTTGCTCTCCTAACATCGATTCAGCTGCGACTATTGCACTGACGAGGGCAATACCTTCTCCAGATTTTTCTCTCCAGCGGGTTGCCCCCGCCAATAGACCACCCACGGCAAAAAGATTGGAGTAAACCGGCAAAGTTGAGTCGGGCTCACAGGGGTGCATCTGATCATTAACATTCAGCCCCATCAAAAATGCTGGCTGGTCCTCACCCCAATAGGTATCAGTAAAGGGCCTATCGGTTGTTCCGGCAATCGGAAGCCCAAAGATTGGTTCAGACACGTTTTCATACGAGTCCATCACCAAACCACCTGACTCAAATCCACCAGTAGCTAATACGAAATGATCGGCTGGTAGTTCCGTTGGCCTTCCTGCGCTAGCTGCACTGACCGACACAATATGGTCGTTATCAGCAGTAAAACTGGTCACCGGTGCTCCGTTGATAACCCGGCACGTCTTCTTCGCGATCCCCATGAGTTTTTCGTTCAGGCGCATGCCTGGAACAGATGGGGGTGGTAGCGGAATCTCGAAGATATCATGGCCCAGCCGCGTTTGAATATCCTGCCATGCGGTTACGTCTTTGATTCCTAATACGGCTGGCAAGCCAACGGTCTCCCCTGGCTTCAGCTGATTTCTTAGCAGATCTGCTAACCGCTGCCGCGCCTCGGGCTTGTCGAGAGCTCTCGCAAAGTTGAGTCCCGAGGTGTCCTCTTCCCCATCACGCACCTGCAGATCAACGCGAAGAGATCTGGCTTGTACTCGATTTCCTTCACTGTCCCGATAGCGGGTAAGATTCTGGGCTACAAGGTCCGGGTAGAAGTCTTTGAGTCGGTTGAAGCCAACGATGACATAGCGTTTTCCCACTGTCGCTTCTCCCGCAATCATGGATGGTTGTGCCAACGCCGTGGGACGAAGAACACCCGCCGCAGTGGGCAAAAGATAGTTACGCTGCCCATCCCCTACCAATAGTTCATCTCCAACTGTGGCCCGCAACCATCGGAGAGCTCTGTCCATGTCATGAGAGCTGAAATGCTTATAGGGGTGGTTATCATGGAGGTCCGCATCCAGGGCCGCCAATGGCTTCTTGACGAGGTGAGGCTGGTATCCCAACACATCGATAGTTCCCTGGCCCAGTTGCAGACCGCCTATGCCTTTCGTTACTAAGGTGACCTGAGTGCCTGCTTCAGCTAACCTCAATGCAGTGGTGAGACCTGCCAGGCCTGCTCCAATGACTACAGCGCTTGTCATCTCACTACCACCTCTTCTTCGGCAACGGAGTCTTCTTCACCAGGTAAATGTTCTATGTCCAAGGTTCCTTCGTATATCCAGTTATCCAGTGCGCACTGTCGCACCTGCGCGCCGTAGAGTATCGGCCACAAGCCAATCCAGCGATTCTCCATAAACTTTCGAAGTAGCTCATTGGCTTTGGTCGTGTCAGCGTGACCAGTTTCGTGGGCAATGCCAGCGGCCCGAGAAGCACAGAACCCGCCTTGACATGATCCCATTCCCAGACGAACCTGCCGGCGAACATCATCAAGACTGAACTCTTGTAGTCCGTTCATTGCCTGTTCAAGTTTTGCCCGGGTTACCAGTTCGCATTCGCAGATGATCTGTTGAGATCCCGGAGTCTTCTTTTCCACCTCTGCTAACCGGCGGCTGAGGGTATACATCTTTCCGCTTTCCGAACCCGGTACGGCTTCTTCAGCAGTGCGGCACGGACGCTGCTCACCCATTTGCTCACACATCTGATCAACAATCCGTTCGGCCATCAGTCGATACGTGGTCAGCTTCCCGCCAGCTATGGTAAGCAGCCCCTTCACACCATCTCTTTCGAGGTGATCAATGACGTTCATCCCGCGCTTCATATGCCGGGTATCGTCAGCAGATACCCGACTATCCCGCACCAGCGGCCTAGCACCCGCCCACGCGTGGATTGCCCGTGCATGTCGGAATCCTGGAATCATCGCCTCTCCCGAATCCAACATTTGTTGCACTTGATCTCGAGGAATTGCGATGTCATCCGGAGAATCAACCCTCTGATCTGTGGTTCCTATGATGCACACCGGGTGGGCCGGAACCAAAATGTCACCATCGGCAGGGTACACACAGCGATTAATAACCGACTGGGAGAGCCGATGGTTCATGGCTACCATGATGCCCGCTCCTGGCACCACATCCACGCCGTGGCACTCAGCCATCTGAGCAATCTTTCCTGCCCATGCACCGCCGCAGTTCAGAACAAAGGCACATTCGATACGAACATCATTACCGGTCCGTTCATCATGTGCGACAACAGCTTGGACTTGTCCATCCCCATGGGCTATTTCGGTAACACGATGGTAGGTAAGAATCGTCGCCCCATAGGCTTGCGCTGAGCGAGCAGCACCCCATACTAGTTTCCAACCGTCAATGGTTCCATCTTCAACAGCAAAAGCCCGTTTGGTTTCTGGGTGCAATCGGGGCTCACGTCGGATAGCTTCCGCTACCGATATTTCTTCGACAGGAACTCCCGTTGCCCGGCACGCTTCAACATAACCGTCAGCGTATTCTTCGGAGTCATACGGCGTGGTAACAAAAAGGCCACCGGTATTCTCAATTGCATCCGCCTGAACGCGTTTAAGGATCGCATTTTCTTCCGCACATTCTGTCGCGGACTCGGGATCAGATACGACATACCGGCCACCGGAATGAAGAAGCCCATGAAATCGGCCCGTAGTTCCTTGACCTAAGTCTGCCCTCTCAACTAAGACTGCCCGAAAACCTCGCATAGCGACATCGCGAACGACTCCCGCTCCGGTGGACCCTCCGCCTATGACCACTACGTCAGCGGTTAGATTTTTCATTTCGGTTCCTCCACGACACTTCATCTCTGCTATGACACTGGCACACCGTTGCTGCCCCTTCGACGTCAGCATTGGCACTGTAGGTCTACATTCAGGCTAGTGCGCGAGCCTCCTGTAGGAGGACAAAATCACGACTTTTTGGCGCTTTGGCGCGCACGTGCACATCCGAAAAACTCATAGTGCACGATCGTGCACAGAACTGACGAAAGACGTGCAAGACTACGGTTTAGCTTATGGACGGCAATCGCACGTCCCAACAAACCACTAATTAGTGCATGAGACTTTAGTCCTCATCCCACCCGAGTTGCATCCATACTTCCTGGGGGATAAGACGGTCGATCCGATCGAGTACGTACGTAGGGCGTTCTCTTTCAGATATGGCACGCACATCCTCCAAGGTCGATTCGCCCGTCAGCGGCATTGCAGAGTCAATTCCGGTGGCAACTGCCATCGAAATGTCCGTAGTGAGCCGGTCTCCCACCATGAGAACATTCTTCGGACGCTCACTCCCTAGTGCCGCGGTGAGCATCGTCGGATTGGGCTTTCCCATTACTGCCTGGCATTTTACGCCCGTACATGCCTCAATTGACGCGACGATGGCCGCACAGTCAGGTTCACCACGTCCTCCTGGAAAAGGGCAGAAACGGTCTGGATTGGTAGCAATAAGAAATGCGCGTTTTTCAAACCATATGGCATCAAAAGCAATTTGCAGCTTCCTGTAGTCGAAAGTCCTATCGTATGAGGCAATAACGATGTCAATTTGACGAGGATCGTCACTGATACGGATTCCGACCTCCTGCAACGCCTGAACTAAAGGCTCCTCAGCAATAGGAAATACGGTTGCATTCGGATGGTTTTCAAGAAGCCAGCGAACGGTGGTCACCACTGTGTTGGCAATGTCCTCAATTGGTGCCGGTATTCCCATTTTCTCCAGCTTTTCCACGTACTGCGCAGGATTCTTGGTTGGATTGTTTGAAAGAAAACGAACCGTGCAGCCGCGCCTACGCAGCTCTTCGAGCATGCGTTTCGCACCGGGGAGTAGCTCATCTCCAAGATAGATTGTTCCGTCCATGTCAAAGACGTAGGCATCGTAGAACATTGTTGGCCAACTTATTTCGCCCATGGGCGATCCTCCTCGTTGCGGATACTTTCTGGCAAATTACGCAGGTATTAGGTCAGGCTCGCTGATGAAGCCGGCTCGTATAGCTATGTGAGTCACTCTGCAGTTCGCTTTTGATTCCATCTTCGACGACGCGACCGCCGTCCATCACTACGATTCGCTCATCACCGGAGATTCTATCCACCTGGTGTGAAATCTCAATGACCGTAATATGTGGGAACCTATCGCGGATCTGTTCGCGCGCATTGCAGGCAGTCACTTCATCGAGCTGAGACATCGCCTCGTCAAGAATTAGGACATCGGGCTTACCAGCGAGCGCCCTGGCAATCGCGAGGCGTTGTATTTGCCCCCCTGACATGTTCTTACCGTCGGTTGTGATGACCTCATCAAGTCCATCAGGTAGTTCGTGGGCCCAGCCATCCAAACCTACGCACTTCAAGAGTTCCCACATCGCTGTGCGGCTGAGCTGTGGCTGGCAGAGCCGTAGATTTTCGGCAAGTGTCGCTTCAAGCAAAACAGGACGCTGGACAACAAGGGATACGCGCTGCCTAAGCTCCGTAAGAGGAATCTGTGGTAGCGGAACAGACGAAAAAGTGACCTGGCCGAGTTGAGGATCCCATCCCCTGGCTATTACCGCCGCTAGTGTTGACTTCCCGCTGCCTGAGACACCGACAATGTAGTTCCAAGAGCCACGTTCGAAAGCAAGCGTGATCTCTCGTAGTTCAAAAGCTCTATTTCCGTAGAAGAAATCCACTGCTTCTAACGCAATGATGGGACTCGATACTGTGTAATCGAGACTGCGTGTCCCCGTATCAGATACGACTGGCGCGGCTTCGATTCCAGAACGAATGCGCTGCGCGGAAGCTAGTGCTTCGTCGAGGCCATCAACAAAATCGTCGATTCCACGTAAAGGCGCCCACAGCGCTACCCATGTGAGAGTTGCTAAAACAGCGGATGTCAGCTGTCCTTGAGATAGGAGGATTCCCATCGTAAGAAGCTCCGCAATAATGAGGATCGCTGCGCGAAATGCGGCAAGAACATGGATAGGTCTACGTACCTTAGCCGCACGTTTTTCTAGGCTCTTCCACTGGTTGAGGCGCAAGCCTTCGGCACCGAAAGCCCTAATTTCCCGTAACCCCTGAATAGAATCACCCACGTGCGTTGAAATGGCTGCATTGTGACCGGCCTGTATCCTCGCCTTCTTCCACGTGAGCCTACGCCCGAAGGCAGGAACCGCAACCATGACTGCGGATGCCATGAGAATTATTCCGGCATAGGGCCAGCCCAAAAAGAAACCTGCCCATAGAATGCTGAGCAACGGCACCACGACGGCGGAAAGCGCCGGAGGTATGGTGTGGGCGAAAAACACTTCGATACGATCGATATCGCGGGTAGCTTTCTCGCTTATTTCTGCAGTATCGACGTTCTTCACCACTGCTGGAGCCTGATCAACCAGTGCGTTGTAGTACTCCGTGCGCAAGCGAGTGAGCATAGTGAAGGCAACCCAATGTCCGCAGTAGTGCTCTGAATATCGAAACAATGCCTTCACTAGTGACAACGTTGCAACCCACCATAGTGCGACAAAAGGGCCACCCTCAAGCAAAATATGTCCGATTAGAACGATAATTCCTACGGTGAGAAGCTGATTGAGTATGCGTGAGAGTGCGGCCAGCATCCACATAGCTCGCACACCTTGAGTACGCGAAAGAAGCCAGGTGATGATCCCGCTCTTCTTCTCAGTGCTTTCCATTGATGGCCACCACCTTTTTCTCCTTGAGTTCAAAGACGGCATCCATATTGTGCTGGGCGCTGGGCCGATGAGCAATCATCAGAACAGTTCGGTCTTCACTTATCCGAGATATCGCCTCTAAAATCGCCGATTCCCCACCAAGGTCTACTTGGGATGTTGGCTCATCCAGGATGAGGATAGGCACTTGTTTGAGAAATGCACGCGCCAGGGCCAGTCTTTGTGCTTGGCCTCCCGATAGCCGCGCACCGTGGTCACCAACGATTGTGTCGAGACCCGCAGTAAAACCACGCACATCGGCATCAAGATTTGCCCTTTCTAGTGCCTGCCAAAGCTGCTGATCAGTTGCCTCAGGGGCAGCTAGGCGTAGATTCTCAGCGATCGTTCCGTTGAAGAGATAGGTCCGTTGTTCAACAACAGCAAGCACACGGGCAATATCAGAGGGGGAATAGGAACGTGTGTTTTTTCCAGCCACGATTACTCGTCCTTTTTCTGGGCGAATATGCCCCTGGATGAGGGCGGAAAGCGTCGATTTTCCTACGCCTGAGGGGCCAACTAAAGCCACATGACTGCCAGAAGGGATATGCCAGGTAGCATTTCTCAACAGATCTGCGTCTTCCTCCCATCCAGCAGTAACATCGTCGATACGAATGTCGGCCTGTGTGCCAGACTCAAGGATCGCCTCGTCCGATATTTGTATGTAGGGGGCAAGGTCGGCCTCAGCTAGAAGGTCCGCGTACTGTCGCTGTGTGGCTCGACCGCCAATGGCAATATAGAAGAACTGTCCTATCAGATCTACGGGCGCTACCATGACGATCGTCACAATCACCAGGCTTATTGCCTGTCCCAGAGTCAGCGCCCCATTGTGGATGCCTACTAGGCCCATGTAGGCAGCCAACAGCAACGCCACCATGGAGAAAATAATGTCCATAACGAAGATGAGCATTTGATTTTCTGCCAGCAGGGACATGATTTTTTGTCGATGCTTTTCACTTGCGGCAGCAAGACTGCGAGCATAAGAACGGCTGGCCCCTGCAAAAGATAACGATTCGAGAGCATTGACACCTTCGAGGAATGTCGCTCGAAGGTTCATTTGCGAGGCGCGGAATTCATCTCCAGATTCTTTTGTGCGACTGTGGAAAAATCCCACTAGAAGCGGGCCGATAACAATAACTAGCGACATCCATCCGGCCACCCACCAGCCAAAGAAAACCCCCATGACGATGCAAACAACTACCGTCGAGCTCAATGATGCAACACTGTTGGAGAGAAATTCTGCCCTGTAGCGGGCCACACGCATTGCCCCGTTGGTGGCAAGGTCAAGCTGTGCGCCTTCACGGTCACGCAATGGCATCGGGCCTAGTCGAAACCAGGCATCATGAGCGATCCTGCGAAAACGAGTCTCGGCGCGGCTCTGGACCGTAAGCCCTTGAAAGATGGCTAATCCAGCACTCATCGCTGTCCACGCCACTTCGGCTGTAAACAAACCCCACCAGGTTATATCGAGTGGTGTTTCGGCTTTCAACCGGTCGATTCCGTTGCCTAGTGTGATTGCAGCAAGCACCGATGCTATTACTACAGACCAGCGCAGTGTAAGTTGTACGAGGCGTACCGAAGCTGGCACTGTTGCCTTCAATCTGGGATCCAGGCTCTTGCGCTGTCGTGTTTTCACTGCCACCGTTTTCCTCCGCCACCGAGATTACACGTACTCACCGGGAAAGATCATCGGCGAAGGCCAATTAGAACGCAAAAACCACAGGTGCGATAAAGAGACTCACACATGAGACAAGGACAATGCCTGCTAAAGACATCATGCACCCTACTTTGAGCAGTTCGGGGGGCCTGACCAGAACTGAACTTACCGCGATTGCATTGGGCGGCGTGCAGGCTGGCATCATAAACGCACACGATGCCGCAAGCGTTACTGGTAACGCCAGCGCCACTGGACTCAACCCGACTGTGACGGCCATCGCCGCACCTATAGGAATCAGTGTTGCTGCCGAAGCTGTATTCGACATGAATTCGGTGAGTGCAATCGTCGCCAGGCACACCCCTATGATCAGCATCCACGTGGGGAAACCATTGAGTGCGTGGAGTTTGTGAGCCAGCCAGCCGGATAAGCCAGATGTATTGATTTCTGAGGCCAGCGCAAGACCTCCACCAAAAAGGTACAGGATGCCCCAAGGGACGCTGCGGGTGTCTTCCCATACCAGAAGGCTCCCAGAACCTGGTCCTCTAGCCGGAAGAACGAAGAATGCAATGCCCGCGGCGATGGCGACAACCTCGTCGGTGAGAGTTGACCCCGGCCAGACAAGAGGGAGTAGTATCCAGCAGGCCACGGTGATTGCGAAAATTGCTAAGACTCTCAACTGCGGAGATTCTAGGGGACCTAGGCGTTCCAGTTCGGTTGCAACAATTTTTTCTCCATCTGGAACCTGTGTCATGGGTGTGCGAAATGGCCCGTGCGTCAGGATAAACCAACCTATACACAAGAACGCGCAGCTCAGCGGCACACCGACGAGCATCCACTGACCAAATCCTATGGTGATGCCGTAGTTGTCAGCCAGGTATCCGACAAGCAGCGCATTGGGCGGGGAAGCAATGATCGTGCCGAAAGCACCAATTGAGGCAGCATAAGCGATACCTACTAGCAGTGAAGTCGAGAGTTTTCGGCAATCGACTCCATGTTTGCGCAGCAGTCCCAGCATGGAGGAGCCAATGGATATCATCATGATTGCTGTGGCCGTATTGGAAATCCACATACCGAGGAGCATAGTGGCCAGCATGAAACCGAAGACTAGTTTTTTGGGTTCTGTGCCGAACAGGAGGACTATCCGCAGTGCAACGTGCCGGTGCAAGTTCCATCGTTGCATTGCCACTGCGAGAAGAAAGCCACCTAAGAACAGGAAAATGACTTTGTTCCCGTACGAGGCGGTGACGACTCCTACCGAGTTAACCCCTGTCAGCGGAATAACGACGATAGGTAACAGGGCTGTGACTGCGAGCGGAACGACTTCTAGCATCCACCACAAAGCCATAAGCACGATGAGCGCCATGGTCACTGCACCGGCTCTGGGACTTACAAAGCCAGCGTCGATCGCCTCGGCCGAGGGCTCAATATCTGGCATAAGCATGTAAACAACCAGTGCGGCTAGTGGTCCTAAAAGTGCTCCCACTCGACGATTCGTCGGGATGGCTAGTTCACGGATCGCTGCGATTGCGGCGGTCATAATAGCTTTCTTGGTCGCTGACATAGGGACTAAGACGCGCATCTACAGCTAGATTTTCCCCGTCAGCTCACACCATCAAGCCGAATTATGAAGAATAGGGCGGTCCTAGAAGTAGACGCGTCCATCTCTCACGTTAGCAGAGGATTATCCGGTAAAATCTGGGACCTTTCTCCTCATTCGCTAATCACTGCGCTAATGTGCTAAGGCGTGGAGATTCCTCATGCTCTATCCCTTCATGCTCCCTATTTTTGTCAAATCCAAGAAGCCTCAGAGAATTAAGGATGACGAGAAGAGTTGATCCTTCGTGGATGATGACAACGGGTCCGATCGCCAATCCAATCAGCGATGCGGGCACAAGGAACGCTACGATTCCCAACGAAATCAGTAGGTTTTGTCGGATGGTTCGAGTCGTCGCTACAGAGAGTCTGCGAATAAAGGGGAGTTTTCCTAGGTCATTGGACATCAACGCAATGTCTGCTGCTTCTAGCGCTACTGCAGAGGCAGCGGCCCCCATGGCTACTCCGAGTGAGGCGCGAGCCATGGCGGGAGCATCATTGACTCCGTCTCCCACCACGCACACCAATGCGTCATCGTGACAAAGATCGCCTACCTTACTGACTTTATCTTCAGGCAGTAGGCCCCCAGCAGCTACGTCCACACCGGTTTGGGCAGCGACAGTACCTACAACACGTTGGTGGTCGCCAGATAACATCACTACGCGGTCAATTCCTGAAGATCGCAACATAGTAATAGTCTCGCGCGCTTCTTGGCGAGGCTGGTCCATCAAACCTATGATTCCCAGAAAGTTTTCCCCCAGTTTCACCACCATGATTGTTTGTCCCGATTCTTGCATGAGCTCCATATGTCTTTGTAGTTCTTCAGGCATAGACGCATCGGCAAATAACTGGTCATTTCCGATGAGTACTTTTTGACCGTCGACGTATGCGCTGACTCCGCGCCCGGCGGCCGCCTCTAGACCAGTTGCGTCCAGACGCTTTTCGGCAGGGACTTGTGGGCCTAGTTGCATGCTAATTGCCTGGGCAAGTGGGTGATCACTAAGAGCCTCAACTGCTACTACCACCGATACAAGCTGCGCTTCACTTTGGCCAGGAACAACATATACTTCTGTGACTCTTGGCTGCCCCCATGTGAGCGTTCCAGTTTTATCGAAGGCAATAGTGTCAACCCGGCCAAAGAGCTCCAGTGGTGCCCCACCTTTAACTAAGACCCCTGCTCTAGCAGCGCGGGCTATTGCCGACAACACCGCGGCCGGAGTGGCGATTGCCAAGGCACAAGGACTTGCCGCCACCAAAATAACCATGGCGCGATAAAAACTATCGTTAAACGGTTCTTTCAAGAACGCAACTCCGAAAAGGAGGACTATGACAACACCAACGACGACACTTGGTACATAAATCTTTTGAAAACGATTAATAAATGTTCCTGTAGGTGAAGATGCCACATCCGCCTCGGAAACCATAGCAATCACGCGAGAAATAACAGACTCAGCGGCTGCTGCAGTCACAGTCATTTCAAAAGCGCCATTACCGTTGACCGTCCCAGCGTATACCTGTGAGTTTTCTGAAGGTTTGCCGTCAGCAGCCACCTTGTCCACGGGCATTGATTCTCCCGTCACTGCGGCTTGATCCACAGAGGTGGCCCCCTGCGTTATATACCCGTCAGCAGGAATACGACTGTGAGGCTTTACTAGAACAGTATCTCCCACCCGGAGGTCTTTGGCCAACACCTCACGCAGCTCTCCATCAGTCTCTTTCACAGTTGCAGTGGTCGGCATCAAGTCACCCAGCGCACTGATGGATTTGGTAGCACGCGACATCGCATACTCTTCTAACGAGTGTCCCAAGGAGAAAAGGAAAAGAAGCACAGCACCTTCACCAAATCTACCTATGGCGGCCGCCCCACCCGCGGCGATAAGCATGAGAAGGTCAACATCGAACTGGCCGCGACGCAGGGATGTGAAGGCTTCGCGAACTGTAAAGAATCCGCCGAAAAAGTATGCGGTGAGATAGAAGCCCACACACAGGAACTCTGGTGCACCAAATACAAATTCGGACATCAGGCCAGCCACATACGCCAATCCTGACATAGCTGCAAACACGAGTTCCCATTGGAAGCCTTGGTGCTGGTGCTGATCCTGAGTAGCCATATCGTTAATATATCATCACATTTAAATATGTCAATGTCGTAGAAATGTATAATGATCTTCAGTCGCAGGTAAGATAAAAATGTGGATTTTTCATCGGAACAAGCGGAGAAGGTTGCCCAAGTCATGAGCGGTCTCTCAACTGCTGTTCGTGTGCGCATACTGGCCCATCTACTCGACTCTCCAGCAACAGTTACCGAACTAACTCAAGACCTGGGGCTTAGCCAGGCAGCCGTCTCCAATCACTTGCGTATTTTGCGACATCTCAATCTCGCAAAGGGCACGCGTGAGGGGAAAAATGTTGTCTACAGCTTGCCTGACAATCACGTTCGCACAATGATCTCTGAGATATTTGAACATATTCAGCACGAGGATGATGATTTCCAATGACCAACCTTCCATTGGGACCCCTTGCGGAGAAAATGGGAATCTCTATAGTCTCCATCGACGAAGGTTCTGGCTACGCAACAATGCCAGTTGAGGGAAATACTCAGCCTTTTGGATTGCTCCATGGCGGCGCAAACGCTGTTCTCGCCGAGCAACTAGGGTCAGCAATGGCCTACCTTCATGCTCAACCAGATAGCATCGCGGTTGGGATCGAAATTTCTATCTCCCACCATCGAAGTGTCACGGCCGGCCTAGTTCATGCTCACGCCCACGCAATTTCGCGTGGAAGGACTCTAGCTAGTTACCATATTGAGATCAGTGACGATGCCAACCAGCGCCTTGCCACGGCCCGCCTCACCTGTATGATTCGCCCGCGCCGGGAGAGTCCACGGTAGCTAACCTGGTAGCTTCAACACCGTCTAATGCTTTTGTAATACGCTGGTGCTGTTCATCAGAGAGTTCATCAGGCAAAGCATCCAACAGATGCCACGCCGATGACACCGCGCAGCCGTAGGAGATCGTGACCGACTTTCGCTCGTAGGTCAAGAATAAATTAGAGAGTCGCCTCGAAACTTCCTCGCAGTGTCTTATCGGCCAGTGACACCTAGCTGTTCCCTAATAACAAGGTTCATCTCGGTAATCTTCGCTTCAGAAAAACTCAATACAGATCCTCGATAGGGGGCTTCTTTCTCTCCCAGTCCCAACAATCGTACCCACACAAAAGCCAACTCTTCCTGATAGGTGTGACCATGTCCTGCGGGAGCCATCCCTGCCATGGGAAGGTCAGCAATAATCTGAAGAAACGTCACAAAGGGAGTGAAGCGGATGTATGGACTGACATCGAGGCCAGCTCGCTCACGAATCCAATCGGGTTCCCAAATCATTGTCCGAGGTCGATACCACACCACCGGGTCCGAAGCATGCTGCACAAAAACTACGCGAGGAAAAAACCATCTACCATACTCACGACCGTATATATCCTTATCGAGGTGGTCGGGCTGGTTAATAAAACGAACGTTTTTTCCTGAGTCGTAGACCGGAGCCACTTCCGGACTCCCCCTATGGCGAGATTCTGTCACTAGCCGAGACAGCGGTGCCGTTGCCGGAGCACCAACAAATAGTGCACCATCTACCTGGTCGAGGAGTTCATCAACTCCCTCGAAAGGCCACTGTGCGCCTTCAGCTCCGAGGGATTCCCCTGCGACAACGATGAAAGGCCGCGATTCACGCGGACGCTTTTTGACGTAGTCCATTACTGTTCTCAAGAGGACGCGCGAAGACTCCCTACATGTCTCCATTTCGGTGGTCAAGATTGCTGCCGAAAACAGATACGAATACTGCATAGTTACTGTTGCACAGTCCCCACGGGTAAGGTATTCCATGGGTTGCACGCTCCACTCGTCCACCCATCCAGATCCCGTAGTGAAATAGATGAGAAGTACCGATCTGTCGAGAGCTCCCGTCCGTTCCATTTCACGAACCAAAAGATCAGCGCTACTTTGGTAGTCCCCAGCATGAGGCGAACGGCCTGTATACAGTCGAATGGGCTCCATGGCGGGACCCCCCATCAACTGTTGGATTCCTTCAACATGCGCTCCTCTCGACAAGAACGCTCGTCCCTGGGCACCCACGGATTGCCAGGAACACAATGACTCCGGAGAAGCAGAGCGCTCAGGCTGAGAAGGCCGGTTCACTGAAGAGACTATACGGTTATCTCGCTTGGCAGCATCATGTGCAAATATCTTCATGATGAAGCGGAAAACGATCTTATTGGCAATAAGTAGAACAACCACAACGGTGATAATGCCTTGGACAACTGCAGCAACCATATGCGGCATGAACGGTGCCAACATATTGACACCTTTAATATAGAGAGCAACGATAATGCCGACTAAAACCATGAGCGTTGCAAACATCACAAGGGAACCAAGTACACCGAGGAAATATCGCCCAAGAGTCTGCGGTGTAGCCCCGATCATTCGTGCTTCGCGATTCATCGCGAAAGCCGAAAGGACAATGAGTCTTAATGCCCACAGTGACAAAGCCGCTAAACCGCACCACATGAGAAGCCGAGTAGCGAATGCGGAAGCCGTAATGTGGATGTCTAAAAAACGCAGGAGACCGGTCCCCACATTCTCAACCAACCATCCCAGGCAATACCCCATAGTCAGCGCAATGCCAGAAACAAAGGCATGCCACCACCATGGACGCGGTAAAAGTGAAGGTGAGACAGACACTGCGTACATGACTACAGCCATGAGCACACCTAGTAGTGAAAAGGAAAGGTGAAACATCTATTCTCCGTTAGACAGTGCTTCTACCTTATAGGAATAGGCAACCCCTTTTCCTCAGCACTTTTCTCAGCGCAGTGTCGAGGAATACGGGACCTAGCAGCTTTCTTTCGATCCACTGCCCACAGTCCCGTCCACGTTGTGATGCCGATGGCCAGCAAAATAATGATCCACCAAGGAAAGTCGGGGTGATAATCAGAGACTTTGACACCGACATCCTCGTTACTTGAGGGAGTTGGGATGCGCTCTCCAGTCACCAATAGTCGATGGCTATTCACACCGGTGGGTGTGCAGGTAACTAAGGTCACGAGATCCGCTCCCGCTACTTGCCTCAGGTACTCTCCAGAATCGGGCTCCACCGTGACGATGCGATTCACCCGATGGTAGAAAGAACGATCACCAACTTGAGTGCTAAAAACATCCCCAATCTTCACCTTGTGCAACTCAGAAAAGCTTTGCTGTAGTCAGACCCGAATGGGCGGTGATCACCGAGTGACTAGACTCCCCTCCCACAGGCAGAGCTGATCCATGTAGATGTCCAGCACCCCTCTCCAGCGTCTGGTCTGCTGTACCGTGAAATATGGGCAATGCGGTATTAACAGAAGGAATATCAACCCAAGCCATGGGTAACCCTTCACCAAAATCCAGTTGTCTTTCATATTCGGGTATACGATCCCGCATATCTTCAGCCTGGCCCCTCTCATTGAGAATATAGGGGTCACGCAGAGGGCCGTTGGAAAGCTGCCGGTTGTATTTGCGGGCTTGATCGATCATGCGATCCAGTTGCTGCTGGTCAAATGTTGCAACACTGTCAGCATAAGCCCGACTCTGCTCGTGATATCCCAGCGTGGAAAACCAGTTCGCAATGGTAGGAAATAGTAGCACTACTGCCCCGATCTCCATAATCAGCACTAATAGTAGCCGCTGCCAAGGAGACGATCATATAGACCTCATAGCCAACTCTTCCCTCCAGCTGTTCTTGATACTTCTTAGACGCGTTGGGGTGTAGGCCCCCCAACGCCCACACCCCAACAACTACTGAGAGGCTCTATCGACGTATGTAACGCACTGTCAATGCTGTTGCCCCTGCGACTAAAAGCACGCCCGCGACAATGAAGAGAACCGTTCCTGGACCACCGGTGAAGGGCAGTTGGATTCCGGCTCCGCGCTTGACGTTTTCCACTGAAAGCTCATATATGTCGTCCACGGTGTTGTCTTTGGTGATTTCAAAGGCAACGGGCTCTGCTAAGAGTTCGTACCCGGAAGGAGCCTTGACCTCTTTGAGCCAGTAGTAGAGGTAACCTTCGCCTCATTACTATCCGTTGTGCCCCGATCTACCTGGCTGACCGAGAACCCTTCATCCACAAGCTTTGCTTGCGTCGGTGTACCCAAATCAGAAACTAGGGTTTGCAAGTCCTGCCAGCCCTTGTTCGAAGCGAGGTTGAAACCGTCTTTTGTAACGCTGTAAAGAGTGAACTCCGCACCTTCGAGTGGAGTACGGGATACAGTTTGCTCTGTCCCATTTGGGTTAGGTTGACCTTGGCTAGGATCACCCTCATATTTGTGGATATTCAGGGATCCCTTTGCATCAGGATCGATGGTTGACACTTCAGCTGCCATTGCAGTTCCAGCTAGCCCGATGGTCGCCACAGTTGCGGCTGCTAGTGTCGCGAGAACTGAACGAAGACCCCGCAAAGTCTTGTTATTACGCACAGGCATTCCTTCCAAAAATAGTCTGTGTGAATATGTACAAAGCTGACACTTTCTTATGTGTCTAATGCCAACTTTCGGTAGATTCACCCCCGGCGCCTCCACCTCCGACAATTCATCCGATCGCCTGGTAATGAAAACACTACCAACCAGAACGCAGTTACGCTACCCCAAAATGACACCGTTTTATATGTTTTGAGTCACACGCATGCAACCGTGAATTGTTGGACTCCTATTAGGCACATCTCAACCCCCTATGCGCACAATCTCATAATACCCTCTCTGAACAGTTAACTTGTCGCTCCCAAGAGATCTGCCCATATCAACCGACGGATCATAAAACTGTCACCGCTTCCCCACCAGACATGATCTACACCACCACACAGGCTTTCCCGCTTCCCCACGGTCGATAACCGCGTTACCCTTCAATAGATCGGGCGTCTGGTACGCCTTTATATAAAGACTTTTTCCCTTGCACCAAGGAGTTGGCCTATGAAAAAACTAAAAAATGTACTTAGGGGGTTGATAGGCCTCCTATCGTTGTCATTCACCACGCCAACATTCGCGCATCTTTCAATGCCGGATATGCCCGCAGGTAGTATCACCGAAGAGTCACACGTTGAGGAAGAGTCTCTTGAATCCCCTCAGAGCGCAGACGCTGCAGAAAAAATGACCTCGACAATGTCCAAAGCAACACTGCAGATAACAGCGTTGCTGAAGAATCAGCTGGCGATGCTCAGTCTGCTCAGACACGTGCATCAACAACGACGCCACGTGGGGCGTGTCCGTACGCGGGCATAAGTCCTGCCCCGGTCGAACCGCCCCAAGACAGTGACAAGTTGCTCGGGGCCACAACGGTAAACGGGGGTTATCCGTTGAAGGAAAAGTTGATCTCCCCCACTTCGACACTATTCAAGGCGGCACCGGCTCCGCTGTTGCCATGACCGACAACGGGCAAGTATGGACATGGGGAGATCCAAATCTTGTACCCGCTGGCGACGGTTCACCCACAATCATGTATCAGACAAGTAGCATTGACGGCGAAAGAGTCACATTTGTGGATGTCGCGGTCCAAAGTGACAGCGTCTTAGCTCTTGATCAGTATTGCCGCCTGTGGGCTTGGGGAAATAACACTAAGGGCGCTCTGGGACTTCCTTCACTCGGCTTCTATCGCTTCCCCACGTTAGTTACCAACCAAAACAGCGGGAATCCATATTATTATTCTGATATTTCCACAAGTGTAAATTTCTTCTCGTCTCCCCAGTATTCTCTCGGTATCGACCTCGAAGGAAAGATATGGTGGTGGGGAGGAAATGCGCCCTCACAACGTTGCTGGGCAGCAAATTCAGGAGATCTTTGCGCATCCTCACCAACACCACAGCCCCTCAATACTGGTTCAGATGACATTTTTACTGATGTGGTGATGGGCGTAAATTTTGGCGGCGAGCCTGCCTCAAATAACTACACCATATACGGCTACGCGATTGCAGGAGGCGACATTTCCGGATATCCCCTCCATTTTGACATGACGATGGCAACGGCACCTCAAGGCGTTCCGGGAGGCTTCATGTTGGAGCCCTCCACAGTTGGACAAGAATATCTTAAGCTGCCACCACGTTGCCGCACCGGTACTAGCCCCGGACGATTCACCCAACTATCAAACAACTTCGCTGGGGTCGATAATCCGCATGGCTCTATTTTGGGTCTAGATAAGTGTGGGGCGGTGTGGGCTCTTGTTCCAGGTAATTCCTCCGCATCATTTGTCGTTGAGTCCGGAACCGGCAGCCAGGACTACCCGTTCATCACATCTATTGAAACTAATCTCAACAGTGTTGCTGCGCTTGATGATGCCGGTTATGTATGGACTTTCGGTACAAACCAATGGGGACAGCTGGGACTAGGACTTCCCGTAAGTTCTGATACGAAAACTCAGAAGCTCACAAGGATTTCTTCTCTATCTGATGTCACAAGCATCGCGTCACGTGGCGAATTCGTCTATGCCATCACTGGGGACCAACAACTATGGGGATGGGGTGACAATAGCGAAGGCCAGCTGACCCTTGCTGAACACACAACATACAACAAACCCCAACAAATTGCTTTCAAGCCCACCGTTGACATGTACCTACAAGATGCCGACGGGCAAACTACACAATTCGATCCAGCGCAATTCGTGTGGACAGCCGACGATTCCGGCCAATCTACCGGCGCGTTTTCGGTTCCTGCGCCAACGCACAAGGCAGGATATTATCCGGTCTACGGAAAATTTGGAGCATCACTGTCGTGAACACCCGGAGCCGAAATCGCACCAGTGCAGTTAGGGACAATCGGATACCTTATTCCGCTTGATTCTATCTCTGTTGATCCAGAGTACTTTGTACCAGAGGGTGGCACTGCCACCCTCCGCACCAACATAAGCGAAGACTTAGCGGATCTCGCACAAAATGCGGACCTAGTGCTACAAACCTCAGAAGGCATGACCGCAACCAACGAGTCCTGGAATGGACACGAGGGAACAATCAAGCTGTCTGCCGAAAAGAAGGGCACCTATTCGTTACGGGCAGCGGCAAGCATTGATGGCAAAATTGTCTCATTTGTCCCCGAAGGAAGTGCCCCCACCAATGCGGAAATACCCGAGGCTTGCATTGATGCCAACGCGGATGATGTCAACTCATCGTGTTTCGTAGAGGCCGCGGTAGAGTTTCTCGCTCTTGACCACCCCCTACAAATCCAAAAGATCGGGGTTTCTGCGGGGTCTGAAGCTATACCGATGGATGGCTCACAATGGCGCATCTACCAGGACAATAACGGCTCTCTAGGCGACGTCATCGTCGAAACAGCGAAAGCCGCGGTAACTGAGGATGGTGAACCGGTTACCGGTTTATTCCGGGAGGAATTACCTGCTGGAGTCTACTGGCTGGAAGAAACTCAGGCTCTCACGGGATTCGAACTCTTAGCTGAACCGGTACGTTTCGCTATTGATGCGAACGGCACGGTCACTCTTGGCGCAGGAAGGTCTTCTTTGATCTCTGTGGAAACACTCAACGGCTTTCCCACGATCACCGTAGAGGACGTTCCCAAACTTGCTCTTCCTGAGGCGTCAGGCACTTCTCTTCTATTCTTCACTGTGATCGGCGTGGCTCTTATGGCTGCAGTCATTGCCACAGCCCTATTCCGTATGAGGAGGATACCTGGCCGTCACGCTGCATAGGCCACGTGCAGTATGACCAAGAAGATGAGACGATCGTCAGTATGACAGATGTCGAAGATGTAGTTCGTGACCTGGTGGAGCAGATTCCACCAGGTCACGTTACTACCTATGGGACTATTGCAGCGGTAGTTCGCACACTCATCGGAAGGGATCGGCTCGCCAAGTTGGCCGTGTCCTAGCTGACAGCGGAGAGGAACTTCCGTGGTGGCGGGTCGTCAACGCCCGTGGTGAATGTGCCCCACATTTATGTGAGCGCCAAAGCAAACTCCTCAAAGCAGAAGGAATTGACCTCACACTAGGCGAACGCCCTCGGGTCGTAGCATCGTCCCTATGGTGGGAGCCAACGCTCCCCTAAACAGTCTTACGCCTCTGCCAAAGCTAAAGTGGATTTCGCTTCAACGACTTTTCTCATGGCAGCCAATGTGGCAACAACCGTGACCACTCCAGCACCAAGGATCACTGCTACCACCAGCTGCCAAGGGATTGCGGGAGTAAAAGCTCCGGTCACCTTCATCAGCGATCCGATGGACGAGGCGGCCCCCGCCCATCCGTAGAAGACTCCAAGCCCCAAACCGATGAGCGCGGAAATCCCAGCCATACGTAGCGCTTCGAGCATCACCATTGCGCGAGTTTGTTGTTCGGTGAGTCCCAGAGCTCGCAAAAGTGAAATCTCATGTTGACGCTGAATTGCGTTGAGTTTTGCATTATTGAGTAGTCCCACAACAGCAAGGACCGTCGAAAATCCTACGAGCATCAGGACGATGAGAGCTGGCAGCATCATTTCTTGGGTGAAAAGTTCTTCACCGAATCCGTCCTCTACAACCCGAGCGTATGTTGCTGCGACAACAGTGAACATGGTGATCAACCCGACCCCAATAATAATTCCCATTGCCGTGCGCGTGGAACGTTTTGGGTTCCTCGAGGTATTGCGAGCAGCCAATACTTGAGGGGCTTTACGGCTGCGCTGACTCCCCCACTGCAAAATTGGAGGAATGATCTTTTGTCCGTTCATCATGAAGGCTATAAACGTGAGAACCCCTCCAGGGAAGGCAACAAGCACTCCCAACGGAGAGACAATTCCGATAGCGATACCTCCAACTAACAGGAGTACACCAAGTATGCCCATGGTCCACTTCGATCCGATTTTCACTTTTCCTTCGCTATCTTCGCGAAGTTCAAAACCAGCCTGCGCATTTCCAAACGCCTCAACGGGTGTAATATCCAGAACTCCTCGTGAGCCAACCCATGATGACAATGCAGTCATCAATACCGCCACAATTACTGGCGCAATGATCGCCACACTCACCCATGGGGCTGATGTTTCAGGAGGGAATCCCCAATAGCGCATGCCAAGGGCTATGGCGCCTTGGGTTGCCAGTATCCCGACCAGGCCTCCGCTCACCGCTCCAATAATGCCCGCAATGATTCCTTCTTTCAAACATGCTGCGCGCAATGCGGCCGCAGACGCTCCCAACAGACGAAAGAGCGCCAACCGCTGTGCTCTTCCAACGATGATTGTCGCGAAAGTATTGGCAGTGACGATTCCACCAACAAAAAACGCTAGACCTAAGAAAATCCAACTGATGGTGAGGAGAACACCTCGGACAGTCTCAGATTGCCCTATGGTCGAGGCGGACATCCCACTGCCCAGAGCCTCAGCTGCACTGACAACTACGACTCCAAAACCGGCTGCCAGCGCGGTAACTGTGACCGCACCACTCAGCTCTCGAAAATCAAATGTGTTGATTTTAAGGCTCATCGCGATTCCTCTAAAGTCAGCATGAGCCCGGAGATTTCTTCCGCACCTGCTCCACTGAGTTGGTGGGTGACACGCCCATCAACAATGACAATGATGCGGTCAGCATATGATGCGGCACTCGGATTATGAGTCACCATGACAATACTTTGCGCCAGAGTATCGGTCATTTGCCGTAGTAGTTCAAGTACTTCTCGGCTCGATCCCGAATCTAAGCTTCCCGTAGGTTCATCGGCAAAAACAACGGCTGGACGCGTCACTAATGCTCTGGCGATGGCAACGCGTTGGCGTTGGCCGCCAGAGAGTTCAGCTGGACGATGGTGTGCCCGCTGTTCAAGGCCCAACATCCTTTGAAGCTGATGGCCCCATGCGCGTTCTTCTGCGCTGGGTCGTCGACCCGCTAGAAGGAAGGGAAGCTCGATGTTTTCCGTGATGTTGAGCGTTGGGACGAGGTTACTACTTTGAAAAACGAAACCTACCTGTTCACGTCTAAGTTCGGTGAGTTGGCGGTCGTTGGTGAAATCGAGATTTTGGTTCGCAATTGTTACCTCGCCACTGGATATCGCGTCCAAACCAGCCATGCAGTTCATCAGAGTTGATTTTCCAGAACCCGATGGCCCCATGACAGCAACAAACTCTCCCGCTGCTACCTCCAAAGTGACAGATCGGAGAGCCTCGACGGCGGTGTCACCGCTGCCATAGATTTTGCTGATCTCACGGGCCGAAGCAACATAGGGGACTTGCTTCATGGCATCTGTTGTACGTGTTGGTATTCCTGTCTGATACGTCATATCACCAGAGTAAATAGAGATGAAAAGAAACGGATCGCCTAAAAGTATTGATTTTTCTCAGTCGAAAGGACTAGTTACCTTCATGGGGCAGACCCCAATGCAGCTGCCTGGGCGATATGGTAGATGCCGGGGCTGTATACGGCCCCGTTTACGTTTTTATGACCCCGTACGTGGGCAAAGGACACCCTGCTTGCGGCATTCAACCTCCTAGCAATAAGAAGAGCGCAAAAGATACGGATAGGACGATGGCAGTTCGAAACGATAGAAAAGCAACGACCGACCTGCAACTGAGAGGACCCGCAATGGCCTCTCCGCCAATGCTCTCTATCGGTCCCTTGGTATTGTCGCCGCTCAATAGTGATTGGCGAGGGGAATCAGGAAGTAGAGACCTCGTTACGCCGCCCGAGAGTTTCACCGTCTATGATCTCAATACCGTGGTCTTGGAGAATTCTCGTATTCATGCCCAACTCAACACGGATCAGCTGCCAGATCAGGTGTCCATCACTCGCTTTGATCAGATCGATGAGAACGGCATCCCCGTGGGCGCAGGGAGAGATGAAGACTGCTCAACGAGTAGCACTTGCTCTTACGGCTTCAATCCTAAAGAGAGCGTTGTGGACGTACTGATAACGGTGACTCCCGAAGATAAAGTCATCATTATCCATGTGTATTACGTTCGTCCCAACGTCGAACTTTCTGACAGTGGTTCCTCTGAGCCAGTCATACATGTCTCAAGAATAGAAACCAACTATGCAAGCTACGGTTTCCGCGTCACCGACAGACCGTCAACAAAGTGAAGGCGTCTGATACCGTTCGCACCGATCATCCCCAGAAGGAGTCGACTACAAACAGGGAAATCCAGGAGTTCCCTTGTCACTGTACAATAGCTGGTTGGCAGGTGGGGCACCAATATACGTCGCGTAGTTCTGTAGCTTTTGCCCCAAGCCTAGTAAAAGCAATCGGCGTTCCACACCTGCGGCAGGGTTTACGCGCTCTTCCATAGACGTAGTGGCGCCGTCCAGGCCGAGTGTCACCGGTCAATGTGCGTTCCCACCTGGCACAGTTGGCAACAATTGCGCGCCTTCCAATTGTAATAAGGCGTTTGAGGTCGAGAGTATTGGCTGCAGACCGAGGGTCAAATCCACCGAGAAAACAGAGCTCATTGGCGTATTCGTTACCAAACCCCGCAACGTTTCTCTGATCGAGCAATGCCACATGGAGCGGCCTTGAGTCAGCTGTAAAGTTACCCAAGACCAGAGTTTCCATTGCTTTATTCCACTGCGGAGAAAGGATGTCCGGCCCCAGGTGACCCACCACTTCCGATTCGCTAGTGGTTGGGATAACACTCACCTGAGCAATTTCAAACCCTACCGCTTGTTTTTCCTCTGTTTCCAATACAACTCGCGCTTTATGTGCCGGTTTGCGCCAGGATTGCCCCCGACGATATACATGCCACACACCCTCCATTTTTAAGTGCGAATGGAGAGTGCGATGGCCAATGCGCAGTAGAAGATGCTTGCCTACCGGAATACATCCGATTACCTGTTCCCCGACCATATCCGGAGCTTGGCGGTGCGTTCGCAATTCGAAACGGGTGAGTATCTGCCCAGCTAAAGCATGATCAAGCATCTTTGCGGTGCGAAATACTGTGTCTCCCTCAGGCATCTACAACACCTTCTTTCGCCAGATCAAGCCCCGGGGTTTTCTCTCAAACCCTGCATCTAACAGTGCGGGAGCCCACGGCGACTGAGATACTGCAATACCGTTAATAGACTCCAAAGTGAACGCGTTGAGTTGCGCTTTGATGAGTGCGCGGGCAAGAGCGTGAGCATAGGTCGCCCGATCGTCCTTAGTGGCATCCTCCCCTAGCAGGTCTACAGCAGTGCGACCTCCTCTTTCCATGTAGAAAACAGCCTCGCCATCAACCAGAACAACT
The DNA here is from genome assembly GCF_009696615.1 of Scrofimicrobium canadense. Taxonomy (GTDB): domain Bacteria; phylum Actinomycetota; class Actinomycetes; order Actinomycetales; family Actinomycetaceae; genus Scrofimicrobium; species Scrofimicrobium canadense. The sequence goes on from NZ_VULO01000003.1 coordinate 25,152, forward strand.
AAGGCACCTGGGTTTCTCCGTGGTCGAGCAATCTCAGGCAGATCAGAACTCGATTGAATATCTGGCCACGGCAATACTGCGCCATAGGGGTTAGCTGGGTCAGTTGCAGAAAGAACCACGATATGAGGATTGCCGGTCTGCGCGCGGGCTTCCATATGCTCTGCAAATTCCCGAAGTCGGTCAACTGTGTGTGACAGTGCAAATTGTGCGCCACCGAGGCCTTGGATCAAGTACCCGCGCCGACACTTTCCACTTTCTTCTAGCTTAACCAAAGCCTGATATATACGGCTAAATCCTCCCTCCACAGATTCCGCATTGACAACTCCCCTACTTACAACCGCGTAGCGGTCCAACAGCAGTCCCAAGGTAGCTACAAAACGATGGGATGCATCGGGGTCCACCGAGGGCAACAAGGACCAACGACCAACCAGTGACGGCTCAGTCGGTGTCGCAGACAGGGGCGGTGCCATCTCACGGAGAAGAGAAGTTCGCATACGCCGTGGACGTCGGCGATGCGGCGAGGTTTTTTGAGCCGCACGCTTACCCTTCACCGCTACACGAAGCGCTTCAATATTGTCGGTAGTGACTACCGATTTCCACGCCAAAGACCAAAGAGCGCCGGAGAGATCGGATGAAGATATCTGTATGTCTGCATCGCGCAGATGCTCCATGATTGCTGGGGCGAATAATGCACCGTGCTGCGTGAGAACCTCAACGACGCGCTGCTCTAATCCGTCGCTAGGTGCTTCGGCTTGCGGGAGTGTTAACGGTGCGGTGTCACGATGGTGGAAGCTGACCCACCCATCTGTGGTGGAAAGCTGGCCTTCGCCCACCCATAAGAACTCTCCCGAGGTGATAAAAGAGTCCAACATCTCAGGTTGGTATCCCTCCACACGTGCTGGCAAAACTAAACTTTCCCATGTGGAGGCAGGAAGAGTAAGCCCAGTCAAGACATCAAGAGCCATCTCGACTGCCTCAGCCCCCGCTACATCCGTACCGATACCCTGCCATTCTTGTAAAAAAGCAGCGTATACGTGCTGTGGCACGGCTTCAACGCTGCCCCGCAGCAACGCTATTGACCGTCCCCTCACTCGGCGTAATACGTCGCGGTGTATCCACTGAGACTGAGAGCCTTCACTTTCCTCGGAGAAAACTCCCTCAATGAAAAGCCTCTCTTGGGTGAGAATTCTCAGCTCAGAGGCGACCACCGCGGTCCCTAAACCAAAAGAGTGAGCAGCCTCTTGGGCTGTGAAGGGGCCACGATTGGCACCATAGCGAACCAAGAGGTTCCGCAATGCGTCTGGTTGCGGCTGGGTGAAAGCAGAGGGAACACCCATCGGCAGTGCGATCCCCAAGGCTTGCTGCAGCACGCCGGCGTCTTCTATCGTTGCGTAGACTTCACTTCCTGCTATGCGAATGACTATGACGCGCCTTGCATCTATGAGTTCAGATAAGGCCTCATCGAGTTCTTTTTCGGTGATTGCCTCATCCGGCGTAGCCGTGCTGCCAAGACGCGCTGAAAGCTGCGGAATCGACATGGGGCCTAAGAGGCGCAAGAGATCAGCGACGCCCTCTGGTCCTCTAAACCACCGCGACGGTGCAAGTTTTTGCAGTTCATCGTGTACTTGCCTGATGGCCTCTGGTTCGAGGATTTGAGAGAGATCTGTATCTCCCAAGAGCTCACGCAACAGCTCTGGGTCCACACTGAGGGCAGCAAGACGCCGTTCACCTGCAGGTGTGTCCCCCTCGTACATAAACGCACCGACGTAGCCAAAGAGAAGTGACTGGGCAAAGGGACCCGGGACATCGGTGTGACTTTGCTGGAGGCGGATGCGCCCGTCTCGAATCTTTTGATGTACGCCGACCAACGCATCAACGTCGTACACATCTTGGAGGCATTCACGCAGAGCCTCTAACACTATGGGGAACGTGGGATAACGAGTCGCCACTTCTAAAAGCCGGGCCGAGCGCTGACGCTGCTGCCATAGCGGGCTTCGCTTGCCGGGCTTTCCACCTCCAAGGATCAAAGCTCTAGCCGCGCATTCACGAAAACGCGAAGCAAAAAGGGCTGAATCTGACACTTCGTCTAGTACCAACTGGCGTAGCTCATCGGGATCAAATGCGAAGAGACTAGCACCCGGAACGTCATCATCCGTGTCGGGAAGTCGCACGATGATTCCGTCGTTCGAAGCGATCGCAGTCGCCTCAAGCCCGTAGAGCTGCCGTACCCGCGCATTGATAGCAAGTGCCCACGGTGCGTGGACGGCAAGACCCAAAGGAGATTCCAAGACCAGACGCCAGTCTCCAACGTCATCTTTGGTCTGTTCAACTAAGAATGTCGCATCGGTTGGTACAGTTCCTGCAACCTCTCGCTGCTCAGTCACATAAGCTAATGTATTGGCGACTGCGTTATCGTCAAAGCCTAGTTCACGTAAGAAATCAACCGCCGAATCATCACTCCCTTTGACGAGAGAGTGATCCAGTCGACCTATTAACTCACCAAGTCCTTGCCCCAGTTGGAATGGACGTGATGCTGAGTCACCTCGCCAAAAAGGCATTTTTCCAGGAACTCCAAATGCCGGTAAGACTTCGACAGTGTCTTTGGTAATTTCTTTGATGCGCCACGATGTTGTGCCTAACGTGAATACTTCCCCCACGCGCGACTCATACACCATTTCCTCATCAAGTTCACCGACGCGACTGCGACTGTAGTCATCGCCGGCGGTGACGACACGAAATAGACCCCTATCAGGAATGGTGCCGCCTTGAGTTACCGCAAGACGCTGGCTTCCTGGACGCGCGGACAGTAGGTTATCTGTGCGGTCCCAGATCAGACGTGGCCTTAGCTGGGCGAATTCCGTTGAGGGGTATTTGCCAGCCAGCAAATCCAAAGTCGCATCGAAAACAGTTCGTGGCAGTCTCTGATACGGAGCCGCTTTTACAACGGTTCGATACCACTCATCAACATCCCAGTCTCTCATTGATACCGCAGCAACGGTATGCTGCGCCAAAACATCGAGAGGATTAGTGAGGACCTGAGTGTCCTCTATCTGCCCGCTACGCATTCGTTTAACAACAGCTGCTGTCTCTAGCAATTTGGAGCGATGGGTAGGGAAAATAATCGCTTGGGAGATGCCACCTACGTGGTGACCAGCCCTACCTATTCGTTGCAGACCGCTAGCCACCGATGGCGGTGGGTCCATGAGTATCACTTGGTCCACCAGCCCCATGTCTATTCCCAGTTCTAAACTGGATGTCGATACCACACAGCGAATTCGACCGCTTTTAAGTCCCTCTTCTACGTTCTCACGCTGTTCCTTTGACACCGAACCATGGTGGGCTTGGGCCAGAGGCTCTTCACTGCCGGTTTCCTTTTCGTGAAGAGTGTTGATCTGCTGGGTGAGCCTTTCGGCTAACCTGCGCGAATTAGCAAAGATGATAGTGGAGTGCACCGAAAGAATATGGCGATAGATTGCATTTTCGATCGACGGCCACATTGAGCCGAGCCGATGTTCACCGCCATAGTCCTCACTGTCATACCCCTCAGGCATTGGTGGCTGAGTCATATCGGGCACGGGAACTTCAACGCGAATGTTGAAACGAGGTTCCGCATGAGGCGCTACTATCGTGACTACCTGTTCCCCACCTAAAAAACGAGCTACCTCTCTGTGCGGCTTGACTGTAGCACTGAGCCCGATGCGTTGAGCAGGTGTTGGAAGGAGATCGTCAAGGCGCTCAAGCGACAAAGCTAAGTGAGCCCCCCGCTTATTCCCAGCTAAAGCGTGTATTTCATCGATGATTACTGTCTGAACTGATGAGAGTGATTTTCCAGCCTCGCTGGTGAGCATCAGATACAGTGACTCAGGTGTGGTGATAAGAATATCAGGTGGGTGTTTTACAAGACGCCGGCGTTCTTGCGCAGACGTGTCCCCTGAGCGTACCCCCACGGAAATGGATGGCGCCGACAAGCCGAGCGCAAGTGCGGCTTGGGTAATTCCCGCCAGAGGTGAACGCAGGTTCTTCTCAACATCCACCCCCAGTGCCTTCATTGGAGAAATATAGAGAATCTTGACTTTTTCGTCAGCCTCTTCAGAGCGTTCTTGAACTAACTTATCGATAGACCAGAGGAAAGCCGAGAGAGTCTTCCCCGACCCAGTGGGTGCCACCACCAATGTGTTATTGCCCCGAGCAATCGACTTCCAAGCACCGACCTGGGCCTCTGTGGGCTGCGCAAAAGACGAGTCAAACCACCGCTGAGTTGCCTCTGAGAATGGAAGCACGTCATTTCCCGCGGACTGCTGGTGCATGCAATAAGTCTAGTGGGAGCCTCCGACAAGGGAATGTCTCCCCCGCAGCTCTCTGGCATAGAAGTCTCTCTTCCAATACCCACCATTCGGTTTCTACTTCGATTGTGACCCCCAATGGTTCGCAGAAGAATCACCGATCTCTTCTGGAGCCAAAGCCACGTGCTTGTGATTATCCGCGGCAAAGCGAACGCGAAACTGAAAGCCTGGCAATGCAAAACTCTGAACCCGAGATTCTGTTGTCTTGCGAATGATCAGACGCATGCCCGCTTTGAAGCTCTCACCACCACTGTCGGGAGTCACAACCATGTCTAACCAGAATGTGCGGGTCTGATCATTTTCTCCAAGTAATGCAGCCTGCACGACTTTGGCGCTCCCGGGAAGTCCGCTTAATTGCACCTGCGAGGTCTTTTCGGGTTGGACCACGTTGCCGTACGCATCATATTCAACTTTTCTGCCGACAGCCTCGCGGTCCAGTACTTCAGCGTCTTCCTCCAGCTGTTCGATTCGGTCTGCAATCGCCTGGTTTTCTTCCGGACTCCATTGTGCATAGTCATCGCGGGCAACGCTGTCGAGTATCGTGACCAATTCTGCAGGACTCGCCTGGTCAACTGGCACTCCGATTTCAGATTGCGTTCCGCCATTTCACTACGCGGATCTGAGTCAAGGACAATCGCACCACCTGCTCCGATACTCAGCTCATGTCCAGAGCGCACGACAGTTCGAATGACCACATTGAGGCGAGCGGTCCCGTCATATCCGATGTATCCGATGCTGCCAGAGTAAATGCCACGAGGCGCACTCTCGAGTTCTCTGATGATCTCTAAAGAACGTTTCTTCGGAGCTCCCGTCATGGACCCCGGTGGGAAACATGCCCTAATGGCATCGACCACGGTGGCGTGGGGTCGAAGTTCTCCTGTCACTGTAGAGACCAACGAATGGACCCTCTGCGATTCGACCCGCATAAAAGAGGGAACCTGTACCGACCCCACTTGACACACCCGCCCCAAGTCATTTCGCGTCAGATCGACAATCATCATGTTCTCTGCCCGCGTTTTATCACTTTGAGAGAGCTGGGATGCAGCTAGCGCGTCAGTTACCGGATCATCTTCTCGCTTGGCAGTCCCTTTTATTGGACCCGAGGAAACCATGTTATTTCGGTCTATGCTGAGGAATAGTTCTGGGGAATGGCATACGATTTCGAGGTCATCGCCCAACTTGAGATAGGCACCATACTCCGTGTCACCACGATAATGACTAAGTATGTTGCCATGGACCCGGCCTCTGAAGCTATCGGTAAGACAAATTTCGTAGGAGTCGCTGCGCCGCAGATACTCTAAACAACGATGAATTTTTTCTATGTACGAGGCGTCGTCACTGTCCCACTCACCTCTAATATTGGTGGCGTTCGATGCGCGTGGCCGACCAGTAATATAGTGCTGTAACTGTCCCGGGTCAGTACTTAGAGACACCACAAAGGTACGGGACTCTTCACGATCATGAATGAAGAATTGTTCAGGTCGAATCCACATCGCATCAGGCAGTGATGAGCTGCTTTCGTGCTCTAACGCCTCAAATCCTATGTACCCCATCCAACCACCATAAAAAGGTAAATTTTCAGGAAGAGAGTGAATCAGGTTCACCCCCAATAGGTCTCTTTCAATAACGGCGAGAAATGGTTCATCCCCAACGTTGAAGGAAAGCTGAGGTGCCGAAGCGTTGTCGAAACCGATAATCGTATAGCGACTGCCTACCTCGCATACAATCACATGTTCGAAATCAACCGACAAGTTTTCTACCGTCGCACGCACGTCAAGCGTCCCCGCAACTTCCGTATGCTTCACTGCCACTGTAGTGCATTCATCGACAACTGCCCTACGGTCGTCCTCTACAGGAGGCACCAAAACCGGCAGTCTTCCCTGGCACAGAAAATCTTCGATCAACACCCTGGAATCTTCACTCACATACGCTTCGGGATGGAATTGCACTCCCCAATGGGGGCGATCTTTCACTTCGATGCCCATGATGGTGCCATCATGACTCCATGCACATGCGCGTAATGACTTAGGAAGAGGATGATAGACCGCCAGCGAATGATAACGAACCTGCACCACGGGAGAAGGCATTCGACGGAAAATACCACTGCGATCGTGCATGATTTCCTCGGCTGTTCCGTGAACAGGAACTGCAGTAGGCTCAACGTCCGCTCCGTAGTACTGAGCCAGAGCCTGGTGTCCCAGACACACACCCAATAGCGGAATATGTGATGCTGCATCAATGAGCTGAGCCAATTCCGGATAGTCACTGGGACGTCCAGGACCAGGTGAGAGCACCAGGTGAGTGAATTCTCCCCCGCGAATCCTCTCCGGCAGGTTCTGCGCGAACACTTGATCTATCGCAACAACTGCGGGCCCCGATGCACCCTTGATCGGTGCAACGCACCTCCTCATGGAAAATCTCTTTGCCACAGAAAACGCATAGCGGACTGAGCCCTAAGTAATTTCGTGCCTCAACTAGACTGCTACTTCGCCAGTAATGCATGTTATATCGGGGAGCTCAGAGATGGAACCTGCACTTGAACGCAAGCTAGGCGTGGCTGGAATCCTCTTCATGGTGGTTGCTGCTGCGGCTCCCATCACTGTAGTTGCGGCGAATTTTCCTATCATTTTCAGCGTCTCTGAGTCGATCGGTGCTCCGTTGATGATCCTGTTGGCGACAGTCATTTTGCTATTGTTCTCCGTTGGGTATGCGTGGATGACACCCTTCGTACCAGATGCCGGCGCTTTCTACTCATATGTTGATAAGGGAATGGGAAGAAGATCCGGGCTAGGAACTGCCGCCCTCGCCCTGGTCTCATATGTACTGCTCACTGTGTCAATGACCTGTTATTTAGGCGTTCAAGCCAGCAATCTCTTTTTGATGTGGACCGGGGTCTCACTGCCCTGGTGGCTGGTATCAGCATTGATGCTGATCATTGTCGGGTATTTGGGATATCGCGATATAGAGTTGTCCGCTAAAGTCTTGGCCATAGTCCTCATCCTTGAAGTCGTCGCGGTGCTCTTCATCGATCTAGGAGTGATCTTTTCTGGCCGGGAACTGAGTCTGAGTCCCTTTAGTCCCACCCAGGCGTTATCAGGGGCTCCGGGACTGGGACTTCTTTTTGCCTTTCTTGGTTTCTTCGGTTTTGAGGCAACCGCGGTCTTCCGCAACGAAGCAAAGACGCCTGAACGGACAATCCCCAGAGCTACCTACATTGCGGTATCGTGCATTGGGATTCTCTACACACTAAGTTCTTGGCTGGTCATCAATGGCCTCGGCACATCGAACGCAGTAGCTGCAGCTTCCGCCGATCCCGAGCACGTGGTCATGAATCTGGCTGGCGAAGTAGTTGCGCCAATCATGGCCGATATTGTACAAATACTAGTTGTCACGAGCATGTTTGCATGTATGCTTGCCTTCCACAACATTGTGACCCGCTATATTTTCACTCTCGGCCAACGCGGTATTCTGCCGTCTGCTTGCGCCACTGTGCATCCGCGCCATACTGCGCCTTCACGCGCGTCGCTGCTAGTGAGCATTATTACGTCGGTCATTGTTGTTGTTTCAGCACTCATTCAATTAGATCCTGTCATTCAGATCTACACGTGGTATTCGGGAGCGGGAGCATTGGGAGTCATCGTGATGATGACCCTGACCAGTATTGCCGTCATTGTCTTTGGCACTAGCCGAGGTTCAACTCAAGCGCCTCATGTAGTTCGCACATTAACGGCGCTAGGTACGCTCGGATTACTACTGGTACTCATTATTTCTATATGGAATTTCCCGGTTCTAGTGGGCAGTAATATGGCCGCGATCATATGGGGAATAGTCCTCTTAGGGACATTCACCGTGGGACTGTTATCCCCCAGTTTGCACAAGGCTTCGCCTGTCGCTATGTCTACCGAAGAACACAAAACGTCCGAGACTGACCACATAGTTATGTAGCGGCGTCAACTTCAATTGGTTTTTCGATCGATACTTGCCCACACTAGCATTGTGATTCGCTTGATTTCCTGGTTTGCTGAAAACGCCCGACCGCTACCTTGGCGTGAGCCCAACGTCACTGCATGGGGCATTCTGGTATCGGAAGTCATGTTGCAGCAAACTCCCGTCGCGCGAGTTGAGCCCATGTGGCATGCGTGGATGCGCCGCTGGCCCACCCCAGGTGATCTTGCCAGTGCCTCGACGGCCGAGGTGCTTGAGGCTTGGGGACGCCTGGGATATCCCCGCCGGGCTCTTCGTCTACACCAGGCTGCTCACCGCATTGCCACCGAATATGACGGCCAGGTTCCTTCCGATGCAGCACTACTGCGGGCACTACCTGGCATTGGCGAATATACTGCCGCCGCAATCCAATCTTTTGCCTTCGGCATGCCAGCTTTAGTTTTGGATATCAACATACGCCGAGTCCTTGGACGTGTTTTTGGAGGTGTGGAACGTGTTAGCTCTTCGATCACACATACTGACCGCCAGTGGGCTGCTAGAGCTTTTGACGAGGCGCATCGCCACCCATCGTGGAACGCAGCCATCATGGAGTTTGGCGCTTTGATATGTACTTCGCGCAGTCCGGCCTGCGGCGAATGCCCGATTGCTGATCGCTGCAAATGGCGACTGGCGGGCTATCCGCCCAGTGAGCTCACGCCTCGCACGCAAGCGTGGGAGGGAACTGACCGTCAGGCGCGCGGAATAATCATCGACTTCCTTCGTCATTCACCGTCTTTCGCCGGGAATGTCGATGAATTGCGTCGACTGTGGCCCGATGCTTCGCAACTATCTCGAGCCATAGCCTCACTCACGCATGACGGTCTCATCCACTCACCAGAGTCTGACGTCTATTATCTTGGTTCTGCACAACACATCGAGTGAGTTTCATAGAAGCCACACCATCAGCGCTTTTCAAAGCAGTAATCCCTAGCTGAAGGCTTCCTCCATCACTCCTTGCGTTGCTGCTGAGGGGGTTCCAAAACGGTGCATCGTAATGGATACTGCCTGTTCATGAACAAATGGGAGTATCTCAACGCGCGCTGCAGTTGTCACTGGGCCATCCCACACTGCCAGGTTGATGGAAGAGGTCAACTCCCTACCAAGGCCCTGTCGTTGGGCTCCCACCAAACGGATCCGCGCGTCGTTGTCTTGATGAGAGAGACCGCGCACAAATGCCTCGTCGTCTTCTTCGATACATACACATTCGTATCGGTTAGCCCATTGTGTAAAGGCTGAAGGAATTCTCCGGGCTGAAGAGAGCACGAGATGAGGGCTCAGTCTTCTATCGACTGTTGATTGTCCCGGTGCTAAGCGTCGTTTGTAATCGCTTCCTTCTCCCTGCACAAACTCTCCTACTGCCAAAGCATAAGCAACCGTCAACATCACATCGCATAGTGAAGCTTGCTCGGCGGCGCGAATTGTCGCGGCAGCGGGCACGTAGCGCAGCACATTGCGTTCACAACGAAGACCGCTGGGATCATTCAACCGATCAAAATGCTCATCACAGGTCTTTTGCGTATGTCGCAATCCCGTTAGCACCCGAGACGCGTCTTCCGTTCCTAACAGTTGTTGCGCCAGCTGACCTAGCTCGCGCAACTGCGGTTTTGTGATCGACACGTCCACGATGTCGTTGGTTGTCACTTGAGTTCTTTGCTCAATGTCTCCAAAACCTAGAAGGTAGTTGGGGCCTCCGGCTTTAGCGCCGCTACCAACTGCTGACAGCTTCCAACCACCAAACGGCTGACGCCTGACGATCGCACCGGTAATAGTCCGATTAACGTAGACATTTCCTGCATGAATATGATCTAGCCACAACCGTATCTCTTCAGTGTCAAGAGAATGTAAGCCCGCGGTCAAACCAAACTCAGTTCCATTTTGAATTTCGATTGCTTCTCCAAGGGTATCCGCGCGCATCACACCCAATAGTGGGCCGAAGTATTCGACTGTGTGAAATTCCGATCCAGGCACAACACCACTTCTCACACCAGGACTCCACAATCTATTTGTCGCATCGAGTCTACGCGGCGCCAACGCCCATCTTTGACCGGGTTCCAACGTAGTGAGACCACGCATAAGCTTATCCCCCGGAAGCACTGAGAGTGGCCCCACCTCGCCCATTGGATTCTGCGGCCAATCAACAGTGAGGGACTGGGTGGCATCAATTAGCTGACGATAGAACCTCTGTGAGGTACCTACTGAACCAACAAGTATCACCAATGAAGCAGCCGAACACTTTTGCCCAGCATGCCCAAATGCCGAATAGACAACGTCTTTCACGGCCAAATCCAAATCTGCAGACGGAGTGACAATAATGGCGTTTTTACCTGATGTCTCCGCCAATAGATTGACATCTGGTCGCCACTGCAAGAACTTCTGCGCAGTCTCTGAGGAACCAGTTAAAACAATGTTTCCCACGCGCGGGTCTTCGACAAGTGCTTTACCCAGTGAAGAATTGTCTGGCACCACCAGTTGCATCACGTCTGGATCAACTCCCGCGGCCCATAGGCATTCGGCAAGTATCGCACCACAACGCTGAGTAGCACTAGCGGGTTTGAATACAACCGTACTTCCAGCTGCAAGTGCTGCGGTAATACCTCCCATAGGGATTGCAAGCGGGAAATTCCACGGTGGCGTAACAAGGGTGACTTCAGCAGGTTTGAAAGTTGCCCCTGGTATTGTTTCGAGTTCTCGAGCGCATTCACCGTAGTAATGCGCGAAATCAATTGCCTCCGATACTTCGGGATCACTTTGATCCAGAGTCTTCCCTACTTCTGAAGCGGCTACTTCCAGGAGGTCGGCTCGCCTCCGGGCAAGTTCAAACCCCACGTTGTGAAGGAGCTCAGCTCGTTCAGCCGCGCTCTTCTTCCTCCACTCTTCGCTAGCTCTTTGAGCCTTCGACAAAACCAGGTCGACCTGTTCTTTGCTACTGATCCTGTGAGCTGCCACCGTCTCTTCCCCAGCAGTGGAAGAAACGATGTTTTCGCTGATTGTTGTGGCCCATTCGCGATTGCTTGGAAGACTCGGATCAGTATCTGCAGTATGAGAAAATCTCCATCTTCCCTGAGAATCTTTCTGAGTTTCCTCGAAATCGTCGCGAGCTTCAGTCAAACGGTTTTGGCGACGTTTGGGTGTGCAAACCGAGGTTCCTGTCTGCCTCATTTCTTCAGCTGCGTTAAGGAATCGCTGTTTTTCTTTCAAGAAAGCATCATCACTGACAGCAAAATCGAAAATCGATGCCATAAAATTGGCTGAATCAGAGTTCTCTTCGAGTCGACGAACTAAATAGGCAATGGCGACGTCAAATTCACTTGGACGCACCACCGGCACATAATACAGCAGAGGCCCCACTTCCTCTGTAACCGCTTTAGCTTGGGGAACTGCCATTCCCGACAGCATCTCAATGTCAATGCTCTCACGAACCCCACGCAGTCCCGCCAGTTCCCATGCTGTTGCCAGAGAAAACAGATTATGCCCAGCAACACCGATACGAACATTGGCGGTTCGTTCAGGAGTGAGTGCCCAATCTAAAAGACGTAAGTAGTTTGCATCGGTGGACTGTTTGGAATCCCAGGTCGCTACGGGCCAACCATGAAGTTCCGATTGCACTCGTTCCATCGCAAGGTTGGCGCCTTTGACAAGTCGAACCTTTATCGAGGCTCCTCCCTTAGAACGCCGTTCTTTCGCCCAAGACTGTAACTTTTCCATGGCTCCAAGAGCGTCGGGCAGATATGCCTGAATAACGATCCCCATATCTAAGCCGATGAGTTCGGGAGAATCCATCAGTGTTTTGAAAACATCGAGTGTGAGATCGAGGTCCCGATATTCTTCCATATCGAGGTTGATGAACTTTGCGTCCGGACTGGAAGCTGCATACTGATAGAGCGGGAGTAGACGTTCGACTGCAGTCTGTACCACTTCAGCATGTGACCACTCCGAATGTGGGCCGACAACGGCGGAGACTTTCAAAGACACGTAATCGACATCAGAGCGTTTCAACAGTTCAAAAGTGTCCTGTAAACGCCGGTCTGCTTCCGCGTTTCCCAGCACAGCCTCGCCCAAAAGATTGATGTTGAGCCGGGCACCTGAAGAGCGCAAGCGCTCGATGGCAGAAGCCAGTTTGCGGTCCCCTACATCTAATACCAAATCACCGACGAGCCCAGCGAATACGCGCCGCGCTGCCGCAACGACCAATCCCGGCAGCTTTTTTGAGACGGTTCCGCCAACACTTGCCGGAATGCGAAGCCACGCAGGAAGAAAACTAGGAGGATTTTTCATTAACTTAGCTAGATTCCCGGCAGCCACTTTTTCATCTTCAGGGCGAATCACACCGTCGACGAATTCTACGGTGAAAGCCAGACCATCTGGATGTTTGAGTACATCAGCAAGAAGTTTCGCGGTAGGTGTTTCCGAATAGGCTTTTGAACGTTCAGCCCAACGTCCCGCTGTGATCACCGCATTGTCAATGGCTGTTTCCATGTCGGTGGTAGCCCCTGGGCGATCCAGATCTTTCTGAGTCATTTTTTCTCCTGAATGGTTGATAGTGAGGCAGTACCAGTCGGCGTTGCTACTCGGGAACTTGTTTCCGCTGCGTTCATTGGGCGGCGGCGTCATTTTTGGAAGAAAATGATCTCTTCGCCACTTCCTCTACATGATCAAATTCGGCATCGATCTCAGGGTTGGTGCGGTAGGCTGCAAGAGAGACACCAACCGCTACCAAGAGCGATAGGAGGAATCCGGGGATCATCTCATACACGTCAAAGACACCGTCGCTCAGTGTTCCCCACGCCCCGACAACTACTGCTCCTACAATCATTGCCGCCAGTGTTCCTTGCCAAGTGAGTTTGCGCCAGTACATTGACAAGATGACGACGGGACCAAAAGACGACCCGAACCCAGCCCATGCGAACGCAACCAGAGCTAAAATGGTGTCATTTTGTTTCCAAGCAAGTGCTCCAGCAACAACTGCTACTACGAGAACTGCCAACCTCCGCAGCCACATTCCCAACCCTGAGCGCAGATCCTTTTTGGTGAATACATGGTAGATGTCTTCGACTATCGCTGATGAGGTGACGAGCAGCTGAGAGGACAGAGTCGACATGATTGCCGCCAGAATCGCTGCCAGCCAGAATCCTGCGATAAGTGGATGGAAAAGCAACTGCCCTAGCGAGATAAAGACAGCTTCTGGATCAGGGAGTAACGCAGCATCATGGTGGTAGACAGCAACCCCCACCAGAGCGGTTGTTCCCGCACCAAGTACCGACACCGCCATCCAAATAATCGAATATCGTCTACCAGCTTTTGCCTCTTCCGCATTGCGGATCGCCATGAATCGCACCAAAATATGCGGCTGACCAAAGTAACCCAGTCCCCACGCCAGGGCTGAAATAATTGATACAACTGTCACGACTCCAAACTTTGCGGGATCACCAAAAGGATTGAGGATGGCCGGATCGACCGCCTGTATTCCAGATACTAGGTTGCCAAAACCTCCGACGTGAAAAATTCCGACGAGAGGAACCAACAGCAGTGCCGTCACCATCATCAGTCCTTGGACTACGTCAGTCCACGACACCGCTAAGAATCCCCCTAGCAGCGTGTAGAGAACAACTACTGTCCCAATAAAAAGCATCCCGTAGCGGTATTCCATGCCAAAAGATGACTCAAAAAATACGCCACCAGCTACTAAGCCAGAAGAGACGTAGAAAGTGAAAAATATCAGGATAATGAGACCCGCTATGATACGGATCATTCGTGAGCGATCCTTTACTCGTGACTCCAAAAATGTCGGAATCGTGATGGTATCTGCACTTCTTTCTGTGTAGGCACGCAGTCGGGGTGCGATTACTTTCCAGTTGACCCACGCCCCGACAGTCAGGCCCACTGCAATCCATCCTTCGATGAGACCCGACATGTAGATGGCCCCTGGAAGCCCCATGAGCAGCCACCCCGACATATCAGACGCACCTACTGAAAGTGCCGCGACGAAAGGCCCTAGGCTGCGACCCCCTAGAACGTAATCGTCCAGGTTACGGGTCTGCCGGTAGGCCAACACCCCCAAGGTGACCATGCCGAGGGTGTATACCACCATGGCGATAAGTTGAAAGACGTACTCTGATTCCATAGTCTTATGGCTCCTCATCACGACTGCATCGTCGCTTCGATCCGGTGACTACGGTTATGACGCTCCCCGAGTGGACATCTGTGTCCACGACGACCCGCCGGGCCTTTCGACCTAACCAACCACAACATTAGTGTGTCTTAGGTCTCTTTCGCAAGCCGTATTTACCCTGTTTTTGTCTTCGCACTGGGAATACTCATAGAAATCCTATGAAATTCTTATCACCAAAAACTGTAAAACTGACCACATCCTAAACGAGGTGACCTGCCGCATTCCGCTTTTTCAAGCCACATTCATGAAACATTAGGTGCCGAATTCGGCGCCTCACGCTAGGATATTTTATGTTATGAGTACTTTATTTGCGTCAACAACTCGCAGAGTCGTGGCTGCCGCCTCAGTGACCGCACTCGTTATTCTTGGCGCCTTTGCAGGCTCTTTCGCCTATTTTCGTGCTCACGCATTGCCACGCACTCAAGTAGGCGCCATCGACATATCTGGACTCACCCCCTCCGATGCCGTCACCGCTGTCGCATCTGGTTTTGGGGACCCAGAGATTACAGTGTCAGCTCCTGGCGGGGACATAACGGTTCCTCTTTCAGAGACCGGCGTTGTCCTCGACGCTGAAGAGACCGTCGACCATATTTTTTCTGATTCCGCTTCAGTAGGCTCGTTTTTAGGTGGTCTGGTGAGTGGAAGCTCCTATTCTCCGCAAGTCCACATTAACGACAAGACGTTCACTAAATTCGCTGCCGAGTTACCGCTGGCGGATACTGCAGAACCTGCCGACGCTCAGATCGCTTTCGACGGTAATTCGTTTGCTGTCACGCCATCTCGCAGTGGTGAAGCAATAGACGAAGAGTCACTTCAGCAGGCACTGGTTGATGCAGCAAAAACCGGTGCTACAGCAGTTACAGCCAGCACCATTCACGCGGAGCCTTCAATCAGCACTGAAGTCGCTCAAGCCGCGGCCGATCAGGCCAACACTTGGCTGGCAACTCCTATTACCGTCAATGACGGCGACCAGATGGAAACCACTCCAGACGCAGCAACGAAGAGTAGCTGGATCACTTTCGCTTCCGATGCTGAGCGCTTGACGCCCGCGGTGGATAGGGATGCAGTAAAATCCTGGGTTGAGGACTACGCTAAAACAACCAATATTGAGCCAGGACAGGGTATCCGCAACCTTGATGCGAGTGGAAAGGTCGTCGCCACGGTTATTGAACCCACCAAAGGCTGGGTAGTCAGTAATGCCGATGTGATTACCGATGCGATTGTAGGTGGGCTTCCCCTAAAAGAAGCGATCACCGCCACCTTCGACTACAAAGAGCAAACCGGAGAATGGACCGAGAGGCAGGCTGACCCTGCTACTGAGGGAATGCGTTACCGGGCCGCACCTGGTGAAAAGTGGGTTGAGATAGACATTGGTGGCGCAACCGTCACCGCATATGAGGGCGCTAAACCCGTCTACACCTTCCCCGTGGTAGCTGGTAAAGCCTCCACCCCCACCATTGAGGGCGAATACAACGTCTACCTGCAATATGAAAAGCAGGACATGGGATGCACCCCTGAGTGGTCTTACTGTGCGAAAGATGTCCCCTGGGTCAGTTACTTCACCGGCTCATATGCTCTCCACGGGTCGTCCTCTTGGCAAAGTGGTTTTGGGGATCCGGCGACTCGTTATGTGCAGGGCTCAGCGGGGTGCGTCAATATGCGCGATGAGGACGCGAACACTCTCTTCCACTGGGTTGATATTGGAACAAAGGTCATCTCACACAGCTAAGCAGATTCCACCTTTTTCTAACCGCCTCTCAATACAGCGGTATTTCGCTAAAATCACAGGTGTCCGCAATCTGCTAGGAGAGGCACATGCTTTCATCAATACAAGACATTGTGGTTCTTACTCTTGGAGCATGTGTTGGAGTCGTCGTTGGAGCGCTCTTACGCCGGGCACTTGGCGCAAACCTTGGGTGGCCCCGCTCAATAATTGTGGGTGCTTTAGGCACGTGGGGCAGTCTTCCTCTTGCTCAAGTTGCCGGAGAAGCCTTGGGCGTATTTGGGCCGAATGAATCCGTCCTCGTATCCCCCGCTTCGCTCCTCGCCTTCCTTTTCCTCGTCCTCCTGTGGGCAATAATGATTTGCGCAATCATCTTAGTGCTCTTGGAAGCGGTCTTTCCTACCAAGCAGTGGCATGGAATAGTGGGCACGGCCAAACACTGGCAAGCCCGCTGGTACCGCGCTAATCGCTACCGCCAGATTCTCACTATCGTCTCGACCACCGGGCTGCGTTCAGCCATACAACGCGGCGAGTCCCCTAATGACGCACGGTTCGCTCACGCACTAGTCAACATGCTCAACCAGGCAGGCCCAGTTTTCGTCAAACTGGGCCAGTTTGTTGCCACCCAACCCGGACTGGTGCCCCCCGCGACAGCACACGCGCTTTCTTCACTGCAATCGGAAGCCACTCGCGTCCCTTCCCCTCTCATTCGTCACCAGATCGAAGATCAACTAGGCGCACCTCTCTTTGAGTTCTTCAGCGAGTTCTCTGATGAGCCAATCGCAGCAGCCTCAATAGGGCAAGTACACCGGGCTGTGCTAGTTGATGGCACTTCTGTTGCTGTCAAAGTACAACGGCCTGGGGCCGCAAAGCAGGTATCAATCGACGCTGACATCATGGTGCGGTTAGCTACGACAGCAGAGAGGCGTTTTGCCTGGGCGCGAGCTATGCAACTGGCATCACTCAGCAAGGAACTATCCTCATCTTTAGCTCAAGAGCTAGATTTTTTGGCCGAGGCACGCAATATGGAGATTGCGAAAAGCAGCCAAAGTGAAGATCCCCTTATCACTATCCCCCAAACCTACCCGCGACTATGCTCAACCACCGTCCTCACAATGGACCTATTGGATGGCACTCCCCTTTCCCGCCAGTCGCAGGTGGAAGATCAATTGAAATCTCTTTCAAATAAAGACCGCGAATACCTTGCAAAGCAACTCACAGGAGAAGCATTGTCCGCTATTTTCTCGCGCGGGATATTCCATGCGGATCTACATCCGGGCAATGTGCTCCTTTTGAGCGATGACACTCTAGGAATGCTAGATTTTGGTTCGGTTGGCATCCTTGACGATGAGACTCGTCGCCTCCTCGCCACGCTCATCCTTGCGATCGTAAGTGATGACACTATCACCGCGTGTGATGCGCTTCTCTTAGCATTTGGAGGCCCTACCAATACCGACATTGCAGCACTTCGCAGAGAAGTCGGTCGAGAAATAGCTATTTTCAATGCCACAAAGAATCTTGATTCTGACCAGATTGGACGACTTCTTCAGCTGGTCCGCAATCACGGTATCACCATCCCAGGTCACGTCGCAGCAGCTTTGCACACTATTGCCTCCCTGCAAGACGTCCTTACTATCTTGGCGCCTTCAGTATCGTTTGTTTCGTTGATCGAGGCGGAACTGCCCAACATCGTTCTTTCACTGGCTTCGCCTCGCAGTATCGCGTCAAGAACGTTAGGGGCGGCGTCAGTCAGTCTTGCTTTGGCGCGCCGGTTACCTGAGAGGCTGGATTCAATCACGAACCAAATAGCCGATGGTCAGTTCAGTGTTCGTACTCGACTATTCGCGAATCCGCATGATCGAAATTGGTTGAAGAGAATTATTGACAATGTCTTATCGGTAGCGTTCGCATGCGCGGCCCTCATTGCGTCCGTCACCCTCATCACCGATGAGAGTGGCGCTATGATCACGCAGAACGTGTCTCTCTTTGAGTTCTTTGGCTATTTGTTGGCTTTTGCTGCGTCGATGCTGGCGTTGCGTGCCATTATTCAGCTTTTTGTGCGCCGCGACAAAGATGAGGGGCACTAAAGCGCGCCATGCCAATGGCAACACAATGGGGGCGGCCCAACCAGGACCACCCCCAAAAAGAGACTTGGATCTATTCTTCGGTAGTGTCTTCTTCGGTAATTTCTTCCACCTCAGTCACATCGGCTTCTTCTTCCACGTCAGCTTCTGCTGGCGTGGCCAATATGCCTTCAGGACGGATCAGTTCCCGCACTTCAGTCATGAAACTTGCTAGTTGTTGTTGCTGCCAGCGCAGCTGCTGGGTCCGGTCCTCGGCATCCCGCAACACGGCTGTCGTGTGGTCGGTGACAGACGAAATAATCTTTTGAGCTTTTTGTCTGGCCCGTTCGAGCGTTTCTTGTGCCCGTACGGTTGCCTCAGCTTCAATCTGTGCGGCTTGTGCCCGCATGAGTTTCTCATATTCGTCAGCTTTGGCAGCAATCCGATGTGCGTGTTCTAGGGAAGCAGCTACCTGCTCGTTCGCATCTTCTGTGATCCGCTCAGCATGGGCTACGGCCTGGTTGTGCAGTACCAGGAATTCTTGTTGAGCCTCATCTTGGCGACGTGTGAGGCTTTCTTCAAACTCAAGAACTCTGGCATTCATCTCACGGACTTCGCGCTCCGCATCAGCGCGTTGCTGGGTGGTTTCACGCGTAACCATGGAACGCAGGGATGCCGCGCCTTTTTCTGCCTCGGTGCGAATAGCTTCTGCTTCCTGTTCTGCCTGGGCAACTTTTTCTTTTGCGTGAGCGCTTTCCCTTTGAATCATCGCTTCATGGGCAGTGTATTCTGTTTCGATCTTCAGACGAATCTGGTCTGCGTCGTGTTGTGCCTGTTCGGTGATTCGCGCAACGTCAGCTTCAGCTTGAGCCTTTTGGGAGGCCACTTCTTGTCGAGCCGCATCAAGTAACCGTTCAGCCTGGACGGCTGCATTCTGCAGTAGAACATTGGCCTGTTCTTCAGCAACGCGCAACACGGCTTCAAACTTGGTTCGGGTGGAAAGCTGATCGTCTTCACCGT
Organism: Scrofimicrobium canadense; assembly: GCF_009696615.1. Taxonomy (GTDB): domain Bacteria; phylum Actinomycetota; class Actinomycetes; order Actinomycetales; family Actinomycetaceae; genus Scrofimicrobium; species Scrofimicrobium canadense. Next base: position 44,454 of record NZ_VULO01000003.1, read on the forward strand.
CCCCTTCAACCAGCTGTTCTGATAGAGCCTTGATTTTCTCTTCAGCTTCTGCAAGTTGCGCGGCCTTTGCCTGCAGTTCGTCCTGCAGGTCTTCTGTCGTCTTGAACTTGTCTTTGAGTTGTTCAAGTTCAGCCTGCAACTGTGCCGTTGTTGTGCGTTCACTGGATTGAACTGAATCAAGTTCTAATTGCATTGCTTTGAGCTGGCCGGTCAAATCTGCGATGGTTTTGTCCACCTCATCCCGATCATAGCCACGGAACCCTACCGAGAATGAGGGTGCCGACTCTGAACTTGTTCCGGGCAGCATCTCATCAAAAGATGATTTTGTGGCCCCTTGTTCTTCGTTGGGATTTTGGCGAGCATCGCTCATATTCAGGTCCTTCCACACGGCGGCTTTTTGCTGGCACTACATACGTTATCGGATTTCGGTCACACTATCGACTAGGCGTCACATTCTTCTCACGCACCCCCTTTCATAACACCTATGACTTAGAATCACATTGGCGAAGAACACACCCGTACTCACCGCGAAAACCCTTGGCTCCCCCACTAGGAATTCTCCAGCAGCACATGGATATTATTGTGTTTTTTTGCCTGTGGTGGTTATTAGGAGGCCTCCGGAGGCTGCGACAAGTAAGTCTTGTCGGCGATAACGTCGGTAATAGATACCAACCGTCAGGACCACAATCAGTACCAAATCTAAGCCCAGTGAAAAATACATGGGATTCCACTATGGGGGTGCGATGCAGGTTCTGCTGCAAGCTATGTGCGTATAAGTTTCATCTCTTCGTCCCGCCAGTACATCCTCCCCCCAGGTGGACTTCCTGTACCGCCAACGGTGTATAACTACACTCTGCGCGCGGTATCCACTTTTCAGCCTTGAGGAGACAGACTAGAAGGATGATCACTACATTGGCGCGCCGTATTGGCTCAGCATTCTCCACCTCGTGGCGTTCAGATGCTGCCATCAGTGCACTGATTCTGGTTTTTACTGTGGTACCACAACCCTTTTTCCGATCCAAAAAACGCCTTTTCCTGCCGAACATGGGCCCTCCCCAGCGCCCCTCGGCCTATTACCCGAGCACAAAGTTGCAGCCATGTGGTTGTTGGTCGTCATATGTCTACTCTGTGTGTGGCTGCGTCACCGTTTTCCTCTTACAACGGCAATGGCAGCTCTTCTTGCCTTCACTTTTGCATGCGCCGCCCAGATGACCCTTCTAGCTACGGGGATCACCGTGGCGGTCACTACCTATATACTTGGAAACCAGCGGAGCAGAAAAGTTACCTACATATGGGGCATCCTTGCAACAACTGCCATCACTGCATTGTCTTTTTCTGCAGGCAAAGGAAGCTCTCTAGACCCCACAATTTTCCAGTTCGCAGCCGTCGTCGCCATTAGTGCTGCGCTGGGTGATTCTTCGCGTTCACGCCGACAACATCTTCGTTCAGTCACCGAACGAGCTGAGCGCGCTGAACGCACCCGAGAGGCAGAAGCTCACCGCGCGGTGGCCGAAGAACGTCTGCGAATAGCGCACGACCTTCATGACGTTGTCGCCCACAAAATATCAGTCATCAGCCTCAACGCCGGAGTAGCGAGTAGCGCTATAGACAGCAATCCAACAAAGGCACCTGAAGCACTGGCGACTATTCGAAAAGCATCCCGTTCTGTTCTAGGCGATATCGGAGAACTCATGCAGTATCTCAGGCGCCAAGACAGCACAGATCCCGGAGCCGGCGCTCGGCTGCGCCCACTTCCAGGCATGGGTGAGATCTCAGACCTCATTGATTCCATGCGCAAATCAGGTCTTTCAGTCAACTACCATGTTGACGCCTCAGAAACCCCCGATATGCCGTTCACCAGCGAGCTTCGCAGCGCTACGCAAACGGTAGCGTATCGGGTAATCCAAGAAGGCCTCACCAACGCGCCCAAATACGGAACTGGAACGGCAAATATTGACATGACGAGAAAGAAGGACAGCGTGGAAATAACAATAATCAATGAGGTGACAGCTGCTTCCACGACAAAGTCACCTTCTACGGGTTGGGGTTTGCGTGGCTTACAGGAACGAACGCAAGCAGTCGGAGGCACCATGACCACCCGGCACACGAGCACACAATTCATCTTTGTCGCTGAACTACCAGTGAGTCATGACAGCATCTGAGAGCCCCATCAGAATGCTGGTGGTCGATGATCAAGCGCTCATTCGCCAGGCAATACGCGACATTCTCACCTCAACTGATCACATTGACGTCTGCGGTGAAGCGACCAATGGAACCCAAGCGGTCGCGTTGTGCGAGCAGACCCATCCTGACGTTGTCGTTATGGACATACGTATGCCTGAAATGGACGGTATCGAGGCCACGGCTGCTATATGTGCCAACCCTCGTAATATTGACGTTAAGATTCTGATTCTCACCACCTTTGAGGAAGATGACTATGTGGTGTCAGCTTTGAGAGCAGGGGCCAGTGGATTCATTGGTAAGGGAGCTGAACCAGAAGAAATTTGTGAAGCTGTTTCCACTGTTCATTGCGGAAATGCATTGCTTTCGCCCGCAGCAACCCGCGCCCTGATCGGTAGATTCACCACACCCCAAGCAGGAATACAGGCTTCTACAGTTCTTGAGCTCAGTGATACCAGTAACCTCACCGAACGAGAAGTCGAAATACTCACTTACGTTGGCCAAGGACTCTCAAATGATGAAATTGCCAACTACTTGGTTATCTCGCCGCACACAGTGAAAACTCATGTGAATCGCATTATGACAAAAACTGGGGCTCACGACAGGGCGCTTCTAGTAATACTCGCGTACGAAGCAGGCCTTTTTTCATCCTCTGAGCATAAACACAGCAGCAGCATTGCGCTTTAGAAGCGATTAGCAATCTAGATGAGCATGATCAAAAACGCTTACACTATCAGACTCACAATGGCCGTCCCGATGTGCAGGGGGAGGCTCAATGTGCAGGGGGCACGTGCACCTTGAGCCTCCCTGCGTACACTGAGCTATCGAGAATCTTGATGGGAGTGCTTCGAGTGGAGAACTGACCAGTCTCAATTCTCATTGGTCACAGACTGGGCGATGTGGCAAGTGCCGGGGCGGTATTCGGCCCCGTGTACAGTTTTATGACCCCGTACGTGGGGGTAGAGGGGGTAAGCCGCACCTATCGAATCACTTCTTTAGAATATTAACTCACCCACATCAACATTGGGGTGGCTGACGGGGCTCGAACCCGCGACGTCCTGGACCACAACCAGGTGCTCTACCAGCTGAACTACAGCCACCATATGCGCATGCGCACGGGTAGTAACTATACCAGTGTCCCAGCGCCGAACAAAGTTTAGGCCCAGTCCAGCTCATGCAGTTTTTCGTCGTCAATCCCGAAATGATGAGCTATTTCGTGAACTACGGTGACGAACACCTCTTCTTCCAACTCTTCGAGCGAATCCGCAAGGCGGGTTAGCGGCCCCTGGTAGAGGGTAATCACGTCAGGAAGTACCCCAGCGTAGTCATCGCGTTCTGTCAGCGCGGTCCCCTCGTACAACCCCAATAGGTCCTCCCCCACTGGAGGTTCGTTCTCAATGGTAACGATGCAGTTGTCAACCAGGTCGATAAGTCCTTGGGGTATGCGCTCAAACGCACGGTCCACCAGAGCTTCGAACTGGTCGTCACTGACGTCAATCACCAGAAGGCTCGCACAGAAATGGCATCGGCAAAGTTACCCAAGGCTCGCGGTGCAGCATTCAAATACAAGTCTGCGTCCACCAGTGCGACTTCCATGACAACGAATGATCCTTTTCCATCGGGAACAAGATCGACCCGGTTGAAAAGGAATTGTTCGTCGCGGCCCATACGCTCACGCACATATTCATGCAGGACCAGTCTAATTTGTTCTCCCCAGCGAAGTTCTTGGTCGGTTGCCGAATGCGCCTCGACAGGCACCTGTTGCACTTCGTCCTCGGTTACCTGTGCGGGAGTAAGTAGCGCTCCTTTATCCACCGCATGGGAAATGATGCCGTTGAAGAAGATGAGCGACCGTTCTCCCTGGGTTTCAACAGTTTCTTCGTACCGTTGAATCATCACGTCGCGGCCCTCACCCAAGAGTTCCATCACCTGTGCGATTGCTGCTTGGCGACCAAGAATGCTGGTTGAGGAGTACCTACCGATATCGCGGACGCCAGAGGACACCGCTGGCTTGACCACGAAATCACCAAAGGCAGGAAAACGCGAATGCACTTGGTGTTTACTGTATCCTCGGGAGGCTGAAAGCCATGTGGTGGGAATAGTGGGGAGGCCACGTTCGGCTAGCTCATTCAAATAGTGTTTATCTGAATTCCATTCGAGGACGTCAGCATGATTGAGTACACGCGGTAGGCTGCGTGTCCACTCTAGAAAGCCATTTCGGTCTGCTGCATAGTCAACAACTGATCGAATGACGACCAAACCAGCATTGTCCCAATCAACTGCTGGGTCGTTCCACACGGCAATGTGCGGGTCCATACCTCGATCAGCTAGTGCATCTAATAGTCCGGTTTCGTCGGCATACAGGTTTGGCATGGAAGCGGCAGTTGCCAGGGTCACTCGTGGCTTAGTCATGTCTTCTACCCTAGTCTCCTGACATTGAATCAGCGTAACCCGGGAGTTCTCATCAGGGCTTCATCGAGTAGAGCATGAACCAGATCAGGATACGAATATCCCCCAGCCTGCAACATTGTTGGATACATCGAAAATGGCGTGAAGCCAGGCAAGGTGTTGACTTCATTCACACAATACTCACCGGTGGACGGCTCATAGAAGAAATCGATGCGTGAGAGCCCCTCGAGTTCCAAAGCATCAAATGCTTTGAGTGCGGTCTTCTGGATCTCTTTGGCAGCAAGTTCAGGAACATCTGCAGGACACTGAAGATCTGCACCATCAGGATTGAAATACTTTGTCTCATAGTCATACCACTGGCCGTCAGTGACTTTTATTTCTCCTAATGGGGAGGCGATAACCCGCCCATCAGCTAACTGCAATACGCCACACTCAATTTCGCGTCCAGGACTGGCTGCCTCGACAATAACCCGTGGGTCATGGGATCGTGCTTTCTCGATCGCAGCGGGCAGTTCGAAGGGGTCCTCCACTCGGGATATGCCCTGAGATGAACCTGCTCGACATGGCTTAACAAATACTGGAGTTCCCAGTTCCCTGAGTCTTTCTAAAGTACTCTCCGGGTCATCCATCCACTGTCGCGGCGTCACGTATTCCCAGCGTCCCACCGGAATACCAGCTTGTGACAACACTGCCTTGGTTAGGTATTTGTTCATAGATACTGCCGAGGCAGCAACCCCACACCCCACATAGCGAATCGCAGAGAGTTCCAAGAGCCCCTGCAGAGTCCCATCCTCTCCCCACGGCCCGTGAAGAAGAGGAAAAACAACATCAATGTGACGAGTATCCTCGCCTACGATAATCTCTGGGTGGCCGGTGCGCACAGATACCTGCGGCCTTGCCCGCGCCGACACTGTGTATCCGTGGCCGCTCTGCAATTGGTATAAGTTTGGGTCATCAGGCATCAGCACCCATTCGCCTTCAGGTGTGATTCCAACCGGAACAACATCCCATTTTTGTCGATTAATAGCTTTGAGAACTCCTGCAGCTGTAGCGCAAGAAATCTGGTGTTCGCTAGATTGGCCACCAAAAAGAACCATGACTGTGGGACGCGATTGTGTCATGGGAATAGCCTAGTCCAGCAGTTCGATCTCCCAACCATCTGTCTTCTGGGGTCGCGAGAGAAGCATCTCACCCATCTGCTCCGCAGTCGCCCCCTCATGCAATACTGCGACGACGCCACGCGTAATTGGCATATCAACATCGAGACTATTTGCTAGCTGCAATATTGGTTTAGCCGATCGAGCACCCTCGGCTACTCCAGGAAGCCTAGAGAGCGAATCTTTGAGTGTTCGTCCTTGGCCGAGGTGGAATCCAAGAGAATAGTTGCGGGAAAGCTTTGAAGAACACGTAGCTATGAGATCCCCCACCCCGGCAAGGCCTGAGAAGGTTCCAGGCTTGGCACCCATGGCTATTCCCAGCCGGGTGATTTCCGCCAGGCCGCGGGAGATCAGCGTTGCCCTAGTATTTGCCCCCAAGCCCATTCCTTCGGCCGCACCAATAGCCATGGCAATGACATTCTTTGCCACACCGGCAATTTCGCAGCCGATCACATCCGTTGAGACGTAACAGCGGAAATAGTGTGTGTGGCACAGCTGTGCCACTTTTTTTGCCGTGTCAAAACTAGACGAGGCGATTGCGGCTGCAGCGGGTTGGCGCTGCGCTATTTCACGTGAGAGGTTCGGACCCGAAAGCGCCGCGATGCGATCTTCAGATATGCCAGCCGATTCGGCTATCACATGAACCATCGTGTGGTAGGTCTCTAAGTCAATGCCTTTGACCAGCGAGACTATATGCGCATCGATACTGGCCAAGTTGGCTTGGCTGACAGTTTCAGCAACGGCATAGGAAGGAACGGCAACGACGACCATGACGGGGTCCGTTGCCATCGCCTCGCCTATATCCGTAGTGGCGCGTATCTGCTCAGAGAGTTCAATACCCGGCAAGTAGGTGGGGTTCTCTCCCTCATTGATGAACTCAACCACAGCCTGATTTCTGCCCCACATAGTGACAGATAGGCCTGCGTCTGCAAGGACCTGCGAGAAAGTTGTACCCCACGCTCCGGTTCCTAGCACAACCACATTCTGACTTGTCATATCTCCACCTATTTGTACTTATCCCGGCAAATAAAACAGTGTCCCGACGCATTATTTCTCACTGGCATGGGAATTATGACACTGTCACGCGATGGGCGAGGGGGATCGAGGAGGCGGAAGAATATCCTGCCTCTTCACAGACTTGCGCAGCGCGATACGCCACTTGGCAAGACTCTTCATTGTTTCTTTTGCGGGGCCATCTTTCTTCATGTCCCATGTAGAGTCCGGTGCGGCAGAATCGCGCAGCTTAGCTAGCCCCTGGGTGAGAGCTTCGTGGAGGCGCCGTGTTACCTCGTGCACCGCCTCATGATCCGATGAATCTTTTCCTGCAAAACCAGAAAGGTCAAGTGCGGGAAGGACCCGCACATATACGTCTGTCTTATGGAAGATTCTCATGCGCGCAGAGTAGCGTTCCATAAAATCCTGCGGTCCCCACTGCACAACAGGAATCAACGGCATGCCCGTATCCAGTGCCAACCGGGCTGCTCCGGTCTTGATCGTCATCGGCCAGTAGGCGGGGTCCCGGGTGAGCGTCCCCTCCGGATAGAGGCCGATGACCTCCCCCGCTTCCAACGCTTCACGAGCCGCACTCAGCGCCTCCGTGGCGTCTGAAGTACCTCGCTGAACAGGAACCATTCCCCACTTGCGCATAATGGGACCGACAACGGGAACAGTGAATATTCCAGATTTCGCCAAGTAACGCATTTCATATCCCTGCATCACCATGAAATACCCCATGGCGACCGGATCGAAATTGGAGAGATGATTGGGAGAGAGAATGAAACCACCCTCGCGAGGCAGATTCTCAATACCATCCCAGTGCCGCCGCAAGAGAAGTTTAAGGACCGGAGCCAGGAAAATTTCCAAGCCCCGATAGATGCCTGTTACTCGGTGTCCTGAATGGTATGTTCGCGCCATCGTCAGTCTTGTCCTACATATTCGACGGAGGCATTGAGCCTGCGAAGTTTCGAAAGAAAGTGCTCGTACCCGCGGGAAATCATGTCGATACCTGCAACGTGCGAAACGCCCTCCGCAGCCAATGCAGCAATCAGGTGCGAAAAACCTCCCCGCAGGTCAGGGACAGTAATATCGGCCGCATGAAGCGGCGTGGGGCCTTGGATGACCGCCGAGTGTAAGAAGTTACGTTGACCGAAACGACAGGGGACTCCCCCAACGCATTCTTTATACAGTTGGATATTTGCACCCATTTTCCGCAATGCATTGACAAAGCCAAAACGGTTTTCATAGACCGTTTCGTGGACTAGGGACAGCCCTTCTGCCTGCGTGAGAGCCACAACCAAAGGCTGTTGCCAATCGGTCATAAAGCCTGGGTGCACGTTCGTTTCAAGAACTATGGGTTTGAGCTTTCCACCGGGATGATAGAAACGGATTCCGTCATCCTTGACTTCAAATTCTCCCCCCACTTTTCTGAAAGTGTTGAGGAAGGTGGTCATATCGGGTTGCTCTGCACCTTGAACAAAAAGATCTCCGTGTGTGGCAAGCGCAGCGGCACCCCACGAGGCTGCTTCGATACGATCTGGAAGAGCCGTATGGACGACACCTTTGAGCTTTTCCACTCCCTCAATGCGGATGGTGCGGTCGATATCTACCGAAATCACAGCACCCATCTTTTGGAGAACATTGATGAGATCCATGATTTCTGGTTCTACGGCAGCACCTTCCAGGGTGGTAATCCCCTCAGCCTGAACGGCTGTCAATAGTGTTTGTTCGGTTGCTCCGACAGACGGATAAGGCAGCTCAATGACCGTACCGTGAAGGCCCCTGGGGGCCGTAATGTAGACGCCTTCAGGACGTTTGTCGACACTGGCGCCGAAGCGGCGCAGCGTCTCCAAATGGTAGTCAATGGGACGGCCACCCAGGTTGCAACCACCCAGCTCAGGAATGAAAGCCTCACCCAGACGATGTAAGAGCGGCCCGCAAAAGAGAATCGGAATCCGTGAAGAACCCGACAGTGCATCAATGTCAGAGCGAGCTGCAAGTTCAACACTGCTGGGGTCAAGCTCTAGAATCCCCGCGCCCTGGTCATATGACACTTTGACGCCGTGAGCCGTGAGCAGCTCATTGACCACATCGACGTCGCGAATCTGCGGTACGTTACGCAACACAGTTGGAGTCTCCCCTAAAAGAGACGCCACCATTGCTTTTGGTACGAAATTCTTGGCTCCACGCACCGAAATAGTGCCGTGTAGTGGCTTACCGCCCTCGACCCGCAATACTGAGCTCATGGCCCTCCTGCTCTGCTAGTACTGAGTACTACTCTAGCGGGTGACTCAAGCAGTCTTGATCGGAAGGGTCTTCGGCTTCCACGCGGGTCGTGTCGCCTCGAAAGCAGTAATGGCTTCTTCATCTCTCAAGGTCAGACCGATATCGTCGAGCCCTTCCATGAGCCGCCAGCGGGTGTAATCGTCAATATCGAAGGTGAAAGTGGCACCCCCGGCAGTGACAGTTCTATCTACCAGCGAAACTGTGAGTTCAGCTCCGGGTTCAGATTCCAGAATCTTCCATATGGATTCGCAGTCCTCGGGAGAGATGACCCCAGTGACCAGCCCCTGTTTCCCGGAGTTTCCGCGAAAGATGTCGGCAAATTTTGTGGAAAGAACGACTTTGAATCCATAGTCTTTGAGGGCCCACACTGCGTGTTCACGCGACGAGCCGGTGCCAAAATCTGGCCCCGCAACCAGGATTGAACCAGCAGCGTAAGCCGGATCGTTGAGAATGAACGAGGGATCTTTCCTCCACGCAGCAAACAGTGCGTCTTCAAAACCCGAACGGGTAATGCGTTTGAGGTAGACCGCGGGAATAATCTGGTCGGTATCCACATTTGAGCGCCGCAACGGGACGCCAATTCCAGTATGCGTGGTGAACTTTTCCATGGTCTTCAGTCCTCCAAATCTGCAGGTGATGCTAATGAACCGGCAACAGCAGTTGCCGCGGCGACGAGTGGCGAGACCAGGTGGGTTCGCCCACCTTTTCCTTGCCGTCCTTCGAAGTTTCTGTTCGAGGTACTGGCGGCTCTTTGGCCCGGCGTTAGTTGGTCGGGATTCATCCCCAAACACATGGAGCATCCCGCATTGCGCCATTCGGCACCGGCGTCTTTGAAAATTTGGTCCAGGCCCTCTTCTTCAGCTTGTAGTCGCACGCGCGCCGATCCTGGTACTACAAGCATTTTCACGTTGTCAGCGACCTTGCGGCCACGAATCACATCGGCTGCCATGCGCAGATCTTCGATGCGCCCATTGGTGCATGAGCCCAAGAACACCACATCCACGGGAAGTCCTTTGAGGGGCTGTCCTGGTTGCAGATCCATGTAGGCAAGAGCACGCTCAGCTGTCGCCTTGTCGATTGGGTCTTCAAAATCTTCTGGATCAGGAACATTCTGCGACAGCGAGATTCCTTGGCCGGGGTTGGTCCCCCATGTCACAAATGGCTCGATATCTTCGGCATTGAGAATGACTTCAGTATCAAACTGCGCGTCTTCATCTGAGACGAGGGTCCTCCAATGGGCTACTGCTTCATCCCACAGCTCTCCCTCAGGTGCGTGAGGGCGTCCTTTGAGGTATTCGAAAGTCGTTTCATCGGGGGCGATCATGCCGGCGCGAGCACCCGCCTCTATGGACATGTTGCATATGGTCATGCGGGCTTCCATAGAAAGACTCCGAATGGCTTCACCGCGGTACTCCAAAACGTAGCCTTGTCCGCCGCCAGTGCCGATCTTGGCGATGACAGCCAGGATGATGTCTTTTGACGTCACACCTGGCTTAAGTTTCCCGTTGACGGTGATCGCCATAGTTTTGAATGGTTGCAGGGGCAACGTCTGCGTTGCTAGAACGTGCTCAACCTCAGAAGTGCCGATTCCAAAAGCCAACGCACCAAACGCACCATGTGTAGATGTGTGAGAATCGCCACATACAATTGTGGCTCCCGGTTGAGTCAAACCCAATTGTGGCCCGACCACGTGCACGATGCCCTGGTCAACATCCCCCAATGAATGCAGGCGCACACCAAACTCTTTCGCATTGTTTCGCAGCGTATCGATCTGCAGTCGCGATGTGAGGTCCGCAATAGGAAGATGAATATCTTTTGTCGGGGTGTTGTGGTCCTCAGTGCCGATTGTCTGGTCTGTCCGGCGTACCTGGCGCCCATTCAGTCGCAGCCCCTCGAAGGCCTGCGGGCTGGTCACCTCATGCACAAAATGCAGGTCAATGTAGAGAAGGTCCGGTGCACCATCCTCGCCACGTTTGACGATATGTTCTTCCCAAACCTTCTCAGCCATGGTCTTACCCATGCACGCTCACCTCACAATTTCGTTTTTAGTCTTGGCAGTCTATCCCCAACAATCGGCCAATCGACGATCTCTCGATTTGGAATCTCAGGCCTTGAGATGGCAGTATCCAATTATGGACGGAGCGACAGATTCCAGTGGAGTTGGTGTACTCGACAAAGCAGCGCTGGTCCTGAGTGCCCTTGAGGCCGGACCGGCAATGCTTGCACAATTGGTGACCGCAACAGGCCTTGCACGCCCAACAGCACACCGATTGGCGGTGGCTTTGGAGCATCATCGTTTTGTCACCCGCGACATGCAAGGCCGTTTTGTTCTAGGTCCACGCCTCCAAGAACTAGCCTCTGCTGCGGGCGAAGATCGCCTTATTTCGTCATCCATGCCTATCTTAATTGCCTTGAGAGACCACACTAAGGAGTCCTCACAGCTATTCCGCCGCCAAGGTGAACATCGCGTCTGTGTTGCCTCCGCCGAGCGGCAGGTAGGCCTACGGGATTCCATCCCCGTAGGCGCAGCACTATCAATGAAAGCAGGATCGGCAGCGCAGATACTGCTGGCATGGGAAGAGCCCGAAAGACTGCACCGCGGTCTGCAAGGGGCCTCTTTCACGGCAACGATGCTCTCCCAGGTCCGCAGGCGTGGATGGGCGCAATCAGTGAGTGAACGCGAAGCCGGAGTGGCCTCAGTATCGGCTCCCGTACGGGGCTCAGACGGGCGGGTTATCGCCGCACTGTCAATTTCAGGTCCCGTAGACCGCATGGGACGTCAACCCGGAAGAGTTCACGGGCCAGCTGTTGTCGCAGCTGCTAGCCGTCTCACCGACTTCCTACGCACCGCAGAAAAAATGGGCCTTTAGGCCAAAAATCGCTGCTGAGCACGTCGGTAGCACTCATATGTCTGAGGTAGGACTTCTTGCCAGTCTAGGGCTAGCCTGTGCTCACGATTGTATTTCTTAATGGGAACAACCAGTTCGGGTTTTTCGGTCCACTGTCGAAGGATCTCTGCCATTTCAGCATCGGTCGCAGCAACGGCTCCCTCCTGAGAACTGATCCTCTCACCCAGACCCGACTGGGACCGAGAAAGGATCGCCAGACCTGCTGCCTGCGCCTCAGCGGCCGCGATGGATGCTGCCTCGGCATGTCCGGGCGCAATAAAAACATCTGATTCAGCGTAGAGAGCGCGTAGCTGGTCCGCTGAGAGCCTTCCAGGCAAGGAGATAGGGAGACGATGCTTAGCAACATAACGTCGCGCCCACGGCAGACCAGGGCCTTCCCCTGCGATCACCGCTTGGGAGCCTGCGTGCTGCAGCATACGTAAAAGGGCCGGAACCCTTTTACGAGGCGCAAACCGGGTAGCAACCGCCACGTGGAGTCCTTCATGGGACACCGGTTCTACCGCCCATTGGCCTGTGTCCACACCGTTGGGCAACACTTGGACGTTATCCTCCCCCATGACCTGAGCAACGCGTCCCCTCACCAAATTCGAAACCCCAGCAAAAAGAATTGGACCAGGTAGTTTGCCTGCAGAAGCAAAGAGTTTCATAAGGGGAATACCTGTTGTTGGATTCCACACTGAATGGACGGTTACCACAGAGGGAATATTCTTCTGGGCTAGTCGCGGCATGAGTGCCTGGACCACGGGGGTGAGTTCCCCTTGATGAAGATGGACAACATCGGGTTGAAGTTTCTCAATCATCGCCAGGAAGCGTCGTGGTGCCCTGGGATCAACGGGCGCACCTACTGGATTAGGCCACACTGAGCGAATAACTCGATAAGGCCGTTGTCCATCACTGTTATCAACATCTGGACTACAGGTGAGAACTGTGACGCCATCGCCTGCCATGTGCTGGCGTTCCGCAAGATGCGAGACCTGGGTTTCAATGCCTCCCATACTGGGAGCAAAACAGTCCGAAACATGAATAATTCGCACCGGCACCTCCGCAGGTCGTGGTACCCCCAACGGGATTTGAACCCGTGTCGCCGCCGTGAGAGGGCGGTGTCCTGGGCCGCTAGACGATGGGGGCCCTACAGATTCTGATCGTTTCAGATTCTGTTTCGTACCCCCAACGGGATTTGAACCCGTGTCGCCGCCGTGAGAGGGCGGTGTCCTAGGCCGCTAGACGATGGGGGCCTGATTGCGGTGCAACCGCTGGGATACTAGGACTCGAACCTAGACTAAATGAACCAGAATCACTCGTGCTGCCAATTACACCATATCCCAAGGTGTTTCGCCCTCCCGCATGCCCATCACTTCCGTGACGGTCAAGCAAGCTGACGAAGAGAAATACTACTTGAGAGGAGTGCCTGGCTCAAATCTGAGCCGTGCCAACCTGGTCACTAAGTTGCCGCAGCCGTGTGAGTGTTGCTGCCTTGCCCAGGATTTCCATCGACTCGAATAGAGGCGGCGACACACGCTTTCCCGATAATGCGACCCGCAGCGGTCCAAAGGCTAGGCGGGGCTTGACACCCATCTTCTCCACGATCGCCTCGCGAAATACTTCATTAAGATTCTCAGCACTGAAGTCTTCCAGTGGCTGCAGCACTTCAATTGCTTTGGCAAGAACCTCATCTGCACCTGCTTTGAGCGTCTTCTTCGCGTCAGGCTCAATGGTGACTTGGTCATCAAGGATGAAGAAGAATCCCAACATCCCCACGCTTTCCGCAAGCGTCTGAATGCGGGTTTGAATCAGTGGGGCCGCCGCAGTGAGAATCTCTTTTTCTCGTGGCAGGAGGCTATCAAAGTCGGGTGCTGAGACCAGGTCTGCTTCATGGAGGAAGGGCACGATACGTCCTCGGAAGTCCTCGCCAGTGAGCATACGAATATGGTCAGCGTTGATTGCCGTGCATTTCTTTTGGTCGAAACGTGCAGGATTGGGGTTCACATCACTGATGTCGAAGGCTTTGACCATTTCTTCCATGGTGAAGATGTCTTCATCTGGAGAAATGGACCATCCTAATAGGGCCAGGTAGTTGAGAAGCCCCTCCGGAATCATCCCGTTTTTGCGGTGCAGCAACAGGTTTGATTCTGGGTCACGTTTCGAGAGTTTCTTATTTCCCTCACCCATCACGTAGGGAAGATGACCAAATTGCGGGATGGCATCTGCGATACCAAGTTCCACCAAAGCCCGATAGAGAACAACCTGGCGGGGTGTGGAAGACAGCAAGTCTTCACCACGAAGAACGTGTGTGATTTTCATCATGGCATCATCGACTGGGTTCACCAGTGTGTAGAGAGGATCGCCGTTGGCGCGGACGATGACATAGTCAGGGATAGACCCAGCTTTGAACGTTACCTCACCACGAATGAGATCGGTGAAGGAGACGTCTTCGTCAGGCATCCGCATGCGAATAACCGGCTCTCGCCCTTCGGCTCGGAAGGCGTCAATCTGGTCTTGTGTGAGGTTCCGGTCGAATCCGTCATATCCGAGTTTGGGACTACGACCCGCAGCAATGTGGCGGGCTTCGACCTCTTCGGGCGTCGAGTAGCTTTCGTATGCGTAGCCGCCTTCAAGCAGTTTCGGGATGACATCTTTGTAGATGTCCATTCTCTCCGACTGCCGGTAGGGGCCGTGGGGACCGCCTACGCCGATACCTTCATCCCAGTCAAGGCCCAACCACTGCAGGGATTCAATAATCTGATCAAAACTTTCTTGCGAGTCTCGCTGAGCGTCAGTGTCTTCAATACGGAAAACAAAAGTTCCCCCGGTGTGACGCGCATATGCCCAGTTGAAAAGGCAGGTACGGACCATTCCCACGTGCGGGGTCCCAGTAGGTGACGGACAGAAGCGAACTCGAACTGATTCATTTAGAGCCATAATGGAATCAGTCTAGTCGCTGAAAGTGAAGGTCTATGTCTCTGCTGCTCCCCAATGAACTTGCCCTGCGTGATACTGGCTCTTTGAAATGGACCGGCATCCTCACTCCCGATGGTATGCCCACAAAAGGCGCGTGGGTCGCTGAAATGGATTTTGGCACCGCACCTGAGATTCGTGACCGCCTGGTGCGAGCCGTCAACGAGGGGATGCTTGGCTATAATCCGCCCTGGCTCACTGATGCTGTGCGCGAGGCGACCTGCACTTTTCAAGAGCGTCGTTTTGGGTGGGTAGTCGAGCCTTCTCAAGTTCGCATCGCCAGTTCGGTTTTGGGAGCCCTGGAAGCCACTATCACCCAGTTGACACGGCCTGGTTCGTCCGTGGTAGTCCCTACCCCTGCATATATGCCATTCTTGACCATCCCCGAAAAACTGGGGCGAAAAGCTGTTCAGGTTCCCTCGCTTCCCGGCTGGAAACTGGACTTGCAGGGCATTCGCGCTGCACTGGAGGACGGCGCCGGCTTAGTGATGCTGTGTAATCCGTGGAATCCAACCGGCCGCGTACTCACGGTAGCGGAGTTGAAAGAACTCCACGACCTAGTTTCTGGATATGACGCTCTAGTGTTTGCTGACGAAATCCACTCCCCTCTGGTCTATGGGGATGCGTCTAAATTCGTGTCCTACGCCTCTCTTGGTCCCACCTATGCGGCACATACTGTGACCGCAGTTGCTGCGTCGAAGGGCTGGAATATCGCGGGCCTTCCCGCAGCCCAGGTGATTCTTCCTGACAATCAGCTTCGAGATCGTTGGGACCGGCAGGCAGCGCCCTTCACCCACGGCGCTACTACCTTTGGTCTGTTGGGGGCGGCCACCGCCTACACGCTGGACGACGCATGGTTGGATGAAGTTTTGGCCTACATATCGAAAAATCTTGATCTTGCGGACGAGGCGCTTGCTGGCACGACTATTGAATACAGCCGCCCGGAAGCCACTTACCTCACGTGGTGGGGTTGGGACCGGCCGGATCCTGCTGCAACGTTGAGGAAAGCTGGCGTGGGAGTGAACGCTGGTATCACTTTGGGTGCCAACTATGGCAATTGGGCGCGTGTGAATGCGGCAATGCCCCGGCCCCTATGGGAGGAAACTTTGGAGCTGGCTGTCGCAGCCCTACGCCCCTAGCACTACCTGTCCTATCACAGTGTCCTAATTCCGGTGGCAGTGAGAAATATGCCACCGGGACACCGTTTTACTTGCCGGGATGCGAAAAGGTGGTGGTTTTCAGCGTCGCACTACCGGGTTCGACAATGTTCCAATGCCTGAAACTGCAACATCCACGCGGTCCCCTGGCTGGATGGGGCCAACGCCTGCAGGAGTTCCCGTAAGAATTACGTCACCAGGTAGCAGCGTAAAGACATGTGAGATGAAAGAAACCAGTTCGCGAACCGGGAAGATCATCTTCGACGTGCTTTCGCTCTGGCGCAGATCACCGTCAACACTAGCTGTCACGCGCAGGTCGTCAATATTCAGCTCGGGATCAACAACAATCCAGGGGCCCAGTGGGCACGACGTATCAAACCCTTTAGCCCGCGTCCATTGGCCGTCTTTTTTCTGAATGTCACGCGCCGTCACATCATTGGCAACTGTGTACCCAAAAATGACATCGTCCACGTCTTCAACAGCCACGTTCTTAGCTAAGGTTTTGATCACCACTGCCAGCTCGGCTTCATGATCCACGTGATGGGACCAGTTCGGCAACACAATAGGATCGTCGGGGCCGATAACCGAAGTGTTCGGCTTGATGAATAACAGCGGCTCCGAGGGAACCTCACTGTCCATCTCCGCCGCATGATCCCGATAGTTCTTGCCCACACAGACCACCTTGGATCGGGGAATAACCGGAGAAAGCAGTCGAACCTCATCGAGTTCAAACACTTCTCCACTGAGTTTTACCTCTGAGAAGATTGGATCACCGCGCAAAACAAAGATACGCGTAGAATCGTCTTTGACAATGCCGTATTTTGGGTCGCCCCCACTTGAAAATCGTACAATCCGCATAGGACCAGAATACCGCGTATAGGGTGTTTCGCCCCGGTCAAGTCAGCCCATTCAATCACCTCCCCGGGAAATAACTAACAACAGCCCGGGTATTGTGGTGCAGGTGAGGACACTGAATGAGATTTTGGATCAGCTGGAGGATGAAGGCCACCTATCTGAGGATGACCTGCTAGACGCCTTCTCTCAGTGGGCTAGTCAATCAGGGCGTCCGCTCTACCCTCATCAGGAAGAAGCCCTTTTGGAGCTGTTAGCGGGCAACCATGTGATTGCACAGACTCCCACGGGTTCCGGCAAATCTCTCATTGCCCTGGCAGGACACTTTATTTCTTTGGCACGCGGGGGACGTTCCTATTACACAGCTCCACTCAAAGCTCTCGTGTCTGAAAAATTCTTCGACCTCGTCGATCAGTTCGGTGCCTCCAATGTGGGAATGGTGACCGGGGACGTATCTTTGAATGCTGATGCTCCCATCATCTGTTGCACAGCTGAAATCCTGGCAAACCAGTCTTTGCGCGAGGGCGCACAACTCGATGCTGACATGGTGATCATGGATGAGTTTCACTTCTATGGTGACCCTCAAAGAGGCTGGGCCTGGCAGGTTCCACTGTTGCAACTGAGAAAACCTCAGTTTGTTGCTCTGTCAGCGACACTGGGAGATACCACTGCCTTGAGGGCCGACCTCGAAAAGCGGACGGGACGCGCAGTTAGTGAGATAGCAGACGCAGTCCGCCCAGTCCCCCTGGAGTTTGAATACTGTGTTGATGACCTTCCAACAGTGGTTGAGCGCCTGCTGAAAGAAGACAAGGCTCCCATTTACATCGTGCATTTCGCGCAAGCACAAGCTGTCGAAACAGCTGTCACCTTGTCCAAACTTACTATGATCGACAAGGCAAAAAAGGAAACGATTGCCGTTCACCTTGCGGGCACCCATTTTGGACGAGGTTTCGGACAAGTATTGCGTCGCCTCTTGGCTCAGGGCATTGGCATCCACCACGCAGGAATGTTGCCACGGTACCGCCGACTGGTGGAGCGCCTGGCGCAGTCTGGACTGCTTGCCGTCATTTGCGGAACCGACACCCTAGGTGTGGGAATCAACGTCCCTATCCGCACGGTGCTCTTCACAGCCCTCGTCAAATATGACGGGCGCCGCACACGTCACTTGAGTGCCAGGGAGTTTCACCAGATTGCGGGCCGCGCTGGCCGGGCAGGCTACGACACTGTGGGTTACGTGAGGGCGTTAGCTTCTGAGTCCGAGGTAGAGCAGGCTAAGCGGCAAGCTCGCCTGAGTGCAGCTCAAGAAGCCCGCGACCAAAAGAAACTCAAGAAACTGGCTAAATCACGGGCTCCAAAAGCCCAAAAGGGAAAGGTTACGTGGACAGCCGGGACTTTCGAACGACTTGCTGGGGCTCACCCAGAAACGCTTTCGTCACAGTTTGATATCAATCATGCCTTGGTCCTCAACGTATTGTCTGGTCCGGGTGATGTCGAGGAAGAACTTCTGCGCCTCGCCCGCGACAACCATTCGTCCACCGGCGATTCCAATCCCTATTTGCGTCAACTGGGCGACATTTATCGTTCCCTCAAGCAGGCCGGAATCGTCAGCCGCGATCCAAAGCTGAGAGTGAGTGGAGATTTGCCGGACGAATTTGCTCTCAACCAGCCTTTAGCTCCTTTTGCTTTGGCCGCACTCGACCTTCTTGACCCCAGCAGTGAAGATTTCGCTCTCGACGTTCTCTCTGTTGTCGAAGCAATTGTCGAAGATCCCTCCCCCATTCTCTATGCTCAGCAAAGGGTCGCGCGTGACCAAGCAATGGCTGCTATGAAAGCTGAGGGACGCGAATATGCTGATCGGATGGATGCCATTCAAGAGGTGACATGGCCAAAGCCCCTGGCGGAAATCATTGAACCGGCTTTTGAAGTTTTCGCCGCAACCAACCCTTGGGTGGGATATTTGGAGCCGTCACCCAAGTCAGTAGTCAGGGAAATGATCGAAACTGCTGCCACATTTTCCGGCTATATTTCGCGCTATGATTGCACGAATTCCGAAGGAATTTTCTTGCGCTACCTCACCGACGTGTACCGTGCGATGGGCCAAATTCTCCAAGCCCAGTTCCACACCGACGAGGTACAGCGCATCATTGACTGGCTGGGCCAATTGGTTCGCAGTGTCGATTCGTCACTTTTGGACGAGTGGGAGTCCTTGGCTGCAGGAAAGACACCAGAAGCCATCGTTGAGCCAGGCGGTGACGATGAGGTGGTTTTTGGTGAGGGCTCTAACCCTTACGCGGAGCGCCGCGCACTGCGTCAAAGAGCCTTCACGATCGTCGAGTTGCTGGCTAATGACAATGTTGATGCGTTGAGCCGTCTTGATCCCGCATGGGATTTTGACCGCTGGGATAAGGCGCTGGCACGCTATTGGGCAGAACACGATTGGATTAGCATCGACCAAGAGGCGAGGTCCCCTGAGCTATTTCATGTTGACGGAACCCGAGTCGAACAGACGATTCTTGACCCGGCAGGAGATGGAGACTGGCGTCTCATCGTGGACTTTGATGGCGACGAAACCCAGATCATAGATTTCGCACCCCGCTAGAGACGCTGTTTTCAGCTCTGCGGCAGCGCCGCAGGACCTAGCTCGAGGAGACGATCAAAGTCCTGTTCCGTGAGGACCGGCACACCCAACGATTCCGCTTTAGCCAGTTTTGTCCCCGCACCGGGGCCTGCCACTAAAACTGAGGTCTTTTTTGACACCGAGCCTGAGGCTTTACCACCGCGTGCAATGATCGCCGCTTTGGCGCTCTCTCGGTCATAGCCGGGCATGGAGCCCGAAACAACGACGGTCATCCCCTCCAGGGTTTGGGGTGTTTCGTCTTCATTAAGGATTTGGAATACTACTCCAGCACCTCTCCACCCCTCGATGATGTCGCGATGCCACTCAACCTGGAACCATTCTTTGATCGACTCTGCGATCACCGCACCTACTCCGTCGACGGCAGTGAGTTCTTCTAGTGGTGCCTGTGCAATCGCGTCGATCGACTTGAACCGTGCCGCCAATGCGCGTGCAGCTGTGGGACCCACGTGTCGTATCGACAGTGCCACCATCAGCCGCCACAGTTCTTGTGTTTTTGCGGTGTCAAGCTGACCCAGCATAAGTTCTGTCGTCTTGGAGGGTCGACCACTTTTCGACCAGAAATAACGGACTTTTTCCCACGCTCCTGTGTGGGTTCCTCCTCTCGTCACTGGACGCCACACGCTTACCTGAGACAGATCCTCGGCTGTGAGAGTAAAAAGGTCCTTTTCGGAGTTAAGCACTGGTGTCTGCGGCGCATCAAGAAGTTCTTCTGCCCTGGCAAACCGCTCACCATGAGGTATTTCTTCCGGATTGTCGAGGCGGACGGTCCTACCATCTGCCAAGGTCACCGAGTGCCCCTCCGCCAGCGCGGCAACGGCATCTTCACGTCCAGCTTCAGGCTGCGTGAGCGCATACGCAGCCTCAATTCCCAGGCCCTCAATATCGAGTGCCCCTCGCGAACCGAGGTGTGCAATACGCTCTGTGAGTTGCGCTGGACAGTGAGCGGCGTTTGGACACCGCAGGTCCACGTCACCTTCTTTAGCTGGCCGCAAGCGCGCCCCACACGAAGGACACAGTTCAGGCATCACAAATTCGCGTTCCGTTCCGTCGCGGTCTTCGATGACTGGCCCAACAACTTCAGGAATCACATCGCCAGCTTTGCGCACAATGATTTTGTCGCCGATCAATACGCCTTTGCGACGTACTTCTTTGGCATTGTGTAGCGTCGCATGCTGGAGGTGCGAGCCTGCCACCAAAACCCGTTCAAAAACAGCAAAGGGAGTAACTCTTCCGGTACGCCCCACCTGGACTTGAATATCGAGGAGGCGAGTGAAGGCTTCGACAGGTGGATACTTGTATGCGACAGCCCAGCGAGGTGTACGCGAGGTTGCTCCGAGTTGACGCTGCTTGTCTAGGTCGTTGATTTTGAGGACAATGCCGTCAATTTCGTGGTCCATGGTGGGGCGTTCATCACCCTTTTTGCGAATGAGGTCCGCTATCTCTGTGAAGGACCGCACCAGTATGGTGTGCTGGGATACTGGTATTCCCCACTCTTTGAGAGCTAGATACCATCCCATTTGGGTCTGAGGAAGGTCCTCACCTTCGACGTATCCGACACCGTGAGCAACCATGGAAAGTGGACGGCTGGCCGTAATTGCGGGGTCTTTTTGACGTAACGAACCAGCCGCAGCATTACGAGGATTGACGAATGGGCGTTCGTCGTTGTCTTCTCTTTCTCGATTGACTGTGGCGAAATCGCTGAGCATGAAGAACACTTCTCCGCGCACGTTGAGCACTGCCGGATGGCCAGTTCCTTGCAGACGCGTTGGAATCGATGCGATTGTGAGGACGTTTGCGGTCACGTCTTCGCCAACAAAACCGTCACCGCGGGTCGATGCCTGAACTAATACTCCATGGTCATAGGTAAGGTTTACTGCCAGTCCGTCGACTTTGACCTCTGCCGTAAAGTCAAGGTCTTCCCCGGGGAAGGCATCATGCATTCGCCGATACCACTGCTCGACCTCATCCATTGAGAAGACGTCGTCCAAGCTCATCATTTGTTGCCTGTGCGGTACCGGAGTGAATACGGCGCTGGCTTGTCCTCCTACGGTTGCCGTAGGTGAGTCTTGCGATGCGAGCTGAGGAAAGGCTGCTTCCAACTCTTGTAATTCGCGATAGTAAGCGTCATATTCAGCATCAGCCATGCGTGGCTGGTCGCGGTCATAGTAGTCGTGGCGCGCCGCCTCGATGAGGTCTGTCAGTTCACGCCAGCGCACTGCAGCATCGGCAAGGGAGAGAATCTGTGATGCGTCCATGCACCTATTGTGCCAGTGCCAGCTCTCCACAGCCGCTCATACTGCGCTTATCCACAGGTATTGAAATTGTGATGTGTCTTAGGATTCTGGGACTGTCAGAATCTGAGTATGCCCCACCGCGATGCCCTATCTGCCGCACTCCACCTCGCATGCGTGCGGGGACCAGATCGCGGCATTGTCATTGCTCTACGTACTCAAGTAATTATCGGACGCCGGGGTTCTATTGCTTTGGCAGACCCCTCCACGCCCAGATATGCTGCGCGCGTTTCTCCTAGTAGACACCGCGGAAACCCTCGGGTTCGTGTACTGGATATGCGCACCGAAAAAACGGTGACTCTTCGGCCAGGCAATCGCCTACAGGTAGGAAGCGATATTTGGGAGTTGCGTCATCGGCCCACGGATCTGCGCTGGCCTCTTCCGTCGCCATCACGTACTCCCATGAAGTGGATGCGGCTATCACCACTCATTTTTATCGTTTTTGCTCTCTCACGCTGGATGCCCGTACGTCTGCACTATCTTGTGGCGGCACTGGTATCGGTTGTCATGGTGGCACTGTCACTGTGGTTGACCCGATATTTGGTGCGTCGCAGCCGCTATGACCCAGCCTTGCTGTCGCTGGCAGTCCATACCCGACAAAACCACCCGCGCGTGACTACTCCTGTGCGCGTGTGGCTCTATGCGGTGGGGGGACGTTCTGTCGAAGTGTCCGCGCGCCATAGTATTGCCTGTGTTGGCCCTGATGCCGAGGTCCATGCTCGGTGGATTGCAGCGCAGCTTTCTATTGCCAGTGGGCTTCCTTTGTCCGGTTCTCAGTGTCCCGCCGCTGACCCTTCGGTGTGGTTATGTGGCAACGAAACAGCCGCAGACGCTCCAGAAGGCACGTATGTGGTTGCTTGGGGACACACTGCTGAGCGGGTGCCACAAGAGTGCTTACAGATTGTTAACTCTCGCCCTATCGCGGCCTCAGGGTGGATGCATATTAGCGATAAAAGTGAAGAGATTCCTTCTCTTGTGACATGGGATCAGCTGGGCATCGATTGTTCCATCCCCGCAACTGCGGCGCGATGGCAGACAAGAAAACGCATCCTGGAGGTTCCTGTGGGAGCGCATGAGCGTGGAACTGTCACCATCGACTTGCCCGGTGATGGGCCTCATGGGCTTGTCGCTGGCTCTACCGGCAGCGGAAAGTCAGAAGCGTTGCGGACCTGGATTTGTTCGCTGGCACTGCACAACAGTCCCAGCGATCTTCAGCTGGTCCTTATCGATTACAAAGGTGGGGCTGGCCTGGGGCCTCTGCAGCGGCTTCCTCACGTCGTAGAATTCCACACGGATTTGGAGGCACCCATGACTGCGTGGCTTTTGCGCCGCTTAGGAAGGGTCATGACAGACCGAAAAGAGCACCTACACAACGCCGGGTTTACTGATATTTACCAGTGGGAATGCTCACGCCTTGACGCTCCGCCTCGCATTGTGGTTGTGATTGACGAATTTCAGGCTCTGGGTGAAGACCATCCGGAATTTCTCCCAGCCCTGGGACGTTTAGCTGCCCAGGGGCGTTCACTGGGTATTCACCTGATTGTGTCCACGCAGCATCCGGGCCCCGTGGTTACAGCCACTTTGAAGGCAAACTTAGATATTCGTGTTGCCTTGCGATGCACCGAGGATGCTGATTCCCAAGCGGTATTAGGCAATGCTGCGGCTGCCGCTCTTCCACGCGTTCCAGGGCGCGGACTCATTGGCTCTACGCTGGTTCAATTCGCTTACGGCCCAATCCCATGTTTTCCCCGTGTTCCCACTCCTGCTAGTCCATTTCCTCCGCTCCTTCCACAATCTACGCGGGCAACATTTGGAGTAAGCGCGCTCGGATGCACCCTTCCGCCGCCTCGTACACCGCTTCTTATAGCCGCACCTGCAGGACGCAGCGCCGAATTGGGGCTGTGGGCTCGCGGAATTGGTGCTGCCGTCGCCGATTACGTCAATCTTCCGTTGGTGATAGCCAACGCTGCCTTGGGGCCAGCTCTGCTAGGGCACATCCTGTGCGAGTCACTGAAGGGCAACAGGGTCATGGTCTTCGAAGAAGTAGGTCCCATCCTGCGAGAGTTAGAATCACAGGGTGCGACGTTGGAGGCAGGACGCATGTGGGCGCAGATTCTGAGTTCTGCTGGTGAGCGCGGCAACCACATTATTGTCACTGACAGTGAGGGGCATCCAACCTCTGGGCGGATTGCCACACGACTGCTGCAAATTCCCTCTCTTAGCGCTTGGCAGGATCCATTGATGGCCCGGATTGTGCCATCACTGCCAACTTTCCGTGATGCCAGTCCCGACTGTGAGCTGGTTCGTGAAGAGGCAATTTCTTCCCTTGCGGGGCGTTTTCTTGCCATGAACTATGTAGACAGCCTTCCACTCACGATGGTCCAGCTAGGCGACGATCTCATGAAACCGGTAGCAAATCCCTTAGATCTACCCCATCCCGTCGTCATTGACCACGCCGATGCGGTAGTGGGCAACAGTGGCCTTGCGGATACTTGGGAATGCACACACTATCTGCCTCATCAGTTTTTCCAAGCACTGACAGCTGGACATACATCGGTATATTTTTCCCAGCCCTCTCTTGATGTGGTTCGCCATCTAGCTCAGCGCTATCCAGCGGATTCCTTGTGGTTACGAGCCAGTTACCCATACCTTGAAGACACGGGCGTGATGGCAGTGAAAGACGCAGTCACATGGGCAACTCATCGTCACTGTGATACTCACCACAGCAGTCATATGCGGGTTCGCTCACAAAACTCTTGATCGAGGCGGCTTCGTGCTTCACACTGGTATTTATCTGAGTTGTCAGTGGTATGTTGACCACATTTTAAGGAGCCAAGTAATGGACTGGCGTAGCCGCGCTGCTTGTTTGAGTGTTGACCCTGAACTTTTCTTCCCGATTGGAAATACGGGTCCGGCTATATCACAGGTTGCCGAAGCCAAAATGGTATGCGCAACATGTGAGGTCGTTGAGGTCTGCTTGCGTTGGGCAATCGAGAACAACCAGGATTCTGGGGTATGGGGCGGCATGAGTGAAGAAGAGCGCCGCTCCCTCAAGAGGCGTGCTGCCCGCGCCCGCCGCGCATCCTGATTTTTCACATCGTTACTCGCTGACATCAAGGTGCAGCGTCACGATGGTTCCAGGATTTGCGCGCGCCCAATCAATGGTTCCGTGGAGTTCACCTTTGACCATCATCTCAACGATTTGTGTACCTAGGCCGCTAAGCTCTCTGCCTTCTTCGATACCAACTCCGTCATCTTCAACGACAACGGTCAAGGAATCTCCATTGCGTTGAGCTTTCACCGTAACGGTTCCATCACGCCCCACAAACCCGTGTTCGACAGAGTTGGTCACCAGTTCGGTGAGCACAGTGGCTAGGGCAGCTGCAGCATCGGCTGGAATCGGACCAAATTCTCCTTCGACGACCACCCGGGCATTATGGTCCATCGAGGCGACCGACCCTGCCATTCGCAAAACTGTCCGTGCCACCTCGTCGAAACCAACGACTTCATCAACATTTTGACTCAAAGCTTGGTGCACCGTCGCAATCGCCTGCACGCGGCGCCCAGCTTCATGCAAAGCATCGTGGACCTCTGCAGAATCTGATCGACGCGATTGCATGCGCAACAGTGCCGACACCGTCTGAAGATTATTCTTCACGCGATGATGGATTTCGCGGATAGTGGCGTCCTTGGTCATCAGTTCCTGCTCACGGCGATGTGTCTCTGAAACATCGCGGGTGAGCAACACTGCGCCAATCCGTTGGCCCCATTCCAACAGCGGCAAGGCCCGAATATTAACAGCGTGACCGTTGGCTTCAACCGTGACTCGCCACGGGGCTCGCCCCATCACCACCACAGCCATCGTTTCCTCAACCGCCGATCCATCGCGCAAAACCGAGGTGACTGCTTCACCAAGATTTGTTCCCACCAGGTCACAGCGGATTCCTAGCCGTCTCATACAAGAGTTCGCGTTAGGGGTCATGTCACGCACAACACCTTCTGCATCGAGAAGTAGTGCACCGTCAATGACACGTGGAATACCGTGTCCCGCCATGGTGGGGGCCTCATGATAGGGGTATTCACCGCGGGCAATCATCTCAATCAGAACGTTGCCAGCCCACTCAGTCCACATGCCATGCCCGACCGTATTCCCCCGGGCAGCGACATTCATTTCACGGCTGATAACGGCAACCGGTTTGCCGTCCACCGGCACTGGAATATACGCCACTGACGTCGAATACGCCCCCGCCCAATCGGAACCAGTGGGTTCAACAATCTGTCCGGTATCCAGCCCCTCCATCAGTGCTGCCCCGCGAACAGAAGACGAAAAACGCCCGATAATGTCTTCAACATGGACGGTTGACGACGTCGCAGGACGGCATAGCGCCGCAGCAACAAAACGGCCGTCAGAGGTCGGAAGCCACAAAACCAAATCGGCTCCAACAAGGTCTGCAATGACCTGCCAGTCCGACATCAACGCGTAAAGATGGTCAGTTGCCTCTCTGCTCAGTGGTACGGCAGAGGACTCACGCACTAATTGATTCAGACTTAACACACCTTAAGCCTAGCCTCCTCGATCGATAGAGCCTAAGCGAGCGAGCCCGACTAAGATGAAAACAAATATGAGGAGTGAGATGAAGTTTCAAGAAGACTATGCCTACCCCGCTGCTTTTGATCGCATCTGGCAGATGTATCAAGACCCCGACTACACGGTCAAACGCCTAGCGGCAGCCCACCTGGATGACGCGCAGGTACAGGTCAAAGGCGACGATAGTAAGTTCCGCGTTGAGGTGAGCGCCCTAATCCCCGCCTCGGATCTTCCCTCAGTTGCTCAACGTTTCGTCAAAAGCGATGTACAGGTGACTCTGGTAGAGGAATGGACTCGTTCGGGGACAGATGCCGCAACCGGCACATCTCAGATAGTCGCTAAAGGTGCACCAGTATCATTCACCTCACAGTCCACACTGACAGGAGCCGGGAATGAGACTCAGCGCAGTATGAGCGGAGACGTGAAGGTTTCCATTCCCCTTGTAGGCGGTCGTATAGAAAAAGAAGCCGTGAAGTATGTCCCCCGCCTCGTGCAAGGAGAGCTAGATGCTTCTTCAGTGTGGTTGGAGCAGCACGCATGAGCCTGCATATTGAACGCACAGGAACCCGCCAATATCACGGCGAAAATGAGCGCGGCGCAACTCTCGAAATCGGCAAAGGTGAAGGCCAGTGGAGCCCTGGAGAGCTATTAAAAATGGCACTGTTGGGATGTAATGCCATGTCATCGGATCACCGGTTGGCTGGCCTCCTCGGTGAAGACTTCCAACTCAGTGCTGGCATTGATGGGGAGTATTCCGAAGCAGAAAATCGCTACACAGACTTTACCGTTGAACTGGTCCCTGATTTCTCCGGGCACAGTGACGAAGAGATTGCCGCAGTGATCAAAAGAGCATTGCGCGCTATCGACAGACAGTGCACCATCGGTCGAACACTGGACCATGTGGTGCCTCACAGGACAACGATTACGGTAGAAGAATGATAGACCGGCAGTATGAAGACCTCCTGCGCGATGTGCTTGACAATGGCGCACGCAAAGATGATCGAACTGGGACCGGAACCCTGTCAGTATTCGGACGCCAGATCCGCTACGACCTAGCCAAGGGTTTTCCCGTCGTCACAACAAAAAAAATACATCTCAAGTCTGTTGTAGGGGAACTCTTGTGGTTCATCCGCGGAGAGTCCAATGTGAAATGGTTGCAAGATAACGGCATTCGCATTTGGAATGAATGGGCCGACGAGAACGGCGAACTTGGCCCAGTCTACGGAGTCCAGTGGCGTTCATGGCAGACAGCCGGCGGGGAGACAGTAGACCAGTTAGCTGAAGTCTTAAACACCTTGCGCACCAACCCCGATTCTCGGCGCATGATTGTCTCTGCGTGGAATGTGGGCGCGCTCAAGCAGATGGCTTTACAACCATGTCATGCTTTTTTCCAGCTCTACGTCGTTGATGGAAAACTTAGTCTGCAGCTATACCAACGCAGCGCCGATCTATTCCTGGGAGTCCCCTTCAACATTGCGTCTTATTCCCTACTCACCCACATGCTGGCTCAACAAGCAGGGCTAGAGGTCGGTGACTTCATTTGGACAGGGGGCGACTGCCACATTTACCTTGATCACCTCACCCAAGTACAAGAGCAGCTTTCGCGTGAACCCTACCCATTCCCACGCTTAGAACTTGCTAAGGCTAAGGATCTCTTCTCTTACGACTTTGACGATATTGCGGTAGTTGACTACCAGCACCATCCGGCCATCAAAGCGAAGGTTTCAGTATGACGCTCAGCTCTATCTGGGCTCAAGATCGCAACGGTGTCATCGGTTCTGGCACTGGAATGTTGTGGCGTGTCCCTGCTGACCAGACATTCTTCAAAGAACAGACAATGGGGCAGCCGGTTATCATGGGGCGCGCCTCGTGGGAGGCGCTCGGTGGTGCGCTTCCCGGACGCGAAAACATTGTTATCACCTCGAAAAAAGACTATGTGGCACCGGGGGCCACTGTTGTGTCGTCCTTAGCTCAAGCTCTGGATCATGTGGAAGGCGAAGATGCGTGGATAACCGGTGGGGCGCAGGTCTATGCCCAAACCATTGACCTGGTGGATCGTTTGGTCGTCTCGCAGCTGGATCTTGAGGTGGGTCCGGGCGTGAAGGCTCCACCCATTGATCCCGCACGATGGCGCTTGGACCCCGCTCAGTCGGATGGCCAGTGGAGACCGCAATCTGGCGATGCACGCTGGCGGGTAGAAGTATATGTCCGCTCCACCCACTAGAGGGCCCCAGTTTGGACGGGTCAGCCACACAACACTGATGTAGTAGAGACTCTTTACCATGGTTCACGTACAGGCTTATGACACGACTTTGCGCGATGGTGCACAAATGGAGGGAATCTCGCTCTCTGTTGCCGACAAGCTACGGCTTGTGACAGTGATTGATTCTCTTGGTGTGGACTACATTGAGGGCGGTTGGCCAGGAGCGATTCCTAAAGACACCGAATTTTTTCGCCAGGCTGCCACCCTAGCACCCGACATTCGTGCCAGGCTTGCAGCCTTCGGGTCTACCTGTAAGCCTGGCATATCAGCAAAAGACGATTCTCAGGTTCTGGCCCTTGCTGAAAGCGGGGCGTCAGTAGTCACGCTAGTGGCAAAGTCAGATCCGCGCCATGTCAAACAGGCACTTCGAACCTCCGAGGAAGAAAACCTCCGGATGGTTGCTGATACCGTCAGTTTTCTTTCCTCTCGATGCGAGGTAATGGTCGACTTAGAACATTTCTTCGATGGACTTGCCTTCGACGCTACCTATGGACTTAATGTAGCTCTTGCTGCGGCGCAAGCTGGTGCAACAACGGTTATCTGCTGTGACACGAATGGTGGCGGGCTGCCCCACTCAATTGCCGATGCTATTCGCGCCGTGAGGACTATGCTGGACAAAGAGGGTTACGCCGACGTCGTTGTGGGAATGCACGCTCACAACGACACTGGGTGCGCCGTTGCCAATACGCTTGCTGCAGTAAAGGCGGGCGCTAGGCACATCCAAGGAACCGTCAACGGCTATGGGGAACGCACCGGCAACGCTAATCTCCTCACCTGTATTGCGAATCTACAGCTCAAAATGGGTTACGATGTGGTTCCCCCGCAGGGGGTGAGGAATCTATCGTCTGTTTCCCATACGGTGGCAGAAATAGCCAATATGGCGGCATTTGCCCGCGACCCGTACGTCGGTCATTCTGCTTTCGCCCACAAGGCTGGGCTGCATGCTTCGGCTATCAAGGTCAATCCCGACCTTTACCAACACATGGAACCTGAACAGGTGGGTAACGCCAGACGCATGCTGGTATCGGAAATGGCGGGCCGTGCCTCTATTGAGCTCAAAGCGGCCGAGTTGGGACTCGACGTGAGTCATGACAAAGAGCTCACCGGCCGCATTGCTGCCACAGTCAAAGCCCGCGAGGCGGAGGGATATACCTATGACGCGGCGGACGCATCCTTTGATCTGCTGCTGCGTGAAGAAATGGGCACGGCACCTGTGCTGTGGCGCATCGAATCGTGGAAGGTGACGACCCGCGAAGTTACTGTAACTCCCGAGAGTATCTTTACTGAATCAGAAGCAACCATCAAACTTCATGCCGGGGGCCGCTTCGTCACCACTGCTGAAGGCAACGGCCCCGTCAACGCCCTCGATAATGCTTTGCGAGGTGCCCTGCGCGGCGTCTATCCTCAAGTTGACCAGTTCAGGCTTCGCAATTTTAAAGTGCGCATTCTTGACGAAGACCGCGGAGGAACGGATGCACTCACCCGGGTCCTCATCGACACGGAGGATTCTCGTGACATCTGGACAACCGTTGGGGTGGGAACCAATGTTATCGAGGCATCATGGGAAGCGCTGCTCGAAGCCTATCGCTACGGACTCGTAAGGGCGGAAGTCACACCTGCCTGAGAACCCAGTGGGAGCCCTCTAGGTTTGCCTCCATTGCAAAGTCAAAGAGATCCGTACGCAGCGCATATTCGACGTCGTCTGTGTGCACTGATCCCTCACCTAAGGACAACGTCCACCGAGCCTCGTCGGAATCGCGTATAAGCTGCTCAGTTTCTCCAGACAACAATGCCTGACCTTTGCGTGCCCTTTCAATCAGCTGCGCAGTCCACCAATCGTCATTCCCGGATAGTTTCCTGCCTGGCCAGGAACCGGTCACCACATAGTGAGGCTGATCTTGCCCAATAGCGCGCGCCGTCGCCGACGCTGTCACTAAGCCGCTGGCAAAGACTCGGTCAGCATTTGCGCAGGCAAGTACCCCTTGAGTGCCCGCAGTGGTTCGTTGTATGAGCGCACGCCCTGAAAGGTCCGCATGGGCCACCTCGACCGGAGAGTTTGACACATCGAATCCTTGTATGCGGTGTCCCCCGTCCTCCCCCATGAGCAGCCACGTCGGATGCTCGCGGTGGAGTGCGAAGGCATCCTCTACTGTCCCAACAAGAGTGATCTGTGTAGCTCCGCCTGCAAAGGCGTATGCAGCGCTTGTGAAGGCTCGTAAGACATCAACCACGACTACCGGCCCACGCACAGTGTCGATCTGGAATCGGTCGAGGTAAATGCCACCAGGCTGAAAGCTCTCACTCATAGGCTTCAGTATGCCTACTGTGTCTTAGGCCTACGTAGGAGTATCCACGATGCGACGGCCGCAATTCCCATAATCACCGCACCCATAACACCAATGGCGACAACTCCCAAGTCAAAAGCTTGGTATGCCGATGCCAAAAGGCTGTTCGCGTCAGCAGCAGGCAATGTATCGGCCACGCTCACCGCTCCCCCCAAGGTCTCACCAGCCTCGAGACGCTGCGCAGGAGACAAGCCCTGAGGCAAGGCCACATTGGAACGGTAGGTGGCAACCGAGGCGGTACCTAATACTGCAGTTCCCAGCACTGCACCCACCTCATAGGCGGTCTCGGAAATCGCTGAGGCTGCGCCCGCTTTATGTGCGGGAACCGCCGACACGATAGCATCATTTGTCAGTGTTTCTGCCGGTCCTGTTCCTAATGCAAGAAGCGCAAAAACACCTCCAACGAGAAGTGGTGATGCACCCACTCCGAAAGCAGCCAATAGACCGAAACTTATAGCCGCAATCAACACCGACACGGAGATGATGCGGTTGACGGGGACCCTCTTGGCGACGGACACAACACCTATTCCTGAAACCATCATGACGACAGTGCCTGGAAGTAACGTCAATCCTGCGTGGATGGGATCTAGCCTCTCCACTAGTTGCAGGTGTTGGGACGCATAATACAAGAATCCCACCATCGAAAAGACAATAAAGAGGTTGGTGAGGACAGATCCTGAGAAGAAGCGACTGGAGAATAACCGAATGTCAAGCATCGGTGCGGTGGAATGCAGCTGTCGGTAGACAAACCACACGCCAGCTATTAGCGCCACAACCAACGCGCCTACGCTCAGCGGGGTAAAGCCTTCAGTGGCAATTGTCTTAATGGCATAGACGGCTGGCGTCAAGGTTGCCATCGAAAGCACCACGTTGAGGATGGAAACAGGTCCGGGCTGCGGATCTTTGGACTCGGGAACAAAGATGGGGGTAAGGATGAGCATGGGAACCAACAACGGTACAGCAATGAGGAATACCGAATGCCATGAGAAATACTGAAGAAGTATGCCTCCAACTACCGGCCCCAGAGCAGCTCCCGCAGAAAACGAAGCAGCCCATATTGCCAGCGCTAGACGTCGCTCAGATCGATCGGTGAACATGTTACGGATGATTGACAGCGTTGCTGGCATAAGCATGGCACCGAAAAACCCTAGCGCAGCTCTAAAAAACACCAGGGTGAGACCCGTAGGCGAAAAGGCCGCACCGACTGACATAAGAGCAAAACCTGACGCGCCGATGAGAAGCATCCGTCTGCGGCCAAATCGATCAGCCAAGCTTCCCATTGTGACAAGGAGTCCGGCCAACACCAGAGAATATGCGTCGATAATCCATAGCAAGAGGGTGCCGCTGCTGGAGAACTCCAATGAAATCATGGGAAGGGCAAGGTTCACGACAGTGCCGTCAATGGACACTAACAGCACCGGCAGCATAAGAACCGCCAACGCTATCCACCTGCGCAGATCAGTAGACTTCCTCGTTGTTTCACTCATTGTCGTAGTCACGGTATTTACCCCGAAAATCTTTATGGAGGTGTCACTGCGGTGACACCCGTGTTACTGTACCGTCTAGTCGGTTCAGTCGGCAAGACATACGAATGTGAGATGATCCGTTAGCTATGATGCTAAGCATGAGTCCTACCCGCGAACGCATTCTCGACGCTTATGAAGCAATATTGGGTGAAAGTGGGGAACGTCGAGCCACAATGGATGCAATCGCCGCAAGAGCTCACGTATCCAAAGGCGGATTAATCTATCATTTTGCTTCCAAGGAGGCACTGGTAGAAGGAATATGTGGCCGCCTCACTACCCTCGTTGACCAGGACGTCGAGGTAATGCGCCAAGCCCCCGAGGGTGCGGCTCGGTATTATGTCCGAGCTTCGACGTTCACCGACAGTCCCCTCGATCGGGCACTATTGGCAGCAGCCCGCCTGCAAGATGCCGGTTACGAGGTCGCCCGAGAAGCAGCCTCATACGCCGACAAACAGTGGCTTATGGTCCTTCGCGAACAGATTCCAAATCCCCACGCAGCCTATGCAATCAAGCTCATAGGCGATGGCTTGTATTTTGAAAATATGTTCACTCCCTCGCCCATCCGCACGCTTGGTGCATCCGATCACGAAAGCCTCCTTGCGGTCGTCGACCACCTTACGCAGCTAGATTAGGACCTCTGTCCCTTTCGATTAAAGGCTAGAGCGCTAAAGCACCGGTTTTTTGCTTTCGAATTACCTTTGCCCAGTCCAAACGCCTTGGCTTTTCTGCCAAGCGAACTAAGGTGGAAACGCCAGCAATGGAGCGACTACCCAGAGGCAAAATGACCATCAACAGTTCGGGGCGGACTCGGGCCCCCTTTACTCATCCAATCAAGAAGTTTTTTCTCAGCATCACTGCGCTCACGGCCGCAACCCTCATGACGGGGTGCACCGGTATCGAAATACCAGAGGACGCGAAGGGAGAGGCTAGTTTAGAGATTCCTGCTCTCGATCAAGCCACAACGGCCATCGGCCTCAGCGGCCGAGGCGTGCTCTACATCGGGCTTATTCTGTGTTTCTTTGGCTTTGCATTCGGACTTGTCGTCTATGCGCAGCTGAAGAAACTGCCAGTGCATAAAGCGATGCTGCAGATTTCGGAACTCATCTATTCGACATGCCGCGCATATCTCACCAAACAGGGACAATTCCTCCTCATCTTGTGGGTTTTCATTACGGCCGTCATCGTTGTCTATTACAACGTGCTCATGTCCTTCCCATGGGGGGCCGTACTCATTATTGTGTTCTTCTCCCTTCTTGGCATGGCAGGCTCTTACGGAGTCGCGTGGTTTGGCATCCGTGTTAACACTCTTGCCAACTCGCGCACCGCGTACGCCGCATTGGGTGGCAAGCCCCTCCCTCTGCACCGGATTCCTCTCAAGTCAGGCATGTCGATTGGCATGGTTCTGATCTCTCTTGAACTCTTCGTCATGCTGATAATTCTGCTGTTCTTACCCCCCACCCTGGGCGGTGCATGTTTCATCGGCTTCGCTATCGGAGAGTCCTTAGGTGCATCAGCATTGCGCATCGCTGGCGGGATCTTTACAAAGATTGCTGACATCGGCTCCGACCTGATGAAGATCGTCTTCAAGATTGACGAAGACGACCCACGAAACCCAGGAGTCATCGCCGACTGCACCGGAGACAATGCGGGAGACTCCGTAGGCCCATCAGCTGACGGTTTCGAGACATATGGTGTTACCGGTGTCGCCTTAGTGACCTTCATCATCATGGCCTTCAATCCCGATATTCAAGCCACTCTCCTAGTCTGGATTTTTGCAATCCGCGCAGCAATGCTGGTTGCTTCGGTGCTGGCGTACGGAATCAACGCTCTCATCACCGACAATAAATACCGCAATGCCAAAGAGATGAACTTCGAAGCGCCCCTCACATCCTTAGTGTGGATCACTTCAATCATCTGTATTGGATTCACTTACCTCACCAGCTGGGCCATCCTCGGAAGTCAGCAACTGGGATGGATTCTTGCCACCATTGTCACGTGCGGAACCCTGGCCGGAGCTCTTATTCCAGAATTGGTGAAAGTCTTTACCTCCACCAAGTCCCGCCACGTTCGCGAAACTGTGAAGAGCTCCCGGGAAGGCGGCGCCTCACTCAACATTCTCTCAGGTGTCGTGGCAGGAAACTTCTCTGCCTATTGGCTGGGAATCGTCATCGTTGGTCTCATGGCGGTAGCTTTGTGGATCTCCAGTTTCGGCCTCGCCGATGTTATGCAAGTCGATGCGCCTGCAGTATTCGCCTTCGGCCTCGTCGCATTCGGTTTCTTAGGTATGGGGCCAGTGACGATTGCTGTCGACTCGTACGGACCAGTAACTGACAATGCGCAATCAGTCTACGAGCTCTCACAAATCGAACAGGTACCAGGAATCGAAGCAGAACTCACCAAGGCATTAGGTGAAAAGCCAGAGTGGTCACGTGCCAAGTACATGCTTGAAGAAAATGATGGTGCCGGGAACACCTTCAAAGCAACAGCCAAACCAGTTCTCATTGGAACTGCTGTCGTTGGGGCCACTACCATGATCTTCTCGATCATTATCGGACTGACCAATGGTCTCGAAAACACGGCGTTCCTATCCATCATGCATGCCCCCTTCCTGCTGGGATTCATCCTGGGTGGCTCTATCATCTTCTGGTTCTCAGGGGCCTCTATTCAAGCAGTGACCACAGGCGCATACCGCGCAGTTGAATACATCAAGAAGACCATCAAACTAGATGATTCTTCAGAAAGAGCCAGCGAAAAAGACTCACGCGCTATCGTGGAAATCTGCACTCAGTATGCGCAGCAAGGAATGCTCAACATCTTCCTAGCGGTATTCTTTGCCA
This sequence comes from Scrofimicrobium canadense, assembly GCF_009696615.1. Taxonomy (GTDB): domain Bacteria; phylum Actinomycetota; class Actinomycetes; order Actinomycetales; family Actinomycetaceae; genus Scrofimicrobium; species Scrofimicrobium canadense. The sequence continues at coordinate 79,844 of NZ_VULO01000003.1, forward strand.
CATTGGCTTTCGCCTTTGTAGAGCCGTTCCTCTTCATCGGCTATCTGATCTCCATCGCCATCTTCGGCCTTTACCAAGCTATCTACATGGCAAATGCCGGAGGTGCCTGGGACAATGCAAAGAAGGTTGTCGAAACCGACCTGCATGCCAAGGGCACTGCCCTCCACGATGCCACCATTGTCGGAGATACCGTGGGCGATCCATTCAAAGACACCTCGTCCGTTGCGTTGAACCCCATCATCAAGTTCACCACACTCTTCGGACTGCTGGCTGTTGAACTGGGAGTTCACCTATCAAACGAAGGACTGAGCACACTGGTCTACATTCTTTCCGCAGTGTTCTTCCTCATCTCCACATTCTTCGTCTATCGTTCTTTCTACGGGATGAGGATTCAGTCGGCCCCCGCCGATGAGGACGAACTCGCCCTCACCAACCAAGCTGGAGGTAACTCATGAAAATTGCCATCAAACGAGAAGCCACCGTCATCAGTGAAGATGGTAGGGTAGCCGGTCACGACTCGGGGGCAACCCTAGTGCGGCGTTTCCTGCGACTCTTTCCAGAGGCCCAAGTCATCGGGCCTGTGCCTCGCCGCTGCGACGGCTTTGATGTTGTTCCAATCGCGTTCGTTGACCCTGAGGACACCGTCATTATCAACATGGATGTTCTAGATTCCACAGACATCTGGAACACCATCTATCGAGAATCCGGCGGGGCCCACGCCAACATTATGAATTTTGTCTGGTGGCCAACCTCCGATTTAGAGAGCACCGTGGAGCGCCCCACCATGGCGTTGTCATGCGCACTCTTTCCCACTTTCGCCAACTCTGAGCGCACAGCATCCGAGATTCGCGAACTCACCCGCAAACTCACCGTCAGTTCATTAGCAGAACAAGCAAAACTAGCGTGGGTGAATTTGGGCTTCCGCCTCGATCACGTCAAAGATCGCCAGGAAACCGACGTGCCAGTAGTTCTCTATCCGGCCATCTATCTCTCCGACCGCAAGCGCCCCGACCTCTTCCGCAAAGTGGTAGAGAAGGTTCGGGATAAGGTTCCTCTCAAGGTCGAAATGCGCCTCCAAGAGTCACATTTGGTCAGCGAGAAAGCAATGCAATTCTCACGACTCAACTGGGTCTGGGTCGGCCCACTCACAGCAGAGCGCAATTCCTATTGGGAGGCTCTAGCGCACACGACGGCATTCTTGGCTACCGCAGCTGAAGAATCCTATGGCCTGTCATATGTGGAAGCGATGGGCGCTGGCGCAATAGGAGTATTTCCCAATCTTGAATGGGCGCGGATTTTGGTGCCAGAGGGCTACCCATTCCTTTACGACACTGAAGATGAGGCAACCACGCTGCTTACACGCGCAGTAGAAGATCCGGACGCTTGCCGCAAGGAACTTGACGAACTTGTCGGCGGGTCTTTCACTGGGTGGATTAATGAACACCACAGCGATGACGTTTTCGATCGAGAAGTCGTTGCTGCAGTCAACAACTGGTTTGCCTAATCTGACAGGAAGTGCCCGGCCCGTGTGGTTGGGCACTTTTTGTCACTCGTTTTTCTATCTCTCGATATACTGGAAAGCGGTGTGCCGGGAAGTCTGGTCGGTACTGGTCCGTGCGGATCGGTGATCGACGAAAGGCCTCCATGAAATACTCACCCAAGCGTCGCTCCTTGCATGGGCGCATTAAAGCAGCTTTGAACTCAGACATCTTCGGCGGCTCCCTGGTACTTGGTGCCACTATCCTGGCTCTCATCCTTGCCAATAGTCCCCTTGCACCTGCCTATCAGGCGCTGCGAGATTTTCGCCTGGGAATCCCTCAGCTGCATCTTTCACTCAGTGTTGGCCAGTGGGCCTCTGATGGTCTACTGACAATCTTCTTCTTTGTTGTCGGTTTGGAGCTGAAAGAAGAGTTTGTCATCGGGCGCCTCCGCAATCCTCGCACTGCCCTGCTACCTATTACCGCGGCCTGCGGTGGGGTGCTTATGCCAGCATTGCTTTATGTCCTGGTGAACCATTCTGGTGGTCAGGAAGCCTTGCAGGGATGGGCTACTCCCACAGCAACCGACATAGCGTTCTCTGTAGCACTCCTTGCACTGGTGGGGCGCCGCTTGCCAACAGCCTTGCGCGTCTTTCTCCTCACCTTGGCCGTCGTCGACGATTTTATTGCCATCATCATTATTGCGGCCGTGTACACCGAAGAAGTAAACCTCGTGTGGTTGGCACTTGCCTTCATCCCCCTCATCATCTTCGCATTCTTACTTAGGCGCGGCATCCACGCCTGGTGGATATTGTTGCCACTGGCATTGCTAACGTGGGGGCTCACGCACGCTTCGGACATTCACCCCACTATCGCTGGAGCTGCCCTGGGATTTACTGTCCCCATTGTCGTGACCACGCCTTCCTACTCAGCCACCAAAGAGATGACCCAGTATTTCATTCGTCGTTGGAGTCCCATATCGACACTGGTGGCTGTGCCCGTTTTTGCCTTCTTTTCGGCGGGGGTAACTATTGGTGGTTTCTCGGGACTAGGCGAAGCTCTTCGTGATCCTGTCGCCCTTGGAATCATCATTGGGCTCGTCCTTGGCAAACCACTGGGTATCTTGTCGACAACTTTCCTCCTTACCCACATTCCGTCCTTGGAGCTGGCACCAGCGCTGCGCTGGCGCCACCTTATCGGCATGTCATTTGTTGCCGGGATTGGCTTCACAGTCTCACTGTTGGTATCCGAGCTTTCTTTTGGGGTTGGCAGTACCGTTGGAAGTCATGCCACCATCGGCGTTCTCGCGGGGTCTCTCTTGGCGGGTCTCATTGGGGCGGCTATTCTCGCACCGCAGCGTCACTGATATTGCTTCTTAGTCAATCCCCCAAAGCCCTTGGCGTATCCCGGCGAATAAAACAGTGTCCCGGCGACAAATATCAAACTGCCACAGGTATTAGCACACTGTCATGAGTGCGAAAGAATTTGCAATCACTCCACAATTGTCTTACTGTATTAATCACCTAATACAGTAAGACAAGGGGGTGCGATGGATTTTGACAACACTCAACCAATCTGGCTGCAGTTACACGACGAATTTGCGCGAAACATCGCCGTGGGAATCTGGCCTCCAGGCTCCCGCATCCCCGGGGTACGCGATCTTGCATCCCAGATGGGGGTCAATCCCAACACGGTCCAACGCAGCTTGGCCGAACTTGAACGCACCGGCCTGTGCCGTTCAGAGCGAACCTCTGGACGTTTTGTCACCGATGATCCCCGACTCATCGAAAAAGCTCAACTAACTCTTGCCACTGACGCTGCACGTGATTTCATCGTCAAGGCCAAAGGTCTACACATGAGCTCAGAGCAGGCAACCCATCTCATCACCACTCAATGGAAGGACACCATAACGCATGAATGAAGACCAACCAATACTGGAGGTGAGAGACCTCACTAAAACATTCAGTGGTTTCCCGGCGCTTGCGGGCCTTAATCTCCAACTAGGCACGGGGCAGGTGGTCGGGCTGCTAGGGGAAAACGGATGCGGTAAGACAACGCTGCTAAAAATACTAGCTGGAGTACTCCAAGGATATTCCGGACATGTCCGTATCAACGGCATGAAGCCTAGTCCAGAAACCAAAGCAATAGTTTCGTTCCTTCCAGATACATCATTCCTGGCAAATTCGGCGACGATCCCCCAATGCATCGACCTCTACCGTGACTTCTTCGCCGATTTCGACCCTGCACGAACAGAAGACCTACTAGATCTATTCGCACTCCCGCGTGACAAAAAGCTCTCGGAAATGAGTAAAGGAATGCGCGAAAAAGTGCAGATTGCTTTGGCCATGGGCCGCAAAGCCAGAATCTATCTGTTGGATGAGCCAATATCAGGAGTGGATCCTGCGGCTCGCGATGTGCTACTTCAGGCCATCACCCGCCATTTGGATAGTGACTCTCTAGTCCTCATCTCTACGCACCTTATTCACGATTTAGAACCAATCTTGGATTCTATTGTCATGATGCGTGCAGGACGTGTGATCCTCACGGGACAGGTCGATGATTTGCGAGGCGAACACGGACTGTCGATGGATCAGCTCTTCAGGAAGGTGTACCAATGACCTCCAAACTACTCAAATATGAATACCTGCGCACTCGTGATGGCATTCTCATCATTTGGGCTATTGCCCTTGGAATAGCCACGGTCGGGTGCCTCATGATTCTCATGAAAATTCCCGCGCTATCGTCACTGGGCCTGGCCTTCGCTGTTATGGTGACGGTTCTATTAATACCTGCAACCCAGCTCTATCTGGGTATTGACTATTGGGCCAGTAGTTATCGCAGAGAAGGCTATCTCACGCAGACACTGCCGATACCAGGACCACGCATCTACTGGGCAAAACTTGCCTGGGCTGTTATTGCGACTGTGGTCAGCGCGATAATCGCAGTATTACTTGCGTTAGCCATTGTCGCCTCCGCTGGCGAACTGGGAACACTTGCCAATTGGTGGGATCAGGTACTAGAGATTACCCCTGCATGGGCCTTTATCGTCGTAGGAATCGTCGCCGTAACCTATCTTTTCAACCTAGTGATATCACTATTCTTCGCTGCAACATTGGGGTCCATCGAGCCATTGAACCGCTGGGGAATCGGCGGCCCCGTGGTGATTATGGTTGCATCGTACTTTGTCACTCAAATGACGTTACTGCTGACGATACTGCTCATACCCGTGGGCATTGGCTTAGGACCTAGCGGAATGGAACTCCACACCTTCTCATTCGCCAGTCTCTTCACATCCAATACTGTGGAGTTCATGCCGGTAGGCTGGATACCGGCCGTTGTTATTCTCTCCCTCATACAAATATTCTGGGCGGCACGCCTGTGGCGCAAAGGGGCTTCCCTCAACTAGCTGATAGATTTTCGTACCTACAGCAGGTGGTCTTGACCAGTCTCCTTGAGATGGTCAACCACCTGCTTTACTTTTTGGGCTTGGTGAAGGTCAATCACGAGCAACGCATCATCGGTATCAATGACGGCTACATCTGATAGCCCCACAGTCACCACATGTTTTTTTGACCGTGTGAACACTCCGGTACCTTCAACCCCGGCAATATCTGCTAGAGCCTTGAAGTCGCCGATATCGGACCACCCACAATTGCCCGGTGTTACAGCTACCCGTCCCTGGGCAGCCATTGGCTCTGCCAGCGCATAATCGATAGCAATTCGAGGAAGCGTATTCCACGCTGCAGCATCCACCGGTCCGCTTGACAGCTTTGCCAATCCCCGGTCCATCTGGGGGAGCATCTGTGCCAGGCCCTCACGGAGCAGTCCCGCCCGCATGACAAACATCCCTGCATTCCACAAAAAGCCATTGCGGCAGTACTCTTCAGCAACGTCCTTCTCGGGCTTTTCAACGAAGCGTTGTGCTGCGTAGACCGAGGGAGCAATTTCGCTTCCAGGCTCGATATACCCAAACGCTGTGGAGGGTTCAGCGGGGGTGATTCCAATAGTCGTCAGATAGTTCTGGGCCGCACCTTCAATGGCATTGTTCACCGCGGCCACGAACTCTTGTTCATCTTCTATCACATGGTCGGCGGCAAACGAGCCGACAATGCAGTCATCGCCAAACTCTTCGGCTAACCGGTAGACAGCCAATCCAATAGCTGCCATAGAGTCGCGGGGGCTCGGTTCCACTAAGACTCGCACGCGGGAGTCACTAATTTGTGCCTTCACCTGGTCTTCATGACGACTACCGGTCACGATCGTGATTGTCTCACTGATAGGAAGTAGCCGCTCCACTGTCGCCTGCAAAAGAGAGCGGCCTTCCCCCAAAAGGTCAAGGAAAAACTTGGGATGATCTGCCCGAGACAGCGGCCACAAACGGGTGCCAGTCCCTCCCGCGGGAATGATTGCATGCAGTCGCCTCATTGGTGCTCACGGCCTTTCATATGGTGTATGGAGCGCATCGTTGCGAAATACCAAAAAGCACACAGCGCCGCAGAGGAGGGTAATTCCCTCCCCATTATGCAGACGCTGTGCGCTTCTATCGAGTATTCTTACTCGTCGTCGTTGTCCTGAGTTGCCTCAGCAAGAGCTTCTTCAGCGTCCTCGACAACGTCAACCTGATCGGTGATAGCGATGATAGAGACGATATCCTGATTGGCGTCCTGTTCAGCTTCAACGCCAGCAGGCAGCTGCAGGTCGGAGACGCGAACAACTGTTCCCTCAGCGAGACCTTCGACGCTCACCTCGATGGATTCTGGAATAGCAGTTGCAGAAGCCTTGACTGGCAGCGCGAACTCTTCCTGTTGTGTCTGGGTACCAGGGGCAGGCTCGCCAACCAGAACGATTGGAACTTCCACGTCAACCTTCTGGTCTTTGGTGACCACTAGCAAATCAACGTGCAGAATGTTGCGCGAGACTGGGTGAGTCTGCACAGCTTTGACCAAGCACAGCTGCTTATTACCGTCGTACGATACTTCAATAACAGCATTTGCTGAATCCTTGACGATGAGGAAGATTCCGTGACCTGGAAGATCTAAGTGGACAGGTTCGAAGCCTTTGCCATACATGACAGCAGGGACCAGTCCTGCGCGGCGGGCACGACGAGCGGGGCCCTTCCCGGTTTCGGTGCGTACTTGTGCATTCAGCACATGATTTTCGGTGGCCATGATGCCCTCTCTCAAGCGATTGTACTCACGCGCGCCGGAGAAGGAATCCCTGCCGATAACGGAGCAACGCTCCCTCGCCGGGGCAACTATCTTAGAATAGTTTTTCTACGCGACCCCGTCAAACATTGACGTCACTGAGCCGTCCTCAAACACCTCAAAGATTCCCCGTGCTAAAAGGGGTGCGATCGGCAAAACTGTCAGGTGTGGGAACCGCTTATCTTCCTCGATCGGCAAAGTATCTGTGACGATTACCTCTGATGCGCCTGACTCTTCCAGTCTTTGTGGCGCCGGATCAGAGAGCACTCCGTGCGTTGCCGCAACGATCACATCACTGGCGCCAGCATCGTAGAGAACCTTGACAGCCTCAGCAATCGTTCCTGCAGTATCGATCATGTCATCAACCAGAACGCATTGACGTCCCGTTACGTCACCTACGACGCGATTTGCGACAGCAACATTTGGGCGAGTCGTATCACGGGTTTTGTGGACAAAAGCAAGAGGGCAGTTCCCCAGTTTTGCAGACCACTTTTCTGCAACACGGATTCGACCAGCATCAGGTGACACAACAGCGACTTTTTCAGGGTCGATACGGCCGCGCACATAGTCCACGAGAACCGGCATCGCCCACAAATGATCAACGGGTCCGTCAAAGAAGCCCTGAGCTTGAGAGGCGTGAAGGTCAACGCTCATGATGCGATCAGCTCCCGCGGTCTTATACATATCAGCAATCAGCTTGGCTGATACGGGTTCACGTCCCTGGTGCTTCTTATCCTGACGTGAATAGGGGTAGAGCGGAGCAACAACAGTGATGCGCTTGGCCGAAGCGCGTTTAGCGGCGTCGACCATGATCAACTGTTCCATGAACCATTTGTTGATGGGTGCGGTCATTGACTGCAGGACGAAGACATCTGCGCCTCGGACAGATTCGTTGAATCGCACGTAAATCTCACCGGAAGCAAAATCGTAGGCAGTAGTGGAAGACACCTCCGTACCAAGTGATTCGGCTACCTGTTCTGCCAAGCCCGGGTATGCGCGCCCCGAGACCAGTACCAATCGTTTTTCACCGGTTGAGATAATGCCGCTCATAGAGGGACAGCCCTTCCTTTTCAGCCTGCGTCCATTGTAGACCCGGGAGTGACTTCCAGATCCTCGATAACGACGTAAGGGCCGACAGTTGCCCCACTTCTTACGATGCTGTGACCACGCACAGTGGTGAATGGTTCAATCCGTGAATCTGCCTCCAACACCACGTCAACGTCAAGGCTGGTGGTGACCGGATCAACGATTGATACTCCTTGGCGCATGTGGTGCTCACATAGTCGCGTATTGAGAACGCGGCGCAGAGTAGCCAACTGCACTAAATCGTTGCATCCTTCCGCCTGCCAGGTGTCCTCTAAGACATAGGGCTGGGCGAGGCGCCCAGCAGTAGCCGCGATCTCAACAATGTCCGTGAGATAGACCTCACCTTGATCGTTGTCGGTTCCAAGACCACGCAAAGCCTCTTCTAAGAATTCCCTGTCGAAGGCGTAGATTCCCGCGTTGATCTCATTGATCCCACGTTCCTCAGTGCTGGCATCTCTTTGTTCAACGATGCGAGCAATCGCCTCACCATCACGAACGATGCGCCCATAACCGGTCGGGTCTGGCGCAATAGTCGTAACCGCAGTGACTGCTGCACTCGCATCCACATGCGCTTCAAGCACTTTTTGCAAAGTAGCCGATTCAAGAAGTGGAACATCCCCCGAGGTGACCAAGACAGTGTCTCCCAGGTCTACGCCGTTTTCCTTGGCGGATATCAATGCGCACTGTACGGCCCGACCGGTTCCAGGAATATCATCCTGGTCAGCGATGATCACATCAGGGATGACTCGCTGCGCCTCAGCTGCAACCGCATCGCGTTCATGACGCACTACGGCAACGATATGCTCAGGGGCGATTCCCTTGGCTGCATGGAGCGCGTGACCCAATAGAGTGCGTCCGCATAGCGAGTGGAGAACTTTGGGAGTTTTTGATTTCATGCGGGTGCCTTTACCTGCGGCCAGCACCACAACCGAACTACTGCTCACGTGCACCTCTCGAGTTCGGAACCGTAACGCTCCGCCCCCAGGACTCGAACCTGGACTAAAGGTACCAAAAACCCTTGTGCTGCCATTACACCAAGGCGGAAAACACAAATGATTGTGCCACATCAAAGACGATTCGTCACACTCGATAAGTGTGACGTATGCCAGCATTTTCTCTCGACGCCGGTATTCTTGATCTCGTGAGCCCATTTCGAGACGATGAATCCCGGCGTATTGTCGATGCTTGGCGCACTGAGCGCCCCGACCTTGACCCCTCCCCAATGTTGGTTTTTTCACGTCTGTCACGATTATCTCGGCATCTGGACCGCGAACGAAGAAAAGCCTTCGCTGCTCATGACCTTGAGACATGGGAATTTGATGTGTTAGCCGCTCTCAGGCGGTCTGGTGAACCCTACCAGGCAACGCCCGGCGCACTAATGAATGATCTTCTGGTCTCGTCGGGAACGATGACCAACCGCATTGACAGACTTGAAGAAGCAGGGCTGGTTCAACGCAAGCCTAGCAACCGTGATCGGCGAGTTGTCTTGGTACAACTCACAGATGCGGGTGCTCAAAGGGTGGACGGAGCCCTTGAAGCACTACTCAAAGCCGAAAAACGGATCCTTTCCGTGCTCGAATTGAGTGAGCGCACAGAGCTCGCGTCGCTACTCTTTCCCCTAGTGGCCCAGTTCGAGAATCCCTAGCCAGTAGACTTGTGACATGACCACACCGGCAATGTCACTGCAGCACCTCGTCAAAGTCTTCGGTAACACAGTTGCCGTCGGCGACTTATCCCTCGACATCCCTCAAGGCTCATTCTTCGGAATGGTCGGCCCCAATGGCGCTGGAAAAACCACAAGCCTTTCAATGGCAACAGGGCTCCTTATTCCTGACCGGGGAACTGCATATGTTGACGGAATCGACGTATGGAAGAACCCCTCAGATGCTAAGCAAATTCTCGGTGTGATGCCCGATGGTATGCGGGTTTTTGACCGCATGTCAGGTCCTGATTACCTCACCTATGTCGGCATGTTGCGCGGCCTACCTAAAGACGTTGCCCGCAAGCGCACCGCTGAACTACTCGAGGTGTTAGACCTCACCGACGTTGGAAAGAAAATTATTGCCGACTACTCGGCAGGTATGGCGAAGAAGACTGCCCTTGGAGCGGCGCTGGTCCACGGCCCCCGCGTAGTCGTTCTTGACGAGCCTTTCGAGTCGGTCGATCCAGTTTCTGCTGGCAATATCCGGCAGATTCTTCAAGCATTTGTCAACAATGGTGGCACTGTGGTGCTGTCTAGTCACGTGATGGATACCGTGGAAAAACTCTGCGACCATGTGGCTGTGATTAATCAAGGTCATGTGATTGCAGCAGGAACGACCGCGGAAGTTGCCGGAGATATGACTTTGGATGAGCGTTTCGCTGAGCTGGTAGGCGGGCGCCACCTTGAAGGAGGCCTATCGTGGTTGGGCAACTAACCTCCTCGCCCAGCACTTCCCCACGTAAACGGGGGTTAGTGCGGCAACTTTCCGGGATCAAACTGCGCTCCATGTGGGAAGCCTTGCGTGCACAAACATACGTACTGGTTCTCTCAATTATTGCTTACATTTACGGATTGATCTGGATAGGCGTCATCGCGATTGGTCTTGCCACCGCGGGGCTTGCTGGCGCTCAGGCAATGCCACTCTTACTGCCGTTGGCGGGCAGCCTCTACACGCTGGGATGGATCGTTGTACCGGTGGTGCTTGCAAGCCAAGAAGGTACTCTTGACCCCATAAAACTCACGCCTTACGTGTCAAACTCTTCAAGGCTGGCCTTAGCTCTCATCATTGTTGGTGGGGTTGGCGTCGGAGGTGTGTATTTCCTTTTGGTCCAAATTGGGGCGATTGTGGGTTGGGCCGGAATCGGCGGGGGCCTAGGATTGTGGTCTGCAATCTTGGGTGCCGTGCTGGGGAGCTTGGTGGCTTTGGTGTGGTTCAAAGCTTTAGGAACCTGGCTGGGGCGACGCAAAGCAACAAAGACCTCTGCTAAAGATCGTGCTGGCCTCATCATCGGTGTTCTTTTCCTCGTTGTTTTCATCCCCAGCATCTATTTGCTGCCAGATCTTCTAGAGAATCTGGACCTCTCTTTTTGGCTCTCATTACTGCCGTATCTCAAGTGGACGCCATTTGGCGCCCCTTGGTTTCTACCTGCAGCCGCTGTAGAAAACGACTGGACACAGTTCGCCGTTCTCATACTGATCAGCGCAGTAACTATTGCACTTGGCTGGTGGCTGATGAGAGCTATGCTGGGACCGGCCATGGTTGGCAAAGCTGCGAAGATCACCCCGGCAATTGAGGATGCTTTGCGCGCCGGTCGCACCCAAGTCGATCCAACTGCCACTCAAACCGAGCATGTTCGCGCCGGTGAGGTACCCCAATATTTGTCTCTCGTTGACATGTGGCAGCGCCTTGGCATATCTGGCCCAACCGCAGCAGTTGCGGCCCGCACCCAAATCTATTGGCTCAAAGACTCACGTCTGAGTGTTCAGTCCCTCAGCTCGCTTACGCTCATCATCGTCGCCGTTATCATGGATAAGAGCATGGCGTACTTCCCAGGCATGAGCTTCTTCTTCGTTATTCTTGCAGCGTTTGTACTTGGAAGAGTGCTGGGAACGTTATTGCAATACGATTCGACTGCCTTTTGGCTGCATGTTTCCACTGGTATTCGCGGGGCTCACGATAGACTGGGACGATTCCTGGGATCAGCAATTTTTATGGTCCCTGCTCTGCTAGTTGCGACAGTAGTGTTCGGCATTTTGGTTGGAATGGCCCCCGGTAATATCGCTTTACTTGCTGTTGCATCCTTGCTTGTATTCAGTTGCGGGGCCACAGCAACTTCGATAATCGGATCCCAATGGGTTTATCCTGTCCAGCCTCCCGGCACCTCTGCTATGTCCACGAAAGGAACGGGCCAGTTCGGTATCACGCTGCTCATTGGTTTGCTTCAGTTTGCTGTGACCGCTCTTTTTGCAGCGCTTCCTGCGGGTCTTTTGGTGTGGTCACTGAGCGGTGGAACCGCACTCAAGCTGATTGCCGCACTTGTCGCGATTGCGTGGTCATGTGCCATCATCTGGCTTTCGGTATGGTGGGGCGGGAAGATCCTCGATCGCTCTGAGGTTGAGATCCTCACGAAGATTCGTAACTGGCCTGGACATGGAGTTACTGCTTAGTGGCACATCTGCTTGGAATACAAAACGTCACTGTCGAATATCCCACCAAGGTTGTTTTTGACGATCTCACTGTTGGGATTGGCGAAGGCGACCGGATAGGTGTGGTGGGAACTAATGGCGGGGGCAAGACAACCCTGCTACGTATTCTCACCGGGGAACGCGCTCCCGATGCCGGTCAGGTAATCCCCCGTTCCGGCTTGCAGATTGGGTATCTTTCACAAGATGACCGCTTGGACCCCCAGATGACAGTTGGCCAAGCGATAGTCGGCACCATGCCAGAACACGAGTGGGCTGGAAATAAGAAGATTCGCGAGGTTATCTCTGGCCTGGTAGCGGACCTTCCTTGGGATGCCACGGTAGGCACGCTTTCTGGTGGGCAACGCAGACGAGTCGCCTTGGCGGCGCTGCTTGCTGGCGACTGGGATCTTATTGCCCTCGATGAGCCGACTAACCATTTGGATGTTGAGGGTATCGCCTGGTTGGCTCAGCATCTGAAGAATCGGTGGCCGAAGAACCAAGGTGGCCTCCTTGTCATCACTCACGACCGCTGGTTCTTGGACGAGGTGTGCACCCAGACCTGGGAGGTTCACGACGGCATCATTGAGCCTTTCGAGGGCGGTTACGCTGCATATATCCTTCAACGTGTCGAACGTGACCGAATGGCGGCGGCCTCAGAAGCAAAGCGGCAGAATCTTATGCGCAAGGAACTCGCGTGGCTTAGGCGTGGCGCCCCCGCCAGGACCAGCAAACCGCGTTTCCGCATCGAAGCAGCTAACCAGCTGATTGAAGACGTTCCTCCTATTCGTGATTCCATTCAACTGCAGCGCCTGGCAGTGGCGCGCCTCGGCAAGGACGTAGTTGACCTGGGCGACGTGAGCGTACGTTTTGACGATAATGAGGTTCTCTCACACGTCACCTGGCGCATCGCCCCAGGGGAACGCACCGGAATCCTGGGGGCCAATGGCGCTGGAAAATCAACGCTTCTCTCCTTGATAAGTGGCAACCTGACCCCAACGTCTGGGCGCGTAAAACACGGTAAGACAGTTCGCATCGGCATCTTGGACCAGCAGTTTTCTCAGTTGAAAGATATTGGCTCTGACCCAGTTCGCGAGGTATTGGCACAAACAAAAACCACCTTCCACATCGACGGCAAAGATCTCACGCCAGCACAGTTGTTAGAGCGCCTCGGGTTTTCTAAAGCTCACCTCTCTACCCGCGTCGATGAGCTTTCGGGCGGCCAAAAACGTAGACTCCAACTTCTGCTTCTGCTGCTCAGTGAGCCCAACGTGATTCTTTTAGATGAGCCCACGAATGACGTGGATCATCAGATGCTCACCGCTATGGAGGATCTTCTCGATTCATGGCCGGGGACATTGATTGTTGTCTCTCACGATCGCTATCTTCTTGAGCGCGTCACCGACCAGCAATACGCCATCCTCGATGGCCATCTGCGTCACGTGCCCGGTGGTGTTGATGAATATCTGCGGCTTCGCCAGCAGCAAGCTACCAGTCACACCGAAGTTCCCTCCCCTGCCGAGGTCAATGCGCGGCCCTCTGGAAGTGGCCTCAGCGGCGCTGAACTTCACGCCGCACAAAAGGAACTTGCCGCGGCCGAACGGAAGATTGAAAAGCTGGACAAGCAGGCCGAAGCGCTGCAACAGAAAATGGCGAGCCATGACCAAAGTGATTTTGAAGGACTTGCCAAGCTCACCGCTCAGCTGCAAGCCCTCACGGAAGAAAAAGACGCTACGGAAGAACACTGGCTGGAGCTGAGCGAACAGGTGAGCTAGGGACTGTGTCGACTAGCAAATAACGCCAGCTCTACCTCCCCCTTCTACGCAAATTGTTCTGCCTATCCCGAGGATTTCTGGTCGTCCTCGCTCCAGGTACGTGCTCTTGGATCAGCCACGATGAGAATGCAGCCGCCCGCACGTTGGGATTGTTAGACGTGCAGAGACTATCTCTCGGCTCAGAACTGTGGCCCACAAACGACGGGAAGTGTTTGACTGCCTGCGCCGTGTTCTTGTGATCCAGGCAGTGCAGCTGGCATGTTTCTCGGTGATCCGGCTTGCGGAAGTCGAAGGACACCCCATGCCAGATCCACCAGCATTCTTCTACCAGAAAGTCGTCAATTTCCCTCTCGTTCGCGAACCTGCCGTCCCCTTTCTGCGCTTCAAGGTAGCGCTGCATGTGACCATAGAGTTCATTATGGAAGTCATTGCTGCACACTCCAAAAGCACGGTAATTGATTTCTCCCCAAGTTGGCTCTCCTGTACCAAAAAGTCCAAATGTTGTTGAACTGTCGATACGGCGTTTTTCCCCTTGCCCCACAAGGACTGTGAGCATGTGATGCGGCCCTGGAACGAATCATCACGCGTGCCACCTGCACTGATTGCGGTGATAGTCGCCTCAATGAAGCCGCCCGCAACAGTTTCATTGAAGGACTTTCGATTGTGGACTGGATGAACATGCCACTCACTCAGCTGCATCGCACCGTAGCAAACATCAATAACGCGGAGGTTGCGCCTCTCCTGACTGCCATACGCGAACGTCTCGATGCGATTGAGGAGGTAGGCCTTGGGTACCTTTCGCTTAGCCGCGAATCCACCACTCTTTCGGGCGGTGAAGCTCAAAGAATCAAGGTGATTCGCTATCTGGGTAGCGCGCTCAGCGATGTATGTTACGTGTTCGATGAGCCAAGCGCAGGTCTCCACCCCCACGACGTCCACCGGCTCCTCAAACTACTCAAGAAACTTCGCGACGCTCACAACGCCATCATTGTGGTTGAACACAACAAGACAGTCATCGACGCCGCCGACCACGTCGTTGATCTGGGTCCAGGTGCGGGCATTAGTGGAGGCGCCATGGGACTGCTGAAGGTTTAGTTGAGTCTGTGTCTTATGCTGCCTGTTGGTCAGCTTTTCTCATTATCAGCTCAAATTCGATTGGTGTCATCTTCCCTAACCTACGCTGACGACGTTTGCGGTGATATTTCCCCTCAATCCAGGAAACAACCGCTAGTCTGAGTTGTCGCCTTGAGTTCCAGGATTGTCTATCGAGCACGTTCTTTTGGAGGAGAGCGAAGAAAGACTCCATTGCCGCGTTATCACCACACGCGCCGACTCTTCCCATCGACCCCTGCAGGCCATAGCAGGTTAAAGTCTTACGGAATTTCTTGGAGCCGAACTGACTACCCCGATCCCAGTGAACGACGGTCCCAGTTGGGAACCCCCGCTGGCATACAGCGTTCTTGAGAGCCCTAACAGCAAGAGAAGCTCGCATATGAGAATCGATAGCGTAGCCAACTATTCGATTTGACCATACATCTTTGATCGCACACAAATAAAGCTTGCCTTCTTTCGCTTGAGTGCTCGGTAATGTCGGTCAACCAACGCCGGTTCGGCTCTGCTGCGGTGAAGTTACGGTTCACATAATCATCATGAACCACAGGGCCGAACGCCAGCGTGCTTGGTAGTCTTTTCACCGACTACAACCACCCAGAGGACTTCACCGACCAGTTAAATATTATTTACGGACACCACAGCGCCAACAACGCCATGTTCGCCTCACTCACCGAATACAAAAACCCCGACTACTACCAAGCACACCCCACCATGTACCTCGCCACCCCCACCACCAACTACACTGTTAACATCACCCACGGGGCCGTCATCCCCGCCGGGCAATGGCGCGAAAAAGCCTTCATGTACACCCAAAAACCTCCCCCGCCTCCTCGCCTACATGCAACACCACACCACCATCACCACCCCCAACCAACCCCACGACCCACCCGATGGCCCCTACCTACTCCTCCCCACCTGCACATACGAATACAACAACGCCCGCTACCTACTCCTCACAACACTCACACCAATTGAATAGATGACATGAGTAGATATGTTGGCTAACTGGTGGCAGTCGTGGCTACCTCGGCAGTCATTTCATCGAACTCAGACTCGATCACCGCATCAGGGCGATACGTTGCCAGCGAAACAGCCACGGCACTCAGTAGCGCGAAGGTAAAACCAGGCAGCATTTCATAGACGTCGAATACGCCGCCATCCAGAGAACCCCAGATTCCCACGGTGATAGCTCCCACAAGCATGCCGGTGAGAACTCCGCCTTTCGTGAGCTTGCGCCAATAGAGAGACAGCAGAATAACTGGCCCAAAGGCCAATCCGAAACCTGCCCAGGCAAAAGCCACAAGGTCCAGGATTGTCTCATTTTGCTCCCACGATAGCGCGCAGGCCACCAACGCCACAGCTAATACTGACAGCCTGGAGATAATAACGCCCAGTCCGCTGCGAATATCACGTGAAGTAAATGCGTGATAGACGTCTTCGACGATCGCTGAAGAGGTGACCAGCAACTGAGAAGAAATAGTTGACATGATCGCAGCCAAGATTGCCGCCAACATGAAGCCAGCAATGAGAGGGTGGAAAAGTAGTTGCCCCAGGGTGATGAACACTGCTTCCGGGTCGGGAAGTGCCTGCTGATCGTGATGGTACACGGCGATACCAACAAGTGCGGTGAATACGGCACCAATCAGCGACAGGATCATCCAACCAATACCAAAGCGCCTGGCTGACTTTACTTCGCCCACAGTGCGAAGCGCCATAAACCTCACCAAAATGTGGGGCTGACCAAAATAGTCCAACCCCCATGAGACTGCGGAAAGAATCGAGACAATGGTGAGCCATGAGAAAGCCGCAGGATTACCAATAGGGTTCAACAAATGAGGGCCTACTGCCTGAATCTCATCGATCATCGCAGCCGGTCCCCCAACGTGTATGAGCCCCACCAAAGGAACGAAAACCAATGCCAAAAGCATCATGGTTCCCTGCACCACGTCGGTCCACGAGACGGCTAGGAATCCGCCCACCAATGTGTAGAGAACCGTGACACCCGCTACCACCAACATGCCAGTGAGGTAATCGTAGCCAAGCGACGACTCGAAGAAGACCCCGCCAGCAACCATTCCAGATGAAACATAGAAGGTAAAAAACACCATGATGATAATGCCGGAGGTGACGCGAATGATCCGGCTTGTGTCACGGACTCGCGAACCCAAGAAGGAAGGAATCGTAATCGAATCCGACGATACCTTCGTATAAGAGCGCAGCCTGGGTGCAACAAACTTCCAATTCAGAAAAGCACCAATGGTCAAACCAACCGCGATCCACCCCTCGATAAGACCAGAAACGTAGATCGCACCAGGCGCCCCATGAGAAGCCAGCCCGACATGTCAGAAGCCCCCACCGATAAGGCACCTACGATAGGTCCAATATCGCGACCACCCAACATATAGTCATCTAGGCTTTTAGTCCTTTTATATGCAGCTATTCCCAGGCCGACCATAGCCAACAGATAGATAGCCATTGTGAGGATGACATAATGCTGGTCAGACATGCGGATACTCTCTACTGGGGACAATCTACCCTAGCGATTATTCGCCCTTGGCTTCCCGACCTTTCATGTGCAGAACAGAAAAGACCCCGCGCACATTTATCTGGAATGCACTGTCGATTTGTGACACCATTTCTTTGTGTCACAAATAGCAGGAAGACCCCATCACAATGGTGTCACCAATATTTGATCAAGAAGCGCGATCAGAACTACGGTAGTTAGGCGCCTGAGATGTAATCGAGACATCATGGGGATGCGATTCACGCAAGCCAGCAGAGGTGATCTGCACCAAACGGGCTTTAGCCTGCAGCTCAGGCAAAGTCCGTGCCCCTGTGTAGAACATGGACTGGTGTAAGCCACCCACTAGCTGATAGACGTTATTGGCCAGCGTGCCAGAATACGGGACCTGCCCTTCGATTCCTTCAGGCACCAGCTGGTCATCCGAAGTCACTTCAGCCTGGAAATAACGATCTTTAGAAAAACTCTTGCGACCGCGCGAACTCATTGCCCCTAGCGAGCCCATCCCGCGGTAAGCCTTGAACTGTTTGCCTTGTGAAAAGACCAAGTCGCCGGGGGACTCTTCGCATCCTGCCAACAGAGAGCCCAGCATAACCGTGTCAGCACCCACCGCGATCGCTTTGGCAATATCACCCGAATACTGCAATCCACCATCAGCGATGAGAGGCACATCGGCGGCCGCGCAAGCGCGAGACGCCATGTCAATAGCGGCAACTTGGGGAACGCCTACGCCTGCAACGACGCGTGTGGTGCAAATAGAGCCGGGTCCAACCCCTACTTTGACAGCATCAGCACCTGCATCAATGATCGCCTGAGCGCCTTCTTGGGTTGCGACGTTCCCGCCGATAATATCAATGCCAGCAAATGCGGAATCGTTCTTGAGGCGTTTCATCATGTCAAGGGCTAGTTTTGCCCCGCCATTGGCGGTGTCGACGACAAGGACGTCTACGCCCGCCTCAGCAAGAGCGAGAGCCCGATCCCAGGTGTCGCCCCAGTAGCCAAGAGCCGCGCCAACAAGTAGGCGCCCTTCTTTGTCCTTTGTGGCATCAGGGTAGCGCTCAGTCTTCACGAAGTCTTTTACCGTAATCAGCCCTGCTAGTCGTCCTTCATTGTCAACCAGAGGCAGTTTCTCAACGCGGTGTTTTGCCAACAGGTCTTTGGCTTTTTCCCGGGAAACCCCTTGAGGCGCTGTAATGAGTCCCTCGGAGGTCATGACGTCAGCGACCCGGGTGGTCTCCCACTGAGATGCTGGCAAGAAGCGCAGATCACGGTTAGTGACAATGCCCAGTAGCTTGCCCGATTCGTCGACTACAGGTAGACCCGAGACTTTATATCTGCCGCAAAGTTCATCAAGTTGATCGATGGTTGCATCCGGCCCAACCGTGACCGGATCTTGAACCATGCCCGACTCTGAACGCTTTACTCTGCGCACGTGGTCCGCTTGATCTTCAATCGAAAGATTGCGGTGAATGATGCCAATGCCGCCTTGGCGAGCCATCGCAATCGCCATGCGTGCCTCGGTCACTGTATCCATTGCTGCAGAGATCAACGGGATGCGCAGTGTGAGGTTCTTGGTCAACCTGGCAGTGGTATCCACTTCCGAGGGAATAACGTCTGTGAGCTCAGGGAGCAACAGAACGTCATCATAGGTCAATCCAGTTCCGACAAACTTATCTTCGCGATATAGCCCCATGTCCTTAGCTTAGTCAGCCACACGCTATTTCCTAGCAGTGTTTTCTTTCAGCGCAGCAGCAAAACTAGGGCTGACCGGCAGATCTGGTAAAATCAGCATTTGAAAGAAGTGATAAACATCCGGTTTCCCCGGCCACGTTTCGGACGCAGGCTGATTGTGTGGGTCTAACTCATGCCTCCAACGTCCCGGCGCCTCAATCAGGTACTTTTCCGCATATTCACGCCATTGCGTGATACTGGTCACGACTTGATTCAGCAGAGCAGAGTCTGGTTCCTCTTCTTCAAGCACCTTCTTCAACACGATGGCGGCGCCAAGAGCCTCACACACAACCCAGTGCATGCGCTGACGGGTAACAGGCTGACCCGCAAAATCGGTGGTGTAGATGAAACCGGGTGCACCATCAACATGCCAAGCATCGGCTACTGCGCGAATATAGAGCGCTTTGGCCGATTCAAGCATCCATTCCGGTGCGGCTTGTCCTGCTCGCTGCAAGGATCCCCGCGCCTGCAGGATGAGACGGGACCATTCAAGTCCGTGCCCGGGAGTTGCACCAAAGGGCCGAAATGGGTGTGCGGGCTGGTCTTTGTTGTAATCCGGCAATGGGTTCCACTGCTGGTCGTAGTGCTCAGGAATGCGCCAGTCGTGATTGCGGGCTTGGTTTGTAATGAAGTGACACATTTCAATTGCACGGTCAAGCGCTTCACGATTATCGGTGAGATCAGCGTTCGCCAGATACGCCTCGACCGTATGCATATTTGCATTAGCGCCGCGGTAGTCTTCAGTGACTGTGAAAGCACGGTCCCACGATTCCCGTACTTTTCCATATGCAGGGTCAAACCAGTGTTCTTCTTGGCTGTCGAGCGCCTGCGTCAGAAGATACCCAGCCTCTGGGTCGTCAGCGGCAAGCGCCGCATTTGCTGCTAGAAGAACAAACGCATGGGCGTACGCTTCTTTTCGATCGTTGACAGGGACCGCGTCACCCTGCGCATCCGGAGTCGCCTCAATGGCGCTAAACCAACCACCATAGACAGGATCGCGGAAGTACTTACTGAGACTCTCAACGCCATGACGGAGGTATTCTTTCGTTCCCGGAATCCCCAGCAGAGTCGCCAAAGCAAAAACGTATGTCATACGGCTGGTGACCCACAGTTCGACCGGCTTACTGGGGTCAACGTGGCCATCTTCATCAAGGTACCCAAAACCGGTTGGCACCTTCGCGCCTTTAGCGAATTCGACGGCAGCAATAACCTCTGAGTTGA
This sequence comes from Scrofimicrobium canadense, assembly GCF_009696615.1. Classification (GTDB taxonomy): domain Bacteria; phylum Actinomycetota; class Actinomycetes; order Actinomycetales; family Actinomycetaceae; genus Scrofimicrobium; species Scrofimicrobium canadense. The sequence goes on from NZ_VULO01000003.1 coordinate 100,138, forward strand.
TCAATCCCATGCCTTAGAGCCTACACTCTGGACCAGCGCACGAACCTCTTCGACACAGGCCAATGCGGTTCGTACGCGCTGAAGTTTAGGGTGAACAAAATCGGGTAAGTCATCACACATCAGGAAGAAAGATGCTTGAGTCCCGCTGATGAGTTCAGAAAACTGCTCTTTAGCTAAGGGAAGCCTGCCAATAGCCACAACGATATGAGGGCCAAAGCTGTCCATATGTTTTCGTAGAATAGTGACGGCTTCTTCTTCTTTTAGGCGCGAGATGATTTGGATACGAACATCCATCCCCTCCCATTGCAGCGCGCCCCCCACGACCGTAGCTAGCGGAAAGCGGTCATGCCACGATGCGACAGATACGCGTATTCCCGTAGTGGGCCCAGCTATCACAGCAAGCTTTTTCTGTAGCTGCATGAGCGCGCCATAAATAACAGTCTCGACCAAGTGGCCCGGACGTGCGCCCTGAGTGTTTTCACTGAGTTCCGCGAGAGCGGGTTCTATCAATCGAGACCACACAGAAACCAAGCCATCACGCATAGTTTCTCGCCACAGCAGAGCGTCTAACGACTCCGGGGACCGACGGGCGAGCATGAGTAAATCTGCTACATCAACCGGTCGCGCATCGTCATGAGCTGGGAACTCGTTGGATTCTACAGCTGCCTGCTTAGCAGGAAGGCCTTCTTCTATCAGACGAATCATACGGCGGATTCGTTCAACGTCGCCAGCGCTATACATACGGCGACTTCCAGCTTGCCTCCCAGTTGGCCCGACTCCATATCGCCGGTCCCAGCTACGCAACGTGGAAGGAGAAACACCTAATTGGGTAGAAACTGCCGAGACTGTCAGCCCACTGTCCCCAAAGGGTAGATTTTCGGGCACTATTCTCCTTAGATGCTTCATACTGCTATACGGTCTCAGTATGCCCGAGGGATGCGGGTTGTGCAGATCGTGCGTGCAGGTCTATAGAACTACGATCATCTGCATGCACAACTTGCATAAGCCTGACTATGGTCCTGTTTCATCCTTTGAGTTAATTTAACGACATATTTTCCTCGTAGTCATTCTCGATTTACCTGCATAAGCAGAAATGCAAACCAGTCATGTGATTCTGTTCACCAGCGGCATTTATCGACATAGAAACTCAAAATGAACGCAACATCTTTTGTTAACTTTCGCCCCTTATTGATAGTGTTATGCTACACCTTTTGCCATTCACACACGGCTTGAAGTGCGCGTATACGTTTCACTAACCTCTCTGTCAGGTCAAAAAAATGGGACTTGAATAATGTATGCATAACTCTGTACGATAACTGTTAGGACGGAATCACACCGGTTCCCGAATACTAAGTCCTAGCGAGAGGAACACCAATGTCCGATGTTTCACGTCTCCCCGGACCACTCATGGAAAAGTGGGACTGGCAATATGCTGGCGCTTGTCGTGAGTTAGATACCGAGTTGTTCTTCCACCCGGAAGGCGAACGCGGTTCATCCCGTAGGAGGCGGGCAGCAAACGCAAAAGCAATATGCGCAAGTTGCCCAGTGATTGAAGAATGCCGCTCTCACGCGCTTGCCGCGCGTGAACCCTACGGCATTTGGGGAGGCATGACTGAGGAAGAGCGTCGCGAATATCTCGCTGTCATGCGTGTTGGCTAATAGACATCACTCAACAGTAATGGCCCTGGCAACTGCCAGGGCCATTACTTTGTCTAAAAGTATTTCAGTTGACTTTAGCTAGAATGTCACGAGCACCTAGAATCAGGTACTCTTCGCCGTCCAGCTTCACTTCAGTGCCACCATAGCGGCTGTAAATCACCTTGTCACCCACAGCAACATCGAGGGGAACACGGTTACCGTTGTCATCAATACGGCCTGGACCAACAGCAAGAACCTCTCCCTGTTGAGGCTTTTCCTTAGCGCTATCAACCAACACCAACCCGGAAGCGGTGGTGGTCTCAGCTTCACTCTGACGAATGACAATACGGTCCTCAAGAGGACTAATGGAGATCGACACTGTCGCACTCCCTTTCTCACAACTAGTCTGTGCTCTTACAGTTCTTCTCGCCGTCGCGGGTGTCGAGTTGAACTCTACGTGAATGTGGCTTTCAACCACGTCCGCAATCTATTCTAAGCACCGCCTAGCACTCTGACAAGCCGAGTGCCAACGTTCACTCTTAGCTGAGACATGCAAGGATAGAAGGGTGAACGGACCCGCACAACTCCTCGCAAACAGCGACAACTGGCGCACCCTCAACGCCCTTCAACAAGAATACGACGCAAATCCCTTACCCCTGGCTTCTTTGGGCGAGGCACTGCGCCGCGCCGGTTTCGACCCAGATCTAGCCGCAGCACTCACCTCCCAGCTGGAACTCAGAGACCACGCCAAGAAAAAATTCGCCGACAGCGCACGGCACATGCTTTTTACGCGCGAGCTTCTTGAACAAGCCACGAGGTTCCAGATCGCTTTGCTCCACGCACACAGGTTTCTCCAAGCGGATATTCCCAAGGTGGCAGACCTCGGCTGTGGGCTCGGCACAGAATCCCTTGCCCTAGCAACCCTAGGTATCGACGTGGTCGCAGTAGACCGCAACCCCGAAGCCGTAGCATGCACCGCAGTCAACCTTCGCGAGTTTCCTCAATCTCTGGTTCTTCACGGTGACATTACCCAATTTAATGCTGCTGATCATGGGGTCCGTGGACTTTTCCTAGACCCAGCACGCCGGGATGCGCGCGGAAGGAAAATGCGACCTCAAGACTGGTCGCCCTCCTGGGACTTCCTCATGGACTTAGCGCGCGGGCCCCTACCGCTAGGAGCAAAACTAGCTCCTGGAATCGACCATGCACGTCTTCCTCCAACTATGCACACCCAGTGGCTTTCTGTTCGAGGCGAGCTCACCGAAGCGTCCATGTGGTCACCCGAGCTCAGCCCCGAAGGACCTGGCCATTCCGCCGCAGTCATCGACGACGGAGGGCTCCATGTCCTTGGGGGCTCGCTCCACCCAGCAAAAACGGGCCCCCTAGACACCTACATCTTCGAAGCTGACCCAGCTGTGATTCGATCTGGGCTGCTAGGCCACCTCTGCGACGAGCTGTCCGCCCACCTGCTACATCCAAAGATCGCCTACGCCACCGCCTCGTCCATATCCGCAACTCCCTTTGGCCGCTGGTTTACGGTTCTGGACGTCACCTCGCTCAAAGTCAAAGCCATAAAAAAGGCTCTCCAGAAATTTGATGTAGGGACGGTTGAGGTCAAAAAACGCGGCGCTGACATTGACCCCGCCGTCCTGCAACAGCAGCTATCGGGGGCAGGCGAAGACCACCTAGTTGTCTTTGCAACGCGCATAGGTGACCGACATCGTGCAATCATTGCCTCGAGGGATACCGCGGCCAAGGAGGACTGAGATGACACTGACTTTTGCGGACTCTACCCGCTCGACCATCGGGATTGAGTGGGAACTCCAACTGGTCGACAAAGACTCCAATGATCTACGGCAAGCAGCCAATGCTGTGATCGAGCGGGCCTGGGAAGATGCGACTCTCGCACCCCATATTCACCGCGAAATGCTCCTCAATACGGTAGAAGTCACCTCTGCTCCCCATAGCACTGTCGCCGACTGCCTGTCCGATATCCGCCGAGCAGTCGCCGGGCTACGCCCCATCACCAACGAACTGCGCACCGACGTGGCAACAGCTGGATCCCACCCCTTTGCAAAGCCTCGCTATCAACGAGTGACTGATTCTCAGCGCTACGAAGAGCTGGTACGTCGCACAGAATACTGGGGTAGGCAAATGCTCCTCTTCGGAGTGCATGTCCATGTGGGAGTAGAAAGCCGCAACAAAGTCCTTCCCATTGTCAATGCACTAGTGACGCAAGCTGGCCGGCTCCAAGCAATCTCGGCCTCCTCACCATTCTGGGCTGGAGAAGATACCAAATATGCCTCCAACCGTGCCATGGTTTTCCAACAACTCCCCACGGCCGGAATCCCCAGACAATTCCAACGGTGGGAAGAACTCGAAGCCTACGAGGACGGCATGCGAACTGCCGGAGTCATCGAAGGTTTCGACGAAATCCGCTGGGATATTCGCCCGTCCCCTGGACTTGGGACCATAGAACTGCGCATTTTTGATGCATGCACAAACATTCGCGAAGTCGAAGCCGTCGCGTCTTTGTCCCATTGCCTAGTGGACCACTATTCGTCGATGATCGACGCCGGAGAGACACTCCCCTGGTTGCCCGACTGGTTCGTGGCAGAAAATAAATGGCGCTCAGCAAGATATGGGCTCGAGGCCCGACTCATTTGCGGTCCTCGCGGCAAACAGGGTTTCACCCGCGACCTATTGGCAGAAACCATTGACGAGTTACGTCCCACTGCACGGCGTCTAGGGTGCGAACGCGGTTTGGACTATGCCCTTGAAATTCTCGACTTTGGTGCAGCATATGAACGGCAACGTAAAGTCTCCCGTATGGTTGAGCGAGGAGGCCTCGACGCAGTTGTCGAACTAATGCGCGCTGAAATGAGCGCAGACCGCCCCCTCGACCCCGAAGAATTTTTGGAGTCTCGTGGGCGCTACACTTGATGTTTGTGAGTGTAATCCTTGGCATTGAATCCACCTGTGACGAAACCGGCGTAGCTTTAGTTCGCGGTACCACTCTGCTGGGCCAAGGACTAGCCACATCTATGGGCGAATTTGAACGATATGGCGGCATTATCCCCGAGATCGCTTCGCGAGCACACCTGGAGAGTTTCCTGCCCGTTCTTGATGCTGCCCTACACGAAGCCGACCTGGACTTGTCGGACGTGACAGCCATTGCCTGCGCCGCGGGACCCGGACTTGTGGGTTCGCTGACAGTGGGGATTTGCGCCGCCAAGGCCCTAGCAACGTCTCTTGGGCTTCCACTGTATGGGGTCAACCATGTCATTGGGCACCTGGCGGTCGATGCCCTAGCCGAAGGAGCGCTGCCACAACCGTGCATTGGCCTTGTTGCCTCTGGGGGACACTCAAACCTACTTCTCATCAACAACATCGCCACCGATATCGTTGAACTTGGCGGTACTCTGGATGATGCAGCCGGTGAAGCCTTCGATAAGGTTGGGCGCCTGCTAGGACTTCCCTATCCAGGCGGGCCCCACGTAGATCGCATGGCGCAGAGCGGAACGCCCGACGCCATCCGGTTCCCCCGGGGCCTTGCCGCAGCAAAAGACAAAGACCGCTACCGCTACGACTTTTCGTTCTCTGGCCTCAAAACAGCTGTCAGCCGCTACTTGGCCGCCAACCCCCTACCTGACGATGAGACGGCACGAAAGCAAGCAGTTGCCGACATTTGTCGAGCTTTTTCCGAATCGGTCAACGATTCTCTCAGCGCCAAAGCAGTCGCTGCCGCACGCGACAATAACTGTGACACCATCGTTGTTGGTGGTGGTTTTGCCGCAAATTCTCGGCTGCGCGAACTACTTGTGGAGCGTGCTGAGGCCGCCGGAGTTTCTGTGCGGTTCCCTCCCCTTCGTCTCTGCACCGACAATGGGGCTCAGATCGCCGCTATCGGAGCTGCCCTCGTCGAAGCCGGGGTCGCACCATCCCCATTGGCTTTCGGACCAGACACAGCCATGCCTTTGGAACAGATCAGCGTGCGCTAGCCCCTCATCTCTTTCTTCTCTACGCCAGAATTCCTCCCTTTCCGCCAGGTGCTGGATTTTTGCGACCTACTGACTGCCATAACGGACACATAACGCGCACCTGAGCTCTATGAGCTAGGGAGGTCAACACTTACCCAGCCGCAACAGCCTGGGCCATCTGGTAGGTGCCTGGGCCGTATACAGCTCCGTGTACGGTTTTATGACCCCGTACGCGGACAAAAAGAGAGGAAAAAAGGGGGCCCGGCCGAAACCGAGCCCCCTCCTAGAAATCTAGGCATACGCTTTACACACCGCGCACTAGGGCCTTACCCAGCTGACGGTTGAGTGTGGAGATCACATCCAAAGGAATCTCCTTGGGGCACACAGCCGCACACTCGCCGACGTTCGTGCAGCCTCCGAAGCCTTCCTCATCCATCTGGTTCAGCATGTTCACCACACGCGAGAGGTTCTCAGGCTTGCCTTGGGGCAAGAGACCCAGGTGAGTGACCTTTGCTGAAGTGAACAGCATTGCCGAAGCGTTCGGACATGCTGCAACACAAGCACCGCAACCGATACAAGCCGCCGCGTTGAATGCCTTATCAGCCTCAGGTTTTGGCACCAACTGCGAATGCGCCTCGGGGGCCGCACCCGTATTGACGGTGATGTAACCGCCAGCTTGGATGATCCGGTCGAACGCGGAACGGTTAACTACCAGGTCCTTGATGATCGGGAAGGCTTCAGCACGCCATGGCTCAATCGTGATGGTGTCACCATCGTTGAATGTGCGCATGTGCAGCTGACAAGTAGTGGTGCGTTCTGGTCCGTGAGCGATACCGTTGATGACAACACCGCACTGACCACAAATTCCTTCGCGGCAGTCAGAATCGAAGGCAATCGGTTCTTCGCCCTTTTCAAAAAGTTCCTCATTGAGGATATCGAGCATCTCCAAGAATGATGAATCTTCAGACACTCCAGCAACGTCGTATTCGTGGATCGCACCCTTATCCTCAGGGCCATCCTGACGCCAGATTCTCAGTTTCAGGTTCACTTGTAACTCCGCTGCTTCAACTCGATGTTCTTGTACACCAGTGGTTCCTTGTGAAGGATGGGTGCGGCGTCTGCTGAGCCACCCCATTCCCAAGCACCCACGTAGGCGAATCGGTCATCTTGCCGTAGGGCTTCGCCCTCTTCCGTTTGTGATTCTGCGCGGAAGTGACCGCCGGCTGACTCTTCACGGTGTAGGGCATCAATACACATCAGCTCTGCAAGCTCCATGAAGTCCGCAACACGTCCAGCACGCTCAAGGGACTGGTTCAATCCACCAACCGTCTTACCCGGGACCTTGACGTTTTGCCAATAGTCCTCACGTAGTTTCCGGATGAGTCCGATGGCCTTGAGAAGGCCTTCTTCGGTGCGTTCCATACCGCAGTATTCCCACATGATGTTGCCAAGTTCTTTGTGGAACGAGTCAACCGAGCGAGTCCCATTGATCGACATAAGTCGATCAATCTGAGACTGTGCGGCCTCCCTTGCAGCAACAACATCGGGACTATTCTCATCCAGCTTCGGGAACGAGAACGCCTGCGACAGGTAGTTGCTCATCGTTGCTGGAAGCACGAAGTAACCGTCCGCTAGCCCCTGCATAAGGGCAGATGCGCCCAAGCGGTTAGCACCGTGATCGGAGAAGTTTGCTTCACCGCCAATGTAGAGACCAGGAAGGTTCGATTCAAGATCGTAGTCAACCCACATGCCGCCCATTGTGTAGTGAACCGCGGGGTAGATACGCATCGGAACCTCATAGGGGTTGTCACCCGTGATCCGCTCATACATATCAAAGAGGTTTCCGTACTTGTCGGAAACAGCCTTCTTACCGAGGCGACCGATTGCTTCAGCAAAATCAAGGTAGACACCGCGGCGGACTCCATCAACTTCAGGTCCGACCCCTCTGCCCTCGTCACACATGTTCTTAGCCTGACGTGAAGCAATATCACGAGGGACCAGGTTTCCGAAAGCCGGGTAGATTCGCTCTAAGTAGTAATCCCGATCCTCTTCAGGAATCTCACGAGGATCCTTAGCGCAATCTTCTACTTTCTTCGGCACCCAAATGCGGCCATCATTACGCAGAGACTCTGACATGAGCGTCAGCTTTGACTGTTGATCACCATGCTGAGGAATGCACGTCGGGTGAATCTGCGTGAAGCATGGGTTCGCAAAGTATGCGCCCTTGCGGTATGCACGCCAGATGGCCGTCGCGTTACAGCCCATTGCATTGGTGGAAAGGAAGAATACGTTGCCGTAGCCACCCGTGGCCAAGACAACAGCATCTGCAATGTAGGTCTCCAACTCACCGGTGACCATGTTGCGCGCGACGATGCCGCGGGCCCGCCCCTCGGATACGATCAGTTCAACCATCTCATGGCGAGGAAATTCCTTGACGGTTCCCGCAGCCACCTGACGTTCAAGAGCTTGGTACGCACCGATGAGGAGCTGTTGGCCTGTTTGGCCGCGGGCATAGAAGGTACGGGAAACCTGTACACCACCGAATGAGCGGTTGTCGAGGTAGCCACCATAGTCACGCGCGAAAGGTACGCCCTGAGCAACGCACTGGTCTATGATGTTGGTCGACACTTCCGCCAAACGGTACACGTTGGTTTCGCGAGCACGATAATCGCCACCCTTGACCGTGTCATAGAACAGGCGGTAGACCGAGTCGTCATCGTTGCGGTAATCCTTAGCCGCGTTGATACCGCCCTGTGCGGCAATCGAGTGCGCACGACGTGCCGAATCCTGGTAGAAGAAACATTGGACGTTGTAGCCCTGTTCGCCAAGAGATGCGGCAGCAGCGCCGCCAGCCAAGCCGGAGCCAACAACAATAATGTTGAGCTTTCGACGGTTTGCTGGGTTCACCAGGTTGACATGGTTTTTACGTTCCTGCCACACCTGAGATAGTGGAACATCCTTGGGAGCCTTCGTGTCTTCGATCTCTTCGCCGACTTTGTAGACGCCTTTTACTAACGTTTCTGTCATTAGTCTCTCGCCCCTCTCACTGAATCCAGCCGACAGTGATTGCCAGCGGGGTAATCATGAACATGACAAAAATGATCGTGGCAATAAGCCCAGAGAGCCAGACCATGAAGGTCCGCGTGTTAGCACGCACCCATCCCATGGTTTGGAATGCAGACCAGAACCCGTGTCCCACGTGCGATGTCACCAAAGCGACAAACACAAGGTAGAGAATAAACACCCAAGGATTTTGGAATGAGTCCACCATCATTTGATAGGGAGTTGCCTCAGCAGTGAAGCCAGTTTTCACAGTCTTCGTTGTGAAGTGCAAAATATGGAAAAAGATCAGGAAGATCAATGCGACACCCGAGAGGCGCATGGTCCGCGCCGCGTAAGCGTCAACCGCACTCTTTTTCACTACGTAACCATTGCGACGCGCTTTCTTAGCGTGGAACCACACAATGAACGCAGCAATGATATGGATGAGGATGAGCAGAAGGAGTACCGTGCGGAAAAGCCAGATGAATCCGCCCTTAGGCAAGATCGGGTACAACATATCTGTCTTGAGCCACTCGGCATAGTGGTTGTAGGCATCAGGCCCTAAGAACATCTTTAGGTTGCCATAGGAATGGAATAACAGGAATAGTACGAAGACAAGTCCGGAGATGGCCATGAGCTGTTTAACAAACACGCCCGTGGTCCATGCTCGCCGCTTCTTCGTTGCGACAGTGTTTGTGGCCATGGCTCCACATTATCTGGGTCACGCTCTCTAAGTGTGGGACCTCCGGGCTTCCCACATGTGTGCCGTACATCACCCCATCACATACGGCTCTGACCTGCAGGTATATCGACAAGTAGTAACCCTATAGAAGCCCGTCGCCGAAGATAAGGTTTACCTACTACTTTATCTTTTACATAACAGTCAGGTTTTCGAAAGCCTATCGTTGTCTTTACTGAGCTTCATTGACACCGCATCTTCACGAGGCTGCCGATAGTAGTCCTTTATTTTTCCGATCGGATAAAAACCGAAGGAGCTATAAAGGGCAATAGCCACCGTATTTGAAGCACGCACTTCCAGGAAAATATCAGCGCCCGCAGCTTCCATCACTAAAGTGCGAAGTATCTGCCGACCAATTCCAAGCCCCTGACACTGAGACAGTACCCCCAAGGTCATAAGGTCTTTTTCGAGGTCCCCCTTGATACCGCCATACCCCACCAGAGCCTCGTCCACAAAAGCTCCGCAATAAAAGGACCAAGGGCTCGCTATCTCTTCAGCGACCAGTTCTCGGCTCCACGCCTCGGCACCAAAGACTTCTTGTTCTATTGTCACGACGGCGTCAATGTCCCTATCAACGAGGCGACGAATATCTACTTCCTTATGCGCCATGAATATCTGGACGCCGAAGATATAGCGGCTGCACAGGAGTGTCCTCTCCGCGGGCGAGGTATTCCTCAACCAAAGCTGGCATGACAGTCACATCGACGGGAACTCCCGGACCAACAACGCGCCCCTGCTCTTCAGCGGTCTTTCCGACATACGGAGGACGAACTTCTTCTAGTCCTTCCTCACCATTGCGGTATACAGCCCAATACACTTCGCCACGGCGCGCATCACTCATCGCCGTGACTACCTCCCCCACCTCGTTTCCCAGATGAGCCTTCGCCAAGACTGCCAGGCTGGGAATCCCGTGCAGCTGAGCTCCGCTTGCTTTCGCAATGACCTTTGCCGTGATGAGACCAGCCCGCAGGCCGGTAAAAGGCGCAGGTCCAGTCCCCACAAGGACTCGGTCCCACGATCCGGGCGCTACACCAGCTTCGCTACGCGCCTGCTCGATAAGTGGAGTCAAAGCTTCTGCATGCATTCGGGGGTTATCCTCATAACCCCTGGCCACAACCTCACCGTCACGCATGACAGCAACTGATGATCCCGCAGATGTATCAATACATAAATCGATCATGAAGACTCCTTGTCGAATACGTCATTCCAGCGGTCACCGTGCGGCAAAAAAGTGATGACGCGAGTCCCCGCATCGACGTCTTCCCAGCTGCCTTCCCCCTGATCAGTCAAGGACACTTCCAGCCGTTGGCGAGAAAGGCCTTCAGCTTTCCCTTCGCCCCATTCGACCACGGTCACCGCATCGTCTTGGGACCGCTCCAAGTCCAAAGTTGTCATGTCTTGGTCATCCCGGATTCGATAAGCATCCACATGCACCAAAGCTGGGCCGTTCCCACGCGAGGCATGTTCTCGGGCAACTATGAAAGTCGGTGACGTCACCCGTCCTTGGACACCAAGCCCCTGGGCTAAACCCTGCGTGAATGTTGTCTTACCAGCACCCAAATCACCATGAAGTAAAACGACATCGCCAGCACGAAGCACCCGCCCCAGCTGGATGCCTACTTCACGTGTTTCATCAGCGGAATGAGTGTTCCATACCCTTTTCATCGCAGAGCCTCACGGGGAATGTGACGTGCCAAACGAGTTGTCACCTCATAGTTGATGGTGTCTGTTTTCTCAGCCCATTGTTCCACGTTTGCCCCCTTTGGGCCCATCACCCACACTACGTCGCCCCTGTTTGCTATCGGGGCGGTTCCTTCGCCTAGGTCGATCACGAACTGATCCATGCACACCCGGCCAACAACATGAGATTCATGCCCAGCCACGACGACCGGCGCACCGTTTGATGCGCTGCGAGGAATCCCATCGGCATATCCCAAAGGCACCAGTCCAACCCATCTCTTGCTGGTGGTATGCCAGGTTCCGCCATAGGAGATACGACTTTCTGCCTCTAATTGCTTCACCATGACAAGTGGTGCGGCCACATTCAGGGCCGGTTTCAAACCGAGTTCTTCCGCTGACTGCCAAGCCGGGTTAGGCGACATCCCATAGAGTCCAATCCCGACTCTCACCATATCGAGGTGAGTTTGCCGATGCCACAGTGTTCCTGCAGTCGCTGCCATATGTCGATATTCCGGATCAATACCGTGCCCCGCAAGTACCTGGTCTGCCTGACTGAAGACTCGCATTTGTTCGTCGGTTCGATCGGAATCGGGATCATCCGCCTCGGCCAGATGCGACCACAACCCTTCGACGACAATTTTTCCCCGCGCCTGAAGCTCGGCTGCCCGCTGTGCCAGCTGATCAAAATCTGCAAGTGTGGCACCCGCGCGCGACATACCAGTGTCAATCTTCAGATGTATTCGTGGAACGCCGTGAACCTGAGCTTGTTCTTCAAGGACATCAATGGATGAAGCGCTGAGCGTCAAATCGTGATCGACCGCGTCTTGCCACGACACCCCCGGACTGGCAAGCCACGTAAAGATACGAGTGTCGCGAGGAATTTCGGCCCGAAGCTGGAGGGCTTCCGACAGCTGAGAAGCCCCAAAGCTTCTCACACCTGAAGAATAGAGCTGCCGTGATACTAGTTCCCGACCATGGCCATACGCATTAGCCTTCACGATTGCCATAGTTTCTGCTGAACCGGCTCGATCGCGGAGAACCTCAACGTTAGAGTCGATTGCGTCAAGATCGACGAATATTGTAGCGGGAAAGCGTTCAGTCACCACAGCATTATCCCACTATGCATCCAGACCTTTTGCCACACCCACCAAAATTGCACCAACAACCAAAAGGACAATACCCACCGACAGAACCCATAGTTCCTTGCGGCTGCGCTTTTCACCGAGCAAAGTGATGCCGCCCACCGTCGAGATGATCACTCCAAGCTGAGAGAGGGTGAAGCCCGTGGCCACCCCCACCTGTTCGGTCGCATACTGCATGATTGCTAGGCCGGCGCACCAGACTAATCCCGGGATAAGCTGCCACAGTGTCGAGCGCTGCCACCGTGTATCTCGCTTTCCTAAGTGCGGGCTGAACTGAGGAAAGCTGAAAAGTAATCCCGCTACTGCGGCCCCTAGAACCAGCGGGAGGAAACCTTTGATGGCATCAATATCGAACCAACGAAGAATAATGAGGTAAAGCACCAAAGGGAGGGTGGATAGGACCAGGTAGAGGATTCCTTTAGGCCAATCCAACACTACTTTTTCTTGGCGCGGGCTCTCCGGAGGTACAGCTGTAGGGGCAGGCGCAAAAGCAATTCCCTCTATAGCGCTCTGATCTGCTGCAAGGGAGGGAGACTTTTCAGTCCACGTAGTAGCAATCACGCCGAACACCAAACACACCAGAGCCACGATTCCTACCGGCAGGGCCCCTGGTGCTCGCCACTCGCCCAGAACGAGCACACCAAGAACCGACATCAAAATAAGCTGCGACGCGGTAGAAATAGGCATTGTCCGCGAAACACCTAGAACATGGAAACTCATGATCTGAAAGTGGATTCCCATACCAAGCATAAACCCGCAGCCCATAGCAATAAGCCACAGGTGCAGACTGATCATCCCGCCTGAAAATGGCCACAATACCAGCGCAACAATGAGGCCACCTAGCATCATTCCCAGAGTTTGCTGGCGCTGATCACCTTGTAACTTCATGGTCAACAGCGACATACAGCCAAATGCCACCGACGGCAACAACGCAACCAGGATCATACTGCTATAGCCTCAACTTTTGCTGGAAGCTCATCCGCAATAGCCATTGCTCTCATTGGCTTCGTAGAATAGGCAGCGCTTCCGTGAGCCCACACCGCTGCAACCACGGCTTCTTCCACTGTCGCAGGGCTGGCAGCAATGGCAGCGCCGATAGCTCCAGCCAATACATCACCTGCTCCAGCAGTGGCAGCCCAATGCGAGGGCGCCTCAAAACACCACTCCTGCTCCCCAACAACCCAGGTGGCAGAGCCCTTGAGGACGACGATCGCATCGAAGCGTTCCTGCAGAGCCCTGGCACTGCGGAGCGGATTGTCCGCAACTTCACTGCGAGAGCAGTGAAGCAGACGGGCGGCCTCACCGTGGTGAGGCGTGAGAACCAATGTCCCGCCCATGTGACGAAGCTCTTCACGCTCCATTGCACCCGCGTCCAGGACAACGCAAGGTGCCTCAGCTTGTAGCGCGTGTTCCACAAGGTCTTCACCCCACCCAGAGCCAATGACCGATACAGCGGAGCGACCCAGCTGACAGACAACCTCAGGAAAATGAGTGAGAACTAATGTACGGGCCGCTCCAGCGTAGCGGACCATACCCGGTCCGATGCCGAAAGCCCCAGCAATACCCAAAACTGCCGCCCCAGGATACTGTTCCGAGCCCGTGACAAACTGGACTACTCCTCGACTATATTTGTCGTCATTGGGCCCTGGTACACGGAAGAATCCATGCACTCGTTGGGCAGTGATCTCAAGAACGTCACTCAACGGTCACCGACTTCGCGAGATTTCTAGGCTGATCTACGTCGAGGCCCTTTGCACCTGCTAAGGCACACGCAAAAATCTGGAGTGGCATCACCTGTAGTAGCGGCAGATAAAGGGTTGGGGCTGGAGGAACTCGAAAAACAATATCCGCGTATTCGTCGACAGAGTCGTCCCCCACCTCGGCAATCACCATGGTCTTCGCCCCGCGAGCTTTCACCTGCTGAACATTTGACACAGTTTTTTGATGAAGTTCTGGACGACGAGGCGTCGGAACCACAATGAAAACTGGTTGACCCTCTTCAACAAGAGCTATCGGGCCATGTTTGAGCTCTCCTGCGGCAAAGCCTTCCGCATGAATATATGCGATCTCTTTGAGCTTGAGAGCTCCTTCCATAGCAACCGGATAGCCCACATGTCGTCCCAGGAAAAGAACTGATTCCTCATCGGCCATAGCCCGAGCAATCTGACGAACGGACTCACCACTATCCAAGACTTCCTGCATTTTGTCCGGTATCTGCGCCAACTTGTCCAAGTAGTCGTGGATTTCGTCAATATATTTATTGCCGCGAATCTGCGCCAAGTAGAGGCCTAGGAGATAGCACGCGGTGATCTGCGCGGTGAACGCCTTCGTTGAGGCAACAGCAATTTCAGGACCCGCGTGAGTCAACAACACGGCATCCGATTCGCGAGCGATGGTCGATCCGGGCGTATTCACAATCGACACCACGCGTGCTCCCTGCTCACGGGCGTGCCTAATCGCCATGATCGTGTCCATTGTTTCTCCCGATTGAGAGATGGCGACAACTAAGGTTTTCTCGTTGACAACCGGGTCACGGTAGCGGAACTCATGAGCCAACTCCACCTCGACAGGAATACGACACCAGTGTTCAATGGCATAACGCGCAACCTGTCCAGCATAAGCAGCAGTTCCGCAAGCGATAATCACTACCTTGTCCACGCTACGTAGCAAAGACTCGGGTATGCGCACCTCGTCTAGTGTAAGAGCGCCCTTCGCATCGAGACGCCCCTCAAGTGTGGCCCGCACGGCCTCTGGCTGTTCATGGATTTCTTTCTCCATGAAAGTATCCCAACCATCTTTGTCTGCACGATCCCGAAGAAAATCAACGTTGAATTCTCTGGGGTCGACGGTTTCGCCGTCCCTGTCAACCACAACAACACCTTCAGGGGTGACACCAACCACCTGATCCTGTCCAATTTCTAGAGCTGAAGTTGTGTAGTCGGCGAAAGCCAGCGCGTCAGATCCAAGGTAGTTAGCGCCCTCCCCTACCCCGATCACAAGCGGTGACGAACGCCGGGAGGCGACCACGACGTTGGGCGCGTCGCGGTGCACCATTAACAGCGTGTAGCTGCCCACCAGTCGGCGGGTGACTGCCAGCATGGCTGCCATCATCGTGGCGCCAACTTTTGCCTGTTCACCCGAGATTCCGGGCAGTTCCCCGTCCCACGGAGTGAGCGTCGGGTCGGCCATGGCTTTACTCAAGAGGTGGGCCACCACTTCTGTATCGGTGTCGGAGGTGAATTCTGCGCCCTCTTCGCGCAATTGGTGTTTGAGCTCAGCATAATTTTCAATGATGCCGTTGTGGACCAGTGCGACCGCACGATCTTCGGAAACCTGGGGGTGAGCATTCTCAACTACTGCTTCCCCGTGGGTTGCCCACCGGGTATGCCCAATTGCGGTTGTGGCATCGGGAATATCTGCGTCTTCTAACGCTCGTTCAAGATTCACGAGTTTCCCCACTGCGCGCACTACCAGCGGATCATCAAATGCAGGGGTAAGTAGAGCGATCCCTGCAGAGTCATAGCCACGATATTCGAGGCGCCTCAAACCGGCGATGACGACTTCTTGGGCTTTGCTATCCGGGTTTTGTCCAACATATCCAGCGATTCCGCACATGGTTTTACTCAACCACTGGTAATGCCCCTGACGCAAGCTGGATCAGGAAGTGATTTTTATGCGGCACAATAGAGGGGTGAATTTCCTGGGAAAACATGGTGAACTCAGTCCATTCGAGCATTTCACGCGGGAGCAATGGTCAGCCTTAGCGACCCGCACTCCGCTACCATTGACGGCACTCGATATTGAGCGATTGGCTTCTCTTGGAGACCCTATTGACCTGCGCGAAGTGGACGCAATTTATCGCCCGCTCTCTGCCGTCCTACAGCTATATGTCGATGCGACACGGAGGATTGGGGCGCAACAGCAGACACTCATTCAGCAACCCCGCCATCAAGTCACGCCTTTTATTATTGGCGTGGCCGGTTCCGTTGCAGTGGGAAAATCAACAGTCAGTAGATTGTTACGATTGTTGCTTTCGCGTTGGCCGCGCACCCCGCGTGTTGACCTGGTCACGACGGACGGTTTTCTCTATCCCAACAGTTACCTAGAAGAACACGGCTTGATGGGACGCAAAGGCTTCCCTGAATCCTATGACCGAACTGCTCTGCTCGATTTTGTCGCTCGCATCAAGAGTGGTCAAGCACGCATTGCGGCTCCGGTCTATTCTCACGTCACCTACGACATAGTTCCCGGAAAACAGCAGATCATTGATCGCCCTAATATTGTCATCATTGAGGGCCTTAATGTGTTACAACCTGCACGAACGACCCCGGACGGCTTGGGAATCTCTGTCGCTGATTTTTTTGACTTTCGCCTCTTTGTTGATGCTGACCCCGCGGACGTAGAACGCTGGTACATTGATCGCTTCTTGCAGCTGCGCACAACCGCTTTTTCCGATCCCGATTCATATTTCACGAACTACGCCGGACTCTCAGACAACGAGGCCGTTACCGTGGCCCGCGGGATTTGGAGGGATATCAATCTCCCGAATCTCATTGACAACATTGAACCGACCAAGCCACGAGCCACCCTAGTGCTGCGTAAATCCGGTGATCATCGGGTTGAGGAGATTTCCTTGCGGAAAACCTAGCGCCCCTTTTCCCACGTACGGGGTCATAAAACCGTACACGGGGCCGCATACCGCCCCGGCAGCTACCACGTCGCCCAGGCTGTGGCAGTGCATCGCCACCTATCCACAGGTTGGAATACCCCGTATATCCACAGTCAGAGCTTTCACCGTAAACGGGCATTCGCAAGAAATGACACCATGCCTCAATGGGTATCACTACTACTGGATTCTTCATTGGCCATGCACGCGACCTTCCCGCAGGAACGACGTGGATCAAAATCACACAAGGTATTTTTTCGATGCAGCATTAGTGCCAGATGGTGCCACCGCGTGGCAACTGCGAGCATTCATCACCCGGGTTCGTGCGCGCTCAATCACACTGTCGCGTAAAAGCCCAGATTCTCTTCCCGTATTCACTGGCGAAAAGGATCCGCCGTAACCAAGAAGAAACTCGCTGATTCTGCGGAAAATAATGATTTCAACTTGGCCAAAGCTCTTGCCGTCATTGAGGCTTGTGATCCCGGTTGTGAAGGTCCTGGCGAGGCGTATTTACGTTGGCTTTTGGCAAGCATCCTCCCACCAGAAGAAGTGATAACTCAGTATGAGGTTTGGGTTGAGGGAAGGCAGTATTTTCTCGACGCTGCTATACCGGGTATTCGCTGTGGCTTCGAATTCGATGGCTACACCAAGGTGGACATTACGTCCGAGGGGCGCCGCGATTTTGTTGACCGCCAAAACTCACTTTTGCGGGCCGGCTGGAAACTCATGCGCATTTCTTCGCGCGAGTTTGTGCGCCCAGTGTCCGCGCTCGGCAAGGTTGCTGCCCATGTGCAGTCATGCGGACGCCCGGTCAACGGTCCTAAGCGCACCTTATGGAAAAAACTGCCTTCCGGGTTTTTTGTTCCCGGTCGCAGGTTCTAGATTTTCCGCAGCCAGATAGCCGCAGCATCCTGGGCGATGTGGTAGTTGCCTGGGCGGTATGCGGCCCCGTGTACGGTTTTATGACCCCGTACGTGGGAAGGGGGAAGGCGAAGGCAGCAGAGAAACCGCATGTCACAATTAGCGCAGTGCCGGCCATGTGTAGGGGAATGCTACAGCACAAACCTAAAGGAGGGGCTGTGGCCAAACCAGAGCATTTCCCTGACTGTTTTCGAGACAACTATCCTGACATATTGGCCTTTGCGGCCAGGCGCAGCTCGGACAGGGCCGACGCAGAGGACATCGCCTCGGAAACTTTCACCATTGCTTGGAGACGCTGGGCCGACGCACCCAAGCAGCCACGCCCGTGGTTGTTCGGAAGCGCACGTAACCTCTTGGCAGAACGCAATCGAGGAGAAAACCGGCGTCTGCGACTCGCCAGCAAAAGCGCCGCGCAACCGCACCCCTTTCAGCCTTCCTTGTCCGACGAGGTGGCTGGCACCCTCGACTTTCAGGCAGCCTGGGAAGAGCTCTCCCCTGGCGAGCAGGAAGCAATTGCTCTCACCGCGTGGGATGGCCTGAGCTCCAAAGAGGCTGCCAACGTTCTGGCTATCAGCCGCGTCGCCTATTCAACGCGACTATCGCGGGCCCGCAAGCGACTGCGCGAAATCCTCGATAGCCAAGCGGACGTTTCCGCCTCTGTCCCCGTCTCCACGAACCAGTTTTAGGAGTAACGATGCCTCGTTCTTATGACCTCGACACAATGATCGCCAACCACAATCCCGTTCCCGACCTCACTTTGACGGCGCGCGAACAGGCACACGCTGAGCGCCTCCTCACGACGCTTACCTCTCACCAAGCCAAGTCCTCGCGCAAACGTCGCCGCATCCTGGTGCGCACCACTATTGCCGCTGCGACAATGCTGGGGTTGTGCGGCTTTGCCTATGCCGCTGGAGTCACTCCGCAGTCAATCCGAATGGGTATTCACGCCATGCGGTCGGCCGACGCGGGCACCGTCACCTATGCCGATCAAGTCCCCCAAGAGTCTGCCAGCAACAAACTTCGAGAAATTGCAGCGAATGCGGCTCAAGCTCCAGACCTGGGCCGCCCTGATCAGATCGCCGAGGTTCACACAATCTCACGGGGCGACGGTTGGATGGAAGATGGCTCAAGCGCATACATTCGCGAAAGTGAGCGATGGGATTGGCCTATCTCTCATGATGTACACCGGGACAAAGAGACCACAGTACTCCTTGAAGGGAACGACGATATCGAATTCCAACTAGCAGAGGGGGATGTGCGGTTTTGGCAATCCACACCACCGCTACCTGGAAACTCAACCTATGATTACACTCCCCGTCCCGTGCGCGCAGAAATACGACTACAACCCGATAGGGCCAGCATCATCACCGATCTTATGTGGTATTACGATCCCGCATCAGTTACCACTTATGACTTTGTATTTGAGTTTATTCACCGCTGGGATGGGGGTATCGGCTTGACGGCTTCGAACCGCCCAGCATTTTTTGAGGTATTGGCAGACGAAGATGGTGTCACATATTCAGGAACCGCGACTGACTCTCAAGGCCGCGTGGGTGAGGCTTTCGCCATATCCCGGAACGAAAGAGGGATTCCGTGAGGAGATCCGCATAATCGTTGATCCATCGACCGGGATGATTTCGGCAACTGAATCAACTATGCGCGGACCATTCATCCTCGCATCATACGAGCATGTTGCGGGCTCAACGACCTACCTCGAATATCGCGGCATCGACTCGCTGGCACCCTGTGAGGAGATCGAAGGCTGCGAAGTTCTTCCACCGGAAGGGTAAACGGCATCGAAGTGAATATGGATGAGGGGCACGGCACACCATGTACCGTGCCCCTCATCGTGGTTAAAATGCCAGGTTCTTCTCCACCACATCTGCCAACGCAGCGGCAACGCCGTCAGCTTCTTGTTGAGTGGATGCCTCGACCATCACGCGAATCAGTGGCTCCGTGCCAGAGGCCCGCAACAACACGCGGCCGCGTTCTCCCAAAAGTCCCTCAGCGTGCGTAACTGCCTGCTGAACGGCTTCATTTTCAAGTCCCCCGCGGTCCACCCCAGAAACGTTGATCAGGGTCTGTGGCAACCGGTTGATGGGGGCCACCAGCTCGGCAAGAGTCTTCCCACTGTTCTTCACCATGCGCGAAATCAGCATGGACGAGAGGATACCGTCACCCGTGGTTGAGTAGTCCAGCGCGATGATGTGGCCGGATTGTTCGCCTCCCAGAGAGTACCCGCCCTCACGCATCGCCTCGAGCACATAACGGTCACCCACCGCGGTTTGGACTACGGCAATACCGTGCGCTTCCATGGCAAGTTTCAACCCAAGGTTACTCATGACGGTAACGACCAACGTGTCTTGCGCCAGCTGGCCGCGAGCCTTCATGTCGATGGCCAGAGCTCCCATGATCTTGTCGCCGTCGACCAGGTTGCCGTTCGCGTCAACTGCCAGGCAGCGGTCAGCGTCACCGTCGTAAGCGACACCAAAGTCTGCCTTCGAAGCAACAACGGCAGCCTGCAGCTGCTCAGGGTGCGTCGACCCACAGGCGTCGTTAATATTGCGACCATCGGGCGAGGCGTTGATAACAACAACGTCCGCGCCAGCCTCTCTCAATGCTTCAGGACCAAGGTGTGACGCGGCACCGTTGGCACAGTCAACCGCAATCCGCAGGCCTCTGAGGTCCGCGTCGGTGGACTCGACAAGGTGTTCAACGTAGGATTTTTCGGCCATGTCGTCGTCATACCAAACCTCACCCACAGCGGCTCCGGTTGGACGATCCCAAGGCTGGTCCAAAAGTGCCTCAATATGGTCTTCGACCGCATCGTCGAGTTTGTATCCGCCACGTCCGAAAAACTTGATGCCATTGTCAGGCATGGGGTTGTGACTCGCAGAGATCATGACCCCCAGGTCAATCTCAGGTTCCGTGGCGGTCAGGTGGGCAACCGTCGGCGTGGTGACGACTCCGATACGCACAGCGTCGACACCAGCAGCAGCAAGACCTGCAGCAATCGCATGATCAAGGAACTCTCCCGAGATTCGAGTGTCGCGTCCTATTACTGCGCGAGGCTTCGAACCGTCTTCGCGTGGTCCCCCACCGATCCCTCGAGCGGCTGCCTCGCCCAGACGTAAAGCTAGGTCTGCAGTAATATCGCGATTTGCCAGGCCCCGAACGCCGTCGGTTCCAAATAGTCGTGCCATTGTTGCCCTTACTCTCAAGTATTCGCCGCATTCCAGTATAGAAGCATCTGCCTGAATCGTTGACCGCGACCGCATTACTGCGGTCTGAGGTTCCACAACCACAGCCTGGGCGATGTGGTAGCTGCCGGGGCGGTATACGGCTCCGTGTACAGTTTCATGACCCCGTACGTGGGACCCACGTGGGAAGAGGGTGAGGAAAACACAAAATCCCCCTGCCAAACGGCAAGGGGATTTTGCATAAAGCGAGATTTAGCGCTTTGAGTACTGTGGTGCCTTACGGGCCTTCTTGAGTCCGGCCTTCTTGCGCTCTACAGCGCGGGCATCACGAGTAAGGAATCCAGCCTTCTTCAGTGCTGGGCGGTTCGCTTCACGATCAATCTCATTGAGTGCACGTGAAATTCCTAAGCGCAACGCGCCAGCTTGACCCGAAGGGCCGCCACCAGCGATGCGTGCTACAACGTCGAAGCGACCTTCGATATCCAAAAGAACAAAAGGTGACTTCACAAGCTGCTGATGCAGTTTGTTCGGGAAGTAGTCTTCCAAAGTGCGCCCATTAATGGTCCACTGGCCGGTGCCAGGAACTAGACGCACACGGGCGACAGCTTCCTTACGACGTCCCAGGCCTTGGCCTGGAGCGGTGATGGATTCTCCACGCCCTTCGGCGGGAGCTTCCGTTTCTGTTGTGTAAGAGCTGGGTGCTACTTCTTCTTCCAGCTCAATAACTTCGGTGGTCTCAGCCACGGTTCTCCTAAAGTATTAGCGCCTACTGGGCGATCTGCTTGAGCTGGTATGGCTCTGGTTGCTGCGCAGCATGAGGATGCTCTGGGCCTGCGTAAACGTGAAGTTTACGGGCTTGGTCACGCCCCAAAGAGTTATGAGGAATCATGCCAACCACGGCTTTAGCAACAGCTTTAGCCGGATCTTTTTCCATCAGTTCGCGGTAGGTGATAGAACGCAAGCCGCCCGGGTAGCCGGAGTGACGGTAGGCCTTCTTTTGGTCCAGCTTGTTGCCGGTGAGGACCACCTTGTCGGCATTGACGATGATGACGTAGTCGCCCATATCCATATGGGGGGCAAACGTCGGCTTGTGCTTGCCGCGCAGAAGCGTAGCGACCTGTGCTGCGAGGCGACCAAGGACCTGATCGGTAGCGTCAACGACGTACCATTTCTTGTCCACGTCCCCTGGCTTGGGTGAGTATGTGCGCACTTGTGTGCTCATTTCCTGTCTTGTAGAACCGATCACTTGCGCGGGATGCAAGAGTCAGTTCGCGAAAACTAAATCGTTCCTGTGGCCTGTTGCGTCAACAGCGAGTGGGAAGAAGCTGAATAACGCCAGCCACAAGCAGTACAAGTGTAATCTCGGGGATACACTGCGGTCAAAGATTGTGGGCACCTTCACGCCGATTGCGCGCTTGTGCGGCCCGGGACGCCCATTGAGCCTCTTCCGGATACTCGACTCCCTCAAGGGTGAGACCTCGCGCTGGCACAATAGGGACACCGTGTTTGCGACAAGGCGTGGAGACCAGTTCTATAAACCAGTCTCTATTACGCCGACCGCGCCCCACCTCGACCAGAGCACCCACCAGTGAACGCACCATTGAGTGGCAAAAGGCATCAGCTTGCGGGCAGATTTCTATCACATCACCGCGTTCCACAGCCAACTCTTTGAGAGTGCGTATCGTTGTAGCACCCTCGCGGGGGCGACAAAAGGAGAGGAAGTCGTGCTCGCCCAGCAGGACTTCCGCCGCTTTGCGCATTGCGTCAATATCAAGTTCGGCACCGGTATTCCACCAGATATTCGAACGCTCAATAGGGTCAATAACACTTGCAGCATCAGCTATCCGATAGCAGTAGCGCCGCGACAGAGCACTGAAACGCGCATCGAAGTCTGGTGAAACGTGGGTAACCGTTTTTAGCCATATATCAGCCATACCGGAACGACTCTCTAACTTCGAGAGCGAGGAAGCGATTGGCTCTTGCCCCCACAGACGAGAATAGCTCTGAGTAAGAAGCCCCTGCAGTCGTCTCACAGACAATAGCTCTGTTTCGGCCTCATCCACATCAATATGAGCGACCTGGTGGCGAGCGTGAACTCCTGCATCTGTTCGTCCCGCAACAGTAATACTCACTGGACGACGAAGAATCGTGCTCAGAGCGTCAGAAAGTTCGCCTTCTACAGTCCGCAACCCCGGCTGGGCCGCCCAGCCATGAAAATATGCACCATTGTAGGCAAGATCAATCCGCAGTCGAGGCATATTCCCAGGCTCGCACCCCCCCAAAAGTCCCTGCCTGATTGGGGACGATAGTGATATCGTCACCCATCTTGGCGAGGTTTGGTAGCGTGATTCTCTGAGAATTGCCACCGCCCAGATAGAGCCGGTCCCATAGAAAGACTGGGCGCAACCCCTCAACTACTCGGCGAACCCGGCGGGACCAGTGAGCATCACCTAAACGCAGACGCTCATGCTCGCCAATATAGTCGTCGTAGGTGAGTCCCCAGCGCACAAACCCTTGGGATACTTCTTGATGGGGTGCCAGCACGCCATTGTCGAAGATCGCATTGCCCAATCCGGTTCCCAAGGTGATAATCATTTCTAGGCCAGCCCCAGTGATAACACCAGCACCGGCAACTTCGGCGTCATTGAGTACAAGTACTGGTATTTGAAGAGCGTCACTCACCGCCCGTCGCATGTCGAACGAACGCCACATTTCTTTCAAGTCGGGCAGCACCTTAGATCGAGGGCCATCCTTGGTGATGTAGTGGGGCGTCGCGATAACGCGCCCATGCCGTATCATACCCGGCATTCCCACAGTGCATCGAGTAGACGAAGGAAGCTGTTCAGCCAGATCACAAATAACTTCAACGAGAAGCGATGGGGGCAATGGGTAGGGCGTAGGTGTCCGCAGTGCTGGCCCTGACCGGTTGCCAAATGAATCAAAGACGGAGGCCTTTATACCGCCTCCGCCACAGTCAATACATAATGTCAGATCGTCAACACTCATCGGCATTCAAGGCTTGTCAGAGAGTAACGGTGAGAGCTGTCGTTCCCAGCAGGGAAAATAAGAAGCTGGTCGGTATCCGATTTCACACCGTATGCATTAGCTTTGGCGTTTTCGACAAAGTTTCCCGCGGCATCAACGAATTCAACGGTACCGCTCAGAGTGCCTGGGCAACCTTCGTGGAGCACCACGTAGATGCTGCCACAACCGTTGTCACCGCAAGCACGCTTGTCAGAGTCGCTAAGATTTGCCATCTCGGTATCACTCAACCAACGCCAATAGACACCGTGCTCCCAAACGTCATACCCTCGTTCAACATACGACTGATCGGTCTCAAACACTGCGCGTCGTTCTTCAGCTGCCGTTGCAGCGCTCTGACGAGTCTCTTTGAGGTGTTCTTGTGTCGCCTCTGCTGTCGATAATGCCTCTGTTTGAGCGACGATTTCTGCTTCGATCGCATGGTTGCGCTGATACGTCACCACCGCGGCGGTCAAGCCAAGCCCCGCTATAACAAGTGCCGTGACACTCAGCAGCACAGCTAACCACACTGGGAACTTAATCGACATAGCTGTTTTCGAGTTCATTAATCTCCACCTCCAGATCAGTATTCGAGGTTTCGACCGCACTCAACTCTTCCATCACCGAATCCAACTGTACTTGTGCCGCTTCGGCCCGTGCGTGCAAAACGACGCCGACACCGGAGAATACAGCTCCGATGAAAACGAATACACCCGCGACAATGAGAATAAGTCTCGCTGGAACGCCACCGTATTGATTTCTTGGCTTCTGGTTAGCTGTCATCCCACACCTTTTCCCATTTCATCTTGATCAATAGTAGCAAGAACTACAAGCGACACTTTGAGGGCTCTTATGCATTTCAATGAGACAAAATGGGTCGGCACCATTCTCTGGCACCGACCCATCTATGTCTTTTTGCTAAAGGACTACTTGTCTTCTGCGTCTTCAGTGGACGAGGTGTCCTCATCTGTAGTAACTGCCTCTGCCTCAACGGCTTCCTCGGTTACTTCAGTTTCCTCTTCGGCTGCAGCCTCGTTCGCTTCCTTTTCGGCAGCTTTCTTAGCTGTCGCGGTAGCGTCCTTGACGATTGCCTTCTTCATCACTGGTTCAGTGACGATCGAGATTTCAGCCAAGGGGGCATTGTCACCCTTGCGGTTTCCAAGGGGAATGATGCGCGTGTATCCACCTTGGCGTTCTTTATCGATCGAGGGAGCAACCTCGTCAAAGAGGACGTACAGTGCTTCCTTGTCGGTAATCTTGCGTCCGACTACACGGCGATCGTGGATGGTACCGCGACGTGCCTTAGTCACCAGCTTTTCAAAATATGGCTGAAGTGCTTTCGCTTTGGCCTCCGTGGTCCGAATTGAACCGTGAAGAGTCAGCTGGGTAGCCAGATTCTTGAGAATTTGACGCTGGTGCGAAGGTGAACCGCCGAGGCGGGGGCCTTTCTTAGGGGTGGGCATAAATGCTCCTCAATAACGAAAATGAAAAATCAGATGGCGGGAGTGTCAGAGAAAATGGAGCCGCCTTCAGACGGTGGCACCTGCGAATCTTTCAATGCCATTCCCAAGCCAGCGAGGGCTTCTTTGATTTCCTCGATTGACTTGGTGCCAAAGTTACGGATATCCAACAGATCGGCCTCTGAGTGAGCAAGAAGCTCACCCACGGTCAAGATCCCACGACGACGCAGCGCGTTGAAAGAACGGGACTGAAGGTTCAGCGTTTCGATCGGCTGTGCCAAATCAGCTGCCACTGTCTCATCCGTGACGGTGGGGCCAATTTCGATGCCTTCTGCCTCGATGTTGAGATCTCTTGCTAGTCCAAAGAGCTCAACCAGTGTCTTACCTGCTGATGCAAGCGCATCGCGAGGATCAATAGCTGGCTTTGTCTCAATGTCGATGATCAGCTTGTCGAAGTCCGTGCGCTGTTCAACACGGGTGGCTTCCACCTTGTAGGTCACTTTGAGGACTGGCGAGTAGATCGAGTCAACAGGGATACGCGACAATTCGGCATCGGGATCCTTGTTTTGAGCGGCCGAAACATATCCACGTCCGCGTTCAACTGTCAGCTCTGCCTCAAGCTTGCCGTGCTCATTGAGCGTCGCAATGTGGAGATCAAGGTTGTGAACTTCCACCCCTGCTGGAGGTGTGATATCCGCAGCTGTGACTTCACCGGGACCCTGCTTGCGCAGATACATTACAACCGGCTCGTCATTCTCTGAGGAGATAACTAGCTGCTTGACGTTGAGAATGATTTCGGAAACATCTTCCTTTACACCCTCAATAGTCTGAAACTCATGCGGAACGCCCTCAATGCGAATCGAGGTGACTGCCGCTCCAGGAATAGATGAAAGAAGGGTACGACGAAGCGAGTTTCCAAGCGTGTAGCCAAAGCCCGGTTCTAGGGGCTCAAGCGTAAAACGCGAACGGTATTCGCTGACAACCTCTTCAGTCAGAATGGGTCGCTGTGCAATCAGCACGTTTGTTCCTTTCTTACCAGTGACCGCTATATGACACTGGGGGGTTCGGAGTTGAAAGGGGTGATGACGTCAGCCGCGGCGACGCTTAGGAGGACGACATCCGTTGTGTGCTTGCGGAGTGACATCCTGAATAGTGCCAACTTCTAAGCCGGCAGCCTGGAGAGAACGGATAGCTGTCTCACGACCTGAACCAGGTCCCTTGACGAATACATCCACTTTCTTCATGCCTTGTTCCTGCGCGCGGCGAGCAGCAGCCTCTGCTGCTAACTGTGCTGCGAATGGGGTAGACTTACGTGAGCCCTTGAATCCAACTTGACCAGAACTTGACGAGGCGATGACTGCCCCAGTCGGGTCGGTGATAGAAACAATGGTGTTGTTAAAGGTCGAACGAATGTGAGCCTGTCCGTGGGTCACATTGCGACGCTCTTTGCGACGCGGCTTACGCGACGAAGTCGCGCGAGTCTTTTGAGCCATTTGGTGCTTTCTCCTACAATCTAGGCGCTATGCGCTACTTCTACTTAGCCTTCTTCTTACCTGCGACGGTACGCTTTGGTCCCTTACGGGTACGTGCGTTCGTCTTTGTGCGCTGTCCGTGCACGGGAAGCCCGCGACGGTGACGAAGGCCTTGGTAGCAGCCAATTTCGATCTTGCGTCGAATATCAGCCTGCACCTCGCGACGCAAATCTCCCTCAACCTGGAAGTTAGAATCAATGAAGCTGCGGAGCTTCACCAGATCCTCTTCTGTCGCGTCTTTTACGCGCAGGTCAGGGCTTACACCGGTTGCCTCCAGGGTTTCCTTAGCCCGGGTGCGGCCAATGCCGTAGATGTAGGTGAGTGCGATCTCCATGCGCTTTTCGCGAGGGAGATCGACGCCGGCAATACGTGCCATATTTTCTATTTCTCCGTGTTTCTCTCAGAGGTGTCGCCCACTCTCCGTTTCCGGCCCCAGCCTCTGAACTGAGGGTTCCTCTCAGGGAGGTGAGTGAACGCTGACTGCGCCGCGTTAGCCTTGGC
Source organism: Scrofimicrobium canadense (assembly GCF_009696615.1). Classification (GTDB taxonomy): domain Bacteria; phylum Actinomycetota; class Actinomycetes; order Actinomycetales; family Actinomycetaceae; genus Scrofimicrobium; species Scrofimicrobium canadense. Next base: position 127,660 of record NZ_VULO01000003.1, read on the forward strand.
GCTGTTTGTGGCGTGGGTTTTCACAGATGACCATGACATTGCCGTGGCGACGAATCACCTTGCACTTGTCACAGATCTTCTTCACGCTGGGTTTTACCTTCATCAGAAGTCCTCAGTCGTCATCGGTAGCGGTAGACAATACGACCTCGGGAGAGGTCATAAGGGCTTAGTTCAACAACCACGCGGTCGTCCGGGAGTATCCGGATGTAGTGCTGCCGCATCTTGCCAGAGATATGTGCGAGCACGATGTGCTCATTCTCTAACTGGACGCGGAACATGGCGTTGGGCAACGCCTCGACAACCGTGCCCTCAACCTCGATTACGCCGTCTTTCTTCGCCATATCCTCCGCTAGTCCTCACATCAGTATTTTGGGTACGCAGATGAGCATGCCCGATCAACTAGCTTAGTAGAGAAATTCAAGTGAAACTAGCCAGATCGGGCTCAAGTAACCGATCTCACCAAACGACACGCACTCATGATACCTTTACCGCCTTACAACGCGACCAGCTAGCCCAACGATGGGCACAAGTCCCGCAATTATTGCGCACGCTCCAAATACTTCGCGAAGGGTGTACAAATCTGCCCCATTCCTCTTTCGACAGTGTTCTGCCCATGCCCAAAAAGGGAGGACTGCTAGCACAGCGGTGATAGAACCTGGTGTGTATCCTCGGAAAAGAGCCACTTGCCCCAGATGCGTAAGACCGTGAAGTCCAAAAGCCAATACGCTCGAGCGGTAGAAAGAAGACCGCCCTTGTGACTTCACTCCCGCAGCAGCTGCAGCCAATACGCCGACGCCTACTAGCGTGATTGCAAAATGTGCCTGCTGGTCTGTCATGCCTTTCTCTGGCCACGGCAGAGGGAGTTTCAGGCTACGTAACCTGGCTGCATGTTTCCTGGTCCACTGGCCCATGGTGAACCATTCTTCGATGTCGTTGATTGTCCACGAGGCGACAAGTGCCGCGGGGACCAGTGCGTTACAGTTTGCTGCCATCACCGCATCCATCTTGTGCTATGCAGTGGTGACGACCACCGGTTCCACATCAAAGTCTTTCAATCCAGCAGCGCCACTATCGAATGCGGTCAGTACGGAAATGCCTCCTGGCAAGACAGCTACTGTGTGCTCCCAGTGAGCAGAAGGAGATCCATCTTTGGTAACAACCGTCCAGTCATCTGCTAAGACGTCAGTAGCTATGTCGCCAGCAACAACCATTGGCTCAATGCACAGCACCATGCCTGGCTTGACCTTTTCGCTACGTCCACGAACTGGATAGTTATAGACAGTGGGGCCTTCGTGAAGCTCGTTACCGATACCGTGGCCCGTGTAGCCTTCGATTAGCCCATAGGGTGAGTTTTCAGCTACGTACTGATCAATAGCAACACCGATGTCATTGATTCGACGCGCAGCTGATAGAGCGGCTATACCCGCCCACATCGACCCCTCGGTTACCCTACTGAGGTCTTCGAGTTCCTCATAGCCGTCCCCGACAACCGTTGTGAAGGCCGCGTCGCCATGCCACCATTTTCCGTCCTCACGAATTCTCGCACCGCAATCGAAGGAGACAATGTCTCCGTCTTTTAGCTTTCTATCCGAGGGAATACCGTGGACTATTTCTTCATTGACACTAATGCACACATTCGCGGGAAACCCTTGATAATGCAGGAAGTTTGGTTCAGCATCATGCGCCGCAGTGACCTCGCCAACCACGTGGTCGAGATCTCGCAGTCTTACCCCAGGAGCACATGCGTCGGCTAAAGCCTTATGGATCGCAGCCACAACCAGGCCAGCCTCACGCATATAGGCCATCTCGGCCGCGTTCTTGAGTCCGACCCGCACGTTAGACCGCGACCGTCCGCGCCTGAAGCACCGCAAAAACGCGCCCACTGACCTCTTCGATTGTCCCTACCCCATCGACCACTTCCAGTAGGTCCTGATCGGCATAGTAAGTAGATACCGGCTCAGTCTTGCGGTGGTACTCATGAAGACGTTCTGCAAATACCTCTGGAGAATCGTCGGTGCGTCCCTCTATTTGTGCCCGATGCACCATGTGCTCAACTAAAACATCATGCGGAGCATTTATGTCGATAACTACGTCCAGCTTCGCATCTTGACTAGCCAGCATGTCTCGCAAGGCATGAGCTTGGTCTAGATTTCGTGGATATCCGTCAAGAAGAAAACCTTCTGCTACGTCTGGCGAAGAAAGTCTGGCAGCCACCATCGGATTAGTCACCGAGTCCGGAACAAAGCGGCCCTGGGAGATGTACTGATTAGCAACGACACCTAATTCAGTACCTTGAGCCATATTAGTTCGGAATATCTGTCCAGTACTGATTGCCGGAATCCCAAGCTTTTCTGAGATAATCCGAGCCTGTGTTCCCTTCCCCACTCCAGGTGGGCCCATCAGTACTAAACGTGTCATTTCAAAAACCCCTCATAGTGGTGTTGTTGCAGTTGCGCATTGATGTCTTTGACTGTCTGGAGTCCGACGCCCACCATAATCAGTAAAGTGGTACCACCAAAGGGCATCTGCCCAGGAGCAAGCTTGAGTGGAATCATAATGATTGACGGCAAAATCGCAATGATAGCCAAGTAAAGGGCGCCCACCGTTGTCAGTCGATTCATCACATACCGCAAATATTCTGCAGTAGGTTTACCTGCCCTGAATCCAGGGATGAATCCGCCATAGCGCTTCATATTATCTGCAACTTCATCGGGGTTGAAGGTAATAGAAGTGTAGAAGAAAGCAAAGGCTATGATCAAAAGACCGTTCACTAGGAGGTAGACCCACGATGTTTGGTCAAAGCTGCGTTGAATCCACTGGACCCATCCATCTTCTTGACTGCCAAACTGGGCAACCAACGGTGGTAACGCAAGAATTGACGTTGAGAAGATAACCGGGATAACACCAGCCATGTTGATCTTCAGCGGAATGTAGGTCGTAGTTCCACCGTAGGTACGACGCCCCACCATACGCTTCGCATACTGCACTGGTATGCGCCTTTGAGCCTGCTCTACAAATACGACGGCTACGGTTACAAGAAGAATCAGTACAACTATTATTGCAACTTTGCCCCAGCCGCCCCCAACACCAATCTGGAAGAGCTGCATTGGCATAGACGAAACGATAGAAGTGAAGATCAACAGCGACATACCATTACCAATACCCTTTTCGGTAATGAGTTCGCCAAACCACATGATGACGGCCGTTCCAGCGGTCATTACCAGCACCATGAACAAGTAGGTGGTGGGACCAGCATTGACGATGACTGGCATAGAACATCCGGGGAATAGCTGTCCGGATGATGCCAACGCGATCATCGTCGTTGACTGAAGTATCGCGAGGAAGATTGTGAGGTAGCGCGTGTACTGTGTCAGTTTCGCTTGTCCCGATTGTCCCTCTTTATAGAGGTCATCAAAGCGAGGCACCGCCACGCGCAACACCTGGATGATGATCGATGCCGTGATGTACGGCATGATTCCCAGTGCAAATACTGACAGCTGCAATAGAGCGCCACCAGAAAATAGGTTAAACATGTCCAGAAGGTTGGCGCCTTCTGAATTGACCGCGATGCATTCCCGAACGTTTGCGGCAGACACTCCCGGAGTGGGGACAAATGTACCCAATCGGTAAAGCGCCATAATAATCAGCGAAAAAATGATCTTACGGCGTAGGTCTGGCGTCTTGAATGCCTGTGCAAATGCTCGAAGCAAAGCTCCTCCTGGGATTGGGTCGATTCTGAGCCTACTAGGCTCTGAGTCGAAGCGGGGAGAGTTCGCCACATAGTGGTGAACTCTCCCCTATAAGAAATCAGCGTGCTGTTAGCGTGCCGCCAGCGGCCTTGATTTTTTCCTCAGCAGTTGCAGACCATTTGTCAGCTTCTACCTGGAAGGCCTTGGTGACCTCACCGGTTCCCAGTATCTTCACCGGCTTGCCTTTACGCACTGCGTTTTTGACAACGAGATCCGCAACGGTGACTGCGCCACCTTCGGGGAATAGTTCTTCGAGTAAATCTAGGTTGACAACCTGATACTCGACCCGGAAAGGATTCTTGAAACCACGTAGCTTAGGCATGCGCATATGGATCGGGGTTTGACCACCCTCGAATCCCGCACGTACCTGGTACCGGGCCTTCGTTCCCTTAGTACCGCGCCCTGCAGTCTTGCCCTTTGAACCTTCACCGCGACCCACACGAGTCTTGGCTTTCTTAGCTCCGGGCGCAGGACGTAAATGATGCAGCTTGACGACGTCGCCCTCAGCTGGCTCTAGGCCCTCTTTAGTAACCTTCGCCATCTTCACGCCTCCTCAACGTCCACAAGATGACGGACCGTGCGAACCATGCCTTTTACGGCATCGTTATTCGGACGAACAGTCGTTTGACCGATCTTCCGCAACCCCAGGTTACGCAGCGTATCCTTCATGTTCTGTTTGGCCCCAATCGGGGACTTCTTCAGAGTAATCTTCAGATCAGCCATCAGGCCACCGCCTCCGATGCCTTAGCCTCTTCAGCTGCCTTACGCTTGTCGGCTTCCCCCTCGGCGCGAGCCACCAACATAGCTGTCGGTGCGACTCGTTCTAAAGGAAGACCACGTCGCGCGGCAATCTCTTCTGGCTCTTCAAGTTGCTTGAGTGCTGCCACTGTTGCGCGAACGATGTTGATAGCGTTCGACGATCCCAATGACTTCGTCAATACGTCATGAATACCAGCGCATTCCAATACGGCGCGAACAGGACCACCCGCAATAACACCCGTACCGGGGGAAGCGGGACGCAATAGCACTACGCCTGCGGCGTCCTCTCCTTCAACCAAGTGAGGAATGGTGCGGCGAATCATGGGGACGCGGAAGAAGTTTTTCTTTGCTTCTTCTACGCCCTTGGCGATGGCCGCGGGAACTTCCTTAGCCTTGCCATAGCCGACTCCGACAGTGCCGTCGCCGTCACCCACGACTACCAAGGCAGCAAAGGAGAACCTACGTCCACCTTTGACAACTTTGGACACGCGGTTAATGGTAACTACACGCTCAATAAACTGGTTGCGGTCGTCACGTCCCTGACGTTCGCCGCCTCGGCCACCGCGGCCTCCACGCTGACGCTGGTCGCCGTCGCGGGATGTGCGGTCCGATTCTCCTCGAGTACCTCGCTGCTGTGCAGCCATCAGTTGCTCTCTCTTTCCGTTTTCCTGCTCACAGTGTGAGCCCACCCTCGCGGGCGCCGTCAGCGACCGCTGCAACACGGCCATGATACTTGTTGCCTCCGCGATCGAAGACAACGGCGGTTATGCCAGCTTCCTTTGCGCGCTCGGCAATCAGTTGACCGACTTTACTAGCTTTTTCGGTCTTCTTTGCATCGAGCTCGCGCAGTTCAGGCTCCATTGTCGAGGCGCATACAAGAGTCTTGCCCGCCTCGTCATCGACAACCTGCGCAAACATATGACGGTTCGAACGCGTGACGACCAAACGGGGCCGTTCAGGCGTACCAAATACATTGCGGCGCACGCGCTGATGCCGGCGAATGCGAGCAATGCGCTTGCCCTTACCCTTCACGGTGTAAGACATTACTTACCCGCCTTTCCGACCTTGCGACGTACAACTTCGCCGACGTAGCGAATGCCCTTGCCCTTATAGGGTTCTGGCTTCTTAATCTTACGGATGTTCGCAGCGGTTTCTCCAACCAGCTGTTTATCGATGCCAATTACCGAAAATTTGGTAGGTGACTCTAGTTTGAGCTCGATACCTTCAGGTGCCTCAACAATCACGGGGTGAGAGAAGCCAAGTGTAAACTCAAGGCCTTTACCCTTTTGAGCTGCGCGGTATCCTGTACCGACGATTTCAAGATCCTTCTTGTATCCCTCAGTAACACCCACAACCATGTTGTAGACGAGGGTGCGAGAAAGACCGTGAAGGGCGCGCGACGTACGATCGTCATTGGGTCGTTCCACGACCACTTCCGAGCCTTCAATCTTCGCGGTGATTGGATCTGGAATCGTAAGCTCCAGCTGTCCTTTAGGTCCTTTGACCTTCACATCTTGGCCGGAAATCGAAATTTCAACACCGGCTGGGATCGTGATGGGCTGCTTGCCAATACGTGACATGTCGCTCCCCCTACCAGACGTAAGCGAGGACTTCCCCGCCTACACCTTTGTCGGAAGCCTGACGGTCAGTCAGCAAACCGGAAGATGTCGAAAGAATCGCCACTCCCAGTCCGCCAAGGACCTGAGGCAAATTGGTGGACTTCGCGTACACACGCAAACCGGGCTTAGAAATACGCTTCAAGCCTGTGATTGCGCGTTCGCGCTTTGAGCCATACTTCAATGTGCAAGTGAGGGTTTTGCCGACGCGAGCGTCTTCCACCGAGGTTCCCTCGATGTAGCCTTCCTCAACTAATATTTGAGCAATAGCCGCTTTCAGCTTCGAGTACGGCATAGAAACCGACTCATGATGCGCCGAATTAGCATTGCGCAGACGCGTAAGCATGTCTGCAATCGGATCAGTCATTGTCATTTGGGGGATATCCCCTTCCTCGACGCGGTTTCCTCAGAGACATCGTGTCTCCTGGACCTACGTCGTAAGTGTTACCAGCTACTCTTATGGACGCCAGGGAGATCGCCTGAAAGGGCAAGCTCACGCAAGCAGATGCGGCACAGGCCGAATTTGCGATATACAGACTGCGGACGTCCGCAGCGGCTGCAACGCGTGTAGGCACGCACTGCGAACTTCGGCTTACGCGCGGCCTTTACTTTCATGGAGGTTTTAGCCATATTTAGTCCTCTTTGAACGGGAAGCCGAGATTCTTAAGTAATGAGCGTCCTTCTGCATCATTACGAGCAGACGTCACAACCGTGATGTCCATGCCGCGTGGTTTATCGATGGAATCTACGTTGACCTCATGGAACATAGATTGTTCGGTGAGTCCAAAAGTGTAGTTGCCATTTCCGTCAAACTGTTTAGGTGACAGTCCGCGGAAGTCACGAATACGGGGCAGAGCCGTCGAAAGCAGGCGATCTAGGAACTCCCACATGCGGTCTCCCCGCAGTGTCACAGAGGCACCGATTGCCTGTCCTTCGCGCAGCTTGAACTGAGCGATCGACTTCTTTGCGCGATTCACGCGAGGCTTCTGTCCGGTAATCGCAGTCAAGTCACGAAGCGCTCCATCAAGAGCCTTCGAATCGCGCGCGGCTTCACCCACACCCATGTTCACGACAACCTTGAGGGGTTTGGCGATTTCCATAACGTTCTCGATAGAAAATTCTTCAGCGAGAGCTGGACGAACCTTCTCGACATATTTTGTCTTTAGACGTGGCGCAGTCATACTCACACTTCCTTCCCAGCATTCTCACCGCTGCGAATCACGCGAGTGCGAATTGTCTTCGAACGCCCGTTACGCTCAACCTGTTCTTCTTTGAAGCCTACGCGAACCGGCTTCTTTGTATCAGGATCGACAAGCGCAACCTTCGCAACAGAAATAGGGGCCTCAACGGTACTGATACCGCCAGCCTGCTGACGAGCACCCTGCTTCACGTGCCGAGTCTTGAGGTTAACACCCTCGACCAACACTTTTTGTTCAGCTGGAAAGACTTTGATGACACGCCCTTGCTTGCCTTTATCTCCTGGAGCCAATGGTTCCAGGCCTTCCGCCTCGCGACGGGCATTGCGCTCTTTCAGCTTCTTTTCGTCACTGGTGCGTCCCCGCACCACTTCCACCAAGTCACCTTTACGGATTTTGGCAGCCATCAGATCACCTCCGGTGCCAGAGACACAATGCGCATAAACTTCTTATCGCGCAGCTCGCGCCCTACCGGCCCAAAAATACGGGTACCGCGGGGCTCACCGTCGTTCTTCAGAATCACGGCGGCGTTCTCGTCGAATTTGATGTATGAGCCATCGGCACGACGCGCAGCTTTCTTGGTGCGCACCACGACGGCCTTGACGACTTCACCCTTTTTGACGTTGCCGCCCGGGATCGCGTCTTTCACGGTGGCGACGATTGTGTCACCAATACCCGCGTATCTGCGACTTCCGCCGCCAAGAACGCGAATGCAAAGGATTTCCTTAGCACCCGTGTTGTCAGCGATCTTCAGTCGTGACTCCTGCTGGATCATCTTTATAAACTCCTGTCGTCGTGCCGGTTCTCAGCGGTGCTGAGCCTAGCCGAACGGATTTCCTACTTGGCCTTTTCGAGGATTTCCACCACGCGCCAGCGCTTTGTGCGCGAGAGCGGGCGTGTCTCCATGAGAAGAACCAAATCGCCTTCACGACAGGTGTTGTCCTGGTCGTGAGCCTTGACCTTCTTCGACTTGCGAACCACCTTGCCGTACAGCGGGTGTTTTGCTCTGTCTTCCAGCACGACGGTGACGGTTTTGTCCATCTTGTCGCTGGTCACATAACCGCGGCGCACCTTACGATGGTTGCGCTCGGTCGTGGTAGTGCTCTCAGTCACTGTCACTCCTCAGTAGAAGGCGCAGTGCGGATGCCAAGCTCCCGCTCCCGCGCAACCGTGTAGATTCGGGCAATTGTGCGGCGTACAGACTTCATGGCGCCGCTATCTTCCAATGAGCCTGTTGCCTGAGCAAAACGCAGATTGAAAAGCTCTGCTTTTGCACGCTCAAGCTCCTTACGCAGCTCGGCGTCATCCATGGCATCAAGCTCTATTGTCGTCAAACCCTTGTTTGCCATCAGTTTTCACCGCCTTCACGGACCACGAAACGGGTCTTCATTGGAAGCTTGTGCATGGCGCGTTCCATTGCCTCGCGGGCCAGTTGTTCTGGGACACCACCCAGTTCAAAAAGAATGCGTCCAGGCTTGACTGGTGCCACCCACCATTCTGGGGCACCTTTACCTTTACCCATACGGGTTTCGGCTGGTTTCTTCGTGAGTGGCCGATCCGGGAATACCGTGATCCACACCTTACCGCCACGTTTGATATGGCGGGTCATGGCGATACGAGCTGCCTCGATCTGGCGGTTTGTCAGGTAGGCAGGGCCAAGCGCTTGAATACCGTAGTCGCCGAAGGCCAGTTCCGTGCCACCCTTAGCCATACCACCGCGCTTTGGGCGGTGCTGTTTGCGGTATTTCACGCGACGGGGAATGAGCATTAGACTCAGGCCTCCGATCCGGTCTTGGCAGCAACAGGAGCTGCCGCATTATCAGTTGTTGCAGATGCTTGCTGCTGTTGGCGGCCTGCACCTGAGCGTCCGCGCCCACCGCGGCGATCGCCACGACGGTTTCCGCCGCGGTCTCCTGCCTTCGCCTGCTGGGCAGCAAACTCTTGCTCGGTCATATCGCCCTTGTAGATCCACACCTTCACACCGATACGTCCGAAAGTGGTGTGGGCTTCGTGCAAACCGTAGTCAATGTTCGCGCGCAGAGTCTGCAATGGCACGCGGCCCTCGCGATAGAACTCTGAACGAGACATTTCGGCTCCGCCTAAACGGCCAGAGCACTGTACTCGGATACCCTTTGCGCCAGCGCGCTGCGCGGACTGCATAGCCTTGCGCATCGCACGACGGAATGACACGCGAGCCGCTAGCTGCTCAGCAATTCCCTGTGCAACAAGCTGCGCGTCGATCTCAGGGTTCTTCACCTCGAGAATATTGAGCTGAACCTGCTTGCCAGTGAGCTTCTCCAAGTCTTGGCGTAGCCTGTCGGCCTCAGCTCCACGACGTCCAATGACGATACCTGGACGAGCCGTATACAGGTCAACTTTCACACGATCACGGGTGCGCTCAATTTTCACCTTGGAAATACCGGCGCGCTCAAGACCATCCGAAAGCAGCTTGCGAATGGCTACATCCTCAGCGACAAAATCTCTATACCGCTGGCCCTTGGTGGTGGAATCCGCAAACCACTTCGAACGGTGTTCTGTGGTGATTCCCAGGCGGAAACCTGTGGGATTTACTTTTTGTCCCATTATTGACTCCCTACCTTTCGTCCTCGGTGCCAACGATCACAGTGATATGACTGGTGCGCTTAAGAATGCGGCCAGCCCTTCCCTGTGCTCGGGGACGGAACCGCTTCATCGTTGGTCCCTCATCAACGTAGATTTCTACGATCTGAAGATCGCCCTCGTTGAACTTCTCCCCCGTTGCTTCAGCAACCTGCTTGGCATTTGCAACAGCACTCATAAGTACTTTGCGAACGTCATTAGCAACTGCTTGGGGAGCGAATGTCAAAATGTCCGCTGCATCCAAAACCGACTTGCCTCGCACCGCATTAACGACGCGACGGGCCTTCTGGGGTGTGACGCGGACAAAGCGCGCTTGCGCCTTGGCTTTCATCTCTCAGCCTTTCCGGGGCGCCTAGCGGCGCCGCCCCTTGCGGTCGTCTTTATCGTGGCTACGGAAGGTGCGCGTAGGTGCGAACTCTCCTAGCTTGTGGCCAACCATCGATTCCGTAATAAACACGGGAACGTGCTTACGGCCATCATGAACGGCAAATGTGTGGCCCAAGAAATCAGGAGTGATCATGGAACGACGGGACCAGGTCTTAATGACAGTCTTCGTCCCCTTCTCATTCTGTTCGTCAACCTTCTTTTGCAAGTGCGGGTCGACGAAGGGGCCCTTCTTCAAACTACGTGGCATGTGAGCTCCTTATCAACGCTTCTTGCCAGTGCGGCGACGGCGAACAATGTACTTATCGCTAGGCTTATTCTGCTTGCGAGTGCGTCCCTCAGGCTTGCCCCAAGGGCTAACTGGGTGACGACCACCAGAAGTACGGCCTTCACCACCACCGTGTGGGTGGTCAACCGGGTTCATGGCAACACCACGGACAATCGGACGGCGGCCCTTCCAGCGCATACGGCCAGCTTTACCCCAGCGGATATTTCCCTGCTCAGCATTGCCGACTGAACCGATCGATGCACGGCAGTTGATGTCAACGTTGCGGATTTCACCCGAGGGTAACCTCAACTGAGCGAAACGGCCCTCTTTAGCAACAAGCTGGACCGAAGCTCCCGCAGACCGAGCCAGCTGAGCGCCATGCCCGGCCTTGAGTTCAACCGCGTGGATAACAGTACCCAGTGGGATGTTACGAAGAGGCAAGCAGTTACCTGGTTTGATGTCAGCTTTAGGACCGTTTTCAATCCGGTCGCCCTGCTTGATGTTTTCTGGAGCAATGATGTAGCGCTTCTCGCCATCGGCGTACTTCAGCAATGCGATATTCGCCGTGCGGTTCGGATCGTATTCGATCTCTGCGACGACTGCTGGTATGCCATCTTTATCATTGCGTTTGAAGTCGATGAGACGATATGCGCGTTTGTGTCCACCACCGCGGTGACGCGTGGTGACACGCCCATATGAGTTGCGACCGCCCGACTTCGACAGTGGCTTGACCAACGACTTTTCAGGAGTCGAGCGTGTGATCTCAGCGAAATCAGAAACGCTAGAGTTACGTCGACCCGGAGTCGTGGGCTTGTACTTGCGAATTCCCATTAGTTCCTCTTCCCGACCTAGCGCGCTTCGCCGAACACGTCGATCGAGCCCGAACGCAAGGTGACAATGGCGCGCTTCCAGTTTTTGCGCTTACCAATGCCATCACGCGTACGATAGACCTTACCTTGGCGATTTTGCGTGGCAACCTTAGCTACCTTCACACCAAAGATCTCTTCGATCGCAATTTTGATCTCTGTTTTGTTGGCACGAGGGTCAACCTCAAAGGTGTACTTTCCCTCGTCCATCAGTCCCGAAGACTTCTCAGTAACTACGGGAGCGATGATGATATCGCGTGGGTTCTTCGAAAACTCTAGACTCACAGCTGCTCCTCAGTTTCCGCCTCGTCCTGCGCCTCGGTTCCTAGGAACGCGGCGAGCGCATCGACAGAGAAGATGACGTCGTCATTTACCATGACATCGTAGGTATTGAGCTGATCTGCCCAGATAACCTGTGCCTGCTGCAGATTCTGCAGCGACAGCGCTGTAACCATTTCGTCACGAGTGAGAACCACCAAAGCAAGCCGGTCACCAACAAGCGCTTGAAGAGCTGCCTTGGCGGCCTTCGTTGAAGGTGTCTTGCCTGAAACCAGTTCATTTACAACGTGAACACGATCATTACGGGCGCGGTCTGATAGGGCCGAACGCAAAGCGCCAGCCTTCATCTTCTTAGGTGTCCGCTGTGAGTAATCACGTGGTTGCGGACCATGGACAACTCCACCACCAGTGAAGTGTGGTGCGCGAATAGATCCTTGGCGGGCATTACCTGTTCCCTTTTGACGGAAAGGCTTCTTGCCACTACCAGAGACCATTCCACGAGTCTTCGTCGCGTGTGTGCCTTGACGGGCAGCAGCCTGCTGGGCCACGACCACCTGGTGGATCAATGGAATATTCAGTGGACGGTCAAAGTGTTCGCCAGGAAGAGCAACCTCAGAACGAGTGTTATTTCCTTTTGCGTTCTTTACCTTGACGGTACGATCTTGAAGTTCAACGGTACTCACAGTCACGCTCCCTTCACCGCAGTGCGAACCATGACGACCGCATTCTTAGGTCCGGGGATAGCCCCTTTGATGAGCAATAGACCACGGTCTGCGTCGATACCTTGTACCTTGAGGTTCTGAACAGTGGTCTTAGTATTACCCATGCGTCCGGCCATACGCTGCCCCTTGAAGATACGTCCAGGGGTAGCACAGGCACCGATGGATCCTGGCTTACGGTGAATTTTATGTGCACCGTGGCTAGCAGGACCGCCAGCAAAGCCATGGCGCTTCATAACGCCTGCAAAGCCTTTACCTTTAGTGTTGCCAGATACGTCAACCAGTTGTCCAACATCAAATGTGTCAGCTGCCAGTTCCTGGCCTAGTTCATATGAATCAGCGTCAGCAGTGCGGAACTCCGCTACATGACGCTTCGGGGAGACGCCAGCCTTCTCAAAGTGGCCAGCAAGTGGTTTGGTGACGCGGCGCGGGTCGATGTCTTCAAAACCAACCTGTACGGCTGCATAGCCGTCAACGTCGGGAACGCGGACCTGCGTTACAACGTTCGTGCCTACCTGCACGACGGTAAGAGGCACCAGCCGTCCGTTCTCATCCCAAACCTGGGTCATGCCCAGCTTGCGGCCAAGCAGCGCTTTAGCCGTTTTGGTGTTCGTAGTCATTGCAGATGTCCTCAGAGCTTAATCTCGATGTTCACGTCGGCGGGTAGGTCAAGACGCATGAGCGAATCGACGGCCTTGGGCGTGGGATCAATGATGTCGATGAGACGCTTATGTGTACGCATCTCAAACTGCTCGCGGCTGTCCTTGTATTTGTGGGGCGACCGAATAACCACGAATACGTTCTTTTCGGTCGGTAGGGGTACTGGACCCACGACTGTTGCGCCAGCTGCCTGTACTTTCTCTACGATTTTCTTCGCAGAGTCGTCAATCACCGCGTGGTCGTAGGACTTCAGCCGGATGCGGATTTTCTGTCCCGCCATGGCGCCTAACCTCTTCTCATACAGATTCGTCACCGGTTCCCGCACTCGGGCGTGTCGCATTTTGCGACACACATATGAGCCTCGGATTTCCCTCGGGAACCGTTGTCTTGTCAAAAGATCTTGAGCATTGTGCTCTATTCTTCAGGAAAACCTGAAGAAACCCCACTGCTGCGGGGCAACTCCACTATCTTGGCACTTTTCAAGGCATACACGCAAGCTAGACCTCTGCGATTCGGTGTGAAACGCCTTACCTTGCTTGTCCATACCGCATATAGCGCTAGTTAAGAAGCAGCCAAACAAGGGCACATACTGCGCCGATCGCAATTACCCCCATGAATAGGGTCCACCATACTAAGCCATGAGACCTTGTCGACTGTTTCGGCCGCTGAATACTTGGTGGCGACACGGACGGTGCCGCATGGGTAACCGGAGAAGGCACCGGTTCCCCTCGAACAGAATATGTGGGCGTAGATACGCCTTGAAGTACGGGATCGTAAGCCAGTCTATGCGACGACAGCACTACTGACGTACCTGCTTCATGGCGCGAAGTTGGCTTCATAGGAAGTGGCTGTTGGGGTGCCTTCACCGACTTCTGGCGTTGCGCAAGCACCGTCTGGTCAAGCCTCCGTGCTGATAGTTGCGTGCTATCGGCCTCGTTACGGAAGGAAATTTGCGTTTGGTCGAAGCCCACTTTTCGCGTAGAAAGCTCTGTCCGATCGTCTACTTCAGTTTTACGTACTGAAGGTGCAGTGTCATCGTCCAACTCAGCGGGCACTGTTACTTCCTCCACTCAATTGGCATGATCCCAGGCAACGATGAGCTAGCCCCACCAGCAGATCTCCCATCAACCCGGATCACAACAGCAGTGACATTATCCCTCGACCCTTCTGCGATCGCCTCGTTGACTAGCCCTGCAGCAATAGTATCGGCGGAAGAGTCAGAAGCCAGCCATCTGTACAGCGTCCCTTCATCAAGCACGCCGTGGAGACCGTCAGAGCAGATCAACACCGTATCTCCAGGGACAATCGGCGTAATCCAATAGTCTGCGTCGCTCTCTCCATCCCCTACGGCCTTGGTGATGACGTTCTTATGCGGATGGTGTCGGGCCTGTTCACTGTCGAGGATCCCTGCGCGCAGTAATTCGGCGACTTCAGAGTGATCTTGACTGAGAGCCTGAATTCTCCCGCCTACACAGCGATACACGCGTGAATCGCCCAGATTCATCACTATCCACGTCCACCGACCCTGTGATTCCTGTACCGCCACCACACCGCTGAGTGTCGAGCCGGCTCCACCGCCTATATCGGTCACGGAACGCTGGGCGGTAGCTATGCACTCGCGGACCGAGCCTGCAGAAATATCTGTGCGCCCAATAAGCGAGGCAAACTCATCAACAACAGCCTGACTTGCGCGTTCCCCCGCGCTGTGACCACCCATCCCGTCGGCAACGAGATACACCGGAAACTCTGCCAACAGTGAATCCTCATTGAGATCGCGATAGGGGCCACGGTTTGTGGCACCCGCAGCCTGTATGTCGAATGACTCGAGGGGCCCAGTCATTGGTTACGCCGTTGTCTCTAGGGAGAATTCGAGGTCGCCCAGAATGAAGGTCCCACTCAAGCGGCCGCCTCCATCGAGTTCGGCCTCTGAACCATCATCAGCTACTAAAAAGATCCCATTTGTCGAATCCAAGTCCTCAATGATCCACCCCTCTGTCTCACGTGAGAGGCGCGCATGGGTTTTTGAGACTGTGCGAGTAGCGTCTTTGACGTTAATGAGTTGAACATCCGTTTCCCAGGCTGAAGGATCCAGCTTTCGACCGATAATTACAGTATCTGCTTTGAGTGGGATTCGACTTCCATCTGGAAGCACGATGGAAACCGGCTGACGACGACGAACCGCTAGAACCGTCTTTTCTTCTGGCTCATCATCCACCTGGACCCTGCGTTTTACTGGCGCTGCGGGCACCTCAACTGGCTGCGCCACCGGTGCCGAAGGCGGACGGTAGGATTCTTGGGGAGTCTGCGGAACCGGCAAATCTGATCTCCCGGGTGCTGGCGCCACGCTTCGACGAGGCGTTGCTAACGGAGTCAACGGATCAAGAGGGGTCGGAACCTGAGACACCACATCTGCGGCCGACAAGTCGTTTGACCGACTCACGGCGGGAGGCTGCTCTACGGGAGGACCTGTGGGCGTTGGGGGCTCTGGGACTTGTGCTGTCGGAGCAGTGGGCAGCGGACGGATCGGCTTCCATCCGGGAGGAGGCGGAGGTACGGGGGGCAGGTTATGTCCTGTCGAATGCGGCATCGACGGTGACTCATTCTTTTTGGATGCCATCAGCTAGTCATTCCCTTTTCCTGTCGGTTTTTCTTCTTAAATGATCTTAGAGACAGTTTAGCCCGCCACTGCTTCTTGGCTGCCTCATGGCCAGCCAAAGTGGCTCGGGCTGAAGCGACCACGTCCCAATAATGCTTGGCATCTGCTTCACTAATGGGGTCCGATGAAAAGGCGGCAAAATCAGCCCCGTTGGCCAGGTATGAGGCCTTTTCATCATATGGATCATAGAGCATAGCCAGTTCGCTTCGCGTGCTCACACCAGGTCCAGGCAGACCGAAGTCGATAGCTTCATCAACAAACTGTTCCCATCCTGCAACGACGCGTTTTCTGGGATCAGTGTTGCGGTATCGCGATGAACGGCGAAGTGCTTTCGCACCAAGAATTGCAATAACGGGTAATACCAGCAACAACAGGATCAGCGCACCAATACCGATGTTTCTCCAAATCCTCGCTGATGCCTGGTCGGATAATTCCGGGGATGTGTTTGAAGCGTCCAGTGCTTCTGTGTCTTGCGGGTATCCTGCAGGAGGCGGAATAGACTCAACCTGTTTTGGCTGAACAGGCGTGTAGTTTTCTGGATCTGCTCCCTGTTGTGGTTCTGGCAGTGGTGCCATTTCCCACTGCGGTGTCACATCAAGTGGGGCCCAAGCACCTGTCGCCGCATCGCGCACTTCAATCCAAGCAGATATATTCCGTCCAAAGCAGGTTCCGTCTTCACAAGGGGGGATCGTGAATCGGTCTTCATGTTCGCGGCTCAAGACTGCGCCGACCACTACTCTGACGTCGTATCCTAAATGGTCGGCAATAAGGGCTGCGGCTACGGCAAACTGTTCGTCATCACCAGTCGTAGCGACAAGCATCGCGGGGTCCGTATTGGCTGGCAGCGAAAGCTGGCGCTGTAGCATCTCTGAGAACATCGTTCCCACCCGCCCCGCAGAATGTCCTGGGCGAGAAGGAATCGGTATCACTTCTCCAAGGTCAGCTGCCCATACTGGCGGTTCCTCACTATTCACATCCAAGGAGTGACTGAGGTATCCGCGTGAACGCAGCCGGGAAATGAGCTCTACTAACGATGCGCCATCTGAACCCAGATCCTGGGCTGCGACCCACTGCGCCACCGATGATGGCACCTGGTCGTGTGCGGCCCACTGGTGGTCATTAGATGGGCGAAATGATGTCACTTCTGACTGCGCTACTGTGTACGGCGCACTCTTGATGCGGTAGCGATCCCCCTCAGACAGACCGCCATCTGCAGTCTGTAGCCCAGTGGCGTTGGATCGACTGTAAAAGAATCCATCATTGAGGCTTTGCGCATTGGCTCCGGTGAATGTGATCGATTCGAGCTCACCAACAAGGGGAACCCACGCTCCTGTATAGTCGCGAATTTCAAAAGTAGTTTCTTCGCTTGGATTGGACGTAGGGAGGAACGAAGGAACCCTCACAAATGTGCTGCTGTCTGCAGGGCTGGCGGACAACAACGTCGCAGTTTTTCCATCGTAATGGTCCAAAATGGCGAGGCGAACCCTCTCACCTGCCCCATCGACTAAGAACAATGGCTGGCTATAGTGCTCGTCATCAAAAAATTGCCTGTAGCTAACTAATGGGCTCAACTGTTGTTCAGCAAACAGCTCAGGGTCGGTACCTTCACGTAATGTTGTGCGGCCACTGTGAGCCATCATTGGTGTGACCAGTGCTGCTATCACAACAGATAGGGCAACAATCACCACCCCGCTGACACGTCGAAGTCCTTTACCGGCTTGTCCGCGTTGCACCACACTAGCGCCCGACCTGGTTGTAGCCGAGCGAAGTGAGTTCTTTCGTATTGCTGCTAGGCGCCACACTGCCCATCCCACCGTCAGCGCCGTGGCGACTACTCCCGTAATCAGTTGAGCAGAATAGGGAATCTGAAAAGGAAACCATTCGTTCCTAGTTCCCAATAAAGCAGATTCCACAATGAAAACCCACGCTGGGACGGCAGCCCAACCCCACCACCTGCGTAGCCTCCAGGCGAAAAGAAATGTTATAAGAGTAGTGGTAAACAATAAGAAGAAGGGAAGGGCCAGTATTTCTTGGTAGGTGCCAAGTGGCATGTCAAGGGTGAGGATGTTTTTCCAGCCGGTCACGGGAGCAATCACGATGCCCATAAGAGCTGCACCGATCCGCGATGGCTGTGAATACAATGATGGACTTGCCACGAGTAAGCCCAGAGCAACGTATGTCCCGCAAGCGACCAGCAAGGTGTGCCACCACTGCCACTTCCTGGCAAGGGATACTCCTGCCACCACGTTTCCAGCGACGATAGCGGTAACGGCAACAAGTAGGTACCATGGCGTTTCGAATATCGGCCACGCTGACGCCGCTGCAACAGCAAGAAGGGCATTGAGTAACATGTCAGCCCACAAACTGGGAGTGAGGAAGAGTTTCATTCCAACGCCCCTCTGCTCATCAAATGACGTAGGTCTTCAAGCAATCCCACTGTCATCACGTTCAGATCTCCGAGCCTACGCACTGTCGGTTCAGCACTGAGATCACAGATAACCGTCAGTATGGGGATTCCTACGGGCATAGATAGAGCAGCATTGCGAATCTCACCCGTTGTCACTGCTGAGCCGACGACTAGAAGTGCGATCGATACAGAATCCGCATTTTCAGCGGCTTGCGCGACAACATACGGAAAAGAGGCAACCCTTTGGAGACATTTCACTCCTGAGAAGCCATCAAGCATAGACAAGGGGGTAAGGGTACTCAAATGCACCAGGCCGCGTACTTCTTCTGATGCGAACGGCGGGGCTTCTTGTCCCATTGCGATGCTGAGGTTTCGTCCGTCTCGAAGACCCCGTAAGCCCAGCGAGGCGGCGACACTGACAGCCAGCTCAAATTCTTCATTATCTTGATAGCCGCCTTCTTGCACATCAAGGACCACCAACATCTCGGAACGCCGTGTCTCTTCGAATTGGCGAACCATGAGTTGCCCGGTTTTTGCTGTCGATTTCCAGTGGATTTGGCGCCGAGAGTCACCTACTGCGTATTCACGAATGGCATGAAAAGCTAAGTCATCGTTGATTAACTTCGCACTTGGACTGCCCTCCAAGTCTCGCACGTATCCGCTTGCACTGTGTGGCAACACCGTCGTCAGCGGGTGAATGTACACACGATGTTTGTCAGGCCACGTTCGCTCACGTCGCAAAAGACCGAGTGGATCGCCGGTGGAGACGTGGGGAGGTCCAACATCTATGATGCCACGTCGAGAAGTCGAGATATCGATTTTTCTATCGGTAACTGCTTTGGAACTGAGGAAAGGAATAGGCAGTTCTACCATCCCGGCACCAACGGGAAGTTCGATGGTACCTGGCAGTGCCGGGCTTCGCCTTATATTAGTAACTCGCACGGTTGCTGGCAGATCCTGCCCCACAGTGACGCGGTCTTTTTCTACTATCAGACTCACGTCGTAGCCTTTGTGTCCGACGAGGAACGGAAGGGAGAGTAGTAACAGAACACTTGACGCCGCTCCAGCGGCAATGAGCTCCGCCCACCCAAAAGTCATACCGCAAGACAATCCCGCAACGGCAAGGAATATGACCAGCCATCCTGCAGGCGAGACCGTTTCACGGACCGCTTTCCACGCCAGGAGCAAACTCTTCTTCGAGTGCAGCCAAGCCCGTCCCATTCCTGCACGCCGCTCAGCGCGCCGCTTTTCCCGCGCGCCACCAGGGGTTCTAGTCCTCCCGGTGGCAGTCCCGCGCGTGGTACCGGTGCGGTCTCTTGGGCGTGGTGAAGTAGAAGTCAAGCGAGTGCTCCCGCTGTGGGGGGAACAACATCGAGGAGTATTTGCCCCACTATTGCTTCAGCCGTCACACCTTCAAATTCTGCCTCCGGTTCAAGAATGAGTCTGTGCGCTAAAACAGGGACGGCTAGAGTCTTCACATCGTCTGGAGTGACAAAACCGCGACCGTGCGCACAGGCCCAAGTCTTTGCCATGCGGGTCAGTCCGATGGCGCCTCGCACAGAGGATCCTAGCCTGACCTGCGTGGCAGTGCGGGTTGCCTCAACTAAGCGAGAAATATAGTCCAATACCGCTGGGTCTGCGTGAACACCGTTGGCAATATCGACCATCTCGATGACTCTCTGCGGGGCAATGATTGCCGCAACAGCACGTTTGGCGGCCCCAGCACCCTGCAAAATACTCAACGTCGATGCCGCATCAGGGTATCCCAGAGAAGTCTTGAGGAGGAAACGGTCAAGTTGGGCTTCGGGGAGACGATAGGTTCCTGCCTGTTCTACGGGGTTTTGAGTGGCGATAACCATGAATGGATCACCCACTTTGCGACTGATCCCGTCAACAGTCACCTGTCCTTCTTCCATCACCTCGAGAAGAGCTGACTGTGTCTTGGGGCTGGCACGGTTGATTTCGTCAGCTAAGACTACGTTGGCGAATACTGGTCCTGGGTGGAATTCAAACTCGCGGTTTTTTTGGTCGTAGACAGTGATGCCTGTGACGTCGCCTGGAAGTAGGTCGGGGGTGAACTGAATGCGCTGCGACGTACCGTCTATGGATTCCCCCATGGCGCGGGCCAGTGATGTTTTCCCTGTCCCAGGAACGTCCTCAAGAAGAAGATGCCCCTCAGAAAGCATTGTTGCAAACGCAAGTTCGACGGCATGTTTCTTCCCAAAGATCACCTGTTCCACGTTGCTGGTTAGACGTGAAAAAACGTCCTGAAACCAGGCTGCCTGTTCTGGCGTCACTGCGTTCATGAGTTCTCCTTATATCAGGTGTTTTAGGGAATGTCTGGGTCCGTGGCGGTGCAGGACCACTCGATAATGTGGCCCCATGAGGTAGACACGGTGACTTTGCCTTCTTGGCTGAAGTCCCAGTCTTTAAGTCCGGCCCCGGGACTGTTGTCGGCAACAGACTTGCTGAAGCTACTCTGCTGATCAGAGGCCGGACACGCACTGCCAGCATCGGGGAAAACAACCTTAGCTGTGTAAGGAAGAGAATCGGCAGCCGCCCCCACAGGGGTCCCCGATTCAGACCATACGTCTTCCCTTGAGGCATACGCTACTATCGCTGGCGTAACTCCAAAGGTAAAGAGTGAACCAATCTCACCAGCGGATACTCTCCTATCACCTGAGCGGTAGTCAAACGTGTAGTTGTCCGAGGTGACTCCGGTGGGCGGATCAACAATCGAGACTGAATTCCACACCCACTGATTGCCGCCACTAGTGACAGGAGTCTTGTTGATGCGATAGGTTCCGCCACTTGCTGGGGCTTGAACGCCAATGGGCACTTGCACCAGTTCTGATTGCCACGTTCCGTATTCCCCATTCCTCGCGCAAGCCCTAACAGTGATGTTTTCTCCGGGCTTTGCGGTCAACTTACTTTCTAGTGTCAGTCCGTCAGTGTCAGCCACGCATTCTCCCACACCGAATACCACACCAACCTGGGTCTTCGCATAATCACCAATCGCCCCATTTGCTAAAACCTCAACAGACACTATTATGCCTTTGTCAGTTTTCTGTACTTGCGGAGTGCCTGCCACAGGAATCGGTGCACCAATGCCGTGTACTCCCGAAACTGTCAGACTCTCACCTTCCGCACTGCCACCGGCAATGGTCGGAACTTTCAGCGACGACACTGGAACGATTGTGAACGTCGTGGCCGTATCGTTACTGACCTCCACGTCAAGAGTCGTCGTCGGCTTACTTGCAGGATACTCCCGGCCGTTAACCACAAAACGATCAGTCGTCGAATCCACATTGACAAGGGTGATCTTGGCTCTGCCACCTTCATTTCCATTGACCACCGGCTCCCACCCACCTGACGCTGGCTTTTTTGGAGCCCGGTATGCCCACGCACGGACCGTTGCGGCGGTGCTGGATTGTCCAATGGAGTTGACTGAATGCACGGTGAATTCAGTTTCCGCCCCTAGTTCGAGCCCCTCAATCAGACAGAGCTCTCCCACAGCACATGTCACCGGTGCTCCATGCCCACTGACAACGTAGCCGGTGACCGCAGGGTAAGACTCCCCCTGGGCAACCGGTCGTAGAGTTACCGAGTTTTCAGAGTAGCCAGCCCACTCAACTGATGCGGGCGCCTTCGGATATCCTTGCAGGTCAACAACAACTGTGCCGTTGCCTGTGCGTCCTTGCGCATCGGCAACCGAGAAGGGGATAGTGCAGGTACCGCCCGGAGTCTCACGCGTCGACACTAAGGTGATCGAGGAACCCGCAGCTTCAGGCGTGGCGTCGCAACCAGAGGCCTCTCCCACAGACTGCAAAGTCAGTGGTGTTCCTGGCAACGGATTAACTTCACCGGCCACCCCAATCACAGGGACCGTACACGGCTCTCCGGCGATGCACTGCTGGGTTACCGTTGCGCCTTTAGGAAGGGTTGTGGGCGCGGGACCAACAGTGAGATTCAGCTTACCTGGAGCCGTTTGAGGATGTGAAGGTACAGTCACGGTCACGGTCTCAGCATTGCCCTGCCGGGCATTATCGTTGCCAGTGATAGTGAGTTGTGATCCTTGGTGTTGGACTTCAAATAGTTCACCGTGTGTTTCGACAGCAAAAGTAAGTCCCTCCCAGCGCGGCTCCCCCTCCCACTGGACCATTTGTCGTAGGTCGTAGGTCGCCTCTTGCCCTGGAGATACCTCAAAAGAAGCATTGCGGAGCACGGGTTGTGGCTCGTTAGGAATAATTTTGAGACTGAGAGTGAGGTAGGTGTAATACTCTTGACTGGATACTTTCACCGGAATCGTACAGGTGTCTTTCCACGGGGCTCCTTTACCCGCCGCATATGTCAATGTGGAACCGGAGACCGAGCACGATGCTTCGCCGCGTATCCCTGACGCGCGTACTTCGGTTGCGTTGATATCAAGAGACTCATCCCGGGGATGCGCTATGGCCTTATTCAAGTTCAGTGAAACGGATTCTCCTTCATTCACCTCGGCTTGGGAGAATCCTGCCCTAAATGACAAGTGGACGTCATGCACCCCTGGAATGCGCAAAAAACCATATGATGATGCAGCCTCGCCAGTGAAGGTCGTTCCTTCGACTCTGAAAGGAACGATTTTCCACTGTTGTGGAACGGTTCCAGAGATTGACCACCCTGAGGCCTTGAAGTCAGATTCGTCTTTCCACAAGGACATGCTCAGGTCAGATACGTCGCCGGTATTCCATACCACCTTGTCTTTGACCACATCAATGCCGCGCGGTAACCGTTCTAAGGATTCGGCTGTCAGAGTTGTGTCTTGAACAATGGGAGCATCTGGGACCTTGCCTCGAACTACTTTGATGACAATGAGTCCCATTGATGTATCGCCGTGTTGATTACTGACCGTATATATGTACGAGGTGGTGCCCAGCTCTCCGCCAGCTTTGATGCGGACTTCACCGCTCTTTTCGTCGACGTTAACCAATCGATCTTTGAGCTGTTGATATTCGCGCGACCCGTCAAGCGCATTAGGCACGACACTGACCAGTGCAAGCGGTCCGCCAGCAGGATCGATATCCGTGGCAGCGGGGTACACAACAGCTTCCGAATCGGTACCCTGTTGGACTTGGAGGTAGTCAGAGAAAGTAATCGGTCGCGGGTCTGCCTGCGCGTCCAATATTCCCACCCGAACTGGCGCGACTCCAACCTCGCCGCGGCTATCGCGAACCTGATATTCAAATACGTCCTGACCGCTCACGCCTGGACGTGCGGTGTAAATGATCGCATCGCCTTCCGGTGAGACTACTGCATCTCCCTTTTCTGGCTGTTTGGTGATCTGCGAAAGTTCAACAATCGAACCGTTTTGGTCAGCTTTGAACCGGTCGAATTCGATACGAACCGCACTGCCTTGCAGCACTCGGCCTCGCAGTGGTTTAGGCCGGGGAACCGTATCGGTTTGCTCATCAATGACGGTGACATGTACCCGGGAAGTAGAGGTGAGTTCTGGGTATCCAAGACGGGCCGCCGAGTAGGAAATCGAGTATTCCCCCGCTTCCTCAGGAGCCAAGTATCTGACAAGCCTTCCCGAAGCAAAAGCAAGACCAGCCTGTTGTTCGTTGACCACGCTGGCCGGGTCGATTGTCATTTGTGACCCAACAGGGGCAATATCGTTGTCTAACACCGTGATATCGACTTGGGTGCCTACAGGAACCGTAATCCAATCGTCGTTGGTAATGGGAGCTTGGGCCGGCGCCTCGTCAAGAAGAACAAAAGTGACCTGTCCAGTTGCACTGCGAAGCGGGTCGCCTGACCCATCGGAGACCTGGTATGTGCCGGTTCCCAAGAGGCCGGGCCCCCCATGCGATGTTCTTCCTGAAGCGTGAAGATTGCGTTGCCCTACGACGGATGCAGATAGTTCCGCTTCGGGGGCTGGCTCGAAATTGAGCTGATCCACCATGAGCACAAGGTCTTCTGGGTTCGTCACTGTTGGCATCACATCAACCGTGACGTCCTCGTTGGGGCGTATAAAGATTGTGAGAGGGATCGCGGCAACCTGGGCATCTTTTGCTTCGGTAATTATGACGCGCGCTGCAGCACTGACTTCTCCCATCGAGTCAGCTACGGTAAGTTGCACTGGGTACGACCCGGGCTTATTTGCGGTGATAGAGAAACTCATATCGTCGCCATTAGCCTTGACATCTACTGAATCCCCGGCAGTAGCGGCCGCAGCTTTGACAGTAGCCTTTCCCAGCGCGCCACTCGTGTGGTCTTCCATGGAGACCGTGAGTGTCTGCCCAACTACTCCCATGGCCACGACCGGCAATACCTCTAATTGTGGGGTGGGAGTCACCTGGATATTGAGAGTCTTCGTAGCAGCTTGTCCGGTCGTGTCCGTAACTTCAATCTCGATTGGTACGGTGATGGGTTCAGTCGCATTGGGGTCAGGATGTTGGTAAGTAATAGTCCCATCGGGATTAGCGACAACCGTTCCTTCGCCAGATAGCGTCGCCTGCGAGACAAAGATGGGGTCTCCTTCGGGATCCACCCAGCCGGGAAGAACCTGCGTCGTGACAGTGTGGCCTGGAGCAACTGTGGGCGTGGGCCACTCAGCCAGACACCCCTCAACCGCGCACCATTGCGGGGGTGCACTCTGTTCTTCAGGTGCAACCGTCAATGTCACGATGGCAGCGTTTGACACGAGTCCATCCGGTGACGTTCCATCTGTCACTTGGTAGGTGAAGGTTGCAGAGCCAGAAGCCTCTGGGGATACAGAGACAACGATTGTCTGATTGTCAGCGCCGACACTTACCTTTCCAAATTCTTCTGGTAGTCCTTGAAGCGACCCTGGGACAATCGAAAGAATGTCTTCGTTGGGGTCGTGATCGTTGAGAAGCACCGGCAGCATCGTGTCGCGGCCTGCCCTCACACCGAAAGCATCGGGAACTGCAATAGGAGGCTTAGGGTCTGTAACCCTTTCCGTCGTGGCTTCATGGACTTGCTGAACAATCTCCTCGTCAATGTCCCACTGCTGAGAAGACTCTACAAGGTCACCGCTAGGTGCTAGCCACACCCATCCCGAGGCAATGTCATTGACAATTGCTCGC
This sequence comes from Scrofimicrobium canadense, assembly GCF_009696615.1. Taxonomy (GTDB): domain Bacteria; phylum Actinomycetota; class Actinomycetes; order Actinomycetales; family Actinomycetaceae; genus Scrofimicrobium; species Scrofimicrobium canadense. Next base: position 152,926 of record NZ_VULO01000003.1, read on the forward strand.
GCCCCATTCGAGGCGATTCGTGGCTGGTGAACTTGGGATTCACCTCCCCCATACGACAGAGGGACTTCTCCCCCACTCGTGGACCACAGTAATCCTTCAGCCCCACCCAGCCAAGCCGCCATCATCTCGCCCCCTGTGGCAACCGGGGCAGCTGGCTCATAGGGACCAGGCACCTCGACAATCCGAGAGCTGGCTTCGGGAGATACTTCAAGTAATCCCATCGAATCAGCGATAAGAGGATTCGACGACGGACCCGACTCTTGCAGCTTGGCCTCTCCTTCGGCGCCGGTCACGACTGGCGTACCATCGCCTTGGAACCAAAGATTCCCAGAAGCCCCGTCGAAGAGAACAACCTCATCACCAACAAACGTGAGATTTAGCTGTTCTGCTTCGCCAATATCCCATGACTGTTCGTCACGGATCTTCCCGGTCGCCGCATCAGCAAAGACTACTCGATGCTCCGTAGCAGAATAGGCCGCCACGATATTGTCATCAGCAGACAAGGCGATAGCATCTGCTTTGAAAGTTTGCTGTGCCCCCTCGCCCTTTTGTTCGTCATCAATATATGGGTCAACGGCAACAGTCGTTTCAGGTTGATCGAACGGGCTCACAAATACTTTGCCGCTCCCGGTAAGAAAGGCTAAGTAATCCCGGTTAGACACCACAATACTGGTATCTGCTGGAGCCGTTTGCAGCTCTTCTATTTCATCGCCGGTCAAATCTGGAGGGTCAGCTACATTGAGGTCCGCAAATCTCTGGTGTCCTTCTGTGAAGAGAAGCGCATGTGCTCCCGATTGCTCAACCCCTACAGCCGCTTCAACAGAACGAACTGTGTCCAGTTCGCCCAGAACCGTGTTAACCCGGGCATACCTTTTCCCGACTGTACTCTGAAGGGCCCATACTGATATTTCCTGTGGCGGCGTCTTCGCAGCATCGTAGCCAGGCCACGCAATGGCACCTGCAACAAAGAGTACGACAGTCACCACAATGGCAATGCCAATCGGAATTGCTCTGCGTCTTGGCACTCCATTAGCCTCTGCCATCACATTCCCCCCAAGAAGACAACGAGAATGCCCATAACGGCTACAGTCGCGGCGACAGCACCGACAACTATCCACACAACCGTTCTGCGTCTAATTCCGTTAGAACTATCCTTTGCTTTCCCCGAAGCAGAGTAGTCACGTGGCTGGATTCTGCGCCTTTGGGATTGCATAGGTACCGTTGACTGAATCTCTCCACGATCTGTTCGTAAGGCTGAGGGATCTACACGCAACGGCGGTGCCGACGCATATTCAAGAGGCGAAAGTGGCAGATTCATTGACATTTGTATGCGCTGCAGATCCTCAGCAAATGCCGCTGCACTGGGGTATCGCTTTGACGGATCTTTGGCCATAGCCCGGCTCAGGCATTCTTCCAGCTGCGGAGGAATATCTGTTCTTTCGATCGGCGTGTATCGTGCTTTTGAAATACGCGCTTTCAATCGGTCAGACGAATTCTGTCCGCGTACTTCTTCAAAAGGACTTCTCCCAGCCAAAAGACCGTAGATCGTTGCACCGAGGCTCCATATGTCCGAGGCGACGGTCCCCATGACCTTTCCGTCGATTACTTCCGGAGCTGACCATGGAACGGACATTGCTTCCACCTCAGCATCGGTATTCCCCACTACCGCTGCGATTCCAAAATCTGAGAGAACCAATGCACCTATTTCGTTGACCAGCAGATTAGAGGGTTTGATGTCCCTGTGGATCACCCCTGAACGATGTGATGATTCCACTGCACTTCCAAGACGCACACCCAAGGCCAGTACCTCAGGAACTGGAATATATTCTTCTCTGTAGCGTCTTGCGTAGGACGAAGGGCAGTATTCGGTTACCAAATATGGTCGCCCGTCGGCTGATATGCCCGCCTGATAGATGGTAAGAATTGCTGGGTGTGCCGACAAGAGTGCTAGCGTATCCGCTTCCGTATTGAACATCTGAAGGACTTCCGCGTCCATGTTTCGGTGAAGCAACACTTTAACTGCAACCTGGCGTTGGGGGCGGTCCTGTTCAAAAAGAAATACATCGGAGAAACCTCCAGCCCCGAGGGGACGGATGAAATGGAAACCGGGAATCACCGGTGGACTTCCAGGTAGTCGGTCCGTCACGTTGCCACGGTCCTTTCGATTGCTACCAGCGTGTAATACGTAGAGTTTTCATTCCAGTATTCGATATTACCGGCTTGAAGTCCACCCTTTGCACATTACAGAGTCATAAAAGCCAACACCGTGGTAAATATTGCATTTGGTGTAGATTTATGACTCTGTAATGCGTAAAGCAGAAAACACAATAGAGGCCCGGCGCCTTAACGGCTGCCGGGCCTCTATCAGTAAAAAAACAGAGTTACTACTTGATAATTTCGGTTACCTTACCGGAACCAACGGTACGGCCACCCTCACGGATAGCGAAGCCGAGGCCAACCTCCATTGCGATTGGCTGAATCAGCTCAACCTCAATTTCGGTGGTGTCGCCAGGCATAACCATGTCAGTGCCTTCGGGCAGCTGAATGATGCCGGTGACATCGGTGGTACGGAAGTAGAACTGAGGACGGTAGTTTGAGAAGAATGGCTTCTCGCGGCCGCCTTCGTCCTTCTTGAGGATGTAGACCTGAGCCTTGAATGTGGTGTGGGGCTCGATGGATCCTGGGATCGCAACGACCTGGCCACGCTCAACGTCTGTGCGCTTGATGCCGCGCAGCAAGAGACCACAGTTCTCGCCTGCCCATGCTTCGTCCATGCTCTTGTGGAACATTTCGATGCCGGTGACGGTGGTCTTCTGTGCGGGACGCAGGCCGAGGATTTCCACTTCGGCGTTGATGGGCAGCTTGCCACGCTCAACACGGCCGGTAACGACCGTTCCACGACCGGTGATGGTGAAGACGTCCTCAACAGGCATCAAGAATGGCTTGTCCATGTCACGCTCAGGCGTGGGGATGAAGGTGTCAACAGCTTCCATAAGCTCTGCAACCTTGCCAGCCCACTTCTCGTCGCCCTCAAGAGCCTTGAGAGCTGAAACCTGGATGACAGGAGCGTTGTCTCCGTCAAATCCCTGCTCGTTGAGGAGGTCACGGACCTCTTCCTCAACCAGTTCCAGCATTTCTTCGTCGTCAACCATGTCCGACTTGTTCAGGGCAACCAGCAGGGTTGGCACACCAACCTGGCGGGCGAGCAGAACGTGCTCGCGGGTCTGGGCCATGGGGCCGTCGGTGGCGGCAACCACGAGGATAGCGCCGTCCATCTGAGCCGCACCGGTGATCATGTTCTTCACATAGTCGGCGTGGCCTGGGGCGTCAACGTGCGCGTAGTGACGAGCATCTGTCTGATATTCAACGTGAGACACGTTGATGGTGATGCCGCGGTCGCGCTCTTCAGGAGCGTTGTCCACCTGATCAAAGGGGGTGAACTCATTCAGTTCTGGGTACTTGTCCGCCAGAACCTTGGTAATAGCTGCGGTAAGAGTGGTCTTACCGTGGTCAACGTGACCAATGGTACCGATATTTACGTGAGGCTTGCTGCGCTCGAATTTGGCCTTCGCCACTTGTCGTCCTCCTGGACTCGGGTAGTTATTCTCAGCCTTTGGCTCGGTGCTACTTTATCACCGGCCGGGGCAGAGTTCCTACAGGGTTTTCTTACAGTGTGTGAGGTGAGTGGCCGAAATCATAAAATTGCGACCACTCCCCCCGTGGGACTACTCGCCCCGAGCTTTTCCGATAACTTCCTCAGCCACGGCTTTTGGAACTTCGGCATAGCTGTCGAACTGCATTGAATACACAGCACGCCCCTGCGTCTTTGAACGCAAGTCACCAACGTATCCAAACATTTCTGACAGCGGCACCAGTGCGCGGACCACACGCACTCCGTGCTGCTCATCCATACTCTGGATGGCACCACGACGAGAGTTGAGGTCGCCGATGACGTCACCCATATACTCTTCAGGGGTACGCACCTCGACATCCATGACCGGCTCAAGCAATACCGGCTTGGCCTTCTTTGAGGCCTCACGGAATGCCATAGTACCGGCGATCTTGAAGGCCATTTCAGACGAGTCAACGTCATGATACGCACCATCAAGCAGTGTTGCCTTCACACCCACAACGGGATATCCGGCCAAGACACCAGTATTCATGGCGTCCTTGATTCCGTGGTCAACCGAAGGAATGTATTCACGCGGGACGCGGCCACCAGTAACCTTGTCCTCGAACTCGTAGTCAATTTCGGCGTTTGCTTCCATCGGCTCAAGAGCGATGATGACACGGGCGAACTGTCCAGAGCCACCGGTCTGCTTCTTGTGAGTGTATTCGTGCTTTTCTACAGGCTTACGAATGGTTTCACGGTAGGCAACCATGGGCTTACCAACATTTGCCTCAACCTTGAACTCGCGCTTCATGCGATCAACCAGAATGTCTAGGTGAAGCTCACCCATACCACCAATAACCGTCTGGCCAGTTTCCTGGTCAAGTTCGACAGAGAAGGTTGGGTCCTCTTCAGCCAGTTTTTGGATAGCCGTTCCTAGCTTCTCCTGATCGGCCTTCGACTTCGGCTCAATAGCCACGTGAATAACGGGCGTCGGGAAGGTCATCGACTCCAACACGATAGGTGCATTGATCGCGCATAGCGTATCTCCGGTTGTTGTGTCCTTCAGACCAATCACGGCATAAATGTGGCCCGCATGCGCCTCGTCAACAGGGTTCTCTTTGTTCGAGTGCATCTGGAAGATCTTACCGACGCGCTCTTTCTTACCTTTAGTTGCATTCAAGCACTGTGAACCAGCTTCAAGCCGGCCTGAGTAGACACGAATGAAGGTGAGTTTGCCATAGAAGGGGTGAGCCGCGATCTTGAAGGCTAGCGCTGCGAAAGGCTCGTCCTCGCTGGGCTCACGCTTTTCCGTGTTGCCGTCTTCCTCTTTACCTGGCTTGAAGCCATCTATTGAACCGATGTCGAGAGGGGATGGAAGATAGTCGACGACACCATCCAACACGGGCTGAACTCCCATGTTCTTCAGAGCAGTACCACAGAACACCGGGTATGCCTGACCGGTAATGGTCAGTTCACGAATACCGGCTTTGATCTGTTCATTGGTAAGCTCACCATTTTCTAAGTAAGCCTCCATCAGATCATCGATACCCTCGGCTGCGGCCTCCATGAGCTTTTCACGGTATTCTTCGGCCTTCTCTTGGAGTTCAGCAGGAATCTCTTCCTCAACAACAACAGAGCCAAGAGTCTTCTCGCCGTCAACTTCAGCCGGGAAACGCAAAGCCTTCATCTTGACGAGGTCAACAACACCAGAGAAATCTTGCTCGGCCCCGATCGGAAGCTCCATGACGATCGGTGTTGCAGACAGACGATCAATAATGGTCTGAACCGAGAAGTAGAAGTCTGCACCCAGCTTATCCATCTTGTTGATGAAACAAATGCGGGGGACATTGTACTTATCCGCTTGGCGCCATACAGTCTCAGACTGTGGTTCTACGCCCTCTTTACCGTCAAAGACTGCGACAGCACCGTCAAGAACGCGCAAAGCGCGCTCCACCTCGACGGTGAAGTCCACGTGTCCGGGCGTATCGATCACGTTGATCTGATAGCCCTTCCAGAAAGAGGTCACAGCGGCAGACGTGATGGTGATGCCGCGTTCCTTTTCCTGTTCCATCCAGTCAGTGGTTGAGGCACCGTCGTGGGTCTCACCAATCTTGTAGTTGATACCCGTGTAGAACAGGATGCGCTCAGTCACGGTGGTCTTACCAGCATCAATGTGGGCCATGATGCCGATGTTGCGGACCTTGTTCAGGTCAGTCAACACTTCTTGTGCCACGAGTGGTTTTCCTTACTCTCTACTACCAGCGGTAGTGCGCGAACGCACGGTTCGACTCAGCCATCTTGTGCATGTCTTCACGACGCTTCACAGCGGCACCAAGGCCGTTAGCTGCGTCCATGATTTCATTGGCAAGACGCTCTGTCATGGTCTTTTCGCGACGCTGACGCGCATAATCGGTGAGCCAGCGAAGGGCCAGTGTGGTTGCGCGGGAAGGGCGAACCTCAACTGGAACCTGGTACGTTGCACCGCCTACGCGACGTGAACGAACCTCAAGGCTAGGGCGAATGTTGTCCAGTGCACGTTTGAGAACGACAACTGGCTCTTGCTCTGTCTTTTCGCCAACAATAGTCAACGCGCCGTAAACGATGCGCTCAGCCAAAGACTTTTTGCCGTCAAGCAGCACGCGGTTCACGAGCTGCGAGACAATCTTTGAGCCGTATACCGGATCGTCAACGAGGGGGCGACGAGGAGCGGGACCTTTACGAGGCATTAGTTCTTCTCCTTCTTCGCGCCGTAGCGGGAACGAGCCTGCTTGCGATCACGGACACCCTGGGTATCCAAGGAACCGCGCACGATGCGGTAACGAACACCAGGAAGGTCTTTCACACGGCCTCCGCGGACCAGCACCATCGAGTGCTCCTGAAGGTTGTGGCCCTCACCGGGAATGTATGCAGTGACTTCAATACCGGAAGAGAGACGCACACGCGCAACTTTCCGCAATGCCGAGTTCGGCTTCTTTGGGGTAGTGGTGTAGACGCGGGTGCACACACCGCGGCGCTGAGGGGAACCCTTGAGCGCAGGGGTGTTCGTCTTATGGGGCTTAGTCTTACGCCCCTTGCGCACCAACTGCTGAATAGTAGGCACTTATTCTCCTTTGTTGACAGCTATCCGGCACTTCGGTCCCCCGCGGGCATAGTCCATCCGCTGGGGCCGGATCGCCATGACTGAACTTGAGATTCCTCAAGCAGGAGGATGACGCCCGGAGCTCCACGGAAAGGAGCCCGCAACCGACTCTGAAAGTCGGCGAGAAGGTCTCGACGTGTCGAGTACCGGGTATTAGCCTAATCTGCGCGGTTCCTGAGGGTCAATGCGCTGGGTGTGTGGTTGCACACGTGATCTCCACGTGCGGGCTGGAAATTTCCCGCGTACGGGGTCATAAAACCGTACACGGAGCCGTATACCGCCCAGGTGCATGCCAGATCGCCCAGGATGCGGAACAGAGGTGGGAATAAAAAAGGGGCCTTCCTACCGGAAGACCCCAGCCCCTCAGGTATTGGGGCGTTTGCCGTGATTGGCCGCGTTCTTACGGCGATTGCGACGCTTGCGTCCACGCTTGCTCATGGGTTTCTCCATCTACAGAGTTTTTAGCCCTGCCATTTTTGCACATCTTTGCCTTTGGGCCCAAGAAAGGAGACGACCCCCACTATTGAGTATCGCGTGCTTCTGCCTCATCCTCATCAATCCAATGGAGGGTTCTCCTGCGAATAGACACCATTATCTTCACTCTCAGTTCCCGCGGAGCACAAGGCTCACTATGATCCATGCAACAGCGCAGTTTATATGCCAAACGCTCTAAATCAGCTGGATCAGACTCAGCTGCCATCAGATACCTCCTCATATGTATCTAACGCATTGCGAAGCATTTTTCTTCCCCGGTGCACACGACTCATGACCGTACCTGCCGGAATGTCCAACATTTGGGCGGTCTCCTTATGGGTGAATCCCTGCACGTCAACTAGATAAAGAGCCAAGCGATAGTTTTCAGGCAGCTTTTGAAATGCTTCGCGGATCGTCTCGTCAGGTAGCGTTTCAAAGAAATCTTCACCCGGCATTGGGCGCCCCTCCCGACGGGCGGCTTGCACCATATGCCATTCCTCGACATTCTCTGAGTCAGCCAGCTTTGGCTCGCGTTGCATTTTTCGGTATCGGGAAATATAGAGATTCGTCAAAATCCGAAACATCCATGCACGAATATTCGTACCGGGTTGATAACCGTCAAACTTGTCATATGCGGTGAGATAGAGGTCCTGGACAAGGTCTTCAGCGTCCTCCCGATTACGTGCTAACCGCATAGCACCTGCATACATTTGATCAAGCAATGGCAAGGCTTCGGATGCGAAGAGCTCTTCGCGTTCGATAGCATCTCTTGCCTTATTCACCACGTCTTCACTCTACCGTCTGGAAATATCAGCCGTTTCACGCGATCATTGAGGTATGAGCATTCTTCGCCACACTGCACATGTACTTTTAGCCACACCGTTTATCGTTGATGGAATCAACGCAATGACGCATCCAGCTCCGCATGCAAAGAAAGCAGCGGAAGCATGGTCAGCTGCAGAAGACTGGGGCGCACCCCCAATCTCTATTGAAAAGCTGCGAGCTGCAAGCCGGGTATGCGGAGCCATTTCTACAGGATTAGGCATCGCATATATCATCGGACCGTCCAAACGAACCACTGCGACGGCATTAGCGGTTCTCACCGTGCCACTCGCCGCGATCAATGCACCCATTTGGGTCTCAGGAAATAGACATGATCGTAAAGTTGCCCGGAGAAAACTGGTCGACTACGGCGTACTCTTCGGTGGTTTACTTCTCGGCACTGTTGACAGACAAGGAAAGCCTTCCTTGAAGTGGAAGCGCGCTTTCATGAAAGAACACAAGCAGGCTATTGCTGCCGCTCGCTCCACTGTTACGCATGCCAGCTGAGTGGTGGAACGCCCCAACGTGTAAAGGGCCCTTGAATGCAACCGTGACTCTTCCGGGGTCAAAGTCTGAGACTGCACGCGCATTGGTGCTGAGGGCACGCGCCGGCGGGAATATACCAATACTGGGCGCACTGAAGTCACGGGACACCGAGTTAGCACGTCGCGCCCTGATCCCCGGTACTTCCTCAGTGGATTGTGGTCTTGCAGGGACCGTCATGAGGTTTGTCCCAGCTCTTGCTGCATTCAACACTGCCACAACACGCTTTGATGGGGATCCGCACGCCCGCAAGCGTCCAATTGCACCACTACTCGATGCATTGGAACGCTTGGGGGCAAAGGTACGCTACATGGGCGTCCCGGGCTTTCTCCCCTTTGAGATTACGGGACATGGGGGACCGTACCCCGCTGAGGTTGAGCTCGACTCGTCTCAGTCATCACAGTATCTGTCGGCGTTGTTACTGGCTTCGCCTGCCCCACTGAGAATCCATCTGACTGGTCGAGTGCCGTCCGTACCTCATATTCGCATGACTGCACACATGTTGCAGTCTCAGGGAGTAGACGTCCAACAACTTGATGAGCGCACCTGGTTCACCTCCGGGGCGCTCACACACCCCTCGCCCATTCGTATCGATCCTGACCTGTCGAATGCGGGCCCCTTCTTAGCGGCAGCGTTGGTGTGTGGCGGTAACGTGACCGTGGCTAATTGGCCCGAGTCTACCTATCAGGCGGGTGACGCCTGGCGGTGGATTCTCCCGATGTTTGGGGCTGAAGTTTCCTTTACCGACGTGGGACTTCGAGTGACTCACTCTGGAGGGCGCTGGCCTGGGATAGATATCGACCTAGGTGATGTTGGCGAGCTGGCACCCACGGTAGCTGCTTTGGCAGTATTGGGAGAGTCAGAGTCACGCCTTCGCGGAATCGGGCATCTCCGCGGTCACGAAACTGATCGGTTGGCTGCTCTTGCTACAGAAATCAGCAGATGCGGAGGCACATGCAGGGTTGTCGAGGATGGTTTGGTTATTAGCCCAGGCAGGCTGCACCCAGCAGACTTTATTGCCTATGACGACCACCGGATGGCAACTTTCGGCGCAATCTTGGGACTTGCACTTCCTGGTTCTCGGATTAACAACATCGAGACGACAGCAAAAACTCTGCCCGATTTCGTAGCCCGGTGGGATGCGATGTTGCGGGGTGGACGAAGCCCAAAAATAGCGGAGTTGTCTGTTGAGTAGGCGTGACATAGGAACGGATGATCCGCGGGTTCGAGTTCGGCCAGGGCGTTCAACAAAGCCTCGGTCAAAACAGCGTCCAGACTATTCGTCAGCTCCCGTTGGACGAGTGGTGGCTATCGATCGGGGACGGTACAAAGTATTCGCATCTGGCGTCCTTGTGTCGTGTGTGAAAGCCCGTGAACTTGGCCGAGGTGGGGTCGTGATGGGGGACCTCGTTCGGCTCAGTGGTGATGTCGCTGGCAAGGAAGGCACGTTGGCTCGGATTGTTGCCATTGAGCCACGCCAGCATGTGCTACGTCGTTCCTTGGAGGATGCCGAAGGAAAAGCTGAAAAGATCATTGCTGCCAACACAGATTTGATGGTGATTGTCACCGCAACCGCAGACCCAGAACCCCGAGTTGGCATGGTTGAGAGGTGTTTAGTGGCCGCACGTGAAGCACGCGTTCCCGCTCTGCTGTGTATGACGAAAACGGACTTGGCTGACCCGCAGGCATTTATTGATCGTTTCCGAGGCTTCGATCTTGACTGGGTCGCAGCTGCTGGCGAACTGGAGGATCTCCGCGCATATCTTGAGAACAGGTTTTCTGTCCTTGTCGGACATTCTGGTGTTGGAAAATCCACGTTGATCAACCAGCTGGTTCCTGATGCTGACCGGCAGGTGGGCCATGTCAATGCACAGACCGGGAAAGGAAGACATACCTCGACTTCATCAGTTGCCTTGGAGCTACCTGGCGGCGGGTGGGTTGTCGACACTCCTGGGGTACGGTCCTTTGGCCTAGGACACGCTACCGCAGACCATGTGCTTGAAGTATTTCCTGGGTTGAGCGAAGTTGCCGCGACCTGTCTTCCTCTATGCACACACCTCGAAAGTGAGCCTTCTTGCGCTCTTTCTACCGTCGCCGACCAAGAGCTGGTCAGTAGAGCGCGGGCGATTCTCGAGGGGTTGAGTAGTTCCACCACCGGCTAGCGGCAATGTGCATCGGCAAACTTAATGTGCTCAGGGCACATGCACATTGAGCCTCCCCGTGCACATCGGTGCAGATGTTATTCCTTCAGAGCAGCAAGAACCTCTGCGTGCAACAACCCGTTGGTAGCCACCGCATTACCGCCCCAAGGTCCTGGTGCCCCCTCAAGTGAAGTAAAACGTCCTCCGGCTTCCTCAACCACGGGAACCAGTGCTGCCATGTCGTAGAGGGCTAGTTCTGGTTCAGCCGCAATGTCCACTGCCCCCTCGGCCACCAGCATGTAACTCCAGAAGTCACCGTAAGCGCGGGTCCGCCAGCACTCATCCATGAGTCCCCTCATCGCATTGCGTCTGGGACCCCACCCGCCCAATGACGAATAAGAGAACGAGGCGTCTTTTACTTCGCCGACCCGAGAAACCCTCAGTTTGGTGCGACTAGCGAGGCTCCCGCCACAGTATGCACCGTGGCCCGACGCTGCCCACCAGCGCCTTCCTAGAGTTGGCGCCGAGACAACGCCCGCAACAACTTGCCCATCTTCCACAAGTCCGATGAGTGTTGCCCACACGGGGACGCCTCGAACAAAATTATGGGTGCCGTCAATGGGATCCAATACCCACAGTCGCTCTGCATCTGTAGTGCCCCCTTGTTCTTCACCCAGAACCTTGTCACCAGGCCAATATTCTTCGATGCGTTCGCGCAAAAGCTCTTCAGCTGCTTTATCAGCATCGCTGACTAAGGTCATATCTGGTTTTGTTTCAACGCTGAGATCCGCTGCACGAAAACGTGACAAGGTGAGTTGGTCGGCAGCGTCAGCCATATCTAAGGCCATGCGGAGGTCACGTTCGAGGCGCGCAGATGTATTCATAGAATCAGGATACCCAGCTAGGGCCGTGTACCATCGAAGCATGTCACGGTTCCTCATGCTCTCGACGCGAGACAATGATGATCTTGCCCTTGGTGAAAGAAGCGCATTACTCAAATACAGCGGGCTAAACCACGATGAATTGACGTGGGTTCGCTTGGAGCGCGATGCCTTTCCTCGCATCGATTTGAGCGCGTGGGATGGGATTATCTTGTGCGGGTCGCGATTCGATGTGGGCGCTCCTGAATCCTCTAAGTCTCTCAAGCAACAAGAAATCGAAGGAAATCTTCACCGACTTTTGTCAGAAATTATTGCGCGAGATTTCCCTTTTATGGGTATTTGTTACGGGCTTGGCCTTCTGACCGTACAGCTCGGTGGCCGCATGGATACCACCTACTCTGAAGACATCAGCGCTCCGGTTCTCACTCTCACCTCCGAAGGTTTGCGCGAACCGCTACTGTCCAACATCCCTCCGCGTTTTCAGGCCTACGTGGGGCACCATGAGGCAGTATCAGTTCTGCCGCCCGATATGGTAACGCTAGTTCAGGGTCAGGCAGCCCCTACTCAAATGATTCGTATTGGGAAGAATGTTTTTGCAACACAGTTCCATCCCGAGTTAGATCTGGCCGGAATTCAGTTTCGTATCGAGTTCTTTGCTGATGCGGGCTATTACCCTCCAAGCGAGCGCGCACTTGTGGAAGAACGCGTCCTGGGAGTCGATACATCAGCAGCTCATTCCATCCTCCGCAACTTTGCTACAAGGTATGGCTCAAGAATCACAGCTGCCTAACACCGATCGCAGCAGCGGTAATTCGGTGACGTCATACCAGTGAAGCGGTTGTTCAAAAATTTCCTCAACTGCAGCATCAAGCACTTCTTGATCCTCAATATGGAGCATTCTTCGTGCGATGGCTATCCCTCGCTCACTCTCGACATGGAAAGATTCGACGTCATCCCATGTTGTTAGAGGACCTTCACCTACAGCAACAACACGAACTGGAAGTACGCCTTCGGCAAAACTAAGTTCCATGGAGGCAAATGCTGCTTCATACAGTGCCTCTTCTGCAGCATCATCTGAGTTCTCAAGCGGGCACATTCCATCACGACGAGGCGGCCGGACATCGCACAGTTCGCTGGCTTTGAGCGGAAGAAAGATTCTCACGACACGATTGTCTCACTTTTGTAGCAATAACAATGTCGCGGAATCACCGTGGACTGTGGATAAAGGCCTGCACAAACCGAGTGGTGTGCACTTTTGTCCCCTACTATCTGGTTTTCTGCGTGTCATCCACAGTTAAGAAACAGCTTCTTATGAGACTTTCAGCCCATCATGCTAGCCCCATACCCATCGTAGGAAGGACCGCCGTTGACTCGTCGCCGTATCACCAGTCCAGGACCGTGCACTACACGTGAATCCGCTTCCAGAAGACTTATCTCCACAAGACCCGAACGCATCCGCTGGAATGCTGAGGATGCACGAAAAGGACGAAGCCGACCGTCTGAGAGGGCACCGGCTCCCCAAAGCGTATCCCCAAATGACATATCTTCTTATGACAGACCTGAGGCATGGGCTGCAAATCTTGCTCGTGCGCTAGTGGAAGTCAGACTGGGGCGTCGCAGCCTTGGCGGACTTCGACGTTGGCTCCAACCACACTTGTGCGCAGCGCTATTACAACAATCGGAGCTTCCACCACCCAGTTCATGTGCAAGGTCGGCTCGAGTGCGACGCACACGAGTTCAATCTCTCTCCCCAGCGTCAGCAGAAATCTGCGTCATCGTTGAGGACTACGGTCACGTGTATGCCGTCGCTATGCGCGTCGAAAAGCATAGACATCGATGGCATATCACCGCACTAGAAATGGGGTGACTCCCTAGTTCAGCGTTTTTTCTTCTTGTTCTTTGCCCGCCGTTGCGCCCGGTTGCCGCTCTTTGCAGGCTCTTCCGGCGTAGTTCCCTCATATTTGACTCGTTTAGGCTGAGCTTCACGTCCCACTGTGCCCATCACCGACGCGACCTTCGCCATCTGAGCTCCTTGCGAAGGAACATTGACGCGGGCGGTAGTAGGAGTCTCGCTTGGCTCTTTCTTCGCCTGTGCCTTCTCTTGCTCCGATTCCTGCGCCTGGGTGAGAGCCCTGGAGAACTGGTGGGCATATCCGAAGACAGCCTGCACCGACTCCTCACGAATACGCGCCATCATCGACTGAAACATTCGGGCACCCTCATCCTTGTACTCCACAAGGGGGTCGCGCTGACCCATAGCTCGCAGTCCAATGCCTTCTTTGAGATAGTCCATCTCGTAGAGGTGTTCACGCCACAGGCGATCTACCGTAGAGATCACAACTCGGCGTTCAAGATCCCGCATGGGTTCGCTGCCAAGCTGCTGGACGGCGATGGGATTATCATTGATCTCTTCTTCGGTCTTCTCATATTCAGACCGCACATCGGAGCGGATTTCAAAAATCAGATCTTCGCGCGTGGGATGTCCGTCATAGGCATCCAAGACTTCGTCAATCGTGATAGAGACCGGGTAGTACCCTTTGAGTGCAACCCACAGCTCTTCCAGGTTCCAGTCCGCCGGTGAGTCTGCGGCCGTGTGCTCCGCAACCAAGTCACCTACGAGTTGATCCATGAAGAATGCCAACTGATCTTGCATATCTTCACCATCAAGCACTGCCCGGCGTTCCTTGTATACCAACTCGCGTTGACCAGTCATAACATCGTCGTACTTGAGAACATTCTTGCGGATCTCAAAGTTACGAGCCTCGACCTGACGCTGAGCGGATGCAATCGATTTAGACACGATCTTCGACTCAAGAGGAACATCTGTCGGGTACGCACCCGAAGCCATGATTCTCTGGGCCATCGCCGAGTTGAAGAGACGCATGAGGTCATCTTCCATCGACAGATAGAACCGCGACTCACCAGGATCCCCCTGACGGCCTGAACGGCCTCGCAACTGGTTGTCGATACGCCGTGACTCGTGCCGTTCAGAGCCGAGAACGTAGAGTCCTCCTAGCTCCACAACCTCGTCGTGTTCGGCAGCAACTGCACGTTGCGCATCTTCCAGGGCCTGAGGCCAGGCTTCTTGATATTCTTCCGGAGTTTCTACCGGGTCAAGTCCTTGCGCCGCCAGATTCGCCTGGGCAATAAACTCAGAGTTCCCACCCAACATGATGTCGGTTCCACGCCCGGCCATATTGGTCGCAACAGTTACTGCACCTTTACGCCCAGCCATTGCAACGACTTGGGCTTCACGCGCGTGCTGTTTGGCATTCAATACTTGATGAGGAATACGTTTCTCTTTGAGCAATCGGGAAAGAATTTCTGAAGATTCAACCGAGGCGGTACCGACCAACACCGGTTGACCTTTCTTATGACGCTCAGCAATGTCATCAACAATCGCGTTGAGTTTTCCTTCAAGAGTGGCATACACCAGGTCTGGCTGGTCAACGCGGATCATCGGCCTATTCGTTGGAATCGGCACAACACCAATCTTGTAGGTCGAAGCGAACTCAGCTGCTTCAGTCTCGGCCGTACCGGTCATGCCAGCACGTGACCCCTCCGGGTAAAGCCTGAAGTAGTTCTGCAAAGTAATCGTCGCTAGAGTCTGGTTCTCCGCCTTGATCTCTACGCCCTCTTTGGCCTCAATAGCCTGGTGCATACCGTCGTTGTATCGACGCCCCGGTAAAACACGTCCCGTATGCTCGTCGACGATAAGAACCTCTCCCCCATCAACGATGTAATCCTTATCGCGGTGAAAGAGTTCTTTCGCCTTAATAGCATTGTTGAGAAAACCAATAAGTGGAGTGTTCGCCGCTTCATACAGGTTCTCAACGCCCAGTTGGTCTTCGACTACGTCAATGCCTTCTTCGGTGACACCGACAGTCTTCTTTTTCTCGTCCACCTCGTAGTGGACGTCTTTTTCCATGCGCTTGACTATCCGAGCGAACTCTACGTACCAGCGGTTGAGATCGCCCGCGGCAGGGCCTGAAATAATCAACGGCGTACGCGCCTCGTCAATGAGGATCGAGTCAACCTCGTCAACAATCACATAGTTATGTCCGCGTTGCACCATATCCTCGGTACGTTGGGCCATATTGTCGCGAAGATAATCGAAACCAAATTCGTTATTTGTACCGTAGGTAATATCGCATTCGTATTGTTCGCGGCGTTCTTGGGGTGTCTGCCCTGTCAGCACACAGCCGCAGGTCATTCCCAAGAAACGATAAACACGTCCCATCATGTCTGACTGGTATTTAGCCAGATAGTCATTGACAGTGACAACATGTACACCTTTGCCGGTCAGCGCTCGAAGATAAGTGGGCATCGTCGCAACCAGCGTCTTACCTTCACCGGTTTTCATTTCCGCAATGTTGCCGAGGTGGAGTGCGGCGCCCCCCATAATCTGCACATGGAAGGGGCGCAGTTTTAGCACGCGCCATGCAGCTTCGCGGACCGTTGCATAAGCCTCAACCTGAATGTCGTCAAGTGTCTCGCCCTGAGCTAAACGCTCTTTGAATTCGTCTGTTTTCGCACGCAGTTCATCATCAGTGAGGGCTTTGAAGTCCTCTTCCAACGCGTCAACTTGGTCAGCAATACGGTCAAGTTTACGGAGGGTACGGCCCTCACCTGCGCGCAGAATTCTGTCAATGATTGACACTAGGTCTCCTCAAACACTCTTTTTGTCGTGCACATAGCACTCGCCTCAGTCTACGGAAAAGCTGGCGAACATGCGAGGAGCCCCGCAAAAACGGGGCTCCTATCACGTTATGTCTAGGCCACTTCGACCTTGCTATTGAGTCGAACAACACCATAGGTCCATCCACGACGATGGTAAGCAACACAGGGCTGCATAGTCTCTGAGTCAACAAAGAGGAAGAAGGGGTGCCCTACCAACTCCATTTGGTAAAGTGCCTCATCAACCGTCATTGGCTGCGCCTCATGAACCTTTTGCCGAACGATCACAGGTGAATCGCCAACCTGCTCTTCCCGAACCTCTCCGGGAGCCAAATCAGCAGCGCTACGCAGCTGATATTCTTCAGCCTCTGTAAGGTCTGACGCGATGTCTTTCACATCTCCGTGGGAGGCAGCCAACTCTGCCTCTAGGCTGCGAGGATCCACCTTGTAGCGGCGATGGTCTTTACTGCGGTCACGGAGTCTGCGCAGACGTTCAAATAGCTTCCCACACGCAATATCGACTGCCGCATATCGATCAGATGATTCAGCCTCCGCGCGAATAACAGGCCCCTTGCCGTATACCGTTAGCTCTATTCGTTCCGAACGGTCGGCTTGTCGAGGGTTGCGCTCATGAGTGAGCACAACATCAACGCGTTGGGCACGCGGGTAAAACTGCGTAACCTTTGACAGCTTATTTTCCACCGTTTCTCTGAAATCAGGATGAATTTCGGCAAATCGGCCAGTGACGATAATATCCATGGGAGTCCTCCAAGAAGGATAAGAATGTGCGTATCTACAATGTGTCGAGAGACGTGATGCTCTAGGCTACAAACCCCCTTTCTTGATCTCTCAATGATACGTGATAGACAACACACTTGCTAACTGGGGTACGCAGCTGAATGCTTCTGCAACACCCTATCTGAGCACTCAATACACATGAAATCGCTATATCTCAACTGCTTTTCCCACTCTTTGCAACCGTCAAAGGTGAGTATTTTCGCTTCCCGCGAATCCTCATTAATCACGCATAAGCTAAAACAGCACCAGATACTACATGTGGGTCCATTACATGCGACATTTCTGCCAGTGTGGCACCGGTAGTCATCACGTCATCAACCAGCACTACTAGGGTCCCCTTGGGAACTATCGCTGTAGTCTTCATTGCGCCCCGCCTTCCCCTGCGGCGAAGCTCCCCACTGCGAGAGCTCTGAGCTCCCGCACCGAAACGTAGTCGCACGATATCTGCCAACCACGCATCAATGCCCATCTCGGATAAACCTGCCACAACCCCACGGGCGACAATCGGCGTGACATGTCGGCGTTGCCAACGCCGCTTCCAGGAAGAAGGCGCGGGAACTACCCATACCGGATGGTTGTGCACGTCGTCTGATATTGCGGCACCCAAACGCGTTCCAGCAAGCCACAGGAACGAGTCGAGCCGGTGAGTTGCGGCATGCTTGGCTGTGAGTATGAGATTGCGAAGTTCCTTTCGGTAGGCGCCAAGAGCCCAGATTGGAATGGTAGGTACTCCAGAGGAATCATCAATCGCCTTCAACACCGGTTCGCTATCGGCTAGGAGATAACATTGAGAGCACACATCTGTGTCCCAACAACCACAACCTGCACAATAGCGAGGAAAGAGAATGTCGCTGAGGTGTTGCAGGAAATGAGGCATGCCTTAAGTATTTCTTCTCACTCATCCCCGCACCAGGCATGCCGCCACTTCTTGTGGAAAAACGCCCATCGACTGCATGTGACTACCCGGGGAAACTCACGTCTGCAACTTTCTTGCCCAATGGACGCCATAGGGCGCCCGCTCGCGAATAGAGCATATTGTCTGACGTCTGAAGATAGATTCTCGAGGTAGAAGAGGCTCCCGTAATTGCCACTGCGCCGCTTCGACCAGTAGCCACTTGTACAAAACCGCCCAACGGGAGAATCTCCACATCCGGGTCTTCTTCAGTGCCAGTGAGTGTGGCAAGGCTCGTCGCTCCCGCCCAGGTGATGTCGTACACATCGCCTGAAAACTGCTGTGCTTCGGGTGCCCCCAAACCTACGGGAACACCGCGCCCATCGCGAAGAACACTCTGCACAGTTGCTGTTCCCGTCGTACCGGACACCAATGCAAGGTGCACTCCATCGGGAGCCATGGCCGCAGCCCGCAATCGGCCAGAATCGACAATTTCGTTCGTTAGCTGTGCTTGTTCCCCACGCGGACCAACCGCAACGAGTTGTTTGGCGCCATCAGGAACTACCCATACCCATCCCCAACGGTCCACCACTGGAGGAAGGTCTGTGATAATCCCGGTGCTCGCGATGTCTCCATCACGCAGAACAACCAGTTCACGATCAGATAGCCAAGCAACTACCCCATCGGAAGCCGGGCCAATGCCGGGATGACTCACGGAGCCTTGGGTGTCGACGCCAAGTGGCGACCAGCTTTCACCCTCTCCAACGACGATGATGCCGTCCTCGACTCCGACAGCCCTGTCAAGCCACATTCTCGGCCCGAAAGGAGGCACCACCGGTTCTAGTTCTACCCCGTTGAGCGATATTGACACCCCCGTCGTACTGGGTACTTGTGAAAGAGTCGCAGTAACCTGCCATGCCAAGTGGTCACGAACTGCCTGGCCTTCCGGGACAGACCCCACCAGATCTACATTGACAATCTGGTCTTCTCCAGTTTCAACTCCTTGCGTCGGCAGCATCATTGACGTGTTGAGGGCGGTATATACCGCATCATTCAGTTCTGCGCTAGGCCCCGCAATAAGGCCGTTAATCAGATGAGACGCTAGGCGCTTGCTTGGATACCATCTAGGATCGGGCACCAGCGAGTCTTGGGTCGGTGCCAAAAAATAGAGTTGGACAGCCTGGAATGCCGTGAGGAACGAAGGCTGGGACAACAGTACTCCATCATCCAAACGGCTTATTCTCCATTCACCCTCTGAATTCTTTTCGAGGTGGAAGCCCACTCGGGCCTCAGACCCATCGGCGCCCGAAAGCTCTCCTCTCTCGTCGAGGCTTCCCTTCGTGTGAACCGATACTGTCACTTCTGATTCCGAAGGTGCCACCACCTCCGGAGACTCGTCAGCGCCGTAGATGAGCACTGCTGCTTCTGGCTGCCATGTGGCTGCAGCAGTTGCCGTGAGATACTGCCGAGCAGTTTGGTAGTCGTCACTGGCTCCTGCTTGACAAGCTCGAAGAAAGTCACTGATCAACTGGATCTGTGTGGAATCTGCACGTGGTCCCGATCCCATTTGATAGAGGGGATCTCGCGTTGGAGCTTCAATGGTAAAAACCTGAGGGTCCCCAGATTTTGGGAGCGTTGCACAACTGACGCACATCAAGGCGCTGAGCGCCAAAACTAAGAACCTAGTTTTCTTCATCGAACTGCACCTTTGCCACACAGGGAAATTCGAATACGGGCGTGCCTGCTTTGCGCGGAATTGTCATGACGAACACCGACCCTACGCCCAGCCTGCCGTCAACGTGTAGTTGACCACCGTGGGCTGCAACATCTTCTCTAGCGATAGCAAGGCCCAACCCAGTTCCGCCGGTTGTACGTGCGCGGGCAGGGTCCGCTCGAAAAAAACGATCGAAAACTCGTTTCATCGTCTGACTATTCATCCCCACTCCGTGGTCCCGCACGCTCACAGCTACGGAGTGCTCCGATGTAGCCACTGTAACGTCGACAGGCTTACCTTCAGCGTGTTCATAAGCATTCACTAGGAGGTTTCGGACGACTCTTTCAAGTCTCTTTCCATCAGCTTCTGCTGTGGGCCTATCGGGTCGAGGTGACAACGAAACAGAAACTCCCAAATGCTCTGCCAGTTCTTGGTTTTCAGCGATTGTTTTTTCCACCACCATGTAAACATCAACTGTCTCCCAATCTAGCTGCGCAGATTGAGCGTCATAACGCGAAATTTCTAAGAGGTCTGCAAGCATTTCTTCAAGACGCGCGACTTCTGAATGGAGAAGTTCGGCTGAGCGCTTAGGAATCGCATCCAGTTCGTCACGAACGTCGTAGATCATGTCCTCAGCCATACGAATAGTAGTCAACGGCGTGCGTAGCTCGTGAGAAACATCCGAAACAAAGCGCTGTTGCAGCTCGGCTAATTTCCCATACTCGTTAATCTGGTTTTGGAGAGAATCTGCCATGTCATTGAAGGCACTCCCCAGTCGCGCCATTTCATCTTGACCATGGACATCAACTCGGCTCTCTAGATCGCCTGCCGCAATCTGTTCCGCAGCCGCCGCGGTAGAACGCACTGGACGTAGGGTGTGATAGATAAGCGCGAACGTCGCAATCGACATGGCGACCGCAAGAGGAACCGCCGCAACAAAAAAAGTGCGTATTGCCAGACCAACCGTATTTTGTTCGGACTCAAGTGAGTAGACGATGAAGAACTCGTAAGGGCCCGCTTGGGGCACCTCCATCAGATTACCCACGACAATTCCCGGGACGGAACCTCGACCCGATGGAACGGCAACTGACTGCCAGGCAGCTTGTCCCTCACCGACTGTTGTTTGCAGCTGCTCAGTAATGATGGGCCGCAAGCGCGTGTCAGCATATTCATTGATGATGAACGAATCAGAGGACTCGGAAGAGCGAAGCATCATGACGGAGATTACCCCAGCTCCGGCGGCAGAGTCTGCGGTGGCACTGACAAGACCTGCGGTGAGCTCTTGTACCTGATCGACTGTTACCGCAGTGGACTGATCTAGCTGACTCTGTGCTTGAGTGAAGCGAACACTAGCGTCTTCAAGAATCGCTGCTTTTCGGGTTTGAAACATCTGGGTTTGCAGCTGAGAAGCGACAAAAACACCTACTAGAAGCAGTAAAAGCAGCAATACTAGAGCGAGGGTGATCGCAACCCTTGCGGAGAATGAACGCCATAGAGCAAGTTGGGACCACCAGTGCTGCTTATGTGTGGGAGCCTGCACGATACCCAACGCCACGAACTGTGATTACCAGCCCCGGGTTTTCCGGGTCTTGTTCGATCTTTGAACGAAGTCTTTGTACGTGGACGTTGACCAGACGTGTATCCGCAGCATGGCGATATCCCCACACCCGTTCCAAGAGCTCTTCACGTGAGAAGACTTTCCACGGCGTCCGGGCCAGTGTCGCTAAAAGATCGAATTCCAGTGGGGTCAAAGGAACTAGCTCATCGTTGCGTGTCACGCGATGACCTGAGACGTCAATCACCAGATCTCCCAGCTCAATGAGTTCTTCATCTTCCTGGTCGGTTCTTCGCAATCTAGCCTTTACCCGCGCAACCAGTTCCTTTGGTTTAAAAGGCTTAGGCATGTAGTCGTCAGCCCCAGCCTCTAGCCCAGCAACCACATCTGCGGTATCAGATCGCGCCGTTAACATCACAATCGGAACATTGGAGTTGCGTCTGATCATTTCGCATATCTGTATGCCATCAATACCCGGAAGCATCACATCGAGTAACACCAGATCCGGTTGTGTCTCTTGGAAAACGTCGAGGGCAGATGCACCGTCATAGCAGTCGGTTACCTCATACCCTTCGGCTTTCAAGACAATACCAATCATCTCAGCCAGTGCTGCATCATCGTCTACGACTAAAACTCTTGCACCCATGATTCGATAGTGTCACGAAGTTGGGCTGCTGTCACGCGGACCAAATGGTCCCGCCTGAGGTTTTGGGGAAGTGTCTGTCTTTTCGGCCCCCGCGACCACTTCTAATTTTGGGCGATCAGAGTGGGCAGGACCAGGAATATCGGCAGGGACAAAGGCCGTAAAACTGGAGGGAGCACCGACAGCAGCCGGTCTTGCTGCTTCTTTTACAGCTTCAGCCAGCTCCATAAGATCATCGTCAGAGGGTGCTACCTGATCGTAATTGATTTCTAATCTGAGGACTTCCCACCCCTTGGGCACCGTCAGATTACGTAAGTGAGTCTCACATAGGTCATACGCATGGGGCTCAGCCGAACTTGCCAGGGGACCCAAAACTGCCGTCTGAGCAACGTAGTCATACGTCAACGTCCCCATAGCGGCACGCGAACATCCCTGTTTAGAACAATGTCTCACAGTTCCCTCCAACAATCCCATCTAGACTACCTTGCCGCACACTTCCGGATAGTATTCTCACATGACCACGCGCGCAATTGACAGATTCACCTCTCCGCGTCGGCGCAAAGACCGCCACGCGCGCGGCCAAGGAACCCTCCTTCCCCCGACTTTGCCCGTATGGCGAACTCGAAGTGAACAATTTGACGCCTTAGTCCGTCGAATCGTTGCTGAGATGGCGGAACGTTTTCCAGAAATTCACGAGATTGAGTTCGCTGTCGAGGATATCCCCCCCTCTGACCCTGCTCCATGGGAAACCCATGATGTCTGTTTAGCGCGCGCGTTCTCCCGTGACGGGGCACGGGGTCTTCGGGACCGGATCGTCATCTACCGTCATGCAGTAGGTTTGCGTTGCCGCCGTGAGGAAATGTCTGAGTTCTTACGTCTTCTATTGGCTGAGCGCATCTCCCATATCCTTGCTATCACCCCAGAGGACCTCATCTTCTAAGGCTTACCGCCTCGTATGCTTGTAGCAGTGTCCTCAATCAGCGATCGTGACACGCTGCATGAGCTTTTCCACAAGGGTTCCGCCCCCGCCCACAACAACTTCCACAGGGCCAGAACTAGTCACCCCACGGATATTCAACGACATGTATTCAGTATCGTTAACGTCTACGGAAGCCTGACCTGTATCAACTTTTTCTAAGCCAGCAGATTTCAACTCGGCAGCCAAATGATCGTTTATCTCAAAGACAGAGCCAAATGCGGGGGCAATAAGTGTCCGACTCCAGGTTTTCTGCTCGCGCACAACCTTGTCCGTATTCCCTTGAATACCAAATGAGATGCTGGCCGAAACGGGCTTACTCGCCTCCACGACCACGCTCTCATCGCTTAGTCCTTTGAGGGAAACCGATGTGACTGCACCGGGAGGGATTGGAATACTCTCAGCTCCTGGAAGAGGCGAGAGTCCCGTTCCATCGTCCACGTTTACCGTGATAGTTACCTCTGAATCCTCAGGATTCATCACATGAAGAACGGCTTTATGATCACGTTCACTGATTTGGGGGAAAACTGCAGTAGTGTCGGGCTGCGTCGCGCGCATGCGTGCCAGCCCCTGGGATACTTCCCCATCCCATCCAGAGCTCTGCAACCATGCGGCAACACCCATGCCACGGGACTTTATGGACAGTCCAACGGTTGGCTGATCTGGAAACCACGCGGCAACAAGCCACGACCGTACGGATTGGGCTGGGACCGTCAAAGAGGCATCGGGTGAGCCCAGATATCCAGATTCACCGAATCCTTCAATCTCTATTTCCACCGGTTGAGTGGCCGGGTTGACGATCGTAAGTACGGAGTCTTCCTCAGCTTCTGTTGATCCCCCGACGACTGCCAAAAGCTGAGCTGGAAGCACACATTCCTCAACGGATATTCCCTGCTCGGTAACAGCAACAGAAAATGGGGTCGCATCGCGAGGTTGGCCGAGGAGGGGAACCAACGAGGCACCTCCGGAAATCTTCTCGGGATTATTTGCGCCGATTATTCGAGTCTCTTTGGAACCAGCAGATGCCTTCGAGGGGTCGACAAAATCGGGAGGGCATACCAACGACATTTCATCTGTATCGACGGTAACGTCAAAAGTCCTCTGATCTACATCAGCAATGTCAGTAGCACGTGACTGCGGAATCGCGACAACCCCGACTGCTGCCAAGCCGACAACTCCCACTGTTGTAAGGGCTCGCCAGACAATATCTCTACGATTCACTGTCTACCGCCTCCCTGTCTGACTCCAAGTCTTCAGTATCTGAAGCTGTCTCTTGTCTTGGCCCGATCTCTTCTTCGCTAGAGACAGCGTGCCACGTGGTCCGGCGCGGTTTCCAAGGCACCGCCAATGCAAGGGCAACAATGCCGGTCACTGCCCCCAAGACACCCCAGGTTACCTGTGGCGCCGATCGGTACGTGATGACCAGGCGTCCTTCACCACCGGGGAAGTCAAAGCCTTGACGCCACCCGTAATCGACGTCCTCGATGGGCTCTAGTTCTGTCCCATTAAACCAGGCAGACCATCCTGCATCGTGGTTTTCGGCCATGTACAGCGATCCTGAATCGGCCGCAACTGCAACGTCAACGTTTCCTTCACCCGCAGGTATGACATCACCATTAAGAGTGACTCTAGCGGGGATGTTTCCCTGCGGCCGCACCCTCCACAGGGTACCAAGATCGGTCGTGCCAATGCGTTCCATTCCCCCGGAAGCATCGAGATTGTCACGTAATTGCTCATCCTCAGAGTTCTGTGGGATAAGCACCAGGTCAATAGCATGGGACGCTAAAGCCTGCGCGGCGCTTTCTGACGGACGCGCGGCAAGTGTTCCTACCGCTTGAGCCAGCGCAGCATCGCCCTCCAAGGGGCCGTGCCGCAGTCCCCAAGACCGATCGATAACTTGGGTACGCACGCCACGCCACAACTGGGCAGTAACACCATCTTCCCCGGATTGAAGGACCAGCAACCGGCCAGCACGAGGACTCTTTTGGGCTTCTTGGGCAATGACAGGTATAAGCGGCGACGATGCAGGTGCCAGGACAGGAGCAGATAAGAACTGGATGAAAAGAGCTGCGGCTCCGACAAGACCGGCGACACCAATCGTAGAAGCAAGAATGCCACGGCGCCACTGTGCGGCAGAAAACTTCCCCTCATGGGGACGAATGCCACTATGCTTCACCGCGCACATTCCGATCGTGATGAGACCTAAGAAAATCGGTGCCCACAGTGCGGCGGGTGTAAGACTCACTCCGTATGTGCCGATAAGTATTCCAAGACAGCCCACCACGACTACCCCAGTCACGCGAGCAAGCCACGGATGCGGTAATGGCCTCCAGACGGTGACCACGAGAGATCCTAGCGCCCAAAGAATCGTGACGACAGCAGGAATAACGGTCATCAATAGCAGTGGAGAGAAAGACAACGGTTGCGAAGCAATACCCGTCGTATCAAACAGAGCCGCAAAATCCTTCCAAAGAAGCGGCCACGAAGGAAGCAACCACACTGCAGCTGGAACCCATAGGACAGTTGCACCGATAGTTCTCTGCACTACTGTGGCACGCAAACCTTCAGGACATGACCGCGGCAGAGGGCACGGAGTCCAGGCAATAAGATAAGCGACTGGGATGACTATGAGGACGATTCCTGGAGCCGCACTTGAAGCAACGATGAGGGCAAGGGCGCCCAGGGCTCCCCACAGTATCGGATCCGTTGGACGCCACCCGGTGAAGTCTTCTAGCCCGTGTACTCGAAATACAGGGAGCGCTCTGCCTACGCGCCACAGACAAGCAAATACATAGGGAAGGGCCACCCACGCGATCACCTGTCCCAGTTGGCCGTTCTCTAGCGCAACAGTAAGCGGAGGCAAGCCCATCCAAAGCAATCCGACTGCCACTCGAATCGGAAGTGAACGCGACATGCTTCCAGCAAGAGCCCAACCGCCCAGAAAAGCACCGGGCCACGCCAGCATCATCAACACGATACCGAAAGAAAGTGGTGACATACCTGTAAGCGACAAAGGTGCTGTTAGTACGCTTATCACGGTCAGCAGTGACGCCGCTGGTCCGGGAGCTCCGTTACCTCCGGCAGACCATAGAGACCAGGATTGCTCCCACAGTTGAGTCCACGTGGCGGGGAGGTTTATCCAGTCGCCGCCTTCGATTCCTGCGAGGTATCGGTACCACAGAAGATATGAGGTTGCAGTAGTTACGACAAGAGACAGTCCCAGTATGAGGGCGCTGCGACGCCGCGAGCGTTGCCATAACCGCAGCGAAAGAGAGTCCATCCCACCAAGAAGTTCTCGTGGTGTCTTGTCGATCTTGCGGACAGATCGTAGTCGTTGTCGCAATTCCTTACTCGACGCTTCAAGTGGGGTGAGCGCCGACCGTGGAACTCTAGCTGTCCGCCTCACCCGACGTCTGGCCCTTGCTACTGCAGGCAAAGCCGCGATAAGGAGAAAGAATGCCTTTATCTCCGAAGCAGCCAACCGAGGTTGACGAGACACCAACCGACCAATAGCCCGAATTGGTGACCAAATGACTAGCCATATAAGGAGCAGGATCGGCATCAAGGGAGGGCAGGCAACCATCCAGTTGTAGAGCTGAGCTTCGCGCCGTGCACCGTAGGAAGGTATCGGATCGTCTGGAGGAAACGACTGTTGTGCGTGTTCAACGACTGCACGAGGCTCAACGGTGACCCTGTATCCGCTGCGCCGCAACCGCCTACCGTATTCCAGTCCGTCACCAAAGGGCCCCAGGTGAGGATCGAGACCTCTGGTGTGCCTCCACACCTCGGCACGCACCAACATTCCTGCGGTCCCTACCGCTAATACGTCACCCCGGTCGTCGTATTGGCCTTGGTCGATTTCTCCAATACCTGTCAGCGGAAGCCGCCGACCACTCCGGGTCGCTTCTATTCCAACCTCAAGGACTTCGTCTCTTGTCCCCCATCGGACTTGTTTTGGGCCAACTGCAGCGATGGTTCCGCCCCGTTCGGCGCGCATCACCAAAGCCTCAAGAGCCTCTGGATGAGGTTTCGTGTCGTCGTGCAACAACCACATGTACGTATAGGTGCCAACGATAGAGTCACTGGTCAGGGTTGCCCGGATTGCTTCTCCGAAGTTTTTTACTGCAGGAAGATCCACCACCCAGGCTCTAGTTCCAAACAGTTCCCTAAGATGCCGGGCAATGTCGTGTGAATCAGCAGGAGCATCAACGTTGGCGACAATAAGGGTCGTTGGCTGTTTTTTGCTTGCTGCGATTGACTCTATGATCTCTGTGAGGTTCTCGCTGCTTCCTCTTGCAACCACAATGGCCAAAACTCGCGGAAGCGCGATCTTTTCATCGATCATTAGCCTGCTTCGCGGCGAAGGCGACGCCTCTCACGTTCAGAGAGACCTCCCCAAATACCAAATCTCTCATCGTTTGCAAGAGCGTATTCGAGGCATTCTGCACGAACTTCGCATTGTGAGCATACCGACTTGGCTTCCCGGCTAGAACCGCCCTTTTCGGGAAAGAAAGCTTCCGGGTCTGTCTGAGCACACAGCGCTAGTTGTTGCCAGGCAAGGGGTCCATCAAGTGCCTCTGCGGTGTCGTCATCAACCCACGTGATGACGCCCTCACCGAAGATATTCCACACAAGGGCCCCCTCTGAGAAGTAGCTGTCCCACTAATTACACAGGTGTAGTTCTCATTCGTCAAACGGAAACAGCAAACTGTTACGACACGCCGCACGTTTTGGTAATTTGTCACAGTCAGGCGCGTATACTCGCTAAGCTCAAGATGTGGCAGAACAAACTCTTTCTACATTCATAGGAAATCTAGCAGCACTTTCAACTCCTGTGCTGACCTGGTACGGAAAAGATCGTATCGAGCTCTCCGGAGCAAATCTGGCGCGATGGCTCGCAAAGACCGAGAATCTCTTAGCCGAAGAATTTCCATTTGGAGGAGGGACCTATTTGCTGGATGCACCTTTGTCGTGGAGGATTTTTCCGTGGGACGCAGTGTGTAGATTTCGGGGTTGGGTTCTGTCAGACTCTCCTGATTTGTTAATCACTGACTCTCCAATGCCCAATACGGCTGAGGTAGTTGTAGCCCAGCCTCTTGAATCTTTAGCCCTCACATGGCCTACAGAGCTTGCGCCAGGCATCGTCGATGGCGCGGCAGATGTTATGGGTCAAGCGGACCAGCTTCTGGTCCCGTCGTCAGAGACTCTCACCTTTCCTGACGAGGCGAGACGTCGTCTTATCTTCGCTTCTCACAGCACCTATAGAGATGTCCTGGATACCCTGGGGGCAGGTGGCACTGCCGTAGTAGTTGACCCACTCTACGTCTCCGACAAAGTACTTGAGAAAATAAGAGTCCAAGAAAAGGTGTAGCCTCGCACAAGCGATCTCTATTCCTCGATCCAGAAGGTAGTTTTTCCATGACACGCCAGTTGGTCGAATACCAATCCGCTCCCCTGCGCAGCAATGATGGGCTGACCTACGGCGAACGGGTTGCTCTCATTCTTGGAGTTTCGGCGGGACAAGTCGCAAAGACTCTCGTGATTGATTGCGGAACTGAACTCATTGTGGTGATTGCTCCTGCAGATAGAGAAGTCTCACTGAAGCGGATCGCTAGGACATGTGGCGTCAAGAAGGCACATCTGGCAAGTCCCGCACAGGTCCTCAAAGCAACTGGATATCGCCCAGGCGGCGTCTCACCCTTTCTTCGAGGTAAGCCTCCTATAAAGACATGGATAGATTCTTCCCTTGCTGGTCACGACGCCATTTATGTATCCGCTGGGCGTCCTGGAGCAGCCTTCCGAGTATCCCCGCAGGAACTAGCCAATGAGACCGCTGCGCGATTCGTAGAGCTTACCGGTAACTGATTAGTCGTCTTACGGACCCGATGTGCACGGGGAGGTGCGATGTGCGTGCGCCCCCTGCACATTGAGTCACCCAACGCACATTGACAACAATCCACTCAGCGGTTCACTCTCAGCAAATTAACGATATATCGTTGACATGAGAGTTTCTCCGTGTAACGATATATCGGTAACTGTTAAGGAGCAATCATGAGATTCATACATCACCCACACTGCACACCAGAACCAGAAGAACACCGCTATCGCCATCACGAAAACCCCTGGGGACCACCACATCACGGTCATGGTCCCCGCGGTGGCGGCCGGGGAATGCGTGCGCGACGCGGTGACGTGCGTCTAGCTCTTCTATCAGTTCTTGAGGAGGGGCCAGCTAATGGCTACGGACTCATCAAGCGGATTGAAGAGCGCACGGACGGGATGTGGAAAACCAGCCCCGGATCGACATATCCGACGTTGGCGCAACTCGTTGATGAAGGAATGGTCAGTGCCTCACCACAAGAAAACGGAGGAACTATCTACACTCTGACCGATTCGGGTAGAGAAACTCTCCACAATGAGGCAGCGCGCATTGCCGAATTATGGAATGGTCCTAGAGGCGGCTATGAGGGAGGTGCAGAACTGCGTGAGGCGGTCGGCCAGCTCAAGCAGTCACTGCGCGCAGCTGCCATGCGCCTCGATCGCCAAGGACGCCTACGGTTGGTAGACATGATCAAATCACTGCAAGAAGAAGTAGAAAAACTCTAACCCCACTGCAGCTGCACTTGACTCATGAGCTGCCGCATGAGTGCAGCGCGCCAGGGGCTCCATGCTTTTGGCCCAGCACCCAAAGAGTCTGCAAAAGTCAAAGCCTCAAGCATCACCACCATATCCCGACGTCCCGATACCGCGTTCACAAGCGTCTCGCTGGTTAACGGATCCTCAGGATCAGCTTCTGTCGATAGCGTTGCAAGCAGCAGATGGTTTTCAATAAGAGCAATGACATCAGCTTTTTGCGCTATCCCCATCTCGTCTAGAAGTGGAGCGGCCAATGCGGCCCCGTGTGCCGCATGATGCACTCCCCCATGAGGTGGCTGTTTACCTAAGTCGTGCAATAGAGCAGTGAGCAGCAGGGTATCGGGATATGGGATTGGGCGACCGTCCCATTCAGCTTCGGTTCCCGCAATGATCGCCTGTGCTCGAATGACCGTTTCAATGAGATGCCGGTCCACAGTCCATTGATGAAAGTCTGCACTCTGAGGCCGACCTCTAAGCCCAGCCCACTGTGGAATCCACCAGACGGGAATCCCCACACGGTCAAGTTGTTCCCAAGTGTCCCTGAGCCCGGGACCTGCCCCCAGTAAATCAATAAGCGAATCAACGCGTTGCGGAGTCCACTCAAATGGCATTCCGATTGTTTCAGCCATATCTGCCAGGGTGGCTGGAGAGATCGGAATGCGGTGGGTGGCCCCCCAGCACGCTATCTCGAAAACTCGATCAGGGTCATGGGCATCGGCAGGGCGCCTAAAACAGAGAGTTCCCTCAGTTACTTGAAGGGAATCCGAAACCCAGTCAGGATCCACACGGGGCCGCTTGCGCCTCAGAGACAATCCCATAGGGCCCCAGGACTTCTGTGACGCTTTTGCCGCAACAGCCGCCTCTCGCACTTGATCAGAGATGATTTCTGAAGCGTCTCGTAGAGCTCTCATCATGCGCGTCTCTGACGCGTATCCGGCCATTTCCGACACGTCTTCTTGATAGGCACGCATGAGACGGGTGGCCTGGCGTCCTGTCACTCGATGCAGAGCATCGCGCACATCTAAAATAATGGTTTCCGACTGTGCAACCGCTGGTCGGTCAAAATCAGTCAGCCATGATGTCGACAATGCCAACAGGAAGTCCACATCACGGAGCCCACCTTCTGAGTATTTGAGGTCGGGTTCGTTGAGACGGTCGAGTCGGTCGAACCTTTTCCAACGTCGCTCAGCGTCAGCCAACAGATCACCAGCGCGCCGCCTCGCAGCCTTACGATACTCGTCGAGAATCCGAGAGACGGTAGTGCGCGATAGTTCTTCATTTCCGGCTACGTGAGTAAGGTGCAACAACCCGGTCAAGGCAGGAAGGTCGGCGCCTGCTATCTCTGCAGCTTGTGCTGGTGTACGTACCGAATGGTCGACTCCCAACCCAGAGTCCCACAGCCCTTGAACAAACTGTGTGATCGCCTCTTCACCATCGTCTAATCGCGAAATCGGCCCGGGTAAAAGGACAACTACATCGAGGTCGGATCGTGGCCCTCCAACATCTCGACCGAAGCTTCCCACCAGCCCTAATGCCGCCCCTGGAAGAGCTTCCTCCACCTGTTTCCACCTGTCTATCAAATATTCTCTGACAAGGTGGGAATAGCTGGAGCGCTCCGGGGCGGCATCGAGTTGTTCGCTGAGTTTCACAATGCGTTAGAACCACGTTCGCCAGTTCGGACACGGATTATTTCTTCGACTGGAGTCACCCACACCTTCCCGTCGCCGATCTTCCCGCTAGCTGCAGCTTCAACAATGGCATCAAGAGCTGCGGGAACAAGATCGTCTTCAACAAGGGTCTCTAAGCGAATCTTGGGAACAACTGTAATGTTGTACTCGGCCCCTCGATAAAACTCACTATGTCCCTTTTGCCGTCCCGACCCAGATGCCTCGGAAATAGTAGCCCCGGTAATACCGATAGCTTCCAGAGCTTCCCTCACCGCACCCAAACGGTGCGGCTGAATGATTGACGTAATCAGTTTCATTTCGCGTCCTTACTCGTTATGCCAGACGGCTGGCTGCAGTGGGAGCTTCATAGGCTGATTCTGAATGTTCAGCAATGTCAATGCCTCGCAATTCGTCTTCAGCGGAGATTCTCCAGCCAATCGTGTATTTGAGAATCAGTGCTATCACTAGTGTAACGACACCGGATATTAGAATCGCGACTGCAGCAATAATCACCTGAATGAGCAACTGCGCACCACCGCCGCCGTAGAAGAGCCCAGTGTCGGTCGCAAGGAAGCCAATGGCAACTGTACCAATGATTCCGCCAACGAAGTGGACACCGACAACATCGAGAGAATCATCGTAGTTGAATTTGTACTTCAAGCTCACGGCCCATGCGCAGACCAAGCCAGCAATGAGGCCAAGGATCAGAGAACCTATTGGGTCAAGAGCTCCTGCAGCGGGTGTAATAGCCACTAAACCAGCGACTGCACCTGAGGCAATACCAAGAGACGTTGGCTTTCCGGTACGTATTTTTTCGTAGATCATCCAACCGCACATGGCTGCGCCTGCAGCTGTCGTGGTATTGACCCAAGCCATTCCAGCAAGGCCATCAGCTGTAAATGCCGAACCTGCATTGAATCCAAACCATCCGAAGAATAGCAAGGCTGATCCCAACATGACCATCGGAAGGTTGTGCGGCCTCATTCCCTCTTTGTTGAAACCGGGCCGACGTCCGATCACCAAAGCAATCACAAGAGCTGCCATACCGGCGTTAATGTGCACTACCGTTCCCCCCGCAAAGTCGATAGGTGCGACGTTAGCGACCCCATCAGTAGTGCCAAAGAGCGCCGCCGCTATAGACCCCTCACCACCAGAGAGAATGCCTCCTCCCCACACCATGTGAGCCATCGGGAAGTACGCAAGGGTTACCCAGATAACGACAAAGATCACCCATGCTGAAAACTTCACACGCTCAGCAAGCGATCCTGCAATTAGTGCCGTTGTTATCATGGCGAAAGTGACCTGAAACGCCACAGACACCCACATTGGAACGCCAAAGTCATCAACTGCAGCACCATCGAAGGTTCCTAATAATCCAAATTGTTCAAATGGATTAGCGAAGACTCCTCCAATCGATTCATTGCCGTAACTCATTGACCATCCCCACAGCGGATAGATCACTGCTACTACTGCCACTACCCCGAAAGTCATCATCATCATATTGAGTACAGACTTTGCGCGGGACATGCCCCCATAAAAAAGCGCCACGGCGGGGGTCATAAGGAGAACGAGTGAAGCTGATACCAACATCCATGCGGTTGCTCCAGAATCCCACGTTGCCCCGAGGTCAATCAAACCTACTGGATCATCTGGTCCCATTTTTCTGCCTTCCTGTGGATCGGAACGGACAATCTCACAATATCGAGATAGTTTTGATCGTTTCTTTTCTTGTTCATGATTTGGACAACCTTAAATGACGACTCAATCAATCGTTGATAAATATAAAGTAATTTGTAAGTAAAGACTATTTCGTGTTCTTGACATTCGTTCTCATTACCGTCACGATTGAGCTATGACAATCCCCCCAGTTGCTTTCAATGACCTCGAGGTCTCGTATGGAGAAAACGTCGTATTGCACGGCATCACAGCATCGGTTACCCCCGGATCGTGCGTGGCGATAACGGGTAGCAACGGATCTGGAAAATCAACACTCGTGAAGGCAATTCTTGGAATAGCTCCCGTCAGTGCTGGCAGCATAAGACTTTATGGAGAGGAGAAACGAGAAAAAATCCCGTGGCGACGCATCGGATACGTGCCTCAAAGGATGTCTGTTGGGGGCGGGGTCTCTTCAACGGTTCGAGAAGTCGTATTAACCGGGTTATTGGGCCCACGACAATGGTGGCTTCCTCGAGGGGTTGAAAAGAGACTTGATGAAGTCTTGGACCATGTTGGACTCTCACATCGGAAGTCCGACGCTTTCAGTATCCTTTCCGGTGGACAACAACAGCGCGCCCTCATTGCGCGGGCACTGATTCGCCATCCTGACCTTCTCATGTTGGACGAACCGTTAACAGGTCTTGATACGCATAACCGAAAGGCTCTGGCTGAGATTGTCGGTAAACATAAGGAACAAGGACACACCAGTATGATCGTCCTCCATGAGCTGGGCGAGCTGGCACCCTTGGTCGATAGAGAATTACGCATAAGCGCCGGACATATAGTGCACGATGGTCCTTGTACTCACGCGGTACATGAGCTGCATTCACACCACGAAGAGCCAACCATGACGTCCTTTGAACTTGGAATGGATGTACTGTGATAATAGAGCTTCTCTCATCTCCCCTCATGATCCGTTCCCTCATTGCAGCTGTTCTTGTTGGATTTTCAGCACCCGTTGTAGGAACCTATTTGGTTCATCGCAGACTTTCCATGCTCGGTGATGGTATCGGACACGTCGCTCTTACAGGCGTTGCATTGGGCTGGTTGGTTGGGACAGGAATGCATGTGGTAGCACCTGATCAACTCGCAATTCCAGGTGCTATAGTCGCTTCAGTACTTGGAGCCATCGGGATCGAAACCGTGAGATACACAGGACGGGCGTCAGCTGACGTCGCTTTAGCAATTCTCTTCTATGGCGGCATAGCAGGGGGTGTTCTGCTCATGGGAATTGCTGGGGGGACCTCCACTCAACTCAACTCATACCTTTTCGGCTCCATTGCTACGGTATCGTGGTTCGACATTAGCGTGATTGCGGTACTTGCGATCGTGGTAGTAGCAGTCGGCATTGGCCTACGACCAGCGTTGTTTTCAGTGACGAACGACGAGGACTTCGCACGTTCAACGGGTCTTCCAGTCCGTTCCCTATCCATGCTTATTGCAATCTTGGCTGCCCTCACAGTAGCAATTTCTATGCGAGTCGTAGGCGCCCTATTAGTGTCGGCGCTGATGATTATTCCCGTCGCAACAGTGCAGCTATTTAGTCGTTCTTTCACAAAGACAATGCTGTTCTCCATGGCCCTCGGCGCAATCCTCTGTGTCGTCGGATTGGTCGTCACGTACACCGTAGATCTCTCTCCTGGAGCAATGATCGTCGTCATAGCTATTGCACTGTACGCCGTCGCTTCCCTACTTCGTCCTGGCGGTATCGAGGGCAGAACGCGCCGACGCTCACAAGTGAAATAACCATCATCATGCAGACATGCGTAGAATTGTAGCCTATCCTTATAAGGTGATCCTAAGTACAGGAGTGGCACGTAGTGAAACGGATGACGAGGCAGCGTAGTGCCGTATTGGCAGAGATCGCCAGACACGATGGTTTTCGCTCGGCCCAACAGGTCCACGAAGACCTGGGCGCGGCAGGCGAGAAAGTCGGGTTGGCAACCGTCTATAGAAATCTGAATGCACTTGCCGAGTCTGGACAGCTCGATACATTACGGGCTCCCGACGGTGAAGTTCTGTATCGCAGCTGCACTCAAGACAGCCACCACCACCATTTAGTGTGTCGATCGTGCGGAAAAGTTACTGAAATAGAGCCGCTTGAGGTCGAAGCGTGGGTCGCGCGTGTCGCGACTGAGCACCACTTTGCTGATTTACAGCATTCCATCGAAATCTCGGGCATTTGCGCCCAATGTCAGGAGTAACATGCCTGTTCCCAGCTGGGCCCAATCTGGTGCGCCACTGATCATTTTTCTTTTCTTTGTCGTCTTTTTTAGAGCCCAAGGCACATATTGGTTAGGTCGCGCTGTCCCCGCCGGACTAGTGAAGGCGCAAGATAAAAAGGGAGTACTGGGGGCCGTTAGCCGCTGGTTGCATGGACCCACACCGAGAAAAGGGGCGGCAATACTTGAACGGAGGGGCATTGTCGTCATCCCGTTGTGTTTCCTCACTGTCGGCCTACAAACAGCAGTCCTAGCTGGATCAGGGCTCGTTCAGATGCGGTGGCGCCGCTTTACTTTAGCGATGCTGCCCGGCGCAATAGCGTGGGCGTTCCTCTATGGGCTTGGCATGCTGGCAGTGTGGGTGGCCGCGATTCAAACAGTTACCGGAAGTCCTTGGGCGATTGCTGCTATCGCCTCGGTAGCACTCATTGGTGGCATTATATACGTGGTCAAACGTGCCAGCTCTCGCAAAATGGCCTCAATGGAAGCCATAGCGCTTGAACAAGACTGACATTAGTCCTCAATAAAAAGGTTAAGGCTGGAAGCACCACCGTGGGCTCCCAGCCTTAAGACTTTTTTGTGAGCGTATCGGTATTTCAGCGCTTTTGTTCCGTAAGTACTGGATATGGTGTGGCCGATGGAAGCTCGGCAACTTCGTCAACCACCTCGGGAACTTCACCTGCTCTCACGTCGGGTTCGTCTACTCCCACCAAGGAATAGTCGAAGGGTAGTTTTCCTGAGAGCACTTCATCAGCGCGCGCTTTGTCGAAGGTATGCGTCCACTTCCCTATCACTACTGTTGCGATGGCATTTCCAGCAAAGTTAGTGAGGGCGCGGGCCTCGGACATGAAGCGATCAATACCTACGATTATGCCCACTCCGTCAAGGAGATCGGGACGGTACGCTTGAAGCCCCGCAGCTAAAGTCGCAATTCCAGCTCCTGTGACCCCTGCAGCACCCTTTGAAGCAATAATCATAAAGACCAACAGACCAAACTGCTCGCCCAGAGGCATTCCTTTGCCCATGGCATCAGCAATGAAGATTGACGCCATCGTTAGATATATGGCAGTCCCATCAAGGTTGAAGGAATATCCTGTGGGAACCACAACGCCCACTGTTGAACGCTCCACCCCCATATGCTCCATCTTTGCCATGAGATTCGGCAGCGCGGATTCTGAGGACGACGTTGCCACGATTAAGAGGAACTCACGAGCAAGATACTTGAATAGCTTGAATACGTTGATGCCCGTCACCACTCGTAGGATTGTCCCAAGCACAAGGAATACAAATAAGAAACAGGTGATATAGAACGCGATCATAAGCAGACCAAGTTGCCATACCGCTTCCATTCCCGTTTCACCCACAACACCGGCAATAGCACCAAAGGCGCCGATGGGGGCAAGCCACAAAATCATGGTCAGCATCCGGAATACTAGCTTTTGTAGTAGGGCGATTGCGTCCAGAACTCGCTGTCCGCCAGTCCCCATGCGTTGAACAGCGAAACCTGTCAACAAAGCAATGAATAGTGTCTGCAGCACGGAGCTACCTGTGAGAGATGAGAAGATCGTGGTGGGGATCAGGGACTTAATGAATCCCCATCCACCATCCCCTTGGTCTTCGGTACTGGGTAACTCGAAAGAACCGTCTTCAGGTATATCTAAGCCTGTTCCTGGTTGGATGATATTTCCAACCGCCAGGCCAATAAAGAGAGCGAATGTTGACAGGGTAATAAAATATGCGAGGGCCAAGCCACCGGTTTTTCCTACCGTTGCTGCAGCCTTGACCGACCCAATTCCAAGCACTATGGTGCAAAAGATTACTGGGGCAATCATCATTTTGATGAGCGATACGAATATCGTTCCAAGGGGTTTGACTGCTGCACCTGCAGAGGGCCAAATGGCGCCCATCGCAATGCCCGCGATCACAGCAATAATTACCATGATGTAAAGCCAGTGTGAGCGATCCTTCTTCGGACCCTTCTGAACTATCTTTGGTCCCGTTGCCTGCCCAGCAATGGGTTTATCGAACTCAGATGAAGTACTGTGAGCCACTATTGACCTCTTCCTTGAGAGTTTTAGGGGTGTACCCGAAGCACTTTACCCTCGAGAAAGAAAAGTTTAACCAAACGGTAGTGTGAAATATGTCACAGTAGGGACTGAAGTCCTACCTTTCGCTCAGATATGCGGAAGTCTTTCCACCTTACGGTTTGCGGTAAGAACCACCCAGTTGAAGTTCACCAGACCGATACGCCTCTAATTGTTCACCGAGAAGCTGATCTAATTCCTCTATAGAGCGACGCTCAAGAAGCATGTCCCAATGCGTGCGTTGGGGTTTGAGAGGCTTTTCTTCCTCTTCCCCCTCCGTATCACCCACGAGTTCTGCTTCTTCACCACATTTGCATTCCCACACCGCAGGTGGTTCTGCTTCTGCGGCCAAAGTCACCTTAAAGTCGTGCCCCTTGGGGCACACATAACGCGCTTCAAACCTATCCGCGAAAACGACACCGTCCTCAGATTCCAGTGATTTGGAGCCAATTTGCATTCCACGCAGTGCCCGGTCAGCCAAGACAACCTCATTTAGATAGGGAACAAAAGTGCATCGATCATTGTACCACTGTGCCGCTAACTAGTTGGTACCACCGAAGCGTCTCTGCCTTCGGCCGAATGCCGTAATGGACTTCCAAAGTGCCTCACGGCCAAAATCGGGCCAAGGAATATCGACAAAGTCCAACTCAGCATATGCCAACTGCCACAGCAAGAAATTAGAAATCCTTTGTTCTCCCGATGTCCGAATCAAAAGATCCACATCTGGAACATCGGCCGCATACAAATGCCTGGCCAAAGACTTCTCATTGATGCTTGAGGCCTTTCTCCTACCGGTCTCGACTTCGAGAGCGAGGCCTCTAGCCGCGTCAGCAATCTCTGCTCTCCCACCATAGTTGACACATAACAGCAATTGAGTTCCGGTATTGGCAGCCGTAAGTTGCTCTGCGGCTCTCAACTCGCGAATGACCGACTTCCATAGTCGAGGCTCACGCCCAACCCATCGAATGCGCACACCCCACTCGTTAAGCTGCTGTGCTCGATGACGGATCACATCGCGAGAGTAGCCCATCAAAAAACGTACTTCTGAGGGCGACCTTCGCCAGTTTTCCGTTGAAAATGCATACATAGAGATATACCCAACTCCGGCTCCCACGGCTCCAGCCACGGTATCCATCAGCGAGAGCTCGCCAACCTTATGGCCTTCAGTGCGCGGAAGACCTCGCGCATTTGCCCATCTACCATTGCCATCCATGATGACTGCAACGTGCTGCGGGGCTGCTCTACACACCTCCTCCGCCGGTCGAAAAGGAGGTGCAATAGGATCGGTGAAACTCATCTTTGCTCCGATCGTAGATGTTCGACAGACCGCAAGCGCTGTTCTACATGCCATTCAGTCCACCGCGTTGCTACTGTCAAAGCGTATGCCTTTGCGGCTGGAGGAGCCATCTCGACACTCTTCCAGTCGCTACGCATGAGTGACTCAACCAGATCGCGGGTTCCTGGCGGTACCGCTAAAGCCCCCTGGCCCAGGCAAGCGGAACATACAAATCCGCCCGCTTCTGGGCTAAAGGATCGCAATCCTTCTGTGGCACCACACACTGCGCACACGCCAAATGAGGGGGTCCATCCGGCTAGGCTCATGGAACGCAGGAGGTAGGAGCTTGCTGCCATTGTTGGATCAATGCGGCCCGCAGCCAATGCAGCAAGTCCGCCATGGAGAAGCGCGAAATGCTCAGCTTGTGATTCTGCCACCCCGTCTGTGAGTTTTTGCGCCGCCTCAACCATCACTTTTGCTGCAGCAAAATTAGGATACTGCGCGGCAACGGGAGTGCCATACCCTGCAATGAGGTCTGCCTGTGTGATGGTATCCATTGCACGGCCCTTATGTAGCTGCAAATCGACAAGATTGAATGGCGCAAGGCGTGCCCCAAACCGTGATGTCGGCTTGCGGATACCTTTCGCGACCGCGCGAATCTGACCTTTCTGTTCTGCTAAAAGCACGATGATTCTGTCTGCTTCCCCTAGTTTGTAGGTTCGCAGCACTATTGCTCGGTCGCGGTAGCTTTTCACCGCAAAGCACGGTTGAGTGCAGAAATTACGGCCTTATAGGTTGCGCGAGCAATCGATGCATCGATTCCCACACCCCAGACTATTTGTCCATCGATTTCGGCTTCGATATATGAGGCAGCTTCTGCATCTTTACCGCGGGAGAGGGCGTGTTCCGAGTAGTCCCGAACTGCCATGTCGAATCCCAGTTCGGTGAGTGCATGCACAAAGGCATCGACGGGGCCATTTCCTTTAGCCTGCAGTTTCACTCTCTGGCCGCGGTCGAATAGTTCTGCTTCTAATACTGCTACATCACCGTCTGCTCGCACAGAAGTACTGCCCAGTTGGAAACGCCCCCAGGGTTCCAATCCGTGGGCGGCGGAAGCCGGAAGATAAGCATCAGCAAAGACCTTCCACAAAGTGTCAGCATCGATCTCGCCGCCGTGAGCGTCGGTGTATCGCTGCACTAAGCGGGAGAACTCAACTTGTAGCCTGCGTGGAAGTTCCAGCGAGTGCGCATTCGACATGAGATAGGCGATGCCACCCTTGCCTGACTGCGAGTTGACCCGCACAACCGCCTCGTACGTTCTGCCCACGTCATGTGGATCGATAGGGAGGTAGGGAATATTCCACGCCAGTTCGTTGTCGGAAATCCCCTTGGCAAGTTGTGCGTCCCTGACAGCAAAGCCCTTCTTGATGGCATCTTGGTGTGAGCCTGAGAACGAGGTGTAGACGAGGTCCCCCGCATAAGGAGTGCGCTCGGGTACCTTCATCTGTGTGCAATACTCGACGACGCCACGCACCTGATCTATGTCACTGAAATCGAGCTGTGGGTCTACGCCTTGCGTATAGAGATTCAGTGCCACGGTCACGAGATCGACGTTTCCGGTGCGTTCACCCTGCCCAAAAAGACATCCTTCGACTCGATCGGCTCCAGCCAAGAGCGCGAGTTCAGCCGCGGCAACGCCCGTACCACGGTCGTTATGAGGGTGTACAGAGACCACCACATGGTCACGGTGGGGAAGGTGCCGCGACATATATTCGATTTGATCGGCATACACATTGGGAGTTGCGCGCTCAATAGTTCCTGGAAGATTCAAGATAATCTCGCGATCATCCCCAGGTTGCCAAATCCCCATTACTGCATCGCAAATCTCTAGCGCCCGATCAATCTCTGTATCGATAAAGACTTCTGGAGAGTATTCGAAACCAAAAATTGTTTCGTCTCCTAGGCGTTTCTCAGCCTGCGCCATTACTTCCCTGGTGCCAGATACGGCCAAGTCGACTGTTTGCTCCCAGTTATTTCCAAATACGATATCGCGAAATACCGGAGCAGTGGCGTTATATAGGTGTACCGTGGCTCGAGGAAACCCGACCAATGATTCAACAGTCCGCTCGATAATCTCCGGTCGTGATTGAGTGAGAACTGAGATTGTCACATTTTCGGGAACTGCATCATCGTCAACGAGGGAGCGAACGAAGTCAAAATCGGTTTGCGAGGCGGCCGGGAAACCGATTTCGATTTCCTGGAACCCCATGTTCACAAGTTGGTCAAAGAGCTTTCGCTTTCTTGCCGGATCCATTGGCTCGACAAGGGCCTGGTTTCCATCTCGAAGGTCTGTTGAGAGCCACCTGGGGGCCTTCACGATGCGGTTATTGGGCCACTGCCGATCCGGCAGCGAAATGGGGTTGACATCCAAAAAAGGGCGGTATTTTCCCCTAGGCATTGCGGTTGATTGTTGTGCTGGCACTGATCCTGTTGTTTTCACTTTTTCATCCCACATACGATTAATGGATGATCGGAACTCCACATCCTCCGCGATATGCCTTCCGATCAGAAACGGGGCAAATCGCGGCGAGTAAGTAGTTCACGTGCCAATGTCATAGTTCGCAATCTAGCGAAGTGCGAGGCAATGTGCAAACGTGATACACCTCGTGGGACAGATTCATGGAGCCACATGATGTTC
Source organism: Scrofimicrobium canadense (assembly GCF_009696615.1). Classification (GTDB taxonomy): domain Bacteria; phylum Actinomycetota; class Actinomycetes; order Actinomycetales; family Actinomycetaceae; genus Scrofimicrobium; species Scrofimicrobium canadense. The sequence continues at coordinate 194,093 of NZ_VULO01000003.1, forward strand.
GCGCTTTGCGTCTTTACGATCTTGTCGCCATTTTCTTTTTTGTGCGGCAAAGTCTCCCACGGCCGAAGACGACAAGAGTAGAAGAAGAACAATCGCCATGGCAACCGGAATTAACGTCGTATCGACGGTTATTGCTTCCTTGAGTTGATACCACTGCACAAAACTGTTGATGACAGTGATGCCTTCAAAAATCATCAACGTAGTTCGCGCTCCACCGTATCCAGCCCACATCGCCCACGCTAAAGCCACCCTTATCACCGCGATCACAATCACTGTGACAACAACAATGGTGAGAATATCGTGCCCATCAAAGTCGGCGCTTCCCATAATTTCTTGGGCTTGGGGGTCAAAAAGAACAGCAAGCTCATCTCTATTGACTAGAACTTCCCATAAGAAAACCAGCGTGCTGATCAGTTGGAGCCCAATAAGACACAGAGCCCCGTACAGTGCTGGTGGACGAGGAATCCTGGCGAGTTCGACCTGCGATGCTTGATCTTCATTACTTCCGCGCGTGCGCGCAATCTGAGCGGCATTAAAGGTGGGCTGTGGAAGCTGTTCAGGTAGGTTTTCGACAGCCACGATGGGGAGCGTCCCATCAGTTTCGATTGCGTCCCCTCCTCCATTGACTGAATGATAGGCAGTGGAAAAGTCTTTCAGATACTCAACATGTAGACCTGGATCGACTGCCTTGAGGGTATCGACAACGTGGTCGCGCTCCTTGTCAATATCCGCACCAATCTTGTGAGTGACTTGGAGAGTGAAAAGCGACAAGCCCACTGCCCTGTCATAACTGGCTGCCGCCATCCATTGAACATGCCGCGAACCCCCTGGCAGCGGCCAATCATCAGGGCATTTCCAAAACCGAATGTGGTGACGCTTAGAGGGACTACCATCAACTTCCTGCTGATAGGCAAAGTCTTGCATGGAATCAAAAAGTTTCAACGTGGACACGGGAGCGGCATCATAGGATTTTCTCGCAAGGGTTGAGGCGACAATGCCCAGTGAGGAACGCAATCCTAAGGGGTCGGCCAACGTCCAACCGGCAGCTTGCATAATGCGATGGATGTCATCTTCTGTACCGTTGAATGCGAGATTCACCGGGTCACCCAAGAGGCCCTCTCCGGTGCGAGACCGCCCGATGAAATAGTTGGGGACATAGATCGCGGTGAAGAGCCTGTGCAGACGCGGCAACAGGAAATATGCAAGCGCGCCCCACAGCAGAATGAAGAAGAGTATCCACGCCCAAGGACTGCGATTTGTATCCGCGAAGATCAGCCACACTAGCCAAATAGAGGCTGCTCCAGCAAAGAGGAAGAAAAAGAGATCGATGAGGGCAGCTACGGTACGAAGAATCCCCGATTCACGATTCACCATCTGACCTCTCAAAACCCAAGTCTCCGCAGCATCTTCGGGTCACTTTGCCAATCCTTGGCCACCCTCACATGCAAACTGAGAAAAACCCGCCGACCCAGTAACTCTTCAATGTGCTTGCGTGCGCGCGTGCCCACATCCTTTAGACGCGCACCCTTACGGCCGATAATAATGGCCTTCTGTGATTCCCGCTCCACATAGATATTGACATGCACATCCAATAGTGGAGGTTTCTTCGCCCCCGGTTGCTGCTCCCTTTCGATGATTTCTTCGACCTGAACAGCAATGGAGTGCGGCAGTTCATCCCTCACCCCTTCGAGAGCCGCCTCGCGCACAAACTCAGCTATCAACACTTCGTCATCTTCTTCGGTGACATCGCCGGTGGGGTAAAGCTGTGGTGATTGTGGCATGAGGCCAATCAGCACACTGACCAATTCATCTAGGTTATCGGCTTTAGCTGCTGAAACCGGCACAATAGCGGCAAAGTCAGCGAGACTCTCAACGTTTAGGAGGTGTTGCAAGAGTTGATCTTTTGTCACGGTGTCAGTTTTAGTGACCACAGCAACTACAGGAGCTCTAAGGCCTCGTAGTTCACGCGCAATAAACTGATCACCCGGACCTACCTTTTGATCGGCAGGCAAACAAAAAGCAACGGCGTCTACGTCTGCCAGGGCTTCTCTTACCATGTCGTTGAGTCGCTTGCCCAGAAGAGTACGGGGACGATGGTATCCGGGCGTATCCACCAAGATGAGCTGGCCTTGATCCGTCGTGACAATTCCGCGAATGTTATGCCGAGTGGTTTCGGGCCGCATTGAAGTGATCGCAACTTTGTGGCCTACTAGCGCATTCGTAAGAGTCGATTTCCCCACGTTGGGGCGCCCTACCACAGAAACAAAGCCCGCGCGATAATTTTCAGTCATCCCGTTCCTCTTCCACCTTTTCCACCAGCACCGTTCCAAGTTCATGGCGGCGACCTACGTGGTATTCAGCTTCCATTCTCACCCCGAATGCCTCGCCTGTCGCACCGGCAACCGGTACTCTTCCCACTGCCCACGTGAGAAGTCCACCGACCGAGTCAACAGTTTCCTGGTCAATTTCAACATCCAGCAGTTCTTCAAGATCTCCAAGTCCAAAACGAGCCGGAACACGCCAACGCCCTGGCTCTATTTCCTCTGGTTCCATTTCGCGGTGGTCATGTTCGTCGGTGACCTCGCCTACCAGCTCTTCCAGGAGATCTTCCATGGTGACTAAACCCGCGATACCACCATATTCGTCAACAACAAGAGCTAAGTGTGTGTTCTCTGTTTGCATGGCCCGGAGCTCATCGTCGACACGCACCATCTCTGGAACGAAAGCAGCCTGGCGAAGAGCGTTACGTACCGGCACGTCCTTTTGAGCCGGATCATCCGTGAGTCGGCGAATGACATCTTTGAAATAGACAATGCCAATCACATCATCAATGTCATCTTCGATCACCGGGATGCGCGAAAAGCCCGACCGGACGAATAATCTTACTGCCTTGTCAAGACTCTTGTCTGCATCGATAACGACCATCGCAGTGCGCGGCACCATCACCTCGCGAACCAAAGTCTGTCCAAACTCAAAGACAGAACGAAGCATTTCTTTATCTTCGTCATCGAAGTCTTCAGGTTCCCCGACCTCGTCTACGATCTCGCGTAAATCATCAGCAACGGCTAACCTGGCGTCCTGCGCCTCTTCATTGGTGCGACGCTCACGGCGCCCATTGGTACGAATGAGCGGATCGAATATGTGAGAGAGTCGAACGAGAAATGCCGCGATACCTGCCCCTGCAGACGCGACCGCCACATAGTTGCGCTTCACCCACAAGACTGGCAACACCGAAACAGCAAAGAATTCCACTATTCCAATGGCGATAGTGGCGATGAGAAACGTCCCCCACCAAGACATGTTGACATCGCCCAGTAAATCAACCAGGGCAATCGTCGCTCCGACTATCGCCACGGTTTGTAGCGTCACTCTGGCACCGCGCAGCGACAGATTTGTTCGCTCTGGATACTCAACAAGAGGAACCAATTTATTTGCGCGAGGACGTCCTTCCTCAACAAGGTCCTCAACGTAGGCTCTTGAGAGATTCGCAAGAGATAACTCGACGGCAGAAAGCAAACCCGTAACAACTATCGCCGCGATTGCCGCGGCAAGGAGTACGGCCACCGGTGCCGAACCAAAAGATTCACTCATGCTTGGGCCAAGAAAGTGAGAAAAAGTTTACGTTGCAGATCAAACATGACACGTTCTTCCTCATCAGTGACATGATCATATCCAAGCAAATGCAGCATGCCGTGAGTGGCTAGCAGCAGCATTTCCTCAATATCTGAATGTCCGGCACGTGCGGCCTGCGCGGCAGCAACGCTGGGGCAAATAACAATGTCGCCCAAGTTTCCAACGAGAACCGGCCTACCGGGACGTCCTGGTTGTAGCTCATCCATGGGGAAGCTCATCACGTCCGTTGGACCGGGAAGATCTAACCATCGAACGTGTAGACGCTCCATTTCTTCTTCGTCGACAAAAAGAATCGACATTTCGACAGCAGAGCCGATATGCATCTGATCAAATACGTACTCTGCCAGTGCAGCGAACTCTGCTTCATCTAACGAATAATCAGTCTCATTAATGACTTCAGTGGTCATCGAGATGCCTCCCACCGTGAGTACGCCTCCACTATTTGCCCCACAAGTGGATTGCGAACCACATCTGCACTGGTCAAATAAGTGAAGTTGACCTGTGGGATATCTCCAAGAATGTCTTGGACAACCTGCAGACCCGACACTTTTGTCTGCCCCAAGTCAACTTGGGAATCGTCTCCAGTGACCACCATGCGTGACCCAAAACCCAAGCGAGTAAGGAACATCTTCATCTGCGCCGCAGTTGTGTTCTGCGCCTCGTCCAAAATGATGTAGGAGTCGTTAAGAGTTCGCCCACGCATATACGCCAGAGGAGCTATTTCGATCGCCCCAGCCGCCATGAGTTTTGCAAGAGTCTCTTCCTCAACAAGATCCCCCAGTGCATCAAAAAGTGGACGCAAATACGGGTCGATCTTTTCCGAAGCGGACCCGGGCAAAAACCCAAGATTCTCACCAGCCTCGACAGCAGGTCTGGTCAATACTATGCGCCGCACATGCCCCGACAAAAGCGACGCCGCCGCCTCCGCCATTGCCAGATAAGTTTTCCCCGTTCCCGCGGGTCCAATACCAAACACCACCGGATAGGAACGCAGCGCCTCTAGATAGGCTTCTTGCCCCGGCGTTTTCGCATGAACTTCCTTACCCTGGACGGAGATAGGAACACGCACCGAGGGTGCCTGCAAGAGTGCGATTGCTTGGTCGACAAGGCCGACAGTGAGACGGGTGCCCGTCTGTGCCACCGCCATCAGTTCTTCTAGCAGCCCTGCGGCAATATCGACGGTGTGTGCATCACCGCTGACAGCAAGTTTGTCACCCCGCCCAGAAATCTCTATGCCAGGAAATCCCCGCTCAATAGCACGCAATACCTGGTCCGATGGTCCAAATACGGTTACAGGGTCGACTCCCTCAGGAATCGTTATTCTCTTCACCTATGCCTCCCACTGACGATGCTAATAGCCGCCAAGGCCACAGCGCCAGCGGTAGATGCTCTGAGAACATGCGGTCCTAGCGAAACTGCAGTTGCACCGGCTTCCTCAAATGCCGCCAGTTCAGCGTCTGAGATACCACCCTCGGGACCAACGACAACTGCAATATCCATTCCAAAATCGACATCTTCGATTGCCTGAGTCGCCGTTTCGTGGCAGATGAGAACTTGGCTATACCCATCGATTGCGCGAGCTAGCTCAGTGCTCTTCATCACCGATTTTACTTCAGGAACATACGACCGACGAGACTGCTTAGCAGCCGCTATAGCCTGGTCTCTCCACTTTTTCTCCCCTTTGAGAGCTTTTTGACTATTCCACCGCACAATCGACCTGTCGGCCTGCCAAGGTATAAAAGCATCAGCCCCCAACTCCGTGCAGATTTCGACAGCCATCTCATCGCGACCAGCCTTTGCCAAGGCTTGGATAATAGTGACGTGGGGGACGGATTGAGGATCCTGCACTGTCGTGACGGCTCGCAGTGAGAGGCCGGTTGGAGTTACTTCCTCAACTTCAGCGCGTATTCGTAACCCTCGACCATTGACCACTTCGATAAGTTCACCAGGCCGGGCCCTCATCACGGTGGCAGCATGACGTCCCTCAGGCCCATCGAGTGTCAAATACTCGGCTGAGGCATCGGCATCGAGGTCTATGAATACCGGGAGTGTCACTAGGCCCCAAACTTGTTCTTGAGCCAGCCCAAGGGGCCAGCTGCACTGTCCGGAGGAGGTACGCGGGTTTCTCCCCGTTCTTGGGCAAGTTGCTCAAGGACATTGCGCTGATCAGCTGATAAATCGTCAGGAATATTCACGCCAATATGGATGCGCAAGTTACCTCTTCCCCGTCCCGTCGGACGTCCGATCCCCAAACCTTTGAGAACGATTTCTGTCTCAGGCTGTGTTCCAGCTGGAATAATGACTTCCTGCTCACCATCATAGGTTTCCAGTGAGAACACAGTTCCTAGAGCTGCCGTAGTCATCGGTATGGTGATCCGCGTATGCAAGTCGGTCCCCTGGCGAGAAAAACGGGAATCGCTCTTTTGCCGAATCTCTATGTAAAGATCGCCCGATGGGCCGCCCTCGGGACCGGCTTCTCCTTCACCAGTCAAACGCAAGCGCGCCCCGTCCTGAACGCCAGCCGGAATCTGGATTTGCAGGGTTCGTGTTGCGCGAACCCGCCCTTCCCCAGCACATTCAGGGCAGGGATGCGGAATTGTGTGTCCACGTCCCGCACAGGCTTGACACGCGATAGTGGTTTGGATCGGGCCCAAAAGGCTGTTTTGGACCGTGCGGATTGATCCAGAACCACCACAAGTCGAACAGATTGCCGGTGAAGTACCCGGCGCACAGCAGCTACCCTCACAGGTCTCACACACGACCGCGGTATCCAGGCGAATATCTTTAGTTACTCCAAAAGTGACTTCTTCGAGAGTAATCTCGACTGCTCGAAGTAAGTCCTGTCCGCGCCTTGCTCTCGTTTGGCCCATCCCACTGGAGAACCCCATCGAACCAAACATGGCTTCGAAAAGATCGGCAAATCCGAAGTTATCACCGGCACCGGCACCTGAGAAGGCTGAAGCACCTCCCATGTCGTATTCTCGGCGCTTTTGAGGATCCCGCAATACTTCGTAGGCGACAGAGACTTCTTTGAAAGCCTCTTCTGACTCAGGGCCAGCATAGTCCGGGTGTAATTGCCGAGCTTTCTTACGGTAGGCGTGTTTAATTTCATCCGCGGAGGCGTCTCGTGACACCCCGAGAACTTCGTAGAAGTCCCTCATCATCCTCTTTCTATCAACCTAGCAAGGTAGCGGGAGACTGCTTCCACCGCCGCCAATGAGCCCGGGTAGTCCATACGCGTAGGTCCGACGACCCCCACTCTAGCTTCACCCTGGTAACTGGCTGAGATCACTGAAGCTTGCGATAGCGCCTCTGACTGATTCTCAGCACCGATAGAGACCTGCAAAGGACCTGTGTGGACCTCTGCCAAAAGCCGGAGCAATACCACCTGTTCCTCAATAGTATCGAGTACCTCAGACACATCCATAAAATCTGAGCCTGATCTCGCCAGATTCGACAGCCCAGATGCCATCATTCGCATTGGCCGCTCCCGTTGGGCCAACCGACCACAGGCAAGAGCTACTTCTGTAGCAATCTCCCGTTCAGCCTCAACAAAAGACTCGGCTGCATCTGCTGCCGCGTCCGCAATCTCATCTGAGTCAAGATTGACAAGTCTTTCACCTAGCGCCTCTCGAAGCCTCTCAACAAAATCGGCAGTCACTTCGGTGTCGAGAGTCAGCGTCGTCTCTACCACGCGTCCAAGACTTGTGATCGCGACAACCAAAATCCGGTGCGAATCAAGATCAACAATGTCCAGGCGACGCAGAGTTTCACGCCCTATACCTGGAAGTGCATATTCCACCACGGCCGCAGATCCAGTGAGCTGCGCCAAAAGGCGTACAGTCCGACCGATTGTATCCTCAAAATCGACCGACTCTGAAAGAAATCTCTCAATTGCCTGACGTTGCGGCAAAGACAATGGCCGCACTTCTGTGAGGCGATCAACAAACCTGCGGTAACCGGCTTCAGTAGGAACGCGGCCAGCCGAAGTGTGCGGCTGATAAATGAATCCGGCATCCTCAAGTACACCCATATCATTTCGGATGGTCGCCGATGAAACATCGAGAGGATGCGCATTAGCCACAGCCTTCGAGCTTACAGGTTCACCTGTTGCAACATACTGCGAAACCACCGCGCGTAAAACGTCAAGTTGTCGCATTTTCGGCTCTGTCATTCTCCCCTCCTCATTCCATTCACGATTCTGGCACTTGCCTCCCTAGACTGCTAAGTCTAGTCCGGGGCCCTGATCCTAGGAAATACCAGGACCTGAATCACATTTCCTCACTATGCGGACGAATATTTCCTTGTAAAGTTCTAAGGCGTAGCGTCTTGGCCAGAAAATGCTGCATAAGTGCAGCACACTGTCACCTATCTCATAGAAGGAAGTACCTTCATATGTCTGCTACAAGCGCAAAAGAGGCGAAGCCTCTTAACTCTCCAGGCCGGGTCATCGCTGCCAGCCTAGTGGGAACCACCATCGAATTCTATGACTTTTATGTCTATGCCACGGCCGCAGTATTGGTGTTCCCCAAACTCTTCTTTCCCTCTGAAAACTCAACAACAGCCCTGTTAGCATCTTTTGCCGTATTTGGAGCGGCAATGGTTGCACGTCCCGTCGGCGCAGTCTTTTACGGACATATGGGCGACAAACGCGGACGCAAAACCACGTTGGTTGCATCCCTCATGACCATGGGCATTGCTACGTTCCTCATAGGATTCCTGCCCACGTTTGACCAGATCGGCATACTAGCGCCGGTTCTTCTGCTTGCTCTACGCCTCACACAAGGCTTTGCGATCGGTGGCGAATGGTCTGGTGCTGCGCTAGTTGCCACGGAGAACGCGCCAGAAGGCAAACGCGGTTGGTACGGTACCTTTCCCCAACTGGGAGCTCCCATCGGCTTCATCATCGCTAATGGTCTCTTTCTCATCATTAACTGGGCACTGCCTCACCCCGACGATCCACTGATGACCTCCGATGCGTTTCTAGGTTGGGGTTGGAGAATCCCCTTCATTTTCTCTGCTGTCATGGTCATTATTGGCCTGTGGGTGCGCCTTAAACTCACGGAATCTGCAGCATTCAAGCAGGCAGAAAAACAGGGAAAGATCAGCAAACTTCCTCTAGGAGAGACTCTCCGTCATCATTTCCGTGAGGTGGTACTAGGAACCTTCATTATGTTGGCCACCTATGTCCTCTTCTACCTCACCACCACATTTGCACTCACCTATGGCACCACGGCGCAAGATGCTAAACCTCCTGACTTCTGACGCGGCTAGTGCCCCGGTTCGGTCTTGAGGTAGTGGCGGAACTCTTCGGGGATATGGCTGGGTAGCGTTTGCTGGGTCCCGGCGATCTCGATTGTGACATCGCATAAGGGTTT
>NZ_VULO01000030.1 GCF_009696615.1 Scrofimicrobium canadense
TACATCCACGACTTCGCGCCTCATGCTGAAGCGGAAGGGCAATCAAATTGCCAAATCCACCATCGGGCATCGTATCCTGGTTGGGGAATAGCCGGTCATAAGAATCGAAGGACAGGCCCGGGTGACGTTCCATGGCTTTGTCCAGCAGCTTGAACCCCAAAGCCCTCGCGGACCAGGCTGGAACAGCGTCCGAAAAGAAGACCCATAGGTGGGCACCCGCACCGGACCGGGAGATCTCTACAAGATAAGGGACACATTCATCACGACAAGCCTGGGCCAACGCACGAACATCTGCTCTCCAGTCCTCCTTATCAAAATCTACAGCCAGCAGATAACAGGAACTGTCCGGCAACAATGGGTATAACCCTGCTACATGCTTGCCGGACAGGTGGTCATACACTGCACTGAAATCCAGAGGCTTGAACTTTTTGTGAGGGCACTCGCCGCACTTGATCCGGGGTTTCTGACAGATGCCCTGTACCCACTCATTTGCACAGGCGACAGCATAACCGGAACGTCCATTCGAGCTACTTTCCCAGCGAACCGCATAGACATCCTGTCGGCCGCGAAAGAGCCCCCGGAATAACTCAGCTTTTTGATTGGGAGTCAATTGCATTGATGTGGGTGATTGTGCAGCTCGCTGAAGCTCGTTCCTCCGGGAAAGTAAGGCTACTTTTTCCTTCTCAAGCTCAGATAACCTCAATGCAATGGCCGCAAGCTCTTCTTCTACTTGGATAAATGCCTCCCAACGCTAAATCAGTCAACCACAATAATCTTTCTTTGAATATTTGACTGATCCTATCAGATATAGATTCCTAATCAGTAAAACAAATGACCGCGTTTTCTTACCACCTGAATCCGTGAGACCGGCCCCCGGAAGCACTTCTAACCCACTGACCTGCATGGCAATATAGCCATTATCGCCATTCACCCAGACAGTGCCATGCCCAACATAAAGTTCCGCGCCAGTCGCCGCACCCTCACCAGCCACGCCGGGCTGTCCATCATCGGGCAATGCTTCGAGATCGCTGGCGTCGACAGCATCGACAGCCGCTTCCCCACCACGCTGGGCATGCGCACCAGTGACGTGATCAAGAGCTACCTGGGCCTGCTGTGTCTGGGCATGAGCGACTATGACGCTGTCGAGAACTTCCGCCGCGACAAGCCCTTCCAACAACTGCTGACCCTGCAGAAGGTGCCGAGCGCGGCGACGCTGCGACAGCGGCTGGAGAAACTTGCCGCCAACGACCTGCAGGCGCGCACCGCCACCTGGTCCACGACCCTGCTGTCACTGATCGAAGCACCGATCACCGCCGAGACGACGCACGTCTGCCTGGACATCGACACCTTCGTCATGGACAACAGCAACTCGAAGAAGGAAGGCGTCTCGCGGACCTACCAGAAGGTCGATGGCTACACCCCGATCGCCGCCTATCTGGGCAACGAAGGGTGGTGCCTGGGTCTGGAACTGCGGCCTGGCAAGCAGCACACCATGAAGGAGAGCAACGCCTTCCTGGAGCGGGTACTGCCTCGCGCCCAATGCCTGACCAGGCAACCGATCCTGTTACGCGAGGACAGCGGCTTCGACAGCCAGGCGCACCTGGCGCTTCTCGAACAGCAACGCCAGGTCTTTGCCGACGAGGGGCGCCGGCTCGACTATGTCGTCAAATGGAACCCGCGCGGCTCGGCCACGGCTGATCGAGATACCTGGCTGGCGGTGGCGGCGGACTACTGGGAAGAGCTGCGTCCTGGCAAGCGCCAGGCGCTGTGGCCGCAGACCGTCTCGATCCACGACGACAACAAGACCGAATACGTCGTCCAACGCGTGATGCGCCTGGTAGAGCGCACCGCCGATCGCGATGGCCAGTTGCTGCTCGAACCGGACTATGAGTTGGAAGGCTGGTGGACCAGCCTGGACGAGGCGCCGGAGGCGGTGATCAAGCGCTACCAGGCGCATGCCACCCATGAGCAGTTTCACAGCGAGATCAAGACCGATCTCGACCTGGAGCGCTTGCCGTCCGGCAAGTTCGCCACCAACGATCTGATCCTGCATCTCGCCCAGTTGGCCTACAACATCCTGCGCCTGATGGGACAGCTGGGCATGACCGGCGAGCTGAGCCCGGTTCGCCACCCGGCCAAGCGGCGCCGGCTGCGCACCGTGCTACAAGAGCTGGTGCACCGTGCGGCTCTCGTGATTCACAAGGCACGGCAGATCATCCTCGACGTCGGGCAGGATATCGGGCGCATGACGGTGCTCAAGACGCTGCGGAGCCGACTGCGTTATCCACGAGGAACGCCATGCTGACCGTCAATCGGCGACACTCTATCCACAAGCAGTTCCAAGCGACACGCGATCGCCAGATATGTCGTGCCTGGCGGGTGGAAAGGCATGACAAAACGGGCCGTCAGCACCGATCAGCACGGTGGGTTTTGGCAATAACGGGCTTGCGAAAGCCAACTTGCACGGGGCGAATGATCAAAAAGTGCTCGCTGGCGGTGATAGGGAAAGTGTCGGCGCCGGCTTCACGGATTCAGGTGGTGTGCTTGATAGACAAGCCACTGTCCGGGAGTTAAAACAGCTCCAAACCATGACAGCGCTGGCACAAAGTGCTGGAGACTTGATACATCAAATACAAATTGAGCGTGGTATGTCGTCAGGTTATTTAGCAAGTGGCGGCGAGGCCTTTGGTCAACGATTAAGTCAGCAGCGGCCACAAACGGATACTGCAGCGGAGGCATTTATTGAACAGCGTCGAAGCCTGGCGGTTGGCGTTTTAAGTACAGCGGCTAATGAACAGCTTGACCAACTGGAGCGTCAGTGGCAGCGAACAGCCAGCTTACGCCGAGAAATAGATCAACTCTCTA
>NZ_VULO01000031.1 GCF_009696615.1 Scrofimicrobium canadense
AGATGCTGAATGACCTTCGGATCACCTTTCATGCCGTCACCTTCTTTTAGAGTATAGTGCTGTTGATTACAGCTGCGTCAACCAAGGAGTATAGGCCTTGACGTCCTCCCCGCCCTAAAGGACGGGGATTCCAACTTCTTGAGGGCAACGTCCTGCCCCGAGGCTGAGGATATTCCGGGCCGCATTCACGTCCCGGTCGTGGAGTACACCACACTCCACGCACTCCCAGACCCTTACTCGCAACCCGTTGACGCCCTGCGGCCCGCTAAGCGAGCCGCACGACGAACAGGCGCGGGTGGTGTTGGTTTCGCGAACGACCTTGAAGACGATGCCTGCGTGAGCGCATTTATATTCCAGCATCGTTTTCAGTTGTGACCAGCCAGCGTCGTAGACGCTTTTGGCCATCCTGGTCTTCGCGAGCCTGGTTGAGGAAACATCGCCCACGACGATTTCGCCGTACTGGTTGACGAGTTTCCGGGAAAACTTGTGCTGCGCGTCCTGGCGACGGTTCTTGATCTTGGCGTGAATAGCTTTTACCCGCCGCTTGTTGCGGGCACGTTGGGCTGTCGCCAACTGGTCTTCCATGCGGCGGTAGAAGCGGCTGTTTTCCAGCCTTCCTCCATCGCTACAGGTGGCCACATCCTTGAGCCCAAGGTCGATGCCAACGGCGCCCTGCCCAAGCGTCGGCTGCACGTCCACCTCGACCGCAACATTGAAATACCACCGGCCCCGGCTATCTTCGTTGAAACTGCCGGCACGGAACTTGTATGTCGACAGGCCGTAGCTATCCCACACCTTGAAGTAGGTGCCGTTGTGAAATACCTGCCCGTTCTTCCACTTGGCCGCGCCGGTATTGACCGGAATCCAGCCAAGTGAGCGGCGTACACCGCCGGACTTGCGCCAATTCAAGCGGGGCTTTTTGAACTGCTTGCGGCGGGCAACGTATTCAGCAGCGATGCATTGCAGCGTTTGGCTGTGCAGGCCGAGGTCCTTGCCAGCACCCTTGGTATAGGGGTGCATGTCGTAGGCAGACAGAAACAGACCTTTCTCCCGAATGGCTCGGGAAGACAGTTCGTTGAGGTAGTTCCAAACAAAATTCACGCTGCGGGCCATGCGGTTAAGCTCGGCGGCGTGTTTGTCCTTCACTCGAACCTTGAGGGTCTTGGTCTGCTTCATGGCTTCGAATATACTTGGTCTATGGAAACCAAACAAGCTATCAGAACAGGAAGACACTGCGTTTTTAAACTCCATGCCCATTTGGTATTTGTCACCAGGTATCGGGGCAAGGTGTTCACCGGCGCGCATCTCAACTCCCTCGAATTGCTTTTCGACCGAGTGTGTCGGGACTTCGAGGCGGAGCTACAGGAGTTCAACGGTGAAACCGATCACGTCCATTTGCTTGTCAACTTTCCACCCAAAGTGGCGGTATCCAGGCTGGTGAATAGTTTGAAGGGGGTATCCAGCCGGCGGATGAAGTTACTACACCCTGAACTGGTGCAGCCCGCCTACCGGAAGAACTCGCTGTGGAGTCCAAGCTACTTTGCGGGAAGTGTCGGAGGCGCCCCCCTGAGCATGGTCAAGCAGTATATTGAGCAACAATCGAGGCCGGACCAGGGGCGCTCTCGCGCCCCTCGCTATCCATCCTCGCACTAGAAGTACGAGGTTTTTCGCGATGTTCGATAAAGCGCTGGTAGATGCTGGGCGTGGGCGGCGCCTTGACGGTGCTCCAGCGAGCGGGATGCACGTCATCGTTCAGGCACACCTGTACTTCATCCTTGGAGGCGTCTAGATCCACGCGGATCGCACCCTTGTCGCCGTGAACGCTCAGCGTCAGCGAGTTGTGGTGCCCGGTTGCCCAGCGGGTTGCCTGAATCGTGCCCATGGCGCCGTTGGCAAAGCGCACGCGCATCAGCGCCGTGTCGTTGGCATCCAGCAGGTAGTCGCCGATG
>NZ_VULO01000032.1 GCF_009696615.1 Scrofimicrobium canadense
GGTAAGTTCGTGTTGCGCATGGCCGCCCGTGTCGTCATTGGCAAAGGCGCAGGGGGTGGGCTCTCGGTAGAACTGGATGTCGATAGCCTGGACCTGTGGCTCGCCATGCTCCACCGGGCCATGGTGGACAACAACTACGTGAAGCCCGAGTGGATCGACGAAGAGGCTTACGAAAGCATGAGCTGGCTGGGCTACCTCGCTACCACGACCCTGCTGAACGTCGGCCTACTGGCAGCACGCGGCCAAGCCGGTATTGAACGCCTCTACAACGCCATGACCGGCGGCCAAAATGCGGGGCCGATTGCGTACGTCATCGTTAATGACCCAAGACAAGACAAAATGCGCGACTGGGTGCAGCAATTAACCCCAGAAGGACTCGGAGCACTGTTATATCTACTCGTCAGTGAGCCAAGGGCATTTGAAGTAGAAGAGCCCGGCAGGGGCAGGAGTGGCGGCAGAATCCAGAGCTTTAGTTCTCAGCAAGCACTGGATTTTCAGCAGATTGCCATTGCCAACTGCTTGGGCTGGATAGTGGAAGGCGTCACCATGAGCGTTTACGGCCCGCTTTGCCGCTTCAGCCGCGAAGACCCCACACCTTCGCAGTACCTGTTTACCAAAGCAGTGGTCAGAATGACCACCGACGGTCAGCCGCCACATAATTACCCAGACACTGCTTACCATAACCATAAGCTGGCCTTGGATAGGTTTATGGAAAAAGAGTCAGGAACAAATAGCCTCCAAATACCAGCGTCTAAAAGAGATTACCGCCGCTATGTAGCAGGTTTAGGGACTGAAATCTGTGCAAGCTAATTAAGGCCGCTATGAAAGGAATGACATCCATGCGATCAATTACCCTGACCGTGTTAGCCGGATTAACACTTACATCCTTTCTACCGCTCGCCTGGGCACAGGATGACGAGGCGCAAGCTGCCAAGGATGAAGGCATGCGGCTATGGGGTATCCATCAGTGGGAAAAGATGCAACCTCCACTAGAGATAGCCGCAGCAAGTGGTGACGTAGAGGCAATGTATTACCTAGGCGAGGCAAATAGATTACTTAGCCGAGGGCTATCTCAAGCCGCCTTGGATTGGTACTACCAAGCAGCTCAACACGGTGAACCTTACGCCATGCTTCGCTTGTTCGATGGCGGTGCCTGTGAACTAGGCGATGTCTGCCCGGAAAACGGTGATGACTGGCCACAAGCGGCACTGGAACTTACCCTACCCAAAGCCGAAGCGGGTGACCCTGAGGCGATGTCCGTCCTGTATGACACCTATTTCTACGTCGAAGAGCCCGATGAAGAAAAGGCCATGGAGTGGTTACTGCGCGCCGCCGAAGCAGGCCATGTGGAATCCATGAACTTGCTCGGCAACATCGCCCGAAACGATGAAGAGAGTTACGCCAACGAGACTGAGCGCTTAGACGCCGCAGAGCCATGGTTCCGCCAAGCGGCTGAGGCAGGCTATGCGCCAGCAATGAATAATCTTGCTTCTGTTCTGAATCATTTAGACCAGCCCGAAGAGGCCTGGGAATGGATAACAAAGGCATCCGAGGCAGGGCATATCAATGGGCGAGGCTGGTTGGCTGCTTGCAATATTGAGCCCGATGGAGAAGGGATGGACTTATGTCGCGCAGCCTCCAACCCTTATCCAGCCAAAGGCTGGGCTATCTTAAGAGCTATGAACGAAGAAGTCCCAGGCACATCTTCCGAACGGTTACTAAGAGTTTATGGAGAAAGTGTCACCCCAGAACAGCGAGAGGAAGGAGAACGCATGATGGATGAGTGGCTCAACCTCGAACCGCCCCTCTCTTACTTTCCAGAGAAGTTTGGCCCCTGATGCTGTGAGTGCAATGCTCATGCTGTAGGCTAAATGACAACCTTTGGGCCTGTGCGTCTACCCCTCGGGGAAGATATCGCTACTCTGCGAGAACGCA
>NZ_VULO01000033.1 GCF_009696615.1 Scrofimicrobium canadense
TTTTGCTGGCATCATCCAAATCAAAGCTGATGGGTTTAATGGCCTGCCGTATGTGCGCGCCTTCCTGCCAGACAAACGGCAACTTTACACGCACGATATCGTTTCCTAGCGTTTGCTCTGTGTAATGACGGTTCAACGATTTTAGCCATTGCGTGACATCTTTGGTGAGCTGCTCTTCTGGTGATGCTACGTGCTTAAAATCATGATGAACATAGCGGTTGAATAGTTCATCTAGCGCTGCTTGTGGATCCTTTGCGGCTAGCGTGCCAGGCCTGCTAAAGCGAAACATGGCTTCACGAGGCTCTATCAAATCTTTGAAAATGCGCAGCTGCACCTCAGGTTGGGCTTGGTGTTGATTGGCTAGATCAACCGTCCTTTTGAGCTCTGTGACGAAATGTTGGCGTGCCTGAGTAAACACTTTCGCTGGCAGTTTATCGAAAAATTGTGTGATGCGTTTTCGAGCAACGGTTTCAACGCGTTGCAGGAACACACCGTTATTGCAGAGCATGATGACTCCCAGGTTCGCGAACTCGCCCGTGTCCAGGTAGGGTTGAAAGCGCAGCACTGCATAATTACAAATAATGGCGCTCATATCAGGCTCCAAAAGGAAGGGTCGCGTAACCGTGCTAATAGATTGAAGCGCTCTGCCAGTGAGGGATATATCTCTGAGGTGGCATCGTCTATGTCGTAATAGATCCACTCTAGCAGTCTGTCGGACTTGAGGTTAATGGATGAGCTGAGGCGTGGGTTCTTCACCCCCCCCTGTGTTGGTGTTGGTGTTGGTGCTGTTGTGTGGCTCTTAACCTGCCCCTCAGCTTCTGCAAGGCGGTTCTGACGCCTTGCCTGCTGGCCGGTTGGGCGCGGCGAGCCCTCAGCCCGCCGTCAACCGGTGCATCCGCTTGATATTCCACGCCATGGTGGCCAATCGCCACTCGCCGCTGACCTTATCCAGTCCGCGTAGCGAGAACTGCCGGAACCCCATCACGTGTTTGATGATCCCGAAGACCGGCTCCACGGTATGTTTGCGCAATGCGTAGAGCGCTCGGCCCGCCTGCGTCTTCAAGCGGTGTGCCATCTGTTCGACGGGGTCCTCGCTCTCCGGGGCAGGCGGATCCGCGGCGAAACGTTCAAAGACCGGAAGGTGATGGACGTCTCGCTTCATCGCCAACAGCGGTTCGATACCATGGTCATGGCAGGCCTGGATATTGCTGGCACTGAAGTAGCCGGTATCACCCAGCAGGTGGTCAGGTTTTCCCAGCGTTTCCGGGTAACCTTGCCAGGCCGTCAGTAGCGGCATGACTTGCTGCTTGTCATTGGTCGCCTGCGTGACGTGGACATGGGTCACCAGCAGACTCTCGGTATCAACCGCGGCTTGGGCGTTGTAGCACTGATCAAACCCCTTGCCGGTGACCGGCATGATGCGCGACTGCGGGTCGGTGAAATTGATCTGATCCTTGTCACGCGGGCCACCAGTGGGCGGTTCGGGGTCACGCCCACGGGGCTTCTTGCCGGCCTTGCGCTGCGCCTCCCGCCGCGCCACCTTTTCCTGATAGGCGGCTTGCTCGGTGGCGTCCCGCTCCTCGGCGCGCGCCTCGATCTTGGCCTTCGCCTCAGCGATGGCCGCCAGGCGGGCTTCACGGCGGGCAATCTCGGCGGGGATATCCATGCCGTCGGCCGCGTCCTCCTTGTCCGCCGACTCGGCCCGCTCGGTCAGCGCTTTCACCTCTGCCCTGAACTGTGCCTCCAGCTTCTTGGCATGGCCATACGACAACGCCTTGTGCTTGCTGGCGTTGGCCTTGAGCTTGGTGCCGTCCAGGGCGATGGTGCCAAGCTTGAGCAGCTTCATCTCGCGGGCCAGCAGCAGCACCTGTACGAACAACTGTTCCAGTTCCGGCAGAAAGCGGCGGCGAAAGGTGGCCAGCG
>NZ_VULO01000034.1 GCF_009696615.1 Scrofimicrobium canadense
CTTTGGGGGGTCACAGCGACCAGGAAACGCCCGGACCCATTCCGAACCCGGAAGCTAAGCTGGCCAACGGCAAAGGTACTGCACCCGAGAGGATGTGGGAGAAAAGCACACCCCCCAAAACCAACCACAAAGAATGAAGGGAGATCCCCACAAAGGATCTCCCTTCATTCACATTTAAACACACAACCAAAAACAAACCCAACCCACTACGGCGTTTTCAGGTGTGTCAGGGAAGAATCGCTCCGCGTGCGGTCGTCCAAAGGCTATACCACTCATCTCGGGTGAGATGGGAGTCTTTAGTATTCGCGTCACCGCAGCGATAGATTCTTTCAACTGAACTAGTTCCAATAACAGGGCGTATGGCGGCCGGATGCATCGTAAGCCACCAAAGTAGGATCGTTTCCACTGAAGTGTCGTATTTTGATGCCAACTCCAGGGTGAGAGTGCTGGTCTTTTTTTCTGCTTCAGTGCGTGAGCGACCTATGTGGTCCTCTGGTGCCCCCGTGTAAAGACCTCGGGCTAGAGGGCTCCAAGCTTGGATTTCAATCCCTGCGGCTGCACAGTATTCAACCGTTCCGGGGGCGTAATTAGATCCTGGCTTACCGGGATCTAAAGCATTAATCGGGACTTCAATGAAGGACCTGGCAGCAAGACTTAGTTCCAATTGATTAGCTATTGGCGTGCCTATAGCCTCTCGTAGAATGTCGATTTGCCAAGAACTCATATTCGAAACCCCCCAACGCAGAATCTTCTTCTGTCGTATCGCATCGGTTACAGCGGTGGCAACAGATTCGGGGTCCATTAGAGGATCAGGTCTATGTAAGAGCAGCGTATCGATGTGGTCGACGCCGAGTCGTTCGAGGGAAGCGTCCAACGCGCGGGAAATGTGTTCGCCACTGAGATCGTAGCGCGTTATTTCACCTGTAGTGGGGTTTGATAGTTGTATGCCGCATTTCGTTTGGATACTAAAATGTGAAGCTAGATCGTGGTCTTTGCGAAGGACGTCTCCGATGACGGACTCGCTAGATCCCATGCGATAGATATCTGCCGTATCCAGTACATTAATTCCAATTTCAGATGCCGCGTGAAGCGCGTTCCAGGCCTTGTCGATTTCTTGTGTGCCGTAGTCAGGACTGCTCCAAGTACCTCCGAGTCCCATCGTTCCGAAGATAAGGTGAGGTTTTCTATTTTCCATACTGTCAATGATAGATATTTAGCATGGCTAGGAATAATGCGGCTCGCTTGTGACCACTACTATGCGGTCCCAAGCGGCCACTTGGGAAATTGGACGCGGCGCATTCTTTCCGAGGTGGCTCGGGGGCGACAACCACGGTTTCAAGATTCCTACCATCTAGGGACTGCTGCACGCTTTGGTGACAGGTTGGTCAGGCGGCTTGTGCGGCCTGTTTGTTTATAATGGTTTCGAAGTCGATGGGTGTCAACTTGCCTAGGCGGGCTTGCCTGCGGCGCCTGTGGTAGGTCCGCTCTATCCACCACACGATCTCGGTGCGCAGCTGTTCTCGGTTGTCCCATGCTTGCTGGTTGAGGACGTTCTTTTGGAGGAGAGCGAAGAAGCTTTCCATCGCAGCATTGTCTCCTGCCGCGCCGACCCGTCCCATGCTCCCCACCAGCCCGTGGTGTTTGAGGGCGCGCTGGTATTTGCGGGACTGAAATTGAGATCCGCGGTCCGAATGGACCTTACATCCCTGCACATTTCCGCGGATAGCCACCGCGTTCTCTAAGGCGTTCACTCCTGACTTCTGACGCGGCTAGTGCCCCGGTTCGGTCTTGAGGTAGTGGCGGAACTCTTCGGGGATATGGCTGGGTAGCGTTTGCTGGGTCCCGGCGATCTCGATTGTGACATCGCATAAGGGTTT
>NZ_VULO01000035.1 GCF_009696615.1 Scrofimicrobium canadense
CTGGCTGCCACGATGGATGCAGACGAGCGCGCTGACCTGTTCCACCTGGTGGCGCCAGGCAGGCAGCCTGCCATCCTGCGCCAACTATCGCAAAAAGAGCGCGATGACTTAACCAAGCTGGCCAGCTATGCCGAAGGCACGGCAGGGGCCGTCATGACCTCCGAGTATGTTTCCGTGCCGGTCACCATCGACGTGGCGGAAGCCTTGAGCCTGCTACGCGCCAGCGCGCCTGACGCCGAAACCATCTACCAGGTGTATTGCGTCGATAAAGAAGGCCGTTTGCAGGGCACCGTATCGCTACGCCAGCTGATTCTTGCGGCCCCCCACCAATGCGTGGAAGAACTAATGGTCTCGGAAGTGGTGTTTGCCTCCGTGGAAACGCCGCAGGAAGAAGTCAGCCGGCTGATTGCCCATTACGACTTGCTGGCGCTTCCCGTGATCAATGGTGGTGACCGCTTGGTGGGCATCGTGACCTACGACGACGCCATGGACGTGGCCGCGGAAGAAGCCACCGAAGACATGCACAAGGGGGTGTCGGTGGGCAAGCTGGAGGGCAGCCTGCGCTCGGTCAGCCTGTTCGAGCTCTACCGCAAGCGTGTGGTGTGGCTGGTATTGCTGGTATTCGCCAATATCTTCTCGGGTGCCGGTATCGCCTATTTCGAAGAAACCATCGAAGCCTACATTGCGCTGGTGTTCTTCCTGCCCCTGCTGGTGGATAGCGGTGGCAACGCAGGCTCTCAGGCGGCCACCCTGATGGTACGCGGCATGGCCACCGGCGATGTACGTACCCGCGATTGGGCCAAGCTGCTGGGTCGTGAAGTCGGCGTCGCCTTGGCGCTGGGGCTGACCATGGCACTGGCGGTGTCCGTGGTGGGTATTTTCCGCGCGGGCAGCGAAATAGCACTGGTCGTCGCGCTATCAATGGTGCTGATCGTCACGGTAGGTAGTCTAATCGGGATGATTCTGCCGTTCATTCTGCAGCGCTTCAAGCTAGATCCGGCGACCGCCTCGGCACCGCTGGTGACCTCGATTGCCGATGCGTCAGGCGTACTGATCTACTTTGCACTGGCAACGGCTATTTTGGGTCTACCCACCCCATAGGCCGCGCTTTGGTCAAGGAGACCAGTGATGATGCCGATCATGATATTTTGGGAGTCTCTGCAACCGTTATGGCCGCTAGTACTAGCGGCCGTACTCGGATCCCTGGTAGGTCTCGAGCGCCAGTGGAGGCAGCGGTTAGCAGGGTTGAGGACTAATGCACTGGTGGCACTGGGTGCCGCCAGTTTCACATTGATGTCGATGATGGTGGAGGGTGAAATCAGCCCTACTCGTATGGCAGCGCAAGTGGTATCAGGAATAGGCTTTCTGGGCGCTGGGGTCATCATGAAAGAGGGGGCCAATATTCGGGGGCTCAATACCGCCGCAACCCTTTGGTGTTCTGCGGCCATTGGGGTCATGGCAGGGGCTGGCTTCCATCTCGTCGCCATGATGGTAGCGCTATGCATTCTGGCGATTAACATTCTACTGCGCCCTGTCGTACTGATCATCAACCGGCAGCCGATGGAAAATAGCCAGGAAGAGATCGATTGGCGCTATGAGCTGAATGTGACCTGTCATAGTGATCAAGAAGCACATATTCGCGCACTACTACTTCAGGGTCTATTGGGCGATGCGTTACAATTGCAAAAACTCGAGAGCAGTCACCGTGATGATCAACGCAGCGTACGAGTCACAGCGCAGTTATACGCCACCGAGCGTCATGATGCCCTCGTTGAAAAAGTGATTGGCCGCCTTAGCCTTGAGCCATCCGTCAGCGCCGCTGGTTGGGACA
>NZ_VULO01000036.1 GCF_009696615.1 Scrofimicrobium canadense
TTCACGGATTCAGGCAATATACATCGAATGTCCTCATTAATAATGCTTGGTTCGATTGCTGTGTTTAGCTCTTAAGGAAACGCTGCATAAATCCCGTCGGAGCTGCCTCATAGCCACCGACGAGGTAAAATCTGACCTGTCGTCCAACACCCGCTGACAGAGCCACTCCGATGAAACAGATCTCATTCGCCCAGGCTGAGCACCAGAACAAGAAGAAGGTCACCCGCCGCGAGCGGTTTCTTGCCAGGATGGAGAAGCTGGTGCCGTGGCAACGGCTGATCGCAGCACTGTCGCCGTCCTACTTCCCGAATTCAGCGGGCAAGCGAGGCCGACCACCCATTGGCCTGGAGCGCATGCTGCGCATTTACTTCCTGCAGCAGTGGTATGCCCTGGCCGATGAAGCGCTGGAGGATGCCATCTACGACAGCCAGGCCATGCGTGACTTCATCGGTATCGATCTGGCCATCGAGAGTGTGCCGGATGCGACCACGCTGCTGCGCTTCCGTCACCTGCTGGAGCAGCATGCCCTGACCCAGCGGGTTTTCGAAGAGATCAACGCCCGTCTGGCCGAGCAGGGCCTGTTCATGCGCGAGGGCACCATCGTCGACGCCACCATTGTGGCGGCGGCCCCCTCCACCAGGAACAAGGCCAGGCAGCGCGATCCGGAGATGAAGCAGACCCGGAAGGGCAAGCAGTATTACTTCGGCATGAAGGCCCATATCGGTGTCGATGCGGTCACCGGACTGACCCACAGTGTCGCCGCCACGTCGGCCAACGTCGCCGATGTCACCATGGCCGGCGCTCTGGTCCGGGAGGATGACAAGCGGGTATACGGCGACGCGGGCTACACCGGCATGTGGAAGTACCTGGACGAAGAGAAGGATGCCCCGGACTCCCGCTGCTGTGTTGCCGCCAAGCGCGGCCCCATCAAGAAGATGGAAGACAGTCCCATGAAAGCGCTGCTGCTGGCGATCGAGAAGGCCAAGGCCAGCATCCGCGCCAAGGTCGAGCACCCGTTTCATGTCATCAAGAACCTCTTCGGCTACCGGAAGGTTCGCTACAAGGGACTGGCCAGGAACCAGGCGCAGCTGTTCACCCTGTTCGCCCTCGGCAATTTAGTGCTGGCTGGACGATGCCAGGGGCATGCTGACGGGGCCAGTGTGTCTTGAATCTGGCCTGGCAGCTGGATAACCCGGCTGCCAGGGTAAAAAGGCCACCTTCCGTGGCCAGAAAGTGACCGTTGACGCGGTGAATATGCCGCCCTGAGTGCTTTAGCCGCTCAGAGACGAATTGATCAGCGGTTCCTTAGAGGGTGTTTACAAAAGTCTCAGGCCGTGTGAGTTAATCGGTTGAGCAATTGGCGGCCAGCCGCCAGCCATACCCAGGCTTCGGAGACCTCGACACGTCGGTCATGGTGCATCACCAGCCGACGTGCCTTTTCGATCCAGGCATGGGTGCGCTCGACGACCCACCGTTTCGGAAGGACAGTGAAACCCTTGGCATTCGGCTGCCGTGTGAAGAGGTCTCCCTGATCCGGTGTACACCACCGGCCCACGTTAGCATTGGAAGGATGGCGTACGACCTCCACCGTGATGCCGTGCTGTTGGTTGATCGTCTGTGCACAGCGTCCTGCATAGCCAGTATCAACAAAAAC
>NZ_VULO01000037.1 GCF_009696615.1 Scrofimicrobium canadense
GAATCAGCCAGCGGGAGATGCAACGCTTTCGGGTGATTGCCTAGATAAGGTTCTTGACGCAGGGGCTGCCGCGATACCGGCAGGGGTGGTTGAAAGACAAAGAAGTCATTCAATGCCGAAGGAGGAACATTATGGCGACGATACGAGGTAGTAGCAGCACTGCGGGGGATCAATACTTCGCAGGGATTGATTGGGGTGGAAGCTTCCACCAGCTCTGCGTTGTTGACGGCGCAGGAAACACTGTGATCCAGAAACGATTCCAGCACACCAAAGAGGGCCTAGAAGCCCTAGGGAAGAAGCTTGGAAGTTTGCCTGGCGCGGTATTGATGGCGATCGAGCGGGGGGAAGGTCTTCTAGTGGAGTTCCTCTTGACCCTGGGGTTCCCTTTGTATTGTGTGTCTCCGAAAATATCGGCTAGGGCCAGGGAGCGGTACCGAGTCCAGTCAAAGAAGTCAGATGCCTTTGACGCGTTCGTTCTGGCAGATACGCTGCGTCATGAGCATTCGTACTGGCGGCCCCTCAGTGTCCAGTCAGAGACGATGATGCAACTACGCGCTGTGATACGGGACCGTGAACGCGTCGTGTGGAATCAACGGGACCTGGAGAACCAGTTGCGAGCCGCCATGGAAACGTATTATCCAGCGCCGTTGCATGTGTTTTCCTCACTGGACCGGGACATCACGTTGGAGTTCATTAAACGTTATCCCACCCCTGAGCACGCCAGTCGAATCGGCCCGGCGCGTATGGAGGCATTCACCAAGCGCCAGTCCTACACCGGTAGAGTTGCCCCGGAAGTGTTGGTGGAGCGGCTGCGGGAGCACGCTCTCTCAGCCAGTACAGGGACAACCAGTGGTAAGGCGTTCGCGGCGGTCCGTTTCGCTGAGCAGCTTCAACTCTTGAACCAGCACCTACGAGACTACGACAAGGAAATCCGGCGGCTTTTGGCCTCGCACCCGGACACGCCAATTTTTACGGGCTTCCCTGGGCTTGGCCCCGTGACCGCGGCAACACTACTTGCGGGGATGGGAGAAGACCGCGCCAAGTACCCCTCGGCTGCGTCTTTACTAGCCGAGACGGGGCTGGCACCAGTGACACGCGCTTCTGGGCGGACCCGGCAGGTACGGTTTCGTTACGCCGCCAATAAACGCATGCGTCACGCCATCGACTGGTGGATGTTTGTCGCCATCCGAGAAGACCCCCACTGGAGCGGGGTCCTCTACGAGCAAGCCCGAGCCGCGGGTCAAGGACACCACCGGGCACTGCGGGGTATCGGCGCCAGATGGGTACGGGTCTTATGGAAATGCTGGAACACCCACGAAGAATACGACCTCACCCAACACACAAGACGCTCCGAGGCCCTCCAAGCCATTGAAAAAGAGCAAGACTCTATCCCCACTATCCCGCTCGTGAACGAGGAGCTAAAGGCAGCCAGCTAACAAAAGCATCTCGTGCCCATCCGGTGGCACCCGGCCCTGGGCAGTATCTAGCACGCCCAAAAACACGCCACCAAAAAACAGAGGTTGACAGCGGGAGTCTG
>NZ_VULO01000038.1 GCF_009696615.1 Scrofimicrobium canadense
GCACTGAA
The DNA here is from genome assembly GCF_009696615.1 of Scrofimicrobium canadense. GTDB lineage: Bacteria > Actinomycetota > Actinomycetes > Actinomycetales > Actinomycetaceae > Scrofimicrobium > Scrofimicrobium canadense. The sequence continues at coordinate 9 of NZ_VULO01000038.1, forward strand.
ATGCTTGTACCTCACGGTGCGGTCCCTCGACCCAACCGGGAGGGGCCAGGTACGCTGGACAATGCGATGGAAACCCGCATTGAACGCGTTTGCCATTCCCCCGCCAAAGAAGCGGGAGGCACCCCCACTTTCGCCCACCGCTGGCCAGACGCGAAAGACTATTACGAAAATAGGTGAGTTAGTCAGGTTTCTGGGGCGTGATACTCACTTGGTATCCTAGTTGTTCGAGTTGACGTATTGCCTTGTGACGGGCCTTTTCTGGCTTGAGTCTGGTGAAGTAATCTTGCCCGGGATCGTTGTAGATCTCTCCTGTTTGGAGCATGTGCCACATCGCGGAGAGCATGGAGTGTTGCACGGCAACCAAGGCCCTCATTGCGCCTCGTCGCCCGGCCAGACGCCTGTACTTCGCACCTAGATAGTTATTCTTTCCTCGAATCGCTGACATTGCTGCTATGCCTAGGGCTCCCTTGAGATAGGCGTTGCCGTGAGTGACATGGGATGAACGAACGATGCCGGCGGACTCATTCATTCCTGGGCATACTCCCGCCCAGGATGCTAAATGCCCTGCGGAAGGGAAAACGGTCATGTTTGCGCCAGTTTCAGCGATGATCACATCAGCGACTCGGGTAGCAACACCTGGAACGGTTAGCAATAAATCGCGGGCCCCACCAAAATCCTCTCTTTGAATCACATGCTCGATACGCCCTGTTAACTGTGTAATCATTTCCTGGTGGCGATCAATCTGAGCGAGGTATTGAGAGACCATGAACTCGTGATGCTCACTGAATCGCCCCTGCAATGCTTGCACAAGTTCGGGAATCTTGTTACGCAGCCTCTTGTGGGCCAGATCAGCCAGCACTTCTGGATCTCGTTCTCCCCGGGCTAACGCCTCAAGCATTGACCGGCCAGAGACCCCAAGCAGCTCCGAGACCACCGAGGACAGTTTGATCCCGGAAGACTCAAGAAACTTCTCTAAGCGTTGCTTCTGTTTAGCTTGATCACGCACCGCGATCGTCCGAGCCCGAGTAAGGTCTCGCAATTCACGGATCGCTGGAGGCGGAACAAATGACGCCCGGAGAAGGCCATGCGCTCCTAGTTGAGCCAGCCATGCGGCATCTGAAACATCGCTCTTGCGGCCAGGAATATTACGAGCTGACTTAGCATTGACCAACATGACCGGCAAAGACTCTTCCATGACGTAATAGAACGGTTTCCAATAGTCGCTCGTTGCTTCCATCACCACAGAAGTCACCCCGATCTTGCCGAGATACCCAGTAAGATCTAAAACCTGGCCTGCTGTAGCACCCCAAGTAGTCACTTCAGTAGAAAACGTTCCTTTACGCTTGCCCGGCAGCCGCACCGCAACCTTGACATCACGCTTCGAAATGTCCATACCACAGACTCTTTCATGAACAATATCCATAAATCTTCATCCTTTCCCCTCACCATCGACACACACCGGAACGGGGCACGGCCGGG
>NZ_VULO01000039.1 GCF_009696615.1 Scrofimicrobium canadense
GATGCTCACACCCAGCCTTTGGCTGGGTGTTTCGACGTATGCAACGCACAGCAAAAAGCCCCGAACACAGAGTGCTCGGGGCTTTCTACAGGATAAGTGCCTGACGATGACCTACTCTCACATGGGGAGACCCCACACTACCATCGGCGCTAAGCGGTTTCACTTCTGAGTTCGGCATGGGATCAGGTGGTTCACGCGTGCTATGGTCGTCAGGCGTAACAGGTAATGCATATCATGCTGAGGTGTTCTTGACGTATTTTTGACGTGTATTGTGTGCGTCTCTTGTCAGCAAGCACTTGGGCTCACTGCCGCGTATCCGGTATTGCGAGTGCGTTCACACTCCTCGTTATCATCACGACCAGACCCCTTGGGTGTTATAGGGTCAAGCCTCACGGGCCATTAGTACACGTTAGCTCAACGCCTTGCAGCGCTTCCACACCGTGCCTATCAACCAGCTGGTCTCGCTGGGCCCTTCAGGAGGCTCTAGGCCTCGGGGATGTCTCATCTTGAAGGGGGCTTCCCGCTTAGATGCTTTCAGCGGTTATCCCGTCCGACCATAGCTACCCGGCAATGCCACTGGCGTGACAACCGGAACACCAGAGGGTCGTCCACTCCGGTCCTCTCGTACTAGGAGCAGCTCTTCTCAAACATCCAACGCCCACGGCAGATAGGGACCGAACTGTCTCACGACGTTCTAAACCCAGCTCGCGTACCACTTTAAATGGCGAACAGCCATACCCTTGGGACCGACTTCAGCCCCAGGATGTGATGAGCCGACATCGAGGTGCCAAACACCGCCGTCGATGTGAACTCTTGGGCGGTATCAGCCTGTTATCCCCGGAGTACCTTTTATCCGTTGAGCGATGGCCCTTCCATACGGAACCACCGGATCACTATGACCTGCTTTCGCACCTGCTCGAGTTGTTGCTCTCGCAGTCAAGCCGGCTTTTGCCATTGCACTGACCTCACGGTTTCCGACCGTGATCAGCCGACCTTCGTGCTCCTCCGTTACTCTTTGGGAGGAGACCGCCCCAGTCAAACTACCCACCACACACTGTCCTCGGCCTGGTTTACACGCCTGAGTTAGAGCATCCGTCAAGCAAGGGTAGTATCCCAACAGCGCCTCCGATAAGACTGGCGTCCTATCTTCTCCGGCTCCTACCTATCCTGTACATGCTTGACAGATACCCAATATTAAACTGCAGTAAAGCTCCATGGGGTCTTTCCGTCCTGTCGCGGGTAACCCGCATCTTCACGGGTATTATAATTTCACCGAGTCTCTCGTTGAGACAGTGCCCAAATCATTACACCTTTCGTGCAGGTCGGAACTTACCCGACAAGGAATTTCGCTACCTTAGGACCGTTATAGTTACGGCCGCCGTTTACTGGGGCTTCAATTCAAAACTTCGCTTGCGCTACCCCCTCCTCTTAACCTGCCAGCACCGGGCAGGCGGCAGCTTATATACCTCAC
>NZ_VULO01000004.1 GCF_009696615.1 Scrofimicrobium canadense
TTTCAAACTCACCAAAGCCTGAAGAATCAACGTAGGATCAGAGACAGTGAAGGTGTTTCTATTATCTTTTTGGATCACACCTAAAAGTATGAAACACCTTCACACCCCACCAAAGTCCGAAGAGCCGCATAATATCGTTCGTCAGCCACCACCATCTGCCCCAACCTTTCGGAAGGCCGCAAAGCACGAAGAACAGTTCCTCGAAGTTTTTTGACGGGTATCTAGTTTTTTCATCTCTCACCGCATTGCGTGAAATTCAAACGCTTCCATTTACCGCATACTGGGCGATGTGGTAGCTGCCGGGGCGGCATGCAGCCCCGTGTACGGTTTTATAACCCCGTACGTGGGAAGGGGAAATCCAGGACCCTTTATAGGGGACTAGTTAGGGGATTAGCACCCGTTTCTGGGAAAAACTGGCTAGATCGTTGAAATCTAGTCAGTTCCTTTGGTCGGGCTGACAGGATTTGAACCTGCGACCCCTTGACCCCCAGTCAAGTGCGCTACCAAGCTGCGCCACAGCCCGTGGAAACAACAAGGATGAGTTTAGTGCTTGTGCTCCTGAGAGCAAAATCCATCATTGTGTTGCCCTTGTTAGGATCATGAGGTGGACATTCCTCTTCGACAGCGTTCCGATATTGCCAAAGCCGCGCGCGTGGTGGTGAAAGTGGGTTCTTCTTCTCTCACACAACCGGGAGGCCATCTGGATGTCAATAAACTCAATTATTTGGTAAGAGTGCTGGCCACACACCGTTTGGATACTGGTGAAGTGGTGTTAGTCTCTAGTGGCGCTCAAGCTGCGGCGATGGGACCACTAAACCTCCCAACAAAGCCGCGCGACTTGGCAACTGCGCAGGCCGCGGCCTCAGTTGGGCAAGGTCTTCTTATGGCACACTACACACAGGCCTTCCAGATTTTTGGCCTTCCTGTGGGGCAAGTTCTTCTCACGGCGGAGGATGTGTTGCGGCGATCGCAGTATCGCAACGCTCGTCGCGCTCTAGAACGTTTACTGTCGCTGGGAGTAGTACCCGTCATCAACGAGAATGACACCGTTGCAACAGATGAAATTCGTTTTGGTGATAACGATCGGCTTGCAGCGTTAGTCGCCCACCTCGTACATGCTGATGTGCTTGTGATGCTCACTGATGTTGACGCTCTTTATACCGCACCCCCGAAGCTCCCGACAGCTGAGAAGATTCGGGAAGTTCACCGCTTTGATGAAGTTGAACATTTGGATATTCGAGCGCGAGGATCCGCTGTAGGCACCGGAGGCATGGTGACGAAAGTGCAGGCGGCCGCTATCGCTAGTTCTTCGGGGATCCCTGTACTGCTCACCTCCGCGGATTTAATTGAGGAAGCACTCACAGGCGCGGACGTAGGAACGTGGTTTCACCCGACAGGCAAGCGCCTACCTCGTAGACAATTATGGTTGGCCTACGCTGCAGAAATTGCGGGCCGGATTATTGTTGATGAGGGCGCTGTGCGAGCGATTGCCGAGAGGAATGCTTCTTTATTGCCAGCAGGAGTGGTGCGTGCCGAAGGTGATTTCAAAGCAGGACAACCAGTGGAAATAGCCTCTCGGGAGGGAACAGCTATTGCACGTGGACTATCGGGATACAGCTCGCCACAAATCGGTGAGGTGAAGGGGCTCTCTATGGATGAAATTAGTGCAAAGCTGGGGGAGGAACTCGCTCACGAAGTGGTCCACCGTGATGAATTGGTGGTCATGGCACGGCATCGACGACTGAAGTAAGTAGGATTGATTCATGGATAACGCTGTTGCTGAGATCGCAAAAAAAGCACGTGTTGCATCACGCCAGCTGGCAATTGCAACTCGGGGAATGAAAGATGCTGGCCTCTATGCGATGGCCGAGGCATTGGTCGACATGGACGCCATGATATTGCAGGCCAACAAGGATGATGTCGAAAAGGGAAAAGAAAACGGCCTCACGCCAGGGCTCATCGACCGACTCACACTCACTTCAGAGCGGATCCGACAGATTTCGCAGGCTTTGAAAGATCTGGCGTCGTTGCCAGATCCTGTCGGTGAAGTATTGCGCGGTTCAACATTGCCGAATGGATTGCGTTTAAGGCAGCTCGCTGTTCCTATGGGAGTAGTGGGAATGATTTACGAGGCTCGCCCCAATGTTACTGTCGATGCTGCAGGACTAGGTCTCAAAAGTGGCAACGCAGTGATTCTGCGTGGTGGAAGTGCTGCGTTGGAATCCAATATGGCCATAGTGAGTGTCCTCAGTGAAGCTCTTGAGTCGGTGGGGTTACCTGCGGACGCTGTACAGTCTATTGACACGCTGGGACGGGAAGGCAGTGTCGCGCTTATGCGAGCCCGCGGACTTGTCGATGTCTTAGTGCCGCGTGGAGGCGCCGGGCTTATTCAGACAGTCGTGAAAGAAGCACAGGTTCCCGTCATAGAAACGGGTGTGGGTAATTGTCATATTTACGTCGATAGAGACGTTGACCAAGACCAAGCATTGCGCATCGTTGTCAATTCCAAAACCCAACGCAACTCTGTTTGCAATGCCGCTGAAACTCTGCTTGTCCATAGAGAGCAGGCCGCCACGTTCCTTCCCTCGGTAGTGCGCGCACTTGTCGACAAAGGGGTCACGGTTCATGCAGATGATGAAACCCTGTCTGTCGTCGGTAAGATGCCTGGGGTAGTAGCTGCCATTGATGATGATTGGGCGACTGAATATCTAGGACCTGAGATGGCAGTCGGGGTGGTACCTGACATTGATGCTGCTATTGCACATATTGGCACATGGTCATCGGGGCATACCGAAGCGATTTGTACAACTAGTTTGGCCGCTTCGGAAAAATTCACCAGTGAAGTTGATTCGGCTGTTGTCAATATCAACGCGTCAACGCGTTTCACTGATGGTGGAGAGTTTGGCTTAGGTGCAGAGATAGGGATATCAACGCAGAAACTGCACGCCCGAGGTCCGATGGGGCTTGGCGAGTTGACGACGACAAAGTGGATCGTTATGGGGGATGGACAGATTCGGGAATGATTGGTCCTAGTATTACGGTCCGACGGCAGCGTCTAGAGGGTCTACAGAAATTTCTGATTGACCACCACCAGATTATAAAAGATGCTCTCTATAGCGACCTTCGTAAGAGCCCCCAGGAAGCAGATTTAACGGAAATTGGTGTGGTGCTCTCTGAAATCGGGTGCGCACTAAAGAACCTCGACAATTGGATGCGGCCTCGGCGGCTACGGCTCCCACTTTCCTATTTGCCTGCGTCGGCTTCTCTGGTTCCTGAACCCTTAGGAAGTGTGCTGATCATTTCGCCGTGGAACTATCCACTTCAGTTGGCTTTAGCCCCGCTAGTTGGCGCTCTCGCCGCCGGAAACACTGCAACGATTAAACCTTCGGAACTTGCGCCTGCTACTGCAGAAATACTGAGTCTTGTTCCTCATTATGTGCCTGGCGTCTCCGTAGTTCTAGGTGGGGTAGAGGAAACTACTGCTCTTCTTACGCAAGACTTTGACCATATTTTTTTCACTGGAGGAGGTGCCGTTGGGCGAATTGTGATGGAAGCGGCGGCGAAGAACCTCACGCCAGTTACTTTGGAATTAGGAGGCAAGTCTCCAACCTGGCTTGACTCGTCAGTGAATTTGGGCGCTGCCGCGCGACGAATTGCCTGGGCAAAGTTTATCAATGCTGGCCAGACCTGTGTTGCTCCCGACTATCTAATGTGCCCGCCTTCGATGGTTGATGATGTAGTTGCGGCCATCAATAATGCTGTACATGCGATGTGGGGAAAGAATCCGCAAGATAGTCACGATTACGGAAGAATTATTAACGATAGACATTTTGAGCGTTTGCTTGCTCTCAAACCTGATGCTATTTCGGACCGAAACGATCTCTATGTAGCTCCTACAGTATTTGCCGCTGAAAATACAACTCATGACAGTATGTCTGAAGAGATATTCGGGCCTCTTCTGCCAGTTATTGGTATGGAACTGGCAGAAGCAATTGAGTATGTCAAAAGCGGCCCTAAACCGCTGGCAATCTATGTTTTTGGTCGTGAAGCAAAGAAACATTTTGTTGAACAGACTAGTTCAGGGGCCGTAGGTTCAGGCGTTGCGTTACTACAGGCAGGGGCTACTGGAATTCCATTTGGAGGTATCGGCGCTTCAGGGATGGGCGCCTATCATGGCAAATCCTCGTGGAATACCTTTACTCACATGAAACCAGTTATTTCAAAGCCGCTGTTTCCTGACACGCTTAGAATGATCCAACCGCCGTATAGTCCACTAAAAACAGCTATTATCCATATGGTTGCGCGTATCGAAAATACATGGGGCAGCCTCGCACGAAGGGGAAGGAGAGAGCTGAGTGAAGGTTCTTAGTGTCGTTGTTCCGTGTTACAACTCCGCCGATTACATGCATCGGTGCATAGACTCACTTCTCGTAGGGGCTGAGGACGTCGAAATCATTATCGTCGATGATGGCTCCACAGACAGTACCGCAAGTATTGCCGATTTCTATGCCGCTACCTTCCCTCACCTCGTGAGAGTAATCCACCAGGAAAATGGAGGGCATGGTGCGGCCGTCAATGCTGGTATCGCGGCTACACAAGGCACCTATGTTAAAATCGTTGATTCAGATGACTGGCTCTCGCCACAGGCGTATGCGACTGTTTTGGAGCTTTTGCGGTCATTCGTGGATAAAGACCGTCAAATTGATTTAGTCGTTAGTAATTTTGTGTATGAAACCGAAGACAAGCGACACAAGAGAGTGTCACGCTACACCAACTGTCTTCCATTAGATCGAGAATTCTCCTGGGCTAGTATCGGCCGATTCCGTCTTTGGCAATACATGTTGATGCACTCGCTTATCTATCGCACAGAAATCTTACGTGAGTGCGGACTTCAGCTGCCGCATCACAGTTTTTACGTAGATAATTTGTATGCTTTTATTCCTCTTCCTTCAGTACAGCGCTTGTACTATGCCAATATAGACCTCTATCGCTATTTCATCGGGCGAGAAGATCAGTCGGTAAATGAAACAGTAATGATCGGGCGGCTCGATCAACAAACTCGAATAAATCGAGAAATGTTCCGTTTTTTCTCACAGGTGCGTAGGCAGCCAGGACTCCCTGAGGCATTATTGCGGTACATGGCCCACTATCTACAAATCATCACAATGGTCTCGTCCATGATGGCATTAGTATCCAGGGACAGAGCCACGATACAAGGAAAAGAACAGTTTTGGGATGACCTTCGCCGTGAAGATCCGCAGTTGACAGACTACATGCGTAAACGTTTCTTCGGGCAATTAGTGAATCTTCCCGGTAGAGTTGGTGAAGAGCTAGCCGTTCTTGGGTATAGGGGCGCTCAGAAAGTGATTGGATTCAACTGAGATTCGGGGGGATGCAGAAATGCCCCAGAGTACTGCGAGCGATAGGGCGTTGCAGGGGCCTCGGCAATTACGCAAGAAATTAAAACAACGGTATGAGCGTTGGGAACAGCTGACGGTATGGCCTATGTTTATACTCTCCATCGTTTTCGTGGGAGTAAGCGCATATCTGATCGCAGCTCCATCGACGATGACTGCCAAACTGAGCTACACATTATTACTCGTTATGCTGATATTGTGGAGCCTTTTTATTCTGGATTATTTTGTCCGAATGGTCTTATCCGATAATCGGTGGCGTTTTTTTCAAACGCAGGCTTTTGAGTTAGTGGCACTCCTCATCCCTTATTTGCGTCCGTTCCTGCTGATACGGTACATATGGCGTCTACAATTCTTCAGGAGGCACGGCGCAGCAGGTCTTCGTATGCGTGCCCTTATATCTATTTCCCTCTTTGCCTTGTGTTATGTTTACACAATCTCAACATTGGTATTTCTTTTCGAAAGAGTCGATCCCAAAGCAAATATCGTCAACTGGGGAGACGCAATGTGGTGGGGTTTTACGACGATTTCCACGGTAGGATATGGAGATTTTACGCCGGTAACGGTCACGGGACGACTATTGGCCATTTGTTTGATGGTGGGAGGAATCTTCATTGTTGGTGTTACATCAGCGACGATGATCTCTGCATTCAATGATGAGCTAAAACACTACCTACACCACCATAGCGGTGAAAAGGTCAAGGAAAATGAAGAAAAACATGATGATGGTCGGATCCTCATGGATGCACTCTCAGTCGGTGAGCTAGAAACGGAGTATGCAAAACCGACACACTTGGATAGTGATTCAGTCAAACAAGCAAAGAGTCCCCAAGCTGAGTCTTAATAGAAAACACGATGTGTAGGAGCGAGGATTAATTCGCCCACAATGCGACACTCCCATCAGCGTGAGTGTATATTCAGCTAAAGTAATAAGTATGCATAATGGAACACGGTATCGCATCGCAGTGGCGGGAGCTTCTGGCTATGCGGGGGGAGAAATCCTTCGTATATTGTCGGGGCACCCCTCCTGTGAGATTGGCGTTCTCACCGCACATTCTCAGGTGGGGCAGCTAGTAGGCAAGGTTCAACCACATCTACGATCGCTAGCGCATAGGCGCTTTGAAGATACAACCCCAGAAAACTTCATTGGTCATGACGTCGTATTTCTCGCGCTTCCTCATGGCAAATCAGGGGAAATTTCCGATGCTATTGCACAGCTTGCACCAGAATGTCTCATTATCGACTGTGGTGCCGACCATCGCTTGATTGATGTCGAGGCATGGGACGAGTTTTATGGGGGCAGTTTTCACGCCCCCTGGGTCTATGGGGTACCAGAACTTCTTGTGGGGAAGACAAAACAGCGCGATAATCTTATTGGTGCTCAACGGATTGCAGCTCCGGGATGTAACGCCTCGACCGTAGCGCTTGCCTTGACCCCCGGTATTAGCGCAGGAGTTATCGACGGATCCGACGTTGTTGCAGTATTAGCAGTGGGGCCCTCTGGGGCTGGGAAGTCTCTCAAACCTAATCTGTTAGCTTCTGAGATCCTCGGCTCAGCCAGTCCGTATGCTGTCGGGGGAGTGCACCGGCATATTCCAGAAATTCAGCAGGCTCTTCGGGGTGCGGGTGGAGAAGACATCCGTATTAGCTTTACACCGGTACTAGTTCCTATGTCGCGTGGAATTTTGGCAACATGCAGCGCGCCGCTGTCGCCTGGAGTGGATGCTGCCACGGTACGTTCCGCTTGGGAAACAGCCTATTCCGATGAACAATTTGTTCAGCTGCTTCCAGAAGGTCAGCATCCTGCTACCGGATGGACTGTTGGCGCGAATACCGTCTTAATGTCAGTGACCGTAGATGAAAAGGCGCAACGAGTAGTGGTTATTGCCGCAGTCGACAACTTAGCTAAAGGAACTGCTGGCGCGGCAGTCCAGTCGATGAATATTGCCTTAGGTCTCCCTGAGGGAGCCGGGCTTAGCGTGAACGGAGTCGCCCCATGAGTGTCACTTGCCCTCAAGGTTTCAGTGCTGCCGGTGTGCATGCCGGGTTAAAAGCCCAAGATAAGCTTGATCTTGCTGTAGTTGTGAATAATGGCCCCAGTCAAGTGGGTACCTGCGTGTTCACGTCTAATAGAGCTAAGGCTAATCCTATTCTGTGGTCACAAAAGGCGATAGAAAGTGGAGTTATTGCCGCAATAGTGCTTAATTCTGGCGGGGCTAACTGTTTCACTGGCCAGTTTGGTTATGACACAACTAAACTCACAGCTGAAGAATCTGCACACATCCTGGGGACGATTCCTTCCCATATTCAAGTGTGCTCTACAGGCCTTATTGGCGAGGGCGGCACTGCCTTCCGTGAAGCTATTGTGAACGCGTTGCCTGTAGCTTTTTCGCAGGCTTCTGCAGACGGAGGGGACCGTGCAGCTCAAGCGATCATGACAACTGACACCGTTGCGAAAACAGCGGAATATCAGGGGGATGGCTGGTCTATCGGAGCGATGGCAAAGGGGGCCGGGATGCTGGCCCCTGGCCTGGCAACCATGTTGGTAGTGATCACAACGGACGCCGACATCAGCCAGCCAGTTGCACAGCATGCCCTCAAAGTCGCTACCTCAGTCTCTTTTGATCGGCTTGATGCTGATGGGTGTATGTCAACGAACGATCAAGTGACCCTGATGGTTTCCGGTGCCTCTGGTGTACGCGTTGAATCCGATACATTCGTGAACGCGCTTACTGAGGTGTGCATAGAGCTTGCACTAAAACTGCTTTCGGACGCTGAAGGTGCCAGCCACGACATTGCGATCAATGTTACGGGCGCAAGAAGCGTGGAGGACGCCCTGAGTGTTGGACGGTCGGTTGCCCGAAACAACCTTTTCAAAGCAGCAATTTTTGGAAATGACCCCAATTGGGGCAGAGTATTGGCCGCGATCGGTACAACTGATGCTCAATTCGACCCGTACAACGTGGATGTTGCACTCAACGGGGTGAGAGTATGTTCGCAAGGAGAACCTGATCGCCCGCGCGACGAGGTCGACCTCACCGAACGTGAAGTTGTTCTCGACATCGATTTGAAGAGCGGAAACTCGCGCGCAACAATCTGGACGAATGACCTTACCTACGACTATGTACATGAGAACAGTGCCTATTCATCATGAGTAAAATCGCCTTTAGGGATAAAGACCTTTCACAAGCATCTATTTTTGCCAGCACACTTATTTCCTCATTACCGTGGCTGGAAAAACACCGAGGCAAAGTCATCGTTATCAAATTTGGCGGCAATGCCATGATCAATCCAGAACTACAGGCTGCATTTGCCGATGATATTGCGTATCTACGGCATGTGGGTATACAGCCGGTAGTTGTTCACGGCGGTGGTCCCCAAATCACTGAAATGCTGGATCGTCTCGGTATACAGTCTGAGTTCCGGGGTGGCTACCGTGTGACTAACAGAGAGGCAATTGAAGTTGTACGTATGGTCCTACAAGGAATGGTAAATCCGCAGATCGTTTCCCTTATCAATAAACATGGGCCACTGGCCGTTGGATTCAGTGGTGAGGACGCTGCGATCTTCAAAGCGCATAAGATGCAAGCTACCATCGATGGTGACTCCGTTGATCTAGGTTTTGTTGGCGAAGTTGTCGAGGTAGATCCGCGTCCTGTTCTTGAACAACTCAAAGCAGGGAGAATCCCCGTGATCTCGACGATTGCTCCAGACATTGATGACCCGGGGGAAACTCTCAATGTTAACGCTGATCTTGCAGCTGGCGCCCTGGCCGCGGCTCTCAAGGCGTCACGAGCTCTGCTCCTCACCGATGTTGAAGGACTTTATGCGGATTGGCCGCGGCGCGATTCATTGATTTCTCAGATTGCTGTCTCTGAACTTCGTGAGCGCTTACCGTCTTTAGAGTCAGGCATGATTCCAAAAATGCAAGCATGCCTCGACGCCGTTGAAGGTGGAGTCCCTCGCGCGACAGTAATTGATGGGCGAGTACCTCATTCGGTTTTGGTGGAACTATTTACGGACGATGGGATTGGAACCGAAGTTAGGGGAGATGATGAGTGACGAAAACTGGAAGCAGCGCGCACAGAGCAGCATGGTAAATGCCTTCGGAGACCCCCTGGCGTGCATGGTTCGCGGGGAAGGCACACACCTTTATGACTCCACCGGCAAACGCTACCTGGACTTTTTGGGCGGTATAGCGGTCAACTCTTTGGGTCATGCACATCCTGTATTTGTTGATGCTGTAGCGTCACAGGCTACTGTCTTAGGGCACATTTCAAACTTTTTCGTGTCACCCCCCCAAGTGGAATTGGCCGAACGACTACTACGACTGTCTGGAGCTGAAAACGGTGGAAAGGTATTTTTTACCAATTCTGGGACAGAGGCAGTAGAGGCTGGACTCAAGCTTGCAAGGCTCCACGCGAATAAATACGGCAAAACGAAGATAATTGCCTTAGAAGGCGCCTTCCATGGACGCAGCATGGGCGCACTGTCACTGACGTCTAAAGCAAAATATCGGGACCCGTTTGCGCCGATGCTCCCCGGAGTCATCCATATTCCGGCAACCTTGGATGCCTTAGAAGACACATTTGATGATGACGTCGCAGCACTCTTTGTCGAACCCATCCAGGGAGAAGCTGGCGTACAACAACTACCGGAAGGCTTTCTTGAGCGCGCTCGGCAACTAACTGATTCTCATAGTGCACTTCTTATTTTTGATGAAGTTCAAACCGGTGCTGGCAGAACGGGGAGCTGGTTTGCCTGGCAGCTTGAGGGTGTCAAACCTGATGCCCTCACAGCCGCTAAGGGGCTTGCTGGAGGCTTTCCTATTGGTGCTCTGGTCGTTTTCTCTTCCTGCGCCGATTTGTTCTATCCGGGATCGCACGGGACTACGTTTGGGGGCAATCCACTTGCGACACACACCGCTAACGAAGTGTTGAGCTATATCGAAAGTGAAGGCATCCTTGCCAATGTAAAGGCGCAGGGTGAAGCTCTACGCAACGGAATCATGGCGTTGGAAAGTTCTTCAGTGAAGGAAGTCAGAGGAGAAGGTCTCCTATTGGGAGTAGAGCTTAATGAGCCTGTTGCTCCTGTAGTCGCCAAAAGAGCTTTCGACAAAGGCCTCATTATTAATGCCCCGTCAGATAGGGTCATACGATTGGCGCCACCACTCATCATTTCGGATGACGACGTTCAGGAATTCCTAGAGCTCTTTACGCTAGCACTCGAAGAACCCTCATGAGAATTGTCGCGTTAGGTCTCCTCACACTCGATGTTATTCAACGAGTAGGCACTTACCCGGCCCAAAATGAAAAGACTGTCGCGGATGAGACTATTCTCGATTTTGGAGGTCCTGCTGCTAATGCGGCTGCTGCGGCGGCGACTCTTGGTAGTGACACCACGCTCATATCAGCTATAGACGATGCTCCGCCGTCAATACTTGTCAAGGATTTGTTATCCTCGACAAGAGTTGACTTTGTTGCATTGTCCGAGGAGCAACCCGTTCCTGTCGCAACAGTGATTGTCTCTCAGAAATCCGGGGATCGAGCCGTCGTATCGTCATACAAGTCTCTTCCAACGTACAATCGTCTGGCTCACGGGCTGCCTCCATGCGACGTGCTATTACTAGATGGGCATCATCTCTCGAGTGCCATTGAGGCTGCCACTATCGCGAAAGATCGTGGTACTCCGATTATCCTCGACGGGGGATCGTGGAAAACAGGCCTTGATGAGCTTTTGCCAATGGTTGATGTAGCCATTTTGTCCGAAGATTTCGCTGGCCCCGCCGACTACGTAATGCCTTGTAAGTTCGTGGCGATTACCCACGGGCAAGATAATATCGAAATAGTTGCTCCCGAGAAAAGATTCATTTCTGTGCCACAGGTCGACGCCGTCAATACCCTGGGTGCGGGCGATGTTTTTCATGGCGCGTTTGCCCACTATATAGCAGGTTGGCCACTCACAATATCGGAAGTCCAATGCGCCCTTTCGCGGGCAGGCGAAGTGGCATCGTCGTTTTGCGCTAACCCGAGTACCCGTCTGCAGCTGCGATGAGAGAATACATGGTCGAGGTATGGACTGACATTTGTCCAAGAATATAGATGGTCTACGTTTGACCTGATACTGACATAGAAGTGTCACTGATGAAAGGAAGAAAATGGGCAACTTAACGGTAGCCGTTGTTGGAGCAACTGGGCAGGTAGGTGGCGTTATGCGCAAATTACTTGCTGAAAGAGACTTCCCTCTGACTACTATTCGTTACTTTGCCTCAGCACGATCAGCGGGAAAAAAGCTACCGTGGGGTAATCAAGAAGTTGTCGTTGAAGACCTAGAGTCCGCTAGCGTCGAGGACTTGCGCGGAATCGATATTGCTTTGTTTTCTGCGGGGGCAACCGCATCGAAGGCCTACGCTCCGCGATTCGCAGAGGCTGGCGCTGTCGTCATAGATAATTCTTCCGGTTGGCGCAAGGACCCACAAGTTCCTCTTATTGTCTCCGAAGTCAACCCACATGCGATTAAAGAGCGTCCGCTTGGAATCATTGCTAATCCTAACTGCACGACTATGGCAATCATGCCAGCTTTGCGTGCTCTAGCGAATGAATCACCGTTAGAACGCCTGCGTGTAGCAACGTACCAAGCGGTATCGGGGTCTGGGCTCTCCGGTGTTCGTGAACTAGGGTCCCAGGTACGTGAACTTGTTACTTCCGGGCAACCGATAGAAGAACTTACCTTTTCAGGCGATGCTGTGCACTTTCCAATTCCGCAAGTGTATGTAGCGCCAATTGCTTTTGATGTGGTTGCGCAAGCAGGAAACTTCGTTGATGACGGTAGTGGCGAAACGGACGAAGAACAGAAGCTTCGTTTTGAATCGCGAAAAATTCTCGAGCTTCCTGATCTCGCTGTTGCAGGAACATGCGTTCGAGTTCCCGTATTCACCGGGCACTCCCTCGTAGTACATGCTGAGTTTGCTGCACCATTGAGTGCCGAGCGTGCGACAGAGATTCTGTCAGGGGCACCCGGAGTTGTGTTAAGCGAGGTACCTTCGCCTCTTGAAGCAGCAGGAAATGACCCAACATTTGTGGGACGCGTCCGTCAAGATCAATCGGTCCCTGAAGGTCGAGGACTGGTTTTCTTTGCAGCAGCTGATAATCTTCGCAAGGGTGCCGCACTCAATGCCATCCAAGTAGCTGAGCTAGTTGCTGAAGAAATCGCTACAGCTTAACAGCCTCATGTGCTCTTGTATTTGAGCTATGAAACTGCTGTGTGGGGATAGGTGAAACTAGCACCCACACAGCAGTTTTGGCGTTGAGCAATATGGTAAAGACTGAAAGATCTCCCTCAATCTTCTGTGAGTAGACGTGCTCCATGGCCAGGCGTTAGCCTATGCACTGAATAGGAACCATGAGGGTCCAGCCTCTTCAATGACTCTTCGGCTTCATCAAAGCGATCACTGGTGAGTAATACCAATACAGTTGGTCCTGCTCCAGAGATGAACGCACCGTATCCGTCCTTCCGAAGTCCCTCAACAAGCGCCATAGAAGAGGGCATGAGGGAAGTACGGGCATTCTGGTGCAGTCGGTCAGAGGTTGCCGTATGGAAGAGGCCCGGTTCTTCCGCCATCGCATGGACCAAAAGAGCCGTTCGTGAAGCATTGGCCACAGCATCAGTGAGAGGTACTTCTAGTGGTAGAACCCCTCGTGCAGTTGTTGTAGCTAGCTCGAACGATGGAACCAGAGCAAGAACGGCAACGTCTGGATGGATCCTTGAACGCCGAGCGCGCACTCCTGCATCAGGGGTATCTACGTCGGCCCCGCCCCAGGTAATCACGAAACCACCCAACACAGCAGGAGCCACATTGTCTGCGTGCCCCTCGCGCCGATAGGCTTCACGCAGAAGCCACTCTCGGTCAACTGGCTCATCTGCACGCGCCAAACCCCAGCCAAGCAGTAGACCTGCCACCAATGCTGCAGACGACGAACCTAGACCGCGTCCGTGGGGTATTGTGTTGTGTGCGGTGAGTCGGAGACCCGGTGTATGGGTACCAAGATCGTCCAAAGCCTCGAGAACGGTCGCGATGACGAGATGCGTCTTATCACGGGGAACTGAAGACTGTCCTTCACCCGTAACCTCAGCAACGAATCCTTGATTCGTGACCTGAATCGTCGTAGAGTCGTACCAATTCAAGGCCAATCCGAGTGAATCAAAGCCGGGGCCAAGATTAGCACTTGTGGCAGGGACCTGGACAGTGACGGATCGTCCAGGAGTTAGTTGAGTCCGCACGCAGCTGCCACCTGGTACACATCTGCTGACACAATTTCGGTTTCGATATCTCGTCCCAACAGCGCTGTATCAATGTCCTTGAGTCCGTTGCCCGTGACGGTAATAGCAAAACGCAGCCCACTGGGTACCTGCCCGGCTGCTTTAAGCTTGAGCAGACCAGCAACCCCAGAAGCCGATGCTGGTTCCACAAATATACCTTCTTGAGAAGCCAAAAGTGCTTGCGCCGCAAGGATTTCCTCGTCAGTAACCGAATTGATGAGTCCACCTGACTCATCGCGTGCCGCAATGGCAAATTCCGCAGAGGCGGGATTCCCGATCCTAATAGCAGTAGCAATAGTCTCAGGCTCACTCACGGGGTGCCCCAAAACTAAAGGTGCAGCTCCTGCTGCTTGGAAACCCCACATTTTCGGTTTTCTAGTAGCCTTCCCTGCCTCGAAATATTCTTTATAGCCTTTCCAATATGCCGTAATATTTCCAGCATTTCCCACTGGAAGAAGATGTACATCCGGCGCATCCCCAAGCGCATCAATAATCTCAAAAGACCCGGTCTTTTGGCCTTCAATTCGATTAGGGTTAACGGAATTTACTAAGGCAATAGGATAGTGTTCTTCCAGTTTGCGTGCCACCAAAAGGCAATCATCGAAGTTGCCATCAATTTGCACAATTTTCGCGCCGTAGACAATCGATTGAGCCAGTTTCCCTTTTGCTATTTTCCCAGCTGGCAATAAAACAACCGGCGTCATTCCAGCGCGAACTGCATAGGCAGCTGCTGAAGCAGAGGTGTTTCCTGTCGATGCGCATACAACAGCTTTTGCACCTTCAGCAGCAGCAACGCTGACGGCAACTGTCATACCGCGATCCTTGAAGGAACCGGTGGGGTTAGCTCCCTCAACCTTAATCCATACATCTCCATCAACAGCTTCTGACAGTGTTGGAGCATGAACGAGGGGAGTGGATCCTTCCCCTAGAGAAATAACCGGGCCATCAGGTGTGATTGGTAACCATTCACGGTAGCGTTCTATAAGTCCCTGTTGGACGATGGATTCTGACATTTCAACCCCACAATTCAGTTGTTGCTAGCTGAGCTCCCTCAACCAGAGCCGCCAATTTTGCCCAGGCAATTTGCCCGTGGATACGACCGCCTAGGCCACAGTCCGTTGACGCAATTACATTTTCGCGTCCGACAAGTTGTGCGTAGCGAATGATACGATCGGCGACTAAACGTGGGTGTTCCACAACATTAGTCGCGTGAGAAACTACTCCAGGAATAATCAGCTTCCCTTCGGGAAGTGCAGTGTTCTCCCACACGCGCCACTCATGTTCATGGCGGACATTCGCTCCTTCAAAGGAATAAGCACCGGCCCGAATGGTGAGCATGAGATCGACAATGTCCTCAAAAGGAAGATCTGTAGTGTGAGGTCCATGCCATGAGCCCCAACATAGGTGGAAACGAATACGGTCTTCGGGTAGATCACGAAGAGCATAGTTGAGGGCTTCCACCCTGACTTTCGTGAATGCTAAGTAATCTTCAGTCGAAGGCTCAGGAGTGATCTGATCGAAAGCTTCAGCAATTGAGGGGTCGTCGATTTGTAGAATCAAACCTTCATCAATGATCGCCTGGTATTCCTCACGCAGTACATCGGCCCACGCATAGAGCCATTCTTCGTCCGATGAATAGTACTCATTACCGATCCGACTAGCTGAGCCTGGCGACAGTGCGGTGATGAATCCTTCTTCAGCGCCCGTTTCCTCAACGGCAGCTTTCATGTTTGCGATGTCGACTGCTAGAGCATCGTGACCAATATATGAAAGAGGTCCGGTTGCTTTTGGGAAAGATTTGGCTCCCTCAGACCGTATGGATACGCCCGAAGTGGGGTCAGTATATGCATCGTGAAAAGCAGTCCAATCGCGACGATAGCTAAAACCAGTAAGCTGCGGATTTCCCGGCTCAGAAATGACATTGCTATCTGTCCACATCGTGTCGCTGGACAGTTCAAGTCCTCCGGTTCGGGCAAATGAATAGGTCCACCAGGCCCCAAAATCCAGCTTGGAGCTCATCGCTTTTCCATACTCACCGTCGCCAACGATATCGAGGCCCGTATCAATTTGACGTTCAACTAATTCCAGCACCTGCTCTTCAAGGAATGAGGAAAAAGCATCCCATCCGCCAGGATATTCGCCTTCGGTCCAAAGCTTGTTGGCTTGTAAAAGAGCCTCAGTTCTAGGTAAGGACCCAGCCTGTGTTGTCAAAATCCGGTCTGAAGAGTCGAGCATTCGTGCCTCCGGCTGTGAATTGTTCCGAAGTGAATGTACCTCAGACCGGCCTTATTTGTCCTTGTTGACTAGTGGGTGAGAAAGGCGCGCTACCCGAAACGACCTGACACGTAGTCCTCAGTAGCCTTATGTGTCGGATTCGAAAAAATTGTTTTGGTCGGTCCATATTCAATGAGTTTCCCCGGTTGCCCGGTTCCCGAGACATTGAAGAATGCCGTGTAATCAGATACGCGTGCGGCCTGCTGCATGTTGTGGGTGACAATCGTGATTGTGTAGTCGTTCTTCAACTCCGCAATGAGGTCTTCAATCGCGAGAGTGGAGATTGGATCAAGAGCCGAGCACGGCTCATCCATGAGAATGACTTCTGGGGATACTGCGATCGCCCGTGCAATGCATAGGCGTTGCTGTTGACCACCGGAAAGAGAAGACCCTGATTGGTTCAGACGGTCCTTTACTTCATTCCACAGATTTGCTTTTGTCAGTGAACTCTCGACAAGATCAGCAGCATCAGTCTTGGAGATCTTACGATTGTTGAGTCGCACACCAGCCAAGACGTTTTCCGCAATCGACATGGTGGGGAAGGGGTTGGGACGTTGAAAAACCATTCCAACCCGGCGTCTAACTAACACAGGGTCAACGGAGTCACCGTATAAATCTTCGCCATTGACAAGGACCTCACCGTCAATATGCGCGCCGGGAATCACCTCATGCATTCGGTTGAGTGTCCGCAGCAGAGTTGACTTTCCACAGCCGGAAGGGCCAATAAAGGCAGTAACTGATTGAGGTTCAATGCTCATATTGATTTCAGAAACTGCCAAGAACTTCCCGTAATAGACGTTCAAATTGTCGATATCAATGCGGGTACTCATTTCACATTCCTTCGTGCTAAACGGGAGATAAAACGTGCCACTAGATTGAGAGCTACAACTATGAGGATGAGGGTGAGCGCACCTGCCCAGGCACGATCCACATATGCTTGGGCATCTGCTCCCTGACTCATAAATGAGTTGTAAACGAAAACTGGGAGAGTCATCATGGGACCGTCAAAAAGGTTGTAGTTCATCGAATGCGTAAATCCTGAAACTATGAGAAGTGGCGCAGTCTCACCAACAACGCGGGAGATAGCTAGCATGATTCCGGTTGTGATACCCGGTAGAGCTGTAGGCAAGACAACTTTAGTGATGGTGCGCCAACGAGGTACGCCTAGGGCATAGCTTGCTTCGCGAAGGTCAGCCGGTACCAATCGCAGCATCTCTTCAGAGGAGCGCACCACAACTGGAATCATGAGAATAGACAGTGCAACGGACCCCGCAAAACCATTTTGAGAGCCAGGCCCCAAGATCATCAGGAATAGGGAGTATGCGAATAGACCAGCAACTATCGACGGAATCCCGGTCATCACATCAACAAAAAATGTAATTGCTCGAGTAATCTTTTTCCCGCTGCCATACTCAACAATGTAAATCGCCGTAAGTAGGCCGATTGGAACTGAGATAAGAGCAGCGAAAAGAGTGACTTCCACTGTTCCTATAATCGCGTGAAGTGCGCCTCCTCCTTGCCCAACTACTCCTCGCATTGAGTTGGTGAAAAAGAGTGCGTCCATTCTGGCAATGCCGCCAACGATTACGGTCCATAGAAGTGAGACAAGCGGAGCAACTGCAACTACGAAAGCACTCCATACCAAGGTAGACATGAGTCGATCGAAAGCTCGTCTCTTGCCCTCAACGACCCTGGCAAGGATGTAGATGACAACTATCCAGATCAACACCGCAACCAGGAGAGGTCCCAACCACGACACGGGGCGATTGCCCGCTATGTCAATCAATGCGCTGATTCCCACCAGCAATATAACGATACCTATGAGGCTTCCTGCAGGAACCCATTGAGGCAGGCGCGCTGTTACAAGAGGCGCGGAAGAATCCAGCTGCACTATTTTCTCTTTCGATGCGACCGCGGTATCAAGCATTGTTTCCCCTCCGGATGATCCAACGCGCCAACATATTGACGACGAGGGTAATCGCGAACAGAACGAGCCCCGTTGCAATCAATGTGTTGACACCGATTCCGAAAGCCTCGGGAAAGTTCAATGCGATGTTCGCTGCGATGGTGTTGGGATTTTGCGTGGTCAAAAGGGCAAACGAGATGATTGCTGCCGGTGAGAGAACCATAGCGACCGCCATCGTTTCTCCTAGTGCGCGGCCAAGCCCAAGCATCATCGCAGAGATAATTCCAGGACGTCCGTGGGGCAGAACCGCTGTTCGAACCATTTCCCATCGCGTAGCTCCAAGGGCTAACGCGGCTTCTTGCTGCAATACGGGAGTTTGAACGAACACTTCTCGGCTCATGGCGGTCATGATCGGAAGAATCATGACCGCCAGAACCAATGCAGCAGTCAAAGCTGTACGGCCTGTACCCGAAGCGGGTCCTTGGAAAAGCGGAATCCAGCCGAGATTTTCGGTCAACCAAACATAGATTGGTTGAACGGCTGGCGCTAAGACCCCGATTCCCCAAAGACCAAAGACGACAGAAGGAACGGCCGCCAAAAGGTCAATAACGTAGCCAAAAGGCTTGGCTAATGACCGTGGTGCGTAGTGTGAAACGAAGAGTGCGACTGCGATCGATATCGGTGTCGCTATGAGTAGTGCAATTAATGCAACCCATATAGTACCGAAGGCGAACGGCAACACATAGGACCAGAAACTTGATGAATCACCTGGCAGTTCTTCTGCTGGTGCTATGAGAGCTGGGACTGATTGTGCCAATAAGAAGGCACTCACTGCAATCAGTATTCCAAGAATAAGCAGTCCTGATCCGAAGGCTGCCCCATAAAAGATTCGGTCTCCCATACGATGCGAAGAGCCGGAATCTTCAAGGAGGCGTTTTTCTTCAGCCACCTCAGTTGCACTCACCGATTCCACCTATTTGATTGAAGCGATAGCAGCTTCGATTGCCGTACGGGTATCAGCTGATATTGGAGCTGATCCTGCACCTTCTGCAGCAACCTTTTGTCCCTCTTCACTAGCGATGAAGCTGGCGTAATCTTTGACAAATGCGGCGTCCTTCTCGTCAGCGTATGATTCGCAGACAATCAGGTAGGACACTAGGACGAGAGGGTATGCGCCCTCGGCAGTAGTTGCACGGTCTAGTTTCACAGCTAAATCGTGTTCGCTACGTCCATCAACCATTGGTGAAGCATCAACAACTGCCGCGGCACCTTCAGGTGAATATTTGACGAAGGATTCGCCTACTTTGAGTGCAACGGTGTTCAGATCGCCAATCTTTGAAGCATCGGCATATCCGATTGTTCCTTGGCCGTTGGTCACTGATGAAATGACGCCGGATGTCCCTTGTGCACCGTCAGCTCCCGCAAAATCACCGGGGAAAGCCTCTTCAGCTTCTGCTGGCCAAGCTTCTGGAGCAGTGGCGTGGAGATAATCAGTGAAGTTTTTGGTTGTACCCGAGTCATCCGACCGATACACCACTGTGATTTGTGAATCTGGGAGTGTGGCGTCGGAATTGAGTGCCGCTATAGCAGGATCGTTCCAGTTACTGATCTCGCCTTTGAAAATTCTGGCGAGAGTGTCGGGGTCGAGATTGAGTGCATCGACACCTTCAACGTTGAATACAACGGCGATAGGGGAGATGTACACCGGAAGGTCGATCGCCTTAGAGCCGTCAGCACAGCGCGCGAAGGTTCCTTCTAGTTCTTCGTCTTTGAGGTATGAGTCGCTTCCTGCATAGACAGTTGCACCCTCGATGAACTGTTTGCGACCATCCCCAGAACCGACAGGGCTGTAGTTGATGGTTACATCAGGGTTCTTCTCTTGGAATGCCGCGATCCAGGAGGCTTGGGCTGCTTCCTGTGCTGATGCGCCTGCTCCAGCGAATGTACCTGACAATGCCGAGGCTGTGGTTTCAGAGCCACTCTGTCCAGATTGGCTGGAGGTACCCCCGGACTCTGGCTTGGACGACTCATTTGCCGCGCATCCTGTCATTGCCAGGGCTGCAACTAGAGCCGTGATAGTAGCAAGAGATTTCTTCACTATTCTTTCTCCATTTCTCATGCGTCACCGGCGCGTTCGCCGGAAACAAGGTAGAGGACATTGTCGGTGATAGACACCGCATGGTCCCCAAATCTTTCGTGGTATCGAGAGGCTAAAGTCGCATCTACGACCACCGTGGCATCGCCTTCGAAATCACGGTCAAGTACCTGGGCAAAAATACCCGCATGGAGCGCGTCGATTTCATCGTCCATTTCGCGGATCTGCGCCGCAAAAGTGAGGTCAAAAGACTTCAACAGAGCAACGACCGCGGTCGCCGCGTCAACATCCAATTGCCGCATTTTCGAGAAGGGGCGTTCTAGAGAACGTGGAACTACAGAATCTGGGAACCGATAGCGCGCAAACAAAGCAATATGCTCAGCGAGGTCTCCCATTCTCTCCAGATGCCCACCTATACGCATGGCGGAAATCATGAGCCGTAAATCCGATGCGACAGGTTGCTGGCGGACTAATATGTCAAGGACGAACTCGTCTAGCTCTGTAGCCTTCTCGTCAATGATCTGGTCGCCTTTCACAATCGCTTCTGCCAGATTCAAATCGGAATTGTGGAAGGCCTCAGTTGCGCCGGTGATCGCTTTTTCTATCAGTTCGGCCAACTCGACTAGACGCTGTCTGGTTTCCTCTAGTTCCTCTTGGAATGCATCACGCATGTATCTCTACCTATTCTTCGGCTTCAGTTATCTTCTGTCACCGAGATGAATAGACAGACACATCAACGTGAATTCTTGGTGAACTCTTGAGGAAGGTTCGATGAACCGCCGTACCATTGACGTGTGACTGACTTTTTTCATTGGCTGATCCTTGGTGCAGCCCTCTTGGGAGTCGTAATAGGTGTCTTAACTACTCAAGGTGTTCACTCAGTTATTAGAGCCGTGAAATCTTCACGTACAAGAATCTCACCAGATCTTGAAGCAACTCTCGAAGAAGTTCCACTCATCGCCTTAGTCTTTGATCGTTCTCTTAGCATTATTGGGATGAATCGCGCAGCGAGAGAACATCCAGTGACGGTAGAGACATTGCAAACTTCCTCATGGTTTCGCAGCTATCTGCGTGAAACCGCTCACTCACGTATGGCTTTGGTGCGACCATCAAATGAGTTGGAACCCTATTGGGCTCATCTTTATGCACTAGAAGATGGTGCCGTGGTCGCTTTAGTCATGGACGACCAGGACAAATACGACACAGAAAGCCTACGCCGAGAGTTTGTTGCCAATGCCAGTCACGAACTCAATACGCCAGTGGCAGCACTCTCTCTTCTCTCAGAGGCTATCATCGCTGCGGACGGAGACCCCGAGCGGATACGGCATTTTACAGCCTCATTGAGTCAAGAAATTGAACGTCTTTCTCGGCTTACGAAAGATATTGCTCGACTTTCAGAAGCACAAAGTGGATGGGAGACCGATGCGTTAGAACCCATAGATATGGTGACTCTGGTACATAACGTAGTTTCAGAGCACCAGACTTTGGCAGCAAATGTCAACATTGAACTTGTCGTGGAACCCCGGGACCAGCCTCTCGTAGTCTCAGGTGAAGAGCGAAGCCTTAAAGTGGCAGTAACGAACCTAGTGGAAAATGCGATCAAATATAGTGCTGGTGGGACCCGTGTTTCATTGGGATTTGGACACGGTGAGAGTATAGGCTGGATCACAGTAACCGATCAGGGGATTGGCATCGAACCTGAACAACAGCCCCATATTTTTAAGCGTTTTTATCGCGTGGACAAGGGGCGCTCTCGACGCAGTGGCGGTACCGGCCTAGGATTGGCGATTGCCCGCAATACGGCACGCTCCCTACGAGGCGATCTCACGGTATGGTCACAACCAGGAATAGGCTCTACATTTACATTGCGATTGCCCTTAGTGAAGGAAGACGATGGCACTAGAAATACTGTTAGTTGAAGATGAGCTATCAATTGCTGAGCCCTTGGCCTACCTACTGGAGGCAGAGGGATACAGAGTGCGAGTCGCTACTGATGGAGACCGAGCACTCGATGAGTTTTCCTCCAGGCGCCCAGATCTCATACTGCTCGATCTCATGCTTCCAGGGACACCAGGTCTGGACGTGTGCCGGCGAATACGCTCCACATCAGATGTCCCTGTCATTGTTCTATCTGCAAAGTCGTCAGAAGTTGACCGCATCGTTGGGTTGGAACTGGGTGCGGACGACTATGTCACGAAACCGTATTCCTCACGAGAATTGCTCGCCCGTATTAAATCGGTAATGCGACGCTTTAGTCGACGGGATATTGGCGAGGATATAGAAAGCCTGAGCCACGAACACGTCACATTGGACCTCTCACGGCATGTTCTCCTGGTCAATGGTGAAGAAACCCCTCTCCCTCGAAAAGAATTTGAGCTCTTGGAACTGCTCATGTCGAACGCTGGGCGGGTAGTAACTCGCGACCGTCTTATCGCTCTGGTATGGGGAAGCGATTACTTTGGTGACACGAAAACATTAGATGTTCATATCAAACGGCTGCGGGACAAAATCGAGAGAGAGCCGGGAATGCCGCGTTTGATCCATACAGTACGCGGCGTGGGCTATAGATTCTCATGACCGAAACTTCGTATACTCGCGCTTGTGAGTAAACGATTGTGGTGGATTCTTGGCATAGTAGTTGCCTTTGTGCTTGTTGTGGCCGCGGCCGGGTCCTATTACGCATTTCATTTTAAGGATCGGGCTTTACCTGGTGCCAGTGTCGCAGGCCAGTCCGTGTCTGGACTCTCTGGCGAAGAAATTGTTGATGACACTCATAGCCGTTTTGCTGACGCTGCAATCACTATCGTGATAGGCGAGGAGCGTACTACGGCAAAACTCTCAGAACTTGGCTACGTTCTCGACGCAGAAGAAACCACAGCACAGGTACTCGCGCCAAACACGAGTATCGTCTCACGCTTTTCGGCGGCATTCTCTCCTCGTAATATCGACCCTGTATATAGTGTTGATGAGAAGCAGGAAGAGACGTATATAGAAAACCTCATCGAAAAGTATGGGGAAGCAAAGAAAGACGCCTCTGTTGAGCTTTCTGATGGAGGCAATTCCTTCGTTGTCACACCTGCGGTAGTGGGACGGGAAATCGAGGGCGATACTCTCAAACAAACTGCGAGGGCCGCGGCGCTTGCTCTTAAACCAGCTACCGTTGAACTGTCCTTGTCGGAGGTACAGCCAGAAGTCTCAACTCAAGCAGCCCAGCAAGCTGCCGATGATGCAAATACGGTTGTGGGGCTCGATATCTCCATCACTGACGGTATTGACACGCACACTCCCACCGAGGTCGAAAAAGCGTCATGGGTCAATATATCTGCTGATAAAGCTGAAATCGATAAAGATAAAGTGACTGCGTGGGTAGAAGCTGCCGCCCTAGCTAGTAACGTCGAACCTACGCCTGGGGTGAGGAATGTCAACTCGCGAGGCGATGTTGTCTCTACTGTCAGCGAAGGCGGGATCGGTTGGAAAGCGAAGAACGCCAAAGAAGTTGCCGATGAGGTAATCCATGCAATGGAGAACCGTGAGGCGTATTACGGTGACTTTGACTATGACAAAATTACTTCTGAACAGTGGAATGACCGTCTCATTGCTGATGGCGCGGAAAACCTGGCTTATCAGGCTGCACCTGGCGAAAAATGGATAGACATTGATTTGTCCAATTACACGGTGTCTGCCTATGAAGGATCAACGATTGTCAGAGGTCCTGTGAGTATGGTTCCTGGTGCACCAGTTACACCGACCGTGACCGGAGTTTACAAGACATATTTGCAGTTCCCCACGCAGACCATGCGGGGGCTCAACGCCGATGGAAGCCGTTATGAGACTCCCGACGTTCCATGGGCTACCTACTTTCATGAAGGATATGCGCTACATGGGGCGTATTGGCGAGACAGCTTCGGGTATGGAGGCGAGGCTGGCTCACATGGATGTATCAACATGCCTGTCGATGAAGCCGAGTGGTTCTATGACTTTGCGGGTATCGGCACGACGGTTGCCAGCCATTACTAACTAGAACTGGCGGGGGGAGGTATGCGTGGGGCGCAGATAGCTTGGCTCAAACATACACTGAGCTCCTCACATCCTCATCTTGTTTGGCAAAGCTCGCTGCGGGCGGCGCTGACAATCGGCGTACCATTTTTTATCGGTTCGGCGACGGGCTTCCTTCCCGAGGCGATGTGGATGTCATTTGCAGCGATGTTCTTCACCGCCTCTGAAAAACCTGGCGTTCTCTATCAACAGACTGTGAGAAAAGTAGTATTCGTCGCCCCATGCGCATTTTGCTCCTTCTTTTCCGGCTACATCAGTGATATTACGACGTGGGTACATTTTGTGTTCTTAGTCGTTGTAGCTTTTTTCGCAGGGACATTAGCAACATGGAGTCAATATTTTTCTACAGCGGCCATGCAAGTAATGATGATTACCTCCATGGTCACTGGTATGTCGGACAGGCCCTACTGGCGCTATGCCATATTCTTTCTTATGGGCGCAGGCCTCTATGCAATCGGCGTCATCATTCAAGGTATCATTACGCAGCGCGTGTCGGAAGTGTCGGTATTGAACACAGGCATTACGACGCTTGCGAAGAACTGCCGTCAGCGAGCGAAACGCGATAGTAGCCAAAGCCGAATGGAAAACGAACAAGAAACCTCTAATTTCGCGGCAGCCTTTGCACAGGCTGCAGTTCCTGACCTCATGTTTGGCCGGTATCGCGAAGTGTTACAAGCGCTAGATCAGACCTATGCTCAGGCGCTGTTGATGGACACGCCCTCTGACCTATTGACTTTGGCCTCGGCGTTGGAGTCACTCCTACAGGGGAACGTAAAATACACCGACCTTGCAGCATTTCCAACGCTACACCGGGCATATGAGAGGTACATAAGCTCTGACGACCACTCAAATCGTGAAGCGCTATTGCCTGAAACCAACGCCTTAGAAATCGCCCACGGAAAACGATGGACTTCATTCGCCTTGTCTAGCGGGGTTCGATTGGCGTTATGTTTTTCGATTGGAATGCTCATTGGCTTCTTGTTGCCTATTGATCATCTCTTTTGGGTTGCAACAACTGTAGCAATGGTAATGACACCCAACATGTCTGCAGTTGTTGGTAGGGCGGTTCAAAGAATCGTCGGAGCATTCGTCGGGGTTGGACTGGCCACTGTCATTCTTTGGCTAGATAATTCGAGCTTCTGGCTCGCAAGTTGGATTACCATCATGGCATTCGCGTTGCCATGGATAGGTTCTGCGTCGGGAGTATACAAACAGTTCTTTATGGTCCCTATTGTCCTCTTTTTTGGTGACATCATTATCCCTGGCCCCCATGACCCCCATTATTACGGTTCTGAAAGACTCCTGGCGACTGTTATCGCTGCAATTATCATTTATGTATTCGGGTATCTAGTGTGGCCGAAAGTGCGTGAGCCTGAATTCCAAGAATATTTTGTTCCTTTATATAAGGCGTTGACCGACTATGCCACATTAGTTCAGGCTTCCGGAGCTTCACTTCACACAACCTTTGTGCAACGAGAACGAGTTTATAAGCAATTGTCTAGTTTTATACAAAAGCTCCGGGTAGCTGTTGCTGAGCCTCCACCTACTTCAAACATCGCGGAAAGATGGATACCCGTTGCCATGTCGGCGGCAGCAATGTGTGACGCGGCGACTACGTATATGGAAGACTCACACAACCTGGATGCGACGGGCGATTCTCTCGACTTGGCTACTGAGAACCTATCCAAGCGCGTTGCATTTGCATCGTCTACGGTCTAGCTCTTCAACCGTTGCAATGGTGCAACGGGACCTATGTCGGAAAGTTTGTCAGATACGGAAGTTTTGCAGAGCGTCCATCACCTGACGATTTCCCAGTTAGTCTGCGTTTGATCCACGGGGCAACGTGTTGACGATAATAGGTAACATCACCAAAATGACGGTTTACTCCATCGTTGAGCGCCTCATTAATGCTCCAATATGGAGGTGGCGTCAGACCCAGTGCATTTAGAGAGTTCATGGCGACCTTCATATGCCCTGCACGGCCCAGATGAAGTCCGTCTTCAGACCAATACTGCGGAGCGCGCAAAGTGAGGTCATGGAAATTGTCGCAATAGGTTACTCCTGCGAGATTTCCAGCCCATTGTCCTGTCACATCTGTGAATTCTCCAGCACGGGCATGAAAGAGCTTTCCTAGTGGCAGATGGTCACAGGGGTCAGGTCCTGCCAACAGTAGTACTGCAATTCCTGCATTTCGAATTTTCGATACAGCCTGTTTGACCATGGCTGTCGTTTCCGCAAGCGGGAAATTGGGACGTAAAATATCATTTCCCCCTCCGTTAAAAGAAATCAGGTCTGGCTTCATTTCAATTGCGACGTCAAGTTGCTCATCCAGTACTTGCCGCAGTTTTCTACCTCGAATGGCAAGATTTGCGTAGAGAAACGGGTCGTTATCCACAGTACTTTTATGGAACGCCAGTCCTTCTGCAACTCGATCCGCCCATCCCCGCAAAGTACCATCCTGACGGGGATCCCCTAGCCCTTCGGTAAAACTGTCACCGATAGCAACATAGCTATTGATCAACGCCTTCTCCTTTCACGTACTCGCACAGAGATTTGTATTGGTGAACCATTGAATCCAAATTCTTCCCGGAGGCGTCGTTCAATAAACCTGCGGTAGGTGGGTTCAAGAAAACCCGTGGCGAAAAGAACGAAACGTGGGGGACACGTGGCAGCCTGGGTTCCAAAGAGAATCCGTGGCTGTTTGCCTGAACGAACAGGATGAGGATTTGCTGCTGTGAGCTTGCCCAAAAAAGAGTTGAGTTTTCCGGTCGAAATTCGTGTTTCCCACCCGTCCAAGGCGGTATTGAGAGCCTTAGTAATCCTATTGACGTGCCACGTTGTTTTAGCAGAAAGGTTGATGCGAGGTGCCCACTCGACTTGATTGAGATCTAGCTCTTCTTCACGCTCTAAATCGTATCGACGATCTTCATCTACGAGGTCCCATTTGTTATTGACAATGACTAGGGCTCGGCCTGCATCAACCACTTGCTGAACAACGCGCACATCCTGTTCTGTCAGTGAAACTGAAGCATCAACAAGGACCAAGGCAACTTCGGCACGCTCTAGAGCGGTTTGAGTCCTCAAAGAAGCGTAATAATCTGCGCCCGTAGTCTTGTGAACCCTCCGACGAATTCCAGCGGTGTCGATAAACTCCCATAATCGTCCGTCAAGATCAACAATCTCATCGACAGGGTCACGGGTTGTACCCGCCATGTCATGGACAACCGCCCGTTCCTCACCAGCAAGCGCGTTGAGAAGTGAAGACTTACCGACATTGGGGCGGCCGACTAAAGCTACTCTTCGCAGACCAGTACGATTGTGATGTTCGGAATATCCGGCGGATGGTGGAAGCTGTCCAACAGCCGCATCCAATAGGTCCCCGGTTCCCCGTCCGTGAAGCGCTGAGATGGGGAAAGGCTCTCCAAGGCCAAGTGACCAAAGAGAATATGAATCGGCCTCTTGCTTCGAAGAGTCAACTTTATTGGCAGCAATGACGACAGGTTTTCCTTTACGCCGCAAAAGTTCTACAACTCTTTCATCCGTGGCGGTTGCCCCCACAGTGGCGTCAACAACCAGAATAACAACATCGGCCATATCGACAGCAATTTCTGCTTGGTCAGCAACTTGCTTGGACAGGCCAGCCACATCAACTTCCCAGCCACCTGTGTCCACTAGCTGAAAATCTCTACCAGCCCATTCGGCCTTATGCATAACTCGGTCACGAGTAACGCCGGGAATATTTTGCACTACGGCTTCACGGCGGCCCAATATGCGGTTCACTAACGTCGACTTTCCAACGTTGGGACGCCCAATAACTGCAAGTACGGGAAGTGCCGCTGGCTCCTCTATATCTGGATGAGCGTCAGTTTGAGTAGTGAGAAGATCAAGATCCTCCTCTTCCAAATCATATTGGAGCAGGTTGGCCCGCATCAGTTCTTCATCGTGAACGGAATCAGTCATAAAAAGTCTCTCTTACAGGGGAGCCGTGAGCACTTCGGTTGCCACAATCGTATCGCTGTATGCGTGAAACACTCCCATTATCTCTTGGGAAGCTTCCGATCCCTTTCCGGTAATCATGACAAGGTCTCCAACAGATGCCGCTTGAATTGCCATCCTCGTGGCGTCACGACGGCATTGTGATACCTCTGTTACGCCCTCAAGAGTGGGACGAACACGGGCAATACCCCTCATTAGATATGCGCGAATCGACGCGGGGTCTTCGGTTCTAGGATTTTCATCCGTTACCCAGAGAATGTCTGCCATTTCCGCAGCAATCTCACCCAGCTCTTCCCGTTTCGAAGCATCTCTGTCTCCGTCGGTGCCGAAGACAAGAATGATGCGTCCTTTGACCAGTGGCCTTACCGTTTCTAAGAGAGCTCGAAGCGCCTCTGGAGTATGTGCATAGTCCACTAGTACACGAGGCTGCCGCGCCTCATCGGATGGCACCAGCTCCATCCTTCCAGCAACTGGGGGAGTGTGACCAACGCCCCTGATAGCTTCTTCGATGGGTACACCCGCCTGAGTTGCCGCGAGGATAGCAACTGCCGCATTTTGGACGTTAACTGCTCCGGGGATAGGAGAAAAGGCCTCATACGCTATGCCTTCAGGCGAAACAAGAGTGAATGCAGTGCCCCATCTGTCCTCACGAGGTCCAAACCAGGATACCGACCAGTGATGATCCATATTCACACCACTGGGAGTTTCTGTCAGTGCAGAGACCGTCACGATGGGGATACTTGCTTCCGAAGCTAATCGTCTACCCCACGAATCATCGGTGCACACAACTCCAGCCCGAGCGTGCTCTGGAGTAAAGAGAAGTGCCTTTGCTTGGAAGTACTTGTCCATCGTGTGGTAGTAATCCAGGTGGTCATGTTGAAGATTTGTGAAAGCTACGGCATCGAACATAAGTCCGTCGAGGCGTCCCAAGGACATCGCATGCGCCGATGCCTCAACGACCACAGCTCCACGATTCTCTTGGGCAGCAACAGCTAAACCTCGCTGAACCACTGGTGCTTCAGCAGTTGTTCTGAGCATATATTGGGGACGGCCATCAACATCAATCATGCCCGTTGCCATGAGTCCTACCTCACCGCATGTAGAGCCTAAAGCCGAACGCACCATATAGCTAGTCGTCGTCTTTCCGTTGGTGCCGGTGACTGCCACTGTTTTCAGATGTTGGTGTGAACCACCATAGAAACGAACGGCTAGCTCGGCTGCAACGCTGCGAGGATCCTCAACAATGATGGTTGGAGCCCCACTCACATGTGCAGCCCCCACCATATCTGTCACAACGGCGACCGCGCCCTGCTTAATAGCACTTTCTGCAAAGCGAGCTCCATGATGGTGTTCCCCGGGCACTCCTACAAATAACCAACCTGGCTCTAGGTCGTGCGAATCTAGGCTGATTCCCTCAATTTCTACATCGGGGATCTCTGAGGAATGTACGCCCTCCACACCATCAAGCAAATCTCTGAGAGATCGCACCGACAAATTGGGCCGATATTGTTGACCTATGCTCATAGAGCCTATGATAGTCGGGTCTAGATTCCCTCTTGACCTTAGCGTCTGGGTGAGCGGATGGGTAGACTGGTGTATGCGCCAAGAAACTACTAGAGTTTCTACGTACTATCGCAGTGATCTGAGGAGGCAGCATGACTGAACCCGAAGTGGATCCAACACAAACCACGATGTTTAACGGGGGATTGGAACCAGAGGTAGCAGATTTGGTTCACGTTCCGCTGTCTTCCAGAGACCAGGCGGCCGTCAATCAGCTTCCGGCAGGAACTGCACTTCTCATTGTGCAACGAGGGCCAAATACAGGCGCCAGATTTCTGCTTGACGCAGCCGTAACAAATGCTGGGCGTTCTCCAAAGGCCGATATTTTTCTCGATGATGTGACGGTTTCGCGAAAACATTGCCAGTTTATTGCTCAAGACGGTGGTTTTCTCGTGCGGGACTCGGGTGCGCTCAATGGAACATACGTAAATCGTGAGCGCGTAGACCAAGCACTTCTGAGCGCGGGGGATGAGGTACAGATTGGAAAATATCGTTTGACCTATCACCCCGCACCAGCAGGTGGCACCGTATCTGAATGAGTAACTTGAGTACTGCGGCCCTGCCGCACGATGAGATTGGTCCTGGTACATGGCCCAGGGGAGTGGACCGCACTCCAAAATATTCAATCGGCGTACTGGTAGGACTGCTGAAGGAAGAGTTTCCAGCAACTACTGTTTCCAAGATTCGTTTTCTCGAAGATCAGGGGCTAGTAAAGCCTTTCCGCACCGGATCGGGCTACCGGAAGTATTCTCCAGCGGATCTTGAGCGTATTCGTTTTATTCTTGCACAACAACGTGATTCGTATGCCCCACTCAAAATAATTCATGAACAGCTTGAAGCACTTGATGGCGGCTACGACATAGGCCCGGAGCCTGCAGCACGCCTGGTTTCTTCAGAAGGTGAAGTCGTCGTACCTCAAGGGCAGAGCGTTACTTTACGTACACTGCGAGAAGTCACAGGTGCACCGAGTGACATTATCGAAGAGTGTGTCCGTGTCGGATTGATTCATCCTGATTTGGGCGGACGATTCCCGGCCAGGGCAGTCAAGGTCGTTACTCTAGTACAAAAACTAGGGGAGAGCGGTGTACAGGCACGATCACTGCGAGGGGTACGTGTCAGTGCAGATCGTTGCGCTGACCTAGTTGAGCGTGTCATCACATCGCGGGAGAATCGCTCTCGACCTGGCGACCGAGAGCGCAATCGATCCCAAGCAGAGCAACTCAGTGAAAACATATCTGACCTGCATAATGAGATATTTGTTTTAGCCGTGGCTGCTCTTCTAGAATAGGAATAACCCTAAACCTGAACTTGAACTTCAAGGCACGCCGCACTAATGATTGACCCAGAGAGCTTTCAGACCTAACGTTTACGTATAGTAGTAATATCCCTTCACAGTAGGAGCCAGGCGTGAGTATAAGGAACGAGCCAAGGCAGAAGATGCTTTTTGGTGATCCTCTGGCAGAGGTTGATATTGCAGCCGGGTATAGAGGTCCAATTGCATGCCAGGCCGCCGGAATAACCTATCGCCAATTAGATTACTGGGCTCGCACCGGGCTTGTTGTTCCATCTATTAGGGGAGCAAAAGGATCGGGGTCGCAGAGGCTATATTCTTTTAAAGACATACTGGTCCTCAAAGTTGTCAAACGGTTGCTTGATGCGGGAGTGTCCCTACAACAGGTACGTACAGCTGTTGGTCAACTAGCTCATCGCGGTGTTGACGACTTATCGACAATTACGCTCATGAGTGACGGAGCCTCTGTCTATGAATGTACCTCGGCAGATGAGATCGTTGATCTTCTTGAGGGAGGCCAGGGCGTATTTGGAATAGCAGTTGGCAAGGTGTGGCGTGAAGTCGAAGGCTCTCTGGCAGAATTTCCTGTTGAGGGCGGAAATGTCGTCGGTCTCGATGAACTAGCTGACCGGCGCAACAGACGTCGCAATGCATCATGACTGAAGCGGAGCGAGTCGTAGATATTGATGTCCGCGGTGCCGGGCTTGACTACGATTTCCTAGCTGTTGCTCTCAAAGAAGCAAAGTCTCAGAGATTATGTGGATCATTTCGAGCCAGCGAAGACACGACAACCTTAACCATTCACCTTGAAGGTATGGGCTATCAGATTGACTCTTTCTTAAACTGGCTTAGGTCCAACAGTAGAGGACAGATTTTTCGGATCGATGTGGCGTCTGGAGTGAGGGAGAACTGGCAAAGTCTGCAAGTTCTCTAAAACTCTTTCAACTTGACATAATGTACATTATCGGATCAACATGTACTATTTTCGCATCTTTTTTACGATACCTACGCCTATAAATATGCTGCCTAACAATAGAGTTGCTGCTATGGCCGTTCGTGCCAGTGGCTCAGCAACTACAGCAGCGGGTGTAATCGTAGTCCTCAAAGGTAGTGTGTCAACGAGATTGCCAGCAACCTGTCGCTGGGTTGACGTGAGGATCGATCCGTCTGGACGAATGAGTGCTGAGACACCGTTGGTGGATACTTGCATTGCGGCACGTGAGAATTCAGCGGCTCGGAATTGCGCCATCTGGAGCTGTTGGGTCGATTCAGTCGAATCAACGAATTGTGCATTGTTCGTTGGAATGACAATGATTTCTCCGCCGAGCACGACTCCTTCAGAAAAAATCGGTTCGTCGGCAGCCTCAAAACAGATTCCTATAGCAATAGGAAGATCACGTCCGTCATTGAGCCTCACGTTGAGTATCCCTGGATTATCAACAGGTACCATGTCTACAGAAATCTGTGCGGCTTCACTAGCCAGCCATTCTGATAACTGTCGATATGGAACGTATTCACCCCAAGGAACTGGATGTTGCTTTCCATATTTATGCTGGTCTAACCCTGTTTCCGGATACCAAATGCCCATCCAGTTATAGCGAATATCATCCACATATTCTTGAAAGCCAGCCAAAAGCGGGACATTGACAGCTTCACTGGCTTGAGCCACTATTTCATCGGTTATGCGTGAGGCTGCTGGGTCGCGATCTAGCGCATTCTCACCCCAGATAACCAAATCTACATTTGGATGGTCAATAATCATCTTTTCAGTCTCCCGAAGATGATTAGCTGATACTTTCCCTTCGACGGAGTATGTTTCTTCCTGAGGAATATCGACATTTCCTTGGACTGCCGCAACAGTGACGGCACCTGATTGTTGCGTATTGGGTAAGCTAATGAGCATTGGAGCTATCAGAGCCGCAGTAAATCCTCCAGCAAGTGCCCAGCGCAGTATGGGTGAAGGCTTATGTTTCAGGGACAAAGCATAACGAAGAATCACTGCTAAAAACATGACGGCAAAGGACACCAATGTTTCGCCACCTAATGGAGCTAGAGTCAGCAGTGGTGAATCTACCTGTGCATAGGCGACTTTTCCCCAAGAAAACCCTCCAAAAGGTACTCTCGATCGAAGTTGCTCAATGCCAACCCACAACAATGAAGCAATGAATGCTTCCCCCCACCAAGTGCGACACCACGCGCAGTGTCGGCTAGCCGCAAAAAAAGTTCCCCAAAGAGTCAGTGACGCTGCTTGCGCGACACTGAGCGCGATCCAGGGAGCCACACTCCCCGGAACTGCGACAAGAAGCCACGATATATGAGGCAGAAAGAATCCTATCCCCCAAAGAAACCCGTACCACGCTCCCCTGCCTACCGTGACGTTATCAGTGGCAGCAACCAAAAGAGCCAGTGAAGGAAATACAAGAAACCACAAGCCGACATCGGGAAATGAAGCCCACATAAAAAGTGCTGAGAAAGCAAGTTGTGAGTATCCAATGAGTCGTTCACGCACGGTTACTCGCTCCACGCGACAACTCCTCGGCGGAGCAGACTGCAGGCCTCATTGGCCCGCGCTGAAAACTTTGCATCTCCTAGACGAGTGAGTTGCTGCAATAGGTCGACAGTCTGACGCATCCATCGGACAAAATCACCGCCAGTGATTTCCGCATCGGGCAAAATTGATGAAAGTGTCGCTCCCCCGGCCCACCGGTACGTGATATCAATAAGATCACCTGCTGGCGCCGATGTGCGTTCCAACCCGGCCGTCTTTTCGGCGCTCGAGACGTCTCGGAATGCCTTCCCAAGATCAGCCCACGCCTGTCTAAGAGCTGGTGTGGGAATATAAGGATCCATTCCTCCTACATCGCTGCGGGGCTCATATGCCAAACAGCAAGCAAACCCGGCCAATTCTTGGGCTGTCAGTTGATTGAAAACTCCACGGCTAAATGCCAACGCGACCAATAAGTCGCGCTCGCCAAATATCCGGCGCAAGTCAGTTCCGCGCCCAGTTACTTCATCAGCTTCAAGGAACTTCAATTCATGCAATACCTGTCGGACCTGGTCAAACTCTGCAGCAATGGAAGATGTTCGAGAATTTATTTGGTTTCTGAGGCGACGACATTCCCGTTCCAGTCTTACCCACTCGTGTCCCGGAACCGCATGAAGTTCCCGATCGGGACACGAGTGCACTGGATGGGAACGCAGGCGAAGTTCGATATCTGATATTTCTTCGCTCAGACGCAACATTGTTGGATTCGTGATTTCTCGCGGGTGCGATGCATTCTTAGCGATACTGCGCACTTGTTTAGCAACGCTTTGGCGGTCACGTAAGCGCCTGGCACCCCCAGACGGCACTCTCATATGCCCCACAACATGTGGGCCTCGTGCCATGTCGGCCGGGCCCAGAGTGAAAACTTTAGCGTCTTCACCAACAACACGAATCAGTGGTGTATCAAAACTACGATCTGCGCCAACGACAACTACGGCACTGCGCCATCTGCGTCCCTTGCGATAGTGGATTACCTGTCCAGGCTTCGATTTACGCAGTGTCTTGGTAGCAAAGACAATATTTCCTTCTCGCGACGCTCGCGAAAGCTCCTTTTGGGCCCGGGTAAGGTCCTCCCTCAGTCCGAAATACTCTGCAGCATCACCCTTGCTACAAGCGATTCTTTCTTGCACAGAATGAAGTTTCGCTTCGGCTTTTCTCAGTTTGGCTGCGAGACCAACAATTGCATCGTCAGCTTGGAACTGAGCAAAACTCGATTCCAAGACACGTCTAGCTTGTTCAACATCCGCCCTGGACAAGAGATTAACAACCATGTTGTAGCCGGGGAAAAAAGCACTCTTGAGGGGATAGCTGTGGCGAGTCGCTAGTTGTGCTACTTCTTCGGCTGACACCACCCCCCGTCCCAACACAACCGCGTGACCCTCTACATCAATGCCACGTCTGCCAGCGCGACCTGTGAGTTGTGTGTATTCTCCCGGGCTCAAGCGGACGTGCTCTGAGCCATTCCATTTTTCTAAAGATTCAATGACAACAGTGCGAGCGGGCATATTGATACCTAAAGCCAAAGTTTCAGTCGCAAACACCACCTTCACAAGGCCCAAAGAAAAGAGTTTTTCGACAGTTTCTTTAAGGATCGGCAACATACCCGCATGATGTGCAGCAATGCCATTTTCTAGTGCACTCTGCAACGAAGCCAGTCCGAGGATGCCATGGTCAGCTATTGGAATGGCTTGTGTCGCCTGTTCTGCGATAGCTGCAATCTGTTTTTGCTCCTTTTCCGTTGTAAAGGAGAGTCCTTCGAGAAGCAGACTTGACACCGCCTCATCACATGCAGCCCGCGAAAAAATGAACTCAATCATGGGGAGGAATCCAACCCGCTGAACTGCCCTCGCCACCTTAGGCCTGTTCACAAGACTAGGAATCGGGCGGCGTCCTTTCCGCGGTGCATGCTCGGCAATATCAGCCAGTAACTGTGGATTCAGCCGAGGTGGAGCGCCGCTCTCAGCACGTGCTTGCGCATTCTCGTCAGCGTAGAGATTATAGATTCGCTTGCCCACCATCATGTGTTGGTACAGTGGCACGGGCCGCTTGTAGGAGACCACAATCTTGCAGTTGCCTCTCACCTCAGACAACCACTGACCAAATTCCTCGAGGTTAGACACCGTCGCAGATAGTGAGACTGTTTGGACGTGCTCTGGAAGTTGAATTAGCACTTCTTCCCACACTGGGCCACGAACACGATCGGCCAAGTAGTGGATTTCATCGAGGACAACCATTCGTAGATTGCGCAGATCAGCACCAGCGTAAATCATATTCCGTAAGACTTCAGTGGTCATTACCACCACATCAGCTTGCGGATTTATCGAGGTGTCGCCGGTAAGTAAACCGACGCGTTGTGGACCGAATCTTTCACAAAACTCCCGGAACTTTTGGTTAGAAAGCGCTTTAATTGGCGTCGTATAAAATGCTCTTCCACCAGAGGATAGCGCCATATGAACGCCGCCCTCCCCCACTACTGTTTTACCAGCTCCCGTAGGTGCTGCAACCAACACGGAGAAGCCCTCCGCTAAGGCTTCTAACGCCTCGACCTGGAAAGAGTCCGGGGTAAAAGGCAAAGACTCGACAAAACTGTTGACTCCCGTTTTCTCCCGTGTCTGAAAATCTCTGAACCGTTCCATGCGCTCAGCTGGACTTAGGTCATCATTCATGGTTTCCACTCCGCCCAAGTGTTCTTCGCCCGCTTCGCGCTCTCCTGCGCCAACGTCAAGTACCGATCGGGGGTAACTGAAATGATATCGTCATACATCCACACTAGCCGCCCTACAATCCATTTCTCGTCCCAGGCACGCAAGCTGACACTAATCGAGTCTTTAGCCTTTTTGACCTTTGCCGACGGCAGATCTGCCAGGCGCCACAATGCTGACGGGCGAAGAACTACCTCGCATAAGGGGTCACGTTTTCTTCGACCTGGTCCCTTTTCAAGCTGGCTTTGCTCGGTAACCTTTAGTCGGTGAATACGATCTAGGCGAAATGCGCGTTCACTGCGTGCCTGATGGCACCAGGCTTGCACAATCCACCCGTCTTCAACCTGATAGAGAACAAAAGGATCAATGACGCGAGTACTCTTTTGCCCCTTTGCAGACAGATACTCCACCTCAACACTACGACGGCCCTGGATGGCAATACGTAATTGCTGATAGAAACTAATTCCGGTCATATCTGACAGGATATGAACCTCGCCGTCGCTAACCTCACTGTTAGTGAGGGAGACAATCTTTGCTGCAAGACGAGGTAGCATTTCTCTTTCTTGTGGACTCATCGTCGGTGCCAATACTTCAAGTCCACTGAGCAAGAGAGATGCTTCTGCGCTTGTAATACTAAAAGCTGAAGCAAGTGGGCGTTCATCACTGAGCTGCAAGCAATCGGACTCCGTATACAAGCTGTAGTCAAAAAAGAAGGGTCTTTCTAGGCGCCCATCTCCTTCAGATGCCTCAATAAGTCTCTCAATATCAGCGCGAATCTCTGGAAGAGAACATGCGAAGTGCGCGGCGGTTTCCGCTGTACTGATACCCGGATTTTCACGAATAAAATCTGAAAGCCGGGCTAAACGCAGCAAGAGAAGATCATTGCGTTCCATGTTCCTCCCCGCGACTTGCATTAATTATTCTAAGGAGACGCTCCCGAAGCTCTGGAGGACCAAGAACTACAACATCGCTGGCATTTTCCAATATGAGTCTTTCCCATAAAGCAGAATCGCTGTTTTTTCCTTGGCAGCGATCCCATTCCTGGTCTACCGGTTCTATCAATGTGCACATATTTCGTACAAGTGGCGCCACGTCACGGCGCACCATGAGGATTGGTGCAATGCGGAATATATCAGGTGGTCGTGCTTGGGGACCAGGCCCGTCCTCCCCTGCCTCTCCAATAAGGTTCACGTCTCCCTGTATACGACCGACACGGAATAGACGTTCAGCCCAGCGGTTGAGATCAAAACCCCATAGGTAGAGAGCGCGTCCATGGGCAAGAAGTCGCCAAGGCGTAACATCTCTGTGCTCAACCCCC
Source organism: Scrofimicrobium canadense (assembly GCF_009696615.1). Taxonomy (GTDB): domain Bacteria; phylum Actinomycetota; class Actinomycetes; order Actinomycetales; family Actinomycetaceae; genus Scrofimicrobium; species Scrofimicrobium canadense. The sequence continues at coordinate 37,477 of NZ_VULO01000004.1, forward strand.
TTACGTGATGCGTACGTGAATGCCACAGGATGATGACGTGCTACAGCATAAAACAATGTTGGAACTATTCCGCTGCCCTCGAGGCGCGTCTTTACGGTTCCCTGCAAACTCTCATTCGCGAAAATACTTAACCGTGCTAGAAGAGCAGCTCCGTCCGCTTCTGAGTCCCATGCCCCTGCTGCGTCTGCTAGCAGGCCAGCTTCGGTGGGTGAAAAAGTAACACGTTGGTCGCTTCGGCTCTCTGCACCAAGTCGATAACGAGGAGTCTCAAGTTCACCCCTCGTTTCGACAAACATACCCAGGTCCCGAAGCATTTTTATGTCACGTTCAAAAGCCCGCAAAAAGGCATCGTCCGAAAGGCCTTCATAGCCTGGAACCATTGAGCGTAGGGTGTCGCGAGTATGTCCTATTTGAGTATCAGCTAACACTCTTGTCAAAACAAGAAGTCTTGTTCCAGCATCGACTGCGGCCACGTTAGACTAAGCCAATCGTGAGGACGCTAACTCGGTCACGATAATTCCCTGTGCTCCAATTCCCAGTAGTTGATCCATGACTTTATTTACTTCGTCGCGTTCAACGACAACGCGCACTGCCAACCAATCGGGGTCAGCCAAGGGCGAAACGGTTGGAGACTCAAACCCTGGTGCGATCTTGACTGCCAATGAAAGATCATTTGCTTTAAGGTTGTAATCCACCAGGACATGACGCCGGGCGACGAGTACCCCTTGGAGTCTTCTTGACAAAACTCGCAGTGCTGGGTGATCAACATGGGTGTGCGTTGTGATCAGAACAGCTTCAGAGCTGAGAATCGGGTCACCAAAAATCTCCAGCCCTGCGGCTCGCAAAGTAGAGCCTGTTTCCACTACGTCTGCTATGAGATCAGCGACTCCCAGTTGGACCGAGGACTCAACTGCTCCATCGAGGTGAACGACAGTCGCTGAGATTCCCCGATCCTTGAGAAATCTATTGACTAAATGGTCATACGAAGCCGCAACCCTTTTGCCTTCAATATCGGCAATCGATGAAAACTGGCCAATGGGTCCCGCAAATCGAAACTGTGAGCGACCAAAACCCAGCGGCTCATACTCGATTGCCTCAGTTTCCGAATCTAAGAGCAAATCCCGACCGGTGATACCCGCATGTACGTGACCCGCACCGACATATACGGCAATATCGCGGGGCCTCAAGAAAAAAATACGTACATCATTGTCAGGATCTTCGATCACAAGCTCCCGACCACGACGCTTGCACCGATAGCCAGCTTCAGAAAGCATGGAAACAGACGCTTCAGAGAGCGAACCTTTGTTGGGCAGAGCTATTTGTAGCATTGTTTCCTCACAGGTGGCGGTAGATATCGTCGAGTGTCAGGCCGCGAGCAATCATCATGACTTGTGCGTGATAAAGCAGCTGTGAAATCTCTAAGGCACAGGCTTCATCACTTTCATGTTCTGCGGCCATCCACACCTCTGCAGCTTCTTCAACTACTTTTTTACCAATGAAGTGGATGCCTTTATCTAGCTCTTGTACAGTCCCAGAATCAACGGGTCGCTCGCTTGCTTTGCGCTGAAGATCTTCGAAGAGCTCCTCAAATGTCGTCATGCTCCCAGGATACGCGGTTATCTCCGGTCTCTTCTCACTGACTCACGTACTGGTTAGTCGCTGCGCCTTCCGCATGCTCGGCAACAGCTGGGTCTCCGAGAACTTCTGCTAAGAAAGGTCCCATCTTTTCCCACCGTTCAAGGTCTTGGGTAGCATCAGCACCATGTTCTCCCACCCACAGTGGAATCGTTGCTGCCAGCGTGGCTTTTGCTCCGGCACGCGCGCCGGGATCAGAGAGAGTATCATCCCATTTGGCGCTCACTTCGAGAGCATACGTGGGGTTAGCCGCAATTTTGTCCATAGCAGCGGTGAGCGAGTCTACTAGATGTTTTGCGTTGCGTTCATTATCGGCGAGCCAAGCTTGAGTTGTGATAATACTTGCTCCTACAAGTGGAACATCATCAGGCAGTGGTAACGATCGCGCGGCAAAATCCATTTCTTGGAGTTGTACCGCATCGGAATTAGAGAATCCAACTATCGCATCGACTTCACCGCTGACAAGAGATGCTGCCTGCGTAAATCCAACGGGAACGACAGTAATATCATCCCTTGCGAGACCCGCCTCGTCCAGTGCCGCCAGCAAGCCGAACCAGTTTGAGCCGAATTCTCCCGGAAGACCCACCCGTTTTCCTTTGAGATCTGCAAAGCTGGTAATAGGTGAGCCTTCAGGCACGATGATTTCTACAGGATATTCCTGATAGAAAGCTCCGATAGACACGATATCTACACCTTGCGCTCTCGCCTGGAGTACCTCGTCACCTGATGCAATTACGACATCTTCATCACCTGATATAAGCGCAGAAAAGAGACCTTCATCAGCGCCGTGGTGCCGAACTGACACTCCTAGCCCAGCTGATGTAAATATCGAGTCCTCAGCGGCAACGTAGACGGGAGAAAACTGGACGTTGGGGACGTAGGTAAGCCCCAGCGTTAAAGGTTTTCCGTTGGTTGAGACCTCGACAACTTCCTCTGTTGCTGATTGAGAAGGGCTCACTCCTCCCCCACAGCCTGTAAGCATGAGTAGTGTGGAAGCAGCAATGACCATTGCTGTCGTTTTCTTCATCGGGAACTCCTTATCCATGTGTGACGGCGCTGCTGCACTGCCCTTTTTCCGGATCGTTCGAATGCGTAGACAACGGAATACAAAGACATAGCCAGTAGACACAGCACCGCGACCGTCACGAACATTCCTGCAGTATCCAGATTGTGTTGCTGTTGGGATAGGAGTGAACCCAAGCCTGTTCCCCCCATAACCATTTCACCGATGACTGCGCCGGTGATCGACAACGTGAAACCATTGCGAACACCAGCCAACATTGATGGCATGACGAGGGGAAGTTCAATAGACCAGATCATGCGCCAACCTGACGCACCATCGAGGCTAGCGGCGTCCAAAATATCCTGGTCGAGGTGGCGTAAACCAACCGTAGTAGAGACCAGGATTGGGAAAAACACCATGAGTGCACACAGCAATACGATGGCGCCAAATCCTCTGCCTACCCACAGGACTAGGAGAGGAGCCAAAGCAATTGCAGGAATTGCCTGTGTGGCGCCAAGAAATGGTTGTAATGCTGCATTGATAATCGAACTGCGGTAAATCAGCCAACTCACGGGGACTGCGACTAATGCGCCAGCAATAGATCCAGTAACCGCCTCGGCAAGAGTAATACCAACACGGTTCCAAAACCACGATTCACCAGCCAGTGCTACTGCTCGACTGACAAAATTCGAAGGGGACGGAAAAAATAGGCTCGATGTGCCACCGACACCAGCTGCCAAGGCCCATACTCCAATGAGTACTGCGAGCAATAGTAGTGGGGCCGATATCGCGACAAAACGCGACGAGTGCGCCATCGGGCTTTCCTTTCCGGCCCCGGGGCGCTCAAATGCAGGCAACGTATATCGCCTGTGCTTCTCCCATCCGGACTTTAACCGTCGGTACTGGAGTTTCACCAGTTCAACCACCTCAAAAAGGCGGGTCGCGGACTCTAACCGCCGGCTCGGATTTTCACCGACCCCGAAGCAACAGGCACTATTATGCCACAGCGTGGCGCAACTGCATGGGTCAGGAAAGAATCTCTCTGAAAGCCAAAACCTCTACAGATGGATCTTCAGCAGAAAACAAAGCCGAACCAATGACAAAATTATCGGCACCTGCCGCTAATGCTTCGTGAATAGTCTCGCGGTTCACTCCCCCATCCACCTGAACTTCGACATCGAGATTTCGCTCTCGGATGGCGTTCTTCACAGCACGGACTTTCCCCAGTGTATTAGGTAAGAATTTTTGTCCGCCAAATCCAGGTTCAACTGTCATGATGAGGACTAGATCGAATTCTTCAAGGTGATCAAGAATGGGCTCAACTGGCGTGCCTGGGCGAAGAGCCACGCCAGCTTTGGCCCCCATATTTCTCAGCTCACGGGCTAGACGAATGGGCGCAGTGGCAGCTTCCCAGTGAAAGGTCACAACAGTGCTACCTGCAGTAACATAGTCCGGAGCCCATCGGTCAGGAGCTTCGATCATGAGATGTGTATCAATGGGCAGTTCCGTTACTCCCGCCACAGCCTGAACTATTGGCACTCCCCACGATAGATTGGGTACAAAGTGACCGTCCATCACATCTACGTGTACACGATCAGCAGCAGAGATTGCCTCAATTTCGTCGGCGAGGTGGGCAATGTCTGAGTTAAGTATTGAAGGGCTGATTTTTGCGTTCATGTGCACAAGCCTACCTGTATCATTCGATGGTCTATTGCGAACTCAGGTAGGCAACCCAAAAGAACCGACGTTTTCTTATCGCACTTTCCGCAACAGAGCAATGAACATAGCATCGCTGTTGTGAACATCGGGCCATAATTGCACCGTATACGGGGCGATACCGGAACCGCTATCGGAGTTTATCGCGTCAGGAGTCACCCCAGTTGATAGTGCTCTTGCATCTATGAGTTCCACCTCCCCGCCTGAAAGAGCCATATCGACCTGGTCGAGGGTTTCTTCCACTTGAGGGGTACAAGTGACCCAGGCAATCACACCACCGGGCCTTGTCGCACGGATTCCTGCCTGGAAGAGGTCTCGCTGGAGTGGTAGTAGCTCATCAAGATCGTGCGAATGATGACGCCAGCGAGATTCAGGTCTGCGCCGCAATGAACCCAATCCAGAACAGGGGGCATCAACCAAAACACGATCAAAAAGGTATCCAGCTGCAAAATGTCGCCCATCGCCCACTACGACATCCACATTATCGAGTGCTTGGGTAGAACGTTCGACAAGCCGCGCCCGTTTGGGATTGATTTCATTAGCGACGACTGTCGTGCCTTTGGGTGCCAACGATGCAAGAAGGGCAGTCTTTCCACCTGGTCCTGCACACAGGTCAAGCCATCTTTCGTCGGAGCCTTCTAGAGGTGCCGTCGCCAGGAGAATAGCAGCTAACTGCGAACCTTGATCTTGAGCTGCAGCATGACCTGAGCGGATGGAAGGTAGTGCAGCCGGATCGCCTCCATCAAGGAATACCGAATACGGCGTCAGATTTCCCGGATAGGGATCTCCTTCAAGTATCTCTCGAGACTCGTCGAGAAGTTCATCTCGCGAAATAAGGCCAGGACGGGCAACAAGATTGACAGCAGGAGCCTTGTTATTGGCCTGGAGAACTCTTTCTAAATCGGAAGGCTGCCGTCCGTGCGCGGTTAATGCATCTGCGAAGCTTTGCGCCACCCATTGTGGATGGGAAGTCTTTGCAGCAATTCTCTCAATATGACCAGTGATATGATCGAATACCTCATCTATCTCTTGCTCGGTTGCACGAGTGATTGAGCGCAATACCGCGTTGACCATTCTTGCGGGGCCATCGGAAGTAGCTTCCCTCGCAAGATCGACGCTCTCCGCCACTGCCGCGTGGTCTGGAACTCGCATGAAAAGAAGTTGATACGCACCTAGTCGGAGTATTTCTAGGACCGTCGGGTCCAGCTGAGACAACGGACGCGAACAGTAGCGGGCCAGAACCGTGTCAAGATATCCGCGTTGGCGCAGCGTCCCGTAGACAAGCTCAGAAGTGAACGCTGAATCACGAAAGGAAAACTTGCTATTCGACTGTTGTTCAGCTCGCAATGCTTTCGGGAGAACTAGATTAGCGAAGGCACCTCCCTGTTCAACTTGCTCTAGTACGGAAAGTGCTACGGCCCGCGGGCGATCCGCAGAGCGCTTCGGACGATAGCTCTGTTTAGTGCGCCTCTGACTCATAAAGACACTTCTCCCAAACGCACGTCTCCCACCCGGGCGCCACGAGCCCAATCAGTACTGGCCATCCATTTCTTTCCAGCGGGGGCGACCTCTCCCAAGCGGACCGCGCCATCTCTACAGCCCACAAGGACAGCTTTTTTCGTTGCGAACACCTGACCTGGAGAAAGCTCATCAATGTCTGGAAGAGGCGTTATAGGGCCTATCTTCATGGGTGTGCCCCGAAGAGTTGTCCATGCACCAGGAGCTGGCGTAACGGCACGAACATGCGCGTCGAGAACCTCAGGGGACTCAGAGAAGTCGATAAAACCATCGCTACGCGAGAGTTGTCGAGCATACGTTGCTCCCTCCGTCGCCTGCGGCACAGGAACCTCCCCCTGATTGATCGCCCTGACTACATTGACAACCTGTAAAGCTCCCTTGAGAGAAAGACTCTCGAGAAGAGCACCAGAGGTTTCATCACCGCGCAGAGGAAACACCTGGCGTGAATACACGGGGCCGGTGTCTAAGCCTTCATCGAGCTGGAATACGGAGGTAGCTACCTCGGCGTCTCGATTCCAGATTGCGTGTTGCACGGGAGCGGCTCCCCTCCACCTAGGCAAATCAGAAAAGTGAAGGTTAATCCAGCCGCGTCGAGGTGCTTCTAAAACATCTGGTTTCAAAATAGCGCCATAGGCCACGACTACCCCTATATCGGGGACGAGACTTTTGATGCGTTCTAGCGTATCTACGTCGCTTGGCTGGGATGTCTCGATCAGAGGTATCCCGTTCTCGGATGCATATGTAGCCACGGGTGAAGGAACCAGGGTTGCTTTGCGCCCTTTGCGTGCAGGCGGTCGAGTTAAGACTCCAACAACGGTGTTGTCACTATCGTTGAGCGCACGAAGGGTGGGAAGAGCAACTTCGGGAGTGCCCGCAAAAAGGATGTTCACATTCCCATCTTAGCTGTCACGCATTTATGTGTTAGAAAAGCTCTGGCGGGTTGACGGTTACGTGAATTGTCGGTTTTCTCTCAAGACTGCGTGCGATACGGATAGCTTGTATCTCACGCATGAGCTCCATTGCTTGCGCTGGCCTACAGGCCACAATGGTGCGGACTATTGTGCGAGCAGAAAATAACGATCCGTCATCGTTATCAGACTCCCTTTCGACCGTTCCCACGATGTGTACCGCTGGTACTAAAGGTACCTTCTCTAAAGCGGTAGCGACCTCGCTCACGGCGTGTGATTCACCATCAAGTGCCACCATCCACCGCGCGGGGAAAAACCCGAGTTCTTCGCGTTCGGCCAACTGAGCGCGCACAGCTGGCACAGGATTCCACAGCGATAAAGCCCGCACAATTTGAGGGTCGGTTTCTCCGATTAACATAACATGAGCGCCTGCTTCTGCCATAGCGAAAGTACTAAACCATCGCCTCAATGCAATGTCGAGGGCATCAAGTCTTTCACTGAAAGTCAATAGGTGGGCTTCAGTTACGATCACGGATGCATAACCGTGCTGAACGGCGGGCTCGGCCCCCGGAGTTGCTACGACAATGCGCGGTCGTCTGTCCAGTGTGCGGACAATGGACGTTGACGATGCAGAAACTACAACTGGAGTTCCGGGAAATGCCCGACCTAAGTCGCTTCCCATCCGCTGAGCTCCTAATCGTATCGTCACTTCCCCATCGTCGATTTCTATTCCAGGCCCCGGAACCTGTATGAGGACTGGTCCCCTATCTAGGTTTTGTCTGATAAGTGAAAAAGCCGAATCAGGAAGACCATGAAAAGCTGAAGTACCTTCTCTTTCAAAACTCTCAGGGCCTGTAACTCTCACTTTTGGGCACATGTCACGCATGATGCTATGTGAGACAGGAGGCTCAACAGCCCAGTGGCTATCAACCATTGCTTGGGTTTTGACAGTCCGGGAGAATGAAGCCGCAATTATTCCCAGTCCCTCATTGACACTGCGGGCGACCGCTATGTCTAGGGCATCAGCCTGCGGCGTGCGCCGCGAACGGGAGAGGTCAGAATCTCCATCCCATGTGACGATGATTGCCTCATCCCCAACGGGAGTCCACACGGCAGCTAGCGTTCCTACCACAACTTGAAAATCTCCACGGAGCGCCCGTACGTGAGTACGGAACCGTTGAACGGGAGACGCCTCTGAAACCTGTAGTCCTATTGCGCTACTACCGCTTTCAGCTTTGAGCCACTCAAACAGTTTCGCAGCTTGCCAACCAGTAGGGACGGTAATAATCACCTGTATGTCCTGGTTTGACGCCCATTGAAGGAGTCCTGCCAATGATGCCCGAATACGATGAGGAATTCCGGTTGCAACTATCCGTGCATTCGGTGCTAGTTGAGTGCCCGGATAGAGGGCATCTAGAGGCATTTTTCCTTCGAACATTGGCTTATGTTGTGGCGGTCCTGAAAGTTCTTTTTCTACCGCGGCTCTGCGCAAAGGAATAGCCATAGACAGGACCTGCGATAGTGTCGCGCAGTAGCGCTGAGCTACATACCTGTAAGTGCGCAACATCCGCTCGGTAAAAAGAGGAATCGTAGAAGTTACTGCCAAGATAGGCGATGGATCATGTGTCGATGAATCGGCCATCGACACAATCCACCCGTTAACGCGTCTACCTCCCCACATGACGCGCACCAGTGATCCTACGTGTGCTTTTGACGTGAACTTCTCCGGTACAAGGTAATCGAATGGCCGGTCCAGATGAGCTACATCAACATCAACAACTACATGTGCGATAGTAGACATGCCATCATTGCGCTGCAAATGCTGTACTGCGTAAAACCTCTGCGCGCGAAGTGTCTTCCCACGCAAATTCAGCTCTACCGAAGTGACCATAAGACGCAGTCTGTTGATAAGAAATGTCGAGCAAACCGAGGTCACGAATAATTGCCAATGGACGTAAATCAAAGACTGTTTCAACCGCGGTGGAGATGGCCTGCTCCGGAATAATGCCCGTACCAAAGGTATCGACAGAAACCGACACCGGTCTGGCACTACCAATAGCGTAGGCTATCTGTACTTGAGCCCGATCTGCCAGTCCCGCAGCGACGATAGTCTTGGCTATCCAACGTGCGGCATAGGCCCCCGAACGATCGACCTTCGAGGGGTCTTTCCCAGAGAATGCACCCCCGCCATGTGGGGCAGCCCCACCATACGTATCGACGATAATCTTGCGGCCAGTCAGACCTGCATCACCCGCTGGACCTCCGATAACGAATCTTCCCGATGGATTGATGAGGAGCCGCACGTCCGACCAATCTAGTCCTAGGTCCTCCTCAGCCAAGACCGCATCAATAACGTGAGTTTTGATACGTCCTTGGAGATCTTCGCTATCCCACTGGTCACTATGTTGTGTTGAGACAACGATTGTGTCAATTGCTACTGGTTTCCCACCCTCATAGGCCAGCGTGACCTGCGTCTTTCCATCTGGGTAGAGTCCCTCAACAATTCCTTCTTTACGAACCTGCGCTAGGCGCCTGGCCAACCGGTGAGCAAACCAAATCGGGGCAGGCATGAAGTCAGGCGTTTCTCTAGAAGCATAACCAAACATCATTCCCTGATCCCCTGCCCCTTGCTTGTCAAGGGGATCAGATGAGTTCTCCACGCGTTCCTCATGAGAGCGCGAGACTCCCTGCGCAATATCGGGACTCTGGGCGCTGATAGAAACTGAGATTCCACAGCTATTTCCATCGAAACTTGCCTGAGAGCTGTCGTATCCAATGCCGCACACCACCGCGCGAACAATCTCAGGAATCTCAACGTAGGCGGTGGTTGAAATCTCACCAGCTACATGGACGAGGCCGGTAGTAGCCAGTGTTTCCACAGCAACACGTGCGTGGCGATCCTGTTTCAATATTGCATCAAGAATTGCATCTGAAATCTGGTCACAGACCTTGTCGGGATGTCCTTCTGTCACGGATTCAGCTGTAATAAGAGTACGTGAGGTTTTATCCATGGATTGATTCTAGGCCGATGCTGCGACAAGTATGTCCACAAGACCTTCCGCAAGGATCTTTTTTTGTCCAGATAGTTGGGCTACCGTATCGCCAGCTGAGTTGAATACGACCAAAGTACTATCGACTTCGCCAAAGCCAATAGATTCACCGACCCTGTTAACTGCAATGTAGTCAGCCCCCTTGCTGTGAACCTTCTGCGCACCGCTTTCAAGATAATTTTCTCCAGTCTCGGCAGCAAATCCAATCACGATACGAGGTTTCAGTGGACTGGCGCATACACTAGCAAGAATGTCGGGATTCTTGACAAGCGTGAGAGTGGGTTCATCCCCCATTGTAGTTTTCTTTAGCTTCACAGACGAGACTTCTGCAGGTCGATAGTCGGCGACGGCAGCCGACATCACCAGGGCGTCTGCACTAGCAAGAAACCTATCGACGGCACTGTGCATCTCCATAGCTGAGTTGACCTGGACGACATGAATACGTGAATCGCCAATAGGGAGAGGTACCGTGCAATGAGCGGCTATGAGGGTGACCTCGGCACCCCGAGCAGCCGCCGATACTGCTAGTTCTACCCCCATACGTCCACTCGAGCGGTTTCCTAGGAAACGGACTGGATCAAGAGGCTCATGGGTACCGCCAGCAGTCACAATCACATGTTTCCCGTGTAGTTCACCGTTCTTGCTATGGCTCACAATCGCGTCAACGATCACATCGGGATCCGGTAAACGCCCCAGCCCAGTATCGCCTGAACTCAGATGTCCGCTTGCCGGAGGAATCACGGTGAAACCACGTTTTTGCAGAACAGAAAAATTCGCCTGCGTCGCTGGGTTAAGCCACATCTGAGTGTGCATCGCAGGTACCAGAATTTTTGGTGCTTTCGAAGCCAAAATAGTTGCCAGCAAAGTCGAATCTGCAAAACCCGCTCTTATCTTTGCAGCCAAATCCGCAGTACAAGGAGCGATCACTATCAATTCTGCCAATCGGGCGAGCTCGACATGCCCCATTGCACTATTGCCAAAAAGAGAATCAACAACGGGATTCTCAGAAAGCTCACTCCATGTGGTCGCGCCGACAAAATGGAGTGAGTCTTCCGTAGGAGCGACGTGAACGTCTACACCCTGTCGCCGCAACTCGCGCACGACATGAACAACCTTATATGCCGCAATACCGGCTCCAACGCCCAGTAACACGGTCGAAGGCAATGAGTTATTTCTTTGCTCCACTGAGTTCCAGCTTGTCATCGACCAGTTCTCTCAAAGCGATGGCAAGTGGTTTCTCATCTGGCTTTACAGGAACCACCGGACCGACAAACTGAACCATATTCGATTCCAACTGCACATTGTATGCATTAATCTGTCGCGCTCTTTTTGCTGCGTAAATCACCAACGCGTATTTGGACTGAGTACGTTCCACTAGCTCATCAATAGGTGGGTATGTAATTCCAACCGGATGTGCAACGATTCCGCTCACTGTGAGACTCTCATTTCTATTGACATTCAACGTTAAGGCTAGTCGAGTCCAAGAAGAGAAGCCAACTTCTGTACCGCATTATCTACATTGTCATTGATCACACAATGATCGAACTCGGAAGCGGCAGCTAGCTCAACCTTTGCGGTCTCCAGTCTTCGCTGACGTTCATCGACACTTTCTGTACCGCGACCCGTTAGTCGTTTTACCAGCTCTTCCCATGACGGCGGAAGGAGAAAAACAAAGACGGCGCTTGGTAATGTCTCACGCACTTGCCGAGCACCATCAAGGTCAATTTCCAAAATGACCGGATGTCCAGCTCTTACTTGTGCTTCGACCCACTCACGAGGCGTTCCATATCTATCGCGTCCGTGTACAGTTGCCCACTCAAGCAAAGCGTCACTGCTAATCAATGTATCGAACTGTTCGTCTGACACAAAGAAATAGTCAGCGCCATCTACTTCGCCCGGCCGGGGCCTTCGCGTTGTAGCAGACACAGAAACCACGATCTGTGGGTAGAGCTCACGCAGTCGTCTAACAACAGTACCTTTTCCTACTGCCGTCGGACCAGCCAATACAAGAATCGGAGGAGTCTTCACTCCTCCGATTCTGCCATGATCAGCTAAAGCGTTTGATGAGTTCCGCACGCTGGACAGGGCCAAGACCGCGTACACGCCTCGACGACGCTATACCGACTTCTTCCATGAGTTGCTGAGCGCGCTGCACGCCCACACGTGGAAGTGACTCCAAAAGAGCCTGTACACGCATCTTGGCAACTGCTTCGTCGCCATCAGCGAGTTCAAATACTTCTGTGAGAGTCATTTCACGGCTTTTGAGTGCGCCTTTGACCTCGGCACGCCTGCGACGTGCAGCGGTTGCCTTCGCAAGTGCTTCCTGGCGTTGCTCTGGTGTTAGCTTTGGTAGCGCCATAACTCTTTACCTTTCAGATCAGTTTCCCAACTCTCCTATGATCTCATTGAATTGGGGTTCGAGCCTGCTGAACGCATCAATCGTACAACTATGTGGGACAAATAGCGCGGCAACAGCGCCAATAAGAGTAAATCTCTTCAGTACTCATCGAGTAACAGATCAAGTTCTTCCTGGTCAACATCTATTTGCTCGGTTGAGGATGCCATTGAACTATTTATATCGTCAACTATGCTTCCATCTGCGATGTCATGTCTAATACCGTCGAGTATCGCGTTGACCGTTGCTGGCGACTGTGCTGTCGAGATGGCTTTCGCAATAGCAACAGCTTCGTCTATCGCAATTACTGGATCCACATCGGGGTTTGCCAGCATTTCCCATACTGCCACGCGCATAATCGCTAGATCGACACCTGGAAGGCGGTCAAGTCCTCCATGACGCTGCCGCGCATTGATGAGAGAGTCAATCTTTCCTAGTTGAGATGCAACTCCCTCTACTATTTGTGCGGCATATGTCGGAAGTGGGGTCTGCGCGGCAGATACGAGCCGGCGTTGATCAAGCAAATCTATCAACGCCCGCGGGGAACGTGTCATTCCCCGCGTCTGGGCCTCAAACAGGATATCGGCAGCCCTTTTCCGAGCCTTGGTTCGTGCTGTAAACCCTTCGCGTCTAGGCACTTTAGTCATTCACCCGACCTGCATACTCACCAGTGCGAGTATCGACTTTGATGCGGGTTCCCTCCTCCATAAATAAGGGAACCTGCACTTCATATCCAGTCTCAACCGTTGCTGGTTTCGTCCCCGCATTCGAACGATCACCTTGCAAGCCCGGCTCCGTATGCGTAATCGTCAAGATGACCGTGGCTGGAAGTTCAACCGACAGCACTTGCTCATTATGGAAAGCAACAATTGCACTTTGGTTATCAATTAAATAGTTGGCGGCATCGCCCACAATAGAGGAAGGAATGTTCACCTGCTCATATGTCGATCCATCCATGAATACGAAATCGTCACCATCGTGGTAAAGATAGGTCATGTCGCGCCGGTCGACCGTAGCTGTTTCGATCTTCATCCCAGCGTTGAAAGTCTTGTCAACCGATTTACCGGACAGAACATTTCGGATCTTCGTACGAACGAACGCTGGTCCTTTACCGGGCTTTACATGTTGAAACTCTAATACCTGCCACAGCTGGCCATCAATAACCATCACAAGACCATTTTTTAGATCATTCGTAGTTGCCACTTTAGTAACTCATCTCTTCGGGAACAGTCGGCGCTATTGTAACGCGAATCGGGAAACTATCTTAGCTGCTACGACTTCTGGTTTTTCATTCTCAGTAGAAAACGAGACCGCACCAGCATTTTTAACTGCCTCTGTAAGAGCACGAACTTGCGCAGCGAATAACGCACGAGGTGTCCCCAGCGCAGCTGTTCGAGGTGCATTGAGGTTGCTGCGTTTTGCAAGCTCAGTAATAGGCGCTTCCAAATGAACGAGGGCAATAGACTCCGATGCTATCGCCTCCAATAGCGACGGATCAGCGGCAGCTGATGGCAAAAGTGACATGATTCCGGGCATGACAAGTTGTCGGTGTGCTACAGAAATAATGTGTTCCTTTGCATGAATTGGATCCTCATAAAGTAAATCATCTAGAGGTGTTTCTAGAAGGTCCTCAGTCTCTACAAACGAACAGTCAAGGACTTTGGCGAGTGATTGCCCCACAGAAGTGCGACCGGCCCCGCTTGCTCCAACAAGAATGACCTCAGGCATGGCGCCCCGCCCAAGTACGGAGAATTGCATCTGGACTGACTTCAATAGAACTTGGTTTTTCAACGCCCTCCAAGAGAACAAATCTCAATTGCGAACCATGTGTTTTCTTATCGGAGTACATAGCATCTAGCAGAGGTTCTATAGGGCCGTCCCAACTTGTAGGAAGTCCTACACTAGAAAAAATCTTTCGGTGCTGATCTACGTCATTCTCACTCAAATATCCCAAGTCCTGTGCAAGTTCAGCTGCAAAAACGCTGCCGATTGCAACGGCCTCGCCATGGCGCACTGTGTAGTTACTGTATTTTTCGATTGCATGAGCCAAAGTATGCCCATAATTCAGGATTTCCCTCAGACCCGTCTCTTTGAGGTCTTGAGACACTACTGTGGCCTTTACTTCAACAGCGCGGGAGATGAGCTCAGTAAGAATATCCTTACCCACCTCAGTTGCCCATTCGACATCCTTTATTAGCGGATTCTCCACAATCAAATTGAGTATTTTTCTATCGGCAATAAATCCACATTTAATGACTTCTCCCAGCCCCGCTCTGTATTCCGCTGCGCTAAGCGTGGTCAATGCGGATATGCTGATTCCCACTGCAATCGGACTATGGAAAGCTCCAATGAGGTTCTTTCCCGCGGGCGAATTGATGCCAGTCTTTCCTCCAACTGCCGCATCCACCATTGCTAAAAGGGACGTAGGTACTTGCAGCACGCCAATCCCCCTCATCCAGGTGGCAGCAACAAACCCAGCTAAGTCTGTGGTGGCACCTCCCCCCAATCCGATGATCACGTCCTGGCGACCGAAGCGTTTTTCGCCTAAAAGATTCCATAGGGACTCAGCTGTCGAAAGTGTTTTCTGCGCCTCACCGTCTTCAGGAATAAACTGCGTCAAACGCACTCCCCGTGCGGCCGCAGCTGTCTGCAACTTCTCTGCGATTGTCTCAACAGCGCGAGGTGCTACAAGTAGCACCTGAGATGCATTTGAAGGAATGTAATCGACAACCTGTGTGAGAACGTCGTCGCCCACGAATACGGGGTAGCCATCATCAGCATGAACAGTGATTATTTGCATAGGTTGAGTCCTTCCATAATCTGTTCGACAACTTCTGATACTGGACCATGAGTACTGACAACCTTGAGATCGCGAACTTGGGCGTGAAGCGGGTCGCGACGTCGGCGTAACATCATTAATGTGTTTTCTGGATCGTCTTTCATTAAAGGACGTCGGTTATTTCGACGTATACGGGAGAGAAGCACCTCATCCGACGCATCAATATGGATCACACACGTAACCGCAATAGTCTCACGGACCTGTGGTGTTTCAATGGCACCGCCGCCTAGAGAAATAATTGCCGGATTGAGCTGGGCATCTTGCACTATTTCACGGACAGTCTCAGCTTCAATTCTACGAAACTCAGCCTCGCCTTTCTCCGCAAAAATGTGAGAGATCGTTGTCGCTGTCTTCTTCTCAATCATTTCATCCATGTCGACCACTGGCACCGAAAGAACTTTGTGAAGCTCTGCGGCTACTCGTGACTTGCCAGCACCGGGGAGACCGACGAGGACAATCGGCAACTCAACGTTCATCTACAGGCCTTAGCCGCGCTGCAATATGATCCTCATACCAGTCCAGTTGAGCTTTGACTTCTCCTACCGAGCGTCCCCCCATGCGCTCTGAAAGAGCCTTTGCAATTTGTAGGCACACCTGTGCCTCAGCAATCACGGCACCTGGTACAACCTGGCATGTGTCAGATCGTTGGTGGAAGGCCTTGGCTTCCCGGCCGGTGGCCAGATCTATCGTTTTAAGGGCCTTGGGGACAGTTGAGATTGGCTTAAATGCGGCTCGCACAACAATAGGTTGTCCATTAGAGGTTCCCCCTTCAATCCCCCCTGCACGGTTAGTCGCGCGAGTAGGGGTTCCATTTTCGTCAAGGAGAATCTCATCATGTGCCTCTGATCCAAAACGCATGGCCTCGGTGAAACCATCACCGATTTCAACACCTTTGACAGATTGAATAGCCATGAGTGATGCGGCTAAGCGCGCATCGAGCTTACCGTCCTCTGATACGTGAGTGCCCAATCCAATAGGAACGTTCCAAGCAACTACTTCAACAATTCCTCCAACAGTGTCACCTGAACGCTTTGCTTCGTCAATGACTTCAATGAACGCAGCTTCTGCTTCCGCGTCGAGAGTTCGCATCTGTGCTTCATCGAGCGCTTCGCGATCTTGAGGCAAAGGGAGATTGGAGTTTTGATTCTTTTTTTCTCCAACTCTCACAACATGACTAATGACATCAATGGAGCTCACAGACTGGAGAAAACTTCTCGCTAATGCACCAAGCACCACTCTTGCTGCCGTTTCACGAGCGGAAGCTCTTTCAAGAATGTCCCTGGCATCATCCAAATCATACGATAGCAGCCCAGCTAAATCTGCGTGACCTGGGCGAGGGCTGGTCAGGCGGCGGTTACGAGCCATCTCGCGTCCGTCACCTTTCCCCGCATCGACATTGAGTGCACCTTCAGGAACAGGGTCAGCGCTCATGACGGTTTCCCACTTGGGCCATTCAGAGTTAGCGATTTCAACGGCTACCGGTGCACCTGTGGTGTATCCGTGCCGCACTCCAGAGATGATCCGGACCTGGTCTTGTTCAAACTTTTGACGAGCCCCCCGTCCATACCCCCTACGACGGATAGAGAGAGCGTGACGAAGCAATTCAGTGGAAACAGGAACTCCAGCTGGTAGGCCCTCCATCAAAGCGATGAGAGCGCAGCCATGAGATTCTCCGGCAGTAGACCATGACAACATAGGACAAGTGTTTCACATCTGAATCTTTTGAGGCGGAGCAGTTCGCTCAAGAAAACTCAGGCACCCATCATGACCCATGTAACCCAGGCCCCACCGATGAGATGAGGGCCAAAGGCAAATTTTGAGTGTCCTCTAAATGCACATATTAGGGACCACAATCCTGCGCTCAAAATTGCTAACACAAGTCCTGTTACCGCCATTGGGGCAAGCCAAAACCCCAGTACGGGAGCCAATAGGACATCCCCGCGCCCCACAGACTTCATCAAGAATCCAATAAGTGTAAATGCCGTCCATATCGAGGCACCTATGAGACGCTGGTCTATTTGAGCAGCTGCGGGAGAGAAAAGACTCAGTGTGATGACCTCTAAGCTCATCAATAGAGTGAGCGTAGTAGGTAAGCGTCTGCTCCAACCATCTATCCACGCAGCAGCCCATCCCAATGTTGCGACTGCTAGTGCCTCAGCTTCTCTGCGCACAAAAATCGTAGCGAATCCCGCTAAGACCGCTCCGCCGACAATTACCGGAGATTGTGCTCGCGGAGAATAGAGAGACAGCTTATGGGCCGAGCGAGTTAGCCACCAAAGGTTCAGTGCAAAGATGCATACGATTGAACCCCACAGTGACATTGCTAAGCTGCGTTCTTTATTGCGTGGTATACAGGTTCAAAGGGCACTTCAATACCACTCCACAATTTGTCCTGCGCTAGCCCCTGGTAGGCAAGCATCCTGAGTGGTGAAAGTACTCTTCCACCGGACTTTCGAAAGCTCGTGGTCAATGGTGAAGTTCCACTGCCATAGGTTACATCGAGAAGTAACTGATTACTACGCGGCTTTAGTGCCACAGCCAGGGCTTCAGTCGCATGCGGAGGAATAGTGGAAATGAGAACATCGGTATCGTGACAGACGCGTTCCACCTGATGGGAATGATGCCACAAGAGCGGGTCGAAGTCAGCGCCGAGCCGTCCCCCCGCCTGCAGAACATTTCCAGCACCAGCAAAGCTACGGCCAATCACCGTAATGTGATCAAATTTCAATGACGTAAGTGCGGCTAAAGCTGATGACGCGGTTGCTCCCGTCCCTAATATGACTGCTTTCTTACCATTACCACCTGTAATAGACCTGCCTGGCATCTCATCGCGGATAGTTTCGACGATGCCGTGTACGTCCGTATTGAATCCAGCTAAGAGTCCTCCAGCGACCACGCAGGTGTTCACTGCCCCCACATTTTTTGCCAGAGCATCCACAGTATCCAAAAACGGAATGACAGATTGTTTGCAGGGCATCGTAATGGCTAAGCCAACACACTGTGAGTCTAGACCTTCCATGAACGATGGAAGAGTCTCACCTGTGACTTCCACGCGTCGAAAATCCCAGTCGAGGTCTGCTAATTCGAATGCACAAGAATGCAAGACAGGTGACAGGGAGTGCTGTATGGGTGAACCAATAACGGCAGCCCAAGGCTTCATATGCCACTATCCTCGATTCTGCTCTAGTTGCAGCGACCCGGATTATCGGAGCACCACTGCTGGAACTTCTTAATATTTGCAGTGTGCTCTTCAAAATTATTTGTGAAGAGAGTTTCACCGGTGTCAAGGTTGACAGTGACAAAATAGAGCCAGTCGCCCTCTGCTGGATTGAGTACCGCCAGGATTGCATCCTGCGATGGATTCGCGATAGGCCCTGGTGGAAGTCCCTTATTAAGTCGAGTGTTATAAGGGTTGTCATCTTCAATATCAGCTTGGGTTGGTATGCCACCGACTTTTCCAACACCGTAAAGCACTGTGGAGTCCATTCCGAGGACTCCATGCACTTCCGTGGTGTCTGCAATTCGATTTTCAATAACTCGCGCCACTTTAGGCATTTCGTCTGTATACACGACTTCGCGTTCCACAATTGATGCTTCGGTGAGGACTCGCATCCAATCAGATTCTGGTACTTCTTGTTCTTCCAAGAAGTCAACAGTTGCAGAGACCATTTCCGTGAGAATACTTTGCGGTGTCGATTCGGGGGTGATCTCGTAGGCGCCTGGGAAGAGCCATCCTTCGAGGTTGTTATTTGCCACATCGGGCAATCCTAAAGCTGCAGGGTCGTCGAAAGCTTTTTTAACATCCTCAGCACTAAACTTATCCATTGCCAGCATGGAGTCACGTACCTGATTATAGGTTTCGCCAGGAATAACCATGACCGCATTGTCTGTTCTGTTTGCATCATCAAGTAGCGCTTCTACCGCCTGGGCAGCTGACATCTGTAATTTGAGAGTGTACGTTCCAGGACGGATCGACGCAGCAGCGGGATTTGCATCAAAGGCTCTGGTAAATGCTTCAATGGACTTGACAACATCAGCCTCATAAAGCTTTTGACCTATCAACGTCCCATAATCACCAGATTCGATGGTAATCGTAGCTTCGCCTGACCCCGGTCCCGGATAATCTGCTCCTTCTTCTGACTGGCTTTGTCCGGCAGAGAACCACCCTAGTTGGTTGCCCACCATCCACAGCGCTCCTCCGATAATCGCGATAATGACGAGGAAAAGCAACGCAAAGATCCATGGATTGCCTTGTTTGCGTCCTTTACGATCTTTCGAACGACGAGGTTCTGCGGACCGACTCGGAAAAAGAGGAAATGCTTCACCACTAGTGTCATTGTTTTCACTACTATCGACGGGAATTGCCCCCGTACTCACAGGGCTAAAGCCGGGAAACTCTCCAATAGTAGAAGACTTCCGCGAAGGTACCGGTTGCTGCGACGAAAGGTCAGAGTTCTTAGGAGTCTCAGCAATTCTGGCGTCAGTGCTTTTAGGCGTTGGAACCCGAACAGCAGGAGCTTGAGAACCAGCGGCCCTTTTTTCTTCAGCTAAACGCAAATCACGTCGCGAAGGAAAAGGCAACTGCGGTGTTGCTTCTTTCGTCGCTGGTGCGGGCGTCCGCACAGATGTCTCTCGCATTTTCTCGGTTGGTTCGGGTGCCCCCTGAGGCTTCTGGGGAATCCTGCTTCCGTGAATGTCGCGTCGGGATGGGAACGGTCGCTCATTACGTCCGCCCGGTGCTCCATCACTCACTCGGTATTTCCTCTCCTCGGGTACACAAACAGACCGGTTCTCCAGGGAGTTCCCCGGATAGCCGCTCAAGATCTAACGCCTGATTCAGAATAATCTGCGCAGCTACTTGGTCCACAATGGACCGGCTTCTGCGCGAGTCAACTCCAGCATCAGCTAGCAAATTATGGGCCTGTCCTGAGCTTAGTCGCTCATCGACCAGACACACACGAGTTTCACCCACGCGTTTTTTAAGTCTATGAGCAAAAGTTCTAGCCATATGTGCCGAAACTCCTTCTGATCCGTTCAAATGCCGAGGAAGGCCCACAACTACTTCAATCGCATTGTATTCGTCAACAAGGTGTACAATGCGACGAATATCACTGCCACGTCGATCGGTACGTACCGTCTCCAACGGGATTGCCACGGTGCCTAGTGGATCCGACCGTGCAACTCCAATCCTCACAGTGCCAACATCAATGCCTAGACGAGTCCCCTGACGCACTACTTTCGTCCAATCTCGCTTTCGATAGCAGCTAAGGCTTCTGCACTCTTACTAGCATCCGTGCCACCGCCTTGCGCAAGATCGTCTTTTCCGCCGCCACCACCACCAAGGATGCCAGCACCGATTTTAACTAACGCTCCGGCTTTAATCCCCTTATCTCGCGCTAATGCGTTGGTTGCCGCTACCAAAACCGGTTTACCGCCGCTTTCCCCAATAACCGCGACAATCGCTGGCACGTCTTCACCTAGCTGGGAACGAATATCCCCGACTACAGTCCGGAGCGCATCGGCACTTCCGGCTGACCCCAGATTTGCTGTGACGACAAGAAAGTCACCAATTGTGGCGGCATTATCTACCAGAGAACGCGTCCGTGAGGACAGTAACTGAGTCCGCAGATCGGAAATCTGTCGCTCTCTGTCTTTGACTTTGTCCAGAAGTGAGCTGATCTTTTCTGGAAGTTCTTCTGGTCTACCTTTGAGGATACTTGCCAGCTGTGAAACCAGAGCGTGTTCCCGTGCCTGGAACTCATAGGCACCCTCCCCTACCAGAGCATCAATACGTCGCACTCCCGAGCCAATTGAGGCCTCTCCCAATACGGTAATGCGGCCAATTCTCCCCGTTGTAGGAACATGTGTCCCCACACATAGCTCACGAGACCAGTCGTCACCGATAGAAACAACCCGGACTTCTTTTCCATATTTCTCTCCGAAGAGAGCCATCGCACCAAGTGCTTTGGCAGATTCCAAATCCATGGTTTGATCTGTCACAGCCAAGTCCTGAGAAAGCTTCTCATTGACAAGGGACTCGATGTCTCCAACCTGCGCCTCTTCTAAAGCCTTTCCATGCCGGAAATCGAATCTCAGACGGGAAGGTGAGTTCTCCGAACCCGCCTGAGTCGCCTGCTCAGACACGATTTCATGTAATGCTTTATGCACCATATGCGTAGCAGTGTGTGCCTGTGCTATGGCGTGACGACGTTGCGGATCAATGCGTGCAATGACTGCGTCTCCCAACGCAATAGTGCCCTGATCTATGTGAGAGCGGTGGATTGCTAAACCTTTGATAGGCGCTTGGACATCGTTCACACGGGCTACTGTCTCATTACCCGAAATAGTGCCCCGGTCGGCTAATTGTCCACCTGACTCGGCATAAAAGGGAGTCTGATCCAAGATAATATCGACATCAACTGGCCCTGTAACCGCTGGAACTGCTTCACCCCCAACCAACAGGCCAGCAATTGTTGCCTCATCTTCCACGCGGTCATAGCCGATAAAGTTACTTTGACCACCGATAGAGTCCGCTAGCTTATGATAGACAGAAGCATCCACATGCCCTGCCTTCTTGGCTCTGCTATCAGCCCGGGCACGTTCTTTTTGCTCATTCATGAGTGCCCGGAAACGCTCTTGGTCAACACTGACGCCCTTTTCAGCGGCCATCTCTAGAGTCAAATCGATAGGAAAACCATAGGTATCATGCAAGGAAAACGCCGCATCCCCAGGAAGCACTGAGTTATGAGACTCTTTCGCTTTCTTTACTGCCGTATCGAAAATCGAAGTACCGGACTCCAGGGTGCGCCTAAAGGCATCCTCCTCACCATATGCGACATCCGCGATTGAGGACCATTGAGACACCAGCTCTGGATATGACGGTGCCATTGCGTCGCGAGAGACGGGAAAAAGCTGCGGCATTGTCGCCTCGTCCAGACCCAGCAAACGCATCGAACGCACCGCGCGACGAATCAGACGGCGCAGGACATAACCCCTACCGTCATTCCCTGGTCTCACTCCGTCACTAATGAGCATCATTGATGAGCGCACATGATCCGCTACTACGCGCATGCGCACGTCGGCTTCTGTATCTGAGCCATAGCGACGTCCCGTCATCTCTTCAACTTCGGTAATGACTGGACGAACTTCATCAATTTCAAACATATTCGGTTTGTCCTGAAGGACAAATGCGATGCGCTCAAGTCCAGCGCCCGTATCGATAGACTTATGATCTAGTTCGTGCAGTAGAGGGTAATTTTTGCCTTCTCCTGGGCCACGCATGTACTGGTCAAAAACTAGATTCCATAATTCCAGGTAGCGATCACCACCAGGGTCCACATTGCCGCCTTGTGCCGAAGGACCGTAGGAGGGGCCCCGGTCATAGTGCCATTCGCAGCATGGCCCAGCCGGTCCCGGCTGACCTGTATCCCAAAAGTTTTCTGAGCGAGGCAAACGAACAATATGGGCCGGTTCTAACCCGATCTCTTTCGTGAGGATATCGAAGCTTTCGACGTCTTCGTCCCAAATGGTGACCCATAGCCGATCGCCGTCAAGCCCGTACTTTCCTTCGTTTTGGGAACCGGTGAGCAGGTCCCAGGCATATCCGATCGCACCTTCTTTGAAATAATCGCCGAAAGAAAAATTCCCATTCATCTGGAAAAAAGTTCCGTGTCTGGTCGTGTGACCAACGTTGTCGATGTCGTTGGTACGCAGGCATTTTTGTACCGATACCGCACGCGGCCATGGTGCTTTTTCTTCCCCAGTAATGTATGGAATGAACGGCACCATCCCGGCAATGGTGAACAAGATTGAGGGGTCGGGTGAGATCAACGATACTGATGGCCTAAGTTCGTGACCATTGCTTGTAAAATAGTCCAGCCAACGTTGACGAATCTCAGCAGTGCGCATGTATCCTCGCTATTGATAGGTTCCCATGGACAAGTCTAAGGGTATTGGGGCTACTTCTTGACACGAGCAAGAATACGAGAGCGGATTGACTCTCGGCGTATTCTCTCCACAGAGGATAGCTAGGTCGTCTAAACCGTTGACGAACCCAATTCCTACATTGGTATCAAGACGAAAATCGGGCTCCGCGTTGTAGCAGAGCCCGATTCTATCGCTATAAAATTAGCGTGAGTAGTATTCAACGACCATCTGCACATCACAGATGACGGGAACTTCAGCGCGCTTAGGGCGACGGACCAGAGTGGCTTTCAGCTTCTCTAGCTCAACTTCTAGGTACGGAGGAACATCGGGAAGAACGTCCCGGTGAGCACCAGCAGCTGCGACCTGGAAAGGAACGGTGGTCTGTGACTTCGGCTTAACCTGGATAACCTGACCGGGCTTTACGCGGAAAGAAGGACGGTCAACAATCTTGCCGTCAACTAAGATATGCCGGTGAACGACCTCTTGACGTGCCTGCGGCATCGTACGTGCAAATCCTGCACGAAGAACCAGCGCATCGAGACGCATTTCCAGCAGCTCTACGAGGTTTTCACCCGATAGGCCTTTTTCTTTACGAGCTTCTTCGAAGGCACGCACCATCTGAGCTTCACGAATGTAGTACTGAGCGCGCAGACGCTGCTTTTCCTTCAAACGCACCGCGTAGTCAGACTCTTGACGACGACGGCTACGTCCGTGCTCTCCCGGACCATAAGGGCGCTTCTCAAAATAGCGCACGGCCTTGGGGGTCAATGCAATTCCGAGTGCGCGTGATTCACGCACCTGCTTGCGGGAACGATTCCCTGCCATTTTTTCTCCTGATCGTTAGTATCACGCGGAATTCCGCATGGGGCCCACCAAGTGGCTAAGACCCCAGGATTGTCTATATGGATTTCCCATATAGCAACTGCTCTAGATTAGCCCATATCCAGTATTTCTCTGAGCCGATCGAGGCGTTTAGTGAGCATTCCCTCATCACCGCGCTCCGTGGGGTGATAATAGCGGGTCCCTATCAGCGGATCTGGCAAATACTGTTGAGCGGCAACGCCGTGGGGCGAATCGTGGGCATAGCGATATCCCTGTCCATGCCCCAGTCCTTTTGAACCCGAATAGTGACTATCGCGTAGGTGCATAGGAACAGCGCCGATATTTCCTTTGCGGACATCTGCAAGCGCAGCATCAATAGCCATATAGGCTGCATTGGATTTTGGAGCCATTGCTACAGCTAAGACTGCTTCTGCCAGAATTATTCGCGCCTCTGGCATCCCGATAAGAGCTACGGCCTGAGCCGCTGCAACCGCTGTACGCAGAACAGATGTGTCAGCAAGTCCGACTTCTTCGGCCGCAGCGATAACCACGCGCCTGGCGATAAAACGGGGATCTTCCCCCGCTTCAATCATGCGGGCTAAGTAATGGATAGCCGCATCAGGATCAGAACCGCGCATCGACTTGATGAAGGCAGAGGCAACATCGTAGTGTTGATCTTCATCCCACCTCACTAAAGCGGTATTTGCTGCCTGGGCAACATGATCGGCTTCGATGGTTGTTGTGCCGATCTCGCGTGCGACTCCTGCAGCAGCCTCAAGCAATGTGAGAGCGCGCCGGGCATCCCCTCCAGACAGACGCCCCAAAGCATCGATCGCATCCTCATGTGCATGATATTTACCAGCCAGCCCCCGCTCGTCTTCGAGGGCACGGTGCAAGGCACTGTGCACGTGTTCTTCCGTGAGTGGATGCAAGACCAGGAGAATTGATCGCGATAGCAATGGGGAAATAACTGAAAAACTTGGATTTTCGGTGGTTGCCGCTACTAGCGTAACCCAGCGATTCTCTACGGCTGGCAAAAGCGAATCTTGCTGCGTTTTTGAGAAACGATGCACCTCATCAACAAAGAGTACTGTTTGCTCACCTGACGCGAAAAGTCTCCGTTTCGCCTCTTCAATCACCGCGCGTACTTCCTTCACGCCAGCAGACACAGCTGAGACTTCAACAAAGGTCTTTCTTGACTCTCGGGCAATGAGATATGCCAAAGTCGTCTTACCGGTTCCTGGAGGTCCCCACAGTACGACTGACGATGCGTCGTCAACATCTGGGGACAAAAGCCTCCGCAGCGGTGAGCCCGGCTCAAGAAGGTGGTCTTGTCCCAGGACCTCATCAACTGAGGATGGACGCATACGAACGGCCAAAGGAGCGCTGAGACTTGGTTTCGGTATTCCTTGGTTATCGACACCAAGAGAGGAAAAAAGGTCCATCACTCAAAGAGGGAGGTATCCCCCGCACCTTCGCGCACCACCTCAGGATAACCGGGAGTAAAGTCAATGACCGTAGTCGCACCTTCAAGACCAACTGGCCCCTCCACAACCGCATCTACGCTTTCCCCGATGGCATCCTCAACATCATCAACCTTGTAGAGAGCATCGTCAGTACCCGGAAGTATCAATGTCGAACAAAGCAAGGGTTCTCCAAGTTCTGCGACTATTGCCTGGGTAATCTTATGGTCTGGCAATCGCACACCGACAGTGTGCTTCTTCTTATTCAGCGTCATTCGAGGCACTTCTTTTGTGCCTTGTAAAATGAAGGTGTAAGCACCCGGGGTCAGAGCCTTGATAGTTCTATAGGCTTTGTTATCGACATGGACCAGCTCACCCAACTGAGCAAACGAGGCACACAGCAAAGAAAAATTATGCTTTTCGTCAAGTTTGCGAATATCCCGAATGCGGTCCATTCCCTCCTTATTACCAAGCTTTGATGCAATCGCATATCCCGAATCAGTGGGAAGAGCAATGATTCCACCATCATTGAGGATATCAACGATTTGGCGGACGAGGCGGACTTGTGGATTTTCTGGGTGGAGTTCGATTTTGCGCATAGTCATAGTGTAACCGGGCTCACCGACAAATGTTTATGAAAAAGCGACAATGCGCAGCAACTGCGCAATTCTCTCCTGGTCGTCCTTACAGGAAACTAGCGATTCCTGATCCAAGCATCACGCACCCTCCCAGTGCAGCAAGAGCCAGAATCGCAAGACGGGCCGCTTTCACCGGCAACTTGTTGGCAACGAGCATTCCACTAACGGTCCCCACTACAGCGGCACAGCACAGGAAGATCACGGTGCGAATATCCCACAATGGAATGCCAAGCGACGTTACAGAAGCCAAAGACATTCCCATGAAAAAGACCTGTAAAGTCCCACGCGTTGCGCTCGGTGACCACTGCGCGTTGACAGCATAGATAGCGACAGGCGGCCCTCCGGATCCTGAAAGCATATTCATCACAGCCGATAACAAGCCTGCTCCGGTCGCCCCGATTTTGCCTTTCAGTCGGGCAACATTATGTCCATTGAGGAGGAAGAATACGCTCATAAGAACAGCCACTCCCGCAGCCACAAGAAGATAGCCGTCGGCGACCTTACGCAGTCCCAAAGCTAATAGTGGTGTAGCAATGAGCGCTGGAATAGTCATGAATACGGCATTTTTCCATTGAATATCCCGGTGATTTTGCCAAAGAATTGCCGCCATCATCGGAATAGAGATAAGTGACAATAGCACGATTGAAGGTTCGCGTCCCAGAGTCACTACCAGTATTCCCCCACTGATAAGACCGAGCCCAGTTCCCGCTGAAGCTTGAGCAAATGCCCCTACCAGGACAGCTAAAACGCTAATCGCAATCGTCACATAGGCATACGCTACACCGATAACTCAACGGTGCCCGCCCTCTGTTCATAGGGCGGGCTCGTGGGTGCCAGATTAGCCTTGTTCGTTTTCCTCAGTTTTTGCCTTTGGCTTTGCATCAACACCGGCTTCTTTTCGTTGTTCGGGTGTGATTGGAGCCGGTGCCGACGTGAGTGGATCGAATCCGCCCCCCGACTTCGGGAATGCGATAGCATCGCGAATCGACTCAGTGTGAGCAAGAAGAGACACAATACGGTCCCAACCAAAAGCTATGCCGCCGTGAGGGGGTGCTCCAAACTGGAAGGCATCAAGAAGGAAGCCAAATTGTTCTTGAGCGCGCTCTTCGTCGATTCCCATGACTTTGAATACTCGTTCTTGAACCTCACGTTGATGGATACGAATAGAACCTCCACCAATCTCATTGCCGTTGCACACAATGTCATATGCGTAGGCCAAGGCGTTGCCAGGATCTGTATCGAAAGTATCGAGGGATTCCGGTTTTGGTGAGGTGAACGCATGATGCACCGCTGTCCACGCACCAGACCCCATAGCGACATCACCTTCGCTGACGGCATCAGCAGCCGGCTTGAATAGCGGAGCGTCGACAATCCACACGAACGCCCACTCATCCTGGTCTATCAAATTACAACGCTTGCCAATTTCAAGGCGTGCAGCACCCAGAAGCGCCCGAGCACCGTCTGGTTCTCCAGCGCCAAAGAAAATGCAATCTCCAGGCTGCGCACCAGTGGCTTCGGCCAATCCGTCACGTTCACCATCAGAGAGGTTTTTAGCGACCGGGCCGCCTAGGACTCCTTCGTCGTTAATGGTCACGTACGCGAGGCCTTTAGCTCCCCGAGACTTAGCCCACTCCTGCCATTTATCGAAGGTACGTCGCGGCTGCGAGGCGCCACCAGGCATAACTACTGCTCCAACATAAGGAGCTTGAAACACTCTGAACGTGGTGTTCTTGAAGTAATCGGTAAGGTTTGTAAGCTCCTGTCCGAATCGAAGATCGGGCTTATCAGAGCCAAAACGTTCCATTGCTTCTAGGAAGGGCATGCGTGGAATCGGAACAGAAATTTCGTAACCACCCGCAGCCCAGACGGCTTTCAGAACGGCTTCGGCAACCTCAATCACATCGTCTTGGTCGACGAAACTCATCTCGACATCCAACTGAGTGAACTCAGGCTGGCGGTCCGCACGGAAATCCTCATCACGGTAGCAACGGGCAATCTGGAAGTATCGCTCCATCCCCGCCACCATGAGCATCTGCTTGAAGAGCTGAGGTGATTGCGGTAACGCATACCACGAGCCAGGCGACAATCGAGCTGGAACCAGGAAGTCACGTGCCCCTTCGGGGGTAGATGCGGTAAGTGTGGGAGTCTCGATTTCAGTGAAGCCTTTTTCATACAAGGTTTCCCTCGCTGCCCGATTTACAGCAGATCGAAGCTTGAGAGGGTAGGCTGCCGCCGGACGCCGTAGATCGAGGTAGCGATATTTCAAGCGAACCTCTTCGCCCGCTGTTGGCTCACCCTCATGTGTTGAGACTTGGAACGGCAGTGGCGCCGAGGTGTTGAGAATCTCCACATCGTCACCGAGAACCTCAATAAATCCGGTAGGAAGGTCAGGATTCTCATTTCCTTCGGGACGCGCCGCAACCTCACCGGTGACTTTGATGACATATTCGCTGCGCAACTGGTGAGCAATATTCTCGTCACGGACAACTACCTGGGCGACCCCACTTACATCACGAAGGTCCACAAACACCACGCCACCATGATCTCGGCGCCGATCAACCCATCCAGTGAGGGTCACGGTTTGCCCGATCATGTCTTTGCCGAGTTCTGAAGCAGTATGTGTGCGTAGCACTGTGTGATCCTTCCCTTGCGTCGAATGGAAGTCTACCTGCCTTAGCCCCGCTAGACTAAGCGCGGTTAGAAGGGACAGAATGACAACCACCACCTTTTATGATTTAGGACTCCCAGAGTCTCTCATTTCCGTCGTCGATAAGCTCGGATTTGAACACCCCACTGATATTCAGACTGCCGCGATTCCAGTTCTTCTCGAGGGGCGTGACGTCGTCGGCATTGCGCAGACAGGCACCGGAAAGACGGCAGCATTCGGGCTGCCGCTCATTGCCCGGCTCGACAAAAATTTGGCCGAAGTGCAGGCATTAGTCCTGGCACCCACAAGAGAACTTGCTTTGCAGACGGCAGCAGCAATGGAGAGCTTTGGTGCCGATGTCATCGCCGTGTATGGGGGCAGTCCATATGGTCCCCAGCTACGCGCACTCAAAGAGGGCACCCAGGTAGTCGTAGGAACACCAGGCCGTGTTATTGATCTCATAAAAAAGGGGGCCCTACGCCTCGACCATGTCCACACTTTCGTTCTGGATGAGGCGGACGAAATGCTGCGGATGGGATTTGCAGAAGATGTTGAACTCATCGCCGCAGATATTCCAGAACACCGTTTGACCGCACTTTTTTCTGCAACAATGCCGCGCGCTATTGCCCGCGTCGCAGATACGCATTTGCATAATCCTGTTCGACTAGAAGTAAGTGTGCAATCCACCACAGTTGACACTATCCATCAAACCTATGCCGTGGTATCACCTCACTGGCGTTTTGAAGCACTTTCGCGAGTGTTAGCTGTACGCGAGGGTGGAACTATCGTTTTCGTTCGAACGCGCCAAAATGCTGAGGAGATTTCTCTTGACTTGGCGGCGAGAGGTTTCAAGGCCGCCGGAATATCTGGTGATGTTCCACAGCGCGATAGAGAACGCCTGGTTGAGCGCCTGCGAGGAGGTTCCCTCGACGTATTGGTTGCTACAGATGTTGCTGCGCGAGGCCTAGACGTCGAGAGGATATCTCTCGTAGTGAACTATGAGCCGCCGCGTGAGACTGAAGCTTACGTTCACCGTGTAGGCCGCACCGGCAGAGCTGGGCGAGACGGAGAGTCGCTCACATTTTTCACACCGCGCGAACGGCACAGGCTGCGCCAAATCGAGAACCTTACAGGTACCAGGATGGAACGTGCTCATATTCCTTCCGGTGCTGATGTCGCAAGATTTATTGCCCAACGTAAACTCTCAGCCACCGGCAATGGGGCGATTCCATTCGAGGAGGTCTTGCGCGATGCCATCACTGACGCAGTTCATGCTGGACAGGGATTGGAAGAGATTGCACTACGACTGTTGGCAACGTCCATAGGAGCTGACGCTCAAGGTCCAGCTGAGCTGACCGAAGACTGGTGGACACCAGGAGACAAGAAAAAGCGCAGCGGAAACAAGCGAGATCCTCGCCGAGATGAGGACAGTAGTTTCCATCATCGCTATCGCTTAGAGGTCGGAAAACGCGATGGCGTGAGTCCCGGAGCCATTGTTGGTACGATTACGGGCGAAGGCAACCTGCGGGGTTCATCAGTTGGAAAAGTTCACATTTTCCCGTCTTTTTCCCTTGTAGAACTCTCGGAGAATCTCTCATCTTCTCAAGTGAAAAAGATCGGTCGTGCCACCATCAAGGGACGAAAGCTCCGTATCTCAGTTGATCAAGGAGCCGCACCCCGGAATAGGGGCGGCAGAAAGTTTCGCTAAGGTCGGTTCTTTCCCTCTCAGGAGGGAAGACACGGGAACTACCAGCGCATAGCCTAAGCACATGAACGCGCCATTCCGTCATGACAACCGAGTGAAGGTTGACACGGTAATAGCGATCGGTCTCTACTTTCTGAGCGCTATCAGCATGGTGCTATGGCAGATGACAGGTCTCTTTAATGACCCTCTAAGTATGGGATGGTCACTTCTGCTATGAGCATTAGTGATCCTTCCTCTAGGGTTACGCCGAGTGGTGCCCTGCTCTGTTGCTGCCTTGGTGACAGTCGCGTTTTGTATCGCGACAGCATTCGCAGTCTCCGAAAGCTCGATCATTACCGTCGCTCGTTTTCTAGCTCTCTACAGTGTGGGGGCAGAAACCACAGACCGCACTCGCGCGTCGTGGGTGCAGGGCGCGCTGGTGGCAGTGCTCTTATCAGTGACAATAATAAGTCTCTACATGGTCAGCACGAATGAAAGTATCGCTGCCGACTTCGGAGGCGATATACAGGATTGGGCACTATCGCCCTTGGTTGCCTATTCGCTGGTAATAATGCTGATCAATGTAGTGTACTACGCTGCGCTATATGGTTCGGTAATCGCGCATGGGCGTCCAAACAAGACCGCGAACAGTTAGTGAACCTCACCAAAGCACTAGCGAACCAGCAACTCCAATCCGAACGTCAGGCAGTCACTATTGAGAGAATGCGGATTGCAAGAGAACTCCATGATGCTGTTGCCCACCACCTTCTATCTCGTGGCCAAACGGGAGATTCTTTCACAAGTAAAAACTAAATCCTTCCTGATCACAACGGCAATTCTGCTGGTCGTAGTTTTTGGGTCTATTATCTTTGGCAGTATCTTTTCGGGTGGCGAATCCAAACCAGATAGTGTGGCAGTTGTTGAGGGAATCACACCTGAAATTGACCTTTCAGGTGTGATCACTCCAGTAGCCGTATCGTCAATCGATGAGGCAAACGCATTAGTTCGCACCGGAGATGTCTCAGCAGCCATTATTCCTGAGGACTCCGTTCTCGGATATTCTCTTGTGGCCCTCGACAAAGAACCACAAGGCCTTATAACAGCCCTGAGCGTGAGCCCTACAGTAGAGTTACTAGAGCCCCCGGAAAGCAGTCCGTTGCTTCGCTATATAGTATCGATAGCTTTTGGTGCCATTTTTATGATGATGGCAATGGCTTTTGGATCAACTATTGCTCAAAACACGATCGTTGAGAAACAGACCCGAACGGTGGAATTGCTGCTGTCAGCGATTCCTGCACGGGCACTTTTGGCAGGAAAAAACGTTGGAAACTCTATTCTTGCCTTTGGTCAGATGGCCGCGATAGCTGCAGTCACTATTATCGGATTAGTGGTCACTGGGCAAGAAGAACTATTGGGACTTATCGGTGCCCCACTACTCTGGTTTCTCTTGTTCTTCGTTGTTGGTTTTCTTCTCATCGCATCAATCTTTGCGGCATCCGCGTCTCTGGTATCGCGGATCGAAGATTCGGGCACAGTTTTAATGCCCGTGATGATGCTGATAATGCTGCCCTACTTCGTTGTGATTCTCTTTGGTGACAACCAGCTAATCATGTCCATCGCCTCATACTTTCCTTTCTCGGCTCCAGTAGCAATGCCCGTTCGACTATTCACCGGCACTGCCCTCTGGTGGGAACCGCTGCTCTCACTCGTAATTTTGCTAGTATCAACACTGTGTGTCGTTCTTGTTGGTGAAAGAATCTATACAGGATCTCTGCTCCAAGTTGGCCGAAGACTGAAGATTCGCGAGGCACTCTCGCTTTCGCGTTAGGCTACAACGACCGTTACTCTCAACCCGTCGATGATAACGTCTTTCACATCAGGGCGTCTTGACAACCCTGCCAGGATCGCATACGGATCCTGTGCAGGGTTGCGCAGAAGTTCACGGGCCGCTACTCCTCGCCAGTACTTTGCAAAATGACTGACAACCTGTAGTTTCCCAAAGGCATTAAGTTTTACAGCTTTCAGCTCAATCACTGACGCTGTCTTTGGAAGAGGAAATGCCTGTCGATAGGGTCCAGAGCGTGCATCAAAAACACCTTCGTCAGGTACTTCGAGAACCTGTTGAAGATGCTTTCTCCACATCGCCGTTAGCGGACCAAGTGCGGGCAACGTAACTCCGATAGAAAGCCGATGGTTGGGAATAGGGTCTGTGGCTCTCACTACACCAAAGAGTCCCGAAAAAATTCGGATCTTCTTCAGTGCCTCTTCCGGCAGCTCGCTTGGTTGTAGGGCCTCGTAAAGAACTCCTGTATACAGGTCAATTGCTGGAGCACACGGCCCTTCAGCAAGTCTCGTATTTGCCTCAATCTCAAAGGCAGCTTTTGGCCCAACTTTGAGAATTTTTAATGCATCTTTGGACGAGGAAACTTCCTGTAAGTCCCTCATGACACGCGAACGAACCTCTCCTAGCTCCGGCAAGTACAGCGTCTTCAGGTCAAGCGCAGGCCCCGTTGTAGGTGCGTGTTTTCCCTCTGAAGGTGGCAACCAGATTTGCACACAAAACCTTTCATCGTGACAGGGACAGGTATTCCCGTACGGCCTATAGCTCGCAGCGATAAGATCGCAGCAACAATGTGCAATTGCGTCTAGTCGCCAGTAGGCCCCAAAACTATCCCCGCCCATGCACCGTGAAGAGATTCTTGATCTGAAGGCTGGAATAGACCAGCCAAGACATCTCGATATAGGCGAGAAAGTTCGTTCTTCGTGTAATAAGAACTACCACCACATGCGCGAATACACTGGTCTACTGCGTGGAGCGAGGCCTCTGCTGAAGCATTTTTCACTGCGGATAACCGTGGCATCCATAAGGCTCCAAGCTCATCCTTGTTATCGAAAGAACGCGCAAGTTCGCGAATCTGAGGACCGACGCCATCCATTCGAATCGCTGCATCGGCGATTCTCCACCGGATGTCTGGATCGTTGGCATACACGGATTGGTTCTTCACAGATTTCCTGGTTTTCACGTGCTCGGCTGCAACCTCGATAGCTCGCAAGCCAATCCCCATATACGTAGCAGCCAGCAACACTTCAAAGTTTGCGAAAATGCCAAAGACAACGGGGTCTGTCGACGGGCCTGGATCTGTAATCGTGAGAATCCAGTCGCTCTGTGCGTTATCGAGAACCGTAGTATTGGACTGAGTCCCACGCATGCCAATGGTGTCCCAATCATCCTTAATCATTATTCCAGGGGTTTCTCGAAGTATGATTGCAAATACTGACTTTCCAGTGTCAGTATCGCGTCCAAATGTAAGCATGCGAGTCCACGCTGGGGCCATAGAAGTAAAGACTTTAGTTCCTGTAAAAGAGTATCCCTCAGCGTTAGGTGTTGCCTGAGTGATGGAGCCAAAGAGAACCAGGTCATTGCCTGGCTCAGAGATACCGAATGCGAAGAGCTCCCCAGCCACAGCATCCTCAAGTATCTTTCGTCCCTGGTCCAGTCCTTCGCGAACCATATGGCGGGCCACGCCTACAATAATTTGATGCATGTTAACTGCCAAAGCAGTCGACGGCGAGGCTTTTGCCAACAGGGTTTGTTCAGCAGCAATCTCTTCGAGGTTTAGTCCTCCTCCCCCGTACTCTCGCGGAACAAATGCACCCAGATAGCCACATTCTTTCAACGCTTCGAAGTCCTCTTTTGGCCAAGCATTGTTCGCATCATAGTGTGGGGCGCGATCATGAATTGCAGTTAAAACGTCGTTGGAAAGAAAAGACATTATTTAACCTCTACAGGTGCGATTCGGGGTCTCCCAGTAGTTCAGCGACATGATCGGGAACATACGTCGAGAGATCTTTGGGGGGACGTTCATAGTGACTTTCCTGAGGAATTTCTGAAGGAAGCTCAACCTCAGGCCAGGGAATTTCTTTATAAGGGATTGTTGAAAGCAGATGAGCAATCATGTTGAGTCGCGCGGACTTTTTATTGTCTGATTCGACCACATACCAGGGAGCCCAGGGGGTATCGGTGTGCGTGAACATATCGTCCTTCGCCCGCGAATACTCATCCCAGCGATTGATCGATTCCAGGTCCATGGGCGATAGCTTCCAACGTCGGACTGGGTCCTTTAGCCTCGATGTAAAACGTTTGAGTTGCTCTTCTCTTGATACCGAAAACCAATACTTGCGTAACATAATCCCGTCGTTGTTCAGCATCTGTTCAAAGATAGGCGCTTCTCGTAAGAAACGAGCATGTTCCTGCTGAGTGCAAAATCCCATGACCCGTTCAACACCTGCCCGGTTATACCATGAACGGTCAAACAGCACTATCTCACCTGCTGAAGGCAGGTGTTCAGTGTAGCGCTGAAAATACCACTGAGTCTTCTGACGTTCGGTAGGTGTTGGGAGCGCGGCGATGCGAGCAACTCGAGGAGATAGGTATTCGGTGACTCTCTTAATTGCACCTCCTTTGCCCGCTGCATCGCGACCTTCAAAAACAACAACGATGCGCTCCCCCGTGCTCTTGACCCATTCTTGGAGTTTTACCAGTTCGCTCTGCAGGCGAAATAGTTCAGCCTCATAGACCTTATTCTTGAGCTTGCGCACCATCGCGATCTTTTCTCGTTTAGTGAATGAACTCTGCTGTGGTTGCCACGTGTGAGTGCCATTCTTTCCAATCGTGGCTTGCACTAATGATAATGGCAGATGCGGTAGGAATCCCTGCTGGGACCTCAACGTCATCCTTGACACTCAAACGTGCCACCTCGGAAATAGTGGGCTCATGGCCAACGACAACGACAGTTTCGCCATCTCCTTGGGCTCTCACCATGTCGAGAATCGCATGCGGCTCACCGGCATAGATCACTGGATCTTGCTGAGGATTGGGAAGATCTCCCGTAGAAAGGCCAGCTCCCTGTGTCATCTGCTCCCAGGTCTCAATTGCCCTAGTTGCGGGAGAAAGAAATATTTTGTCGACTTTAGCAAGAGTCGCTGTTAGTTTCTTCCCTAGCTGTTGCGCCTGTTCCTTACCCTCGTCTGTGAGAGCACGGCCACTGTCCCCCGTGGCTGACGACTGCGCAGCTTTAGCATGGCGTATGAAAATCACTGTATGTCTACTCATATCTTCAGGGTATGACAGACTTTGCCGGCAGGCTCGTTGTATCCTGTGGATCATGCCACTCACTCCTGGTCCCGATACGTTGATTTGCTCAGCTCGCGAATGCACACACGATGCGGTGAATGCAGTGGTCTGGTCGAACCCAAAAATTCATTATGGGCGACATAAGACCTGGCTTGCATGCGAAGAGCACACTCAAACTCTTCTTGAATATCTTAAACATCGCGGTTTTCCCGCTGAAGTAAAAACTCTGGACGAAATTGAGAACGACTCTACGTCAGACTGACCAGATCTAAATAGCTCTCATCCCACAGATCTTCATCGCCATCTGGCAGTAAAAGTACCCTGTCTGGGTTGAGGGCCTCCACGGCACCTGCATCGTGAGTCACAAGGACAACTGCGCCTTCATAGGTCCGCAAAGCACTGAGAATTTCTTCGCGTGACGCCGGATCGAGATTATTCGTGGGCTCATCTAAAAGCAAAACATTAGCACTTGACGCTACCAGAGTGGCCAGAGCCAAACGAGTCTTTTCACCTCCAGAAAGAACCCCGACTGGCTTAACGATGTCATCGGCGCCAAAAAGAAACTGTCCCAGAATCGATCTGAGTGCAGTATCGTCAAGGAAAGGGGCACCAGAGCGCATATTCTCTTCAACGGTGGCCTCGGTGTCCAAGAGGTCATGTTCCTGGGCGTAGTATCCAAGCAGCAACCCGTGCCCGGGCTTCACCTCACCGGAATCGGAGGATTCGACTCCCGCAAGAATGCGTAGCAAAGTGGTTTTTCCTGCGCCATTGAGACCGAGGACCACCACACGGGCACCACGATCAATTGCAAGGTCTACACCAGTAAATACTTCGAGGGAACCATACGACTTTGAGAGCCCCTCTGCGGTGAGGGGTACCTTTCCACACTCAGCAGGTTCAGGGAAACGAATGCGCGCCGCACGCTCTTCTGATGCCTCTTCACCGGCGGCTTTCCGCAGCTCCTCTGCGCGCCTAAGCATTTGTTGCGCAGCGACCGCCTTCGTTGCTTTGTATCGCATTTTTTCGCCCTGCGCCTGCAACGTCGCTGCTTTACGTAACGCATTAGCACGTTCCTTGCGGCGACGCCGCTCATCTTCTTCGCGTTGACGCAAATATGCTTTCCATCCCAGATGATAGACATCCAAAGTGGCAGTACGGGCATCAAGGTAAAACACCTGGTTGACGGTCTCTTCTAAAAGATTCACATCGTGACTAATGACCATAAATCCACCCGAATAGTTTTGTAGCCAATCGCGCAGCCACAGAATGGAATCATGATCGAGGTGGTTTGTCGGCTCGTCAAGAAGAAGCGTCTGTGCCCCTGAGAACAAAACTCTTGCCAACTCGACTCTACGGCGTTGCCCTCCCGAAAGAGTATCGAGAGTCTGGTCGAGTAGTCTTTCGTCAACTCCTAAAGCTGCGGCAATTTGAGCTGCTTCCGAGGCTGCTGCCCATCCACCGTTATTGGTGAATTCTTGGTCCAGACGAACGTATCGTTCCATGGCCTTCTGCTGGCGAGGTCCCGTTTGAGTACTCATCTCGAGCTCTGCCTTGCGTATACGGGCTAATAGTTGGTCGATACCTCTTACTGAGATGATTCTCTCTCGTGCACTCTGTGTGAGGTCACCTTCAGTAGTGTCTTGTGGCAGATATCCAACCTGTCCGCTTACCGTGATCTTACCTTCGTGTTCAGCTGCCCCACGGTCTTTCTCACCGGCCAATAGTCGCATTGTAGTGGTCTTACCGGCACCATTTCGCCCAACCAAACCTATTTTGGCACCTTTTGAGATGCTGAAATTGGCATTGTGCACTAGTTCGCGTGCGCCGATACGTAAAGAAAAGTCGTGTACAGATATCACCAGATGATCCTAGTAGACTATCGCCCGTGTCTAAATCCAATCCACGACTGTACGATCTCATTGCCATTAGTTTCGTGGCTTTTCTTCTGATTGCTAACGTCGCAGCAACAAAACTGTTTTCAATAGGAAGCCTGATTTTCGACGGCGGGGCCGTTCTTTTTCCTCTCACATACGTTTTGGGAGATGTTTTAGCTGAAGTGTACGGTTTCGCCCGTGCTCGACGGGTAATCGTCATCGGATTTGTGATGTCTGCCGTTGCTTCACTCACCTTTTTTGTTGTCCAACTGTTACCGCCAGCCCCCGGATACGAAAATCAGGAAGCATTTGAAGCAATTTTAGGTTTTGTGCCGAGAATCGTACTCGCTTCTCTTGTCGCCTATTTGGTGGGCCAGTTACTCAATGCATACGTTCTAGTGTCCATCAAGAAACGTTGGGGCGAACGCCGACTGTGGGTGAGGCTACTTGGGTCATCAATCGTTGGCGAAGCCGCTGATACGGCAATTTTTTGTACTATCGCGTTCTATGGTGTGTTGACCGGATGGGATTTTGTCAATTACCTCGTGGTCGGCTACGCGTACAAAATGCTCGTTGAAATACTATTTCTACCACTTCTTTACCCTGCCATTGCAGCGGTGAGAAAGAGAGAACTCTCTTATGACAAGTGATTGGTTAGGTTCAGCTCCAGTACACGCTTTTACTGAAGTACAGCGGGACCGCGGCTTTACAGTCGAGAAACGCCTAGACAACACCTTGGGCAGAGCTGGAACGCTTCATACAGCACACGGTGACATCCAAACACCCGCTTTTATTCCTGTAGGGACTAAAGCAAACGTCAAAGGGTTGGTTCCAGAAATGCTTGTCGCCTTAGGTGCTCAAGCAGTATTGGCCAATGCCTACCACCTCTATCTCCAACCAGGTTCCGATATCGTTGACGAGGCGGGCGGACTTGGAAAATTCATGAACTGGAACGGCCCCAGCTACACCGACTCCGGTGGATTCCAAGTACTGTCCATGGGAGCTGGATTCAAAAAAGTCCTTTCAGAAGAGTTTTCCGGTAAACGCGCCGCAGATGAAAAAACTGCACGTCTCGCGGTGCGCGAATCAAAAGCGGTCGTGAATGACGACGGTGTCGTATTTTCCAGTCACATTGATGGCTCAAAACATGTTTTTAATGCCGAGGTGTCTCTCCGTATTCAGCACGAGTTGGGCGCCGACATCATGTTTGCCTTCGATGAACTTACATCGTTGCTTCACCCGTACGACTATCAAATCGAGTCGTTGGATCGCACCGAAGCTTGGGCTGCTCGGTGCCTAGCCGCGCACAAGACGTTCACGGAAGAACGTACACACAAGCCCTATCAACAGTTGTGGGGGGTTGTGCAAGGGGCACAATATGAGAATTTGCGACGTCGCGCGGCGCGCAACCTGTCGCAGATGGTCGTTGACGGCTATAGTTTCGACGGCTTCGGAATCGGCGGAGCTCTAGAGAAGGAAAACCTAGGCACTATCGTTGGGTGGGTATGCTCCGAGCTGCCAGAGGAGAAGCCCCGGCACCTCCTAGGAATCTCAGAACCCATCGACTTTTTCGCAGCTATTGAATCTGGTGCCGATACCTTCGACTGTGTTAATCCCTCACGGGTTGCCCGCAATGGCGCCATTTATGGTCCAGATGGACGTTTCAATATCACTAATGCACGCTTTGCCCGCGATTTTTCACCCTTGGTCGAGGGATGTGGATGCTACACATGCACCCATTACACCCGAGCTTATGTTCGCCATCTATTCAAAGGTAAAGAAATACTCGCGGCAACATTGGCCACTATCCATAACGAATGGTTTACTGTTCGTCTCGTTGATGCGATCCGTTCAGCGATTGTCTCTGACTGCTTCTTTGAGTTCAAAGAAGCTATGCTGTCTCGTTTCTACAAAGAATACTGACTATCAGACGTTGAACCCGATGGCGCGAAGCTGCGCGCGACCATCGTCGGAGATACACTCGGGACCCCACGGCGGTAACCATACCCAATTGACGGTCACGTCGGTCGAATACGGCCCCAACACCATTTCTGTCTGACGCTCAATAACATCGGTGAGTGGGCAAGCAGCAGAAGTAAGGGTCATATTTAGCCGAATAGCATTATCTTCATGGATAGCAATGCCATAGACCAAGCCCAGATCAACAATGTTAATACCTAGCTCTGGGTCGATGACATCTTTGAGCGCCTCAATAACCTCTTCACCAGATACATTACCGTCTTCGACGAGGTCGATTCCAGGACCCTTTTCTGGTTCAGGCACCGTAAAGCGTTGTTCAGGCTTTGCCATTGGATTATCCATGGTTTTCTTCCTCCACAATATCGATTCCAGCTTGAGCTAGAGAATCACGCAGCGCATACCACCCCAGTAAGGCGCATTTCACCCGATTGGCAAATTTCGATGTGCCTTCAAGGACTGCGGCATCTCCCAAACGGTCCAAAACCTCATCGGGAACTCCTTTACCTCGCGAATGCATCATCTGGTCCATTGCCGAATACATGGACCGCAACTCATCATTAGAAGCGCCTTCGATGAGCTCATTCATCATTGACAATGATGCTTGAGAAATGGCGCATCCATCCCCCTGCCACGCAACGCGAGTCAACTGACCATCTGGATCAACGTCAACACCCAATGTCACCTCGTCCCCACAGGTGGGATTGACTTGGTGTGAGCTGAACGGTAGCCCATCGATTGCGGCTTCCCCCGTACGCCTACGTGAGTGATCCAAAATAACCTGCTGGTACAACTGTTCTAAGCTACTCATGCTTGCACTCCGAAATAACTGCTTACCTTATGCAAGGCCCTTGCAAACTGGTCAATCTCATCTAACGTCGAGGTCAACGATAGAGAAGCACGCGATGAAGCTCGCACCCCAAAAAATCTATGTAATGGGATTGCACAGTGATGCCCAACCCGCACCGCTACATCTTCAGCATCGAGGAACTGCCCCACATCATGAGGATGGACACCCGCGATCTCAAATGACACTACGCCAGCTCTAGCTTGTGCCGTTGCCGGCCCGAGAATGCGTGCTCCCGGGGCTTCTTTCACCGCTTCGATCAATGCAGGCATCAAGGTTGATTCTTGAGCCTGAATCCGTCCCATTCCCCATTCACTCATGTATTGGAGGGCAACCGCCCAGGCCACTGCTTGAGCTACAGGCTGAGATCCAGCTTCGAATCGGTTGGGGGCAGGCAGATACTCGGCAGATTCCATCGTCACGTCAGCGACCACAGAGCCTCCCGTGAGGAAAGCAGGCATATTCGCAAGCAACTGATGACGCGCCCACAGCGCCCCGATCCCCGTTGGTCCTAACATTTTATGTGAAGAAAAAACAGCAAAATCTACGCCCAAAGTTCGAACATCAACCGGTATGTGCGCACTCGACTGACATGTATCGAGTACCACTTTGGCGCCAACTGCCCGAGCCTGCGCAACAATCGCCTCTACAGGTGAGATTGCTCCCGTTACATTCGACATGTGGGTAAAGGCCACGATCTTAGTATTTGCTGTGATCCGTCCAAGCGTTTCGAGATCTATCCGCCCATCTGGAAGCAGATCAAGCCACGCCAATTCGGCTCCAGTGCGAGCAGCTAGTTGTTGCCAAGGAACGAGATTGGAATGGTGTTCAGCCCTGGTAACAACGATTCGATCTCCCGGACTAAGAACCATATCGCCATAGGACCGTGCAACTAGATTAAGTGCCTCGGTTGCATTCTTTGTCCAGACAATTTCATCCCCTCGACCGCCGACAAATGAAGCTATTGTTGAGCGAGCATTATCAAAGGCCTCTGTCGCTT
Organism: Scrofimicrobium canadense; assembly: GCF_009696615.1. GTDB lineage: Bacteria > Actinomycetota > Actinomycetes > Actinomycetales > Actinomycetaceae > Scrofimicrobium > Scrofimicrobium canadense. The sequence continues at coordinate 78,553 of NZ_VULO01000004.1, forward strand.
CGTCACCAAGGAGGTGAGTTCCTCGGTTGACTGCCCCATTGCGCACCTGATAAAAATCCGCTTCTGCCTCCAGCACGCACAGAGGTTTCTGTGAGGTTGCAGCCGAGTCGAAATATGCAATGGGGTTTCCACCTCGGCCTATGCGCGAGAGGATCGGAAAATCCCCTCGCACAGCTGCAAGCTCAATGGCAGTGAAAGGCGCGCCGCTCATACCAGGTACTTGTCGTAGCCTTCCTCTTCAAGACGATCAGCCAGTTCTGGGCCTCCTTGTTCTGCCACCCGCCCATTCACGAAAACGTGAACGAAATCCGGCTTTATGTATCGCAGAATTCTGGTGTAGTGAGTGATAAGGAGAACTCCATTATCCGTCTTATCATGCACTCGATTGACTCCCTCTGAGACAATCCGCAATGCATCCACGTCCAAACCGGAGTCGGTTTCATCGAGGATCGCAAAACTAGGGTGCAGCATCTCCATCTGGAGAATCTCTAGGCGTTTCTTTTCTCCGCCTGAGAAACCAACGTTGACATCACGATCGGCAAAGTCCGTGGGCATACGCAAATCTTCCATTGCCTTTGCCACATCTTTTACCCAATGGCGCACGTTGGGCGCTTTTCCGTCGATTGCAGTTTTTGCTGTGCGCAAGAAGTTAGAAACAGAGACTCCTGCAACCTCGACCGGGTACTGCATCGCTAGGAATAGACCGGCTTTGGCGCGCTCATCAACCGACATCTCTAGAATATTTTGATCATCCAACCATGCTTCCCCCGATGTCACTTCATACGCGGGATGTCCAGCCAAAGCATAAGCTAGAGTAGATTTTCCTGAACCGTTAGGCCCCATCACCGCGTGAATCTCTCCGCTCTTGACTTCAAGATCAACCCCCTTGAGGATCTGCTTGGTACCTTCTGGGGTCTCCACCGAAACCTGCAGGTCCTTGATATTCAGAGTCGCCATGTCACTTCCTTGTTTTCATTATATTTCGACGAGGACGCGTCCGCCCTCAGTTTTGAGTCTGTATGTGTTCACTGGTGCTGGAGCTGGTAATTCTCCTTCGCCAGTCACTAAATCGAACTGTGCGCAATGCCCCCAGCATTCAATACTGCGCGGACCAATTTCTCCCTCAGAAAGAGAAATATCCGCATGGGTACAGGTATCGTCGATCGCGTAAAGATCACCTAGCGAATCGCGGACAACAGCTATGACGTGATTACCGATAGTAACTCGACGTGCAGAAGCAACATCGAGATCAGCCGTACCGGCATCATGCCATGGCATCTAGTGCGCTCCTTGTAGTCGATCTTCAATAGCGTCGAGAAGATGATCGCGAACTTCCTCAATCTCAATCTTGTTGATGAGCTCGGCAAAGAATCCACGTACAACGAGACGTCGCGCGTCGACTGCCGAGATTCCTCTACTCATGAGATAGAAAAGTTGTTCGTCATCAAAGCGCCCAGTTGCAGACGCATGTCCGGCTCCCTCAATCTCACCATTTTCAATTTCTAGGTTAGGAACCGAGTCGGCCTTCGCACCCTCAGAAAGGATCAAGTTGCGATTGAGTTCATAGGTATCTGTTGCATCAGCATTTTCACCAATGAGGCAATCCCCGATCCACACTGAGCGTGCATCCTGGCCCTGCAAGGCTCCCTTATAGACCACGCGGGAATAGCAGTTTGGCTCAGAATGGTCAACGAATACGCGGTGTTCGAGGTGTTGGCCGGCATCGACGAAATAAATTCCGTTAAGCCGCAGTGTCCCTCCCGGAGCAGTGTATTCAGTATCTACACACACCCGCACCAAATCGCCACCCAAAGTAACCACCAAATGATCCAAGGACGCGTCCCGTCCAACACTAACCCGGTGATTCGATGCATGGACAGCATCCCGATCCCATTCGTGGACAGCGATGACGCTAAGTTGGGCTCCGTCTTCGGCCCGGACTTCAACAGTCTGGTTCAGCGCTGCGGGACCTTCATGGCGCAGCAAAACTGTTCCCTTTGAAAGAGGTTCTGCCCGAATCACAATATGGTCAGTACTGAGCTCTTCAGTTGCACGCACATCGACGATCACTGGATTCTCGAGTTCAACTCCCCTCGGGATAGTGATCACAGTCGCTTGGTCGAAAGCTTCCCATGCAACAACAGCCGTTCGATCGCCGGGAGCCAGTACGGTTCCCACCCGGGGATCATCTCGCCCCACCTTCTCGATAAAAACCTCTTGCGGAGACTGTTTGGCCTCTAGTTTCGCCCGTTGCGTATACCCTTGAGGGTCGAAAAGTTTCTCAATGCGTCGCAGAGGAGTAAAACGCCAATCCTCTTCTCGCCCCATGGGGACTGGAATATCATCCACATTGAATGATGTCGGCCTATCCGCCCTTGATGCATGAGTTTTCGTCACAATATCGGCCATTAGCCAACAGATCCTTCCATCTGGAGTTCAATGAGACGGTTGAGTTCCAAGGCATATTCCATGGGGAGCTCCTTGGCAATTGGCTCCACAAAACCGCGAACAATAGTTGCCATTGCCTCGTTTTCATCCAAGCCACGGCTCATCAAATAAAATAGCTGGTCTGCATTAACTTTCGAGACGGTAGCTTCATGCCCCATCTCGACATCTTCGGTTCGCACGTCTACATAGGGATATGTGTCAGTTCGGCTGATCTTATCAACCAAAAGAGCATCGCAGAGGACATTCGATTTCGAATGCGTAGCCCTTGAATGCACCTCTACAAGTCCGCGGTACGAAGTACGGCCGCCACCACGTGACACAGACTTTGCCACAATTGAGGAACTCGTATTGGGCGCCATATGTACCATCTTCGCACCAGTATCCTGGTGCTGTCCGTGACCGGCAAAACCAATAGAGAGTGTTTCACCCCTGGCATGCGCACCGCGCAGATAGCATGCAGGGTACTTCATGGTGATACCGGAACCGATATTTCCATCAATCCACTCCATAGTGCCGCCCTCTTCCACCATTGCGCGCTGTGTCACAAGGTTGAGGACATTATTCGACCAGTTTTGAATGGTGGTGTAACGCACTCGAGCATCTTTTCGGACGAAGATTTCAACTACTGCAGCGTGAAGAGAGTCCGTATCGTAGATTGGTGCGGTACACCCCTCCACGTAATGAACATAGGAGCCTTCGTCGGCAATAATCAGAGTTCGTTCAAACTGTCCCATCGCTTCCGTATTGATACGGAAGTAGGCCTGTAACGGAATCTCTACATGGACGCCCGGTGGAACATAGACAAATGACCCGCCCGACCAGCAGGCTGTGTTGAGAGCGGCAAATTTGTTATCACCAGCGGGAACCGATTTTCCAAAATACTCTTCAAATAGTTCTGGGTACTCTTTGAGACCAGTATCAGTGTCAAGAAATACGACACCTTGCCGCTCAAGGTCCTCTTGAATTTGTTGATAGACAACCTCGGACTCGTATTGAGCAGCTACGCCTGCAACGAGCCTATTCTTTTCGGCATCAGGTATCCCTAACCGATCATAGGTATTGCGGATGTCTTCGGGAAGATCTTCCCACGCTTTGACTTGTCGATCTGTAGGCCTGACGTAGTATTTGAAGTCGTCAAAATCGATACTCGAAAGATCTGGTCCCCACGCTGGCATGGGTTTGCGTTCAAAGAAGCCAAAGGCTTTGAGACGACGCTGTAGCATCCACTCAGGCTCACCTTTAGTCTGCGAGATAAACCGGACGATGTCCTCATTAATCCCCTTAGGCACGCCTTGAGAGTAGTCATCGTTATCGTGCCACCCGTACTCATATGCGCCGATCGAATCAATGATCTCATCGTCCGACATCGGCTGGGCTGGCGCAGTTTGCGTCATGAGTGCCTCGCTCCTCTTCTATCTATTCCTACGGAACGCGTGTCGCGCCGCAGGGTGTACTACCGGCATGCCAATTGGCACGTGAGTGGTGCATACGTGTCCTCCACCTGCAAGTGTGGAGAGCCGTTGCACATGTACTCCAAGAATTTTTGAAAATGCTGTAAGTTCCGCTTCACACAATTGCGGAAACTCTTCGGCAACTTTTTCTATGGGGCAATGCCCCTGACATAGTTGCACCGCAAAGTGACCATCACCCACAGGGCGGATACTCGCCGCATAGCCGTCTTCTGTGAGCGCGTCAGCAAGTGCGCTGGCCCTCATCAGTGGATCAGATCCTGCCGCGTGGACAATAGGGGTGTATTTCCGCTCAATCTCACGCGCCCGCGATGACGCAAATGCTTCAACAGCCTCTTCACCCATCGTCCTTGTCATATAGGACAGTGCTTTCACCGCGATTTCGGAGTGGCCATCTGTCAAGGTTCCACGTCCGGTGTCGGTAGCAACGTAATAACGGGCCGGCCTACCTCTTCCGCGCGGTCCGCGTGGGGGAACGTCATGTTCTTCTATTTCCCCGGACTCTTCTAACGTGGTGATATGTCTGCGTACGGCAGCAGTAGTAAGACCCAAGATTCGAGCGATAGCTCCTGAAGTCACCGGACCCTTTTCAATGACTAAATCCAGGACGGTTTGGCGCGTTCCGATATCGCTTAGATCAGCCATACGCCCTCCTAGTTGCCCGGTATGGATTACCACTGCCCCAGTCTAGCCGATTTTAGCAACAAGGTGATGCACATAATCATGGGACAGAAGTCACAGTGGCCCCGTATAGCTTGTGCATAGGGATAGACAGGCTCCACAGAACGAATCTTCCCTCCAACAAAGAGCTATCTAAGCCACTAGCGAAACCAAGGAGCATCAGAAGGCCTAATGTCATGAAAGCTACGCCTCATACTGCTCTCAAGAGCAAGAATCCCACTTACCAAACTCGGGTTGTGAAAATTGCCTGCCAGCACGTATGCCACTGCTTCGTCGACTGGGACCCATTTCACGGCAATATCTGCTTCTTCATCTTGCCTAAGAAATACCGACTCGGCTGCGTGCAGATCGCGGGCAAGAAATATCCGCAGTGACTCCGTGCTACATCCTGGAGAGAGAAATAGATCCAGCAAAACGTTCCATTGATCGGCATAGAGATCTACTTCTTCCCGTAGCTCTCTCTTCGCAGCGCTCAGGTAGTCTTCTCCTTCGATGTCGAGAAGACCCGCAGGTATTTCCCACAGCTGGGCGCGGACTGGGTGGCGGTACTGGTTAATCAGCAGGACTTCATTAGCGTCATTCAATGCGAGAATAGCCACTGCGCCTGGGTGGCGCATGTATTGACGGGTAATGGGATTACTATGTGCAGACAGAAGCAGTCGGTCTTCCTGCATGCTCCACAGGCGACCGGCCCATCGCCTCTGCGAATCTACTACTATCGCATCATCATTATGCTCATCACGCATCATTGTGAGTCTCCAAGGCAGCTTTCACTAAACCGGCAAAAAGGGGGTGTGGTCGCGTAGGACGACTTTTGAACTCTGGATGAGCTTGAGTCCCCACATAAAAAGGATGCAGCTCCCGATCCAACTCAATGAATTCTGTCAAAGTGCCATCGGGAGAGGTGCCAACAGTTTTAAGACCGACACTTTCCAGTTGGTCTGCATAGGCACCATTTACCTCAAAGCGATGGCGATGTCTTTCGCTGATTTCTTCCGATCCATAGAGATGCGAAATCAAAGAGCCTTTAGTCAACCTCGCAGGATAGGAGCCAAGGCGCATAGTTCCCCCTAAGTCGCCTTCTCCAGCAATAATCTTCTTTTGAGAGTCCATCGTAGCCACCACGGGATTCTCTGTTCTGGGATCAAATTCTGTCGACGATGCATCAGTAAGCCCTAGCAGATTCTTAGCGGCCTCAACAACCATACATTGCATGCCAAGGCAAATACCAAGAGCAGGCACCCTATTTTCCCGGGCCCATCGCAGAGCACCAACTTTGCCATCGATGCCCCGAACTCCAAAACCTCCTGGAACAAGAATCCCATCTACCCCACCCAACGATGCTTCAGCGTTTTCTGGAGTGTCACATTCATCCGCAGGTACCCACCGAATCGAGACATCCGCATTATTTGCGAAGCCACCAGCCTTAATGGCTTCAACAACCGATAGATAAGCATCGTGGAGTTCGATGTATTTACCCACTAGCGCAATCGTCACTACAGGACGGTTTGTTGATACCTGATCTAGTAGTGCTTTCCAGGTACCCCACTCAACGTCACGGAAAGATAAGCCCAATCGACGCACAAGGAATGCGTCTAACCCCTCTGAATGAAGAATCCGTGGAATCTCATAAATGCTCTTTGCGTCCGGACAGATCACCACAGCCTCACTGTCTACGTCACACATCAAAGAGATTTTCCGCTTGACCGATTCTGGCACGTCATGGTCAGTGCGAAGGACCAGTGCATCTGGTTGAATCCCAATGGACCGCAAAGTAGCCACCGAATGCTGAGTGGGTTTGGTTTTGAGTTCTCCAGCGGCTCCTAGATAAGGCAGTAACGAGACGTGTACGAAAGCGCAATTGTCTCGCCCCAATTCTCTTCTCATTTGGCGAGCTGCTTCAAGGAAAGGTGTCGATTCAATATCTCCGACAGTCCCACCTATTTCCGTGATGATGACGTCCGGTGCCGCATCGGAGTCTGTGGGTTCGGACTGGGCACGCATGATACGCATGATTTCGTTTGTCACGTGTGGGATAACCTGGACTGTATCGCCGAGATAATCTCCTTGGCGTTCACGAGTCAAAACATTGGAATAAACCTGCCCTGTCGTGGCATTAGCAAGACCAGATAGATTTACGTCAAGGAATCTCTCGTAGTGGCCAATATCGAGATCTGTTTCAGCTCCGTCTTCAGTAACGAAAACCTCACCATGTTGGAATGGGTTCATAGTTCCTGGATCGACGTTTATGTATGGATCCAGTTTTTGCATCACAACGCGTAATCCCCTACCACGCAGCAGCATACCCAAAGATGATGCTGTCAATCCTTTACCTAAGGAAGAGACCACTCCACCTGTGACGAAGATATGTTTCGGTATTGACGGGTTCTTTACTTCACAGACTTGATTTACCATGGAATACCATCATACTCGTAAACCAATGATCAAATCTTTCAAGACGTCATTTTTGGATAGGGCCAACGGGTGATGTAGCACCTTCTTCGACCCCGTAAGCTCCTTTTCCAGTCGACAAAGCCAAGGCTGTATTAACAGCTGCCATGGAAGTACCCACCTGGTCCACTGTCGCGATAGAGGCTCCCTCTTGACGCAAAACAGCGATAAAGTTGGTTTCGTTTTCACCATTTCCTACGGCAACAGCCCCATTTTTTACCGTACCAGCAGCATTGGCTAGTGCAACCAGTGCCCCCGGAATGGGCAGGGACAAATCATCTTCGCCAGCGTTAGTTTCTTCAGCGGGACCCAAAATTACCAATGTGTCTGCTGGCTTATTCGGCAGAGTCTCACCTTCAATAAGTGGGGTATTTGAGTCAGTGAGTATCTCGGTGAGGAGGTTCCGTTCAGCTCCTTCAGTTGTCAACACTTCGACAATCGCCTCAGCAATCGTCTGGTCCGCCGAGCCACTTCCGCCACTCGATAGGTGGCTAGATACGGGTCCAGCTAGGCTCTCACGATAGTCACGCTGCCCCAGAGAAACAGCAGCTTGAGCTAAAGAAACTGTGCCCACAACGTCAGCCCCAGCCAATTGAAGCTGTTCGGTAATTTCTTGCGCAGACTGAGCAGAAGCGCCCGGTAGCATAATGATTCCTATGGCGCGATCGCTAAGAGTTTCCGGAAGAACTTCTGCGCCCACCCCGTCGATGAACTGATTTAGCTGCTCGATATCTGTCTGGTAGGCGGAAGTCTCTTCAGTCAACTGTTCAATCTGAGACTGCGCCCCCTCCTCAGCAGACCCAGCAATTCTCGATTGCAGCGGGCCGGCGCCTAAGACAACTCCCAATGCAAGAGCCAAAAACACTGCTACTAGGGAGACGATGTGATATCGAATATTAACCATTGTTCCTCTTACCCTCCAGGAGTACCAGAATTAGTCCACGGCCAGACGGTTCCCACCCATTCCCACCAAGGCTGCGAAAAGCTCTGTCCCCAAGGGGTGAACAGCACTGCAACGCCAGATATCACAAGTGCGGCCACCACAAGAAATATCAAAAGTGCCAATGAGACCCGCGGACGGTAAAAACTTCTAGCTACAGAAGCAGAAACTACCTTTGACGAGGCACGCGTTCGTATGAAGAAACTCGCAATCTGTTGGGGCCCAGGTAACTCAAAAAAGTCTTGCAGGTCTCTTTCTTCCGATACGGTGATAACTGACTTTGCTCCTCCAACATCAGCAAGAAGTATGGCCGCATCGAGTTCACTGGCAGCCGTCGGAATAACATCATAGGTTAAACCTATCGATGACATGCGAGAACTACCCTGTGGTTCAGCCGTTCCCTCACGTAAGAGCACATGTGCGCGTGCTCGGCGAAGAATTTTTTCTGGCACCGCAGTGGGGTCACCGACAAGAACATCAATCCCGCGTCGAAGCTTCCACGCAGCCTCAGCCCCACTGGATGTCGCTACTATCACCGCATCAAAATCTGCGGCAATCGGCCTTATCCCCTTAAAACCTTCAGGTTCACCGTCAACAACAATAGAGGTCTTTCCCGACCTGAATTGCTCAAGGCGCGGCACCCCTTGTCCCTCAATATACAGTGCAGACTCTTGCTGCCAGACTGCACCTGCTCCACTTGCAAAAGCCTGCACCTGCAATCCCAGTCTGCCACGAGCTTCAGAAGTAAAACGATTGAGTTCATCAAGGTTACGAAGCTGTCCCTGCGCCAGGATCTGATTTTCACAACTAATCTGGGCGCCTCTAACTTCTATGACCTCTCCTTCTTTGAGAGTAAGCAGCTCTGGGCCCACCTCGTCAATCAGGGGTATACCTTCACTGACTAGCAAACGCGCGCCTGCACTCACAGTACGCCCGGTAGTCGAAGAGGAAACGTTCACTACGGCAAGAGGCCTCTTGCTCAGGAGCGAGACTGCCGATGCGCGGTCGAGATCTACTCGATCAATTATGGCGATCTCACCCGGTTCTAAGCGTGCAGCCAGTCTCTGCACATTCTCATCCACCCGCACAGTGCCTATCAGAGGCAGATCTTCGATACTCACTCCTGTGATTCTGCCAGCCCAAGAAGCTCGGAGGCATGACGGCGCGCCGCAAGAGAGGTGGTCTCTCCTCCTAGCATCCTCACAAGCTCATCAATACGTGCCTCGCCAGCAACTTCCCAGACACGCGCAGTTCCCGATTTCTTGGCAACTACCATGTGTTTGTCCGCCATTGCAGCGATTTGTGGAAGGTGCGTAACGACAATGACCTGTTGCGTTCGCGATAGACTCCGAAGCCTGTTACCGACTTCCAGAGCTGTCCGTCCTCCTATGCCAGCATCAACCTCGTCGAAAATATAAGTTGTTGCTCGAGTTTGCGATCCCAAAGCCACTTCAAGGGCAAGCATCACTCGCGAAAGTTCTCCGCCAGATGCCCCCTCTCCTAGTGGCCGTGAAGGAGCGTGTGGATGGGGTCGCAATTCCATTGTGATCTCATCACATCCGTGGCTTGCTGGGCGCACTGCAGTGACGTTGATTGAGAAGGTGGCTTCTTTCATCGCCAACCCAGATAGCTCCTTATTTACCGCGGTTGTTAGCCTCTTCGCCGCTTTCTCTCGGGAGTGATGAAGTCTTTCACCTGCGGTCAAAACACGCTGTTGTGCTTCCTGTAAACGTTTTTCGGCCTCGTCAGGACTCATACCCGCATCAGTAAGTTCAACGAGACGATCTCGGGCCGCTGACTCCCATGCGAGAAGCTCAGATACTGTCTGGCCTCTCCCTTTGAGTAATTCTTCGAGCTGTGCACGACGCTGCGAGAGCCGTTCTAACTCTTGAGGATCATCGAGAAGGCTCTCTCCGTAGTCAGTCAGGTCACGTACCAGCTCCTGAGCGTCAGCAATGATGGCTTCCAGGCGACCAGCATAATCGCTAATAGACGCATCAAGTCTCTCGATGCGGCGCAGTATTCCTAAGGCATTACCAAGCGTGTCAGTTACCCCACCATCGCGGTCCAGGCTACTTACGACTCCTCCAATATCATCGCGCAGACGATTGGCATTGGAGAGCCGATCAATCTGTGTGTTGAGAAAGTTCTCTTCATCAGCAGCAAGTTCGAGTTTAGCGATCGCATCTACCATGGTCTGCAAATACTGTACTTCGGCCTGAACTTTATCGAATGATTCTACAACTTGGTCCCGATGCCTTTTCGCGGCAACGGCTTTCTTCCAAGCATCGACGTAAGCTGCTAACAGTTTGTCGTGACCTGCGAAACTATCCACCATAGTTCTTTGTGCTTCTTCGCGGCGCATCAACCATTGGTCAGATTGCCCGTGAATGGTGACTAGTCCCCCGACGATCTCAGTGAGTAGTCGTAAAGGTACCGGCCTTGCATTGATTGCCGCACGAGTTCTTCCGTGTGCTGGCAGTGTCCTCCAAATAATGAGTTCATCTCCATCGAACTCGATGTCTGCAATGAGCGGGGCTACCAGAGTGAATACGGCATCGACCTCCGCACGGTCACAACCTGATCGTACCGCCGAGGAGTCAACTTTCTCCCCCATGAGCATACGGAGCGAAGTGAGGACCATGGTTTTCCCTGCGCCAGTTTCACCAGTAAGAACAGTGAAACCGGGAGAAAACTCGAGATGAGCATCGTCGATGACGCCAAGTCCTCGAATCCGCAATTCGTCAATCATGCACACCACCCGAACGCCATCCGCTAACAGGTAACGAGAACTTATTGACTAGCCTTTCCGCAAAAGGCCGACTATCCAGACGAGCCAGCCGCACAGGACGCACACCTCTTTTGGCTCTTACCGTGCAGCCCAAATCAGCGTTTTGCCGTGCTAATCCATCAAACCAGACATCAGAGCCAACGTTGCCTGAATCGAGAACCGCAACTTCTAGCACCGAGTTGGGATGAATAACCAAAGGACGGGTGAAGAGTCCATGAGCAGCAAGTGGTGCGACGACTATAGCTTCCGTATCTGGCCATACGACTGGCCCTCCGGCCGAGAATGAATACGCAGTTGAACCCGTTGGTGTCGAGAGGATGATGCCATCAGCTCCATAGGTAGACACATTTTGGCCATCCACAGCGAACATCAGATCGACCGGCCGTCCGGGATCAATGTGCATTATTGCTGCCTCATTGAGAGCCCAGTTAGTTTCTACGGTTCCGTCAGGTCGAATGATTTCGACGTCTAGGGTCATCCTATTTTCGACCGTGTACTCGTCAGCTCCAATCCTCTCAACTACGCGGGTGAGTGATTCGCCTGATGTATCTGCTAGAAAACCCATGTGACCAAAGTTAATTCCCAAAAGTGGAACGTCTGCAGCGCGAGCTTGCCGAGCACCCGACAAGATAGTTCCGTCTCCACCCAACACCAAGACCAAATCTGGATTAATCTCTGGGTGTGAACTCACCGTCATACCTAAGTGTTCACATACCTGCCGGACCTGCGCTGCCGCTTGCGCAATATCGTGGCGGTCACGGTGGGTAACGAGGAGAATACTCTCAGCCATTGTCGATTCCTTGGGGTCCCATCTCTACCGCACGCCTAGCAGCAGCCTCAATGTCGACAATGGGCTCATGCCGTCCTTGAGGGGAAAAACAGACAAAATATTCGACGTTTCCTGCTGGACCAGGTAGTGGCGATGCTTCGATTGCCCACACATCCATACCAAGATTCTGTGCGAAATGAGCAATCTTCACAACTGCCCATATTCGATCAGCAGGATCGCGCACCACTCCGCCTGAACCGAGTCTGCCTTTTCCCACCTCAAATTGCGGTTTCACCATGAGAAGGAAGTCTGCCTCAGGGGCGACATCCACCAATGCAGGAATGATCAATTCTAACGAGATAAAGGAAAGATCCCCGACTACAAGATCAATCGGTACTGCAATGTCTTCTTTTTTCAGATATCGGATGTTTGTTCGATCCATGATCTGAACGCGAGAATCTGTCTGAAGGTTCCACGCCAACTGTCCATATCCAACATCTACAGCGATGACATGCGCGGCTCCGCGGCGCAATAGTACATCGGTAAAACCACCTGTGGAGGCACCCGCATCCAGACAGTTGCGCCCTCTGATGTGAGGTACACGATCCCCTAGCGCATCCAATGCCCCTATCAGTTTGTAGGCCCCTCGAGACGCATATTCACCGCCCCCAGGCTCCGCAATAATGACGATGGGCGCTGCAGTATCAACCTGTGTGGCAGCTTTGTGCGCGACGGCTCCGCTCACTTTTACCCTCTTGGCGTGAATCATCTCTTGAGCCGCGGTGCGAGATTTCGCGAGATTCCTTCGCACAAGCTCATTATCGAGACGACGCAGTGCCACGCACAGTCCGTTCATTATCCAGTTCAGCGCGAAGCTCACGTTCAAGCTGCTGGAGTTCCGCTAGTTTTTCAGGCAATTGTTGGGACTCATTCGTCATGCGTATCCCCATTGACTGCCTCGTCCTCAACTGGCACCTCACTGGGAGCAGTATCATCCGCTTCTTCGACGACGATGCGGTTGCTCATGGTTACTGTTCCGGCAGGATCGTCATTGGGGACGACCCGAAGTTCAGGACAACGCACTCCCCGTCTCTCATCGGAATAATCCCAGGCTGCAGCAATGAGTGCGCGATAGGTATCCAGTGCCAGCGTCACTGGATCACCGTCATCGGCCAGCTCGATATCGAGGATTTGGATAACGCCGCCGCGTCCAATTTTCACGGGTTGAGACACGCCACAGGTCCATGTGCCATCTTTGTGGTGCAGTGGACGGGGATGCACTTCGTTGAGAGCCCCCACATCGATACCTACGAAACTGGGACGGCGCCCCTTGGGTGCGCGAATTACGTCCCGCGCACTATTGACACCGCTGAGAACATGTAACGATGCCATTCGCGCATTGATCGCACCAGCAATATCCGTATCGAGCCTGTCACCCACAGCGATAGGCTTCTCCGCTTTCATCATTTCTGCAGTGCGAAGAAAGATTTCCGGACGAGGCTTACCAGCTGAGATGGGCCGCTTTGATGTCGCACGCGTAACTGCGGCCACCAGCGCACCATTTCCCAATGCGAAACCTCGCTCAGTAGGTAATGTTGCGTCCAAATTTGTCGCAAAATACTGGGCTCCAGCATTGATGGCATACGCTGCCTCACTCAACAACGCCCAATCAACATTTGGCCCATATCCTTGAACTACTGCATCGACATGCCCCTGCGCGTCTGTCACCGCGACAAAACCATTGTCCTCTACAAGCCCTGCCAGGCTAGGAGATCCCACAACCAGTACAGTCGCACCGGCTGGAAGTTTTTCTTTCAAATCGATCATGAGGTCGGTGGCAGCGGTCATTACCTGGTCTGCTTGCGCCTCATACCCCATAGATGTTAGTTTTTCAGCAACTTCTTGGGGGCTGCGGCTAGCATTATTGGTCATAAAACCTAGTTTCATGCCTGCATCGAGAGCCTCAGTTAGTGCTGCTGGACCGCCATCTTGGACGCGTTCACCATGGAAAGTGACGCCGTCTAGGTCCAAGAGTGCTGTATCGAATTCCGCACAGAGCGCCTGTTCGGTTCCTCTAAGATCGGTGCGTAATGTGTCGGTGTCAGCATCGAGGATCGCATCGAGGTCCACGATTTCCATGACGTCTGGTTCTTCTGGCATTGCAGCTTCCACTGCATCAGCTTCTGCAACTTTACCGAGATCGCGCAGCCGTTCAACCTGGAGAAGCATCAGGCGTCGTCGCAAAAAGTCGGGAGAATTTTCCGGCAGTGCCTCAAGTGCCCTCTCGACCACCATCAGGGAGTACTCAAGCTGTCCCAGATCAGCGCGGGCTCCTGCCGAGACTAAGACGATCTCGACCTGGTCCTCAAGCGACAACGATGCCAAATCAATCGCTTCGACAATCTCAATTGCCTTTTCAGAACGTCCCAGACCCCTTTCACAATCGGCTTCAATAGCGCGCAGTGAATCATCGCCTCTCATACGCCTCACAGCGCGCACTTCCCGCAAAGCCTCTTCATAGCGGCCCGATGCATAGGCTGTAAGGGCTGCGGCCTCGCGGACCACGTCCACTCTCCCAGCGCGTTTCACCGCTGCCTGCGCGTGTTGATAGGCGACTTCCGGATCAACCTCAAGCATTTGCCCGGCTGCTACTAGATGGCGAGCAACAATTTCTTGGTTTGATCCAGACAAGGTAGAAAGTGCCTTACGGGCTTCTCTATCTAGATCATCAGCGATCACACCGGCGGGAATGACTGGTTCATTGGGGTCTTCTGACCGAAACTCTCCATGATGTGGACGTTTGTTTTTCGGTTTATCGCCCTGGCGGCCCTGTCCTTGCCTATCGCGGGAAGGAAATCCGAGTCTACCTCCGCGTCTATCGGAACCTTTGCCGTGTCCGCGGTCATAGCCTCGCCCTCGTCCCTTGCCCGACTTCGAGCTATCGTCTCGTCTCTTGCCGCGGTAGTCCGCCACGCCGCCTCCAATATGAAGAATGATGTACTTGCTTATTCTACCGGCATCTACCTGACTATCACAGTGTCCCCATATCCGTAGCCATGACTCAGGTGAATTCGAAACACTATTTTATTCGACGGGATTCGCCGCTATAGGCGATACCGAGTCAGATTCACCAAGAAGAAACCAGTACGCCACACCTACAAAAAAGGCTCCGCCGACCAGATTTCCGACTCCTACAAGTGCGAGGTTTCGACCGAACTCCATCCACGTTGTCAGTGACGGATCGTGAAAAAGACCTAAAGTGAAGGTCGTCATATTTGCCACCACGTGTTCGTATCCTGAGGCGACAAAGGCCAAAAGGCACCAGAAAATTACGGTTGCCTTGCCAATTTCCGTTTGACACCGATTCGCACACCAGATGGCAAGACACACCAGAATGTTGCATAGGACTGCACGCAAAAAGAGCTGGTACCACTGAGCGTCGGATTTTCCTTGGAGTACAGTGGCCAAGTAGTCGCCTGCAGCAGCGTTATAGTCCAGCACTCCTGAATACACGACGATAAGACCAAAAACCATAGATCCTGCAAGATTGCCAATAAAACAGAACGACAAAGTTCCAGCCCACTGTTTGAGGGAGATTTTGCGAGCGAGAACTCCCTGAGTCAATATCATCATGGCGGAGGTAACGAGTTCTGCACCAGCAAATACCACAAGTATCAAGCCAACCGCGAATACGGCTCCTGATATGAATTTCGTGAGGGGATCACCTTTGACAGCAAATGGCCCTGCAATCGATAGCATCGTCACTACTGCTATACCCACGTAGGCGCCAGCGAGCATTGACGAGGCGAAGAATCGGTAGGGTTTTCGAGTCCCCACAACTTTGTCTTGAGCTAGTTCAAGTTGCAGGTTGAGAGTATCAGGAAGTGTAAGCACGCCTTCTATTGTCTTTAGAACGAAGTGCTTATCCTAATCAGCTTCAACTTCTCGCCACTTCGGTTGTAACTGAGTGAGGCGCGCTGTGAGATCCATAGTTTCACCGTCGCGGCCTCCCGCACCAAGGACTAGCGGAGGCGCTGTTGGTGTGGGAGTAAGGCGCCGAAATCGATCGAGAAAACTTAGGTCCATCTGCAATAAATAGTAGTTTCCTGATGTATCTACCGCCACTGATTCATCCACTTTGAGGTACCAGCCAGATAGAGTGGTAGCCGCAGAGTTTCCCGTTCGACCGTGCACTCGCAGAGGCACCGGAGCTGGCCCCATTGTGAGAGCTGCGGTGACGAATTTCTCTAAAAAAGCGCGTGCTTGTAGGCTCTCTGCAGCCTTACGCTCGGCGAGTCTTTCAGCTTGGAGCCTCGCAATTTCTCGGCGAGTCTCAGACCAGCTGCTACTTTCACTCATCGGGTATACACGTCCAAGTGATTACCCGAAGTGCCACGGTCATAGACTTTCCCCAGATTCCCGAACGGGGTCTCGAAAACTGTTCCCTTCGGAGCATCGTTCGCCAGGACAATATACCCATCCGCGTCAGCGACAAATCCCCCATCATTCACGTGTCGTCCGGGAATTGCTAGACCACCTCCAGGAAGAACTGATTCCGAATAGTACGTAAATCGGTATCCACCCCAGTTGATCACTCCACTAAACAGCAAGTCGCTGAGTGTATACAGTGCTGGCGCCCTATCCGAAATACTTGGAGCTGTCGCTATTTCAACGGTGACGGCAACCTCGTCAACAAAATGTGTTGGATCTACATCGCTGGACTCAATAACACCAATACGGCCTGCAGTATTCCAGTCGCCATTATCAACAACAGTGTCGGCCAGCGATTGTGGAGCCAGGACAAAAGTTAATGTTATAGCCGCACCTAACGATGCCAATCGTCTGCTACGCATTCACAAGCTCCTTGTCATTGCGACAATCTCATCGACAACATCTTCGATGCTTTTCCCGGTTGAGTCAATAACGCTGACTCCTTCCGCCGCCTCAAAAAAATCCGACACGGTGGCGTCAGAGCGGTCTCTCTCGCCTATTTGTTTTGCTGTCGCTTTGAGGTATTGGGGGGCGTCACTTCCATAAAGCTCATAGGTGCGCCTGCGAAGACGTTCCTTCTCGTCTGCTAGCAATAGGACGCGCACATCTGCATCTGGACATACAACGGTTGTAATATCTCGTCCCTCGGCAATCATTCCGTGCCCGGACTCTCGTGCCTGCGTCATAACTCGGCGTTGTTCCGTCGCCATCCACGACCGGACAGAGAGATTTCGTGCCACCTCTGCCACGCGTTCGGCGACCCGCGGTGTTCGGATTTCCGCGGTGATATCTATGTCACCGGCAAAGAACCTTGGGCTGTGAGGGTCGTGTGTCATGGAGAAATCGAGAGAATCAGCCTGTTGGCGCACCAGCTCAGTTTTATCGAGATCAATTCCCTGTTCAAGGCAAAACCATGTCAACGCTCGGTACATAGCACCGGTATCTAAATAGGTAATCCCAAGCCGTACCGCAATTGCTTTTGCAACCGTAGACTTGCCTGATCCCGATGGTCCATCGATGGCGATAAGGATTCCCTTATGTTCCGTCACTATTTGCTCTCTCCCACGCTTATCACGCGCCAACCGCGTTTTTCCAGTTCTTCTGTAGCTGTGAGTATGCTAGCCGGGTCAATTTGTACTCGTGCTAGTCCGTACTTTTTTCCCGCCGCATGTTCCAAGGTCAAATCCTCGATATTGACCTCTGCCTGTCCCAGTTCCGTAAAAAGGCGCCCCAACTCACCTGGGCGGTCAGGTACCAACACCTCAATTTCAGCCCAGGATCGCTGAGCCTGCCCGTGTTTTCCCGGTATACGGGACACTCCCCGATTGCCTGCTGCGACGATATCACTGATGACACCGATTGCCCCTACTTGAGATCCTTGGGAGTATTGCTCTAGGCGTTCCACTGCATCGGCCAAATCATCTTCCAGGTCGTGCAAAATCGCAGCTATAGGGCCCGCATTGCCTGCAACTATTGCTGTCCATAGTCGAGGATCCGATTGGGCAATACGGGTTGTGTCACGCAGGCCTTGGCCAGCAAGTGAAAGCGCATGAGAGGGCGCACCCAGAAGACGAGCTGCAAGCAACGACGACACTAACTGTGGTACATGGCTGACATAGGCAACTGCCGTGTCATGATCATGGGCGTCCATTTGGGTAGGAACAGCGCCTAAATCGATTGCTAGGTTGCGCACAATCATAACGGCTTCTTGTGTCGACTGCTCGGTGGGGACAATTACCCATGGACGCCCATAAAACAAGTCTTTATCGGCGAAAGCAGCTCCAGACCTGGCTCTTCCTGCCATCGGATGTGACCCAACGTATCGCTTGGAGTCAGAACCCGACTGGCATACGTCATCGGCAATCGCTTGTTTCACCGATGCGACGTCGGTGACAATCGCATCGGGAAAGCGCTGAAGAGCATCGGTAACTTGCTGGGCACAGACGTCTGGCGGCGCAGCAACAATCACTAATTCGGGCATTGGTGCACTGGAATCCCAGGCAAGGCCAGCCCCCATATCGACAGTGAGAGCAAGAGTGGTTGGGGACGGGTCATCCAAATACACGCTGAATCCCAGCGCGCGCAAACCTAACGCGATGGATGTCCCAATCAGGCCGGTGCCTATAATGAGGACCGGTCCTTTGACGTCCCCTTGGTTCACAAATCCACCTCGTTGTATAAAGAAGACAAAGCATCCCCTTTCACTCGGCGTAAGACTCCAGGCTGCAGTCGGTCTAAACGCACTGGACCAAATTGAATGCGTACCAGTTCGCGCACTGGAAAACCGAGCTCATCCATTAAACGTCGCACCAAACGATTGCGTCCCTCGTGAACGGTGATTTCCACTGTTGTGATTTCTCCGTAGGTGTCTTTGACGGAAAAAGCATCGACTTGGATATGACCATCCTCCAAATCCACGCCGCGCAGTGCCTTACGGCGGATTCCTGGTTTCACTTCCCCATGCACTCTAGCAACATATGTCTTTGCTACTTGGTAGGAAGGATGGGTGAGACGATTGGCAAGTTCCCCGTCGTTGGTAAGTAAGAGCAACCCTGACGTGTCAATATCAAGCCTCCCCACATGGTAGAGACGTTCGGGGTATTCACTCAAATAATCAGACAGACACGGACGGCCCTCTGGATCGCTCATAGTCGAAACCACGCCTACCGGTTTATTAAATGCTAAAACCGTACGCTTCACCGAATCCGTGAGGACGCGTTCGCCATCCACGTGAAGAGTCTGTTTCTCAGGGTCTATACGCGTGCCGAGCTTTCGCACAACAACACCATCGACACTCACGCGACCTGCAAGAATCATATCCTCAGCAGCTCTGCGCGAGGCGATTCCCGCTTGAGAGAGCACCTTTTGTAGGCGTACTCCCTCAGACACATGCGGATCATTTTTCATAACCGTTCCTCCACCTCTGCTGTCAGACTCTCTATGCTATCTGCATCGGGCAGTAAGGGAGCTAACGGGACCAAGTCATCTAAGTCTTTCATCCCCATGCGCTCCAAGAAAAGTTGTGTCGTTCCATATTGGATCGAGCCGCCCGGCGCAGTACCGGTTTCTTCGATAAGTCCTCTTCCCTGCAATGACCGCATCACAGAGTCCACGTTGACCCCTCGAATGGCACTGATTTGTCCGCGTGTCACAGGTTGGCGATAGGCCACAATTGCTAGCGTTTCAAGAGCCGCCTGTGACAGCTGAGAAGTTGCTTGCCCCACAACAAACTTTCCTACAATTGGAGCCCACTGAGGAGCCGAATAAATCCGCCAGCCTCCCGCAACTTCCCTGAGAATAAATCCATGCGGACGCCCCCCGTTACTACCGGCGTACTCATCGCGCAAAGCCTCCAATGACTCACGCACGACATATTCCGGAATCTCGATTGCCTCGGCCAGTTCGGAAACTGTGGCAGGAGTTTCAGTAATCATGAGTATTGCTTCCAAAGCACTCAGGACTTGGCTGGATACATCGCTCATGTCCCCTCCCAGGCAATATGCAATGGCGATAGTGGGGCCTCTTGATCAAAGATGACCAACCGGCGTCGATAGAGTTCCAGAAGTGCCAAAAACCGTCCTATCACAGTGCCCACGTCAGATGTTTGTGCCACCAACGATTCAAAACTGATCCTCTTTTCGACCCGCAGCTTTTGCTCTAGAAAAGTGACTTGTTCCTCAACTGATACGCGCGGCCGGGCGACGTGTGCCGCTTCGTCCGGAGCGGGCGGCTGGCGCATAGCGGAAACCGCAATGCTTGCCAACTGATCAGGGCTGATGTTCCATACAAGTTCCGGAAGCAATACTGCAAAGTGAGGTTCCATCGGGACTGCCCTCGGGATTGAGTCTTCTTCTTCCGTCAACCGGTCGGAAAAAATCTTGGCCATTTCCTTGAAAGCTCGATACTGCAGCAGTCGCGAGAACAAAAGGTCACGCATCGACAAATCTTCGGCGTTGTCTTCTGACTCCATCCCAATGTCAGGAACGAGCCGGGCTGCCTTCATATTGAGAAGTGTCGCCGCAACCACCAAAAACTCTGTAGTTGTCGACAAATCTGGAAAACGAGACATGTAGCTGATGAACTCATCCGTCACCTTCGAGAGAGCAACTTCCGTGACATCAAGTTCCTGACGAGCAATAAGCTGTAGTAGCAGATCAAAAGGACCTTGAAAGACGGGCAGATCTACCGCGAAGCTATCGAGCGCTGGCGCAAACTCAGGGGGCTTCGCCACGGCTGATAACCTCTCGGGCCAGTTGTCGGTAGGCCTTGGCACCGGCATGTTCTGGCGCATGCGTGGTAATCGGCTCAGTGGCAACAGTGGCATCAGGAAACTTTACCGTACGATTAATCTGAGTTCTATAGACTTTGTCCTTGAATGTTTCTCTGAGTCTTTCAAGAACTTCTTTCGAATGGAGGGTACGTGGATCAACCATCGTCGGTACAATCCCGTCCATGTGTAGGCGAGGATTGATGCGGTCTCTAACCGTCTCGATAGTATCGACTAAGAGTGCAACACCTCGCAAAGCAAAGAATTCAGTGGCAACTGGAACAATGACTCCATGCGCCGCCGTCAATGCATTGACTGTCAACAGTCCTAATGAGGGTTGGCAGTCGATCAGGATGACATCGTATTCGTCTAGTACGGGACGTAAAACACGCGCCAAGGCATTCTCGCGCGCGACCTCATTGACCAATTGCACCTCAGCTGCCGACAGATCAATGTTGGCGGGAAGTACATCCAGTCCGGGAATCTTCGTATGGCATATAGCATCGTGAATATTGCGCCCCGAACTCATAAGCAGCGTATACACCGTGGTGTCTAGATCTAGGCTATTGATGCCTAGGCCTACTGTCGCTGCCCCCTGTGGATCAAAATCCACCACAAGGACCTTACGTCCGTATTCCGCTAACGCCGCCCCCAGATTGATAACAGTCGTTGTCTTTCCCACTCCCCCTTTTTGGTTGCACATTGCTATCACCCTGGCCGGACCATGTCCGTTCAGGGGCGCTGGTAGGGGTATCAGAGATTCGTCCTCTTCACCTAATAGGCTGGGTTGCAGATCGTCACTCACGACTCGATTCTAGTTCATCGTCGGCTATGTGAGTGCCCGAGGATGACTTGAACGATAAACTTCCTGAAGGGTTTGTGGACTCAGTCTGGTATATACCTGAGTGGTTGTCACACTTGCATGGCCTAATAATTCTTGCACTTCTCTCACGGATGCTCCCCCCTCAAGAAGGTGCGTAGCAAAGGAATGGCGCAAGGTGTGAGGTGACACCTCCTTGGTAATCCCAGCTCTTTCGGCGGCTTTACGAATAATCTCCCAGACACTCTGTCGACTCAAAACTCCACCTCTCAAGTTGAGGAAAAGATAATGAGTCCCTTTACCCGCAGCAGCCAAAGTGGGCCTGGATCGGGTGAGATAGGCATCAAGTGCCTCCATAGCGTATTTTCCCACCGGAACCATCCTCTCTTTGCCACCCTTTCCCAACAGCCGAACGACGGTGATATCTCCGTATTCATAAAAATCATCAACACTCAAGGAAACGACTTCACTGACCCGCGCGCCAGTTGCATACAGAAGCTCAAGGAGTGCAGCATCCCTTATCGGCCTTGCGCCTTCACCACGAGCTGCCATGAGTAGTTCTTCTGTTTCTGCCACAGTGAGTGCCTTAGGCAGGCGGAGCCCCGGCTTAGGAGCTCGCACATGCTGCGCCGGGTTCGCTGATGAAAGATTTTCTTTTCGCAGCCACCGGTGAAAAGATCGAATTGCCGCAAGAGACCTAGCGATCGAGCTTGCAGCTAAGGGGCGTTCACCCTGAGTAAGACTATTGATATAGGTTTCCAGCACCGCGTCGGTCACATCATTCCAGTGATGTATCCCAGCAGCTATCATTGCTTCTCTGTATCGTTCTAAATCCCTAGAGTAGTTGCTCAGCGTGTGGTTGGACGCTCCCTTCACAACCCGAAGGTCGTCAATAAACCAATCTATGTATTGCAACTCTTCTTTCACCACGCCCGCTCTCTTTCTCCACCCATGTTACCTTTGCCGCAAACACGGACAATGGACCGTTATTTTTTCCGCCTTTGTAACTACTAGACTTGCTTTCGTACATTTCGATGTCGAAAAAGAATGGAGAACCGTTGTGGCCCTGAAGTGGGATGAACGTGATGATAGAGCGGTAACGACCGCGAAACTTCTTGCAGCAGATGCCGTTGAAGAGGCCGGTTCCGGGCATCCTGGAACCCCAATTTCTTTAGCTGCAGCAGCATACCTCATATATCAGCGGTATCTTCGTTTTGACCCTCGCGATCCACAGTGGGTGGGTCGCGATCGTTTCGTACTCTCTGCGGGACATGCTTCTCTACTGCAGTACGTTCAGCTCTATCTTGCTGGTGTCGATATGGAAATGTCAGATCTCCAATCGTTCCGCACATTTGGATCAAAGACACCCGGACACCCCGAACGAGGGCACACAGCTGGTATCGAGATCACAACAGGTCCACTCGGTTCGGGCTTGGGTGCAGCTGTCGGCATGGCGATGTCAGCCCGCCGCGAACACGGAATGTTCGATCCTGAGACTCCCCTTGGGCAGTCTCCATTCGATCACGACGTTTATGTGATTGCAGGGGACGGATGTATGCAAGAAGGCGTCGCCTCCGAAGCAGCTTCATTGGCGGGCACGCAGCAACTAGGAAATCTCATCCTCATCTATGACGACAACCATATTTCAATCGAAGACGACACGAATATTGCTTTCAACGAGGATGTTCTAGCACGATTTGAAGCATACGGCTGGCACACACAGAGGGTCAATTGGCTCCAGGATAATGGTGAGTACCAGGAGGACGTCGTTTCTCTTGCCGATGCAATTGATGCTGCTAAATCCGAAACTTCCAAGCCATCAATTATTGCTTTACGCACCATTATTGGATGGCCAAGCCCTGACAAACAAAACACTGGTGGCATTCACGGCGCTAAGCTCGGCTCAGAATCACTTGCGGCACTAAAGAAGGCTCTCGGGGCCGATCCAGAAAAGATGTTCGACGTTGATCCTGCGATCGTCGAATATACTCGAGAAAATGCCCTCATTCGCGCTAATGAAGCTCAGGAACAATGGGATGAAGCTTTCCGGAAGTGGGCCGCAGGCAATCCAGATAAGGTGGAGCTCTTTAACCGGATTCGTACAGGCGAACTTCCCAAGGGGTGGGAAGCCTCGCTCCCAGTTTTCGAAGCTGGCAAAGATCTTGCCACGCGCTCAGCTTCAGGGGCCGTTCTCAATGGAATATCTGGTGCGATTCCTGAGCTATGGGGAGGTTCGGCTGACTTAGCTGGTTCTAATAATACGTATATGAAGGGACAGGGGTCTTTCCTCCCTCCCTCTCGCGGATCAAAGATGTTCCCTGCCGATCTTTACGGGCGTAATCTCCACTTTGGTGTTCGCGAACACGGTATGGGTGCCATTATGAATGGTATGGCCTCCGATGGTCTCACCCGGGTCTACGGCGCTACATTCTTTGTCTTTGCAGACTACATGCGCGGAGCAGTACGTCTGGCTTCGTTGATGAACCTACCGGTTACCTATGTATGGACCCACGATTCAATCGGTGTGGGCGAGGATGGCCCGACCCACCAACCGGTAGAACATTTGGCGGCCTATAGAGCTATACCTAACTTAGCCATTGTTCGCCCTGGCGACGCCGACGAAACAGCTCAAGCATGGAAAAACATCCTTGAAAAGAATGGACCTGCCGGGCTCATTTTGACTCGCCAGAACCTTCCTAATCCGGGTCGGAATGCTGAAACGGGCCTGGCTTCTGCTGAGGGCGTTGCGCGCGGCGGATACATTATCGCTGATTCTGAAGACGTTCCTGATGTTATCTTGATGGCATCAGGCTCAGAACTTCACCTAGCCTTGGCTGCACGCGAAGTACTAGGAAGAGAAGGTGTAGCCGCGCGCGTCGTGTCGATGCCATGCATGGAATGGTTTGATCAGCAAGACAAAGACTACCGTGACTCGGTACTTCTTCCAGAAGTCAAGGCCCGCGTTTCTGTCGAAGCCGGCTTGGCAGCACCTTGGCTGAAATATGTCGGTGACGCAGGTAAGACCGTCTCTATTGAGACCTTTGGTGCACCCGGTGCGGCAGGCGTTTTGTTTGAGGAATTTGGTATTACAACAGATGCAGTTGTGGCTGCAGCAAGAAGCACCTTGAATAACTAGCCAACATGAAAAATAGGCGAGGAGCTTACGTAAGCTCCTCGCCTATTTTTCATACGTTAAACCCCCCTACTTAAAACCTTAACATCTGCCACAGTATTGGCCTTGGTTCAGTTTTATGACTCAGTAACGCGCGGAAAGGGAAAACAAAAATCCCGGGTATGCTCTTCCATCGAGCAGGCCCGGGATTTTTGTGCTGCTTGATACTCACCAGTAGTTGATAAGCACTCCGTAAGAGACTACGCAGATTGACCAAATCACCAAAACACCGACGGTAATGCGATTAAGGTTCTTCTCTGCCACGCCTGACGAGCCCGCAGTATTTGAGATACCGCCGCCAAACATGTCTGAGATACCGCCTCCACGGCCCTTATGCATAAGAACAGTGAGGATAAGAAGCAGGCTGGTTAGTACGATAAAAACCACTAAAACCCACTTGATGATGTTGATAATGTCCACGAGGCTCCTCGGTAGTAATTCAGACTACGATGTAGTCTAGCTCAGAGATTCTGATAGTCAGCAATCTTTGCAAATTCGTCGGCCTTGAGCGAGGCTCCGCCCACCAAACCGCCATCAACATCAGGCTGAGCCATCAGTTCTTTGACGTTCTTTGAATTGACTGAACCGCCGTAGAGAATACGGATTGCATCAGCAACATCTTGGTCGTATAGGGCTGCGACAAGCTCGCGAATGGCCTTACATACCTCTTCAGCATCAGCAGGAGTAGCCACTTCACCGGTCCCGATCGCCCACACTGGTTCATAGGCAATCACAAGTTCTTTGACCTGGTCGGAAGTGAAACCCTGAAGGGCTGCTTTGACTTGGCCAACCACATGCGATACATGGTTGCCTTCCTTGCGGATTTCCAGAACTTCACCGCAGCAAATAATCGGAACCATTCCGTTGGCGGCCACAACCTGAGCCTTTTGGCCAACAAGTTCGTCACTTTCGTTGTGGTATTCACGCCTCTCGGAATGCCCCACTACTACGTAAGAGCATCCTAGTTTCTTGAGCATCTGAGCGGAGACTTCACCGGTATAAGCACCCGATTCGAAGAGCGACACGTCTTGCGCGCCATATTTAATCTTGAGATTGTCGCCATCCACAGTCGTCTGCACGGAACGCAGATCAGTAAATGGAGGGATAACAACGACTTCAGTAGAGAAATCGAAATTTCTATCAGAAAGTTCCATGGCCAGGCCTTGAACTAATTGGATCGCCTCTAAGTGATCCATGTTCATCTTCCAGTTACCCGCCATTATTGGCTTGCGTGTCATGTTTTAGTCCTCCAAAACTGCGATGCCGGGAAGGACTTTTCCTTCAAGAAGCTCCAGAGAAGCACCGCCACCTGTTGAAATATGTGAGAATTTTTCTTCATCGAATCCAAGGATACGAACAGCTGCTGCTGAATCGCCTCCGCCTACGACCGTGAATGCGCTAGCTTTTTCAAGTGCGGCTGCAACTGCTTTAGTCCCGCCCGAGAAAGCCTCGAATTCGAACACTCCCATAGGACCATTCCACGCAACAGTCTTCGCATCACCAATGTAGCTGGCAAAAAGAGCCTGAGTTTCAGGACCCACATCAAGGCCCATCTGATCTTCAGGAATCGCATCTACCGGAACGACGGTTGCCGGAGCATCTGCCGCGAATTCCGGTGCTACCACAACGTCAATGGGGAGTACGATCTTCACACCACGCTTCTCGGCCTCGGCCAAGTATCCTTTTACGGTGTCGATTTGGTCAGCCTCAAGGAGAGATTTTCCAACCCCGTATCCCTGCGCTGCCAGGAACGTGAATGCCATTCCCCCACCAATAATCAAAGAGTCAGCTTTGGTAAGAAGATTGGCGATAACACCGAGTTTGTCGGAGACCTTTGAGCCTCCCAAGATGACGACATAGGGGCGTTCAGGGTCCGACGTCACTTTAGACAGCGAATCGATTTCCTTGACAACCAACTCTCCTGCTGCGCTCGGCAGTTTTTGAGCAATGTCGTACACGGAGGCTTGCTTCCGGTGCACGACACCGAATCCATCTGAAACATAGACATCAGCCAATGCCGCCAACTCATCGGCAAGCTCACCGCGCTCGGCATCATCTTTAGAGGTTTCCCTCGGGTCGAACCGAACATTCTCTAGTAGCAGAACCTGTCCTGGCTCAAG
Source organism: Scrofimicrobium canadense (assembly GCF_009696615.1). Classification (GTDB taxonomy): domain Bacteria; phylum Actinomycetota; class Actinomycetes; order Actinomycetales; family Actinomycetaceae; genus Scrofimicrobium; species Scrofimicrobium canadense. The sequence goes on from NZ_VULO01000004.1 coordinate 104,972, forward strand.
TTCTTCAGCAGCAGCAACGGCCGAAGGGCCGGTCACGTCATCAGCAAGAAAAACCTCTGTATCCAGAAGTTCAGCTAAACGTGCGGCAACTGGCGCCAACGAAAAGTCGAGGTTGACCTGCCCTTTGGGGCGTCCCAGGTGAGCCATGACAATGACGGCAGCGCCTGCGTCGAGCAGTCGGTTAAGCGTAGGTAGTGCGGCACGAATACGGCCGTCGTCGGTGATTACCCCGTCTTTCAAAGGCACATTAAAGTCGGAACGGACTAGCACCTTCTTGCCAGCCACATCACCGAGGGAATCGATGGTCCTCAGCATATATTGCTCCTCAATTCAGTAGTAGCAGCCGCTTCATAGATTTACGCCCGCGCGTAATACACACGGGCGTAAATCCACTCAGCAAAACTAGCTCAGAGACGGTTACCGACGTAAACGGTAAGGTCAACGAGGCGGTTTGAGTAGCCCCATTCATTGTCGTACCAAGAGACAACCTTTACTTCGTTGTCAATAACCTTGGTTAGCTGGGCATCAAAGATCGAAGAGTGAGGATCACCTTCGATGTCCTTTGAGACCAGGGGTGCCTCAGAGTACTCAAGGATTCCCTTCAGATCACCCTCAGCCGCAGCCTTGACAGCTGCATTGACCTCTTCAGCAGTGACAGGCTTTGCCGAAATGAAGGAAAGGTCTGTAACGGAACCCGTGGGAACGGGAACGCGCAGTGCATAGCCGTCCATCTTGCCAGCCAGTTCGGGCAGAACCAAGGCAACTGCCTTAGCCGCACCTGTCGAGGTGGGAACGATATTGAGAGCCGCTGCACGAGCACGGCGCAAATCTGAGTGAGGAGCATCGAGTAGACGCTGATCACCGGTGTATGCGTGGATGGTGGTCATCAGACCACGCTCAATGCCAAATGCATCATTGAGAACCTTAGCCAAAGGAGCCAGGCAGTTCGTGGTGCACGAAGCATTCGAGATAATATTCATCGAAGCGGGATCGTATTCCTTCTCATTTACGCCCACAACGAAAGTACCGTCAATTTCTTTACCGGGAGCAGAGATAATGACTTTCTTTGCACCACCGTCAAGGTGAGCCTTAGCCTTTTCTCCATTGGTGAAGAAGCCAGTGGACTCGATGACGATGTCAACACCCAGGTCGCCCCAAGGAAGGTTGGCAGGATCGCGCTCTGCAAGAACCTTGATCTCCTTACCAGCAACGGTGATGGAGTCATCACTTGAGGTTACTTCCTCGTCAAACTTGCCCAGTACTGAGTCGTACTTTAGTAGGTGAGCGAGAGTCTTCGGGTCGGTCAAGTCATTGACAGCTACGACATCAATATCTGCGCCTTGGGTCTTAATGGCGCGGAAGAAGTTACGCCCGATACGACCGAAGCCGTTGATTCCTACGCGGATGGTCACTATTGTCCTCCTGCTGTGCCACACGGGGCACTCTTGTCAGTTACCGCCACGCGATTTACGAGGCGGTGGCAACCTGCTTTCAGGCACTTCTAATTTACACCGTTTAGTGCAGATTTCGCAGTCCTGGTCCAACTGGTGTTTTCGCATCATTTTGCCACGGGACCGAGGTCCTACACATTCAGTTGTCCTCTAACATTTCGAGTGTTAATGCTGCTTCTGTATCAGGTATACCTGCTTCCGAAGCTACTTTGTCGGCCATAGCCAGCAATCGGCGTATACGTCCGGCTACTGCATCCTTTGTTAATTTGGGATTTGAACGCTGACCGAGTTCTTCTAGGGAGGCCTGCCTGTATGACAGACGAAGTTCTCCGGCTTCGCGTAAGTGGTCTGGCACGGTATCGCCAAGTATTTCGAAAGCCCTTTGCACGCGAGCTCCCGCAGCCACCGCAGCTCGGGCAGAGCGCCGCAGGTTCGCATCATCGAAATTAGCTAACCGGTTGGCTGCTCCCCTAGCCTCGCGCTTTTCTTTCCGTTGGCGCCATAGTTCGTGTGTGTGCTGCGCTCCCATTTTTTCGATAAGAATACCGATTGCTTCGGAATCACGAACGGCCACTCTATCAGCGCCTCGAACTTCTTTTGCTTTCGCGACAGCTCCTAGACGCCGCGCACAGCCAACCAGTGCCAGTGCTGATTCGGCCCCCGGGCACCCCACTTCAAGCGAGGAAGAACGTCCCGGTTCCATGAGAGAACCGCGAGCCAAAAATGCGCCACGCCAAGCCGCTATTGTCTCATCAATGCCGCCACCTATCACACTAGGCGGTAGCCCGCGAACCGGCCTGCCGCCTCCATCAATAAGTCCGGTTTGGCGCGCGATTCCTTCTGCACCTTTCACGATGCGCACGACATACCTACTGCCCTTTTTAAGAGCACCCCCGCTAACCACTACTACCGCAGATTCCGCACCATACAGATGTCGCAAGAACGTCCGCAGTCGATGTGCTACGAGTGGTGAATCGACTTCTCCCTCAATGACGATACGCCCCCCAACAACGTGTAATCCACCAGAGAAACGTAAAAGCGTCGATACTTCCGCTGCTGCTTGTGTGGGCGTCTGCGGACGCAATCTCGCCAATTCTTCTTTCATCGTTGATGTCAAAGAAATCGGCATTCTGCGTGCAGACTCGGTCGTTAACTCAGCCATGCTTCTGATTCCCCAACTTCTCCTAAATATCCATCAAAAGCGTCCCTAAACGCTGCTGCCAACCGCAGCGGATCATGAACGGGCAATCCTGACCCGGTACGTACTTGCCGCAAAAGCAGTCGCGCTCCCAAAAGCTCACATGCTTCCACGAGATCGTCAACATCGTCGACAGCGGTTGGATCCGCAATGACAATATCAAGCTTAAAATCGGGGGCATAACTATGGACCACTCGTACATGGTCTGCGGGGGAAAAGCCGTCTGTTTCCCCGCTCTGGGGGGCGAGGTTAAGCACCAATGCGCGATGTGCAGCAGTTGTCACAAGTGCCCGATGAAGGTCTTCTACCAGAAGGTGCGGAAGAACTGAGGTGTACCAAGAACCCGGACCTAATACGACCCATTCTGCTTCGGCCGTTGCTTCAATCACGGCAGAGGGAACCGGGGGATGTTCTGGCAATAGCCGAACATCCGTGATGCGGTGCCCGGTTGTTGCTACTTCGCTTTGACCACGAACAACGCGTGTTTCACCCTCAAAAATAACGTCAGCCTCAATATCAACTGGGACAGAAGACATTGGCATTACTTGCCCGTGGGCCTGCAACAGTCGCCCAACCCAGTCTAAGCCTACGACAGGATCATCAAACATTTGCCATAAGCCTGTGATGAGAAGATTGCCTAGTGCGTGATCGGTCAGTGGGCCTCCCGTCTTGAAACGAAGCTGCATCAGGTCACGCCATGTCAATCCCCATTCGGAGTCGTCGCACAGAGAAGCTAACGCCATTCGTAAGTCCCCGGGGGGAAGAACTCCCATCTCTTCGCGGAGCCGACCCGATGACCCACCATCGTCTGCGACGGTTACCACCGCTGTCAGTTGATGGGTGAGGTGACGCAGAGCCTTGAGAGTGGCGCTAAGTCCATGCCCTCCACCGAACGCGACAACCTTCTGTCCGGCTTCGCCCCTGACTGGCCATCCCTGTGAATCCAACAGCGACATATTCCTCTACTTTCGGCCCAAATCTCGATGTCGAACTTGGACATGATGCCCTCTTTCACGCAATGCGTGTGCAATATGCTCACTCATGGCAACCGACCTATGGCGTCCACCTGTGCATCCGACTGCCACAGTAACAAATGGTTTCAGTTCCCGTTGATATCCAGGAATAGCACTGTCGATTAATTCTGCGTAGGTCTCCGCAAAATGCCTGGCGCCTTCCTGGCTCATTACGTAGTCTGCAACCGGCTCATCGCGACCAGTCAAATGGCGCAACTCTTCTACCCAGTAAGGATTCTTTAGAAATCTCACATCCACTACTTGATCGGCATCTAGTGGTACGCCATGTTTGAAGCCAAAAGACTCCACGGTAATCATGACTGGACGTTCACCTTCGCCAGCAATCACCCCTCGCATATGTCGTGAAAGGTCATGAATTGAGAAATTGGTAGTGTCGATTACCTCATCGGCCCTGCTCTTCAATGGTGCCAGCAGTTGTCGCTCAGCTTCTAGACCTTCCAGGAGAGGCCCCTCACCTTGAAGTGGGTGCGGGCGCCGCGATGAATCAAATCTTCTCACTAGTTCTGAGTCGTCGGCATCAAGGAAAACTAGTCGGTAGGGAATTCCCGTATCACGCAAGGTGTCTAAGACTTGTTCGAGATCGCGAAAGAAGTTGCGTCCGCGCACGTCAACAACCGCTGCCAATCGATGGACACCTTCACCGCCGGAAGTCATCATTCCAGCAAGGTGTGGCAAAAGAGTCGGCGGAATGTTGTCGACTACATACCAGTCCAGATCTTCGAGTGCGTTAGCGGCTTGGCTGCGCCCAGCGCCACTACGCCCAGAAATAATGAGTATTTCCGGTGGCGTAGGCACCGGTTCTGCTTCACCGCTTTGGTCTAATAGAGGTAAACCCTGCGGTGCTGTGAGGGGGTCTTGGCCAGCTTCCATATCTCTAGCTTGCCACTTTGAAGCAGTCACTGCGAGGCTTCTACTTTTTTTGCTGCCGATAAAGCCTCATGGATTGTACCTGCTAAAGATGGACCGATACCGGGTGCAGCCTGCAATTGCTCAACACTGGCCTCTCGGATAGCCCGCAGCGAGCCAAAAGTTCTCAAAAGATCCTTTTGTCGTGTTTGGCCAAGCCCGGGTATTGCATCGAGAGCAGAGCGCGTTTGAGCCTTACCTCGCTTTGCCCGGTGTTTTCTAATCGCGAACCGATGGGATTCGTCGCGCAAATGCTGCAAGAGGTAAAGTGATGCCGATGAACGCGGCAAGATAACTGGGTAGGGCACATTCGGAATCCACACTTCCTCGAGACGTTTGGCCAAACCTACGACGGGGACTGTCACCCCTATCTCCCGTAGTGTTTCTGCAGCCGCATTGACTTGCGGTAGCCCGCCGTCGACTACAAGAAGATCAGGGCGATAAGAGAAGCGGCGAGGCCTACCGGTGTCAGCGTCGATAGCCCCCGATACTGGTTGAGCCACTGTGGAGTCTTCCGCGTGGGAAAAACGACGTCGAAGAACTTGAGACATCGCGGCTGTATCGTCATTTTTTTCTTCTTCATCAACAATGTTAAATGTTCGATATGCGTCTTTACGGGGCGCGCCATCTTCAAACACGACCATTGACGCTACGCGATGTTGTCCGCCAGTATGCGATATGTCGAAGCATTCGATCCTCAAAGGTGCAGATTCTAGACCTAAGGCTTCCTGTAGTTCTTCAAGTGCGACGCCGCGTTGTGTAACATCTCCCGCCCGCTTCGTGCGATATACCTGTAGTGCATGGCTGGCATTGTCTGAGACTGTTTCGACAAAGCGAGCTTTTTCCCCTCTGGCCGGAACATTGAGTTTCACTGTGCTACCACGTACGGTGCTAAGCCATTCCTCGAGAAAAGCGTGGTTTGTGGGCATCTGGGACACCAACAGTAATGGTGGAATCGCATCAATCGTTGTGTGCGCTACATCATCAATCGACGTTGGCGCTTGTTTCTTCGTATCGTGGCGTTCTGCTCTCTCTAGGTAGACTCTTTCTAGGAGCTCACCAAGAAGCTGTTCTTTAGTTCGTTCATCCACTCTCTCGATGACCCACCCTTGTGTGCCTCGCACGCGTCCGCCTCGAACATAGAAGGCATGAACGGCGACATCGAGTTCGTCCCCTTCTAGCGCGAAGACATCGGCGTCTATTGGTTTTTCAAATGCAATCTGGTTGCGTTCTTGTACCTTTCGCAACGCCGTAAGTTGGTCGCGTTTTTTTGCCGCTAGCTCATAGTTCTGTGCTGCGGCCGCCACTTTCATTTGCTGTTCAAGATTACGGGTGAAGGGTTGAGCGTTTCCCTCCATAAAATGACATAGATCTTCAGCTAGTTTTCGATGATCCTCGGGACTTATTCGTCCAACGCAAGGAGCCGAACAGCGGTCGATATACCCCAAAAGGCATGGACGCCCCTGTGCCTGGGCACGCCGAAACACTCCCGCCGAACATGTTCTTACTGGAAATGCATCAATAAGAAGATCTATTGTTTCGCGAATCGCCCACACCTTTGCATAGGGCCCGAAATACCGCGTCCCTTTCCGCTTGCGATCTCGCGATATTGCCACCCGAGGAAACTCTTCCCCCATAGTGACACTCAGGTAGGGATAGGACTTGTCGTCACGAAAGATGACATTAAAACGAGGTGATAACTGATTGATCCACTGGTACTCCAACGTGAGAGCTTCAATCTCGGTGTTCACGATCGTCCACTGCACTGAACGCGCGGTAGCGACCATCTGGGCAGTCCGAGGGTGCAGTAGCGCAGGATCTTGGAAGTAATTGGTCAGGCGAGCCCTAAGATTCTTTGCCTTCCCCACATAGATGACTCGTCCCTCAGCATCGAGAAAACGATAGACACCGGGGGTTGTGGGGATATCACGCGTTGGTGGCCGCCACGCCAAGTATTCCTCACTCATCATTCACCTTTCTCACAGATTCTAACGTGAATTCAACCAGCCGCCAGCTAGCATGAGTCATACGTATCTATTGTTTTAGTAAAAATCGGGCAAACTATTGTACTGTAGACACCTTCCCAAATTAGAGTTCCTATAGCGCAAACCTGAGAAATCCGCACACGGTAATGAGAGATGTGTCATATTGGCACGCAGACTGTTCCTAATCAAAAGCCTTTCATCAGCACCAATGTCCAATTATTAAAATAGGCGTAAATACTATGCCAAGATTAGGGTGGTCGTATGGTGGAACGACCTCCCCCAGGTATTCGCCAAGGGCGATATTCTGCACATGTCATCACCCGAGCTTCAGGGTATCTATCTGACATGAAGGGACCTCACATGTTCAGCAATGCGGAAGAGATCATCACATATATCGAGGAAGAAAATGTCGAATTCATTGACGTTCGCTTCTGCGACCTCCCTGGAACCCAACAGCACTTCACCGTTCCGGCATCAGAGTTCACTGGTTCAGCACTGACCGATGGCGTAATGTTCGATGGCTCGTCAGTTCGTGGCTTCACGGCCATCCATGAGTCAGATATGAAGCTAGTCCCGGATGTCAGCTCAGCTTTTATCGACCCGTTCCGGCAGGCAAAAACCCTTGTCATCATCTTTTCTATCGTCGATCCTTTTACAGGGGAGCCCTTTTCTAGAGATCCTCGACAAGTATCAGCAAAAGCTGAGGCCTATCTCAAAGCAACAGGTATTGCAGATACCTGTTTCATTGGTGCAGAAGCTGAGTTCTACCTATTTGACGATGTTCGCTTTCAGATTTCCCCTGAATCCACCTTTTACAAAGTCGATTCAGTTGAGGCACCCTGGAATACTGGCTCCTTCGAAGAAGGTGGAAACCTTGGACATAAGCTAGCCACAAAGGGAGGCTATTTCCCTGTTCCGCCACAAGACCACTACGCAGACATTCGCGACGAAATGAGCGCACATATGGCTGAGGTCGGTTTGATCGTTGAACGCGCTCACCATGAGGTTGGGGCACCCGGACAACAGGAAATCAACTATCGCTTCGCTCCCCTGACTCAAGCAGGTGACGATATGCTGAAGTTTAAGTACGTCATCAAGAACACTGCCGACCTTTTCGGCAAATCGGCAACCTTTATGCCGAAGCCCATCTTCGGAGATAACGGCTCGGGCATGCATACCCATATGTCGTTGTGGAAAGACGGAGAGCCTCTCTTCTTTGACGAGCGAGGCTACGGATCGCTTTCTGATACTGCCCGCTGGTTTATCGGTGGTCTTCTAGAACATGCGCCAGCATTGCTCGCTTTCACAAACCCTTCGATTAACTCATTCAGACGCTTAGTCCCGGGTTTTGAAGCTCCCGTCAACCTGGTCTATTCGGCCCGAAACCGCTCGGCATGTATACGTATCCCCGTTACTGGAACATCACCTAAAGCAAAGCGCGTCGAATATCGAGTGCCGGACCCATCGGCAAACCCATATCTGTCTTTCGCAGCATGCTTGATGGCGGGTCTTGACGGTATTCGCAACCGTATTGAACCAGCAACCCCCATCGATAAAGATCTTTACGAGCTTCCACCAGCCGAATACGCAGATATTGCCAAACTGCCTACTTCACTGGAAAAGGCACTTGAAGCATTGCGAGCTGACCATGAATTCCTTATGGAAGGTGACGTATTCACCGAAGACCTCATTGATGCGTGGTTAGAACTCAAGGACACGCAAGAAGTCGCTCCTTTCCGCGTATATCCACATCCCTTAGAGTTCCAGCTTTACTACACCGTGTAATCGCTCAAACCATTACAAAGTGAGGGGTGGCAGACCGTGTTGGTCTGCCACCCCTCACTTTTGCGCGGAACAAATACTTAAACTTCTGTAGAATACTTGAGAATAAACCTACAAAACAAGGACGGACATGCATCAAAGCCCAGATGGCGCCTGGGATAACCCAGCGCTGATCGAAGTCGATGACAATGACAGCATTCCGGCACTGGTGTTCAAGAGAGCAACAGAGCGACCTAAGCAAATTATCGCGGAGAAGCGCGCTGGCGTTGGGCATTGGCAGGAAGTAACTGCGGGTGAATTCGTCTCCCATGTCAAAGAACTTGCGCGTGGAATGTACGGACTTGGCGTACGCAAGGGTGACTCTGTTGCTATTTTGGCGGCCACTAGCTATGAATGGGCCGCTCTCGACGTTGCAATCTTATCGTTGGGTGCCAGAACAGTACCCATCTATGAGTCTGACTCTGCTGTTCAAATTGCACATATCCTAAGGGACGCCCATGTCACTTTGGTTGTGACGCAAACCGCACAACAGGCCGATCTCGTTGCTTCAGTTCGTACCGATTCAGTAAAAGATATTCTTTCAATCGATCGTGCGGGCATACGTGTTCTCATTCATGAGGGCCACGCCGTAGAACCGGCTATCATTGAGCAATCGGTCGAAGAACTGACAATGGATGATGTTGCCACGATTATCTACACTTCAGGCACAACTGGAGTGCCCAAAGGTGTAAAGCTATCGCACGGCAACTTTATGCGCGCGGGGATGCAGGCTCACGATATCCTTCCAGAGCTCATCAAAGATCCCAACTCACGGACTCTACTATTCCTTCCTGTTGCGCATGTGTTGGCTCGTTTCGTTATGCACTGTATTCTCATTGGTCAGGGGCGACTGGGTTTTTGTCCGGACACTCGGACTCTTATCCATGATATCGAGACTTTCAAACCGACAATGATGTTAGCGGTGCCACGAGTATTGGAAAAGGTGTATAATACTGCAGCAGCAAAAACCGGTACCGGTCTCAAAGGTGCACTCTTCTCATGGTCTGCGAAGACTGCACGAAAAATGTCTCAGGCAACCGCTTTCCCGCTTGCGCCAAAAGAGAAAGACGAGACAACAGCGTCTGAAATTCCTGATGCTTCTACCATTCGCACCTCCGACGGCCCTACTTTTGCACTGAAGCTGGCTCATGGTGTAGCTGACACTCTAGTGTTGCGGAAGATTCGTAACATTTTGGGCCCTAATCTCCACACTATTATTTGCGGCGGCGCACCTCTCAACCCTGACCTAGCCAACTTTTACCGAGGTCTTGGGATCACTTTGCTGCAAGGATACGGCCTGTCTGAAACGACAGGTCCTATCACCGTTCACCGCCCAGACGACAACCCACCCGATTCCGTTGGCTACTTGTGGCCAGGAAACTCAATGAAGATAGCTGAAGACGGAGAATTGCTCCTCAAAGGAATATCAGTTTCCAGCGGATATCACAACCTTCCCGAAGCCACCGCAGAATCCTTCAAAGATGGCTGGTTTCATACGGGTGACCTGGGTGCTATTGACGAGGACGGCCGCCTCAGCATCACTGGACGCAAGAAAGAACTGATTGTCACAGCCGGTGGCAAGAATGTCTCTCCAGAAATTCTTGAGCATCACCTCGGCACCCATCCACTCATTGGCCATGTGCTGGTATTTGGTGATGCCCGCCCCTACATCGGGGCCCTCATCACACTGGATGCAGAAATGCTTCCGCAGTGGCTGAAGAACCACGGACTAGACGTAGTCTCCACTCACGAGGCTGCTTCCCTAGAAGAGGTGAAAGCTGCGATCGCCCGAGCAATTGTAAGGGCTAACGGTCGCGTGTCACGAGCCGAATCCATTCGTCGGTACCGCATAATCCACACTGAGTTCACAGTAGAAAATGGGTACTTGACACCATCCCTTAAGCTCAAACGTCACAAAGTCCTTGAAGACTACGCTCAAGAGATTACAGAAGTCTATGATTTCTCTTCTGACCAGATTTCTCGTGTCGGAGGCTCTATTGATGCCTCCCAACTCGACTCATCTAAATAAGACCTAGGCTGAAATTTTTTCTGCAGAGAACACTTCACGTAGATACTGACCGGTCCACGATCTCTTAACGTTCGCGACATCTTCGGGAGTTCCCTGAGCGACAACCTGTCCCCCACTGCTGCCGCCTTCTGGCCCCATATCAATAAGCCAGTCCGCGCTCTTGATCACATCGAGGTTATGTTCAATCACCACCACAGTGTTACCTTTATCGACCAGTCCTTGCAAGACCAGAAGCAGCTTACGGATGTCCTCGAGATGCAATCCCGTTGTTGGTTCGTCAAGCACATAGATGCTGCGTCCATTGGATCGTCGTTGTAGCTCAGATGCCAGCTTGACCCTCTGTGCTTCGCCACCAGAAAGAGTCGTTGCGGATTGCCCCAAGCGGACATACCCTAGTCCCACCTCGACCAAAGTATTGAGGTGCCGAGCAATGCGGGGTATTGCTTGGAAGAATTCCGCAGCCTCCGAAATGGGCATGTTGAGAATATCGGAAACATTTTTCCCTCGGTAGAGAATTTCTAGCGTTTCTCGGTTGTATCTATCACCCTTACAAACCTCACAGGGAACATACACGTCGGGCAAGAAATTCATTTCGATCCGAATAGTGCCATCCCCCTTGCACGCCTCGCATCGTCCACCTTTCACATTGAAAGAAAAGCGCCCTGGGCCATATCCTCGGACCTTCGCTTCATTTGTCTCAGCAAAGAGCTTGCGTACATGGTCCCATACGCCCGTATACGTTGCTGGATTGGAACGGGGAGTACGCCCAATCGGTGACTGATCGACATGTACCACTTTGTCGAGGTGCTCAGTCCCAGTGACTGCTCGATGACGTCCCGGAATCAGCCTGGCCCGGTTGAGGCGATTGGCCAATGAGCGATAAAGAATTTGGTTGATAAGGGTCGACTTGCCGGAACCGGAAACTCCTGTAACCGCGACCATCACCCCCAATGGAATGTCAACAGTGACATTACGCAAGTTGTTTTCGCGCGCACCTTTGATTGTCAGCTGCCGTTCTGGATCAATGGGACGTCGATGCTCAGGCTGGTCAATCTTTGCGCGCCCCGACAGATAATCTCCGGTAAGAGAACCCGGGGCCTCGAGAAGTCCCGCTGTCGGACCTGAATAGATGATTTCTCCGCCGCGTTCTCCAGCGCCAGGGCCAATATCTACCACCCAGTCTGCTGAATCAATTGTTTCTTCATCATGTTCGACAACAATGAGAGTATTTCCGAGGTCACGCAGATGCTCCAAGGTTGCGATCAGACGTCTGTTGTCTCGCTGGTGCAGCCCAATTGATGGCTCATCCAGCACATATAAAACTCCTACTAGCCCCGATCCAATTTGCGTGGCCAATCGAATTCGCTGAGCTTCACCTCCTGACAGAGTTGCTGCGCCCCTCGCCAAAGTCAGGTATGAGAGTCCCACATCGACTAAGAATTTCAGACGCGCTTGAATTTCAATAAGTACTGGCTTGGCAATTGCAGCCTCACGGCCCTCGAGATTGATATTGTCGAGAAAATCTTTAGCTTGGTCAATTGACAGGTTGCTGACATCAGCAATCGATAGATCAGCAATTTTAACCGCTAATACTTCGGGACGTAAACGCGCACCTTTACATACGGCGCATTCAACCTCCCTCATATACCCATCAAGTTTGTCCCTTACCCAATTGGAGTCAGTTTCCCCGCGCTTGCGATTAATATAATTGGCTGCTCCCTCAAAACCTGTTGTGTACGCGCGTTCTCTACCCCATCGATTTCGGTACTTTACATGAACCTCAAAATCTTTCCCCCAAATGATGGCATCACGCACCTTTTTAGGAAGATCCTTCCACGGAGTATCCATATCGAAGTCAAGCTGTTTGGCCAATGCAGCCAGAGTTCGTTGCTGATATTTATTACCGGCACCCCAGACTGCCACCGCACCTTGCCCTAAACTCAGCTCCTCATCAGGTACTAACAGGTCAGGGTCAACCTCTAGGTTCATGCCTAACCCTGAACATGCCGGGCATGCTCCATAAGGAGCATTGAAAGAGAATGTGCGCGGCTCAATTTCATCAAGCATCAATTCGTGATCATTAGGACAAGCGCGTTTCTCAGAAAACTTTCTCCTGCGCGAAGGATCATTCGCATCAAGATCTACTCTGTCAATAATGACCAGTCCTTCAGAAAGAGCCAGGGCATTTTCGACAGAGTCGGTGAGCCTACCTTGCAATCCCTCTTTAATAACGAGGCGATCAACGACAACATCAATGTTGTGTTTGAGTTTCTTCTCAAGCGCCGGAGGATCGTCTAAGCGAACCATTTCCCCGTCAACGATTGCTCTAGCATAACCGCGCTGCTGCAAATCTAAGAAAAGCTCCGCGTACTCGCCCTTACGACCACGAATCACTGGAGAAAGTACCTGGAATCGGGTTCCATCATCCCACTTAAGTACTTGATCAACGATCTGCTGCGGACTTTGCGCAACGATCTTTTCACCGCAGATATGGCAATGGGCAACCCCAGCACGAGCGAACAACAAACGAAGGTAATCGTAGACTTCGGTGACGGTACCAACGGTGGAACGCGGATTGCGCGAGGTACTTTTCTGATCGATAGAAACTGCTGGGGATAAGCCTTCGATAAAGTCAACATCGGGTTTATCCATGCGTCCAAGAAACTGCCGAGCATAGGAAGATAAAGACTCAACGTAGCGGCGCTGTCCCTCTGCAAAGATTGTATCGAATGCCAGTGAGGACTTCCCCGACCCTGATAGCCCAGTAAAGACAATCATTTTGTCTCGAGGGAGTTCCAGATCAACATTTTTCAAGTTATGCTGGCGGGCACCCCGCACGACAATCTCGTTACTCACGGGTCTACTCTAGTGCCAATATCGATTTATCGCACATGTGTTCGACTCCAGCATAAATCCTCTTTTACGTCACAGTGTCCTAATACCCATGGCAGCGACAAATATACAACCGGCACACTGGTTTACTCAGGGGGATACCTTCGAGGGAGGCACTCGGACGTCACATTCCAAATACTTTTAGCTCTGAGAAGCGTTAGGATTGAAATATGGCACTATATGCGATCGAGTACCACTACGACCAAGACCTTCTCAACCTTGTCAGTGATTTCCGTCCAGCCCACCGCGCTTTTATGCGCACACTGGAAGATCAAGGAATACTTTTAGCTTCAGGTTTTCTTCGAGATGCGACCTTCAATGGCGCATTAGTTATCCTCCGTGCCGACAGTGCTCAACATGCTACACAGCTTTTGGCAGACGATCCTTTTTCAGTCAACGGCCTCATCCACTCCGTGATTGTCAGGGAATGGCAACCAACCATCGGCGACTACGCTGAAGAATTCGACACTACCTTCCCTCATTCTTAGGCTGTGTGCTTCTTCAGAGCCTCGCTTACCTGTTCTGGAGCTTGAACACACGTCAAATGCTTTGTACCCGGTATAACCATTGAGGTAACTGCCGCCCTCGAAAAATCCGCACCTAACAGGTCCAATTGGCTAGGTTTCATTCCTGCGTCGTATTCCCCTGTGACAAGCAGCGTTTTACACGAAATTTGGGGTGGAGCCCCTGCAAGATTTGTTCCTGCCAACACCTCGCAACACGCTGCAAACCCTTCAGGGTCACATTCAACGTAGGCTTCTCGAATCCTCTGGCATACATATTTGCCCTCACCCAGATAAAAATCCTCGGTAAACCAACGTTCCATTGTATCCTCGACGATAGCCTTAGTCCCCTGAGTCCGCACAAGTGCCGCCCGTTCGTGCCACATCTGCGCGGTACCAGTTTTGGTACCGGCATCAAACATAGCTAATGACCGTACCCTGTCGGGAAAATGCTGGGCTAACGCCAATGCCGCAGTTCCACCGAAAGATATTCCTCCAATATGAAATTTTTCGACGCCTATTTCGTTAAGGGCATGTGAAAGTAGTTCCGCAACGTGCTTCATGGTGAGAGGCGCGGACAGAGTTGCCGAAGAACCATGGCCCGGCAGGTCCCATCGAATGATCCGCAAAGGGCCCGCAAGTCTTTCGACGACGTCATTCCATATCTGACTATTTGCGCCCAATGCATGCCCAAGAACCAAAGCTGGAGAGTCACTAGGACCATCCTCGTAAAAGGCGATTCCGGAAACGGTTCTCTCATGCGACATTGTTATCCCTCCATCGTTGTGTCAAGCGGAAGCTCACTTCAATAAGAGCACATGCAACTAGAGCAAAGCATACAATCGTAATCCACTGCTGCGAGTTCGGCCATTCAAGTGCGAAGAAAGAACGAATCGGCTCAATGAGGACACCGACGATTGCTCCGAGAACCATTATGACAATGAGAGCGATTCTCCAAGGAACAAGGGGCCGGGCCGTTAACGTGAGTAACCACAACGCAGCGATAATCATTGTCAATGTGGCTGCACTCTGCCCAGCTTTATCACTGGGGCCTACAACAAGGTAGGCGCCCAAGGCTGCTAACCCCATGATGATTCCTGATGGAATCGCAACCGAGAGTGTTCGTCGTAGGAAGCCTGGCCGGTACCGCTGGGAATTGGGTGCCAGTGCCAGGAAAAATGCGGGAGTACCGATTGTGAACCAGCCTATGTAGGTGAGGTGCCTTGGTAAGAAAGGATATGTCCACGCGAAAATCGATACCACAACTGCAAGCAGCATAGCGTAGGTTGTTTTGGAAAGAAATAGAGCTGATACCCTCTCCATGTTCGCGATGATTCGTCTGCCTTCAGCAACGACCCCCGGCAAAACAGAAAACTGACTATTCATGAGAACGAGCCGGGAAACAGCCTTTGTCGCCGGGGCACCGTTACCCATTGCTATTCCAAGATCCGCAGTCTTGAGAGCCAGCGCATCATTGACTCCGTCTCCGGTCATGGCAACGGTGTGCCCAGCGCGTTGCATTGAAAGAACTAGTCCTTTTTTCTGTTCAGGTGTTACTCGCCCGAATACCTGCACCTGCTCTATAGCTGCATCAAATTCAGGTGTTTCAATGGGTGGGAGTGTACGAGCGTCGACTATGACGGGATCTGCACCATCTGGACCACGCAGGCCCACATTTTTAGCGATCGTACCAACTGTGGCGGGCGCATCACCTGAGATGATGCGCACATGCACGCCCTGATCCTTGAAGTAGTCCAAGGTTGCATGCGCATCAGAACGAATGTCCTCCTCCAAAACAATGATTGCGCGAGGCGTCCTTTCCTGAGGAAGTTCCATATCCTGAGAAATCGGACTGTCGGAAATCGAAAGACACAATGTTCGATTACCAGCGCGAGAGCTCTGTGCAACAATGTCGGAAGCCCAGGGCGCCGCATTATCAGATAAGAGTATTTCAGGAGCTCCTAGAATCCACGTTTTACCAGCAGATGTCTGGATAGCCGACCACTTTCGTGAAGAGCTAAAAGGAATTTCCGTTCCGCCTTCAAAGGGTTGCACATGCAATTTACCCAATAGGTCCTGTACGGCAACTGCCGTTGCATTTGCTCGATCACGGGTGAGATAAGCAAGGACTCCCACGCCTTCAGAGTCGCCGTTCTTATCGTCCCAAATGACTTCTTTACCCCGAATGCCGCCGGTTGTGATAGTTCCGGTTTTATCTAAACAAAGCTCATCAACTCGGGCAAGAATTTCGACGGCCGGTAACTCTTGAACAAGGACTCCTCGCCGAGCCAACGTTGCGGCCGCTAGCCCGAAATTCATCGATGTCAAGAGCACGAGCCCCTGAGGAATCATTCCCACGACTCCCGCCACCGCCAGCACTATAGCCACTCGGGGACTTCCACCTTCAGCTCTCAGCTGGGACCACATGAGCAGTCCCACGACAAACGGCAGTGCAATGGTTATGACTTTGAGCACGGAATTGATTGCCTGCTGAATCTCTGAGGTAGCCAAAGAGAATTTCTTGGCTTCAGCTGTTATTTGCTGCGCCCAGGAATCCTTTCCGACCTTCTCTGTGATCATGACTCCAGATCCGGCCACTACCGCCGAACCCGACATTGCTTTGTCATCAACACTCTTGTGAACGGGACGCGACTCCCCAGTGAGAATAGACTCATCTATTTCTAGGCCTGCTGAACGTACAATCTTCCCATCGGCTGGGACTTGATCACCTAATGCCAGCGAAACAGCGTCACCAATAACAAGGTCAGTCGAGTCAATCGTCTGCTCTTTACCGTCTCTCCATACCGTCGATTGTGGCGATTCAAGGACAGCAACCGAGTCAAGGGTGCGTTTAGAACGAAGTTCAGACAGTATTCCGATGACCGCATTGATCACCATCACAAGGCCAAATACAGCATCACGGGGATCACCAGCAACAAGAACGGCAATGACAGCTGCTGTGAGAATCGCGTTAAAAACCGTAAAGACATTTGCGCGAAAAATCTCGCTGATAGACCGTGAAGTCGTTCGAGGAACATAGTTGGTTTGACCGGCTTGATGCGCCGCATCGACTTCAGCCTGCGTCAGGCCGATAGCCTCCTGGCTACTTGTCATCGTCCTTCTTTCCCGCACGTGTCTTTAACAGTGAAGCAATTACTGTGACAAGTATGGTGCCAAAGATGAAACCAAGCGAGACGGGAATCGATATTTCGGGAACTGCCAGCCCATTTCCTCCGTTGATGAAGGGAACAGTGTTCTCGTGGAGTGCGTGCAAAACTAATTTCACTCCAATAAAAGCCAAAATAGCGGCAAGTCCATAGTGAAGATAAACCAACTTGGTCAAAAGTCCGTCGAGCAAGAAATACAGTTGGCGCAGCCCTAGAAGTGCAAAGGCATTAGCAGCAAAGACTAAATAGGGTTCACGTGTGAGGCCAAAGATAGCCGGAATCGAGTCGAAGGCAAACATTAAATCTGCTCCTCCGAGAGCGATAACACACAGCAGCAATGGGGTTATCATCGTTTTTCCGGCGCGCCGGGTCACGAATCGTTGTCCTACGAATCCCTCGGTTACTGGCACAATCTTCCGAATAATTCGTAAGAATGCATTCTCTTTGAACTCTCCCTCAGGCTGTTTATCCGGGTCTTCTACCCCCTCGCGCGCCTGGCTCCATGCAGTCCACAATAGCCATGCTCCAAAGATATAGAACACCCATGAGAATCTTTCGATGATGGCTGCACCCACCAAAATAAAGGCCAAACGAAGAACCAAGGCAATGATGATCCCCGAGAGCAATGCCTTCTGCTGATATTGCCTGGGTACTCGAAAGGACGAAATGATGATGACAAACACAAAGAGGTTATCGAGGGAGAGTGCTTTCTCCGTAATGAATCCTGCAAAGTACTCGCCGGCATATTGTCCGCCCCATACAGCCCAGATGATGCCGCCAAACACTACTGCCAAAAGGACGTAGCCAACAGACCACCAGGCTGCTTCCTTGAGTGTTGGTTCATGGGGGGTACGAACATGGCCGACGATGTCGACTGTAATAAGTACAAGAATGATAGCTGCAAGGACTAGCCATGCAGTGAGATGTACATCCACCGGGTTTCTACCTATCGCAAAGACGTCAAAGGACAGTGAGGTCTCATCCCACCCGGTAAGGTGTCGGGACCGAGCCGCTGGCTGTGTTGACGACCCCGAGCTTAGAAGGATTACTCCCCTCGGTGAAGAGTCTAACCTACCGCCCTCATTTGTCTTAGCTCTTTCTTGAGATCACCGATCTCATCACGTAAACGTGCAGCAAGCTCAAATTGGAGTTCTTCTGCAGCAGCGTGCATCTGTTCTGAGAGACTACCAATCAGGTCCACAAGATCCGATTCCGCACTGCCCAGAGCTCTTGTCACCTTTTCACTTTGCTTCCCAAGACCATGCGAGGTAGCAGCTACAGGGGTGTTTCGATAACCTCCCGCAAGGAGTTCTTGTGTGTCAATATCTTCCCGCGCTAGGAGATCTGTCACGTCTGCAATTTGCTTACGCAACGGCTGAGGATCAATACCATGTTCCTCGTTGTAGGCGATTTGTTTAGCGCGCCGTCTTTCAGTTTCTTCGATAGCTGATTTCATGGAGTCAGTCACATGATCTGCATACATATGGACTTCTCCGGTGACATTTCGCGCGGCACGACCAATGGTCTGGATCAGAGACCGGGTTGAACGCAAGAATCCTTCCTTATCGGCATCAAGGATTGATACCAATGAGACCTCGGGAAGATCAAGGCCTTCTCGAAGCAGGTTGATGCCTACCAGAACATCAAATTTTCCGAGTCTGAGCTCCCGGAGTAGTTCAACTCTTCGCAAGGTATCGACATCACTATGGAGATATTCGACCTTCACACCGCGCTCTGCCAAATACACTGTCAGTTCTTCAGCCATTTTCTTGGTCAAAGTAGTAACCAAGACCCGTTCGTCGCGTTTTACTCGTTCTTGAATCTGTTCAAGAAGATCATCGATTTGACCTTCCGTGGGTTTGACCACGACTTTAGGATCAATCAATCCTGTAGGTCTAATAATCTGTTCTACAGGGTTAGGGTCACGTCCTAGCTCATAAGGACCGGGAGTGGCCGATAGGTATACTGTTTGCCCAATACGTTCTAAGAATTCGTCCCATTTCAATGGTCGGTTGTCCATTGCTGAAGGAAGTCGGAATCCGTGTTCTACTAGCGTTCGCTTCCGAGACATATCTCCTTCAAACATTGCGCCTATCTGAGGGACTGTCACATGAGACTCATCGATGATCAAAACAAAATCATCGGGAAAGAAGTCAAGCAAAGTATGCGGTGGCGAGCCAGCTTCACGCCCGTCGATATGGCGAGAGTAATTCTCGATTCCCGCGCACGATCCTATTTCACGCATCATCTCAAGATCATAGGTTGTGCGCATGCGCAGTCGTTGAGCTTCTAGCAACTTACCCCGTTTTTCAAACCACCGAATCCGCTCATCCAGTTCTTCTTCAATACTGGCGATCGCTCTCTTCATGCGTTCCTCCCCTGCTACATAGTGGGAAGCTGGAAAAACATGAACGCGGGTAACTTCTCTCATGACTTCACCGGTCAACGGGTGCAATACCGAAAGCGAATCGATCTCATCACCAAACATTTCGATACGAATCGCAAGTTCTTCATAAACTGGGATGATTTCGATAGTATCTCCCTGAACACGAAAAGTCCCGCGAGCGAAGGCAACATCATTGCGGGTGTATTGCATTCCCACGAATGCCCGCAAGAGCGCATCCCGGTCTATTTCCATCCCAACTTCGAGTGTGATCCTTCGGGCAACGTACTCCTCAGGAGTACCCAATCCATAAATACATGAGACGGATGAGACTACAACGACATCTTCCCGAGTGAGCAATGAATTTGTAGCGCTATGCCTAAGACGCTCAACCTCGTCATTAATGGAGGAATCTTTTTCGATAAAAGTATCCGTCTGCGGAACATAAGCCTCTGGCTGATAGTAGTCATAATAGCTAACAAAATACTCAATTGCGTTGTTGGGTAGTAAAGTACGGAACTCTGACGCAAGTTGAGCAGCCAAGGTCTTATTAGGTTCCATGACCAAAGCAGGGCGCTGGACTTTTTCAATCAGCCAGGCTGTGGTCGCCGACTTTCCAGTACCGGTTGCCCCTAAGAGCACGATGTCTTGTTCACCGTTATTGAGGCGTTCAGCTAGCTCTTTGATTGCCGTTGGCTGGTCGCCAGAAGGAGTGTACTCAGAAATGACCTCAAAAGGGTGCTCTGTACTTCGCTGCAGCTGATTATCTTCCACAACCTCATGGTAAAGGTAGGCTACGACAAATGAGAAAGTATTTGCTGCAAGCAAACCACATACTCAGTGGACAATCAGCTCCCATAAGGCATTAACCACCCCGGTCAGATGAGTGTGATCTTTACCGTTCTCGATAACTACGTGACCTACAGCCCGACGCTCTTCATCAGTAGCCTGAGCTGCAATCCTACGCAATGCTTCTTCTCGGGATATTCCACGGCGTTCCAAACGGTCCAAGCGAACCTCTAATGGGGCTTCCACGACTATCACCCCCGCAAACTGGCGGGCCATATCGGTCTCAACTAGAAGAGGAACGTCGTAGATGCCGACCTGACCGGGCTCTAGTGTTGCAAATATTTCTTGAACCTTCTGTCTCACCCTCGGATGAATGATTGCTTCGAGAAGTCGTCGGTTTTCGTCATTGCGGAAAGCTACTTGAGCTAGCGCCGTCCTATTGATCCCGCCTCCGCTGTCAAGAACACTATCACCAAAAGCGTCGACTAGTGCCTCAACAGCCTCTCCACCCGGTTTCTGTAAATCGCGGACCACCTGGTCTGCATCGACTACGAAGGCACCTCGTTGAGAAAGAAGTGTAGCTACAGTACTCTTCCCGGCTCCTATACCCCCCGTGAGGCCAAAAATTTTTGCATTACTACCTTGAGGAGGTATGTCACGTAATATCTTCAACACATGAGCATCGTACTATGCGCGGTACACAAAGGCCCCCAGGTGTGACCTGGGGGCCTGATGAGATGTGATGAAAATAGGCCGTTAGTTGCCCGCTGTTAGTTTCTCACGCAAAGCCGCAAGGGCCTCGTCGGAAGCAAGAGTACCGGATGCATCTTCTGCTGAAGAATACGACGACGGTGCGGCTTCACCTGCAGCCGCAGCTTCCTCGGCCTCAGCTGCCAACGACGCTGCAACCTGTGTGCGGTGAGCTTCCCACCGGGCTTGAGCCTCGGCATACTGGGCTTCCCAAGCCTCACGCTGCGCCTCGAAGCCTTCCATCCACTCTTGAGTTTCAGGATCGAAGCCTTCTGGGTACTTGTAGTTGCCATTCTCATCGTATTCGGCAGCCATACCGTAGAGCGAAGGATCAAACTCGTCAGAGGTTGGGTCCACTCCCTCGTTAGCTTGCTTTAGCGACAGAGAAATACGACGGCGCTCCAAATCGATGTCAATCACCTTCACAAAGGCATCGTCACCGACCTTGACAACCTGTTCGGGCATTTCGATGTGGCGAGTGGCCAACTCTGAAATGTGAACCAAACCTTCGATGCCGTCCTCAACGCGAACAAATGCGCCAAACGGAACAAGCTTGGTGACCTTACCAGGAACAACCTGGCCAATGGCGTGGATGCGAGCAAATGTCTGCCATGGATCTTCTTGAGTTGCCTTCAAAGACAAGGAAACGCGCTCACGATCCATGTCGACCTCAAGGACCTCAACCTCAACAGGAGTGCCAACCTCGACTACCTCTGATGGGTGATCAATGTGCTTCCACGATAGCTCTGAAACGTGAACCAAACCGTCTACGCCTCCAAGGTCAACAAATGCCCCAAAGTTGACGATCGAGGAAACAACGCCCTTGCGGACCTGGCCCTTGGCAAGCGTTCCCAGGAAGTTCGAACGAACCTCAGACTGAGTCTGCTCAAGCCATGCTCGACGTGAAAGGACAACGTTGTTGCGATTCTTATCCAGCTCAATAATCTTAGCGTCGAGCTGACGCCCGATGTATGGGCCAAGTTCACGTACACGACGCATCTCAACCAAGGAAGCCGGGAGGAATCCGCGTAGGCCAATGTCGAGAATAAGACCGCCCTTGACTACTTCAATGACTGTACCGGTAACGACACCGTCATCTTCCTTAATCTTCTCGATCTCACCCCAAGCACGTTCGTATTGTGCGCGCTTCTTGGAAAGAAGGAGACGACCTTCTTTATCTTCTTTTTGAAGAACGAGTGCTTCGATGGTGTCACCGACAGCGACAACATCATCTGGATTCACATCATGTTTGATGGAAAGCTCACGGGAGAGAATGACTCCCTCAGTCTTGTAACCGATGTCAAGAAGAACCTCATCACGGTCCACTTTGACAACGATTCCCTCCACGATGTCGCCATCGTTGAAGTACTTGATGGTTTTGTCAATCGCGGCGAGCAAATCCTGCTCTGTCCCGATGTCATTGATAGCGACTTGTGGGGTGCCAGCGCCTGGCTGGGCGGTAGTAGCGGTCATGTAGTTGTTTACTCCGAAACGGACTTTATCTAATTGGACAATGTTAATGCCTATGTGATCTGACCCACAAGTGCAGGTCGAATCCCATTAGCACCTAGGTGAGTCTACCAGCGCAACGGCGCCAACTTCACCCATCTATGTAACGGTTTCGCTACAAAATCGTCATTTTCCTCACGCGCGTGTGGTCCAGATCAATGAGCGGCATCTTTCCATGAATGTCCCACACCCACTGCGACTTCAAGAGGAACCGACATATTCACTGGAGAGGCCATAGCCTCACGAGCTAATTGCTCAACTTCTTCACGCTCACCTTCAGCGATCTCAAGCAGTAGTTCATCATGGATTTGCAGTAGTAAACGTGATCTGTAGTGGCCTTGTTGCAGCCGATTATTGACTTCCACGGTCGCAATTTTGATGATGTCAGCCGCGCTCCCTTGAATCGGAGCATTGAGGGCAGCCCTTTCCGCCATCTCCACGACACGCCGATTGGTCGATTGTAGATCAGGGAAATATCGGCGTCTCCCGAACATCGTCTCTGTGTAACCAGTGTCTCGGGCTTGTGCCACTACTTCTTGAAGATAGCGCCCCACGCCGCCGAATCGTTCGAAGTACTTCTCTCGCAGCTGGCGCGCTTCATCGACTCCTATTCCAAGTTGCTTAGAAAGTCCATATGCAGATAGTCCATAAGCCAAGCCATAGGATGTGGCTTTAATGCGACTACGAAGAGCAGCGGTCACTTCATCGACTGGCACATCGAAGACCATTGCAGCCATCGAGCGATGGAGATCTTCGCCCATGTTGAAAGCATCAATGAGCTTTTGATCTTCAGATAGATGAGCCATAATTCGCATTTCTATCTGCGAATAGTCAACTGACATCAGGGACGCGTATTCATCGCCTGCAACAAAAGCTCCCCGAACTCTCAAGCCCGTATCAGAGCGCGCCGGAATATTTTGCAAATTTGGATCAGAGGAAGCAATTCTTCCAGTTCCAGCCACAGTTTGCTGAAATGTCGTGTGAATGCGCCCGTCTGGTTGCACTTCCCCTATCAGTGAGTCCACCATCTGCATGAGCTTCGAACTATCTCGGTGTCTGAGGAGCGCTTCTAAAAATGGGTGTCCTGTGCGAGCAAATAGGTCCTGCAACGCTTCGGCATCGGTAGTCCACCCCGTCTTAGTTTTCCGAGTCTTGGGCATCCCCAGCTCTTCAAAAAGAATGACTTGGAGTTGCTTCGGGCTACCCAGATTGGCTTCGTGACCAATCGCTGTATAAGCATCACTTCGGGCCCGCTCCACATTCCCGTGTAATTCTTGAGATAGCTCCTCAAGTACCCGCATATCCATGGCGATTCCAGCGCGCTCCATTTGTCCCAGTACAGTCTGCATCGGGATTTCCATACTTTCGAGGAGCGGAAGAGCTTCTTGCGTATTAAGGACATCGCGTAATACTGGTTCGAGGCGCGCTAATAACAATGCGTGTTCAGCAGGCTCCTTGTCATTGGTGTTGAAAAGAGTTGCAGGCTCCGCCCCACCCATTCCTTCACCCAAAAACTGGGATACAACTTCAGCAAAGCTGTAGGCACGACGATCTGGACGAGCGAGATAGGCAGCAAGTTGAGTATCAAACACAGGTGGAGGTAACTTCCAGCCTCGCGAAGCAAATGCGTGTTCTGCCGCTTTTCCACCGTGGATGATGAGGGATGGATGTCCGCTGAGATACGCGGTAACTGCTTCTTCCTGTTTCGAAGTGAGCCGGGTCGCATCGAATACAAGGCCGTGAGAGTTACCGTAGAGACCGACGACTGACAAGTCCGCCTCGGTGACCCGCCCATTTCCTTCAAAAGTGAGCGCAGTCGTTCCCGATGCATATGATGAAAGCCACGCTTCCACATCAGTCTCCGGCGAAGCGATAGTTACTTCTTTCATCACCAATTCGGGCATGTCACTTGCTATGGCTGAGGCTCGTTGCGTATCAGCCTCGCGTCCCAAAACCCTGTATACACGTTTGCGGAGAGTGGAGAACTCTAATGTATCAAAGAGCTGATCCAATGCGTCAAAATCGGCCGACTGCAGACGCAGCTGATCCATCGTGACGTCTAAATCGAGATCATCAACTAATCGATTGAGTCTGCGGTTTCGCTCAACATCGGAAAGATTCTCCCGCAGAGCCTCGCCCCTCTTCCCCCCAATGTCATCAACATGCTCAAGAATTCCTTTGAGCCCCCCAAATTTGTTGATCCACTGAGCCGCCGTCTTAGCCCCAACTCCCGGAACTCCCGGAAGGTTATCCGAGGTTTCCCCCACAAGAGCAGCAAGGTCTGGGTATTCCTGAGGAGTAACTCCGTACTTTTCTTCGACCGCCTCTGGTGTCATGTATTGCAGGTCTGAAGCACTTCGTCCGGGATAAAGCACTGTCACTTCATCGGTGACAAGCTGGAACGTATCGCGATCTCCTGAAGCTAAAAGGACACGCATCCCCTGGCGAGGAGCCTGCGCAGCCAAAGTGGCCAGTATGTCATCAGCTTCATAGTTTTCTTTGGTTAGAGTACGGATCCCCATATTCGCCAGCAAGTCTTCAATAACCTCGACCTGACCTTTAAAATCCTCTGGAGTCTCATCCCTCGTTCCCTTATATTCAGGATATTCCTCGGTTCGGAACGAGTGCCGTGAAAGATCGAAAGCCACCGCCACATGGCTAGGTCTTTCTGTCTCCAGCAGTTTCACCAACATCGCAATAAAGCCATATACGGCATTGGTTGCTTGCCCTCCCCTTGTAGTGAAATTCTCCACCGGAAGTGCGTAGAAGGCTCTAAAGGCCATCGAGTGTCCATCGACGACTAATACAGTGTTGCGATCCTGACTCATAAAAATTAGTCCGTAGCCACCTGATCGATTACAGCGTCGGCAACTTCACGCATCGATAGACGCCGATCCATCGAAGTCTTTTGTATCCACCGAAATGCCTCTGGTTCGGTCATGTTCATCTTTTCCATGAGCAATCCCTTGGCGCGATCAACACGTTTGCGAGTGTCGAACCGTTCGGAAAGATCCGCAATCTCATTTTCCAAAGACTCAATCTGAGCGTAGCGAGAAAGAGCGATCTCTACGGCTGGAATAAGGTCCGATGGGCTGAAGGGCTTGACCACGTACGCCATGGCACCAACCTCCACTGCACGATCAACCAATTCAGTCTGCGAAAAGGCTGTGAGCATTACCACTGCACAGGAAAGCTCCTTGAGTATCTCTTCAGCTGCTGAAATGCCGTCTAACTTGGGCATTTTCACGTCCATGACACAAAGATCTGGTTCTAGCTCAAGAGCTAGCTTTACAGCTTCTTCTCCATTGGTTGCTTCACCGACAACATCGAAACCCGCTCCTACCAGGGTTTCTACAATGTCGAGGCGAATAAGGGTTTCATCTTCTGCAACAAGCACTCGCTTGGGCGTTGGCACGTCATTAGTCATTTACTTATCCTATGGTTTGTGTACTCGTAGGTTCTTATTCTATCCTTGACTACGCGCACATGTGCGTCTGCCCCGATAGCCCAACTGGCAGAGGCGGTCGGCTCAAACCCGGCTTGTTGTGAGTTCGAATCTCACTCGGGGTACCACAATGTCTTATAGATCGTATTTGATAAAGGAATATCAAACCGACTCTTGGGATTCTGGAGGGTGGTGCGTGTGACCATCTTGTTCCCACGTACGGGGTCATAAAACTGTGTAAGGGGCGGTATGCCGCCCCGGCAGTTACCACATGGCCCAGGCTGCTGCACTGCGTTAGTTAAGGATCGTGGTCCTCACCCATCATGTCCGCGCAACGAGTATCCGTATGTGCTGGTTCTCACTGGTATTCCGTTTTCTGTAGATCGGCAAATATCAATCACTCGTTGGTACGAATGTCACAATAGTGAAAATCTCCTGCTATCTCTCTGAAAATTCAAAGAGGCCCCTGTTCGAAGAGGATTTAACAACGTCGCAGGTCTCGTCTCAATGGGCTGTATTCATGACTCAATGACAACGATGCCCCACTGCGACCGACCCACATGGCCGTGTGGATGTCCTGTTTCGTTGAGCGCTACTGCCGACGAAGTAGGTGTAATAGATCCCATCAGCCACAGAGGAAGCGCTACCGAGAAAATGCTACTTCCAGCAAACCTCCAAGACCTACTTACCGCGCACAACTCAACAACTACCGTCGTGGAGATATAGGCCTGTCGAGCCCGTGCACAAGCCACGGCTACAGTTCATAGCTCCATGCTTGGAAAAGTAGAACTGAACCGTCCCACTAACGGGCCAATATCTCTCCATGGAAAACAGAGAACCAACCATCATCTGCTTCCGCCCACTGGAGCCAACCATCACTAATTGCACGTAAGTCATCCGTTGAAGCTAAACCGTGGTCGACAAGTTGTTTAGCAATAGATGATTCGGTAATTCTCTCAGCCCATAATCCAGCCCACCATTGTCTCTCTGCCTCTGTCGAGTAACACCAGGTTGATGATGATGCCTGGATGTCGGCAAAACCTGCCTGCTGCGCCCATGACAACAACCGACGACCCGCATCGGGTTCTCCCCCATTAAGTCGAGCAACTGTTGAGTAGAGATGCAACCATTTATCAATCATTGGCGCAGCGGGATACCAAACAAATCCTGCGTAGTCTGAATCGCGAACGGCCACTATTCCACCTGGTCGCATGACCCTCCGCATTTCTCGCAAGGCCTGAACAGGATCAGAGACATGTTGTAGCACCTGATGAGCGTGCACTACATCGAAGCTATCGTCGGGGAAACTCAGCTTTTCGACATTCTCAACTGCAAAAGATACATTCGAAATTTGTCGTTCTGACATGGTTTGCTTCGACAAAGAAAGCTGTTCGATGCCTATTTCCGTAGCTGTGACGTGCTTTACTTTTTCGGCAAAATCAGCGGTAATTGTCCCCGGCCCTGCTCCAATATCAAGAAGATGCACGTCATCGTTGAGAAAAGGTAGTAGATAGGCAGCTGAATTTTCCACAGTTCGGCTTCGGTGAGAGCGTAATACCGATTCGTGATGACCATGTGTATAGCGGTTTGACATAGTCATATGGTACAAAAATGACTCCCACAGTCTCGGACTCATCCATTCTGAACTAGCAATGGACTTCAGAATGTTCAGACAAAACTGTGAGAGTCTTTACAGGAATCTTAACCTACGCTGGCGTCTTCACCCACATTGTGTACGCGCATCAGGTTGGAAGATCCAGCCACCCCTGGTGGCATACCCGCGACGATGACCAAAGTGTCTCCGTCTTCTGCGATATGCGCATTTCGACACACCTGGTCCACTTGCTCCACCATTTCATCCGTGTGGGTTACCGGTGCTACTTCGAAGGGAATCACGCCCCATGACAGTGCTAGCTGGCGGCGCACACGTGCGATGGGGGTAAAGGCTAGGTTAGGAATAGGACTACGCATGCGTGACATCTGACGTGCAGTAGTCCCAGTTTGGGTAAAAGTCACCAAATACTTGGCATCAAGGCTCTCGGCAATACCTGCAGCGGCCTCGCATATTACTCCCGAACGATCGACGGCAAATGCACCGAGCGGCGCGATTCTCTCGCCCCCGTTCTCCTCGGTGTTCTCAATAATTCGCGCCATCGTCCGAACTGCTTGAATCGGGTATGCCCCGACCGACGTTTCACCTGAGAGCATCACCGCGTCTGCCCCATCCAAAATTGCATTCGCACAGTCTGACGCTTCCGCCCTCGTGGGACGCGGATTAGAGATCATTGAATCCATGACCTGTGTCGCAACAATCACCGGTTTCGCAGCTTGCCGCGCCAACTCAATAGCACGTTTCTGCACCAGCGGTACTGCCTCGAGCGGCATTTCTACGCCCAGATCTCCTCGGGCAACCATAATGCCATCGAAAGCAGCCACTACATCAGAAAGTGCTTCAACGGCCTGTGGCTTCTCGATCTTCGCGAGAACGGGAAGAATCGTACCTTCTTCTTCCATGATGGCTCGTACGTCTAGATAATCGGAGGCATCCCGAACAAATGACAATGCTATGAAGTCTGCGCCGATGCGAAGTGCCCAACGCAAATCATCACGATCTTTTTCCGACAACGCAGGGACCGATACTGCCACCCCTGGAAGATTAAGACCCTTATGGTCAGAGACCACACCCGGAACTTCTACCCTGGTAATAACATCAGTTTCTGTCACTTCGACAACTCTCACTGCAACGTTACCGTCGTCAATAAGTAGTCTATCTCCGGGGCTACAGTCGCCTGGAAGTCCTTTGAAAGTCGTCCCCACTAGTTCTTTTGTGCCAGGGGTATCCAGCGTCGTAATAGTGAAGGTATCCCCCACTTCGAGACGCTGAGGTCCCTCAGCAAAAGTCTCCAAACGAATTTTCGGACCTTGAAGGTCAACAAGAATCGCAATTGGGCGTCCGCTAGCGTCAGCCGCCTTACGCACCCGTTTAATGACTTCCTCATGTTGCTCAGCAGTGCCATGGCTGCGATTAATTCGCGCGACGTCCATGCCTGCATCGACCAATGATTGAATGCCATCAGGAGATTCCGTTGCCGGACCGATTGTGCAGACTATTTTGGCCCGCCGCATACGATCACCATATCCTTTACCTTGTCTATTTATTTAAGTCTATCGTGCTCTGCGCTATCTTCCGCATCGGAAGTATCGCCAAGTGTGGCTTCAGCCAACTCGCTTTCAGGAATCGACTCACCTTTTCGCTCAGCTCTAAGCTCGAAATATCGCAATCGCTCCGCGCGATCTACTTGAGAAGGAGCCCCTATGCGCCCAGCGATAAAGAAAACCAACAGACCTAGAGCAACTGCCAACAGTGCTGTCCAGGCATTCGTCCTTATGCCTAAAAACGCATAGGAAAAGTCGGTACGTATCTGTTCGATCCAAAAACGACCAGAACCATATATGACCATATAGAGAGCCATAATCTGACCAGATTTGAATTTGAATCGCCTATCGAGCCACAACAGAATCAATGCGCCAGCGGTATTCCACAATCCCTCGTAGAGAAAAGTTGGATGGAAAAGTGTACCGGGTGGGTAGTCTTCCACCATTCGCTCTGGAGAAATCTCCAATCCCCACGGCAGATCCGTAGGACCGCCATAGAGCTCTTGGTTGAAATAGTTGCCGACTCGGCCTAATACCTGAGCGATAAGTAACCCTGGAGCAAGAGAATCAGCAAATGGACCAACACGTTGACCCGCACGACGAAGGCCAATGAAAGCCCCCACAGCACCAAATCCGATGGCCCCCCATATCGCTATTCCGCCTTCCCACGTCTTAAAAATTGCCCAAGGGTCAGCGCCGGGATAGAAAAAATCTCCCCAGTGAGTAACGACATGGTAAAGACGCGCACCTACAATTCCGAAGGGAATGGCCCAAAAAAAGGTGTCATACGCGACGTCAGCAAGTCCACCCCGCTTTACATAGCGACGATAGGTAATCCAGGCTGCTAGCGCAATCGCGCACACCATGAGGATACTGTAGGCCCGGATAGGTATTGGCCCTAAATACCACACGCCAACAGGCGGTGAAGGGATCGAAGTTAGAATCACGCCTTAACCTTAGTACGTGTAACACCGTCCTTGAGTTCTTGGGCGAGATCGGCGATTCTTAGGATTGCACGCTCAAAAGGCTCAGACAGCAATGGCTTGATGAATGCTGACCCCACAATCACCCCATCAGCGTAGTCGGCAATATCACGCGCCTGTTGGCCGTTAGACACGCCCAATCCAACACACACTCGTTTTGCTCCAGCATCTCTGCATCTCTGGACGAGGTCACGAGTCCTAACATCCACCGAGGCCCTCTGTCCTGTTACTCCCATCGTCGAGGCCGCATATACCCACCCCTGAGAGGCTGTTGCGATCGTCTTGAGTCTCTCTGCACTTGAACTAGGAGCTGCTAGAAATACTCGCTCCAAGTCATATTTATCTGATGCTTCGATCCACTGCGCAGCCTCTTCAGGTGGCAGGTCAGGTGTAATAAGTCCAGCACCACCCGCCACAGAAAATGCTTGAGCAAACCGATCCACCCCATACCAATGCACAGGATTCCAATACGTCATTGACAGAATCGGCGCAGATGCAGAAAGAGCTTCTACTGCATCAAGGAGGTCCTCCAAGTGGGTACCTCTTTCTAATGCAACCGTCGTCGCTTGTTGGATTACCGGCCCATCCATTGCCGGATCGGTATATGGAAAACCCAACTCGATGATATCGACGCCGTTTTCAAGCATGACTTGCGCAGATTTTATCGACTGTTTGATCGTCGGGAAACCGATAGGAAGATAGCCAACCAGGGCAGCATTACCTAAAGCGAGTTCGCGGTCAATAACCGGTCCTGACTGATATTGTTGCCTCATTTCTTTGCCTCCACTGTGCTGCGACCACCTTGCGCCGAAGGATCGACCACGTCGAATCGCGGTGTTCCTAGTCCGAAATACTCGGAGGCAGTTTCCATGTCTTTATCACCGCGGCCTGACAACGTTACGATCACCGTTGGTTGGTCAGAGCGGCCTTCGAGCCACTGCAATGCGCCTGCAAGCGCATGCGCCGACTCAATGGCTGGAATGATTCCTTCAGTTCGCGAAAGCCTGAGAAAAGCATCCATTGCCTGACTATCGGTTACACCGACATATTGCACGCGTTTTTGTTGGGCCCAATAAGCATGTTGCGGTCCTACTCCTGGATAATCAAGACCTGCCGAAATCGAGTGAGAATGTTTAGTTTGTCCATCGCGTTCCTGCAGAACGAACGTACGCGCACCATGCAAAATTCCGATATGGCCTTCACTGATAGAGGCTGCAGTTCGCCCTGTTTCCAAACCGTCACCTGCAGCCTCGCAACCGATAAGTACCACGCTGGAATCATCCTCAAAGGGCGCGAAAGTGCCCGCCGCATTTGATCCTCCACCAACACAGGCAAATACCGCATCTGGTAGTTCACCTGTCACGTGCAGAATCTGCTGGCGGGCCTCAATCCCGATAACACTCTGTAAATCCCTTACGATGTCGGGAAAAGGATGTGGTCCCGAAGCTGTGCCGAACACATAGTTGGTTGTCTCAACGTTGGTTACCCAGTCCCGAAAAGCCTCGTTGATGGCATCCTTGAGAGTCCGCGATCCTTGGGTTACGCCGATAACTTCGGCCCCGAGAATTTGCATCCGGGCAACATTGAGTGCTTGCCGTTCTGTGTCCTCTTGTCCCATATAGATGGTGCACTCTAATCCGAGGAGAGCTGCCGCTGTCGCTGTCGCAACACCATGTTGTCCCGCCCCAGTTTCAGCAATAACCCTCTTTTTTCCCAGTTCCTTTGTCAGTAAGGCTTGTCCTAAAACATTATTGATTTTATGGGACCCTGTGTGGTTCAAATCTTCTCTTTTGAGGAAGATTCTTCCGCCTGTACCAGCTGCGAAACGTGGCACTTCTGTGAGAAGTGAAGGACGCCCAGCATAGTCTTTGAGCAATCGGTGGAATTCAGAACGAAATGCTTCATCATGCCAGAGCCGCTGCCATGCCTTATCGAGATCTTCGATAGCCGACATGAGAGGTTCAGCAGAATATCGCCCGCCGAATTCTCCAAAATAGTGCGATCTGGACTGGCTCACCGAGTATCCTCTCTTGCGTCACGGACGCGTTGTTTTCTGTCTGTGAGCAGAGCCGGATGCTGTCCGGCGCTGACTAGGTCTTTAATTGCTTCTAAGGGGCGTCCCTTCGTGACCAGGGCTTCCCCAACAAGTACTGCGTCAGCCCCAACCAAAGCATAATCGAGTACATCCCGTGGTCCCCGTACCCCAGATTCAGCTACGGCAACAACGTCCGCTGGAATGACATCAATAACTTCCTCCACTGTGCGTCGGTCGACATCCAGTGTTTTCAAGTTTCTGGCATTGACACCAATAAGGTCAGCACCTGCATCGAGTGCTCTCAAAGCCTCTAAACGGGAATGTGTCTCTACTAGCGGCGTCATCCCCAGTGATTTAATGCGTTCAGCTAAAGAAACCAACGCTTGTTGTTCTAAGGCAGCGACTATCAGCAGCACGGCATCAGCCCCGTGTGCCCTGGCCTCGTGCACCTGGTACGAGGTAACAATGAAGTCTTTTCTCAGAACTGGAACGTCAACAGCGACACGGACTGCATCTAGGTCTGCAAGGGATCCTTTGAAACGCCGCTGTTCCGTCAACACTGAGACCATGGCAGCGCCACCTTCTTCATATAGCGCTGCAAGCTCAGCAGGATCAGGGATCGATGATAAGTGTCCCTTCGAAGGGGAGGCCCTCTTCACCTCAGCAATGATTGACGTCGCACCAGGCCCACCCGCTAGGCTTCCGAGAACGTCCTTCGCCCCGGGTACCCGTTGAGCATCCTCCTTGACCTGGTCAAGTGGACGCTTCGCCTCTCTTTCCGCTACGTCTTCTAGTACACCCGCAATGATGTCATCGAGGACTGTCATCGACATCACCTCCGGCATCGATAATAGTGTTGTATGCCATCGCGGCGGCTTCTGCGCCGCCATACGGAAGCAACCCTCCTGCTTGAAAACAACTTCGAGCCCCAGTGTGACATGCTGCTCCTACTTGAAAAACCTGTAATACTAATGCATCCCCATCACAGTCAATAGACACGTTCTGCAAGAACTGCGCATGTCCCGAGGTATCGCCTTTCCGCCAATATTGCTGACGTGAACGCGACCAAAAAGTCACCCGACCAGTGTCCAAAGTGCGAGCAAGCGCCTCGTCGTCCATCCACCCCACCATGAGAACCTCATTGGTGTGTAAATCTTGGATTACTGCGCATATTAGGCCGTCAGCGTCACGCTTGAGTCGGCTTGCAATCTCGTCATCTAACACAACACCTATTCTTACATTTACTGCCGCACGGGGAATCCGGCGTCCGCTAATGCCGTCTTGACCTCACCGATAGAAAGCGTTCCAAAGTGGAATACTGAGGCGGCTAATACAGCATCGGCCCCTGCCCGGGCAGCATCGACAAAGTGGGAGGCCGTTCCCGCCCCGCCAGAAGCTATCAGAGGCGCGTCCGCTATTGCCCGCACATCTTCGATCATTTCAAGATCGAAGCCATTTTGCACGCCGTCTGCGTCCATAGAGTTAAGGAGGATTTCACCCGCTCCTAGGTCAATGGCCTGTTTGACCCATGCCATCGCATCTATTCCATCTGAACGTTTACCTCCGTGGGTAGTCACTTCATACTTCACTGACGAGGCAGTACGCGGACGGCGCGCATCGACTGACAGCACCAATACCTGATTGCCGAAGGCGTCCGCAACCTCAGAAATGAGTTGTGGCCGCGCCAAAGCTGCTGTGTTGACCGAAATCTTATCTGCCCCGGCTTCAAGCAGTCGACTAACATCGTCAACGCTTCGTATTCCTCCGCCCACCGTCAACGGTACGAAAACTGTTTCAGCTGTGGCCTGGACTGTATCGCGCATAGTCTTTCGTCCTTGAACAGAAGCAGAGACGTCTAAGAAAGTAATTTCATCAGCCCCAGAATCGCTGTAAAGAGCTGCTAACTCAACTGGATCACCAGCGTCGCGAAGGTTCTCAAAATTGACCCCTTTAACCACCCGTCCTCCATCAACATCGAGGCAAGGAATCACACGAATTGCGGGTCCCATTATGGTCCTTTCAGGCAGGAAGTATCGGCTGGGATTCGATTATTTCTTCGACGAGGCGCTCAACGCGAGAATCCTCGGTAGCAAACGGGTCTTGTAGAGCTACCTGGGTGGTTGAGTCACCTTCAAGCCTCAGGTGCACCCAGTCGACTCCTAAGTCTCGCCGCGCGATCTCTGCAGCTGCGATAGCTTTTCCCCGCAGTATTGCCCTCGTTGTCTGAGGCGGTGTAGTTTTTCCTGCCTCGATCAGTTCTTCAGTGGTGAGTCTGGTCATGAGACCCGCACTTTCGAACTTTGATCGAAGGCCCCCGGTCACGTCGTGGTAATCAAGCAACAAACGAGTTACGCGCACGTCGTCAAACTGTGCACCAGTACGTTCACTGTATGCTTCAACCAATTTCCTTTTGATCGCAAAATCCAGTTCTGTTTCAATGGCAGACCAGTCCCCAGAGTCGATAGCATCGATTGACCTGCCCCAAAGCTCTACGACGTAGCGCGTAATATCATCAAGAGAGCTCTGGTCTATCCGGTCAAGAACTCTTTGGCGGATAAGTCTTTGAATATCGACCGCACGTTTCTTCGTGCCATCAGCCATCTCTAGCTCAAGAGTGCCCTCAAGGTCCCAGTTGAGATCGCGAATTGCCTTGAGTGGGTCTGCTAAGGCTAAGTCCGCTAAGTCTGCGCCGCGATCCAACGCATCCAGCAGTAGCTCTGCGCTTCCAACTTTAAGGGCCGTAGAAGCCTCGGCCATATTTGAGTCGCCTACGATGACATGCATGCGCCGGTAAGCGCTTGCATCTGCAAGAGGTTCATCTCGCGCATTAATGATTGGCCTGGCACGGGTAGTCGCAGCAGAGATCGCATCGAGCATTTGATCTGACCTCGCTGAAAAACAGTATGCCCATTGTCCATCTTCATACTGTTTTATTGCCCCAGCGCCGACAAGAATCTGACGCGTGACAAAAAAGGCGACCAGTGAATCAGCCACTTCTCGGAAGTCACGACGTCGGCGTAGCAGATAGTTCTCGTGGCAACCGAACGAGTTGCCCTCGTAGTCAAAATTGTTGCGTAGAAGGTGAATACGAGCCTGTATGCCCGCCTGGGCAAGGGACTGGTCAGCTGTTGCAGCCATGTCTGCAAGTAGCTCACAACCCGCCCGGTCTTGAACTAACAGGTCCCATAGATTATCGCACTCGGCGGTGGCATATTCGGGGTGAGCTCCCACATCAAGGTAAAGGCGACCGCCGTTGGCTAGGAATGCATTCGTGGAACGGCCCCGTTTCGTAAATGGAGCAAAGAGTTCCCGCGCAGCTTGCTCTGCATTGAGTGGTGACGCCGACCCATCTGTGGCTGCACAGGTTATCCCGTACTCCGTTTCAAGGCCGTAAATACGCCGGTCCATCTACTGTCCGCCCTTTTGTACGAAACCCTGAACAAACGACTCAGCATTTTGTTCCAACACCACGTCAATTTCATCCAAAATTGTATCTAGTGCGCTGACTTGTACCTGACCAGCAGCACTGATTTCTTCACCGTCTTCGGGTTCTGCTCCCCCGCCAAATATCTGTGACTGACTCACTGTCCTTCTCCTTTCCTTACACAGTCTGATCCATATGGATCGGGTATTGGTACCCGAATAAAATCAGTTTCTCCAGGCCGGTCATATACCAGTGACGTCCATGAAGCTTTAACCAGTTCAGGGTCTGTGCCAACAACATTGCCACGAATGTACGCGCGCGTTCCTTGGGGCGGTACATCCGCTGCGTTGTTGATCTCAGCATCAGTAAAGAGCCGTTCAACCATTCCTGCTGCCGCTAGTTTGAAAACGAGCCCACGGTCTTGCCGTAAATCGGCCCACTGCAAGTCCATGGCCTGCAGACGTGGGTCATTCCATGTTGTCCCCATACGCTGTCGTTGCCTCTCTAACAGCGTATATTTGCCTAGCCACTCGATACGGGAAATCAGTTGTTCAGGACTGGATTGTAGGGTGTCGAGCGTTGCCTTCCACTGGCGAAGGAGGTCTCTATCGGCATCATCCAAATCCAGATCCGCATTTTCTACTAACTGTGCATATCGTCGTTGAATATCTATTGCACAGAGCTCATTCCCATCAGCCATTGACAGTCGGCGTTGCAAGGTCACATCACGCGACACCTCCCATGAAGCACGCACTGGATCGGCAAGGTCGAGTCCTTCCCATGACAATCCCATACCTTTTTCAATCGCACGTAAAACAAGTGCGGTGGTTCCCACCTTCAGCCAGATTGAAAAGTCAAACATGTTGGCGTCTCCACCAATGACATGAATGCGGCGCCATTTGTTCCCATCGGCATGAGGTTCGTCGCGAGTATTGAAGATCGGACGATTAAAAGTAGTCTCTAAACCGATATCATTCTCGACATAATCTGCACGTTGAGAAATCTGGAACCCTGCTTCTTCACTGCGCTGGCCCAGTCCCACGCGTCCCGCTCCACAAAAAATAGGACGAGTCACAAGAAAAGGAATCATCGCCCGAATAAGATCATCAAGGTCCAAGGTGCGAGGTACTAGATAGTTCTCGTGAGCTCCATAGGTTGCGCCCTTTCCATCAACATTGTTCTTCACCAAAACTAGCTCTGGAGATGCCTCCATAATGCGTTGGGCAATGACTTCTCCAGCCCGGTCCCATTTGACCGCATCACGCGCATTCGCTGTTTCTGGCGAGGAGTACTCCGGATGGGCATGATCGACGTACAGGCGTCCACCATTGGCAAGAACTATTGAGGTAGGCCGAAACTGTCGCAATTCCTCAGCGCTGGGCCTGGCAATCCGTTCCTCACCGCCCGCTGGTGCCAAATGGTAGGGGTCATCTGTCAGCTGGGACGGGTCTGCCTGTGCGCGATCTAGACGTCTACCACGTAAATCATTGAGAGGGTCCTCTCCCCGGTAATCCCAACCAACATATTTTCCTTTCCCGCCAGCACGTGAGTTCCCTTCATAGGCCATCACTGCTTGAGTTGATAAGGCTATAGCATTTGCGTGAACGTCGCCTGGTCGATATACGCCATACTCTGTTTCGGTTCCAATGACTACATCGGTCATTGTTTCTCCTCCAACGGAATCACTCTCAGTACCTCTTGGCCACGCAGACCTACAGTGCGAGCCCATTCATCAGGAGTGGTTGTAGCTGCCAAGTCAGTAGACTCTTGGATTTCTTCCCCCACGCCTTCCAAAATATGGTGAGTTGAAATACCATTTCCATCACCTGTAAGCGCGTCTTTGATAGCACGTTTTTTCGCTCTTTCTACAGTTCCTGCGATCATGGCACCCGATACCAGATCAGCCAAGAACACTCTGCGGGTTCCCCCGCCAGCCAGGTGAAGGTCAAAGAGAGCTGTGCTGCTATCAGTAGCGTAGAGCCTGTCTAAAGCTGCTTCAATCATCATCTTGACAGCTCCCTCTCTTGATCCTGCGCGCTCAACTAGCTGGCTTGAAATCGGAAGATCTGCTGTGAGATATTTAGCGAAAATATCGCGTGCCTGTCGCCGGCTTGGGCGTTCAATGCGCACACGTACATCCAGCCTGCCAGGTCGAAGAACCGCAGGGTCAATCATGTCCGCACGGTTTGAGGCACCGATAACTACGACATTGTCCAACGACTCAACGCCATCCATTTCCGCCAATAGCTGCGGCACAATCATCGTTTCTACGTCTGAGGATATTCCTGTACCGCGGGTGCGGAACAACGCCTCGATCTCGTCGAAGAAAATCACAACCGGCACATCTTGGGTAGCCAAATCTCTGGCACGGGCGAAAATCGCGCGTATATGGCGTTCAGTCTCACCAACGTATTTATTGAGAAGTTCTGGTCCCTTGATGGAAATGAAATATGTTTGTCGGTCACTGTTAGTGCTGAGTGAGCGTGCAACGGCCTTAGCGATCAGCGTCTTTCCACATCCAGGGGGTCCATAGAGAAGAATTCCTCTGGGAGGACGCAACCCATAGTCACGGTAGAGTTCTGGGTGACGGAAAGGCAGCTCTATAGCATCGCGCACAAGCTCTATTTGCGAGTCGAGACCACCAATGTCATCGTAGGAAACATCCGGAATCTCTGGCGCGAAGAGTTGCTCAACGTGTGACCTAGTCAGTCTCTCCAAAGCGAAACCAGACCGCAAGTCGACGCTCACAGTATCTCCTGGTTTGAGCACTCCCGAGCGCAGCGGCCCAGCTAAACGCAGCAGGTGTTCCTGTCCCGCGTCGGCACCAACCAACGCGCGGTCATCCCCCACGAGTTCTAAAACAGAAGCGAGCGTGCCTGTACGCGCAAAACCTGCAGGCGCTACGGCGATGAGCTGATCGTCTATGCGTATTTGCTGTCCAACAACAGCACCATCAAAATCGAAGTTAGGAGCAGTCGTCAACCGCATAATGCGGGTCCCCACTACAGCTTCCACTTCACCTGTTTTTTCATCTGCGCTTACCAAAGTTGCTAAAGTGGCTGGCGGTTTGCTAATTCTCTCGATTTGCTCTTGAAGACCACCTATCTGGTCGCGTGCAGTCATGAGGGCACGCGACAGTCGCTCATTCTTCTCTTTGAGATTAGCAACCTCCAACCGCATTGAATTGATGCGCTGTGTATCGTCAGCTTCAGTCATGCGGACCCTCCTGCAACCACATTTTTACCTTTCCACGTAAATCGCGAACGATTCTTCGCGTCTTCTTTGGAGACTGCTTATGGAAGCCCACCAATTCGTCGCTCCACTGAACAATGCCATTCCATGCGCCAGGCTTACCCACCGAGGCTTTTGCTGGCCGGCGATCGAGATGGTGCGCCATAGCACCACTGGCCAGGCGGCGCGCAGTAAAAAGAAATCCCGTGTGGGCGATCATCCGATGTTCTGGCCTGACGGAAAGGCCCTCAACATGCCAAGGACGGATGCTGCTCTCCCATACTTGAGGTTCCCCAAAGAGCTCTAATGCGCGTATATCATCAGTGAGTCGTGACATCTGCGGTACTGTCGCGATATAGCAGATAAGTACTCCACCTGGTCTTAAGGCATGAGCTGCACCATCTATGTGTGTCCACGGATCTAACAGATCCAATACAATCCGGTCAACCGATGACTCAGGTTGAGAAGCTAAGACGTCTGCGATATCGCCCACCTTCAACTTCCAGGCAGGGTGGCGACAGCCAAACCACAGGTCAACATTTGCCGCTGCGATCTCCGCAAAATCCTCACGCTGCTCAACGGAGAGCAGTGTTCCGGACTGTCCAATCGCACTGAGTAACGAGAGACTAAGAGCTCCCGAACCGACTCCAGCTTCGATGACCGCTGCTCCTGGGAAAATGTCCCCCATCTGAATGATCTGCGCCGCATCCTTCGGATAGACAATAGCGGCCCCACGGGGCATAGAAAGCGTGTAATCCGCTAGCAGGGGTCGAATTACTTGGAAAGTGCGGCCATCTCCCGCGTCGATCACTTGACCATCAGGCAATCCCAACACGTCGTCATGGTGAAGGACACCTCGCGCAGAGTGAAATTTCCCCCCCGGAATCAACACGATTGTGTGGAGTTTTCCTTTGGGATCGGTAATTTGAACGCGGTCACCTGCGCGTAAAACGCCACGCCTGTTTTCCTGTCCAATCTGCTTCATGTGCACCACGTAAGTCTAGCCCGCTTAGAATCTAAGAGCCGAGTAGTTCATAGAAGGGGCACAATGGGCACCACCGGGAAAGATACCTATCAGCCAGCACTATCGCCATCACGCGCTAAAGACTATCTTCAGTGCCCCCTCAAATTTCGCTTTACTGTCGTTGACAGAATCCCTCAACCGCCAACAGAAGCGACAGTCAAGGGCACCCTGGTTCATGCCGTTCTTGAGAGTCTCTTCACACTACCCGCACCGCAGCGCACTCTCAAAGAGACAGAAAAACTTGTAGAGCCTACGTGGCACAGTTTGGTTGAGAAAAATCCCCAATACGGAGAGGTTGCTCCAGTACCGGTACTTCTCGAAGACGCTCGCACACTGCTTGCGGGATATTTCTCCTTGGAACGACCCGAATATCTCACCCCTGAAAAGTGTGAAGCAAAGGTGCACACCGCCCTACCTTCAGGTCTCCACCTAAGAGGCGTTGTCGATCGGATCGACCGGGCGCCCAATGGGGCCGTGCGTGTTATCGACTACAAAACAGGGAAATCGCCTGGCAACCGATTCATGGATGAGGCGTTATTTCAGATGCGTTTCTACGCACTGATGCTCCATTATGTTGACACGCTTCCAGCGCGCATGCAGCTACTGTACTTACGCACCCACGATGTACTCACACTCGATCCACAAGCGGAAGACATTGCTCTTTTTGAAGAAGAACTCATGCAATTGTGGGGACAAATATCTGCTGACCTTCAAGCTGAGTCATTCGCTCCCAAGACTGGACCTCTGTGCTCCTGGTGCTCTTTTTCGCCTATGTGCCCTGCATTTGGAGGAACCCCTCCACCGCCTCGTCCAGAAGATTTGCATAGAGTCGCCTCTATGCAACAGTAAGTTCCGGCTCAGATGTTATTTATTGTCGAGCCCGACATAAGGGCTTCCATCACAGGTGCCGTGAGATATCGGGCGGAAGGAATCCTTGATAGTCCTTTCACCGCAGGAACCTGCACCATGTGAGGTATTGCCACCGTAATACATCCAGCTGACATCGCGGACTTCACACCCGTAGGAGAATCCTCAAGGGCTATGCAGTCGCGTGCCTGCGCTCCTACGAGACCTGCAGCACGCACATATGGCTCAGGGTGAGGTTTGGGGCTATCAACGTCATCTCCTGTGACAATGACATCAAAACTCCCCTTGGGCAGATGGTCAATCACCACACGTGCCATGGAGAGCGGACTCGATGTGACCAGACCGCATTTCACCTGTGAAGTATTCAGGAAAGTCAAGAGCTCCCTCATGCCCGGCTGCCACACAACGCCCTGCTCAAGGCTGGCATTAACACGATCCAGAAGATACGCGTTGATACGCTCTACGCTCCATTTGAGGCCCGTATAGTCGATGAGAAGCCGAGCAGCGCTATCCATGTCGACACCAACAAGATGCTCGAGCAGGTCATTGGACGGCGCCACACCTGCCTGGGCACAGAGTTCTTCTTCTGCTTTCCTCCAGGCAGTCTCAGTGTCAGCCAAAGTGCCGTCAAGATCGAAGAACACAGCAGCGGGTAGGTTCACCCAGAAACACCTCCCATTGCCGGGACAATACCAAAGAACAGGCATATTGCAATCAAGGCGGCAAAGCCCAAGCGGTACCAAACAAACGGCATGAAAGAGTGAGTAGAGATAAGCCGCAAGAACCACACAATCACCAGATATCCGACACCAAAGGCAACGATGGTCGCTAAGACGGTCGGCCCAACATAAATGGTGTCTCCGCCCGTCGCAACTTTATACACCTTGTACAGTCCGGAAATAAAAACTGCCGGTAACGCCAGCAGAAATGAGTATCGCGCTGCGCTCTTTCTGGTATACCCCATGAGCCGCCCAGCGGTAATAGTACCTCCGCTGCGAGACACGCCGGGGATGAGTGCCATGGCTTGTGCAAAACCATAAATGATGGCGTCGCGCCACGATAGCTGCGTGAGTTCTTTCTTCTTAGCCCCTACTGAGTCAGCCCACCCTAGAAGTACACCAAAGATAGCCAATGTGAATACGGTAATCCATAGATTTCTAAAGGAAGTATCAATCCAATCCTCTAGGGTAAGCCCCAAAATGCCGATGGGAATTGATCCCACAATGATCATCCATCCCATACGTGTGTCAGGATTGCTCTGAGGAATCCTCGACGTCGCTGGAATCCATGGCATCGCTAACCACCACGACTTGAGGATGCGCACAATATCTTTCCAAAAGTAGATTAAGACAGCAGTCTCAGTACCCAATTGTGTAATAGCAGTGAAGGCCGCACCTGGATCCTCACTACCGATAAGGGAACCAACAAAACGTAAATGTGCAGACGAAGAGACCGGAAGAAATTCGGTGAGTCCTTGAACCAATCCCATGATTACGGCATCTAACCAATCCATGGTTCCGACCCTAACAGTCCCGGAGCGATACGCTATACCTCATGGAACATCGTCGGCTAAGTGACACCGGATTGAGTCTCTCTTCCCTTACGCTGGGAACATCTACATGGGGAATGGATACAGAAGTCTACGATTGTGCGTCAATGCTTCGACTATTCCAGGATGCGGGTGGCTATGTCCTCGACATTGATATGACTGGTGAAGCGGCCGCTACGTTAGAGACAATCCGTGATCTTTTTCTCAGTGATGACTTTTCCCGTGAGGATTTTCGGCTCATCATCCGAACAGGCATGTCTCGCTCTAAGATTTTCAATGACGTAGCTACTGTCACCAGAGCTCTTGCGACCGACTATATCGATGTTTTGCTGGTATCAGGTCCTCGTAATCACATACCTTTTGACGAGACACTTTCCGCACTGAGCTCCCTCTACACCTCAGGAACAGCACGGTATTTGGGAATGGTAAATCTCTCGTGGTGGGATGGTGGCTGCGCGTGGACTTTAGCCCACACGCAAGGGTTCAGATTTGATGCATGGGCTGGGGAGCTGTCACTCCTTCGACCGGCGTTGAGTGCAGCACCCGGTCAACAAATTCTGGAATCCGGTCTAGGGATTATTGCAGGGGCGCCCTTATCTCTTGGAATACTTACCGGAAAATATCGGCATTCCACTCCGGCCGATTCCCGAGCCACCACTCCACGATTCGGCTCCGAAATCCGACGACGTCTCACCAGCAGAACCCCCGGAATTGTTGATTCTCTCACAAAGGCTGCAGAAGGACTCGATCATTCCCCGGCGCAAATTGCCGTTGCCTGGACACTCGCTGTTCCCGGCGTCGCAACTGTAGCAATTGGGCCGCGCACGCCAGCTCAGCTTACGCACATACTAGATTCAGCTGACTGGCGCCTTCCTGCGACAATCCATAATGCGCTATCAGAAGTTGCCCTATCTAAGGACTAATCCTCGTTATCGTCATCAACAAGCACGACGTCATCGTCATCGTCATCATCGTCGTCGTCAAGCATTTCAAACGGCAATTCGACCCCGTACTGAGTGAAAAGAATATCGTCGTAGGTAAAAAATGCATCACGGAGTCGTTCTTCGGCCGCATCAAGTGCATCTACTTGAATTACCCCAGATCCGCGGGCGACGTCATAGTGGTTCTCTAACGCGGCAATGAGTCGATTGAGAGAGTCACGTGCTTCCATGTGACATACTCTACCCTCCCCCAGGCCGGTGTGTACCCCCACGTTCTCCACGTACGGGGTCATAAAACTGTTCACGGGGCCGCACACCGGCCCGGCGCCTACCACATCGCCCAGGCAGCGGAAGCGCTGAGAAAGTACCAGCCCGTTGGCAACTTTCGTAGAAAAAAGAAAGGCAGGCCAGGAGCCGTAGCTTCTGACCTGCCTGTTCGCCCGTGCGCGGAGGGGGACTTGAACCCCCACCCTCTATACGAGGACTAGCACCTCAAGCTAGCGCGTCTGCCTATTCCGCCACCCGCGCTCACGGTTGTTGAACCGAAAAATAAGGTAGCACGCTTCGCTCCCCTTTATCCAATCGGCCCGCTAGACTTGACCCGGTCAACCCCTGAGAGAGGATTCCGTGGCTTCCCATATTGTTGCTGACGCGTGGCTGGATTTCGCGTCACTTTCTAGCTATTTGCAGCTAAATGCCTTCCGAAGGGCCCTCAGAGAAAGTGCGATTACTGACAAAGTGATTACACACCCACGAGCATTCTTTAATATGTCTCACATGTCTACACAAGCAGTTGAGCAAGCCAGGGCTGCTGGAATCTCCATTGCTGAGGATCTACCATCCTTGGATACTCACCTAGCTCACAGACTGGTCGCTGGTTTAGATGATGACACTCCAGGGCCCGATTCACTTGCCCTCAAAGTGGCAGAGGGAATCATGCGTTCGTATTTCGAGCTAGGCCTCGACATTGGCCGGAATGAAACTCTTATTTCAATCGCGCAGGATTTTGGTGTTTCTGCCGAACGCACACAAGAAATCCTCGCTAATCCAGCTCTCACTTCCTTGGTCGAGGAGGCCTATACGTTGGCATTGCATCTCGGTGCTATAGAAGCTCCGATATTCTTATTTGACGAACAATTCTTAGCCCAAGCGGTAACTGAAGAGGATTTCCTCGCCGTCTTGACCACCCTGCAGGAGAATCCCCAGTGAAAGACAAGATCGACGGTTCAAGGCCACAGTCACTAGTAAGTGAGTTCCACAGAGTTTATGAGATGCCTAACCTCGTGGCATCGAGATCTGCTCCTTCGTTGGATACTGATCACCTCAGTATGCGTATGAGTCTCATCACAGAAGAATTTGCGGAACTTTACGGGGCGGTCTACGGTCCAGATGCCGAGGCAGCTATTTTAGATGCTGCTCAAGCAGTCCCCGATGATAACAACCGCGACGTGGTGGAGACGGCTGATGCTCTTGCAGATCTTGTCTATGTGATTTATGGCATGGCCCTTGAGTGCGGAATCGACTTGGATGCGGTTTTAGCCGAAGTTCAACGTTCTAATCTCTCCAAACTCATGCCGGATGGATCTGTCAAACGTCGCGAAGACGGGAAAGTACTCAAGGGACCCAATTTCTCACCACCTGATGTCGCTGGGGTGCTAACAGGACTGGTGACCCAAGACCTTAGACCGTAGGCAGCGTAGGCTTAGAGTACTGAAGGAAGGACCAACGATGGCACGAGTAGTCGTTATTGGCGGTGGTTACGGAGGCGTGACCGTCGCAAAGGGATTAGACCCCGTCGCAGATGTCACTCTCATTGAACAAAAAGATCAGTTTGTTCATCATGCAGCCGCACTTCGCGCAGCAGTAGATGATGTGTGGGAACATGCAATTTTCATGCCCTACTCCTATCTACTACA
The DNA here is from genome assembly GCF_009696615.1 of Scrofimicrobium canadense. Classification (GTDB taxonomy): domain Bacteria; phylum Actinomycetota; class Actinomycetes; order Actinomycetales; family Actinomycetaceae; genus Scrofimicrobium; species Scrofimicrobium canadense. The sequence goes on from NZ_VULO01000004.1 coordinate 149,960, forward strand.
AAACGGTCGCGTGATAAGGGGAACCGTCGGTAAAGTCGATGACCACAAAGTCTACGTGTTTGGTCAAGAACCAATAGAGGCCGATTACATAGTTTTTGCCACAGGTTCTACTTATCCGTTCCCCGCAAAGCATTCTGCAACCTCGCAAGCATCCGTAGCAAAAGCACGTATCGAACAGCTCCACGAGAATCTTGCTTCCGCTCAATCTGTTCTCCTGGTTGGCGGCGGGACAGTGGGGCTTGAGCTAGCGGGAGAACTTGCCCATTCATTCCCGCACCTCGAAATCCAAATTGTGGAAAAGGAAGATACTATTCTTCCAACACCCGGTTACACGGAAGAATTCCGCGTAAATGTACGTCAACAGGTGGATGAACTGGGCGCAACTGTTTATACGGGCTCCGAATTAGCATTTCTTCCTCCAACGTCGATTGGTGAGCTGGGACATTTCCGCGTTGAAACAAAAGCTGGACAACCAATCGAAGCAGATATTTGGTTCCAATGCTACGGCGCTCAGCCAGCGTCAGGATTCCTTAGAGGAACCGAATTCGGATCTGCGCTCAACCAGGATGGAACAATTAAAGTACAGCCAACCCTGCAGGTGCAGGGGTTCGATAATGTCTACGCCGTTGGAGACATTACAGATGTTCCAGAATCAAAGCGTGCTGACGCTGCCCGACACCAAGCTCGAGTAGTTGTCGCCAATATTGCTGAGCAAATTGAGGGGAACACTCCAGATGTTATCTATAGGCCGACAAAAGAATGGGTGGTTCTTCCTCTAGGGCCGGAGCTTGGGGCGTCACAATTACTCGACGCGGACGGTAATACGCGAGTCATTGGAGCTTCCCAAACAGCTGAGATCAAGGGAACTGATCTCATGGTCTCGGTTATTCGCTCTCAGCTAAATCTCCCCTAGTCCGAGCGATATTGTTCGTCGACGCGTTCAAAAGCGTCGACGATTCGGTCAATCTCTGCGTCGGTGAGATCATCGAGAAGGAGTTTCCTCACCGTCTCTTGATGGATGACCGTAGAGGCTTCAGTTCGTTGGATTCCTTCAGGCGTTAGACGCGCGATAAAACCTCGCCCATCCACGTCAGACGGAAGTTTTTCGACAAGTTGATCTTTGACCAATCGTGAAACTAAGTACGTTAGCCGCGAGGGTGAAAATGTTACACGGTCTGCTAACTCACCCATCCGCATTTGATGGTCAGGTGCTTCAAATAGGGTAAGCAAAATATTGTAATCTGCCAGGGTAATTCCGGCTTCCTTTTTCAGCTTGACCTCTAGTATTCCTTGAAGTCTCGTCGAAGCATCGAAGAAAATTCTCCATGCAAGGGAGCGACGGCTATCTGGCGCATCGTCCATACCGTCTTCCACTACTTCTCCTATTCGAGTCTACAAAGACTATCTTTGCGTCCTATGTTACTTGACAGTTCATCAGGATTGATGATGGACGCAGCGATAGACTAGCTCCGACATCAAAGGAGTGAGGCATGGGACGGTACAACCCTGGTCAGCACAAGGGGATGTATATAGATCCTGCCCGAAAGCGGGCGTTAGAACTAGATCAGGCCCGGCGGAATGCTGATGGGGATCGACTATTGCCAAATTGGCTGGTGAAGTCAGGAAGAGGATCCTGGTACGCCATTGGCATCGCGCTGGTCGTCATTGGTATTGTCTTCGCTACATCTAAGATCACTCCCGTATTTATTGCGGTATTCATTGCCCTAGTCTTCACCGCTCTTCTCAATCCCTCTGTCAATTGGATGTCACGCCGCATTCCTCGGTGGGCTGGTGTTCTTATTGCGATCGTAGGATCTTTCGCTTTTGTTGCGGGCCTTTTGGCCTTTGTCATTAGCTCTGTTGCATGGCAATGGCAGGATCTAGGTGGGCAACTCACCAATGGTATTGAAAAGATTCTGTCTTTTCTGGAGTCCACACCCCTCCATCTATCCATTACAACAGATGAAGTGTATGAATGGTTTACCCATTTGATTCGACAATGGGAAACATATATTACTGATAATTGGCAGAGTGTGGCTGGCACAGTTCTTTCCAATGCTGGAGTCGCGGGGACTGTTGTAACGATCACTGCCCTTTCAATTTTCGTGGCGGTGTTCTTCCTTCATTCCGGTGCACAAATGTGGCGGTGGTTCATCAATCTCCTACCTTCTAGGATGAGAGCAAACACTAACCATGCAGCAGAAGCGGGCTGGAGTAGTTTTGCGGGATATGCCCGTGGAACTGTCATTATTTCAGTCTCCGATGGCGCTCTTGCATGGATTCTTCTGGCTATTCTTGGGGTACCTTTGGCTCCAGCTCTCGCTGTCCTTGTCATGCTAGGAGCCTTCATTCCGCTGGTGGGTGCTCCAGCAGCGATGGTGGTCGCAATGCTCGTGGCTTTAGCTACTGACGGAGTGATCAAGGCGATTATTGTTGGGTTAGGAATCGCCTTAATAGGCCAGTTTGAGGGGCATATCCTCCAGCCTCTCATTATGAGTAGGCAAGTTTCTCTCCATCCAGTCGTCGTTGGTATCGGCGTCGTTGCCGGCGCATTGGTCGGTGGCCTACTTGGAGCAATGATCATCATTCCTATTATGGGAGTGGCATGGGCAGTCTTTTCGGCGCTTTACCATCGCGATCCACCCGTGCGAGGAGCATTGCCTGGAGCTATTCCTACTCAGTCTCCGCCCCCTCCAGCTACTCCTCTAGCTCGCTTGTTCCATCCTTTTCGCTGGGCAAAAGAACGGCGTGAGTTGAGAGACCAAACAAGGAGTTCTAACGAAAGTCCCGTGAACGAGGTATCACAGGAATAGGTAAGCACTCAAGTTTATGCGCTTTTAGAGTATATGCATCATTACGTCTCTCAACTTTTCCTGTCACAACTAATGCTAACGAGGTGAGCGCAACGCGCCGAAAATGTTTCCATAGTCCAACGGAACAGACAACATTGAGTAGGCCTGTTTCATCTTCTAATGACAAGAAGGTCACACCTTTTGCAGTTCCAGGACGTTGCCGATGGGTGACCAGTCCCGCAACTTTTATGTTCCTATCAACTAAGGCATACGTTGCTTGATGGATTGTGAGTACTCCATTCTTTTGTAAAGTCTCACGCTGAAGGGACATCGGGTGCCCTCCCGTAGTCAAGCCCAAAGTCTCCCAGTCACTCTTTAGCTCTTCTACACGATTCATGCGCGGAAGTTCGGGAGTTTCTGCGCCAATTTCAGTACCGGGCAAAAATGGTTGGTATTCGTGAGGATTTGCGAGGCGAGAAGACATCCATAGAGCTTCTCGACGCCCTATACCTAGGTCCGCCATTGCTCCAGCTTTACTGAGTATCTCCAGTTCTTTGGCTGAAAGAGCACTGCGGCGCGCAAAATCTTCCATGCTTTCAAAAGAGGAGTTTCCTCTGGCACGAGTAATTTTTTCGCGAGCAGTCCCCGTTAATCCTTTTACGGTATCGAGCCCTAGGCGTATTGCTAAATCTTTATGAACTCGCATCAACGCACCCGCAGGGAAATCACACTCTAGGATGCCATCTCCTTCTACACAGGTCTCAAGTGAAGAATGAACAACTGAGGGAGGCAGTACCCTCACCCCATGACGTTTCGCGTCTGCGATGAGAGAGGCTGGTGAATAAAACCCCATGGGCTGGCTAGAAAGGAGTGCCGCGTAGAAGTGTTCTGGATAGAAAACTTTCAACCACGCTGAGGCATACACGAGAAAAGCAAATGAAAATGCATGAGATTCTGGAAAACCAAATTCTGCAAAGCCTTGTAGCGAAGCGTAAAGCTGTTCACGCAGATGCTGGGGAATCTTGTTTTTCTTCATACCGTCGTCAAAGCGGGGACGTATTTTCTCTAAACGCTCGGTCGAATGCTTAGAAGCTATCGCCCGACGTAACTCATCTGCCTCTGTGGGGGTAAACCCCCCAACATCAACCGCAATCTGCATGAGCTGCTCTTGAAAAATGGGAACTCCAAGGGTTCTTTCAAGGGCATTGCGGAGTTTGGGATGGCATGTAATCTTCTGTTTTTCGTTGCGTCTTTCAAGATAGGGATTGACTGCTTGGCCTTGAATAGGCCCTGGGCGAATAAGAGCTACTTCGACGACCAGATCATAAAATACCCGCGGCTTCAGACGCGGTAGCGTACTCATTTGCGCTCGCGATTCAACCTGGAACACTCCCACTGTTTCAGCCGCACATAAGAGATCGTAAACGCGAGAGTCTTCAGAAGTGAGGTTATAAAGACCTAAGCCTTCTCCATCTGTTCCACGCACACCCCTCTCAGTGAGTGCTGTGAATGCTTTACGAAGTGCAGTGAGCATTCCTAGGCCTAAAAGATCGAACTTAACCAATCCCGCCTCAGCGCAATCCTCTTTATCCCATTGAAGAACACTGCGTTTTTCTTTGGCGCCCCACACAATGGGGCATACCTGTGAGACGGGACTGCGGGTGAGAACCATACCTCCTGGATGGATTCCCATATGACGTGGTAGCTTCTGCAAAGCTGTCGACACCTGATGTACTAAAGGCGGCACCTGCTTGTCTCCTTGTCCGCCACGGGACATGTCTTTTGACCACTGGGCTACTATTTCGTCCCCATACCCTAAGGCCTTTCCTGCTGCACGCACTGCTGAGCGGGGACGATACGTAATGGTATTTGCTACCTGGGCTGCTCTATCTCTTCCGTATTTCCCATACACATATTGAATGACTCTTTCGCGTTCTCCGGCCTCAATATCGATATCAATATCTGGTGGATTTCGTCGAGCTTCTGACAAGAACCTTTCGAACATAAGCTGGTGCTCTACCGCGTCAACTGCGGTAATACCCAGCGCATAACACACCGCTGAATTGGCTGCAGATCCCCTCCCCTGTGCCAGGATTCCTTCCCTGGCACAAAAATCTACAATGTCTTTCACAATCAAGAAGTAGCCGGGAAAATCGAGTTTCTCAATAATTTCCAGTTCGTGCTCAATGACCTTCCAAGGGTCACGCCGCAGATTCTTATGAGCGTAGCGTTTCTGCGCACCTTGATAGGTCAAATGACGCAACCAGGAAGCATCTGTATGTCCCTTTGGTACATCACTGTGGGGTAACTTTGGCTCAATAAGTTTGAGGTCGAAGCTCAGTTCTGCTGCCAGGTCAGCTGCTGCAGCCACCGCTTGGGGAAAATGTCGATGAATATACAGCATCTCTTCTGGGCCACGTAAGAAGGAACCGAAGGGGGGAAGATGCGGCCGGGCCGCTGAAAGCTCAAGGTTGAGCCGGCTAGCTGTCATCACGTCAGCCAACGCTTGTCTTCTTACATTAGCGCAGCGAGGTGCACCTGTAGCTATGAGACGAAGATTTTTTTCATGAGCTAACTTATACAAGTTTTCAGCCAGTTCACAAGGTGAATCGGGTCGAAGTGTTGATTCAATAGCGACGTTATCTGCTCCGAAAACATCAACCAAATGGTCTCTCATATACCGAGCCCCTGACATCCCCTCCGCAGCTAAAGCCCGCCGCAGAGGGCCATGATTCGTTCCAGTGAGTACCATCCATGAGTCTTGTGCCCAACCAGCCAAATCTTCTATGTGCCATTGTCCTGTTCTGCGCCCAGGACTACTTAAGTTGTGAGAACTTATTGCCTGACATAGTCGGTGATACCCAGTTTGGCCTTTGGCTAGGACAGGCAACCGCAATCCAGAATCAATGCTTCCAGTAGGAAGGCCCCATCCAGACGGCATGTGATCTGTGTATGCCAGCGTCAGTTCTGTTCCGAAAACAGTAGCGACAGAAGTATTTTTGGCTGCTATAGATGTCTGAACTGCCGAATACATTCCATCACAATCAAGGATTGCTATTCCTGAAAGTCCGATTTTTTCAGCGTTCTTGATAAGAGACCGAGGAAGGTCGGTTCCTTCTAAAAAGGTATAGGCACTATGCGCATGTAGCTCCGCATACTCACCCCGGTACTTGGACATAGATCCCCTCCAAATACCACTGTCCGCTGCTGTGCACTAGTAAGAAGTCATCATGATCTTCCACTGCAGCACGTACATATATTTCTGTTCTTTTTTCCTGCCTCCACCAGAAACTTTTTTGTGCCCATACCTGTTCCACTCCCCGAACTCGGTATGGCCCCTTTTTCACATGGGGGCTTTCTTCCATGACAAGGATTCGTTCTGGAGCGCCTACCAGCATTCCGTGCTCAGTAACTCTGATCAACCCCCACGTGCCATCTGGATTTTTACCAATGATTTTGGCTGCCAGACGTATATCAAAGAGCACTGCAGGAGCTTTTTCCACCTGCCCTGCCCATTCTCCTGTCCCCTCATATGCCCGACTGGGATTTTTTCCCCATGCTTGCAAGACAGTTCGCTCACGAGGGTTCATTCCTCCCTGAAGAACTGGTTGGATAACTGCTTCCACGCCTAATGTGTTTTGTACTTGACTAAGAACATGATCAACCTGTCCGCGTCGCGGTAGAGACCCCCACAAAGTGCCTGTTGTAGTAGCAGGCGCAGCATTAATCGCTGCTATTGTCACTCCTGTTAAAGCACTCCCCCTATCCGATGTGCACGATCGTTCCCAGGACTGCAATTGCCATACGATGCGAGTACGAATCTGCTGGCTATCTATCTGCCCAAAAAAGAGCCAGCGCCGCTCACGTATGGTTCCATCGGCAAAACTCAAGGAAACTTCCATTTCACTCAGATGTACCCCACGCATATTGAGTACATCCATGAAACGTGTGGCCAGAGATTGCATATCGAAGTACATGTGTCCCATTTCAGAGACCGGCTCATCAAAAGTATGCGACATACGGATATTGAGTGGTTTTGATTCATGCGGCTCCACATGAATGTCTCCGCCCCGGCTGAGCGCCCATAGTGCCTCACCGATATTGCCTAACCGGCTGAGGACATGTTTATGACCTAGGGACCAGAGGTCCTGTACTTTTCGGATCCCCAGTGCTTCAAGGATCTCTAAGGCCTCACGAAAGAGGTTTTCAGGGAAAAAGGTCACTAGCTCATCTAAAAATAGTGAGCTCAAGAATGATTCTGTATCAGCGACCGGTATGTTGAGCCCACGTTTTGCTGCGCACATAGCTGTGGCTATTCCGCTTCCAACCCCTACGAAAGCCTCTATATCCAGTTCTTGTGCTGCATCTTCTATGAGGGCAAGAGAAAGTTGATCTTCGCTGCCGCCGCGTCTTTCTCGCGACGGCAGCGGTGCACAGGCTAAACCGGAGCGCAAAGCCTGTACTGCGGGAATATGTTGGTCCATCAGTTCCAGAACCGTTTCAAAAGCTGCGGCATCATTAGCGGGGTTATCTGGTAGAACAATCAGCTCATTGCACATGTGCAGTGCGGTCTCTTGCTTCATTCCTCTTCGTATCCCCCACTGCCTAGCCATGCGGGTCGTATGGAGTACCCTTCCCCGCGAGACAGTCACAGCTGGGCTCCCCGGAGGAACTTGAACCTGAACAGCAGCCAGTGGCCAATCAGGTACCCACAGCACTAGTTTTCTTTCACCCAACACGTCTACCCCCTACTGCCGACCAGGTCTGTGTGGCATAGATACGACGATGCAGTTGACGCGCCTTGGCAGCAAGAGTGCGCTGAATTGTATGGGAGAGTTGTACTGGACCGACAACCAGGACATCTATTCCTTCCAATAGTGTGGATATTATTGCCCCGGCTTGGTCTTCTGGAGTCTTGACAATCACAGTACGTCCTAAATCCCACCCTGCCTGTGAAGCTGCCTCCCATCCAATATCGGGTACTTCGACCACGGCTACCCACACTGGTTCAACGAACACTTTTGCTATTGCAAAAATCACGTCTGCTGCGCTATCGCCAATACGATAGATGCCAGGTGCATCGTCCACTAGCTTTTGTACTTCAAACGGCCTTATCCCCTTCTTATCCTGCACGGCCTGCAGAGTTAGACGAGCCTTACGCAGCCGTGCAGATGCTGATTCATCCATCACCCCACCTTTTATCGAACATACGTTCGATGATAGTAGCACTCTCCGACATGTGACAGGCGTAGAAGTTTTTGCGACAATGGCGCAGTGCTCCACATGGTCTTTTTTGAACCTCGTATCCCAGGAAACTCTGGCGCTGCCATTCGTCTAGCTGCCTGTACTGGCTCTATGCTTCATTTGGTAGAGCCAATGCCCTTCCAGATGGATGATACGAAACTGCGACGTGCTGGCCTGGACTACCATGATTTAGCCCACGTTAAAGTACATCCAAATTTCGACGATGCTTTAGCGCAGATTCCTGGTCGAACATGGGCATTTACGGGCCATGCAAAGACGTGGCACACGGAGGTGAAATACCGTGATGGCGACGGACTTCTTTTTGGTCCTGAGCCAACTGGCCTTCCTGATTATGTTTTGGATGATGAACGCCTTGCTGGGCATCTACGGATCCCGATGCGCCCAGGACTGCGATCACTCAACCTTGCTAACTCTGCAGCTATAGCTCTATATGAGGCCTGGGGACAGCTGGGTTTCGCAGGAGGGGTTTAGCCTCTTCCCACTTGTAAATTCAAAGCCATTCAAGGACTGGGCTACTATAGACCATGGACACGGGGTGCTTCGAGAAGCGAAGCTGAGATAAGACCCGTCGAACCTGATGCAGTTAGCACTGACGAAGGGATGGTCGTACATGGATGCGCAACCTATTACTAACACAGAGATTTATGCAATACTGGAATCTGTGCGCAGGACAACGCCACTGATCCAATGCATCACCAACAATGTGACAGTGAATTTCGTGGCCAACACAATTCTTGCTGTAGGTGGGGCGCCCGCAATGGTGGATATTCCTGAAGAAGCGGAAGTCTTTGCAGCGGTTTCTTCTGCTCTCTATATCAACCTGGGAACAGTTCACGCAGACCAGCGCATGTCTTCACTGTCAGCAGCCCGCACAGCAAAAGACTCCGGTGTTCCCTGGGTTTTAGACCCAGTAGCTGTTGGAATGCTTCCTGTACGAACAGCGTTGGCCCGCAAACTCCTCTCATACTCACCCACGGTTATCCGTGGGAACGCTTCAGAAATACTTGCTTTGGCCGGACACAAAGGGGCTGGGCGCGGAGTAGAAACCGGCAATGAAGTTGATCAGTCCTGCGAGGCTGCCATGGAACTAGCCCGCCAGAGCGGCGCTACAGTATCAGTATCGGGACCAGTTGACTTGATAACGGACGGGAACCGTATTCTTCGACTCAAGAATGGGACCGACCTCTTCACTCGCATTACTGGGGCTGGATGCGCTCTTGGTGGTGTAGTTGCAGCTTTCTGCGCTGTTGCGCCTGCTTTTGAAGCAGCTGTGGCGGCTAACGCCGTATACGCTGTCGCTGGAGAACTTGCTGCCAGCACAAGTGCAGGACCCGGTACTTTTCAAGTACATTTCCTTGACGCATTGGCCTCAGCTGCCTTGGAGCGCGACGGGAATCAGGTGAGTCTAGCATGAGCACTCCGAACTATTCGCTTTATCTAGTTACTGATCAATCCATGTGCGAGGCACGTGGGCGTAGCGTTACCGAGGTAGTCTCTTTAGCAGTAGCTGGCGGAGTCACCTGCATTCAGATACGTGAAAAAGATGGAAACGCTCGAGAGTTCTTGCACCAAGTACTCGATGTGTGCGCCATAGTGCCCGACGATGTAACAGTTATCGTCAACGACCGTATCGACGTTTTCTTAGCCGCGCGCACTTTGGGAGCCTCCGTTGATGGTGTCCACATCGGACAAGAGGATTTTCCAGCATCCGTGGTGCGTCAGCTTATTGGGCCTGCCGCCATTATGGGGGTGTCTGCTTCGACGCCAGAAGAGATCACTCAAGCTGAAAGCGACGGCGCTGATTACATTGGCATTGGAGTGGTTCATTCTACAGACACAAAACTGGATGCGCCCAGTCCTTTGGGAGTTACAGGAACATCAAAGGCCGCACACTTCGCTTCAATACCAGCGGTGGCAATAGGTGGAATAAAAGCCAACGATATGAGCGCGTTGCGCGCGGGAGGACTGTCCGGCGCTGCGGTAGTCTCAGCAATTTGCCTGGCTGAGGATCCCACTGCTGCCGCGCAAGAACTATTGCAGGAATGGAGTAGGCAGTGATTGCACATCCTCGAGTTCTTTCTATTGCCGGGACTGACCCCTCTGGAGGAGCAGGCATCCAAGCTGACCTCAAAAGCATCGCAGCTAACAGGGGCTACGGTATGGCGGCAGTGACAGCCCTGGTTGCACAAAATACTCAAGGAGTTCGCAGCGTTTTTGCTCCCCCCGCATCGTTCCTCGAAGAACAGCTCTATGCCGTATCCGATGATGTGACTATAGATGCCGTAAAGATTGGGATGCTTTTCAATGCTGAAATCGTCGAGGTGGTGCATCACTGGCTTCGGGATGTCGCTCCCCCCATCGTCGTTATCGACCCGGTCATGATAGCCACAAGTGGTGATCGTTTATTACAAGAGGATACTGAAGCTGCCTTACGCGCACTCCTCTCAGCCGCAGATCTCATCACGCCCAACACCGACGAACTAGCCGCGTTGACACAGCAACCATTGCCTTCTTCGTGGGAGGACGCGTTGCAACTAGGCCAGCAATTGGCCCATGATAAGAATACATATGTGCTTGTCAAAGGTGGGCACCTCACCGGGGTCACTGTCAGCGACGCCTTAGTAGAGCCAGATGGCACATTTACCCAGATGGAAATGCCTCGCGTCATAACACACAATACCCATGGAACTGGATGTTCTCTTTCCTCGGCTCTGGCAACTAACCGGGCCAGGCTAGGATCGTGGACCAATGCATTAGATACTTCATTGCGTTGGATGCATTCTAGTTTGACACATGCTGATGTTCTCGAAGTTGGGCGCGGTCATGGTCCTATCTCGCATATGGCTGAGTTGTGGTCGGCTAGTGGTACTATCTCGGACGTGCCTTAAACATCACTGAGGGGAGTGCAATGGCGAAGTCTCGGGTAGTCCGCATGCAGGAAACCTGGGCGCAAGTGCGATCACTTACCGGGGGACAAACTGCTGTTCTATGGTGTAAAAGAATCGCATGGCGCTCCAATTTTCTTTTTGGTGCGGCGCCTTCACCTGGGCCTTCCTTTGCACAAGCCCTCTTGTCCTTAGACGCAACAAAACGGCAACTGGTGGCATTGTCTTTGACCTATGCGGAAAACCACTACAAGAATCAAGCAGACCTTATTCGGACAGTGGGCTTGCCAGCTCTCCTAGGAATCCTGGTATTGCTGGGGCTGGATAACCGCGAACTGAGTAGCGCCATTGTTTTTCTTCTCGCCACAGTCGTTTACGCGCTTCTTTACTTCTATTTTCGGCGTCTTTCCAGTATCGCGTCAACAGCGGTGCAGAGCTTTCACATGATAGTCGTAGAATTGCATAAACCATGATACCTGCGCCTTTGTCCTACACCGCTGAAGAAATCCGTGATGCGGAAGCTCCACTTCTTGCCGCTGGCGTTCCTCTCATGGAGAAGGCTTCACAAGCTCTCGCTGAGGTTATTCTGGCGGAATTCGCCTCACCTAAGACTCCGGTCCTTTTTCTTGTTGGTCCTGGAAACAACGGCGGTGACGGATTGTATAGCGCGGCAGCATTAGCTTCGCAAGGAATATCAACACATGCGCTCGTAGTCTCTAACCGAATCCACAACAATGGCTATATTGCAGCCGAGCGGGCAGGCGTAGATTTTTGGTCACGTCCCGGTGCCAGTATCGAAACAATTCGTTCGATAGTGCTGGAGAATTTATCAGCAGAAATGGGCCCAGTTGTTGTCGTTGACGCCATGTTAGGGATTGGTTCTTCCCCGGCAACTCCGATGCGTGAACCAGCTCGCTCTGTTGCTCTGGCGATTAATGACCTGCGCACCACACAAGCTCCCATTACCGTAATTGCTGCTGATATTCCTTCTGGCTTAGACCCTGACACTGGTATTGCCCCAGACCGCGCCGTGATTCGCGCCGATATGACCGTGACCTTCGGTGCTCTCAAAAAAGGGATGCTTATCAAGGATGGACCTCTACACTGCGGAAAAATCACCATCATTGATATTGGACTAGGCCCCTATCTTCATCCGATGCCATGACCAGCAACTCACCTGGTATGCCCACCTTGCTCGCAGACAAAGCCACTTCACTTGCCGCATTAGACGAGGCGATTATCACCTGCACAGCATGCCCCCGTCTTGTTACTTGGCGTGAAGAATGTGCCCGAGTAAAACGCGCATCGTTTAGTTCCGAAGAGTATTGGGGAAAACCCATACCCGGATTTGGGGATGAGAACGCAAACATTGTCATAGTAGGTCTTGCTCCAGCAGCTCACGGTGGCAACAGGACAGGCCGCATGTTTACAGGAGACCGCTCAGGTGATTTTCTTTTCGCTTCCCTGTTTCGTGTTGGATTGGCTAGTCAACCGGCCTCAGTAAGTCGCAATGATGGGCTGCATTTACGTCGCACTCGGGTGACTGCGCCTGTCCATTGTGCTCCTCCAGAGAATAAACCCACATCTGTTGAACGCATGACATGCGCCCCCTTTCTAGCAAAAGAACTACAACTTTTGGCCAAGACACTCAAAGTTGCTGTTGTTCTTGGAGGTTTTGGGTGGCAAGCACTTCTAGCAGTACTGCGACAATCTGGGTGGACGATTCCTCGCCCGCAGCCACGTTTCGGTCATGCTGCTACCGTAGTTTTCACTCATCCTGATGGTCGCGAACTGACCCTCATTGGCTGTTTCCACCCCAGTCAACAAAATACATTTACTGGAAGACTCACGGAACCAATGATGGACACTATTTTTGAGCAAGCACGTGAGGTAGCCGATAGCTAAGCTGACGTTATGTCTAGTACCTATCCTGTTTTCCTCAAGAGAATCTACGATACACCGTCTACAACCGATGGAGCCAGAGTTCTGGTGGACCGCCTATGGCCACGAGGGGTAAGCAAAGAACAGGCTTCACTCACAGTGTGGTCAAAAAATGTGGCACCTTCAGCTCAGTTACGCACGTGGTATGGACACGATCCTGACAAGTTCACTGAATTTGAAGAAAAATACCGCAAAGAGCTCAAAAATCCAATGCAACATCAAGCGCTTTCGGAGCTTCTCTCTCTACACGAAGCTGGCCCTTTGACTGTACTCACCGCCTCGAAAGCCATCGATATTAGTGATGCTGCAGTCATACGCAAAATACTTGAAGAAGGCACCCTATCTTAGGGATCCAGCCACCCTTTTTCTTGGGCAATTCGCGCTGCTTCAGCACGGGTGCGGGCACCTGTTTTATCCATAGCCGCACTGACATAATTCCGTATCGTTCCTGCCGATATCCCCATCTGTGCCGATGCGTCTTCGATAGTGCAACCACCGATGAGTACCTGAAGGACTTCTGCTTCACGCAAAGTCAAGGGCGATCTTCCATGCGTGAGTGTCTCCACAGCAAGCTTAGGATCAATTACCTGTTTACCAGCGTAGACTTTCTCAATCGCATGAACTAGTTCTGGAAGGGGGAATCTTTTACGATGAATCCACCTGCTCCGGCTTCTAAAGCTCTTTGCACGTATCCGGGACGTCCAAATGTCGTCACGATGAGAACTTTTGTCTGCGGAACGCGCCGACGCAGTGCCGCACACGTAGTCAATCCATCGAGACGAGGCATTTCAATGTCGACGATAACCACATCGATAGATTCTCCTCTCCTTTCCAGGTCTGCCAGTTTGTCGAGGACGTCTTGCCCATCGGTAGCTTTTTCTACTACATCAATCCCTGGTTCCAGCTGTAAGAGGGTAGCTAAGGCATCACGAATCATCGCCTGGTCATCGGCTACCATGATTCTCACTGGCTCAGTCATTCATTCACCTCAAATTCCACAATCCAATGGCCCTCAGTTGCTCCCCATGTCAGTCTTCCAACATTGCTCACCAGGTCCCGAAGTCCCACAAGGCCTGCCCCACTACCAGCTGATTGAGTAGCCAATTGCTTGGAGTAGCCATCATTATCGATGAGGAGACTTCGCCTGGTAATCGTAATCCAGCAATTCTTTGCCCGGGAATGACCCACAATATTTGTCGAGGCCTCCCGCAGAATCCGCGCCATCATGCTTGATTGCGGTTGCAGATAGATATCTTCCGCTATGTCTTGATGCACAGCTATCCCTGAACTGCGCAGAACATTGACAGCACCTTCCAGCTCCCCATCGATCAACCATTCGCGTGCCCAGCTCACAACGGTACGCACATCTGATAAGGCTGCACGCGAAAGCTCTGCAACCTGTTGGACCTCGATTCTTGCCTGGTCGGTCTGACCATTTTCCAATAGTTTGCCTGCAAGTTCTGCTTTGAGAGCTAGACCCGTGAGGTCTTGGCCCAGAATATCATGCAGATCAGAAGCCATTTGACTGCGTTGTCGTTCTTGCTGCAATACATGAGCATTCTCTTTTGCTCTGTCATTGACCTCTTGACGTTGGATACTGAGACGCGAGACAAAACAGACGCCCGCCGTGCCTCCAGTCACTGCCACTGCGGCTGCAATAAGCCCCCAATCGACACTAAAAAGAATCCAAGAGCGACTGGGGCCGCCACAATAGGAAGGATGCCGGGAATCACGATACGTTTAGGCGCCAGGAGCATCCAAGGGGAAGACACAAAACTGAAACAAAAAAGTATCCCCGGATTATGTGGCAATCCTATGAGAGACAAAATAAGAGCAAGTCCTCCAACAGCTCCCATTGTTGCCACAAATGTCCCAGTGATGTCACTGCCACGGGGCGCGATGGGGTTAAGTAGCCAGCTTGCAACATAGGCACCCCCTAGAGCTACGACCAAAAAGACCGAGAGCAGATTGAGATTCCAGCCGAGTCCTTCACTGAAAGTGTTCCATAGTGGCAGTGCAAGGAAGCACAGGTAGGGTAATGCGAAATAGAGTGCCTCACGCCGGTTAGGGTCAGGAACCCAGCGATGAAAAAGGGATTGTTTTTTACCGCTTTGTGTCACGGCGCAGTCCCCACATCGCCAAAAGACCAAAGAAACCAGTCCACACGACGACGCTCATTATCATTCCTACAGAGAGCTCTTCCCACCCGTACAACGGTAGCAGGCTCAACCGGGCTGCACCCCATAGAGGAGTCCACGGGGAAATACTCTGGATAACCTCACCCATCTGCTCAATCGGTACGGTCATACCCGCGCCAAAGGCACTGAGAACTAGGACACCAGAACATGCGGCAAAAGCACTATCAGAGCGTATCGCAAACCCGCAGGCAAATCCGATAGCCGAAGACAGCAGCGACATTGTGATGATCACAAGGGCACTTGCGACCCACGTCCAGAATGCCATTTTTGCGCCGGTACATGCTCCAACAACAAAAGTGAACGTGACTAATACCGCTGATACACAAAGATTTGCAACTAGACGGGAAATAATCTGCGGTCCGGCACCTAGTGGAGTGAGAGCATACGCCCTACTAATTCCTTGGACCCGTTCAAGAGCTATAGCAGCGCCAAAAGATGCAGTGGCCAGCAAAACCCCAAAGAGACCCATCGACACCAGCACCTGAGCTGCCGCGTTGCCATTTCCAACGGAGAGGGCTGAATATGGTTGCCCCACACCAAACATGAGATACATAAATATGGGGAGGGCTATGGAAAATCCGAGGTTAAAGGGATTGAGGAGAATGTTGAGAAATGCACTTCCAGCAAGTTTCCACATTCCTTGAGTTTTGGGCGTTGGCGGAAATTGCGTGGCAATCTGTTCCCTTGTTAGTCCTGTAGTGCTCATACCAGAGCTCCCCTCATAAGGTCGGTGAAAACGTCTTCCAATGACGATCGGGTGACGCGAAGATTTTTGGTTTCAGGAAAGTTCAATAGGACTCGTGCGGCATCGTCCAGATCGGCCCCCATCACACTGACGGACTTTTCATCCCAAAAGACCTGCCAATCACTATGGGCATGGTGAGTGAGCAGTGGCTCCAACTCAGCCCGGCCCCCCCACGGAATATCGATCTGCAGCCTACCTGCAGCCTGATTTCGCAGAGTGTCGGTGGGGGCATCGGCAACTATGCGTCCCCTTTTCATCACGATTGTCCTCTGCGCGTAGTCTTCTGCCTCAGCAAAGTAGTGTGTTGCAAAAAGAACCGTTCTACCTCTCTTAGCTTCATCAGCCATTACTTGCCAAAACTCTTGTCTGGCACTGGCGTCCATCCCTGTGGTTGGCTCGTCAAGTATCAGCAGTAAGGGGTCAGAGATGAGAGCTAAAGCCAAACGTAATCGTTGGCGTTCGCCCCCAGAGAGCTTTACTACCCGCCGTTTTCGTAGTTCTTCCAGATGAGCTATTTCTATGAGTTGTTCAAGGGGAAGCGGTGCTCGGTGAAAAGACGAGAATAGTGACAGTGTCTTTTCTACGGTTGAGTCCAGAGCGAGGCCACCACTTTGGTTTACCACTCCGACAAGAGACCTTTGGATTGCCTCATGAGGAGTGAAATCAAAGAGCTTCACATCACCGCTATCAGGCTTCTGAAGCCCCAGGACAATGTCGATGAGGGTGGTTTTACCCGCCCCGTTTTCTCCCAGTAAAGCAATAATTTCTCCTTGTTCGACGGTGACACTAACATCATTGACCGCGCGAACATCGCCAAAGCTCTTGGAGATATTCCGTGCGCACATCGCAGCAGGAACCTGGTTTTCTTGTCTCATAAAATACAAGAGTAGGGCTACCGAAATTGGAACAGTAGTGCAGGCTGTGGCTCTATACCCATGACATTTGTCAGATAACTTCACGTAGCAATGGGTATACCTTCTATCGTCAGCGCTCTTTGAGTCATTGTGCTGAGGCAATCTGGCATGTTTGCACCTAGAGTAGATGTATGGATGCACTTCTGGCTTTATCCGCATACGACCAACTGATGCTTCTGCGCCAATCTCAACTCACGCCTTCGAAGTTAACTGATGTATATATCGCTCAAATTGATAAGCTCAATGATTCTCTCGGCGCCTTTGTCCAAGTAAGTGCTGAGGATGCTCGTGAGCGTGCAGCCTCCCTGGAAAAGGACAGCCAAGACAAGTATCTACTGTGGGGCATGCCCCACGCAGACAAAGATTTAGTGGAGCGTCGGGGTATGCCCACCGGATATGGTTCGCGTGCGGGCGGACTTGTTGCTGAAGAATCAGCACCGATTTCCCAGTTAGCAGACGAACTTGGCATGGTTAACCTGGGGAAAACAAATACGCCAGAGTTTGGATTCTATGGATACACCGAATCCGATGTCTCCCCTCCGGCTCGTCACCCTCTGGCCCCAGAATTAGGTGCGGGTGGCTCAAGTGGCGGTGCTGCAGTTGCAGTGGCGGCCCACATGCTCCCGTGGGCCATTGGTAGTGATGGGGGCGGATCGGTTCGTATTCCCGCGGCCACCGTAGGATTAGTTGGACTCAAACCAACACTGGGAAGGCTTCGCCCCGATCGGGAGGCTTCCAGCATTGTCGGAGTTGTCAACGGCCCCATCACTCGAAATGTTCGGGATGCGGCTCTCCTTTTTGACGGCCTCACCGAGAATACATCACGAAGTCTGCGAGCTCTCAGCTCCGAACTCCCGCAGCTTTCGTTCGCAGCAACCGCTGATTCTCCGTGGGACGGTTTCGTTTCCATCGAACCCGATTCCGCTGTACTTCTCGCGTGGCAGAACGCTATTGAGGCGCTACAGAATATCGGGATGTCTTACACAGGTGAGGCCGACTGGAACTGTGACTATTACGGTGAAACCTTCAGGGATGCCTGGTGGCGCTCTGCTGCTGGCATGCCTGAGAATCTTCCCCTAGAACTTCTCAATCCTGTGACTCGCTATTTCGTTGAGGCTGGCAGATCTTTTGACCACGATCGTATTGATCGCAATATCGCCAACATCCACACGTACCAACGCGAGACCTCTCAAAAGTGGAAAGATTGGGACATTCTTGTCACTCCGGCATTGGGCCAGCTGCCGCAGCCGGTGGGACATTACAGCACGGACCCGGAAGAAAACTTCGCTCAGCAAATTCACTATTCTCCGTACACTTCATGGGTGAACCTTACTGGTCGCCCAGCCATTACGGTGCCGGTATCGACTCACATCGATCCTCATTCAGGAGTACGTCTACCGGTGGGAGTTCAACTTGTGGGAAGACATGGAAGTGACGAGTTGCTTTTGCAGGTGGCTTTCCATTTGGAAAGATGCCTCAGTCTAGGCCCGGTATGGGCACCGCCAACTGAGTGAGTGCTCCTTCATGAGAAAGAAGCCAGCGTTTTGTTTCCAGTCCACCGGCATACCCGGTAAGGCTGCCATCCGCTGCTAAGACTCGGTGGCAAGGGATGACGATCGATAGAGGATTGTGCCCAACAGCCCCACCAACTGCCTGACTAGACATGCTGGTTTGGCCGAGGCGGTCGGCCACTTGACGTGATAGTTCCCCATACGTAGTAGTGCGCCCATAGGGAATAGCACACAGGTATTCCCATACAATCTGCCGGAACTCACTTCCCCTCGGGCGTAAACTCAAGTCCTGAGGAGGCGGCTTTTCTCCAGCAAAGTATCTGTTTAGCCATTCGATTGCTGCAGCAATATGTGAATTCTGTACATTTTCGACAATATCACCGAGGGTATCGGCGCCGTGATACTTTTGCCCTTCCAACCACGTTCCAACAAGTCCTTTCGAATCTGCGGCTATTAATATTTGTCCTAGCGGAGAGTCATAATGGGCCACCTCAAACATCTCTCATCCTCCCCTTTTATAGTGAGTTCCATAGTGATAATGAAGCATAGGATCTCCATGGAGCCCACGCCTTGGCCACTTCAGCAATGCATTTACTGGACAGCGGAGCGAGAGCTTTTTTGATTCCATAGTCGGTCTCCAAGAAAGCGTCTGTCCACGACATGGTTCTCATCACAATATATGTAGCCGTCCACGGCCCAACTCCCTTGATTTCCATCAGCTTAGCACGTACCTCTTCCGGGTCGCCTACCCCATCGAGGTTGAGTGTTCCGTTGTCTATAGATTCAGCTAAATCCATTATTGTTGCAGTCTTGCGTCGGGTCACTCCAAGTTTCCCTAGTTCATTTTCGACATTTGCTCCCCGGGACATCAACGTAGCGACTGAAGGAAACCTGGTACTACGGTCAGGTGATACCCCCAGTTGGTTAGCGATTTTCCCTGCAGAGGTAAATGCTGTGGAGGGTATCCATATCCACGATTGAGTCATTGGTCATGCGCCGGGTCTCTTGGCTGTTGACTGCAAAATGCTTGGGTGACGCAGCCACGCCAGTTGATTGAATACCGCGGATGTAGGATGCCGCCAGGCGCCCTGACAGCAGCGGATCTTCCGAAAAATACTCAAAGTTTCTGCCACACAGGGGACTGCGTTTGATGTTCAACCCGGGCCCCAGAATCACCGAGATTCCTTGTTCGGTGGCTTCGGCCCCTAGAGCAGCACCGATTCTCTCCCCCAGTTTGGGTGACCAAGAGTTTGCAATCGTTGCCGCCGTCGGGAAGCAGGTAGCTGGCATCGACTTATTGAGTCCAAGGTGGTCCGCAGCTCCAACCTGTTTTCGCAGTCCGTGCGGGCCATCCGACATGAACAGTGAACGTATACCGACAGACGGGGCTTCCCGTGTCTCCCAAGTATTCTTACCACTAACAAGAGATGCTTTTATCACAAAAGCCAGATCGGATACTGAACTACTGCTGCACGCCATATTATCTTCGACTTTCTTCTCTTAGCTCAAGAAGTCCAATGCCTATAAATCGAGGGTTTTCCCTACTTACTGGTTGCGTCGATAGCTACTGACTCTCGACTCCGTTTCTGTATGACCAGTCTCCAAGTAACGAAAGCCATTGTTAGGAGTGCACCTAGACCAAGAACTACGGTTGCGATGTTTGCAGCAATTTTCCATAGAGGAGTCACATCTACAAGTTTTCCGCCTGCCTCCAGACCATTCATCGCATTACTGTTAACAACCGAATATGCCACGTTATGTGCAGCTCGCTTGGTATTGGAAAGCAACGAATCATCGACTTCTCCCTCTGGAATAGTCCACAACTCTGCATCCGTATTCAACCAAAGATCCGTACCAGCTTCCAATCCCTGCCGAAGATCTTGGTAACCAAAAACTGGGAAGGAAGCCTGATCTGTGGATACAACTCCTTGGAAACCCCACTCATTGCGCAAAACTTCGGTCATGAGTCCTGGGTTTGATCCAACCCAAAGCGGGCCAAGCCTATTCATCGAAGCCATCATGCCCCGTGCGCCACCTTCACGCACCGTAAGCTCAAAAGGTTCAAGGTAGAGCTCTCTAATCGCCTGCTCATCGACCATCATTGCACCGCCCATTCGATTGACTTCTTGGTCATTGACGGCAAAGTGTTTGACAAATACGATCACACCTTTATTTTGAGCACCTCTGACAGTCTCCGCTGCCATCATGCCTGAGAGAATCGGGTCCTCCGAAAAATACTCAAAATTCCTTCCTGAATAGGGAGTCCGATGAATATTGATCGATGGAGCATACCAGCCTGCATATCCCAGCTGTAGGCTGTCCTCTCCGATAGCAGTACCAAAGTCATGCGCTAGCTTACTGTTCCACGATGATGCCAAAACAATTGCGGGAGGATACGCCATTCCATTCTCGCCACCGGTCAGAGTTGCGGAAAACCCGGCAGGCCCATCTTTAAGAATCGTTCCTGGCAGCTGGATCGATCCTACGCTCTTGGTTGAATACCCACCGATCCTCACCAGCTCTTCCAAGTTCGGGGTGAAGAGGATGCCCTGCAGTGGTGATCGTGACGTTGGGACCCAGCATCACTTCATCGCCAATGATTACTTCACTGTCGTCGACAAGTGTTGTTCCACTATTGAAATAGACGCTATTGCCCACATGAATATGTTTTCCATAAGCGACATAAATCGGCGGCTCGACCCACACGTCTTTGCCTATAGAACCAAAAAGTCTCTCTAACACCTCTTGTCGCTGTCCGTGATCCCTCAAGGGAAGCAGGTTATATTCTCTAGCGCTCTCTTTTCCCAAGATTCGGGCTTCTTCCAAGTTTTCGAGACCGGCACCAAAGTCTTTATACAGTTCGTTTTGCCTCATCTTGCGGCGCACTTCGCGCTCTACGCTTGTCATCTCCGGCACGTCTTATGAATTCCTTTAGCTATTACAACGTCACGGCGCTATCTGCGTACAAACTAGGACCAACCATAGCGCTACTCCCCAGCTGACAAAGCTTCCGATGAGAAATTCTTCTGCCTTTGAGCCATTTTTCTTGTCTGCGGAGATTTCAGGAAAGCGAATGACACCCTTGGCTGCGATCAACGCGACGGCGAGAGCACTTCCTCCACTGACACCAAGGACCACAAGAAGCACTCTTTCAAGGGGGCCGATAATCCTCCCACCTTTGAGCGAATCATTATCGTCAGTATGTGAAGATAAACTGCCGGTCACAATACGATGCCGCGATTGTACTTGGCGCTGAAGGACCGCTTTGCAAAGCTCATTTGCTGGACTACCTATGAGGAAGAGAGCACCCACTCCCGCAATTAAATAGGTCCACGGGTATACAGCAGTCTGCGTAGGAAGAAATGTTGCGATGAGCGCCGAGCCAATAATGACTACAATCCATGTGACGATTGTGCTCTTGGCGGACTTCCGCGAAAAGAGTCGCCACAGTGCTGCCCAAAGAACCTGACACACCATCGCCGCCCACCATAGCCACCACTTTCCATCATCGCCAATATAGGCAACATATCCGACGCCCATTGTTCCCAGTAGCAGCGCCATCCAGAACTGGAAAGTTGATTTCACGGTGGATAAAGTTGCCGCAAGCCCAGTGGTCCACAACCATAATGCCATCACCATGACGACTATTCTTCCTCATCAAAGATTACTTTTAGTGAATCACGTAGGGCGATTGCACCCGATCTATGGAGGGTCTGCGAAACTGCGGATTGACTAATTTTCTCAGTATCTGCCATTTCAACCTGAGTGGCACCTAAAAGTAATGCCGCCGCTAGACGCCTCTCTCGATTTCGCATACGAAATACGATGTGATCGCGGAGGATGAGATGGCTATTAATATAGGAAGCTGGTCCTTGACCTATATACCATGTTCGCGCAGAACGGTGTCCAGTATCCTGACGCCGATGTGCTTCTTCAATTGCCTCACGCGCGTTCCACCACGCGGTCCCGTCCTGCAATCTCATACCATCCGAAGTTGTGATGGTTGTGGCTTCCCCCTCCCCTATCCCGCAGCGAACATCCACTCCCTCGGGGAGCAAAAGTGAAGCACGAGCAGTAACTACCAACGCATCATTAGTGGAGGCGAAGAGTCCTTGAAATTCGTCGCCTACCGTGGCGGCAACCGGCATAATGGGGTCGATCGACCTCAGAGAACGTTGAAATGCTTCGGTAATTCCATCTTGAGCAACGATTCTATCTTCCATAGTGCGCGACCCGACGATGTCGATAATGATCGCTGCAACGTTCTTACTCTCCGTTTCCACTCACCCACATTATCACTTATATCTGATAAATATAAGGTATTTTGCGGAGACGGAGTAACTCGCACCCACAAGCCGCGGAATTACTTATACTTCGACGATATAAGCAATTGTGCGGTCACGCTTTTCGGACTAATGACATATGCACAGCGCTCTTTCTTTCGCGTAGACTATAGGGGCACGCTGTGCTTGGCGGTGGGGCTCGCCAATCCAAACCCCAACAGTAGTTGGCAACGGTCCCTATCTAGTTGACGTTTGACGTACACGCAGATAGGGAGACAATGAATCAGACAGCCAAAATCTACCCCACACAACTGCTTTTGGTAGCAGCAGGCGGGGGCGGCGGAACGGCTATGCGTTATGGACTTTCCGTAGCATTTCCTGGTCTGGCCACGGTACTGTGGATCAATATCGTTGGAGCCTTCATTCTCGGGTTGCTCACCGGCTGGCTATCAGTGAGAGGATTCTCCCAGAAGATAGCTATGCAACTGAGACTATTTATCGGCACCGGGATGATGGGTGGTTTTACGACCTACAGTACTTTTGCTGTGGGCATATCCCGCTTGGCCACGGAGGGGGACATAGTCACCGCATTACTCTACGGTATTCTTACCGTCTGCGGTGGGATCTCCGCAGCATTCCTAGGCACAGTATGTGGCAGGTGCTCTCAAGGATTGGAACGCAAGTGACAACATTCTTTCTAGTTGCCATATTCGGCGCTATAGGCTCACTATGTCGGTATCTAACGGACACTGCTATACCGTGGAAAAATAGAGAGCTATTTCCCTGGGGAACCACTGTGGTGAATCTGTCGGGATCCCTCATCATGGGCACATTAACGGGATTGGCAGCCGGATGGTTTACGCCACCATTAGTTACGGCCATGGGGACGGGACTGATAGGCGGGTTCACAACGTTTAGCACTGCCAGCCTAGATACCACACATATGCTTATCAAAAAACGTTACATAGCAGCAGCGATCAATAGCGTTGGGATGCTCGTTGCCTGTGTCTTCTGCGGATGCTTCGGAGTATGGATAGGAACCACATTTCTATAAACCACGACATGGAGTAATGGTTTTATGACGGCGACGAACGGCCTTCCCTCCAATATCCGATGAAAGAAATATCATTCTTTGGTACACCACGTTCATTGGCAAGATACCGGCGAACCCCAGCAGCAAGTGCCTGCTCACCCACCGCATAAGTGTAAAGGCCCTCGGTAGGGATACCAGATTCAATAACCGCAGCCAACACTGCCTGTCCAGGCACTGTGTCTAGTTCTGAACGAATAATCCAATGGATGTTCGCGTTGCTTTCCTCAGAGGGTGCCTGCCGACAGTCACGCGTTGCATATGTGGAGTGCATCGTTGTGTAGATATCACTTTTGCGGTGATGACATGGGGTTCCACGGGTCTTGTGGGAATAAAGCGATGAGTCTTTGCCACGCGGATTCCTCCTCACTTTTCTAGCGCGCATGACCTATCAAGACCACCAGATGTTACTTAGGCCAGCCTAACCTAAAGATAGGTGTGATGGTAGCGATTGCAATCCACCTAGCGGGATTTCCAGATGCAAAAGAGCGCAGATAATGCGATCCTGCTTCCATCAACTGAGAGGAACAACGATGTCCAATACAGACGCTGAAATGCCCGCAATCTACCCTCCTTCCCCCGCAGTACTTGACCAGGCATGGATCAAAGACTGGCGCTCTTACGCTAAAAATGCCAACTTGGATCCTGTCACCTACTGGGAAGGAAGAGCAAGAGAATTAGAGTGGTCGCGTCTGTGGACTACAGTGCTTGATGATTCTCAGGCACCATTCTATAAATGGTTTACAGGTGCACGAACAAATATCGTCACAAATGCTATCGACCGCCACCTTCAGGGCCCCCGTAAAAACAAACTTGCTCTTCTGTGGGAATCTGAAGATGGGCAAGAGACACGGACTTTCTCATATTTTTCCCTTAACCGCGAAGTGACGACCATGGCAAATGTCCTCAAAGCCCTGGGGGTTCGAAAAGGAGACCGCGTGACAATTTATCTTCCGCGTATCCCCGAGGTGTTTTTCGCCATGCTCGCCTGCGCAAAGATCGGTGCAGTTCATTCAGTCATCTTTGCCGGTTTTTCGGCTGACGCTCTTACCTCTCGCATTGACGACTCGGAATCCAAAGTGGTCATTACCTCTGACGGATCATGGATCAACGGATCTGTCTTCCCCCTCAAGGACATTGTGGACGAGGCGGTACGGTTTTCTCCCACCGTAGAGAACGTCCTCGTTGTCAAGCGCACAGGTACGAAAGTACACATGGACCCGCTACGGGACCACTGGTATCACGACCTCACCGCCCTCCCGATAGCTCGTGGAACCTGCGAAACTGTCCAGGTTGACGCCGAAGACCCGCTTTTTATTCTTTACACTTCCGGTTCGACAGGTAAACCCAAAGCAGTTTTACATACACATGGCGGCTATATGGTCGGCACCTATGCAACTCTGCATGACACCTTCGACATCCATGACGAAGATCGTTTCTGGTGCACTGCTGACGCTGGCTGGATTACTGGACACTCCTACGTCGTCTACGGTCCACTTCTCTGTGGTGCAACGTCCTTCATGTACGAAGGAGGCCCTTCATACCCTCATCCAGATCGTTGGTGGTCTCTCATCGAACACTTTGGTATCACCACCCTCTATACAGCCCCCACCGCGATTCGTTCCCTTATGCGCTTTGGTGACGCATGGGTGAATAGACATGATCTTTCCTCTTTGAGGCTTCTCGGCACAGTTGGAGAACCTATCAACCCAGAAGCGTGGCGATGGTTTTACGAGGTGGTGGGTGGCAGTCGAGCGCCCATTATGGATACGTGGTGGCAAACGGAGACGGGTATGTTCCAAATCGCAGGCGTACCCGCGATGCCCCAAAAGCCCGGATCGGCAGGGTATCCCGTGTTTGGGCAGCGGGCTGAAATCGTAGATGATAAAGGCAACCCAGTTCCTGATGGAACGGAGGGATTCTTGACCCTCCTTAACCCGTGGCCCGCGATGATGAGAACTCTTTACAACGATGACCAGCGTTATCTGGACAGCTATTGGAATGTTTTCCCCGGTCGCTATGCCACTGGGGACTCAGCCCGTCGCGATAGCGATGGCTATTACTGGGTTATTGGTCGTACCGACGACATCATCAAAGTATCAGGGCACCGACTCGGTACTGCTGAAATCGAAGCGGCTGTCGCCTCCGCGACGGCTGTCGCTGAAGCAGCCGCTATCGGATTGCCTCATGAGATCAAAGGAAATGCAATCCATGTGTACGTTGTGCTCAACCCTGGCCACGAGGGAAATCGCACTACCGTTGAAGAGATTCGAGCACATGTGGCCGCCCATCTCTCACCCATTGCGAAACCCGACGAAGTGGTTTTTGTTGAATCTCTCCCCAAAACTCGGTCTGGAAAAATCATGCGCAGGGTGCTGCGTGCCAGGGCTCTTGGACACGATGAAGGCGATCTATCGACCCTTGATGACTAGTCGAACAATCTGCTATTCAGATTCTTAGGGTTGTGGTGGGGTGCGCTTGCATAGAGCTTTCCTCACTGGTGAGTGTTTGGTTTTTGCCGATCTGCGAGAGGAAAAACCGTAAAAACTAGACATTCGCAAGAGCTCCCCTGTTCGGCCCTTTCACTACGCCAAATGCGCGGGCAACTCACGCAAGACCAACTGGAGAACTATCCCTTAACTAACTCCATGCAACAGCCTGGGCGATGTGGCAGCTGCCGGGGCGGTATACAGCCCCGTGAACAGTTTTATGACCCCGTACGTGGCAAAGGGGGGTGTTCTTATGGTGTCTTCTTTGAGTGATCCCGCGCCAGAGTGATTACTCCCCAACCGGCCACAAGTCCGGAAACTATGAACACTGCGATTCCCCAAACCGGGACTCGACTTCCTTCGTGGAGAACTAACAAACCGATGAGTACGGCAACAATTGGGTCGATAACTGTCAGGCCTGCTATTACTAAATCAGGTGGACCGGAAGAATACGCTGTTTGAACAAAATATGCGCCCAGTGCTGCAGAAGCAATCAATCCGACTATGCAGGCAACGCTGTATATGTCGAAAGAAGCTGTTTGGATAGCGGTAATCACGACTTTTGCCAAAGTAGCAACGAATCCGTAAAGAATACCTGCAGCTGCTATATAGAAAAGCGCTCCGCGTGCATGACGCCTCCGTAGGATTAACCAGGTCGAAACCAGAGACACCATCACTATCACAAGCAGCAGCAGGACAGTGATGACTTGCTTGTGCTCAAGTCGCGGCTCATCAGCAAAATAGGCGGCCACTGCGACAAAAACAAATATCCCGCCAACACAGGCAAAAATAGGACGGACAGCTACGGCTGTCGGCTTAGTATGCTGTGTCGTTGCGGTGAGCAATGTGGTCACCACTAAAGCGATTGCACCCATTGGCTGTACAACTATCAATGGAGCCAGAGACATTGCCGCAAGTTGGCACACAATGGCCAAACCCAACAAAACTGTGCCGCTCAACCATGAGGGGCGAGCTAGCAGGCGCACTAGTTGCCGCAAGGACAAACCCTCTGCACCGCTGGTTCCGCTGAGTCTTTCAACTTTGTCGACACCGCGGTGTTGATAATGTGCCCCAAAAGACATGAGAATTGCCCCCAGGAGCGCTAAGGCAATTCCAACTGAGGTGTTCACACGTTCTGCTTTGCGTTCATTGCACCGATAGCTCTTTCGTAAAGACCTTCATACCTGCGAATTATTTGCGCAGAATCATGGGTGAGTGCCTTGGCCCTCGCTGCCCCGCTAAAACGCATGTAGGTCTCGTTGTCCAAAGCAAGCAGTCGAGAAATACGATCAGCAAAGCAGTTAACGTCGCAGGTCGGCGAAAGATACCCTTCGACTCCGTCAGTGAGTAAATGAGGTAACGCCATCTCATCAGCAACAACTATCGGAGTTCCCGATGCCATAGCCTCCAGAGAAGCCAAACTCTGCAATTCGGCAGGAGACGGCATCACAAAAACTGCGGCACGGTGATGAAGAAGTTCCAATTCTTCGTCACTTACCCTTCCGTGGAAAGTGACTCGATTGACTATGCCGCATTCATCAGCAAGTGTCTCGAGAACGTCCTTTTCGGAACCCGATCCAACAATATCGAGATGCGCATCCATTTTTTCAGCAAGTAACGCAAATGCACGAATGAGTGTCGCAATATTCTTCTCACGGTCCAGACGACCTAGATACATTACGCGTGCGTCCGTGGGCTTGCGGGTCTTGGCAGTAAAGCGCCCGACGTCAATTCCGCATGAAACAGGTTCAACTGGCGAGATTCCAGCCCTGGACTCCAAATACTCAGCAGCGATCGGAGTCGGACTAGTAATGACCTGAACCCCTTCATATGTCGATGCTGCTAGGCGCCACCCAAAACGACTAATCGCCGGATGTATTGCTTTTGGAAATCCCGAATATTCAATGAGGTTTTCTGGCATAACATGGTTTGTCGCAATGACAGGCACTCCCCTGGCATGCCCTTCCAGAGCCGCACCACGACCGATAACCATGAACGATTGAATGTGGATAACGTCGGGACGGACCGCCGAAAGAAGTCGCTTCATTTGTCCGCTCACCTCCCAAGGAGGCGCAAACCGAAGCCAATCATGCAATGGCCAAGGCACACTGCGAAAACGATGGACGTAGATCTTCTCACCATCATATTTTTCAATGCCAGAGCTGGTACTGAACTTCGTTGCGGGAGCAACTACATGCACCTGATGACCGCGCCGCGACAGTCGGACTGCATGGTCGCGTGTGAAGCGAGCAGCTCCATTCACATCAGGGGGAAAAGTATCGGCAGCAATGAGAATGCGCCACGATGTCCAGCTCATATCTACTGAATCATCCTCGTGAGCCAAGGGTGCGCAAGTCAAAGTCATTCCTTCCGAGTCAACCATGATTAGTATGCCACCGCGGCGGCGCCACAGACGAACCTACTCGTCTAGTATCAGCTACTCTGTTATGTGTTCGTCAAGCTCATATGCGTCTATTTTGTGTAGGTTTTGTGCAGATGACGCGGTTCGAGCACATTGAAGACAGGAGATTGTGTGAAAGAAGTCAAGTGGTCAGGGGGTACCACTGCGTATTGGACTTACGGCCCACACGATGCTCCGCAGATAGTTATGCTTCACGGATACCGTGGCGACCATCACGGGTTGGAAAGAATCACGCATGAGTTAAGCCAGTTCCACGTGATTGTGCCAGACCTGCCGGGGTTTGGACGGTCTTCTCCCCTTCCCAATCCTCACGATCAGCTCGCTGGGTTTTCCCAATGGGCTTGCGAATTCCTCGCGCTGGTGGATCCCAGCGGTCATGGCACGTTAGTAGGACACTCTTTCGGGTCTCTTGTTGCAAGCAAGGCAATCTCGTCTTCCACTGCACCCATTGCACAGCGTCTAGTCCTCATCAATCCGATCGCCGCCCCTCCCATCGTCATCTCGAATCAGCTCCTTACTTTAGGGATGCTGAGTTTCCACCGATTAGCTGGATTAGTCCCCTCCCCGCTAGGTGATATTCTGCTGCGCAATTGGGCGGTGAGCAGAGTCACAGGGCTCGCCACCATGACCACCTCAGATCCCGCTCTCAGACGCTGGATTCACCGGCAGCACACTCAGTATTTCTCGACGTTTCACGATCGCGATTCTCTCCTTGAAGCTTTTGCAACTTCTATGAAAGAAGCTGTTGCTTATTATGCTCAAGACATATCA
Organism: Scrofimicrobium canadense; assembly: GCF_009696615.1. Lineage (GTDB taxonomy): Bacteria > Actinomycetota > Actinomycetes > Actinomycetales > Actinomycetaceae > Scrofimicrobium > Scrofimicrobium canadense. The sequence continues at coordinate 179,266 of NZ_VULO01000004.1, forward strand.
ATCCCCACGCTATTGATTGCGGGGGAAATAGATGTGCTTGCTCCACTTGAAGATCAGCGCCGCCTGCTCCACCTCATCCCCCATGCGCGCCTCAATGTGATTCCGGAAGCTGGCCATCTCACACATTATGAGCACCCCACCGCAGTTGCCAGTATGATCGAAGATTTTGTTCAAGGACGTGGCTGATGAGAATCTTTATAGATTGTCGATATGTTCGGGTTGATCGTCACGATGGCATAAGTCGTTTCACCGCGGAGCTGGTGTCCGAGGTCTCCACAATTCTCCCCATAGAATTGCTGATCAATGACCGTCGCCAACTTCGCCATCTACCCGATCTTCCTTGGCATATGATCTCCTCTCCGACAAACTGGCGTGAACCTTTTGTGGCTTTACAGGTGCGTAGGCTACATCCAGACATCGTATTTAGTCCCATGCAAACAATGGGCAGTTGGGGGCGTAACTATGCGTTAATTCTCACGCTTCACGATCTCATCTACTATCAGAATCCCACACCGCCCAGGGACCTGCCCGGATTCGTAAAAATATTGTGGCGTCTTTTCCACATGGCGTGGTGGCCCCAGCGTCTGCTTCTCAATCGTGCTGATCATGTGGTGACGGTTTCACACACATCGCGGCATCTGATCCAACGGCATCGGTTGACTAGGCGTCCCATTACCGTAATCTATAACGCACCAGCACAAATACCCTCAAAAAATGCGGTTGCCAGTCATAGCGCACGCAAGAAGACCCTTGTCTATATGGGCTCATACATGCCCTATAAGAACGTCGAAACCTTAGTGCGCGCAGCTAATCAGCTCCCCAATTATGAGCTACATCTAATGAGTCGCATTTCCGATAATGACCGCGAATACCTGGAGAGTCTTGTTACTAAAGCACAACTGGTATTCCATAATGGTGCGACCGACCAGGATTATTACAGCGTCCTGGCCGAAGCCACTGCTTTAGTATCTGCTTCGCGCGACGAGGGATTTGGTATTCCGTTGGTGGAAGCAATGTCGCTTGGTACCCCAGTCGTCGTGAGCGATATTCCTGTTTTTCGTGAGGTTGCTGGAAAGGCCGGGGCATATGTGCGCCCCGACGATGCCGACGGATTTGCCCACCAAATCCACATTCTTGAAGATGCCTCGACGTGGGAGACCAAGTCTGAGATCGCCCGCAACGAGGCTAAGAGATTTAGTTGGGCCGTTTCTGCTAGAACATTTGTCAACCTCATCAAAGAAATTGCCACTGAGCGTTAAAATCATTCCCCCGAAAATCTGGGAAGAGGTTCGACTTTTGCGTCTTGGCGAGGCACCCACACCTGTTTGATGATCAACAGCAAGGACGCAGTGATGGGGATTGCCACAAGTGCTCCGATGAGTCCCAAGAGTGTCCCGCCAACAAGTGCTCCGATAACCACCAGAGCGCCTGGAATCTCAATGGTTCGGGTCATGACCCGCGGAGTTAGCACATAGGCTTCAATCTGCATGTAGACCAGGTACGCTACCGCAAAGATGATTGCAGCGACCGGACCGGTGAAAAGAGCCGCGATGCTAGCTATTCCCCAATACAGCACTGAACCAATCAGTGGAATGAGCGTAATTCCAAATGCCAATACTGCCATCAACGCTGGGAACGGAAGTTTCAAAACCAAGTACAAGACAAACGCAACTGCTGCGTTGCAGGCGGCTAATATCACCATTCCTATGAGATATCCGCCGATTGAGGCGGTAATCTTGTCTGTGATTTTCGCCAAGTTCTCCCTGCCACGTGCGGGGGTAAGACGGTAGAAGCCTTCCTTGATTGATGACAGTGATGAGAGGAAATAGAGCGTGAGAACAATGGTGATCACTGTTCCGGACACACCAGAGATCACACTGGCCCCCACTTGCAGTGCACCTCCGCCCAACGTAGCAAGGTTGGCTGGGTCAGTCACGAAGGAAGTCACGTGATCGATTGCATCGTTGACTCCGTCACCGAAACGATCCTGTATCCACAAAAACCAATCCGATTTTTGGGCCTCATCCACAAGTCGCGGAGCATCCTTGACGAACTGGGCAACCTGTGTGATCACGGTTGGAATGATAAAAGCGAGGACTCCCCCCAAGACCAATGCGAAAACGAAAAAGACAATGACAATGGCCCACCCGCGTTTTACTCCCTTGTGCGTCAGTGATTCGACAGCCGGGTTGAGTCCAAGGGCCGCGAACATTGCTAACAGGATATAGATCAGCACCGTGGACAGGTCAGATAGCGCCATTGCCAGCAACAAGGCAACCAACACGCCTAAAGTCGCCGTAAATCCGAAGGAAAAGGGGCTAGAGATACGGGTGAGAATCCCATGCTTCACGCTAATGTCAGCAATCTTGGGCGACTTAGTCATGGGTGAGGTGTGCTCTGCACGATTGTTTTCGGTGCTGGGCCTACGCGACGCAGGTGGTTGTGTTTCGCTCATGATCCAACTGTAGGCATCCCACACCTGTTCCGCGATAGGTGTGCAATACCCTCGGAAGTTTTGTGCACTGTGGTGTGTGAGGCCGGTGAACTCATTCCAATGTTGGGCTTCGAGCAAATAGATATCGACCCTACCCACAAACGAAATAGCTAGATTACGCGTGGTGAGGATTACCCTTACCTAGGGCACATCGTCGGTCGATTGCCCGTAGCGATAAGCATCATATAGTTCAGTACACATAGGCGGGTCAAAAATGAGTGAAAGAGTTCTCATCATCTACGGCAGTCGGTTTGGCCATAGCCGAGATGTCTCCACGCATATTGCTAAGGCGATTCATGAAGCTCAACCTGCACTTCAGTCCACAATTATTGATATCGACGATGCCAAAGGTTCACTCAATGGCACAGGCCTTTCGCGATATAGAGCTGTCGTTATCGCAGCCTCAGTGCAATACGGACACATCGACAAACGTGTCGAACGGTGGGTAAAGAAGAATCTTTCATACGTACAGCAAATCCCCAGTCTGTTGGTGACCATTAGTCTCTCAGCCCGCAAATTTACCGATGACACCCCTGCTCCCGAAGAACACACGTACACCAGTAAGTTCCTAGATCATACTGGTTGGCATCCTGACCGCATCGAGATAGCGGCGGGCCGCTTAGAATATCCTCGCTATAACTTTTTCGACAAGACAATGATTCGCTTCATCATGCATATCTCGGGTGGTGTAACCGACAGAACCTCAACCATCGAGTACACCAACTGGGACCGACTTACTGACGTTGCCAAGGATTTCGTACAGCTAGTGGAAAATACAAATTCAGAGAACTAAAGACACCTGCGGTTCTATGGTGATCTATGGGAACTTTAATTCTTGCGCTGCAGATGACGCAGCACATGCCGATTCGACTTCGCCGCGCCTGATGGCGCGTCACTAAAAAGTCATCACAATCGCGCCATCTATCCGAGAGTCCTTGCGCCTCGGAAGATATTTTGCGTACGCAGATTCTTTTCACTCTTTCGAGGCGTTCCATCTTTATAAACTTCTTGGAGCGCACAATGTCCCGTTCTGCATATTCTGGCCGCCACGAGATTGGCCAAAACTTTCTAAACCACACCCCAACTATTTCTTATCTGGTAACTCTCGTCTCTAAAACCTCAGGGTCGATCCTTGAAATAGGCGCTGGACAGGGAGCTCTTACGGTTCCCCTATCGAAGCTAGATCGCCCGGTCACCGCAATTGATATCGATCGTAAGGCCATCCACAGACTGCGCCGACGTGTACCACAGGTGCGGTGCCTGCACGCAGATATCCTCTCCCACACCATTCACGATCCGGTGCTTGTAGGAAATGTGCCATTCAACATCACAACACCTATTCTGCGAAAACTTCTGACATCAACTTGCTGGCGTGATGCTTTCCTCGTCTTGCAATGGGAGGTTGCCCGCAAACGGGCTGGCGTTGGCGGAGGAACAATGATGTCGGCTCAACACGGACCGTGGTTTGCTTTCACTCTCCATGGACGTATCCCGGCACGGTGCTTCGCCCCTCGTCCAAGCGTTGACGCGGGAATTCTTCACATAGCAAGGAGGAACGTACCACTGATCGCGGACGAAGAACGGGGCCAGTACCAGCATTTTGTTCATTCAGTTTTCACTGGGAAAGGACGAAACATGGTTGAGATCGTCAGCAATGCTACCCAGTCAAGTCACAGGGAGGCAGGACGGATTTTGCAAACCCTGGAGATACCCGCATCTAGCAAACCTCGCGATCTCTGGGCCGAACAATGGGCCTCATTGTGGCCACAAACGCATTAATACATTAATAACTGCCGATTACAGCCGTGAAGAACATCGATACCCTGTGTGTCTCGCGCCTTTCACGGCTGTACCCATGCGTCAGTTATCAGATCTGGAGAAACTGTTGCGCATTCCATTGGAAGCTATGAAGAGGACCTTATCTAGCAAACTATCTGTGGCTGAACGAATGGTGTCAGTTATGACTTGGTTCGCCTCGGCGAGAATGACCGGCGCATCACCTGTTCCAATGTTATCGGTGTCTTCGAGCGATGAGTCCGTCTGTTTGACATGTGCGTGACCGCTCGCAATGGTCCTTTGCTGGTAGCGTTCGATGTCGGCAATGGTGTCAGAGAAATGCGCATCCGCGAGTGCCGCAATGATACGACTGGCCCAATAGAAGTTTTCGGTTGTTACCTGAGCCGTTGTATTTGCCAAATATTCAGGAACCTGGTCAACATTCGTATACAGCGGAACCAGTGTATTAAACGGGTTCGATGCAAAAGCCATCCACTGCAAAGAACGGAAACTCTCTGGCTTACCTGGGCGAATCTGCAGCACTGCCAGTTGACTGTGCCTGTTGATTCCTATGGGGCGGAGGGTTCCTGCTAATGCACTATCGTTTCCGTACGGATCATAAGGAGTTCCCTGATAATGCAAACTTAAAACGTATTTGACGTCTTCAATCGTAATTTTTCGTTCGGGTCTACGACACCAGGGAATATTATCTGAGAACGGCGTGTAGGTTGGTGCGTCACCTGACCATTCTCCACTGTTTGGGTTGAGGAAGCGCTGGATATCCCATGCCCGCGGCGTGTTGTAGACGTGGTCAGAATCAGAATGGGATCCGAAAGCATCACGCGGGTTGAGTCGCCCATCGAACGATAGATCTAGCGAGTTGTCTTCGATAAAAGCCCTCAAGTCGCTGCTTGCCATATGCTCGCGCGCAGGCCCTTCTGCGTCACTCAGGTCGAAACTGTCTATCCCGAGTTGATTAGGCATCGTCACGTAGGCGTCATCAGGCACGCGTCGAGCAATCCAGTGGTGTCCGCCGACTGTCTCCAGCCACCAGATTTCATCGGAGTCTGAGAAAGCTACGCCGTTCATTTCGTAGGTGCCATATTTCTCAAGCAGCACCCCTAGGCGTTCGACTCCTTCGCGGGCTGAATGAATATAGGGTAAAACAAGCGTCAGGAAGTCTTCTTCGCCAATCCCACCCACGCGTTCTGGGACATATCCGCCTTCCCCCTCTTTGCCTTGAGCGGGTTGATATTCGACGAGGGGATCTGCCCCTAAGACCCGTTCATTACTGGTGAGAGTCTCAGTCGCACTCATTGCAACATTGGCTGAGTTTATTCCTGCCGATGCCCACAGTCCTTCGTCCAGGATTGCATTGGGAACAGCCGTGTAGCGCAGCGGATGATCAGGCAGATCGATGCTAACCCGGGAAATAACACTGGTGTAGGTGCGAGGCTGATCCTCAGGCTTCACTACGACGACTCGCTTCGGATTGTATTCACCATTTGCAGAGTCTTCATTGCGGGCCACCAGCGTTGACCCGTCATAACTCGCGTTTTTCCCCACCAGAATCGTTGTGCAGCCCACTGCGTTCTCCTTTATATTGGCTAGCTCCATGGTACGCCTCGGCTCATGTACAGCAGTGAGAGAACACACCTTGTACATTTATATGCACATGCATATACTTTAGTTGGCTACTTGTTTAGGAGGCACCCATGGAATTCGGCATTTTCTCAGTAGGAGACATCACTGAAGACCCCGTAAAGAACACCACACCCACAGAGACCGAGCGCATCAAAGCGATAGCCTCCATTGCAAAGAAGGCAGAAGAAGCAGGCATTGACGTTTTTGCAATGGGTGAGCACCACAATCCCCCATTTGCTATCTCATCACCAGCAACCCTGCTGGCATACGTTGGCGCACAGACTGAGAAGATTAAGCTCTCCACGTCAACAACCCTTATCACTACCAACGATCCGGTGAGAATCGCTGAAGAATACGCTCTACTTCAGCACTTAGTTGACGGCCGACTCGACATTATGTTGGGACGCGGCAATACCGCCCCTGTATACCCGTGGTTTGGGAAGGACATTCGACAATCCCTCCCACTGGCGCTGGAAAACTACAATCTTCTTCACAAGCTGTGGCATAACGACGTTGTGGATTGGGAGGGAAATTTCCGCACCCCGCTGCAAGGATTTACCTCTATCCCCCGCCCCCTCGATGATGTGCCACCGTTCGTGTGGCACGGGTCCATTCGCACACCCGAGATTGCTGAACAAGCGGCCTACTACGGCGATGGATTCTTTGCCAACGGCATCTTCTGGCCCATGAGCCACTTCAAGCGGCTGATCAACCTATACCGCAACCGCTACGCACACTACGGACATGGCACCGCCGACCAGGCCATCGTAGGTGTGGGAGCGCAAACCTTCATACGTAAGAACTCGCAAGATGCTATCAAAGAGTTCCGACCCTATTTCGATAATGCTCCTGTGTACAAGGGAGGCGCCCCCTTGGAAGAAGTGATGGCCGCAACCCCACTGTTGGTCGGCAGCCCGCAGCAAGTCATCGATCGCACACTGGGTCTTCAGGAATACTTCGGCGACTATCAACGTCAGCTCTACCTTGTTGACCATGGAGGACTGCCCCTCAAGACGGTTTTGGAACAACTGGATATTCTAGGAGAAGAAGTTATTCCAGTATTGCGCAAAGAAACTGCCGCACGGCAAAAGGTGGGGACTCCTCCGCCCCCGTCACACAAAGACTTGGTTAAGGCACGCTACGGCGACAATGCGCCTCGTCAATTACGCCCCAATGCTAATAGAGGTGACAACGTGACCGGAACTTCGCCATATCAAGATTCTGACCCTAACCAACCGGCCGTGATGCCAAGGATTTAGGACAATGAACCGCAAACTTAGTAGTGATACGTGGGAAGCCATGATGCGGGCACATGCCACGATGATGCGCTGTTTTCAGGAAGCCGGAAATTGGAAAACCGTCTCGATGAGGGAATACGACGTCCTCTACACGTTGGCGAAAGCAGGCTGTTCAATGAACCAGAAGGCTCTACTGGAAGGGGTATTGCTGAGCCAACCAGCACTGTCACGCCTTCTCAACAGACTCATTGAACAAGGGCTCATTGAACGAGGCGAAGACCCCGCAGATGGACGCGGGATCCTCATACGCCTAACAGAAAAGGGGCGCGAAGTACAACGCCAGGTGGGCAGAATCCACGCTGAGACAATCGCCCAACGACTCGGAGCAACTCTGAGTGAGCATGACATGAACACACTGCGTACGCTCGCTCTAGCTATCGCGAAAGGACCACGTGATGACGGACGGTAAGACTCTACAATTAGTGATGGTCTCGGCTGGTGTTGGGTCTCCCTCATCAACCCAAATGCTCACGCAGAAGATTGCGGCTACCATTACTGAAATAGCACATCAAGAGAAGCTGCCTATTGAGCTATCCGTGATTCAGGTTCGCGATTTTGCATCTGATTTGGCGCATGCTGTAACTACGGGGATGCAGTCGGAATCATTGCGCTCATCCTTACAACAGCTTCGCATGGCGGATGGATTGGTTGCTGCCACGCCTGTGTATAAGGCCGGATATTCAGGTCTGTTCAAACAGTTTTTCGATTTGGTAGACGACGACGCACTCTTGGCAACGCCAGTACTTCTTGCCGCTACCGCCGGAACTCCTCGTCACGCATTGGTTCCCGACGCTCAGATGCGGCCACTGTTTTCCTATTTGCGTGCAGTACCCATCCCGACTTCAGTATTTGCAGCGACCGAAGATTGGGGTAGCGGAAAGAAGTTAGATGAGCGTATTTGCCGCGCGACAATAGAACTTATCTATCAGATGAAAAGCAACGTCCGCCACGATGTTCGGACTCAGGCCAGCAAGCTCTATCGGACTACGTTCTCGACAGATACCTCTGCTGACCTCGATGAGATTGATTTCGATACTGATCTAATGCGCCTAGCAACTGGAGGATAGCTACCTCAAGCAAAACCACTGCGTTCCATTGTCTCAGTCTTTGTGATCGGACATTTATGCCGCTTTTCTGCTGCCAGTGAGATGATCGCCATGGATAAACGAGAGCACATGACTCAGGCACCTAACGCTATAGATCATTCACATTGGTCAGCTCGGTTGGCCGATTTGGCCGCTCACCATGGTGTGCCTGGGGCGCAATTGGGCATTCTTCAGCTCGA
>NZ_VULO01000040.1 GCF_009696615.1 Scrofimicrobium canadense
GACCAAGGGCGGGCCCAATAACGCCACCAACCTGCTGCTGTATTACGTCTACGAGAACGCCTTTTCGTTCTTCGACCGCACCATGGCGGCCACCATCACCGTGGTCATTCTGCTGGTGTTGGCGGTGGTGGCCACACTGAAGTTCACGATTCTGGACCGCAGGGCGCACTACCAATGAGCACCTCCTCTCTTCCGGTGTCGCCACGGCGCACCCTGGCGCTGCCCCGCCTGGAAACCCTGGCGGCCTGGCTGCTGGCCGTGATCTGGATCTTTCCGCTGCTTTACGCGGTGTGGGCCGCGATTCACCCGCCCGCCTACATGGTACGTTTCGACCTGCTGGCGCCTTTGACGCTGGACAACTTCACGAACGCCTGGGTCCAGGCCCCCTTTGCGCGTTACTACCTGAACACCTTCGCGCTGGTGACCGGCGTGGTACTGGCCCAGTTCGTGGTCTGCACGCTGGCCGCCTTTGCCTTTGCCCGCTTTCCGATCCCCGGCAAGAACCTGCTGTTCATGCTGGTACTGATTCAGCTGTTCGTGTTTCCCGAAGTGCTGATCGTCGAAAACTACCGTATCGCCAGCGAGCTGGGGCTGATCAATACCATCACCGGCATTGGCCTGCCCTACGTGGCCAGCGCCTTCGGCATTTTCCTGCTGCGTCAGACCTTCAAGACCATCCCCCGAGAGCTGGAGGACGCCGCCCGTATCGAGGGCTGTGGCTGGCTGGAAATCCTGTGGAAGGTCTACGTGCCGCTGGCCAAGCCCACCTATCTGGCCTACGGGCTGGTGTCGATCAGCCACCACTGGAACAACTTCCTGTGGCCACTGGTGGTGACCAACTCCGTGGAGAGCCGCCCGCTGACGGTAGGATTGGGCGTGTTCTCCGCGCCAGAAACCGGCGTCAACTGGGCCACCGTCAGCGCTGCCACGCTGCTGAGTATTGCGCCGCTGCTGGTGGCTTTTCTGCTGTTCCAGCGCCAGTTCGTGCAGTCGTTTTTACGAGCGGGGATTCGCTAACCCAACTCACTCGTGTTTTCGTGCGACAATTCTCCTTCACGCACACGACAAGGAGAGCAGCGATGCACGGCGACCCGGCAGCCCTCAAGGTACTGCAAGAAGTCTTTGGCTTTGAGCGCTTTCGTGGCCCCCAGCAGGCCATCATCGAGCACGTGACGGGCGGCGGAGACGCGCTGGTGCTGATGCCCACCGGCGGCGGCAAATCGCTGTGCTATCAGATGCCGGCGCTGCTGCGCGCCGGCACCGCCATCGTGGTCTCGCCGCTCATCGCGCTGATGCAGGACCAGGTGGCCGCGCTGATCCAGAACGGGGTGCGCGCCGCCTACCTCAACTCCAGCCTCGAGATGCATGAGGCGATGGAGGTGGAGAACCGCCTGCGCGCAGGCGAGCTGGAGCTGCGTTACATCGCGCCCGAGCGGCTGGCCACGGCGCGCGTGCAGATGCG
>NZ_VULO01000041.1 GCF_009696615.1 Scrofimicrobium canadense
GGGGCAAACCAACCCATAGTTAATGGCGTCACCAAAACATCGTTAGCAACCTGAAAGAGTCGCCCTGGAGTTATAGGTCGGGTAGACCGGACGATTGCTCGTTCCGGCCCCCCACAGATCCGAGCGTGCGCGATTGACGCACTCGGCTCCTCAACCGTCAGGTTCACACGAAGGACGCTCGGTGCACGATTCTCGCTCGCGGTAACGGGAGTGTCAGCAACAGTTGCCTTGCCTTCTCCCACGGGAACCATCCTCTCTGCGATCGCCTCCTGAGCCACTTGATCCAGGTTGTCTGAACCCTGTATTGGAAGCGTTGCAGAGACTCGATGTTGTGGGTTATCCCGTAGTACGCATAGTGCCCCATAACCTTTCGACAGAGTTGGCGGTGCTGATCACGCAGGGGCAGGTGGCGGTTGGCTCGGCACCACAGCGAAATTCGCTTCAGGCCTCGCTTGAACCGGTCCTTGGCCGTTTTCTGCTTGATGATCCAGCGTCCACGCAGGGACTTCCCCCAGTAATAGGTAAAGCCCAGGAAGTCGAAGGTCTCGGCCCGTAGCTCGCGATGTGGCCGAAACCGTACCAGCCGAGTCTTGGTCGGGTGCAGGGTAAGGCCGAAGCGCGCAAAGCGCTTGGCCAGTACCTCCAGCACCTTGCGGGCATCAGCTTCGTTGCTGAAGGCGAGCACGGCATCATCGGCGAAGCGCACCGAGAATGCCCGTCCGCGCAGGCGTGGTTTGACGTCTTGCTCAAACCACTCATCCAGCACGTAGTGGAGGTAGACATTCGCCAGCAAGGGGGAAATCACACCCCCTTGTGGGCTGCCTATCTCGCCCTTCTGCCATTGCCCGGCGTCCAATACCCCGGCCTTGAGCCACTTGCCGATCAGGCGGAGGATCACGCCGTCCTTCACTCGTTGCTGCAGAAACGCACGCAGGTGCTGGTGGTCGATCGTGTCGAAGAAGGCTTTGATGTCCAGATCAATGACCCAGCCTCCGCCCATCGACATCAGGCCATTCCTCACCGTTCCGATGGCCTGATGCGCCGAGCGCCCCGGCCGGAAACCATACGAGCACTCGTGAAAATCATGCTCATAGAGCGGCTCCAGCAGGGCCACCACGGCACGTTGCAGGACCTTGTCTTCGAAGGTAGGAATGCCAATCGGCCGTGTGGAGCGCCCGTCTCCCTTGGGAATATTGACGCGCCGCACCGGCGGCGCCCGGTAGCGACCGCTCTTGGCCGCTTCCAGCAGACGCTGGACGTTAGCCTCGAAGTCGCGCGCGAAGTCGTCCGCCGTCTGGCCGTCGATCCCGACGGCGCCGTCACGGCGCGTCATCAGGTAGGCCGTCCTCAGCCACTGGGCGTCGATATGATGCGCCAGTGACGTGA
>NZ_VULO01000042.1 GCF_009696615.1 Scrofimicrobium canadense
TCTCCCAGAACACACGCTAGACGACGATAGCCGTAAGTAGGGAAGCGCTCCAGGGCCAGTTTTACCCGGCTAACCAGCTCAGCATTGATGATACGGCAACGAGTCCTGGGCTGGTAATATAACGTCCTTCGAGGAAGCCCCAGCCACTGACACAGCTTGACGAGCGAGACCACGTGGCCTTTCTGGGCCATTTCCGCCTGCAACGACCTTACGAATTCTCGTCCTCGTCGAGCAGGCGTTTGAACTTTTTTAAGGCATAATGATCTTGCCCAGCAGCAGTGGACACCCCGTTAAGGAAGTACACTGAACGAGGTGACCCATGGCAAGGCAAGCAACGTCGATGAAGAAGACCCGTACCCGTTACTCCCAGGCCTACAAGGATGAGGCCTTGGCACTCGCTGACCGTGTCGGGTCCAGTGCCGCCGCTCGTGAGCTAGGGCTTCAGCCCAGCCAGCTCTATCAATGGCGAGCCAAGGCCCAGCAGCAGCAGAACGTCTCGGCTCGCGAGCAGGCCCTGGCTGAAGAGAACGCGAGGCTCAAGCGACAGCTGGCCGAGAAGTCGGAAGAGCTTGAAATCGCAAAAAAAGCCGCGGTGTACTTCGCCAAGAGCCTGAAGTGAGGTACGCCTTCATCCATCAGCATCGTCAGGCATTCAGCATCCAGCGCATGTGCGCGGTCCTCGGCGTCGCCCGCAGCGGCTACTACGCCTGGCGACAGCGCGATGCCGCGCCGTCATCCAGACGCCGTCAGCAGGCGGTTCTCGATCAGCGTGTGGCCGAGGCTTATTACCATCGGAAGGGGCGCTCAGGCGCCCCCAGATTGGCTCTGGACCTACGTGACGATGGCCTGCCAGTAGACCGCAAGACCGTCGCCGCCAGCCTCCAGCGGCAAGGCCTACGTGCCAAGGCAGCCCGCAAGTTCAAGGCCACGACGAACTCTCGGCACACGCTGCCAGTGGCACCGAACCTGCTGGAGCAGGACTTCACCGCGATGGCGCCGAACCAGAAGTGGGTCGGCGACATTACGTACCTGGCAACCGGCGAAGGGTGGCTCTATCTGGCCGTATTGATCGACCTGTACTCACGCAAGGTGGTGGGCTGGGCGATGAGTGAGCGGATGACCGCCGACTTGGTCGGTGATGCCCTGAAAATGGCCTTGTGGCGCCGTAAGATGCCCAAGGGAGTGGTCGTGCATAGTGACCGTGGCAGCCAATATTGCTCGACGTTGTACCAGTCGCTGCTGACCCGGCACCATCTCCGGTGCAGCATGAGTGCCAAAGGCAACTGCTACGACAATGCCTGTGCCGAGAGCTTCTTCCACAGCCTCAAGGTCGAGGCGATCCATGGC
>NZ_VULO01000043.1 GCF_009696615.1 Scrofimicrobium canadense
GCCAAAAAGCTATCCGATGGGCTGGTGGCGCTGCTGGGCATGGAAGAGGGCATCGAGGCCCCGGCAGAAACCCGCACCCTGCTCAAGGCCTTCAGCGCCTACGTCGAACAAGAGGACCTGGACGACGACGCCAGCCGTGAAAAAACCGACACCCTGGTGGATTACGCCAACGAGCAGCTGCGCCGTGGCGAACCCATGACGCTGGAAGCGCTTTCCGAGCTGGTGGACGAGAAGCAGCCACAGGCGTTTTACGACCATATCCGCAACGCCGATTACGGCCTCTCTCCGGAGATTCCGCCGGACAAGCGCACCATCAACCAGTTCCGCCGGTTTACCGGCCGAGCGGGTGGGGTGTCGATCAGCTTCGACTCGCACCTGCTGGGTTCCAGCATCGAGTACGATGCCGCGCAGGACCGTCTTATCATCAAGCAGGTGCCCAAACAGCTCAAAGAGCAGTTGGCCAAACGCAAGGAGTAATTGCCGTGCTGGACGCGATTCAAAGCTTCTTTCAGCGGACGCTGTCGGCCCCGGAGCAGCGCGACGACCAGGCCCTGACCCTGGAACTCGCCTGTGCTGCGCTATTGTGCGAAGTGATGCGGGCCGACTATGAACAGAGCGAGGCCGAGCGCGCCGCCATGCAGCGCATGCTGATGACGCGCTATCGTCTCGATGAGCAGGCAGTGGCCGAACTGATGCGCCTGGCCGAGGCAGAAGTGGACGACGCCGTGGACCACTACCAGTTCGTCAGCCTGATCAAACAGCACTACGGCTATGAGCAGCGCCTGGAAGTAGTGGCCATGATGTGGCAGGTGGCCTGGGCCGATGGCGCGCTGGACCCGCTGGAAGAGCACCGCATTCGCCGCCTGGCCGACCTCCTGCACGTCAGCCACAGTGATTTTATCCGCAGCAAATTGGGCAACTCTCCAACGTAGCCGATTACGGTTCGGCGGCCTCGCCTTCCTCCAGCAGTCCCGCCACCAGCGCATTCAACTGCTGCTGAAACTGGCCACCGGGGGAGGGCGGGTTGGGGTCGGACGTTATCACGACCGTCATCGCCCGCTCAGGCACCACGAACAGCGCTTGGCCACCGTAGCCTCGGCCATACATCACTGGTGTGTCGGCCAGGGTCGTGATGAACCAGCCATAGCCGTAACCATCGCCTGTCCAGGGCGAGCTGCCCCGAGCAGTCCAGGAAGCCTCCACCCAGCCTTCGGGCAAGACCCGCTGGCCGTTCACTACGCCATCGTTACGGTACAGTTCACCAATCTCGACCAGGGCTCGGGGCGATAGCAGCATATCGTTGCCACCAAA
>NZ_VULO01000044.1 GCF_009696615.1 Scrofimicrobium canadense
CTGTCCAGCGCTTCTCTCCATTGTAGAGCACAATGGGCAACACGGGGGGTAGCTTGCCGCTTGGGGTAAACGCGTCCTGGCGAATCAGATCCTGGTACAGCAGCCCCAGGTAGCTCATGATCCGCACGGCCATGTGCTTGTCTTCCGATGACTGAAACTCCAGTAGAAGATAAACGTACAGCCAGCGGTCTCGCCACCATATCCGCCAAATCATGTCATCTTCACGGTCGCGCAGTTCATCGGTGATATAGGAGCCGCTGACCTGTTCCATTTGGTTAAAATCCAGCTGCTCGACCCAGGCTTCCTTGACGAAGCCGGTGAGCAAGTCCCGCACCATTTGTCTCTGCGAAAACATCAGTTTATAGCTGTGATCGTGACGGTTATGCACCTTGCTGACCATGCGGGCTCCTGTAGCTGGATTGTTACTTTACCACAACACCCGCTTTCTCAACCCAGGCCCCCTGTGGGAGGCCAATTCATTGGGCGACTGCCTGAGCAAGCACGGGTGCCGCCGTCATCGCGGGCTAAAGCCGCCTCCCACCAGGCTATTTCCCAGCGGCCGCGGGTACACTGCAGCCTCAAGCCCAGGGGGGGCAGGGCAATCGGGTGACTGCCTGGGCGTTGAGCAGAAAGTCATCGGAAGGCATAAAAAACAGGCAGAAACGACAAGGGCAGCCCCATGCGGTAGCTGCCCTCTTGTGAGCGAAGGAAGCGTATCGCTCGGGTTAGTGCTTATCTTCCTTGCGCAGCTCGGCAATCTCGTCAACTGCCAACCCGGTCGCTAAGGCTATCTGTTCGTCACTGAGCACGCCCAGCTTCAACAAATTGCGAGCGGTTTTTTCAATACCCAGCTTTTCGCCTTTTTCAATACCTAGCTTTTCGCCTTTTTCAATACCTAGCTTTATGCCCAGCTTTTCGCCTGCCTGACGACCTCTTTCCTCCCACAGTTCAGGCCACTTTTTAATTCGCTCTGCCAGCATGTCATGTACCTCATGCAAGTTGGTGAAGTCACTCACCTCAGGAAATTCAAGCCCTGGGGCGCGGTTGGGCAGGAACACTCGATAGAACCATACGATGATCGCCCGCCGCAAGCTGGCTTGTTCTGGGCCGTTGAGCCAGTCTGCTAAATGCCCCATGGCGTCTGAAACATCGTTTTCATCGCGATGTTTCTCGATACGAAATATCGCTGCCACGATATTGCGTGTTTCATCCGTCCACCCAGGCGCGTCAACAATAGCGCCTTCATCGATGAGTAAATAGCTCAGGTGGGGGCGATAGCGCTCCAGCCCACCCGGTACTGGTTC
>NZ_VULO01000045.1 GCF_009696615.1 Scrofimicrobium canadense
GGAGTCGTGCCATGGCAAGGCTAATGCTCGACCGCGTCACCAAACAGTTTGGCCAACACACCGCAGTCAATGGCGTCACCCTCGATATCTCCCCCGGCGAATTCGTGGCGCTGCTGGGCCCCAGCGGCTGCGGAAAAACCACCATGCTCCGCATGCTGGCAGGGTTCGAGCAGGTGAGTAGCGGCACCATGACGCTCGGTGAGACGCTGCTGGCCAGCGCCCACCACCATGTGCCCCCCGAGCAGCGCAACATGGCCATGGTGTTCCAGTCCTACGCGCTATGGCCCCATATGAGCGTGGCCGACAACGTGGGCTACCCGCTGAAGCTACGCCGCATTCAAGGCAGCGACTACCAGCGCCGAGTCGCTCAGGCGCTGGAGCAGGTGGCGTTGACCCCCTATGAACAGCGCTCGCCCCAGGCCCTCAGCGGCGGCCAGCGCCAGCGGGTGGCACTGGCCCGCTGCCTGGTCACCGACCCCGACGTGGTGCTGCTGGACGAACCGCTCGCCAACCTGGACCGCAACCTGCGGGCCGCCATGGAGCACAGCTTCGTGGATTTCCGCCGGCGGACCCAGGCCACCATGGTCTACGTCACCCACGACCAAAGCGAAGCCATGGCCATGGCAGACCGCATTGCCGTCATGCGGGAGGGCGAGCTGGTACAGTGGGCCACGCCCGAAACGCTCTACCGAGCGCCGCGCAGCGAATGGGTCGCGCGGTTTATCGGCCAGGGCAGCCTGCTTCACATTGCCAGCGGCGCGCCTGGCCAGCGTCTCACCGAAAGCGCTTTGATGAGCGGGCTGGCCGCGCCGCTCACCGCGCGTTCGCAGCCCGTGCTGGTGCGCCCGGAGCACGTGCATCTGGATGCCACGGCCCCCAACCCCCACGACCTGACCGCCCGCGTTGAACGGCTGACGTTCCGCGGTGAGCGCTACGAGCTACACCTGCGCCTGAGCACCGGCGATGCCCTGCTGGCGTATCATCCCCACGCCCTTGGCGAAGGCCAGCAGGTCGCGGTGCGCCTGCTGGAAGGCTGGTGCCTGGAGCCCGACCAATGAGCGCCTTGGTGGAGATCCTCAGCGGGCTGGGCGACAAGGGCCCGGCCGCCATCGTGGTCGAGGCCAAAGGCAAGCGCCTGCTGCTGGATGCGGGCGGCGCACTGCATCCCGGTGAGGCGATCACCTGGGCGGCGGGGCTCGCGGTAGACGCCGTGCTGATCAGCCACGATCATATCGATCATATTGGCGGGGTGGCCGAGCTGCCCGAGCAGCTGCCGCTCTGCTGCC
>NZ_VULO01000046.1 GCF_009696615.1 Scrofimicrobium canadense
ATGCATTGCTGCGTGAACAACTTCAGGTCATGCAGCGGCAGTTGGACTGGTTCAAGAAGCAGCTGTTCGGTCCCAAGTCCGAGAAGCAGGTGTTTGACCTGCCTGGGCAGGATAGCCTGTTCGCGTCGGATGACGCCCCGGTTCCGGTGCAGCCGCCGAAAAATGAGAAGCGCACGGTTAAAGCCTATCAGCGTGGCACTGGCAAGAAACAGCGGGACGACGACTGCCTGAACGACACCGGCCTGCGCTTTACTGCCGATGTGCCGGTAGAAGTGGTTGAGCACCTGCCGCCAGAGCTGACCGGCCCGGAGGCCGATCAGTACGAAGTGATTGGCAGCAAGACTACCTTCCGGCTGGCCCAGCGGGCCTCCAGTTATGTGGTGCTCAAGTGCGAACGCCCGGTGTTCCGGCGTAAGGGCAGCGACAAGCCCATTACCACGCCAGCCCCGTTCAACGTACTGGATAACAGCCTGGCCGATGTCAGCCTGCTGGCCGGGCTGCTGGTCGACAAGTTCCAGTTCCACTTGCCGCTGTATCGTCAGCACCAACGCATCCGGCAAGCCGGCGTCACCGTCAGTCGCAGCACCCTGACCAACCTGGTCAAGCGGGCCATCGACCTGCTGCGACCCATCGTGGATGCCCAGACCGACAACGTGTTGCGCAGCCGGGTGCTGGCGATGGATGAAACGCCCATCAAAGCCGGCCACCAGGGGCGCGCAGGCCCGCAAAAAGGCAAGATGAAAACCGGCTGGTTCTGGCCGTTATACGGCGATGCCGACGAGGTGGTGTTCACCTACTCGAACAGCCGTGGTCGCGCCCACATTGAACAGGTACTCAGCGAATCGTTCAGCGGTACCCTGATCAGTGACGGCTATGCGGCCTATGCCCGTTATGCTGCAGCCCAGGAGAACGTCGCCCATGCCCAATGTTGGGTGCATGGTCGCCGCTATTTTATCGAAGCACAGAAAGATCATCCTGAGACCGTCACCGAGGCCCTGCAACGGATCGCGATGCTGTATCGGAATGAAGAGGCCATCAAAGCTCAGGGGCTAACTGGCGAGAAGAAACGCCAGTACCGGTTGGATCACTCGAAGCCGGTGGTCAGCGACTTCTTCCAGTGGTGCCGGGATCAGTTGGCACAAGGCGGCCTCGTGCCCAGCGACCCACTGACCAAGGCCCTGAACTACGTTCTCAGCCGGGAAGCCAGCCTGACCGTGTTCCTGGAAAACCCGGACGTGCAGCCAGACACCAACCACCTGGAACGGGCTTTGCGGCCCATT
>NZ_VULO01000047.1 GCF_009696615.1 Scrofimicrobium canadense
TTATCGACTGTTCTATATCTTTCTTTCATCTTCTTCTCACTCCTTATTTTAAACTATGCTAACTATATCATAACTGTTCTAAAAAAAAAAGAACATTTGTTAAAAGAAATTAGAACAAAATGAGTGAAAAATTAGAACAAACAAATTCCTTATAAACCTTATCATCTCAACCTATATTAAGATTTTACCTAGTTGAATCTTCTTTTCTATATAAAGCGTCGGAGCATATCAGGGGGTTATCTAACGTAAATGCTACCCTTCGGCTCGCTTTCGCTCGGCATTGACGTCAGATACTGCACCCCCTGAACCCCCATGCTCCAACAGCAAAAAGGAAACTTTTTGCTGCTTTTCCGACGCTTATTCGCTTCGCTCATATTTATATAGAAAAGAAGTGAATGCGCAAAAGACATAATCGATTCACAAAAAATAGGTACACGAAAAACAAGTTAAGGGATGCAGTTTATGCATCCCTTAACTTACTTATTAAATAATTTATAGCTATTGAAAAGAGATAAGAATTGTTCAAAGCTAATATTGTTTAAATCGTCAATTCCTGCATGTTTTAAGGAATTGTTAAATTGATTTTTTGTAAATATTTTCTTGTATTCTTTGTTAACCCATTTCATAACGAAATAATTATACTTCTGTTTATCTTTGTGTGATATTCTTGATTTTTTTCTATTTAATCTGATAAGTGAGCTATTCACTTTAGGTTTAGGATGAAAATATTCTCTTGGAACCATACTTAATATAGAAATATCAACTTCTGCCATTAAAAATAATGCCAATGAGCGTTTTGTATTTAATAATCTTTTAGCAAACCCGTATTCCACGATTAAATAAATCTCATCAGCTATACTATCAAAAACAATTTTGCGTATTATATCCGTACTTATGTTATAAGGTATATTACCAAATATTTTATAGGATTGGTTTTTAGGAAATTTAAACTGCAATATATCCTTGTTTAAAACTTGGAAATTATCGTGATCAACAAGTTTATTTTCTGTAGTTTTGCATAATTTATGGTCTATTTCAATGGCAGTTACGAAATTACACCTCTGTACTAATTCAAGGGTAAAATGCCCTTTTCCTGAGCCGATTTCAAAGATATTATCATGTTCATTTAATCTTATATTTGTCATTATTTTATCTATATTATGTTTTGAAGTAATAAAGTTTTGACTGTGTTTTATATTTTTCTCGTTCATTATAACCCTCTTTAATTTGGTTATAATGAAT
>NZ_VULO01000048.1 GCF_009696615.1 Scrofimicrobium canadense
TGGCTGACCTTGGCACCGATGGCTTTGTTCTGGCCGCCATTCATTATGGCCGTCAGGAACCGGATAACGACCACCATTATGGCCATGGCCGTATCGAGACGCTGACCACGCTACTGCTGGGCAGCGTGCTGATCTTCGTGGCCGGCGGTATTGCCTGGTCGAGCATCGACCGTCTGTTGAGTGGTACCGAAGTGGGCGCGCCCGGCGCTTTTGCCATCACGGTGGCGGTGCTGGCCCTGATCAGCAAGGAGTGGATCTTCCGCTACACCATGCGGGTCGCCAAACGGGTCAAGTCCAAGCTGCTGGAAGCCAATGCATGGCACTCCCGCAGCGATGCTCTCTCCACGGCCGTCGTGCTGGTAGCACTGGTGGGTGCCCAGTATGGGCTGGGGTGGCTGGACGCCGTGGCCGCGATCATCGTGGGGTTACTGGTAGGTAAGGTCGGCATCGACCTGCTGTGGGAATCCGCCAGAGAACTGGTAGATACCGCCTTGCCCGAAGACGTGCAGCAGCAGATGCATGATGTGGCCTGCAGCGTGCCCGGCGTGGATAGCGTGCATGACCTGCGTACGCGCCAATCGGCAGGCTGGGTGATGGTGGACCTGCACGTGGTGGTGGGTCCGCGTATCACCGTTTCCGAAGCTCATGAAATCGGCAATGAGGTGAGTCGCCGCCTGCGCCACGAGTTTCCGCTGCTGACCGATGTCATTTTCCACGTGGACCCGGAAGACGATGCCGGTGAGGGCGACCCGAGCCGCCTGCCCGGACTGCCCTTGCGCCCAGAAGTGGAAGCCGCTCTTGATGAGCGCTGGTACATGCACCCGGTATGGCGCACGTTGAACGATCTGCAGCTTCACTACCTGGACGACAAGGTATCGGTCACGCTGATCATCGGTGACGCAGTCCACCAGCCGCCCCAGTGCCTGGCCAGCCAGCTCAAGGCGCTGGCCAGCGACATCGAATGGCTGGGCCACGTAGAAGTGATGTTCATCACTCGGGCGGCCAGCAGCGCCATGCGCTAGACGTTGGTCAGAATGGCGGTGGCGATGGTGAAGTAGATCACTACCCCCGAGGCATCGATCAAGGTCGTTACCAGCGGTGCCGAGGCCGTGGCAGGGTCCACCTTGAAGCGCTCCAGCACGAACGGCAGACACATGCCCATCATGCTACCGAACAGCACGATGGTGACCATGCTCAACGCGACCACCATGGCG
>NZ_VULO01000049.1 GCF_009696615.1 Scrofimicrobium canadense
CACATCACCGAGGGGCACCAGGCTTATGGCACGCTGGTGGGCAGCGTTTCCATCGCGGTCGGCCTCATCAACGCCGCTTCCATGACCTGGTAAGGAGTTCGACATGGCAGATCAACATCTTCCTCGCCGCAAGCGTAGCGCACGGCTGTCGTTGGCCATGATGGGCACCGGCGCCTTTGGCCTGACCGCCTGTACCGAACCCGCCCAGGACGAACACATTACCGACGTGAGTTTTGACGAACCGCGCAGCTTCCAGAGCGTCGACGACTGTGTGGCCGCCAATATCTATACCCGCAGCGCCTGTGAAGAGGCCCATACGGCAGCGCTGGAGTCGGTGCCGCGCTTCAATACGCTGGAAGCCTGCGAGGCCGAGCACGGCGAAGGCGCCTGTGCCGCCCCCAATGAAGAGCAGGCCCAGGCCAGTGGCGGCGGTAGCTGGTTCATGCCCGCCATGATGGGCTACATGATGGGGAGCATGATGTCGAACACCAACCGTGGGCGTTCCTTCGAGCGGGTTTACCAGGAGCCGGTCTATCGCAACCGTGACAACCAGGGCAACTGGAATGCCGCCGCCAGCCAGGCGACCCAGCGGGTCAATCAACGCAACGACGCCATGCGCAACTCGGTGGTTCAAAGCCGTCAAACCACCACGCGCCGTGGCCGGGGCACGCGCTCTGCCTCCTGGGGCTCCTGACCCACACCCGGAGCCCTCATGCTAAGGATCACCATTCCTGAACGACCCCAGTGGCAAGCCCTGGCACAGCAGCTGGGCTTCCACTTTCACACCATCGACGGCGAGCCCTACTGGAAAGAGAGCGCTTACTACCAGTTCACGCTGGAGCAGGTCGAGCGCGACATGGAAACTCCCACCGAAACGCTGCACGAGATGTGCATGGCGCTGGTCGACCGCGTATGCCGCTCGGAGGCTCTACTGCAGCGGCTGGCGATCCCCGCACATATGTGGGAGACCATCCATCGCTCCTGGACCTCCGGCCAACCGCCGCTGTATGGGCGCATGGATTTTGCCTACTCAGGGGACGGCCCGGCCAAACTGCTGGAGCTGAATTATGATACGCCCACCTCACTTTACGAGGCGGGGTTCTTCCAATGGGTATGGCTGGAACAGGCCATTGCCCAGGGCAT
>NZ_VULO01000005.1 GCF_009696615.1 Scrofimicrobium canadense
GGATTCGGCTTCACCAACTTCAACAACTACAAAACCAGAGTCCTCCTCTACGCCGGCAAACCCCACTGGAAAACACTCGACTCAATCACCATCCCCTAACCCACACCCCACCAAAGTCCGAAGAGCCGCAAATCTCACCAAAGAGACCCAAATATCTTACTGCCATGAGTATTAGGACACTGTGATGAAAAAGATTACACAAAAGAAAAGAGTGCGCAAGGGGGGAGTTGAACCCCCACTCCATCTCTGGAACACGGACCTGAACCGTGCGCGTCTGCCTATTCCGCCACTTGCGCGCTGAGATGACTATACCGACAAAACCTATGCATTCGTCAAACTGAGAAGGGTGATTCCTGGAACAGTAGTGTCAATACCATGTAATCTAGGGGGTTGTCACCAAGTAATAGCGACTGAAGAGATGAGGATACCGTGGGCTTCTTCGATAAGTTCGAAAGCGCGGTAGAAAAGGGCGTTAACAACGTCTTTTCCCGGGTTTTTCGCTCGGGTCTGAAAACGGTTGATGTCTCCGCTGCACTCAAAAAAAGCGTTGATGATGCGGCAGCGAATGACAACAGGCTGGCACCAAACTACTTCCGAGTCATGGTAGCGCCAAAGGATTATGCATCTCTTGACGCAGAGGACATCGAAGTGCTTGCGGAGAGCCTATCGCAAGAGGTCACGACCTACGTGGGGCAGCAAGGTTATGCCCTTCTGGGGCCGGTAGAGGTGGATTTCGAAGCATCTGAGACAGAACTCACTGGCAATGTAGATGTTCAAGCCGTCGCTAAGCGTGGTCCAGCCGCACCGGCGGTAGGTGCAACTGCGTCTCCAGATCATCCGATTATCGATATTGACGGTGAAAAATGGCTACTTACAGAGGCTGTGACAGTAGTAGGGCGCGGTAGCGAAGCGGACATCACTGTCAATGACTCAGGAGTTTCACGAAAACACGTCGAATTTAGAATTACGCCTACAGGAGTGATCATTACAGACCTTGGGTCAACCAACGGCACATATGTCGAAGGGCATAAGGTCGACGCGGCAACGTTAGTGGATGGAAACCAGATTGTTATTGGTCGAACTCCGATTCTATTTTGGACTCACCCGGAGGACTGAGTGACCGACCTCGCATTCACTGTCACCAGGATTGGCTTCCTCATCGCCCTATGGCTCTTGGTTCTTGGGGCTGTGGCGGTGTTGCGTAAAGATATCTACGGGACCATGGTTACTCCTAGGGGTAAAGGACGCAGCTCTGGGAAGGCACCAAAAACAGCCCCCACATCTCAGCCACATAATCTCCTTGTCACCGGTGGTCCGTTGACGGGAACCCTATTGCCTTTGGGGAATTCTCCTATCACGATTGGCCGTTCACCGGCATCAACGCTGGTGATTGAAGATCCCTATGCTTCTAGCCGACATACGGTTTTAGAAAATGTTAACGGGGACTGGATAATTTCCGATCAGGGCTCAACGAATGGAACATTTGTCGATGACGAGCGTCTAACTGAGCCACTTCGCCTCACTCCCGGTGTCACGGTGCGGGTGGGCCAGACGACATTCGAGTTGGTGAAGTAATGGAAGACGTCACTTTTGCTTTTGCGGCTCGCTCGGATGTTGGACTGGTCCGAACGAATAATCAGGATTCAGGTTATGCGGGTCCGCGCCTGCTAGTCCTTGCTGACGGTATGGGTGGTCCGGCTGGTGGTGACATTGCCTCGTCTGTTGCTGTCGCGACACTGGCGCCACTCGATTCGGATACTATTCCTGCTGACGAAATGCTGATTCGCCTGCGCACTGCACTTCAAGAAGCGCACGACGAACTGGTAGCCCGCTCAAAAACAGACCCATCACTCAAAGGCCTTGGAACCACCTGTATCGCCTTGCTGCGTTCGGCAAATAAACTGGCCATGGTGCATATTGGTGATTCGCGCGCCTACTTGCTGCGCGACGGAAAACTAGCGCAGGTTACTACCGATCACTCTTTAGTTCAGTACTTGGTTGATACTGGGCAAATTACTCCTGAAGAAGCAGAGCAACACCCCAAGCGTTCAGTAATTTTACGGGTTTTGGGTGATTCAGGAGGTATGGATGTTGCAGACGAAACCCTCCGTGAAGCAGTACTTGGTGATCGGTGGTTACTGTGCTCTGATGGCCTGTCGGGAGTCGTCTCCGCGGATACGATTGCAGAAGTACTCAGACAAACACCTGATCTGGACGAGGCAGCTGCTGAGCTAGTCAACCTTGCCCTCCTAGCGGGCGCTCCAGATAATGTCACCTGTGTTCTAGCAGATGTGGTCCCGTCAACTACGGCACCCAATACGACACCGGAGGTGGTGGGAGCCGCAGCTACCGACCGACTAGCTCCTAGTCAGCTGGGTAAGGGCGCTGCTGGTCGAGCCGCGGCGGTGGTGTCTCCGGGTAAGTCGCAATTGGACGCAGCTGATGATGATGGGCTCGACAGCAAACGATCAACCTGGAAATGGGTGGCCAGCGGTCTTACTCTCTTGCTTGTTGCATGTTTGGCTGCTGTTGGTTTCTTTGGGTACCGGTGGTCACAGAGCCAATACTATTTACTCAGCGATGGCGCACAAATCACTGTTTATCAGGGAATACCTCAGGGAATAGGTGAGTTTAAACTATCTAAGCCACTCCAAGTTGCTGGCGTAAAGCCTGCAGAGTTAGAGCCGATCGACCGGCAGCGACTGCTAGAACCGGTGACGTTTGCGTCCAGAGCAGAACTCGATGCATATTTGACCGAACTTGTTGCACGCGCAGAGCGGCAAGCTGCTGAAGAACAAAAGCGCGACGACTCTCAGAGTGGCAGCACTGCGCAAAGCGGGAACTGATGGCCACGGTTCAGGTATCTCCGGGCAGGCCCCGGCGTTTTGTGGAAATGGTCTTGATGATCTTAGCGGTCATGCTGGGGATCTCGGGCTACGTGTTGACGAACCTTAACCGCACCGGCAATCTTCCTCCCAACATGGGCCTCTATGTTGGGGTACTGATCGCCTTTGCCATTGTTGCCGAAGTAGGTGTGCATTGGCTGGCACCTTATGCCGATCCCGTTATTCTTCCCATTGCCACAGCTCTGACGGGACTGGGTCTGGCAATGATCTATCGCCTCGACCAGTCGTATATAGCCCGTGACGAGCCTATTGTGGGGATACGTCAACTAGTTCTTACAGCTGTAGCATTGGTGATGGCGGCATTGACATTGATCCTTATAAAAGATCACAGGGTGCTTCGCCGGTATACCTATACGTCGATGGTGATATCAGTGATCCTCCTGATCCTGCCAATGATCCCGTTCCTTGGCGTCAAACACTTGGGAGCCCAAATCTGGATTAGGATATTTGGGTTCCAATTGCAACCGGCAGAGTTTGTGAAGATTACTTTGGCTATCTTCTTTGCCGGATATTTGGTGACGAATCGCGATAAACTTGCGGTCGGCGGACCAAAAATTCTCGGACTGCGGCTGCCCCGACTCAAAGATCTTGGACCTATCGTTCTCGTATGGTTGCTTGGAATTGGGATATTGGTATTCCAGCGTGATTTGGGAACGTCTCTTCTGTTCTTTGGTTTGTTCGTCGCCATGCTCTATGTGGCAACAAACAGAGTGTCGTGGCTTGTGATCGGCGCTCTTCTCTTTATTCCAGCGGCCTACCTAGCGATGAAGGCATTCCCTCACGTCGCCAACCGTTTTACAGTGTGGCTACATGCCCTTGATCCCGCCGTTTACGATGCGGAAGGTGGATCATACCAGGTGGTCCAAGGGCTTTTTGGTTTGGCAAATGGTGGACTTTTTGGAACCGGATGGGGACGAGGCTACCCGCAATTAGTCCAGTTTGCGCAGTCGGACTTCATCTTCGCGTCGTTGGGGGAAGAACTTGGCCTTGTCGGACTCCTTGCGATCCTCTTGCTCTACCTGATTTTGGTGGAACGTGGTCTACGAGCAGCACTGGGAACCCGCGATGGCTTCGGTAAACTCCTCGCTGCGGGACTCTCATTTTCGATCGCCCTGCAAGTTTTCGTTGTCCTTGGCGGTATTACTCGAGTCATCCCTCTGACCGGACTGACAGCGCCATTCTTAGCTCAAGGCGGCTCATCCATGATTTCCTCATGGATCGTAGTGGCGTTACTCCTGCGTATTTCTAACGCTGCCCGGCGTCCCGCAACAAAACCTGCCCCATGGAGTCACGATCATGAGACCAAGGGGACATTGTCATGAATGCACAGGTGAGAAAGATTTTTGTCATAGTGTTGGGCATGTTCCTTGCTTTGGGAGTTGCATCAACGCTGATCCAGTTCGTGTATGCCCCTGACCTTGGCGCGGATGGACGCAATGTACGTCGACTTCTTCAAGCGGCAGAACGTGACCGCGGTCCGATAGTTGTGGCGGGAGAACCTGTAGCATATTCGGAACGGCTAGAGGACAGTCGCAGGTACCAAAGGACCTACCCTCAAGGTCCACTCTATGCGGGTGTAACCGGATATTTTTCAGCAATGAATCTCTCTGCCACGGGGATTGAAGCTGCCGAAGATGAGGTTCTCGAAGGGGATAGTTCAGAACTCTTTTGGCAAAGGGTGAAGAATCTCTTTGCGGGCAAGGAGCGCCAAGGAGGGGGCGTGACGCTCACCCTCGACCAAGAGCTGCAGCAAGTGGCTGCCGACTCCTTAGGGGAGCGTGCAGGTGCTGTTGTCGCTATGGAAGCAAAGACCGGCAAGATACTTTCTCTCTACTCTTCCCCCACCTTTGACCCCAACCCCTTGGCGTCGTTAGACACCGCGGTCGCTGAGGAAGCATCGCAGAACCTCAACGCTGATCCGAGTCGACCCCTCGTCAACCGGGCGATTGGAGGCGATCTTTACGCCCCCGGATCTGTATTCAAAATACTCACGGTTACAGCCATGTTGGAAAGTGGTGTGACACCAGAGACAGTCCTGCCGTCCCCTCCTTCGACAATTTTGCCGGGTACAGAAACCCCGATGTACAACAACGAGGATGCAGAATGCGGTAGTGGCGAGGTGTCCTTGACAGAAGCATTTGCACGTTCGTGTAACACCACTTTTGCAATTGCCTCAGAAAAACTTCCTGCAAGGGCGATGCAGGATGTTACGGCGCGATTTGGTTTCGGAGATGGTATTTCCATTCCTCTATCTGTCACGCCGTCTTCCTTTCCCGAAGAACCAAGTCCAGCTGAACTTGCCATGAGCGCCATCGGCCAGTTCGACGTCAAAGTGACACCTCTACAAATGGCAATGGTGACGCAGGCGGTGGCTAACGGTGGCGCAATGATGCAGCCATATCTGGTGGACACCATTCGCGATGCCGACAACCGCGTACGTTCACAAACTGAGCCATCAGTTCTGAGTAACCCCTTGACTGCGGACCAAGCCAGTAGCATCAATACGATGATGAGAGCAGTAGTCGACCAGCCCTATGGCACGGGACAGTCAATGGCAATTGATGGGGTGAGTGTGGCCGCAAAAACAGGCACGGCTGAAACCCAGACAGCGGACGGACAAGTGCGAGCAAATGCCTGGGCTGTCGGTTTTGCACCAGCGGAAGATCCACAGATTGTCGTATCTGTCATCGTAGAGGGGGACGACAACGATCCCATCCCTCACGGCGGGGACGTGGCAGGCCCCATTGCACGAACCCTCATGGAAAGGGGACTCAATTGAGTGTGACTACTGGTTCGCGTCTGGGGGGACGATATCAACTACTTACTTTGATCGCGACTGGCGGTATGGGTGAGGTGTGGAAAGCCCGCGACTCGGTCACGGGGACCCTGGTGGCTATTAAGGTCTTACGCCCCGAATTGAGCGGCGAAGAAATCTCCCTATCACGACTGCGGGTTGAAGCGAAGAATGCGATGGTGGCCCGCCACCCCAATATCGCAGCAGTACTTGATTCCGGCCAGGAAAATGGGCAAGGCTGGATTGTAATGGAACTGGTCGACGGGCGCCCGCTCACCGACTATCTGCGCGAGGGGGGACGTCTTTCAGCCCAGCAGCTGCTACCAATACTGGTGCAGACAGCGTATGCCCTCGATACTGCCGCGCGGGCGGGAGTGGTACACCGAGATATCAAACCTGCCAATATCCTTATCCGCGAGGATGGCCTAGTGAAGCTCACCGACTTTGGGGTATCCCTGGCCGATGGACAAGCTAACCTCACGGCAGCTGGCATGGTCATGGGAACAGCGCAGTATTTGGCTCCCGAGCAAGCTCTTGGGAAGACCGCAACCTCGGTGGGTGACTTGTATTCCTTGGGGGTGGTCGCATATGAGGCCCTAGCGGGATACCGCCCCTATACAGGAAAAACCCAAGTCGATATTGCTTTCGCACACGTGAACGACGAACTGCCCCCGCTTCCTGACGACGTCCCGGCACCGCTTGCAGCGGTCGTCGCAGGATTATTGGATAAAGACCCAGCAAATCGTCCGCAAACAGGTGCGGCATTGGTTCGTCATCTCCGGGCGGTTGCAGATGGGTTGGGGATCGACGTCAATGCACGTCCTCTAGGCGATCCGCAAAGACCGGTAGTCGCTGAGCCTTCTGAGATAGTGCAGATAGAGCGGCCTGAGCCGGAGATCGTGCCCGCGCCAATGCCTACCGTCAACGAAGTGCCAAAAGAAGGCCTAGAAGCGGCCCCAGTTTTCCCTAAAGTTATTCCGCCGGTACGCCACCAGGTGAAAAAGCATCTGCCGGATCACTCCGGTGTGCAGTGGCAGCCAGTGTCTGCCACGCCCCCACCTGTCAAAGAAGTGTATACGCCAAGTGAAAATGAGGCCACGCCTCAAGAAGAGCAGTCCCCGTGGGGACTGTGGGTAATAATAGGGCTGGTTGTTCTAACTGTGGCCCTGATAGTGGTTGCCATGATCCGCAACGCACACGATGAGGGCTCAGGAGATTCCGCCAGCGCCCTGACCAAGGAGGTATCAGCATGGCAAATGCCGACAACCGTCGCCTAGCAGGGCGCTACGAGATCCGTTCCCTGATTGGGCGCGGAGGAATGGCGCAAGTACATCTAGGCTTCGACGTGCGACTTTCGCGTGTGGTGGCCATCAAGATGCTGCGTCCTGATTTGGCACGTGACCCAATTTTCCAAACTAGGTTCCGCCGAGAGGCACAAGCGGCCGCCTCGCTCAACCACCCCAATATTGTCAGCGTGTATGACACCGGTGAAGAAACCATGACCGGCGCCGATGGCCAACCGGTAGGTATTCCCTACATTGTCATGGAATATGTGGAGGGACACACGGTAAAGGAACTGCTCAGTGATGGGACCCCGGTTCCGATTGATGAAGCAGTCGAGATCACTTCGGGTGTTCTGTCCGCATTAGAGAACGCTCATTCGGCAGGTTTAGTGCACCGAGACATCAAGCCAGGCAACGTGATGCTCACCAACGACGGAAAAGTCAAGGTGATGGATTTCGGCATCGCACGTGCAATGAGCGACTCGCAGGCGACCATGACGCAAACAAACGCTGTTGTTGGCACCGCGCAATATCTCTCTCCCGAACAGGCTCGCGGTGAGCAGGTTGATTCACGCTCTGACATCTATTCCACAGGGTGTCTTCTTTTTGAGTTGCTGACGGGCAGGCCTCCCTTCCAAGGAGACTCGGCGGTGGCTGTTGCCTATCAGCACGTCTCTGAGGTGCCTCCTGCCCCATCAAGTATTGCTTCGGATGTACCTGAGAGCCTTGACCGGGTGACGATGAAGGCTATGGCCAAAGATCCGGCTGATCGTTACGCAACCGCTTCGATCATGCGGTTGGATATGATTCGCGCTGTACAGGGACAATCGGTGGATGCCCCCACCGTCGCCTCGTGGACCGCTGTTACCGCGGCTACGACACCTCTTGCGGCGCAGCAAACGGCGACTGCCGTGTACCAGGGACCTACTCGCAGCGGAGGGGCAACAACCCCGACACCGGCACAGGGAAACGAGCAGCTGGAAGAAAAGAAGGGCAAAGGTAAAGCCGTCTGGATCACCTTGCTGGTGATTCTCGCAATAGCGGCTATCGGCGGTACTTTGTACGCCTTGGGCGTTTTTGGCGGTAGTAAAGAACCCGAAGCGCAGTTGAAAGTCCCTAATGTGATTGGCATGTCTCAAGAAGAGGCAATTGCGGCCATTGAAGCTGTAGACCCTGAACTGAGTTTCGATGTTGTTGTGGGCGATCCTGTGGCCAGCGAGGACATCGACAAGGACAAAGTTGCCAAAGTCGATCCTTCTGTCGGCACTGAACTGGGCCGACCAACAGAGTTGAAGGAAAAAGGCGACCCGATTACGATCACTCTTCACCTCTCAAGTGGTCCAGGATCAGTTGACCTGCCCAACATGGCTGGATGGGATCAGCAGCAAGTGCGGGATCAACTTAAGGATCTTGGCCTGGAGATGGGAGATATTAATTATGAAGATGTCCCCGACCAACCCAAGGACAAACTGATTCGTACTGACCCTGCGATGGGAAGCACGCTGCCAGCAGGTTCCACTGTCAACCTGTACTTCTCGACCGGGAATGTCCCAGTTCCAGAAAACAGTCAAGTGTGGGATCACCCGCAAGCTGAAGTGGAAGAGATGCTGAAGGCCCTCAAACTCAATGTGATGATTGGCGAGGGTGAGTATGACGACCGGGTGGCCGAGGGGAATGTCATCTACTTAAGTCCCACTGGCCTGCAACCGCAGGGTACGACGATATCTATCGTTGTGTCGAAGGGCCCCAAGCCGCCAGAACCAGAGCCAACTCCTCCCCCCAACCCAAATCCTGAGCCATCACAGTCAGGCGACCAAGGCTCGAATAACTAAGGCTCAGGCTTGGCCCCACTGCCCACGTACGGGGTCATAAAACTGTACACGGGGCGGCATGCGGCCCCGCCAGCTACCATATGGCCCAGGATGCTGCAAGGAGTTAGCTAGGGATTGTGGTTTCCTGTGTGCGGTGCCCCCAGCGACTGGTGTGGGGGGGGACGACGGATTCTCGTGAGTGCGTGATTTTTGCGGGTTTTCACGGCGGTAACCTGTAAAAATCACACACTCACCGACACAAGAGCGGGTGGGGGCATACCCTCGACTATTGAAAGTGTGGGGCGAACTCTAACCCACAGTTACTTGGTTGAAATGTTCATGAATGGGCGGGTAGACGTAAGTAAATAGCGCCCAAATGATGACGAGGATGAGTAGAAGTGCTTCGATAACCTTGAGCCATTTCGGTCCAGGAAGATGGCGAAAAATCCATCCGTACATATTTCTACTCTCCTAACGCACGGGCTCATCGCGCAGGACGCCAGGTTTACCTTCTGACTTGGCAGTCCAGTATTGCATCTTCGAATACACTATGTAGCGCTCTGAATTTCCGAACTCTGGGTGACAGGTTGTCATGGTCATGATGCGTTCGGTCGGTGCTATTCCAGGCTGATTTGGCACCGGGAAAAGTACCTGAGATTGACTGGGGTCGACAATCTCAAAGCTGTCCATGGTGTAGACCATGTATGCGTCTGCTGTTTCGACTACGAGAATGTCTCCGGGAACTAGCTTGTCAACTGCTCGGAAGTTGTTTCCATAGGTCCGACGGTGACCAGCAACAGCAAAGTTTCCAATTTCCCCAGGTTGCTGGGTATCTACGTAGTGGCCGGCATAGGCCTGGTCGAGAATCCACTGCTCTGTCCCTTGAGCTATAGGAATCTGCATCCAATCCCAACTGGGAACATGAAGAACACCGTAAGTCTCTCCAATTGATACCTCGCCCACCCCTGGAGGTTGATCAGTGCGGTGTTCAGGTTCGATATCGGTAGCGGGTGTTGGATTCTTCTCTTGGAAGGTATTGACCTGAGCTTGACGCAGCGGCTCCACCTGTGCGGTTGTCCACCACAGCTGCCAGACAACGTACAGCCCTAAGAATATGGCAATTGTGATGAGCACCTCCCCCACGAAGCCCAACAAGTGCCAGAAGAAACCAAC
The DNA here is from genome assembly GCF_009696615.1 of Scrofimicrobium canadense. Taxonomy (GTDB): domain Bacteria; phylum Actinomycetota; class Actinomycetes; order Actinomycetales; family Actinomycetaceae; genus Scrofimicrobium; species Scrofimicrobium canadense. The sequence goes on from NZ_VULO01000005.1 coordinate 9,968, forward strand.
TTTCTTCTGAGGCTTGGCCTGAGACCGAGGTGGGATAGGGTTACTGTTCAGCTGCGCATTGCGCAGCTCGCTACGGGTCGGGAAAGGACTAGTCACCTTTTTCCTCCGATCCTTTTGTGGAGTTGCATATTCAAGAGCTAGTCTATGGGGAGAAAACGAAACCGGAGGGTGAAGTGGCCGACAATAAAGATAAGAGTCGCGAGAAAGCGGCGCGTGCGCGGGCAGAAGAACAGTCTGAAATACCTAGCTGGACTGATGGTATTCCACTTAGTCCTTCCTGGTGGGCACCTGTTTTCATTACGCTGCTTATTGTCGGCTTACTGTGGATAGTCATTTTCTATTTTTCAAGCTATCAGTTCCCCATTCCGGGAATCAGAAACTGGAATCTGCTGATTGGAATAGGAATCATGATGGTTGGTTTTATCATGACTCTGAAGTGGCGTTAGGCGACTCCAACTGCGTGAAGAAGTGGCATGAGGCCCTGATATAGGCCGACAGTGATGCCTGCCAGCAACGCACAGACGCCTGCTGTTGCTGCGATGGACCATAGGGTCTGTTTTCGCTCAGTCATTCCCGGTCGGGGGCGACTGAGAACCAAGTACATCCATGCGACCAGTGCACCAACAATCAAACCGCCAATATGTGCTTGCCACGAGACTGACCCCGCATTGATAAAGCTAAATGCCAGGTTGATTCCCAGCAGCACCAGGATTGCGGTTGTCGACATGCCCGAGAGTCGTTGTTCGACGAATACTGCGCCCAAGAGGCCGTAGAGCGCCCCAGATGCTCCAACGGTGACCACCAGTAGAGACTGGTTGTCGGCATATACCCATCCGAGGATTGCCATGGACCCGCCCATGATACTGAGTAGGTACAGGCAAACGAAACGCCAACGTCCAGCAGCCTTCTCAACAGCCGCGCCGATGATGTAGAGCATCAGCATGTTGAAAAATAGGTGAAAAAAACCGATATGGACGAAACCTGAGGTAATGAATCGCCACGGTTGCGTATAGGCCGCTGCTGGGTTGAAAGCCAATGCGTTGTATATCGCAGGCCAGATCTTTCCTAGCACAAAAATCAGCGCGTTAAGGATTAGCACCGCATAGGTGACAACTGGCTGTCCGCCAGGGACCGCCAGGGTGAAACGCCTGCGAGAGCGCGGGTTAGCGCAGTCCACGCAGATGGTGCCAACTTCGGTCGGAATGGTGCAATCAGAACAAGTGGGCCTATTACAGCGCTTACAGTAGCCCACGGCGGGTGTCCCCGGATGACGGGGACACATCTCCGCACGTGGCTTTTGCGCATATTGCCCAAAACGGGGCAGGTCAGACATTAGTCCTCAATATCGATATGTTCGATTACGACGTCGTCGACTGGACGATCGGCTGCCCCCGTGGGGGTAGCCGAGATAGCATCGACAACTTTCTTTGACTCGTCGTCGGATACTTCACCAAAAATGGTGTGTTTTCCATCCAGCCAAGGCGTGCTATCTGTTGTGATGAAGAACTGGGATCCGTTAGTTCCCTTGCCCATACGAGTCCCGGCGTTGGCCATTGCCAGGAGGTAGGGCTTGTTGAATCGGAGATTGGGGCTAATCTCGTCGTTGAAGGTGTATCCGGGACCGCCTGTGCCTGTCCCGAGGGGGTCGCCACCTTGAATCATGAAGCCGGGGATTACTCGGTGGAAGATAACTCCGTCGTAGAGGGGCCGGGAAGTCTTCTGGCCGCTTGCGGGGTCAGTCCACTCGCGTTCTCCTTTGGCAAGTCCCGCAAAGTTTGCCACAGTTTGCGGGGCCTCTGCTGGGAATAGCTCGACGTTGATAGTGCCTTTATTTGTGTGAATGACTGCTTTCATATGCCTATCTTGTCATTATCTGGCGCTCATCGCGACGTCCAGGGGTGCGCTCAGAGCGGATTAGAGGCAGAATAGACTCTGATACACGCCACGTTCTAGCGAATTGAGGACCACAGTGGGCATAAGAAATAACGATGATGTAAAGCAGCGCGCCGCTGAATTAGCTAGCGTGGTTGCAGACAAAGCCTCCGAGGCTCTGCTGACCGCGTCTGAGCTGACCAAAGCTGGTGTAAAAGTAGCGAAGCCTAAAGTACTGAACGCAGCGGATGCAACAGTGAAAGCGGCTAGTCCGTGGGTTGATTCCGCGGTTGCCAATACTGCGCGCTTCACAGAACGCGCTGGTGAGGGACTCCACAAGGTCCATCAAGATCTAGTGGATGACTATTTGCCTCGCTTGGGGCATGCTGTTGAAGCTGCTGCCGCTAAGGCCTCAGTTCCTGAAGCCGTAGAGGCTGCCCGCGTAGAGCTAACCCAGCCTCGACGTCGTTCGCGCGGTAAAAAAGTTCTGAAGTGGACTCTGGTTGCTGCTGGTGCGGCCGGGGTTGGATACTTGTTGTGGCGTCGTTCGCGCCCAATCGAAGATCCTTGGGCTGAGGAATACTGGTCTGATCTGGAGGCCGAAACTCCTGATGTAGTGGATGAGTCATTGGTTACAGAACAGACTGCTGATGCTGAAGAAGCTGCCGATACTGCAGCAATTGCGGTTGGTGAAGAGACTGCGCAAGGCGACGAAGACTGAACACAATGAACTGGGGGCGAGCACTGCTTGCCCCCAAAGTTGTTCTATCACAGTGTGCTAATTACCATGGCAGTGAGGTATTTGTAGCCGGGACACTGTTTTACTTGGGGGAATACGCACTACGCTGGCGATCCCAGCTGCCAATCGCATGTAGGTAGCCTTCAGCTGCCGTAGCGATAGAACTGACGGGAACAGCCTCATCAACCACATGCATCGCTGCTCTAGGACCAGGCCCCCAAATGACGGTGGGCGGCCAATTGAGAGCAGCCCCCAAAGGTGCCGCCTCCGTACCAAATGCAGCCGGCTCAGATTCAGGTTTTAGACGAAGCCCACTCACCCAAGGGTCGCTCGCTGCAGTCCATACTGGAGGATGATGGGCAACGACGCGCACATCAGCTGTTTCCGGCTGGCTGCGCCACCAATCAATCACTGGCTGGGCATCCGGGTCTACGGTCCTTATGTCAATATCGATAGTGGCAGTATCGGGCACCACGTTGCGCATGGTGCCACCACGCATAATTCCAATGTTGAGAGTTTCTTTACCCAACCGCCAATGCTCCCTCAGGGGCATCTCTGATTCGGCGCGCGAAATGAGGGCCGCCGCTTTACTGATGGCATTTTCGCCGAGGTGGGGAGCCGAACCATGTGCGGAGCGGCCACGTACTGTCACTTCTAACCACAGGGGTCCTTTATGGCCGAGGAGTAATAGCCCATCGGTTGGTTCTGCGACTAAGATCGCACCCACCTTGATGTCAGCTTTCTCAATGGCCTCGATCACGTCGGGGGTGCCCGCGCATCCCCATTCTTCCCTTGTCGACAAAGCTAGCGCCACAGGTGCTGTTGGTCCAGCTTCAAGCATTGCAGCAATTTGCGCGCCTACCCCAGACTTCATGTCCGAGGCTCCCCGGCCTCTCAGCATTCCGCCGACGATATCACCGCACCAGGGATCAAAACTCCAATCATCGGGCGTTGCCACGACTGTGTCGACGTGACCACTCAACAGGAGAAGTTCCTTTCCGCAGTGTTGCGTGGGGGCAACAACTAGCGCACGTTCATCGCGCGCCCAGCTGAGGGTATAGCCTGGATTTGCCTCGAAAATACGGGCGACCCATTGTAACGCTTCGACTTCTCCCGGGGTTCCTGTGGTGGAGTTGATACGCACGAGTTCTGAAGTGATCTGTGTTGCACTCTGGCCTAGGTTTCCCATAGTTCAACATTAGATCAGACCGCATATGAGCATCAACGGACGCCGCCCGTTAACATGGGAATCCCTATGAGGGGCATTTCGATAGCCCTAATTGTTCGTACAAATACGTTAGGTTGATGATGCTGCACTTTCAGACGAGAGTAGTGAGGTAGGCTGCCCGCAGGCAGTCCAAGGAGGCACGACAATGAGTCGACGAGTGACAATTCGGGATGTGGCACGTTTGGCGCACACGTCTGTTTCGACGGTTTCGGCTGCCTTCAGCACGCATTCTTCTATCGCCCCTGAAACTCGGCAACGGGTTCTCGAAGCGGCGAATCAGTTGGGGTGGCGTGCAGATAGGCGTGCGTCCCAACTTCGTCGCAGCGACTATGTCGTTGTAGGAGTTGTATACGAAGTTCAACAGGCATTTCAGGCGCAGCTGGTTGATGCGTTGTATGCGGCCGCTGGCAAGGCCCCCGGAGTTGAGTTATTTCTCGCTGGCGCTACGGCCCATCATTCAGAACTTGAGTGCTTGCGTCTCTTACTTACGGAACGCTGCACCGGGTTGATTCTCACTGGGGCTGGGCTTGCTTCACCGCATATCATCGAGGCGGCTCGTACGATGCCGGTGATGAGCCTGTGCCGTTCTGTAGATCTTCCCGGGGTTGACGAGGTGTATTCCGACCCTGATCAAGGGGAAGATCATGCTATCGAACATCTTGTGAGCATGGGGCATCGAGATATATGGTTCGCTAGTGCACCCGGTAGGTCTATGGGCGAAGAAAGAGAAGCCGCATTTAGTGCCGCCATGGAGCGCCGTGACTTGACTTCATATATGCGCATCTTGCGTGTGGGGGATACCGTCGGAGCGGGCGTGGCAACGGCAGACGCCATTGTTGAGGCGTCGAACCCTCCCACCGCAGTGGTGGCATATAACGATATGGTGGGAGCCGCTATTGTCCGCCGCCTGAGGCAACGCGGAATCCGTGTGCCTGAAGATGTGAGCGTCGTTGGTTATGACGACACAGACTTGGCTTCTGATCCCACCATCGAATTGACTACCATCTACCAGCCGGGCGAGGCGATGGCAGCAAAGGCATTAGAGCTTCTCAATCAGAGAATGACGAGCGGGATGGCTGGTGAGGGAGAAGAACAACGCATTTCATTCCCGGCGCGGCTCGTGATCCGCAGTAGTACTGGGCCGGTAAGGCAGTGAGGAAAAACTCCGAAACGTTACGAATGCTAAATCGTTAGTTATTTTGTTCTAACATATGTTTCACTGTGAATGTGTCGCGCGGACGCGGCGTGAATAGAGACGATCACAGTGGCAAAGGAGTCGTCAGTGATGACGAAGAGAACTATAGGCGTTGGGGTCATCGGGCTAGGGTGGATGGGCCGATTACATTCGCGTAGTTACCGAAAACTTCAGGAATACTATCCTGACCTCGATGCTGATATCCAACTGGTTGCCGCTGCGGATCCCCTCGAAAGCAACCGTGACGCAGCAGTTTCACAGCTGGGATTCGAGCGCGTGTATTCCGACTACAAGGACCTCTTGTCTGATCCTGACATTGACGTCGTATCTATATGTTGTCCCAATTTCCTCCATCGTGATGTGGCTGTTGCTACCGCTCAAGCTGGTAAACCCTTTTGGATTGAAAAACCGATGGGTGTAAGTGCCGCGCAATCGCAAGAAATTTCCGCGGCAGCTCAGCGCCATAACGTGGTGACAGCCGTCGGGTTCAATTATCGGCACACTCCCGCCATTGAAAAGGCGCGTCAACTTATTCACGAGGGGAAGCTGGGTCGCATCACAAATGCTCGGTGCTGGTTGATTGCTGACTATGCAAGTTCCCCCACCGGACCTCTCACATGGAGATATAACCGAGAGCAAGCAGGAGCTGGAGTTCTTGGCGATTTAATGAGCCATGGCGCTGACCTGGTGCACTACCTGTGTGGCGCGATTACGGATGTCACTGCTGTGACTGGAACTTTTATTCCAAAGCGTCCTATCCCACTCAAAGCAGGTGTTGGCCACGAAGGATGGCAAGTTTCCGACGAACTAGGTCCCGTGGAAAATGAAGACTATGTTGCAGTGCTGGCACGTCTAAACGATGGTGTCATCGCCACTATTGAATCGTCGCGCGTGTGCGTTGGCCCTCGCGCTGAATACGTCATCGAAGTCTATGGCACTGATGGGTCTATACGGTGGAACTTTGAACGCCTCAACGAGTTGGAAGTATGCCTGGGAAGGGACAGTGAGTTCCAGGGATATACCCGCGTGATGGCCAACTCCCATTTCCCGGCATTTTCAGTGTTCCAGCCATCAGCTGGAACGTCAATGGGCTTTGACGACATGAAAGTTGTTGAAGCAGCGCAGTTTATTGAATCAGTTCTATCCGGAATCCAATATGCCCCTAGTGCCGCTGATGCGTGCCTAGCAGCAGAAGTAGTCGACGCGGCTGTCGCTTCGGCTGAAGATGGCACCTGGCATGCGGTTGCACCCGTGACAGGGCCTCTCACATTTGACCGGATTGATGAGGACACAAAGGAGAGTCATGTCTAGTACGGAGACTGCGGGTGACGAAATACTTCAGTCGCGTAAGAGTGCGCGAGAATATGTCGCTAAAGTACCGCCATCAGGTAAGAAACGAAAGATAGGCTTCATAGCTTTTGTTGTCACCTTGGGGTCATTCCTCTTTGGCTACGACACGGGTGTGATTTCTGGGGCCCTTCCCTATATGCAGATGCCGTGGAACGCTGGCGGGCTCCACATGACCTCTTTGGAAGAGGGGTTTGTTGGCGGTACTCTGCTGATTGGCGCAGCATTTGGGGCGCTTTTTGCAGGTCGTCTCTCTGACACCCTTGGACGTCGCCGTACCATCATTTGGCTGGCAATTATCTTCGTCATCGGTTCACTGGGGACAGCCGGAGCCCTCAATATCTGGATGATGTACCCATTCCGCTTTATCCTAGGCTTGGCCGTAGGTGGGGCATCGGGAATTGTCCCCGTCTATCTTTCTGAGACCGCTCCGAAACGTATTCGCGGCACGATCGTAGCGATCGATCAGCTCATGATTGTCACCGGTCAGCTTATGGCATTCTCATTCAATGCAATCATTAACCACGTATATGGCGGACCGCAACTGGATGTGGTTGAGGACCCCTCGGGGATTCTCCAACCAGGAATGCAGCCTTTCGATAATGTGCTCCACCAAAAAGCCACTTCTATCGGTACCATGAGTGACTCCCAGTGGTGGCAGTTCATGGATAACCTCACTGTTGCCGGAGGTAACGGCGCAGGTTGGCGTTGGATGCTGCTTCTATGTACCATTCCAGCCGTTGCCCTATGGATTGGCATGAGGATGATGCCCGAGTCTCCTCGTTGGCTGGCTGCGCGTGGTGACTACTATGCTGCGATTGGCTCCCTCAAGCGCATTCGGGATGAGGATAAAGATGGAGACATTGCAGACGAGATCTACGACATTGCAAAAACAAATGAACGTGAGAAGGGCCTTCCCCAGGGCAGATTTGCAGATATTATTCGAACTCCTTGGATCAGGAAGCTCTTCTTTGTCGGGTGTTTCATTGCAATAACGAACCAAACCACCGGTGTCAATACTGTGATGTACTATGCTCCCAAAGTCTTGGAGTATGCCGGTATGGGAACGTCTGCGGCAATCACCGCGCAAGTAGCCAACGGTATCATGTCCGTTGTTGGCTCCGCGGCAGCGTTGTGGATCATCAGTCGCTTTAGGCGCCGACAGATATTGATCTCCTGTCTCTTTGGCGTATTCGTCTGCTTGGGTCTCATATCATTGCTTTTCGGATTTACCATTCAACCAGCAATGGACTCAGGCGTATTCCCACCGAGCTGGGCACCTTTCCTCGTCCTTGGAATCATGGGTATCTTCATGCTGATTGTTCAAAGCTCGAACGGTCCTGTGGTTTGGACCATGATGGGCGAAATGTTCCCGGCACGTGTCCGAGGCGCCGCAAACGGCGCTGCAGTGTTCATTCTGTGGGTGATGAACGCCATTGTTGCCATCAGCTTCCCGCCCATGATGGCAAACCTCGGTGGAGCGTGGACCTATGGAATCTACTCGGCTATCAACTTGGTCTTCGCCTTCGTCCTGATCAAGATCATGCCCGAAACTTCGGGGAAGTCCTTGGAGCAAATCGAAACTGAAATGGAAGAACGTTTTTCCTAAAGAGACATGGGCGAGGGATTCGTGAGGGTTCCTCGCCAACCAAAACCGCACTATGAAATGAAAGAAGAGAACCATTATGAGCAAAATCAGTCTGGCAATCGCCCCTATTGCCTGGACCAACGACGACCTTCCAGAGCTTGGCGCTGAAAACACATTTGAACAGTGCATTTCTGAAATGGCCCTTGCGGGATTCACCGGCACCGAGGTCGGAAATAAGTACCCGCGTGATACAGACGTCTTGCGTAAGGCCTTAGAGATGCGTGGCTTGCGGGTTGCCTCTGCGTGGACCAGTCTATTCCTGACAACGAAACCGTTTGAAGAAACTGAGCGTGACTTTATTGCACAACGTGATTTCCTCAAGGCAATGGGAGCCGACGTCATCGTTGTGGCCGAACAAGGTCACTCTATCCAAGGTTTAGATGAACCAGTCTTCGATAATCAACCGCAGTTTACTGACGAGGAGTGGGATCGTTTGACGACTGGCTTGGAACGGCTGGGTGAGCTTGCGGCCGAAACAGGCCAGCGAATCGTCTACCACCACCACATGGGAACAGGCGTCCAAAGCGCTGCCGAAATTGACCGCTTGATGGAAAATACTGATCCTGAAAAAGTCTCACTGTTATTGGACACGGGTCACCTCACTTTTGCCGGAGAGGATCCCATGGCAGTTGCCGAGAAGCACTTCGACCGTATCGGCCATGTTCACTTGAAAGATATCCGTCCGGACGTGCTTCAACGCGTAAAGGACGAAAAGATGAGTTTCCTCGATGGCGTCAAAGCGGGAGTATTTACTGTCCCAGGCGACGGCTTCGTTGAGATTCAGCCGGTTGTCAAGAAATTTGCCGACTCAGACTACGAAGGTTGGTTTGTTGTCGAAGCAGAGCAGGATCCTGCTTTGGCTAATCCGCTCGAATATGCTCTGATGGCACGCGACTATATTCGTAACACCACCGGCATCTAGGCGTTTGACATATAAACATATAAAGGGGGGCAGAGCTTTCTTCTGCCCCCCTTATATATGGGGTATCAGTGCCAGAAGTGGCGTGTCCCCGTGAAATATAGGGTGATTCCGGCGTTTTGAGCTGCCTCAATAACCTCTGCGTCGCGGATCGACCCACCCGGTGCGACTACTGCGCTCACGCCTGCATCAATGAGGACTTGGAGTCCATCTGCAAAGGGGAAGAAAGCATCAGATGCCGCAACTGCCCCCTGGGTTCGTACGCGGCCTGCATCAAGAGTATTAGCCCGTTCAACGGCGAGCCGCGCGGAATCAACTCGATTGACCTGCCCCATACCCACGCCAACAGTGGCACAATCTTTAGCTATGAGAATCGCATTCGACTTCACTGAACGCACAGCGCGCCACGCAAATGTGAGGTCTTCCAGTGTCTGGTTGTCCGCCGGGTTTCCTGCCGCCAACGTCCAGAGCTGAGGTGAATCACCGAACGAACTACCATCTTCGCGTTCACCCTCTGCGTCTATAGCGTCGATTTCTTGGGCGATAGCACCCCCGTCAATCTCGGTGAATTCCCAGCGAGACTGATGAGGTTGATTGACGAGCAGCAGACGCAAGTTCTTTTTTTCTTGCAGTAGAGATAACGCATCATCGTCAAAACTAGGTGCTGCCACAACTTCGGTAAAGACAGGTACGATCTTTTCGGCTAGTGCTAAGTCGACGCCTCGGTTGACTGCGACTACGGAACCGTACGCAGAGAGGGGGTCGCACGCAAAAGCTGCCGCATATGCCTGCGCCACATTCTCAGCCGTAGCGATCCCGCAAGGGTTGGCATGCTTGATGATGGCCACGGCCGGACCTTTTTGATCCCACGCTGCACGCACGGCTGCCTGAGCGTCTTGATAATTGTTATAGGACATGGCTTTGCCACCCAGTTGTGTGGCTGTTGCCAGGGAATCACCGGAAGCGGCTTCTGGGCTTTCGTCAACGTAGAGGCCTGCAGCTTGGTGGGGGTTCTCTCCGTAGCGTAGTGGTGAGCTCTCACGCCAGGTGCGTCCCATCCACTCGCGTTCTTTTCCTAGTTGTTCGCCCAGCCAGGAAGCAACTGCAACATCGTATGCGGCGGTGGCTCGGAAAGCCTCAAGCGCAAGGCGTTGCCGTTGTTCCGTGGTGGTGCCGCCATCACGCAGTGCACTCATGACTTCTTCGTACTGTGAAGGATTGGTGACCACGGCAACATGTGCGTTGTTCTTTGCGGCTGCTCGGATCATAGTGGGGCCACCAATGTCGATCATCTCGATGCAATCGGCGAAATCGGCACCGCTGGCAACGGTATCAACGAAGGGGTATAGATTGACAACGACGAGGTCAAAGGGCTCAAGGCTGAGCTGGTGTAACTGTTCTCGATGGGTTTCTTTTGACAGATCTGCCAGGATTCCAGCATGGACCGCTGGGTGCAGTGTCTTTACGCGACCGTCAAGGCATTCTGGGAATCCGGTCAGTGTTGACACTTCAGTCACTTTTACGCCCGATTGTGATAGCCGTGTCGCGGTCGAGCCGGTTGAGAACACCTCGACGCTGGCAGCGGAGAGTGCCTGGCCCAGTTCTTCCAAGTGGGTCTTATCGAAAACAGAAACCAATGCGCGGCGAATGGGTTTACGGGTCATATGTGCTCCTCTTTCTCAAGCGGGCACCCAGGCGGGCGATGCACGACGCGTTTTGTGTTGCCGCTCCCTGATGGTTTTCCATCTGCGCCAGTAACGGCAACTCCTAGTTTATCGTGGAAAAACTAGCAGGCGTCAATGTGCTCTCGGAGGCTCAATGTGCACGGGCCCCATGCACATTGAGCCTCCCCATGCACATCGGCGCGAAAGGCCTACCAGCGTTGGTGGATATCCGCTCGGAAATAACGGTCATAGAGATCTTTGACGTCCTGGTTCAGTTGCTCATCCACCTGAACCGAAGCCGCTGCCGCATTCGCGCGGGCTTGCTTGGGGCTGCGAGCACCAGGAATTACTGTGGTGACTCCCTGAGCAATCAACCAGGCCAAAGCAACTTGGGCGGTTGTTGCCGGAGCAAAGCGCTCAGCTAAAGCCGAAAACTCTTGCGCCGCCTCGACACCGAGCTCAAAGTCAACGCCTGAAAAAGTCTCTCCCACGTCAAAGGATTCACCGTGTCGGTTGAAATTGCGATGATCGTTGGTGGCAAAGGTCGTGTCTTTCGTGTATTTGCCGGTAAGCAACCCAGAGGCCAAAGGTACGCGCGCAATGATTCCTACACCCAGCTGGCGCGCCCTGGGAATCACCTGTTCTAGAGGCTTGAGACGAAAAGCATTGACAATGATTTGTATGCTCACCACGTTGGGACGTTCCATTGCAACAAGTGCTTGCTCAACTGTCTCCACACTGACTCCGTAGCGGGCTATCACCTCGTCCTCCACCAGGGTATCCAAAGCGTCGAAAACCTCATCGTCGTGGAAAACTGCCGATGGTGGGCAATGCAGTTGCACCAACTCTAGAGTGTCAACCGCAAGATTCTTCCGGGACCGGTCTGCCCATGTGCGGAAGTTCTCCATACAGTAGTTTTCGGGCACCTGATCCATACGCCGCCCCATCTTGGTGGCAATATGCAGTTGGTCGTGGGGGTGGGTGGCGCGCCATGCAGCAATGAGTTGTTCGGAGCGTCCATCACCATACACATCGGCCGTATCAAAGAAGGTGATGCCTGCTTCGTAGGCCGCGTCAAGAACAGCCAAAGCATCACCTTCAGATACATCGCCCCAGTCGGCGCCCAACTGCCATGTTCCTAAACCGACAACTGAGGTGGGAAATCCGCCTCGTCCAAGAATTCTCTTTTCCATCACAACTCCTCTAAATATGCGACAACCGCATCGCGACTTTTTTCAGCAGCAACATTGAGTTCAATATGAAAGTCTTCTCCTGCGCGGGGCCCGCACAGGTCAGATACCGCCCGCAGCGACAGCCAGTCCCATCCCCGCCGGTAGCACACTTGGGCTACCGCAGTGGTTTCCATGTCGACTGCGAGGGCTAGGGGGAAATCTTCGCGGGTCTGTTCGACATTATCTTCAGTCACAAAGGAATTTCCCGACAATACAAGTCCAGCATGATCTGCTGGAATCATGTGTTGTGCGCGAGTAGACTCATACCTGGCAGGCATACCAGGTATTTGGCCTAGCTCGTAACCAAACGCGGTGGCATCTGCGTGCAGATAACTGGCAAAGGTCCCGGCAACAACGTCGCCGACGCGAATCTGCTGGGCGAGCCCACCGCAGGTCCCCGCAACAAGGTAGAGGTCGGTGTCGAGGTGTTGATCCGCGGCGGCCATCGCCGCATTGACCAATCCTATTCCTGAGACAACCAGCCCCACATCAAGACCGCCGATCTTCCCAACCCAGGGGCCAGAGCCACTGAAGGCAGTCACCTCCCGGAAGGGAGCCGCCTCCTCTTCCATAGCGCATGCAATGATCACATCCACTTTCATGCGTCGATATCCCGCCATTCATCACGGTGAGCAAGGAACTCTTTCGCGGCGTCCTGGGCGCCACTGAGAGAATGATTCGCTCCCCACCCGCACTGAACTTCATTGGCTGCCGGTACCGACCGAGCACTCAGTACGTCGGTAAGCGTCTGCTCTAACAAAGTAAGAAAATCATCGTATTCAACGCCTAACGTCAGTGCATAGAAGCCGGTTTGGCACCCCATGGGTGAGAAATCGACAAGGGCATCCGTGTGGTTGCGCATGAGTTCGGCGACCATGTGTTCCAGGGAATGAACAGTGGGCATTTCTAGATGACTGCGATTGGGTTGAGTAAAACGTACATCGTATTTGATGAGTTCATCGCCACCGGGTAGTCGCTTGCGGTCGGCAATGCGAACGAAAGGCGCGCGCACGGCTGTGTGGTCCAGGTTGAAGGATTCGACGTTCATTCGTTGGGGAGATTCGGTCATGGTGACAGTTTACGGGCTTGGGAATGAAGAGGTTGAAAGTAGGCACATGTTATGAAACTTGCCCTGTAGGACAAAGGGCCTACGTCTCTGCTTATGTGAAGTGAACGAAACCAATTCGTCATAATTTGCACGGCAAAAATGGATAAATTATTGCGAGGTATCGCTACAGTAAGTCATACATCCAACCGCCTGCAAGGACGCAGAGCTTTGTAAGTGGAGCAGACATGAGAAAATGAGGGCGCTATATGGAAGCAGGTGCACAGACACAGCGATGGTCACTGCGCCATGTGCTTTGGGGTATTGGCGCCGTGATGACCGGCCTGGTATTGGGGCTGGGACTGTTCACTTTCGTATATGCCAAGGGATTTTCCTACCTTTCAGGTGACCCGGCTGCCTGCATTAACTGCCATGTTATGAATGAAGAGTATGACGGATGGCTCCATGGTCCGCATGCAAATGTTGCGACATGTAACGACTGCCATCTACCCCATGACAATGTTGTGGCGAAGTACTACACCAAAGCAGAAAACGGCTTCGTTCACGCATCGAAGTTCACTCTGGGGAATTACCCAGAAAATATCGTCATCCGTGACGTGAGTCTGCAGATCACGAATGATGCATGTATCTATTGCCACGCAGATTTTGTTGACGACGTAACCCATCCTGGCAACTATGCAGACGAAGAGTTTTCATGTGTGCGTTGCCACTCAGGCATAGGCCACTAAAGAGGAGGAATCGTGAGTGAGAACACCCCACACAATAAACGGTCGATAAATCGGACCTGGCTGCTCATTGTGGCCGTAGTGGTCACGGCGATCCTCACGTTCGTGATCACCGCGCTTTTGATCAATATTTTTGAGAAGAAGTCTCAAGGCTCCACCAGTTTTGCCAAGGTGGTAGAGATTGACTCTCACACGGCAGATCCCGCTGTGTGGGGAAAGAACTTTCCCACACAATATGAGGACTATCTTAAGACCGGAGAATTCACCCAGTCTGCACATGGCGGAACACTGGTGGCTCCGGTGCAAGAAGATGATCCTCGTGAAAGTATCACCTCGTCAAAGATCGAAGAAGATCCTCGACTGAAAGTGATGTGGGCCGGATACCCATTTTCGGTCGACTACCGCCATGCCCGCGGACATGAGTACATGAAAATTGACCAGGAGAATACCCTGCGTGTCAAAGAGTTCAATCAGCCTGGCGCGTGCCTCAACTGTCACGTCTCCACTCCAATCCTCATGGAAGAGCTAGGGAACGGCGACCTCGATCAAGGCTTTGCCGAAATGAATAAGATGTCTTTTGCCGACGCCTCGGCATTAGCAGAACACCCCGTCACGTGTATCGACTGCCACGACCCAGAAACCATGGACCTGGTGATCACACGGCCAGCGCTCAAGAATGCTCTAAATAAGCTCAAGGCCAGTGAGGGAATCGAAGACTACGATGTCAACAGGGATGCGACACGTCAAGAAATGCGTTCATATGTGTGCGCTCAATGTCACGTCGAATACTACTTTGCAGGAGAAGAAAAGACACTGACATTCCCCTGGGCTCAGGGTCTCGATATCGACGACGAGTGGAACTATTACGCCAGCATGGAGACTCCGCACGTTGACTACGTACACGCGACAACCGAGGCGTCGATTCTCAAAGCACAACACCCCGAATTCGAAATCTGGTCGCAAGGCGTTCACGCAGCCAACGGCGTGAGCTGCGCGGACTGCCACATGAACTATAAGAAAGAAGGTGCTGAGAAGGTCAGCAACCACCACATCACCTCGCCAACGGCAGATCTCAATGCTTCATGTGGAACCTGTCATGACACCGACGATGGTGTCCTTGAGGAACGAATCACGACCATCCAAGATCGCTTCCTTGAGTCTCGCGATCGCGCAATGGACGCACTTGTGGACCTAGTCGATGACATTGAGACTGCCATGGATGAAGGTGTCAGTGAAGAACAACTGAACCTAGCTCGGCATTATCAAAACAAGGCCAGCTTTTATGCTGACTACGTCTATTCTGAAAACTCCTATGGTTTCCACGCACCGGACTATATTCAGAGGATTCTCTCGACTAGTCTTGACGCCTCTCGCAAGGGGCAAATGGCCCTTGCTGGAGCATCTGCCGAAGAGCTAGAACCCTCCGAGATCAGCCGGGCCAACCTTGAGGCATCTTTGCGAGCGCAAGGAAAGTCGGGTGACTGAAGCAGATTCAGTCCAGGACATTCTGGAGTTTCTTGATACCGCGCCGCCGTCGGTAAAGAACTGGGCGGCGGCGCAACGGAAGCTGCTGGAAGAGGAACAGCCATCGACTACCCTGATTGACCATGTGGAGGAAGGTGGGGAAGACGAAGCCTTCTACCAGGGACTAGGTGACAATGACGACGACATTGTCTACCAGAAACGGGTGAAACGTAGACAGCAAAAATCTGGGGCGCCCACGCGTGAAGGCCTGCCGTATCTGGGCTGGGTGGCACTATTATGTGCGGTGATTGCAGGGATGAGCTTGTCACTATGGATTGGTGGAGTTGGCTCTGCTCATCCAGATGTTGAAGTACCAGCAGGTATGGCAGATTCTGATGATGCAATGATGGAAGAACTGCTAGAAGCCAAATTTCTGGTCGAGCAGAATCCTGACGATATAGGCATGCGCATCAGACTTGCTGACATGCAAACTGCAGTGGGTTTTACCGATGACGCCATCGAACAACTTGAGAAAGTGACGGAACTTGATCCGCTTTCCGTCGAGGCCTGGTATCGGTTGGGATTTCTTTACGCACCCAATGATCCGAAACTAGGCGCATCGGCCTGGCAGAAAGTTATCGACATTGCTCCGGATACGGATGAGGCCGCCAAAGCGCGCACTCACCTTGACGGTCTGCAGCAAGCCTCCCAATCGGAGGAGGGATGACATGGATGGACTGGTTTTGGCACCCCTGGCCTTTGCCGCTGGGTTAGTCGCTTTCGCGTCGCCATGTTTCCTGCCGATAGTCCCGGTCTTCCTCAGTTTTATTACTGAGCGCAATGCAACAAGTCGCTATCCAGCTCTGGCAGCGACCGCAGGAAA
Organism: Scrofimicrobium canadense; assembly: GCF_009696615.1. GTDB lineage: Bacteria > Actinomycetota > Actinomycetes > Actinomycetales > Actinomycetaceae > Scrofimicrobium > Scrofimicrobium canadense. The sequence goes on from NZ_VULO01000005.1 coordinate 25,950, forward strand.
ACAGGGATTTATCCTCGGTTCCAATACCACTGCGACCAGGACCTCACCAAGTAGTCGTGTTTCGCAAGGAACAAAGGGTGCTTTCTTTGGAGCTGTGGCGTTCTCTGCGGCCTTCAGCTTAGTCTTTTGTGCTTTTTGGCTGCTCATTGCCGCTGTTGGTTTTGCGGTGTCGTCGTGGCGTGAGCCGTTACAGATAGTGGCAGGGTGCGTATTAGTAGTGATGGGACTTCACACCATAGGGCTACTGCGCATCCCTTTGCTTGATCGGGCTTTCAAACCCATCGATAAGACTGGAACTCCAGGAACTATCAGAGGATGTGCCGTTCTTGGCTTTACCTTCGGTCTGGGATGGTCCCCCTGCATCGGACCAATCTTGGGTGCTGTTATCGGCCTTGCAACACAAACTGAATCGATGGTCAGTGGAGCCATTCTCTTAGTTGTCTACTGCTTAGGAATGTCGCTTCCTCTCATTGCCATCGCGATGGGGCTGCAGGCCGCGCAACCGGTAGTGACATGGCTTACCGCGCATCGCCGCGCAATCTCTAGGTTCACAGGGCTGCTTCTCATCGTTGTAGGGCTGCTGATGATTACTGGCCTATTTGAGAAAGTGGCCAGTCTTTGGCTGGTCGCGTAGGGAAGGAGAAGAGTGTCCCATTCTGTTGTAGTTGACAATGAGGAGCTTCAGTCTGAGCAGCAGACAAGTGAGGTGCCAGGGAAAGAATTCTTCCTGTGGATTTATCGCTTCTTTTATTCCAAGACCGTCGGGCTTATTCTTATTCTTCTTTTCGCGGTCATGGCCGTCATCGGTGCCCTGGTGATTCAAGCCCCACCGGGGACGATGAAGGATCCTTCCGCCGCGGCAAGTTTCCTGGACCAGGTGCGCCCATCTTTTGGAGGATGGACTTCGATTCTGGCTTTCCTGGGGTTCTTCAATATCTTTACTTCGATTCCTTTCTATGTGGTGATCGGAATGCTTGCGGCTTCCATTACGGCGTGTACCGTGCACCGCATCCCAGAGCTTTGGCGCCGAGTCCACACTCCCAGATTGCATGTATCGCCAACCTTCTTCACGAAGGCTCGATATCGCGGCGAGGTCCACGTTGAGGCTTCACAAGAAGAAGCTCTTGCCGTGGCAGCCCAGGTTCTGGGCACACAACATTATCGTGTCTTGACTGATGATCGTGACCCGGAACATGCAAGGTATGCGGACCGAAATGCCCGCAGCGGCATCGGTACGGTGTTGGCTCATGCAAGTTTCATCATGATTCTCTTAGCTTTCGTTGTCAGTTCGACGTGGGGGATCGAGGAGGACCTGTCGATTCCTGTGGGGGGAAGCGTTGAAGTCGGCCACAACACGAAATTGAGTCTTGAGGTCACTGCTTTTTCGGACACGTATACCGAAGAGGGGCGTCCCGCTGACTATGTTTCGCATGTCATCCTCACCGATGATGGAGAAAAAGTTGCCGAACAGGATGTTCGCGTCAATTCACCCCTGGTGTACGACGGATTGAAGTTCCACCAGGTGACCTTCGGAATTGCTGCGGACGTGAGTGTCACTGACCTTGACGGCAATGAGCTCTTCAGCCAAGCGGTGCCACTGAAATGGACTTCATCAGATGGAGCCAATGCGATAGGAAAATTCACCATTCCTGACAGCGACATCGAAGTTGTCGTTGTTACTCCTGCATCTGGGAGAGTCGATTCGGACTTGGCTGCGGGAACTGCCGCCTTTGAACTCTATTCTCTCAACTCAGATGAACGGCTAGGGATGGTCGAGGCGACACAAGGAGATGCGGTCCAGGCTGGGGAATACCAGCTCACCTTCGAACGTGAACGCCAGTTTACGGGATTGCGTCTGCGTCAAGATCCCGGTGCGCCACTTATGTGGGCGGGGTCGGTGTTGTTAGTGGTTGGCATGACGATTACTTTCTGGTTTCAATACCGGCGCCTATGGTTGCGCGCCACACCTAAACCAGATGGAAGTACCGTGGTGCAATTCGGGGCGGTTGCACGATTTGATGTTTCTTTTGAGAGGCAATTCCAAGCGATCGTCGAAGAAGTAGGGATGCGCTTGGCACCACAGAAAGAAGAAGAACATGGATGAAACGCTGCGCTTAGCCGAATACCTATTGATAAGCGCACTGGTATTCACGGTCATTGCGATGATCTGCAATGTCGTAATTGTCAGTACTTCAAAAGCTAGACAAAAGGTGACGCAACCCGTTGCCGCAGGTGCCACCTCGTCCACACCGGCACCACAGAGTAAGAAGAGGCCCCCGATCCGTGGACTGGCGCTATACGCCACGGGCTTCACAGTGATTGCTTTTCTTCTAGTCACCGTGTACTTGATAGTGCGGATGATAATGACCGGACATGGGCCTTTTGCCAACCAGCACGAGTTTGCGGTGTCCTTTGTTTTCGGCATCCTGGGGGCCTACCTCATCGCGGAATATCTCTACCGTATTCGCGCACTATCGCTGGTAGTACTGCCGATTGCAGCAGCCCTATTGGTCTATGCCATGTCAATGGATGCGGGGGTAGAGCCACTGGTTCCAGCTCTGCAAAATAACCTTCTCCTGACCCTTCATGTGGGATTTGCGATTCTTGCCTACGGTGCGGCCTGCGTATCGTGTGGTGCGGCAGCGCTCTACTTGCTCTACCCCAAACTGAAAATTCGCGGACTCCCGAGGCGTGAAGTATTCGACGACATTGGATACAAGGCTGCTGCTGTCACATTCCCGATGCTCACTATCATGATCGTCTTGGGGGCTGTGTGGGCCGACACTGCTTGGGGACGATACTGGGGTTGGGACCCGAAAGAGACAGCTGCTTTGGTTACATGGCTGATCTATGGCGCCTACCTCCATGCTCGTGTTACCAGAGGATGGCAGGGAAAGCGGAGTGCCTGGTTATTACTGGTGGGTTTTGCTGCTGTGCTCTTTGCGTACTTCGGGAACCATTTCTTTGGCGGTTTGCATTCCTATGGGTGAAAAAGAATCATTCAGAAATTCTACTGTCACTAACGTCGTAGTTCTTGTGATTGCTGCGGTAGTTATTCTTGGCCTCATTTGGTGGAGTCGTGGAGGTTTTAGTAATAGCAGTGGTACTTCTGGTGGTGCAGGGGTGACGTCCACGCAAGCCAGTCAGGTTGAGATCTCAGATTCCTCCGGTCCCGCTCCCAAGGTAGGAGAACAGGTTCCTGATTTTACCGCCAGGACTTTGCAGGGAGAGGAAATCAGCATTGCGCAGCGTGAAGGACGCCCACTATGGTTGGTGTTCAATGCGACCTGGTGTGCCAACTGCCGTGCGGAGATGCCTGATCTCCAGGAGATGTATCAACGCTACGGCGACAGCATCGACATAATCACGGTGTTTGTTGGCGAATCTGAGGATACGGTGGGCAACTATGCTCAGCAGTTGGACCTCACGTTTCCCATTGTGGTTGATCGCCAATCGGAGTTGGCTTCGCTATACCGCAACGCGGCAGTCCCTTCTCACTATTTTGTGACAGCTGACGGGTTGCTGACGGATGTTAATATTGGCGCGCTTCCTGAATCGGAAATGCGCAGGCGTGTCGAAGCCATGGTGGAAAAGGTATCTTGACCCTCACACTGTGTGAGACAGTTACATAGTGGATGTGAAGGAAACAGACCAAGATTTGTGGCAAATAGGAGAGTTCTCTCGTCTGACGCGCATATCCATACGAATGCTCAGACACTATCAAGAGCGCTCTTTGCTGCAGCCCGCCTGGACTGATCCCTTCACCGGTTATCGCTTCTATGGTGGCGCAGAACTGATGCGTGCAATGCGGATTCGAGAATTGCGCGATGTGGGGCTGCCCATTGATGAGATTGCCCAAGCATTGACTTTAGATGATGCTGGAGTCATCACAATTCTAGAAGCACATGGTAACCGTCTTAGTCACGAGGCTAAGAAGATGGCGCAACAAATGGCTGCTGTCAGACGCCTCGTCCAACAGATTGAGGATCCAGTGATTTCACAAGAAAATGTTATTCGCAAAACAGTGCCTGCCCATGTCCGTGCGGCGCTACGCAAGATTATCCCGAACTACGGCCATGAAGGGGATCTGTGGCAGGAATTCATGCCACTTATTGGGAAAGTAGGAATTAGTTGGGGGCCAGATACTGTTGTGGGAGCCAGCTTCTATGACCCCGACTACAAAGAAACTGACTGTGATGTTGAGATTTGGATGACAGTTCCAGAGCCCTTTACTCCTTCTGCACCCTTGCAATGCCAGACGGTTCCTGAGTTTGAGGCAATAAGTATTACGGTCACCGGATCATATGATTCCACCATTGGACCGGCTTCAGATATTCTGGCCGCCTATGCTGATCGCCACGGTTTGAAGCCGGCGATGATGTACAACGTCTACGTTGTTGGCCCCGGTTCGGGTGTGAGTCCAGATGAGTATGTGACGGAAGTGTGCTCGCAGATACTGCCGGACTAGGTGTGAGCCTGCGTGTAGCTGATGCCAATGTGCTTGGGGAAGCTCGATGTGCTGGGAGCGCGTGCGCATTGAGTTCCCGAGCACTGAAGCATGTGAGAGCCACATGTGTGCGACACGCCGAGCCGGGAAAATCACATCAGCATTCTATCCACAGTATCCACAGCCTGTGGATAACTTTGTTCCACAGTGTTTCTGGCATGATACCCGGGACTTGTCGGAGCTCTGTGAGACTCTGTTACGTGTGGTTCCACAAGAAGAACGTGATGTAGTGGACAGAAGTTTGGACACTAGACCTAGGGGTTGTTTCGATGAATGACCACAAGGTGTAGTGTTCAAGTTGTGCGCATCAGTCTTCTCTGTGAGAATGACATGGATGTGATTACAGGCATGTAGTTCAGCCGGGAGAAGGAGCAAAAATGAGCATCACCGTTTACTCAAAGCCACGTTGCGTGCAATGCGATGCTACGTATCGTGCTTTGGACAAGCTGGGGGTGGACTACGTGAAGGTCGACGTGACTGCCGACCCTGAAGCTCTGGAATACATCATTGGCTTGGGCTATCAACAGGCTCCCGTAGTGGTTACTGACGCGGGTCACTGGAGCGGCTTCCGTCCTGACCGTGTTAAGGAGGTCGCCGCGTTGGCACTAGCGGCGGCGCGTTGATTCTTCGTGGTACACCTGGTCTACTTTTCTTCAGTGACGGAAAATACCAAGCGATTCATTGATCGCCTTGGTTTTCCATCTAGCAGAATTCCACTGAGAGCTGGCGATGTGCCATTAGAAATAGACCGTGATTATGTGTTGGTAGTACCAACATACGGGGGTGGGAACCAAAGGGGAGCTGTCCCTAAGCAAGTGATTCGGTTTCTCAACAATGAACAGAATCGTTCGCACTGCCGGGGAGTTATCTCGGCAGGCAATACTAACTTCGGTAAGGCATACTGCATAGCTGGAGATATCATCGCCCAGAAAGTGGGCGTACCACATATGTATAAGTTCGAACTGCTGGGCACTCCTGAAGATGTTGTCCGCGTTCAAGAGGGACTGAGGAGATTTTGGTCAACAACCTCACCGACACCGGTCTAGAACCCGCGCTCTCGCCAGAGCTCGATTATCATGCGCTCAATGCGCAGCTGAATCTCTATGACGCTGAGGGGAAGATTCAGTTTGACGCTGACCGTCGGGCAGCACGACAATACTTCCTATCGCATGTCAACCAGAACACGGTATTTTTCCACGATCTTGGTGAGAAGCTGGACTATCTGGTCGATAACGGCTACTACGAGAAAGAAACCTTAGATCAATATACTTTTGATCAAGTAAAAGCGCTTTTCCAGCGTGCTTATGCTGTGAAGTTTCGTTTCCCCACCTTCCTGGGGGCATTCAAGTACTACACCTCGTACACACTGAAGACCTTTGACGGCAAACGGTATCTTGAACGGTTTGAAGACCGCGTATGCATGGTGGCACTTTACTTAGCTCGGGGTGACTATGCCCTTGCAGAGCGTTTAGTCGATGAAATGATGGCCGGGCGTTTCCAGCCAGCAACCCCGACTTTCCTCAATGCTGGAAAGAAGGCGCGCGGGGAACTGGTGAGTTGTTTCCTGTTGCGCATCGAAGACAACATGGAGTCGATTGCGCGCGGCATCAACTCCGCGTTGCAACTTTCTAAGCGCGGCGGGGGTGTGGCCCTAAACCTCACGAATTTGCGTGAGTCTGGCGCGCCGATCAAACGTATTGAGAACCAGTCCAGTGGCGTCATTCCTGTCATGAAGCTGCTAGAAGATTCATTCTCATATGCGAACCAGCTTGGGGCTCGCCAAGGTGCAGGTGCCGTGTATCTTAATGCACACCATCCCGACATCTTGGCTTTCTTGGATACCAAGCGTGAAAACGCCGACGAAAAAATTCGCATCAAAACACTGTCCCTGGGTGTTGTTATTCCAGACATTACTTTCGACCTGGCTAAGAAGAATGAGGATATGTACCTCTTTAGCCCATACGACGTCGAACGCGTCTACGGGAAGGCCTTCTCTGAAATCTCGGTGACGGAAAAGTACCGCGAAATGGTTGACAATCCCCAGATCAGAAAGAAGAAGATCAACGCGCGCCGCTTCTTCCAGACCATCGCAGAGATTCAGTTTGAATCAGGCTACCCCTACATCGTCTTTGAGGACACCGTGAATCGGCTCAATCCGATTGATGGACGCATCACCATGTCCAACCTGTGCTCGGAGATTCTGCAGGTATCTGAACCCTCAGAGTTTTTCCCCGACCTGTCCTACAAGACAATCGGCAAGGACATTTCGTGCAACTTGGGGTCTCTCAATATCGCTAAGGCAATGGATTCTGAAGACTTCTCGATGACTATCGAAACAGCCATTCGCGCACTCACTGCCGTTTCTGACCTATCGAACATCGAATCAGTGCCTTCGGTTGCTGCTGGCAATGCCCGCAGTCATGCGATTGGCCTGGGTCAGATGAATCTCCACGGATATTTAGCGCGTGAGCATGTCTATTACGGCTCTGATGAAGCTCTTGACTTCGTCAACGTCTACTTCATGACCGTTGCCTATGAGGCAATCAAAGCCTCGTCCAAGATTGCCGAAGAACGTAAGGAGACATTCGACGGCTTTGAGCGTTCCGATTATGCAAGTGGCAAATTCTTCGAAAAGTATATTAACGGGGATTGGTCAGCTAAGACGGATAAAGCTAAGGAGCTTTTAGCGAAGTCCTCGATCAAAGTCCCCACCTCTGAGGACTGGGCTGATTTGGCCGCGCGGGTCAAAGAACACGGCATGTACAACCAGAACCTACAGGCTGTTCCACCCACGGGTTCAATCAGCTACATCAACAATTCCACCTCTTCGATTCACCCGATCACCTCGAAGATCGAGATCCGCAAAGAAGGCAAGATTGGCCGCGTATATTATCCGGCCCCATACATGACTAACGACAACCTGGAGTACTACCAGGATGCGTATGAAATTGGCCCAGAGAAGATTATCGACACCTATGCTGTTGCAACGCAGCATGTGGATCAGGGACTGTCGCTTACGCTGTTCTATCCAGACACGGTCACCACTCGTGAGCTGAATAAATCCTATATTTACGCCTGGCGTAAGGGGATCAAGACCATGTACTACGTGCGGATCAGACAAATGGCGCTGGAGGGAACAGAGATCGAGGGCTGCGTTTCTTGCATGCTGTAACCCATTAGGCGCCAGGTGCTGGAATTTTGCGGGTTTGACCGGCGTTAACCTCGCAAAAATCCAGCACCTGAGGTGTAGGGGCTTTAGTCGACAAAGAGTGCAATAACGATAATAAAAATTGTTGCACCCAATCCCATTGCGCTGGTAATGAGGCCTGCCAACGGTAGCGGTGCCAGTGTTTTACTCTGTTCTGCGGAACGCTTGAGGGCATTGAGAGCTAAGAGTATCCCAACTATACCCAGCAGGCCGACGAAAGGAATCCACGAGAGCAGCCCGAAAACAAGTGAGCTGCCACCACCTATAGGGTCGGCTGAGGGGTTGCTCAAGGTGGGGCCCGTGTAGGTAAAAGTCTGCTGTGGTGGAACTTGACTGGGGGTGGGTGTTCCGTGGACGGGATAATTCGGCGGAGCATACGGGTAGCGCTTTGCCTCAGCATTATCTGGCCGCACACTATCAGCCCAGTGTGGATCTGCTGCCACGCGTTCTCCCATCTATTCGATATAGCAACACGTTACCGCACCACAACGTTGAGAGGCGCACACCACTTGCAGTCATAATACCCAGGGGGGTATTGTGTTCACATGGCTACGCTAGAAATTACGACGGAAAACCTACAAGACACTATTGAGAAGAATGACATCGTGTTCCTAGATTTTTGGGCGGATTGGTGTCCTCCGTGTCGGGCTTTTGGCCCTGTCTTTGAGGCAGCGTCACGCGAACACCCAGAGATGGTCTTTGGGAAAGTCGATACGGAATCGCAGCCAGCACTGGCAGCAGCATTCAAGATCACCTCAATTCCGACACTTGTAGCTTTCCGCGGTGGTAAGCAAGTCTTTGCTCAGCCTGGTGCGCTCAATGCGCAAGGACTGGGGCGTGTGATTGCTGAGGTTGCTCAGTGAGACTGATTGTCGTCGGAGGGGTGGCTGCTGGAATGTCGGCGGCTGCCCGGGCACGACGTCTCGATGAGTCTGCGGAGATCATTGTTTTAGAGCGAGGTCCCCACGTATCTTTTGCCAATTGCGGACTGCCCTACTTCGTTGGAGGCGAAATCCCCAACGAATCGGACCTCCTGGTGCAGACGCCGCAGAGCTTGCAGCAGTCACTCAACCTCGATGTGCGGGTAAATCATGAGGTGACGGCAGTCGACACTGCGGCGAAAGTGATCACGGTAAATGGGTACTCCTTAAAATATGATGCTTTGGTTCTCGCTCCTGGTGCCACGGCTGTTCGGCCACCCATCCCTGGCCTTGACCTGCCACACGTGCATACCTTGCGCTCAGTTGGCGATGCTGTAGAGGTTGCATCTGTAGCGAAACAACCCGGTAATGCTGTCATCCTGGGAGCTGGATTTATTGGTGTGGAAGCCGCGGAAGCGTTGGCGTTCCGCGGCTGGAATGTCTCTATCGTTGAACTTGCCGAGCATGTTCTACCTCCAGTTGAACGCGAAATAGCGAGTATCGCCACACGTGAACTGGAACGGTTAGGCATTCATGTCATTGCCGGTGTAGGGGCAAGTGAAGTCAGCGCGACTCAAGTGCTGCTGACTGACGGGCGTCAGCTAGATGCCGACCTCATCATTCTCTCAGCAGGCGTGCGCCCCGATACGGAGATCTTCGCGGATGCTGGAATCGAAACGAAGAATGGTGCAATTGTTATTGACAGGCACGGACGCACTTCGGCGCCCCATGTGTGGGCGGCTGGAGATGCTGCGGTTCTTCACGACATGAACAGGCCTGTTGCTCTGGCAGGTCCCGCAAACCGGGGTGGCCGCTATATTGCAGATGACATTTTTACACCCGAGTTGGCGCGGAAATTTCCCACGCCATTGGGCACTGCAATTGTCCGAATCGGGAAGTTGACTGTGGCGATGACGGGCGCAAACCGAGCCGCGCTTGCAGGCCGCACCTATCACACTATTCACCTGCACCCCACCCAGCACGCGGGGTATTTTCCAGGCGCACAAGCCATGTCTCTATTGGTGCACTATGGCGTTGACGGAACTGTTATGGGCGCTCAAGCTGCCGGGACGGATGGCGTTGATAAGCGCATTGACGTATTGGCGACAGCTATACGCGCAGGCATGACAGTAGATGATCTTATCGACTTGGATTTGTCCTACGCGCCGCCGTATGGAAGCGCGAAAGACGCCATCAATATGGCAGGCATGATTGGCCAAAATGTGCTCGACGGTGAGATTCGACTCTGGTATGCCTCTGATCTTCCTTGGGCGCAGGAAAACGCTCTCATCATTGATGTGCGCAGTGAAGCCGAGTTTGCTTCGGGACACCTGCCTGGAGCGCTATGCGTGCCTCACACGCAGATTCGTGCACGCCTCGACCAGATCACCGCTGCCGCTGATGGACGCCCTATACGTCTTATCTGCAAGTCGGGGATGCGCTCTTACCTCGCCTACCGGATTCTTGCTCAGCAAGGCATAGACGTCGCAACTTTCTCCGGTGGAATGACCACCCTCGCCGATACGCTAGGACCGACGTTGGTTGTGGAGAAGGGAATGTAGATGGCTGCCCCGGATGTAGAAACCCAAAAGAAAGTGGTCAATCGGCTCAAGAGGGCCCGCGGGCAACTTGATGGAGTAATCGCGATGGTGGAAGAGGGACGCGCGTGCCGTGACGTGGTCACTCAACTGGCAGCTGTTTCAAAGGCGCTTGATCGCGCCGGATTCGTCGTCATCTCATCGGCAATGAAGGACTGTTTAGAAGATCCAGATCAACCGCTCACCGTAGAGGAACTTGAAAAGGTGTTCCTCTCCCTATCATGAAGGAAAACTATGTGTTCACCTGTCCCGTGCCCTGTATGCAATAAAACGACGTGGAGTGGATGTGGCCAGCACATCGACTCTGTGAAGGCTGTCGTCCCGCCTGAGCAGTGGTGCGATGGGAATCACTGAGTCGTCCCTTCCGCACATTACAGAGTCATAAAACTAAACCAAGTATGGAATATCGGCTGGTGTTCTGATTTATAACTCTGTAATGCGCGACGGGGCAGTACGCTAGTGAGGTGACCACATCAGTTAAGGCCCGCATTATAGGTATCGACCTGGCGCGATTCCTTGCCATTGTGGGAATGATGGCAGCCCATCTGCTAGTTCCAATGGGCAATGCTCCCGCGTGGGTGGAGATCGTCAGTTCAGGTTTTCCCTCATCCCTCTTCGCTGTCCTTGGAGGATTCGGGGTCGTCTTTGCTTCACGCAAGCAACAGGGCTTCTCCGCCAGCGTGGGAATTTTTGTTCGCGGTATCGTTGTAGTGTTTATTGGCTGGCTGATGGAGTTACTTCCCGACCACAACATTGCGGTAGTTTTGGTCTATTTTGGAACAGCGATTGCCGTCTCAGCATTCATCGTGAATCTCCCTAGTTGGGGTCTGGTACTTATTGCCGCAATTTTGTCCTTAGGGGGAGCCCAGTTTAACGCGTGGTACCGCATCGAAGTGTATGACGCAATGCCAGGTTTGCTGGACTATGGGCACTTCTTCGAATCAGTGTTCATCACGGGGACGTATCCGGTACTGACCTGGATCGTGTACATGCTGATAGGCATCATCATGGCGAGGTGGATGCTCGCAATGCGCTCTGGTGGAAAACTCACCCAAGCGGCCACATGGATGCTGGTGGGCGGCGCAATCGTGTCTTCCGCAGCCTCCATTTTTGGGGAAGCCTACGTGCGCATGAGCTTCGCACCGACCGTGGCTCACCTCACCGGTGAAAGCACCGCAATGATCCGCGATTATGTGTATCAGTCCAGCTATGGTGCCCCTATTGACGCTGGTTTCGCCGCGTGGATGCTGCCGACCCCCCACTCAGGCACGTTGATTGACATTGCTCATACCGGCGGGGCTGCTATCGCAATTATTGGTGCGTGTCTATTGGCCACGGCTTCCCTCACCACGGTGCCCTGGCTGATTAAACCAGTTCTGTCCGCTGGCGCAGCTCCACTGACAATCTATGTTCTCCACGTGGCGATGACCGCCTTCATGTACGTCGGCCTCAACGCGTTTGACCTCAGTTCTCCTCCCGGATATGTGCAATGGGCCTTTTGGTGGCAACTTGTGGTGGTTCTTGCAGTTGGTGGCCTGCTGGCCGCGACCCGTCAGCGCGGCCCTCTAGAACTCCTGGTATCGAATGTGTCAAAAGCTGCGGCCGGGGCTATGACACCGGGGCAATCTCAAGTGCTCGATACCGATTTGCAGCGGCAATAATATCGATTGGTCGCGGGCGAACCAGGAAAGCAGGATGAGGACGCCCACCGTATTCACTCAAAGCGTCAAGTCCTTTTCTTTCAATGTGCCATTCCACCTGGGACGCCAGCTCTGACAGGGTCTTAGTTCCATCTGCCAGCTGGAAAAGGATGCCACGCAGCGCCCAAGCAATCGCCTCGGTTTGTCCGGGGTCAACGATCTGTTCCACGTCAGAAACATCAATGGTCTGTTTATCCAAAGTGATGGAATCCAATCCAGATGAGCGTGTCTTCGCCCGTTCAGGACTGCTCAGTGGTCGAGGTGTACGAGGTGCCAATGGGGGAAAACTATCAATCGTGGACAGGTGTCGAGGAAGTTTTTGCGCTATCTGATGTGCCTGACCAGTCACGTCAAGACAATGGTAGGCATCCATCTGCAGAACGCGGTCTGCCACATCGAGATATGCTCCGGACCCGCCCATCACCATCACAACTGACACTTTTTTCGCCAGGGCTTGCACGCGATCAATCAGAGGGGTGATGGGTTCTTGCGCGGCTGATACGAGGGCACGCATCCGCTCGTCACGGATCATCAAATTGGTTGCCGACGTGTCCTCATCAATGAGGAGGGCAGAGGTTCCAGCCTGCACTGCCTCAACCAAAGAAGCTGCCTGCGAAGTCGATCCGGAGGCGTTCTGCGTGGAGAAAATGTGAGTATCCGTGCCTGTTGGTAGGTGGTTGATGAAAGGGGACACATCTACGCGGGTGACGGGTCGGCCGTCGGCGGCACGAATCTTCATCGCCTCTGGCGCGGTCGCTATCAGTTCGCGTCCATCCCCTGGAATATGCGGGTAGACCCCGCTTTCGATGGCCGATAGCAGAGTGGACTTTCCGTGGTAGCCACCGCCTGCTATCAAAGTGATACCCCGGGGGATTGCCATGCCAGAAACCTGTCCGGCGTGGGGTAATGATACTGTTTCACGAAGTGAATCGGGAGAGGAAAAAGGCACTCCGTCACTAAGGGGCAACGCGGATATCCCTGAGCGGCGCGCGAGCATCGCCTCGTCTGCAACAAAAGTTACCCAGCCACGTGCAGACACCAACTCTTGAAGGGCGCGATGGTCCTCAAACGCGGCCACATGGCGCAACAGGTCGGCGCGGTATTCGGCTGCGTGGGGACTGAGGAAGTCAAGAGTCTCGCCCACAGCATCAGGGATGGCCACGTCGAAAATTGTGGCCGCCTGTTGGCCAAGAATTGTCCGGCCACGCGCAGGCATCCGAATCTGAATTCGCAGTTCAATCGACTTTTCAGTGACCGTGCAGGATGAACGCTGCAAAATTTCTTGGCCTGGAGTTGCGATAGAGAGAGCGCCAAAACGGGATGAATGACGCAGTACCCGGTGGAAGTTGCGCGCCAAAAAATCAGCAGTGGCCAACTGCTGATCTGGCGTGGAAATCGCTTCAGCAGGAAGACCTGCCGTCGAAGCACTCATTGTGATGCGAGCAGCCGAAGGCGGCGCATATGGGTCTGACTGAATCCGGTCCAGAATGACTGTAAAAGACCCAAAGTTCCAATCACCTAAGGCGCGCTTATAGGCTCCGTATGAAGACCCATCTATGCCGCGAAGGAGACGCAGAAGGTCTTGGTCAGAGCCAGAGCGGGGACGGTCATCAAAACGCTTAGCTGGACGGCCCCCTCGTCCAGAAAATGATTGCCTACGCATGGAATCAAGAATAGGCCAGAGGCCCGACAAAAGCCTGAAGTAGGGGTTTTCCCTCATCCAAAAGGACTAGGGGAACCAGGGAACAACCAGGGAAAAATCTGAAAATATTCGGGAAGCCACATGGCAGCATGGGATGGTAACGATGCAAGGAGACTGAACTATGTCAGATGTGGTTGTGAACCTACACAATGTCAGCAAAGTCTATGGAGAAGGGGACACAGCGGTCATGGCTTTACGCAACGTCAGCGTGGGCTTCGAAAAGGGAGTATTTACTTCAATAATGGGCCCTTCGGGGTCGGGGAAGTCAACCATGCTGCACCTTTTAGCAGGACTGGACTCGGCAACAGAGGGCTCAATCAGCATTGAGGGTGTGGAATTGTCTGGACTCGATGACAATGCCCTGACCAGGCTACGGCGTGAGCGAATCGGCTACGTCTTCCAAAGTTTCAACCTCATTCCGACCCTCGACGCGGAAGCAAACATCCTGCTTCCGATGCGGCTGTCAGGAAAACACATAGACCGCAACTGGTTTGGCCAGGTGACGCGGGCCCTTGGACTGACAGAGCGCCTTCACCATTTGCCCTCGCAGCTCTCAGGTGGACAGCAGCAGCGCGTGGCAATTGCGCGGGCCTTGGTGATGCGTCCGGCCGTAATCGTTGCTGACGAACCGACAGGAAACTTGGATACCGAAAGCACCGAAGAAGTCCTAGATCTGTTGCGTCAGGCTGTGCGCGGGCTAGGGCAAACCGTCATTATGGTCACGCATGACCCTGCGTGTGCGGCGCGAACCGATAGAGTTCTTACCGTGCGGGATGGAAAAATTACTCAAGATGAAATGGTGGGTGCTCACCGATGAAAGGGCTCCTTCGTGCCAATATGCGTCACCATGGGCGCAGATATGTGGCAACCATGGGCGCAGTTGCAATCGCGGTGGCATTCATCATGCTCGCGCTATCTTTTGCTGCTGGAATGGGGGCGGGGGCAAAGAAGGCACTTATCGGTGAGTATGAGAATATTGATGTGGCCGTAGTGGCCGATCCTGACGCTGATTTGTTCAATATCGAGAACTACGAGGTCGTTGCCAGACAGGTACAAGACGTGGATGGGGTCAAGGCTGTAGCACCTAAAGTGTCTTTCTACGCCCAGGTGGCAGCAGACGATGTCGTATTGAACACGCGTAGCGCACCAGACTTTCCAGGTTTTGTCGAAGTTGAGTATGCCGAAGGGGAACGCCCTCACACCGGTCAAGTGAGCGTAGATCGCAGTATTGCCGATGCTCTTAAGCTGTCTGTTGGTGACACTATTGCAGTCGACAACGCATTCGGTGGTGAGGACAAGCCCCTTGAACTGACAGTGTCGGGCATTTATGGCACTGGCGGATTGATCACCATGGCAAACAACCAAATGTTGATGAATCCCGCAGATTTCGATGCATTGGTCGGTACTGCGTCCGCAGACGCTGTTCTCATCAAGGGGAATCCTGACCTCACTGATGCGCAGCAGCAAAAACTAGCTGACGCAGTAGCTGCGGCTTTGGGGACGGATACGGGTTTGTTGGTACAAACTAAATCCGAAGTGATCGACGCCGGTCTTTCTGGGATTAACATGGACATGGCCTCGATGAATATGGTGGTAATGGTCTTTCCTCTCATTGCTGCGATTGTGGCCATCATCGTCGTTGGTACTACGTTCCAGGTGATTGTTCAGCAGCGCTTGCGGGAGATGGCTTTGCTTCGTTGTCTGGGGGCGACGCCGAAGCAGGTACGCAGACTAATTCTGGGCGAGTCGGCTGCGGTCGGTGCAGTAGCTTCCGCAATCGGTGTTGTCGTGGGTGGGCTGTTGGGAGCTTTGGTAATTTGGCTGGTCGGACTGGTTCCCACATTCGTCACTGCGCTAGATGCTGTGGTGACATGGACGATGCTGTGGGTGTTCCTCTTGGGTGTGGTCATCACTGTTATTTCTGGCATTCGTCCGGCTTTGAAGGTCGGTCGCATTGAACCTATCCAGGCACTGGCAAACGCTGATGTTCCTGCCGTCAAACGTGGAGTCGGATGGTGGGCACGTCTCATTATTGGTGCAATCATGGCGGTTGGAGCTGGAGCTGTCATGGTGTGGCAGGCCCCTCACCAGACCACGGCATCATTTGGCATGGCATTTGTCTCTGGCATCGTCAGTCTGGTTGGACTGATTGTGCTCCTGTCAGCGGCATTCCCCTGGTTTGTGGCGGCATTGGCCTATCCGCTGCGTGGGGTGACGGGCAGAATGGCGAGAGGTAACCTTCTGCGCAATCCCGGTCGGACCGCGGCAACTGGAGTCTCGGTTGTGATCGGTGTCAGTTTGATTGTCACCATGATGGTCGGTGCATATTCGTTGCGCCAAACCATGGACACCAACCTAGATCGGCTCATGCCAACCGACGTGGTGATCACGACCCATGGTGATCTGAGCGCGGCGCAGGTTGATGAGGTGTCATCCGTGCCAGGTGTTGCCAAAGCACTACCATTGCGCATGCACGTCTGGTCCGGAGAAGGCGAACCTCCCGTCACGGCCAATGGTGAAAGCACTGCATTAGTGGATATTGACGCTCTGGTGGAGGTGGCGCGGACCGATATTACCGCGCCCGACTCTTCGCAGGTGGCTGTGAACCTCGACTCGGGATATGAATCGGGCGATGAGGTAGAGCTCTGTGGTGAAAATACGTGCCAGAAGCTCACTGCGTTGCCGGTGACCTATGTCGATTTAGGAGCACTTGCCGTAACGTCGGACGTTTTTGATGCGTTGGCTCCGGATGCTCCCATCAAGCAGATAGTCGCGCAGCTGACCGATGTTCGTGATCATGCAGGAATTGTTGCTGATATTCAACGTGTTGATTCTTCATTTTCTGTTTCAGGTGCGGCACCAATGCGCGCAGAATTCGAAAATATTATCACTATTGTTTTGGCTGTAGTCGTAGGACTCCTCGCTGTCTCAGTGCTGGTTGCGCTGGTTGGAGTGTCAAACACTCTTTCACTCTCCGTCGTTGAGCGCACCCGTGAAAACGGGTTGCTGAGAGCACTGGGAATGACTCGCCGCCAGGTATCACGGTTGCTTACTGTGGAGGCCTTAGTGATCTCTGTGGTGGGAGCCCTTTTAGGAATCGCTGCTGGAATTTTCTTTGGCGCCATTGGGATGACCGCTATTCCTGCCGAGTTTACCGAGCTGGTAATTGCGGTTCCTTGGCTACAAATCGCTATTGTGCTGGTTGTTGCTGTAGTGGCAGCTGTGATTGCTTCGTGGCTGCCGGGACGCCGCGCCTCGCAGGTCAGCCCAGTTGAGGCATTGGCCACGGATTAGAGGATGATTGCCCGTTGGCTGTTGAGGTAATGTGGCCTGGTGACTATTACTGCAGCAGCTGACGGATCATCGCTTGGAAACCCAGGACCTGCAGGATGGGCTTGGTATGTGTCTCCCGATTGCTGGGATGCTGGTGGTTGGCCTGAGGGTACAAACAATATGGGCGAGCTTACCGCCGTGTTGCGCCTTTTGGAGGCGACAGCCGCAGCGGGCCTTGCAGACGAACCTTTACGTATTTTGGCTGATTCACAGTATGCGATCAATTGCATTACTCAGTGGATGCCCGGGTGGAAGCGCAGAGGGTGGCGTAAAGCTGATGGCAAGCCTGTCGCTAACAGACCCATATTGGAGGCTCTGGATGTGGCGATGCGTGGACGCAATGTCACTTTTGAATGGGTACGCGGACATGCAGGTCATGACATGAATGAGGCTGCTGATCAGCGTGCTAGGGCCGTCTCCGAAGCCTTCCAAGCGGGGCGGCCTATTCCCAGCGGTCCAGGTTTTGGCGTGCAGGCTCCTGCCACAGAGGTGATTCCTTCCGAGGAGGAGCCTGCGACTGAACAGGAACAGACGCTTTTCTAGTCCCCTCCATTCATTCCCACGTACGGGGTCATAAAACCGCGCCGGGGCCGTATGCCGCCCCGGCATTTACCATATCGCCCAGGATGCGGGAACGCGGGTGCTGGGTTCTCTCCCGTAAGAGTTTAGGTAGTTCGCTGTGCACATCGCTGGAATGGCACGGTGAAGAACTATGCCTCGACGACTTTAGCCTCTTCAGCCTCGCCTTCACTTACGCGGGCAACCGAAATCTTCCGGGGCTTGGCACTTTCACGTACCGGCATGGTGACGGTGAGAACTCCGTCGTCATAGGACGCGGTGATTGACGAGGTGTCGATTCCTTCACCTACGGAAAGCTGACGGACAAACGTGCCGCCACTGCGTTCGCGAACCAACCACTTGACGTCTTTGCTGTCAGGCACGAAACGTTCCGCGCGAATCGTGAGCTGCTGGCCATCAATGTCAACGTCAATGGACGAGGGGTCAATCCCGGGTAGGTCAGCGGACAAAATGTATTCGTTGCCCCGGCGGAATAGATCCATTGGCATTGCGCGTAGAGCTGGCTTTCCGGCCAAAATTGTCTGAGCTAGGCGGTCGAAATCACGCCATGTATCGATTGTTGTCATTATCTACTCCCTTCACAGGTATCTCTAAACTTGAGTCTCCTTGACTCAACCTGCTTATAGATTAGCACTCAAAAGGTGGGAGTGCTAAGAGGAGTTAAGGAATTTTGCTCAGGGCTGACAGTCCTAGTCGAACGGGAACCTCTCCCTCGCCAGCTGCGTGTTATTTGTCTGTTTTGGTATCCGATAACGGACGCATAACACGCACCTGAGGGGAGGCGGGGTGCGGCGTGGGGGAGGGAACGCGGAGTGAGGGAAGCTTTCCTCCCAAGGCACGCAACGCATAGAGGATGGCAACAAGGTCCAAAATCTCCTGTCCCAGGGCCCCAAAGATCGCGGGAATCACCCCGGTGGTAGCAACAAGCATGAGGACTACCGAAAGCACAACACCTAACCAAATGGCCGTCAAGGCCACAGACAACGTATGTTTTGCGATGGCAATAAGCGAAGCTACGCCGGTCAACGAGTCCTGCAATACAACCGCATCAGCAGCTTCTCCAGCGGCAGTTGAGCCCCGCGCACCCATGGCAACCCCCACCGATGCAGCTGCCAAAACGGGGGCATCGTTGACGCCATCACCAACCATAAGCGTTGGTTTGGGCCCAAGCTCCGTGACGATAGAGACCTTGTCGGAAGGGCGAAGATCCGCATATGCCCGATCAACCCCAACCTCAGCCCCCACAGCATCGGCGGCAGCTTGAGCATCACCAGTTACCATGACGATGTGCTCTGTTCCCTCCCCACGCATCCATTCGACAAGAGCCTCAGCTTCGGGACGCACAGCATCCGCCAGGATGATGGTGCCCAAAGGAAGACCATCCGAACTCACGTACACGGCAACCTCACCCGGACGTAATTCCGCACGAACGTCACCGCCCGCGAAATCGTAGCGACCTACACGAATAGTGTGGCCATCAATGAGAGCTTCGACACCCTCGGCAGGAACCTCAGTGGCCCGATCTGCCGCTGGCAGTGCGGTGCCGCTTGCTGCGCGGCGAATTCCTTCCGCCAACACGTGGGACGAGTACTGTTCGGCGCTGGCTGCAATAGCTAAAACCTTTGAGGGCCCTTCGACTCGTACAACTTCAGGGCGTCCTTCGGTGAGGGTACCAGTCTTGTCGAAAGCGGCGGAGTGAATGCGTGCGGCTGCTTCCAAAACTGCGCCGCCTTTGACCACTACACCGTTTTTCGCAGCCCGCGACATTCCGCCCATGAAAGCAACCGGTGCGGCGATGAGGAGTGGGCATGGAGTGGCTAGCACAAGGACTTCTGCAAAGCGCACGGGGTCCCCTGAAAACCACCATGCGCACGCAGCAATTGTCAGTGATATCGCCGTGAAGGGGACTGCGAATCTGTCGGCGAGGCGCACGACGGGAGCTTTGGAGTCTTGAGCTTCTTGGACTAGACGAATGATCTGTTGATATTGCGAATCACATGCAGGTCGCAAGGCCTGAATTTTGACGGCCGAGGAGCCGTTGACGGATCCTGATGCCACTTCGGCGCCAGCATTGAGCGTGACAGGAAGGCTTTCTCCGGTCAAAGAGGATTGGTCAAAAGTGCCGACGGAAGACATGAGCTCGCCATCGACCGGAACAACTTCTGCCGGGCGAACGATGATCACATCACCAACCTGCACATCGTTGACGGGGACGTCGCAAGTTTCATCACCGGCAACCACCACATGGGCCTCAGCGGGGGAGCGGTCAAGCAGCGCGGTCAGTTCGCCTGAGGCGCGCCGTTGGGCATAATCTTCAAGGGCTTCCCCACCCGAGAGCATGAGGACCACGATAAGTGACGCCCAATACTCTCCAACAGCTAAGGTGGAAAGCATAGCTATCAGCGCTAGCACGTCTAGGCCGAAATGCCCGCGAAGGATCTGGCGGACCATATCGATCAGCGTGTAGAGACAGAAGATTCCAACAAAAACAGAGACGATAACCTGGGCGCCTACTGGAGCATAAAGAAAATAGACGCCTGCAGCCACCGCTGCCACAACAACAGCAAGGGCAACCACGGGATATTGACGGAGCAACTTCATATCACAATAATGAGTGATTTTTGGCTATATTTCAACGAAGGGAAGGCATTGCTGGGTCTGCTTAGTCGGCCCGAAATCTGCTGCGAATCTCCAGTTGGGACTGCGTCCCATTTCGTGTCACACTTGATGCATGCTGCTTAGTGATCGAGAAATCCGTGTGGGAATCGCCACCGGTCGCATCAAATTGTCTCCAGAGGACGCTAGCCTCATCCAGCCCGCATCCATTGATGTGCGCTTGGACCGCTATTTCCGGCTTTTTGACAACCATCGCTACGCTGTCATCGATCCGGCTCAGGACCAGCCTGATTTAACCCGCTTGGTCGATGTTGGTCCCAAAGAGCCCTTTGTCCTCCATCCTGGAGAGTTCGTCCTCGGTTCCACCTATGAACTGGTCACGCTCGGTGACGATATTGCTGCTCGCTTAGAAGGGAAGTCTTCTCTGGGACGGTTGGGCCTACTGACTCACTCAACGGCGGGCTTCATTGACCCAGGATTCTCCGGGCATGTGACCCTCGAATTGTCCAATACGGCGACGATGCCTATTTTGCTGTATCCAGGCATGAAAATCGGTCAGCTGTGTTTCTTCGACCTGTCTTCTCCAGCCGAGCACCCCTACGGCAGTAGCGGGACGGGATCGCACTATCAAGGTCAGCGCGGACCTACTCCGTCAAAATCGTATCTGCGCTTTGAACGCACCCGGGTGGAAGATCGTGAATGGTGACGTGGAACGCCGCTCCATTGCTGAGCGTCTAGCGTCAAAGGAAAACGCTGAGGAGTCCCTGGTCGAACTGCACGTAGTGACCATGCCGGACCCACAGTCCCAGACTTCTTCTTTTCGAGTCGCTGCCACTGGCGAGTTGATTGTTGATACTGCTGCGTCGTTGGCAGCCCCCGCAATTACGTTGGAGGATCTTGACCCGAAGGTGGGGACAGCCCACCACCTACTGTGTTTACCTGCTGATGTGTCTGAAGATGAGATCGAGGCTTTGGCGATTTCCGTGTGGAATGAAGCTGGGTGGACATCTCCGGGAGTCCTCCATTTAGCCGAGGGAGCCACTTTAGAGGGGCCTTGGCCTCTCCGTGCCGACGTGCGTGAAACCTTAGGACTTCCCGACAACTGCGCTTTTGCTTGGATACTTCGGGCTGATGTGATGCGGGGTGCCCCCCCTAGTGAGCCGACCAGGCGTTTCGATGAATGGGCGGCGGCTTTTCCTGAGGGAATGCCTGTGGGCATCGAATACCGTGCCTTGTTGGTGATGCGACGTATGTCCCGTCGTTTGGGTGCTGCACTGAGGATCGCAGGGTCGGGCACCGTCATGGCACCCGATCCCGAGAGCGCAGTGAATCTGCGTGTGTATTCGCCGCATTACATTGATGCTGTAAGATTTGCCCACCTACTGGGGGTGGAACCGAAGCCAGGTGCCACTACCGAGGTGGGGGTCCCCCATGTGGCTGTGCTAGGTAAGGATGCCGAGCAGGTCATGGCAGGGGTTCGACCTGTGGATCAGGTTCCACGCGCACTTCGGTGGGAAGACTGGATCAAAGGGCCGGTCTACATTTATGAGTTGAATTGGACGGGTGGTGCTACGAATATACTGCCCAATGGAACTTTGTCTAGGGTGGGGCGCCGGGGGCGTTCCATAGCCCGTCAAGGTATAGCGATGGTTGCAGCAATGATTGTTGACGAGGTGGGGCGGGCCGCGATCATTGATGAGGATGACTTTCTGGTTGCCCCCGCCGAACTGCTTCCACCAGAAGCTGAGCCACATCCTTAACTTCGGGGGCCTGTGAGAAACCAGGTGCAGAGCTGAGCATTTGAGTGCAGAACGGGCATGCTGTGGCAATGGTTTGTGCGCCCGTCGCTTCTGCTTGACTCATGCGCACCGTAGAGATTCTTTCTCCCTGGGTTTCTTCCATCCACGCCCGCGCCCCCCCGGCGCCGCAGCACATGGCGTTTTCTCGGTTGAGGGACATCTCTGTAAGCTCTACGCCAGGTATTCCTCCCAGCAGTTCCCTTGGGGCCTCGAATACTCGGTTGTGACGGCCTAAGAAGCACGGATCGTGGTAGGTGATCTTCTGTGCTTCTTCATGTGCTACCGGCTTCAACGTGCCTTCGCGAACTAAACGATTGAGTATTTGTGTGTGGTGAATAACTTCAAAATGGCCGTTGAGCTGAGGAAATTCGTTGGCGATCGTGTTGAAGCAGTGAGCGCAGGTGACAATAATGCGCTGTGCTTTCGCCTCGTTCAACGTTTCGATTGCCGCTGAGGCCAGCAGCTGGAATAGTGCCTCGTTTCCGGCGCGTCTAGCAGGATCGCCCGTACACGATTCACCTCCTCCAAGAACTGCGAAACTGACCCCTGCCGTGTGCAGTAGTTCCGCCACGGCTGCAGTGGTCTTTTTCTGTTTGTCGTCATAGGCTCCGGCGCATCCGACCCAAAAGAGGTAGTCGACTTCGCTGGCATCCTCGATGTCTTGGCCGATTACGGGCACGTCAAAGTCGAGTTTTTTCGCCCAATCCAATCGTGCCCGCGCCGGACGGCCATAGGGGTTACCTTTGGTCTGCATTGACTTCAGTGGTGCAGCTAGGTCACGGGGGAACGCCGACTCCATCAGTACCTGGTAGCGGCGCAGGTTGGCAATACGGTCCACATGTTCAATGTCGACCGGACACTGTTCGACGCAGGCTCCGCACATGGTGCAATCCCAGATCATCTGGTCGCCCAGCACGCCCGGAACTAACTCGGCTTCCCCGGCGGGCACAGAAATGCCGTCTGCGGCGAGTGCTTGGCGAATGTCAAAAGAACCTGGCGATAGTGAAATGCCAGACTCAATCGTGGTAGGACCATCGGTCTGACGAACATCCACTTGCGAGGCTGAGGCGGCATTGTCGCGCAACGCTAAAGTGAGCAGTTTCGGGGAGAGCGGCTTTTGGGTGTTCCACGCCGGGCACACTGCCTGACACCGGCCACATTCAGTGCACGATAGAGTGTCGAGGCGGTCTTTCCACGTGAGGTCGCTGGTGCGCCCCAAACCAAAAACTGCATCGTCAGGAGCCTCGTCCATATCTTCGACATACTCACCTTGCACTAAAGGCGGCGCAAGAGCTCCCAGAGATTTAGCACCACCTACTTCTCGGCCGGCAAATATGTTGATAGGGGCCAAGAAACGGTGCCATGAGATTCCCATCGTGGTACTCACACCCACCACAGTCATCCAGGACATGGAGACAAGAATCTTCAATGCGGAAACAACGACAATCCCATTAGCCAAAGCGGTAGCGGACCAGTCTTCAACAAAACTAGTGAGCCAAAAGGTCAAAGGATAGTTAAGGACAGTGGCGTGCCCCGCCGTGGAGGGGTCTTTAGCTTCAAAGGCGCAGTCAAGGGTCTGCAGCACAATGACACAGGCGCACACCAGCAGGATCACCCACTCGACGAAGTGCGCCTGCCACCTGGTTGAACCGTAGAAACGAGAGCTCTTAGGATTGTCGCGGTGACGGATGCGCACCACTACACGGGTGACCATCAGGGAGATGATTCCCAGCAGACCTGCCCAGGCAAAGAACTCAGCAATCCATCCCCAAATGAACCACGAACCGATCAATGGCAGCATGAATGCCGGGTAACGGATCTGCACGTAAGAGCGCAGCAAAGTAAGTACCAAGACGACGAAGGCTACCATCACCAGCCAGTGGGCAGCCCTCACGACGGGACGGCCACGGAATGTGCGATGGCTGACAACAGTCCAGACCGTGTTCCAGAGCCGACGCCATGGGTGAGAGGTGCGGGTTCGGTCGGGTTTTCCGGTGCGCATGTCAGAGATAAGGGCAAAGACACCTCGTCCAAAAGAGAGGACGCCCGCCACTGTACTGACAGCAGCAACGGCGATTGCCACTGACACTACTGCTGGTGTTCCCACCATGATGCCTTTCCGCAGATGCTCATACCTACCCAATCATGCAAGGATTGTCTCACTGTCGCCAATCTTGACCAGAAGCGTGGTCTTGAGCCATAGGCAGAATCTTGACACTAAACACGAATCTGGACCACCTCCTCAACTAGGATAGACATGATCGAAGAGAGGACCATCACCTGATGCTAGCCCTCCTGGGACTGCACTTGGTCGCGGCTTTGTGCGCGCCTTTAGCGGTTCGCTACCTGGGGCGCAATGCATTTTTACTTCTTAGCTTGGCGCCCATCAGTGCTGTGATGTGGGCTCTTTTCCACACTCAGCAGGCGTTTGCGGGCGGAATCGACACCACCATCGTGTGGGTTCGCGACCTCAACCTGAGTATCGACTTTCGCATTGACGCACTCTCATGGCTGATGATTCTGGTTGTCAGTGGCGTGGGTGCGATCGTCATGATCTATGCGGCCCGATACTTCTCCCCTGGTGCGTCCGGCATGGGTAGGTTCGCGGGGATATTTGTGGGCTTCGCCGGGGCAATGCTTGGTGTGGTCACGGTAGATCACACCATTATGCTGTACGTCTTTTGGGAACTGACATCGATCCTGTCATTTCTCCTCATCGGACATCACCATGATCGTGGCCCCGCGCGCGGCGCAGCCCGCCAGGCACTCCTGATTACTTCGACCGGGGCCCTAGCAATGTTCGCTGGCTTCGTGATGCTCGGTCAGCTTCGTGGAGGTTCCTACCGGATATCGGAGCTTATCGAAGCATTCATCAACGGCACCATTGATCCCCAGCGCCCGCTCGTCATTGTTGCGGGTCTTCTCATCGCGGTGGGTGCCTTTACAAAATCGGCACAGGTGCCCTTCCATTTTTGGCTTCCAGGCGCGATGGCCGCCCCCACTCCTGTCTCTGCCTACCTCCACGCAGCTGCCATGGTCAAAGCGGGCGTGTACCTTGTTGCCAGACTCGCCCCAGGCCTGAGTTTGGTGGCAGGCTGGTCTGCGGTGGTGGTGACTGTTGGATTCGTGACGGCCTTAGTGGGTGCATATCGGGCGATGCGCCAGTTTGATCTCAAACTTATTTTGGCCTTCGGGACAGTTTCGCAACTGGGCCTAATGATGGCAGCAGTGGGTATGGGCAGTGCTGGAGCAATGGCCGCAGGGCTGGTGTTGCTCATTGCCCACTCTCTCTTCAAATCTTCCCTTTTCCTCACGGTTGGTGCAGTTGAGTCTTCCACGGGCACCCGCGACCTGCGTGACCTCTCAGGGCTTTGGCGATACCACCCCGTACTGGCTGGTGCGGCTGCACTGGCTGCCCTTTCCATGGCAGGGATCCCCATCACCACCGGCTACGTGGGTAAAGAAACCTTAGTCACCACATTGATGGAAGGATCAGCTGCACCCTGGGCGACATCAACAACAGACATCACTCTTCTGGTTGTCTTGGTGATCTCATCCATGCTGTCACTCGCCTATGCGTGGCGTTTCTGGTGGGGTGCCTTCGGAGATAAACGCATCCACATGGACGTTACGGTCAAGCCGGTTGCCCGGGGAATGACCGTTCCTATCGCCTTCCTGTCACTTGGTGCGCTTATCGGACTGGCTTTCCCAGCCCTCGACAAACTCACTGCGCACATCACGCAGAACCTGCCTGGAACCCCCCACGTGGCACTGTGGTCTGGATGGGGACCAGCCGGCATCACCGCACTCATCATCCTCGGTGGAGTCCTGTTAGCCCGGTTCCGTCCGCGCGTGGCCCGGTTTCAGCGGCGCATCGCCCCACGCGGCTCCATGGTTGCGTTCTATTCCTGGACGGTCAGAGAACTGGAACTGGTCTCGGCCCGCATCACCAGTCTGCTGCAGCGTGGTTCCCTACCGTACGATTTGTCGGTTATTTTCGTCTCTTTGATAGTGCTGTGCGGTTACCCACTGATGCGCATGGGCCTGCCCACCAAGAGTCTCCTGTTGTGGGATAACACCTTCCAAGCCGTGATTGTGGCCATAGGTATCATTGCTGCGGTCATTACTGTCCGCGCTAGGCGCCGGTTGAAAGCAGTTTTAGCGCTTGCGGCAGTAGGCATGATGGTGACGCTACTTTTCGCAGTGCAAGGAGCCCCCGATCTTGCACTCACCCAACTGGTGGTGGAGGCAGTATCTCTCATTGTTTTCATTCTGGTTCTACGCAAGCTGCCGCAGTACTTCTCTGATCGGCCATTGGCCTCTAGCCGATGGTGGCGCATGGCAGTGGGCATCATTGTTGGACTGCTTGTGGTCTTTGGTGGGTGGCATGCCATGTCATCGCGTGTGCACTCGCCGGTATCTGAGCTTATGCCTGCGGAGGCTTTGGAGTTCGGCAATGGAATGAACATCGTCAACGTCATCTTGGTAGATATGCGGGCGTGGGATACGGTTGGCGAAGTTTCTGTACTCCTGGTAACAGCTACAGGGGTTGCCTCGCTGATCTATGTTCAGTCTCGCTCTGGAAGGATTGACCGGCCCTCTCCAGAGGTGAAGAGTAAAGCTCAGATGCTGCCGGCTGTCGCCACATTGCGCCCGCAGGACCGCTCTGTAGTTCTTGAGGTTGCCACGAGAGCACTTTTCCCCACCATGCTGATGATTTCTGTATGGCTGCTTCTCATCGGACACAATGATCCAGGTGGTGGCTTTGCTGGCGGGGTCGTCGCCGGTTTGGCGTTTGTCCTACGGTACTTGGCGGGGGGACGTTATGAACTGGGCGAGGCGATGCCGATTCCACCCGGTCAGCTTCTGGGCTTCGGTCTATTCGTAGCTGCGGCTGGCGGCGCCGCTCCGTTGCTCTTCGGAAACTCAGTTCTGCAGTCAACCGCAGTTGATATTCACTTAGGCGTTCTTGGTGACCTCCACTTCACCACCGCAATGGTCCTCGACGTTGGAGTGTACATCCTAGTTCTCGGTCTGGTGATCGATTTAGTTTCTGCGCTTGGAGCTGAGATTGATCGCCAGTCAGGAGATGCAAAAGCCCGCCTTAAGAGCAGAAAGAAGGTGCGCTAATGCCCTCATTTGCAATTTTGCTCTTTGCTGGAGTCCTGGTTGGTTGCGGAGTTTACTTGGTTTTGGAACGGACTCTCACACGCGTTTTCATAGGGCTTTCTATGATTACCAACGGAGTCAACGTCCTCATTTTGGCAATGGGCGGCGCTGCAGGCCTTCCTCCGCTCTTGGGAGGCAATAGTGACACGATTGTTGATCCTCTTCCGCAGGCGTTGATTCTCACCTCCATTGTTTTGTCCTTAGGGACGACGGCCTTTGGTCTTGCATTAGCGTATCGATCATGGCGACTGACCGGTCACGATGAGGTTGCCGATGATGTGGAAGATCGTAGGGTTGCGCGTGGCCGCGCAGCAACTGCTGAAACCAGCGGTGCCACGGGTGCAGAAGATCCGGACATCATTTACGACGCGAGTGGGGACGACCAGTGAACGCGTGGATGTTACCTATTCCGGTGCTACTGCCGTTACTGAGTGCAGGATTAGCGCTGGTCGTTTCCCGCCGGCCACGTATTCAACAGGCTATTTCAGTTGCAGCGTTAGCGACTTCGCTGGTTTTCAGCATCTATATTCTTATTGCGGCTAACTCTGGACCTCTGGTTTTGGATGTGGGATCGTGGGCAGCGCCCATCGGAATCACCTTGGTTGGCGACCGGTTAGCTGCTCTTATGCTGGTGATCTCCCAAATCGTCACCCTAGCAGTCATGGTCTATTCCATCGGCCAAGATGTTGCAGACGACTCACCCGCCGCACCAATCGCCATCTATCACCCAACGTTCCTTGTCTTGGTGGCGGGAGTGTCTAACGCCTTCCTCACTGGGGACCTCTTCAATCTCTACGTCGGTTTCGAACTTCTCCTTGCAGCTAGTTTTGTTCTCATCACTCTTGGTGGTACCCGTGGCCGCGTGCGAGCAGGAACCGTATACGTAGTCGTCTCCTTGATCTCTTCCGTCATTTTTCTCACCGCCATTGCACTGATTTACGGCGCACTGGGTACGGTGAATATGGCGCAGCTTTCGGTGCGGATTCACGACCTTGACCCCAATATGGCACTCCTATTGCAGCTGATGCTTTTGGTTGCCTTCGGCATCAAGGCAGCAATTTTTCCATTGTCTGCATGGCTTCCAGACTCCTATCCCACCGCACCCGCACAGGTAACTGCTGTCTTTGCTGGCCTGCTGACAAAAGTCGGTATCTACGCCATTATGCGTCTGCAGTTCACTCTCTTCCCTGACAATAATCTGCAGGTATTATTGGCAGTTCTCGCGATATTCACAATGGTTACCGGCATTATGGGGGCGGTGGCTCAAGATGATGTGAAGCGACTTTTGAGTTTTACCTTGGTCTCACACATCGGCTACATGCTGTGGGGAATATCCTTAGCTACAGTTTTGTCGCTATCTTCGGCTATCTATTACGCTGCCCACCACATTTTGGTGCAGGCCACTTTATTCCTCATCGTAGGACTCATTGAACGCAAGACTGGAACCACCTCCTCATCACGTCTGTCCAGCATGATGCGCACAGCCCCGTTTATAGCCATTCTCTTCTTTATCTCTGGAACCAACCTGGTGGGAATCCCACCGTTGTCAGGGTTCATTGGAAAACTGGGGCTCACTGAGGCTTCGGTCAATGCGGATACTCCCGTGGCATGGTCGCTGTTGGCAGCCGGCTTGGTCACTTCGCTGCTCACCCTCTACGTACTTATCAAAGTGTGGAACCGAGTTTTTTGGCAAACCCCCGAAGATGGCAGTCGCCTAGCCGATACTTTTGGAAAGAAGAAGCACCTGTCTGGCCGTGAAGAACGGATGCTTAAACGTGCTCAACTGGCCGATCGCTCTCAGCGTGTTTCACACATTGTCGCCGAGTCGGCTCGAACTGAGCATGAACGTGGTGGCGGCAATGTAGGAGCCATCATGTATGGAACGGTCGTGGCCCTCACCCTGGTGCAGATAGCCATGTCGGTATTCGGCGGCAACATCTTCGCGTACACGACTGAGTCTGCTTCAGCACTTATCAACAAGCATTCGTATGTCACAGCCGTTCTTGGTGAAGATGGGCGAGGCGGCGGAGTGTCTAACGATGTTACGGGAGGAATCTCGTTGCCGTGGGAGACTCCCCCTCGCCCAATCCCGTATGCACCTGATGAAAGCGCCAACCTTCCCGACGTGGGGGGTGAGACCAAGTGAGGAAAAGAGTTCGGACAATCGTAGGGAAGAATCCCGCAGCCTACCCGCGTTTTTCACTCATTTTTAGCCTTTGGCTGCTGTTTATCTGGTTTGCCGCATTCGGAGACTTCTCATGGGTTTCCCTCATCGGCGGCACGGCAATTGCGATCGCCATACAGTGGCTGTTTCCCCTTCCTCATCAGTCAAAGACATGGCATGTACGCGTCGTGCCGCTGGCATGGCTTGTGGTCCGGTTTCTATGGGACATGGCAAAAGCTGGTCTTCATGTGGCCTACCTGGTCATTTTTTCTCCACCACGCAAAGATGGCATTGTTGAGTGCCAGGTTCGCAGCGTCAACCCCGTATACATCTCCATCCTGGTTGCCATGACTTCGCTGATTCCCGGCACAATTGTCGTGCAGGTGGATCGGCCTCACCGCCGAATCTTCCTTCATGTTTTGGACATGGAATATCAAGGTGGCATTGCCGGTGTGAGAGAGGCGACCGCCGCTCAAGAAACTCGAATACTGCGAGCGCTCGCGCCGAACAGTGTTCTGTCCGAAACTGGCCTCAAGGAAAGGAGGCACGATGGCCGAAGCAACTGAGATTATCTACTGGATCTGCGGCGGGCTAGCCGCATTCGCGGCTCTCCTCACGGTTATCCGGCTGGGACTTGGCCCCACTATCTTAGATAGAGCCGTTGCCGTTGACCTTCTTACCGCGGTGGCAATTGCTGTGATTGTCTTGGTGATTGTTTGGCAGGGCCGGGCAGACCTGAGTGTCCTTTTGGTTATTTTTGCCCTCACTGGATTCTTTTCGTCGGTTGCTATTGCGAGGTTCGTCGGTAAAGAGCGTCCGGGAGAACGGAGCATTCTTAGCCCGGAAGAAGCGGCGCGCCAATTGCAAAAACTCCGCGACGAAGAGGAACGCCAGTTGCTCAAAGAAAAGGCGTTGGCAGATGAAGCCGATAAAAGACAGCGGGGAGATAACGCATGAGCGACGAAGTTCTCAACCTTATTGGTGCTGTGTGCCTATTACTAGGCATCTCTCTCACTGCCATCGCGGCCCTTGGGCTTTTTAGGTTCCATGAACTGTTTGCCCGCATGCATGCTGCCAGCAAACCCCAGCTTTTAGGGCTCACTATCATTTGCCTAGGATTGTGCCTCACACTGAGAACTTGGTACTGGGTGCTGATATGCACCGTAGTGATTGCCATTCAACTATTGGCTGCACCAGTCGCGTCACACCTGCTAGGGCGTACCGCATACCGCACTGGGATAGCAGACCTTTCGACACTCAGTGTCGATGAGTTAAATCAGGCAGCTCAAAGAGACTCAGGTGAGGACCAGCCCCGATAGGCTTCATCCTCATCATCTAAGGCATCGTCTTCCTCGAAGTCGGAGTCTTCAAAATCATCCGCTTCTGCCGTGTCGCCGGAAAGCTCGCGTTGTAACGCCTCAAGGTCAGTCTCAGGACTGAAATACTTGAGCCGTCTAGCGACTTTCATCTGTTTGGCCTTCTGACGGCCGCGCCCCATGGCGTCGACCCCCTCTACCTCTTGCGGGTCCGCTTGATGCGGTCCCCTGTGCGTATCAAATCTGTTCCGGGACTCATTCTAACCCGGACGAAAATAGACGTCCAACTAACGGACAGTGAAATCTACTCCTTGGGGAGGGTAGACCTTCCCCAATTCCCTAGTAAAACGCCGCCATTGCTTGCGTTGACGCCGGGTGCCGGTATTTTCTCGAATCCGCCATACGATGAATGCGACAGTTGCCCCTGCCGCTACAACCGTCGATAGGAGTATCATGATTGATTCTTTGTCGCCAGCGAGGGCTCGCTGCCACGTGGCGGCAGCATCCTCTTGTAGCCCATCGACTTTCTCTTGGGCTTTTTCTTTGAGGAGCTGCACCTGCACCTTGGGCTGCATCGTATAGCGAAGCTGTGCCAGGGTCTCTTCTAGCTCGGCGCGATCTTCAGCTAGCGCATTCTCCATTTGCAGGATCTGACGTGCTGTTGCCCGATCACTCATCGCTCAGTCCTTCCTTGAGAATGTCGAAATCTTTGGTGACGCCTTCCTTGACTTCAGGCATCTTGCGTTTCCCATCCTTGAAAAGTAGGACCGCAATAACCAGGCAGATCACCAGCAGCAGTAACAAAATTCCCGCGGTGATGAGGGCGGCGGCCCATGTTGGCACAATCAAGGCAAAAGCAAGCTCAATACTGTGGAAAAGCCACCAAAATAATGTAAGGCCGAAAAGAGCAGCAAGAGCCACAAGAACTGCGCCTCCCGCCAAACTCTTCTGAGCCTGCTTCATCTTCAGTTTCGCCAGTTCAGCTTCAGCCTTCAAAATTGACGTGAACTGGGATGTGGCGCTGGACATAAGGGAGCCCAAGGAACGAGTAGGCCGCTGAGGTGAATCAGCTTCGGGGTTTGGCCGCATAAGTGGATCCTCTCACTGCAGGTAGGTCTATTGTGCCACGATCACTGGTCTATGACTGAGCCAGGAAGGTTGTCGAGGATTTGTTTGGCCCGATCTGCTAGCTCCGCTGCAGCTGGCGGCAGTTCTCCGCTAGGTGCCATGTGGGTGAGTTGTTCTTCTAGAGACACTTCCGTGTCGTGTCCCAATTCGCGTAGCGCATCCAACACCATGTCGCGCGAAGGAGAGATCAGCTCGCCAGCAACCTTGCCGTCCGCGAGGAATACGACGCGGTCCGCCCATGCTGCGGCATCGACATCGTGAGTGACCATGATGACGCTTTGCCCATAGACATCAACGGCTCGGCGAAGAAATTCAAGAATCTGGCGGGATGAGCGTGAATCGAGGTTACCTGTTGGCTCATCGGCAAAAATCACGGCTGGCTCTGTGACCAACGCTCTGGCGCAGGCAACTCGTTGCTGTTGTCCTCCAGAAAGCTCTGAGGGGCGGTGACTAAGGCGATCGGTCAGTCCAACGGCTTCGACAACCTCCCGTAAGCGTTCATCGGGAATCTTCTTGCCAGCGATACTTGCAGGCAATGTGATGTTCTGTTTTACCGTCAAAGTTGGTACCAAATTGAAGGATTGGAAAATGAATCCGATGCGATCTCGCCGCACTTTTGTGAGCTGGCGCTCGTTCATGTGGGTTATCTCGCTACCCTCTAGTTTTATCTCCCCGCTGGAAGGAGAATCGAGGCCCGCCAGGCAGTGCATCAGCGTCGATTTTCCCGATCCTGAAGGCCCCATGATGGCTGTCAGTTTCGATTCTTCAAAACTGATGCTGACGTGGTCTAAAGCGGTGACTGAGGTGCCTTTTTCTCCGTAGATTTTCACCAGGCCTCTGCAGCTGACAACACCCTCGGTATACGTGGGCGAGGTGGGGTGTGCGCTTGTGGAGGAAGCAAACATGATCACAGTCTAGCCAATATGGAGAGGGTAGCTAATGACGGGCTTACCGCGATCGGGTCTTTTCTCATGAACAAAAAAACTCCTATCGCAGTGTGTACTACTCTCCTTCTAGCCCTGGGACTCTCCGCATGTGGTTCCGGTGAACAGTCAGTCGACGCGGCATGCAAAGTCCTAAACGAAGAGGGCAAAGCGGCATTCGGAAGCCTCAACGCATCCGCACTTCAGGATCCCAGTGCCCTGACCTCACTGGTTGATTCAGCCAAGGGCGTCGGGGAAAAGATCACCAACACTGAGGTCAAGGGCGCGTGGGACGGTATTGTGACCGACCTCGATTCCATGGTTCAGATGCTCGATGGTGTTGACCTGAGTGACCCTGCTTCGATTGACGAAGCCAAGATGAAAGAGCTCACCACTAAGAGCACCGAACTTCAAACAACTCTTCTTGAGGACATGAACAAGCTGCAGGAGCTTTGCCCCGACATGCAGTAAGCGTACTAGCTACTCACGGGCGCGTTTTTGGTGACACCGTGTAAGTATGCTCAGGATCTTTGTTGGCCACGCCCGCCAGGGTCTGATCAATGAGGTCCATGGCCTCCTTGGGAATTTCGACCGAGGAGGCTTTTACTGTATCTGCTAGCTGCTCAGGGCGTGACGCCCCCACCAGGGCTGCCGCGACGTTGGGGTTTTGCAACACCCAGGCAATTGCCATCTGCGGCATCGACAATCCTAAGTCAGCCGCAATGGGCTTCAAGTTTTGGACGGCAGTGAGTGTCGCTTCGTCCATAAACTTGGCGATCATTGCTGCGCCACTCTTCTCATCCGTGGCGCGCGACCCCTGAGGGGCAGGCTGGCCGGGAAGATACTTTCCAGAGAGCACTCCCTGGGCCATCGGAGACCACACGATCTGGGAAATCCCCAGTTCTTCGCTGGTAGGAATAACTTTTTCTTCGATGACCCTATGCAGCATCGAATACTGTGGTTGGTTTGAGATCAGCTGAATGTTCAGCTCTTTTGCCAGCGCCGCGCCTTCGCGAAGCTGCTCTGCCGTCCACTCAGACACTCCAATGTAGAGGACTTTTCCTTGACGAACCAGGTCGGCAAAGGCCGTCATGGTTTCTTCCAAAGGAGTCTCATAGTCGAAGCGGTGGGCCTGATAAAGGTCAATGTAATCGGTGTCTAGCCTGCGCAGTGACCCGTGAATCCCATCCATAATGTGTTTGCGTGATAACCCCACATCATTGGGGCCTTTTTGACCGATGGGCCAATACACTTTGGTGAAGATCTCTAGATTTTCACGAGGGATTCCCCGCAGCGCACGTCCCAATACTGATTCGGCGGCGGTGTTGGCGTAGACGTCAGCGGTGTCAAAAGTTGTGATACCTAAATCCAGCGCCGCGTGGACGGTGCGAATGGCGGTGCGGTCTTCTACCTGCGAACCGTGGGTGATCCAGTTCCCGTAGGTAATCTCTGAAATTTTGAGGCCTGAGTTTCCCAAATAGCGATATGCAACCATGTAATCAGGCTAACACTCATGCGCCAAAACGCACCTGCAATTGTTCCAATTCTTCTTGCAGCAAACCGCCGTGGCGTAGGTAGTGTGCTGAACTCTTGAAATGGGAACAAATCCAGGTGAATGCCTGTTCAATGGCTGCTGGTGGTGTGGTGGTAGCCACCTCAACCAATGCAGGAACTAAAGGGAGTCCAGCTTTTTGTAGTTGTGCTTTAGCATTTTCTGCCCACGTGCCTGCCAGTGCCTTCTGGCTCTGGGCGTAGTCTTGCACAATCGCGTCGCGCTGGACACCAACTGCGTCGAGGATGAGCGCGCAGGCAACCCCGGTGCGGTCTTTACCTGCAGTGCAGTGCACCAACGTGGCCCCACCAGAAGCCAAACGTGCCACGGCAGCAAAATGTGGTGCGTAACCCTCGAGCATGGACTCATACAAGTCACCCAGACTGGGAATGTTCGCTTCTAACGCGGCTGCTATATCACTAGTACCAGAGAGCATTGTTTCCATGCGTGTGGGGGTGAGGTTTCCTGGCGTGATCGGTAATTCCACATAGTCAATACCAGTACCCGTGGGGAGGCGGTCCGGTGCCATGCGCACCTCATCGGTGGCACGCAAGTCAGCAACAGAAGCCACATTACTAGCAGCCAGCTCACCCAAACCTTTTTCCGTCACAGTGTTCAACGCGGCAGACCGGTACACCACGCCCGTATTTGTTACCCCACCACTACGCAGTGGTAGTCCCCCAAGATCACGAAAGTTAGCTACCCCATTAACCCCAGTCAACACGTTCATAATCTTACCCTAAAGGACTATTTGCCAATATGGTTGGCACATCTTGATTTTGCGAGGTATACACAAAAACCTGACCCGGCGACAAAGGCTATTTCAGTGGCACCACCGCGTACATATGATTTGCTGGATGTATGACAAAATATGATGACGCGAGTTGGCATTGCGAGGGGGATTTCCCTGAGGATCTACCTGAGTCTGTGGGGACAACACATCGGGATGTTTGTGACATGGTGTTTACTCAATCAACTTTTCGATGAAGAAACTGTTGCAGAAATGCGGGAAGAAACAGAACGTCTTGAAAGAAAGGAGATTACTCCCGGAGTATTTCTTATGGAGGTGTTGGACGGAAAATTTGTAAGTGATGATCTCACTGACACAGGCAACGCTTTTTGCCCTTGCCTACTATGAAGGGCAGGATGACGACTCGCGTTACATTGACGATTACTCCGAAACGTTTGATGACGCGGTCACCGACATCTACCGCGTACCGGATAGTTGGGATGGTTACGAGAAGTTAGCTCCGCATATTGCCCAAAGATATGAGAGTTGGGTGCGGGATAGGCACCCGATCTTCATTGGTTGAGGCAACAACAATGCTTTCCTGTACTTAGTGGGATGAAACGCGATAGTTGTGTGTCTATCTATCAGCAGTAGAACCTGACTTCTGTACAGCATAGGCTAGAGACATGTTTGAAATCCCAGAAGACCTCCCCCTAGAACTCTCGTCCCTGGCTTGGCTGCTGGGACGCTGGCAAGGGTGGGGGGTGCTCACTGAAGAAGGCGACAGTGCCCTCGTCCAAGAAATCCGCTGCGACATTGTCGGCACCCAGATGCGCATGGTCACCACCTTGTACAAGGGCAATGCTGATAGCGACGTCGCCCCAGAACTCACCGCCGCCCAAGGCCTAGAGATTATTACAGCCGGGGACCTGCTGCGTGAAGAAACCGCGTACTGGAGGGTCACCTCACCCCTCGCAGTTGTCCCCGACGACGACCAAACACCTCGCGAAATGGCCTTGACTAGCTGTGACACGCGGGGATTGTCGGTGTTGTGGATCGGAGCGGTCATGGGGCCACGCGTAACATTGACCACCGACGTGATCGCCCGCGAACCCGGTGCCGTTGATGTTGACCGAATGACCCGCATGTACGGGCTGGTCGCAGGGGAACTGATGTGGACAACAGACCTCACCGTGGGAGACGCGGAACCAGAGGTTGAGCTCACCGGACGATTGATGCGCGTCAATGACTGAATACCCAGAAGGCCTCCACTACGGGGACCCCTTCAAAGAACAAGAACTGTACGAGGCCGGTACCGGCCTCCACCCCATACATGGCTACGGCGTGGTCACTGTTAGCGGACCTGATCGTCTCTCGTGGCTCACCACCCTGTCCACCAAAGTGGTGGCAACTGACACCGAACTACTGTTGTTGGATGCCAACGGCCGTATAGAACACGCAGCAGGGGTCGTTGACGATGGTGAAACCACATGGCTACTCACAACCGGAGACCCCGCCTCGCTCACAGAATTCTTAGAATCTATGAAATTCATGCTGCGGGTAGAAGTAGCAGACCGCACCGGCGACTTTGACGCGTACTCGACTGTTGCTGAATCCGCGGTAACACCAGGTGCCACCATCGTATGGAACGACCCTTGGCCTGGAGAAGGAGCCCGCTACTTCCAAGGAACGCACCCCGGCGCTGACCTGAATCGGCGCGTCTACCTGGTCCCGGCAGGCGAAGAATTTGCACCTAAACGGCCCCGCGTGGGAGAGCTTGCCGCCGAGGCAACACGGATCGCTGCGTGGCGTCCCCTCATGCGTAGCGACGTTGACCCGCGGGCAATGCCTGCAGAACTGGACTGGATTCGCAGCGCAGTCGACCTAGAAAAGGGCTGCTACAAGGGACAGGAATCTATCGCCCGCATCGTCAACCTGGGTAAACCACCCCGCAGATTCACCTTCTTACAGTTGGACGGCTCAACAGAATCAATACCCGCCCCAGGTGATGCCATCGAACTTGATGGCCGTCAGGTGGGGATTATCACCTCGCCTGCCAGACACTACGAAATGGGGCCAATAGCATTGGGGTTACTCAAACGGAACCTGGATCCTGCTGCGGCACTGCGCACCGGCGACATTGCGATAGCCCAGGAACTGATAGTGCCAGTTGAGGGGCGCAGTGACCATTCACCAAAAGAGCGCCCCGGGGCGGGCCTGCGAGTATTGAGGCGGCCAGAATGATTGCAGTATTGCAACGCGCTAACGGCGCATCAGTGAGCGTGGATGGATCCGTGGTCGGTGAGTTCAGTGGGGAAGGAATCGTGGCGTTAGTTGGTGTCAAACGCGGAGATGACAAAGCTGCTGCCGACCTGATTGCCCGCAAAATAGCGGACTTGCGTATCCTGGATGGTGAAGTATCTGCGCTCGATGCGTCGGCGCCAGTGATGGTGATTTCACAGTTCACGCTCTATGGCTCCACGAAAAAGGGCCGCAGACCCTCATGGGTGGATGCGGCACCCGGTGAGGAAGCAGAACCACTGATCAACCGGGTCATTGACGGGTTGCGACAGCGCGGCTTGCAGGTGGAGACCGGAGTATTTGGAGCAATGATGGACGTTTCGCTAACAAATTCGGGACCTTTTACCGTTCTGGTAGAGGCGTAACGCCCACGCCGGTAGCGAAACAGCCAGCGCGAAAGGGGCAAGTCCCTCTAGGCTTGCAGCAGTATCAATGAGAGGGTGAAATATGTTTGAGCGGTTTACCGACCGTGCTCGGCGCGTTGTCGTGCTGGCGCAGGAAGAAGCGCGTCGACTCAAGCACAACTACATTGGGACCGAGCACCTTCTGCTGGGCCTGATCCATGAGGGGGATGGCGTGGCCGCTAAGGCCATGGAGATGGTTGGCATCAAGCTAGACGCTGCGCGTGCCGCGGTCATTGAATTGATTGGCGAGGGTGAAAAGCCGGTAGAAGGGCACATTCCCTTCACGCCGCGGGCTAAGCGGGTCTTCGAGTTGTCGATGCGTGAAGCACTACAGTTGGGGCACAACTACATTGGGACCGAGCACCTGTTGCTGGGGTTGTTGAAGGAAGGCGAAGGCGTCGCCGCCCAAGTCCTCCACAAGTTAGGTGCCGACCAGGCACAAATCCGCCAGGCTGTTTTGCAACTGCTGCAGGGACATCAAGGAGAAGGCCGTGAAGCGGTTGGCACCGGCGGAGCCCCCATGCGGGACCGTGAGCGGGGAAACTCCGCTCTGCTGGAACAGTTTGGGCGCAACCTCACCCAGATGGCCCGCGAGGGCAAACTGGACCCAGTCATCGGCCGTAAGACTGAGATGGAACGCGTCATGCAGGTTCTCTCACGTCGCACCAAAAACAACCCGGTGCTAATCGGTGAACCTGGCGTTGGTAAAACGGCTGTTGTTGAGGGATTGGCGCAGGCCATTGTTCACGGCGACGTTCCAGAGACCATCAAGGGCAAGCAAATCTACACCCTTGACATGGGGTCGCTGGTGGCAGGTAGCCGGTACCGTGGTGATTTTGAAGAGCGCCTCAAGAAGGTACTCAAGGAAATCAAGACTCGCGGTGACATCATCGTCTTCATCGACGAGATTCACACGCTGGTGGGAGCGGGAGCTGCCGAAGGGTCGATCGACGCAGCGCAGATGCTCAAACCTATGCTGGCTCGCGGTGAACTGCAAACCATTGGTGCCACCACCTTGGATGAGTACCGCAAGCATATTGAGAAGGACGCCGCGCTAGAGCGACGTTTCCAGCCAGTCAAGGTTGAAGAACCTAGCGTTGAAGAGACCGTGGGGATTCTCAAGGGTCTGCGTGACCGCTACGAGGCACACCACCGTGTCATCATCACGGATGAAGCTATCGACGCCTCGGCCAATCTAGCTGACCGGTACATTTCTGACCGTTTCCTTCCGGACAAGGCTATTGACCTGATGGACGAGGCGGGCGCCAGGCTGCGTATTCGCCGCATGACCGCCCCCCCAGAGCTGCGCAAATTGGATGAGAAGATTGCGGACGTCAAGCGTCAAAAAGAAGCGGCCATTGACGGGCAGGATTTCGAGAAGGCCGCCAGTCTTCGTGACGAAGAACAGAAGCTCTCTGCTGAACGGCAGGAAAAGGAAAGCAGCTGGCGCGGCGAAGACACCGGTGAGATGGGCGAGGTCACCGAAGAGGAAATCGCACAAGTACTTGCGATGTCCACAGGTATCCCCGTTTTCAAACTGACAGCTACGGAAACCTCGAAGCTGTTGGCCATGGAAGATGAGCTGCACAAGCGGGTCATCGGTCAGGATGAAGCCGTCAAGGCTTTGTCGCAGTCGATTCGCCGCACGCGTTCTGGCCTCAAAGACCCGAAGCGCCCTGGCGGTTCGTTCATTTTCGCTGGCCCCACGGGTGTCGGTAAGACTGAGCTGGCCAAATCGCTGGCTGAGTTCCTCTTTGGGGATGAAGACGCACTGATCCAGCTGGACATGTCTGAGTTCTCTGAGAAGCACACTGCTTCACGGCTCTTTGGTGCACCTCCCGGGTACGTCGGCTACGACGAAGGCGGTCAGCTGACCGAAAAGGTTCGCCGTCGTCCCTTCTCCGTGGTGCTTTTTGACGAGGTTGAAAAGGCCCACCCGGATATCTTCAACTCGCTGTTGCAGATTCTGGAAGAAGGACGCCTCACAGATTCGCAAGGCCGGATGGTTGACTTCAAGAACACGGTCATTCTCATGACCACCAACCTGGGTACGCGCGACATCAACAAGGGTGTCCTCACCGGCTTCCAAAGCACGGAGAACCTGACTCAGGATTACGGTCGCATGAGGGCCAAGGTGAATGAGGAACTGCGTCAGCATTTCCGCCCGGAGTTCCTCAACCGTGTCGATGAGATCGTGGTCTTCCCACCGCTCACCAAGGATGACATCAAGCAGATTGTTGACTTGATGACTGCACGTTTGGATAAGCGCATGCAAGATCAGGATATGCGTTTGCAACTTACCGATGAGGCGCGTGAACTCTTGGCTGAGCGTGGCTTTGACCCGGTTCTGGGGGCTAGGCCGCTGCGCCGCGTCATCCAGCGGGACATTGAAGATTCCATCTCTGAGCGGATCCTCTTCGGCGATATCAAGCCCGGCGACCTGGTGACTGTCGGGGTGAAGGAAGAGGACGGCCAGAAAGAATTTTCTTTCAACGGCTCCTAATGCACATTACAGAGTTATAAAACTGAACCAAGGTTCGGATAGCCCTCGGGGTTTGGGATTATCTACAGGGGTTTTGCTACTAGGTGGCGAGACTCTAGGAGATCATCCATTCCCTGGGGGGGTATCTGTCTATTTGGTGTCTCCGGAGGCTGTGCGCAAAACAGAATAGGACTCGGAGGCGCCGGGAACCTCGACTGTCATAGCAGCATGGTATGAGGCAGCCTGAGCCGCCTCGACCAGATCTTTACCCTGACACAATCCTGCGGCAAGCACACCAACAAAAGCATCACCCGCACCTGTCGAATCGACGGGGTGATCGATGGGGGTTGCTTCGATTCGGGTCAGCTGGATTGACCCCTCATCTAAGCGGCAGGCCACAACCGATCCCATCGACCCGAGAGTGACGATAGCCGACGGACTCGTGGCTAGCAGATTCTCTGCCGCAATCTCCGCGTCCTCCCAGCTTTCCGGTGCATCGGCATCCAGTAGGATTCCGGCTTCATATTCGTTGACAATCAGCGGATCAGCGTAGGTCAAAAGGGCAGGTTCCTCCCGAGTGACGGGGGCCAGATTCAGCACGGTTCTGCCGCCGCGTTCATAAGTGAGTTCCGCGGCCCAAAGCGAACTAGCTGGGGGAATCTCACCCTGTAACACTGTGACACAGCCGGTGAGATCATCAAGCTCGGTGAACGCCTGCTCCACATGTTCAGAGGTTACATCAGCGTTGGCGGCAGGTACAACGATGATGCTGTTCATGCCGGTTGTATCGACAGAAATGTGTGCAGTTCCCGTTGCTGACTGGTCTGAGCGAAGCAGGTGCTCAATGTTCACGCCGTATTCTGTGAGCCGCGTGGACAACTGGTCTCCCGCGTTATCCGAGCCCACCGAACCTATGAAATGCACGAGTGGGTAGACTGCGCCGGCTGCGCAGGCTTGGTTGAGTCCCTTGCCTCCTGGCAAATACAGCACCTCTGTTCCCAGCAGCGTCTCGCCGGGGGCCGGAATCCGCTCAGCATGGGCAACGATGTCCAGGTTGGCTGATCCGACGACTAAGAGTGTGGCATCACCATGTTCACGCGATCGACTAGGTCCTACCGTAGGGGGGAGCATGAAAGCCTCTTTTTCAATTGGGGAGTAGCCGGTTGGTTCTGGGGAAACCAACCGGCTCTATAATAAGGCGAAATCTAGGGGTGGTTGTGGCAGTTTGCGCTCAACTTGAAATGACTACGTGGTGGGAGGCGTCAGCCATCGCGTTGGTTACATGTACTTTCGTTTGTGTGGGGAAGGCGTCCATTGTGTGTATCGCTGATTGAGTAAAGCCCAGGTGCCACTTAGGGAGCAGAATACAGTCGTCTTATGGCGCGCCCTTATGGCTGTTGAGCGTCAGTTTTGTGTCCAGGAGTGGGACGAGGGTTCCCAATGCTTGCCTGTTGCCATACCGTCGAATGCGGGGTTGAGCAGCGCGGTGACAAGCTCCGTAGCGGCGACGAATGTGAGCGTATCACCGCATGCAGGCACTTGGCGCGCCGCTGCTGAATAGAGCCGATCCCAGTGCCGCGGTGGTGCAAAGTGTGCCGAGCCAGGGAGCCTGCGATGCGCCCATTCGGAGTTGATCGCCTTGATGAGGTCAGTCCCGCTGACATACTGCGTGCGCGCGAACACGACAAGATCAACGAGATCGCGGACTCGGCTCGAGGGCTGACTACCGGCTGCGCCATAGGTGCTCTGAGTTGCGCAAAGCTTGTCAGCGATGTGATCGACCACAGGATAGAGACGCACACGGGTCGGCGCGATGGTAGATATCAGGCCGGGCCGCGTCTGCACATCAGGCTTGGTCGTCATTAGAGAACCCGTGACCATATCAACGCTGAAGTGATCGCGACGCTTGACTCCGCAATACGCATCTATCGACACTTTGTATCCATCGACATCGGGTTGCATCACTCTTCCAGATGCCATGTGAGTGCCGGTGATTACGAATCGAAAATGATCTTCGAGATCGATCTCAACGGCCTTATGAAGGCGGGCAACAGCTGCATCAAGGTTATCCAGTTTGGCGAGTAGATCTATATCTTTGGTCGTACGTGCGTCATGCACACGCGTGAGCGCAGCGTTGCCGCACTTTAGCACCCACTCGTCGCCGGGAAGTGCGAACACGCGCGCCAGGAACCGATCAACAACGAATCTCCTGAGCAGCGTACCTGACGTTACTCCGAAGGTTTGGGCATCGGTCTTTGCGTGAGCCGTAGCTGCTGCCCAGAGCGCGTTACCGTCCTTGTATGGGAGTTCATCGGTCATGTTGATGGCTACCTCTTTCAGCAGATGCCGTCTTCAGTACTGGCGGCGAACACGAACCTGCTGGCACAGATCGGATGATATTGGGCAGCCATTCGGGAAAGCTCGTGTTTAGGGCTCTGCGGAATGCTTCGGTATCGACTGGGATCGAGAAGTTTGCCGCATTGATAATCGCCAGCACATCCAGCTTCGAGAGCGCGCCCTCGGGGACCAGGAGAGGTATGGCATCTTTCGCGAATGCCGCCATTGCCTCGAAGTCCAGCGACCCAAGTGCGTTTCTTGGGATATCGAGATTCGAGACAGTCTCGGTGAGCCCTTTGAGCGCACTGAGCTGCCCTGCTGTGACGAGAGCCTTCCCCAGGTCGCTATTTGTGAGATTCTCCGCCAGTGCCGCGGCGCTGAGACCAACCAGATCCAGCAGGTGCTCCAGGAGTGCAGCACCGCTGGGCTGCCCATTTCTGCGTGCAAGGGGTTCCAGGGCTTCCACCATGTCTTGCCGCGATGTGAGATCCCGTCGAAGTGCGTCACCGGCGATTTCCGCAACATGTGAAGGATCGTGTTTGTCGCGGAGAAGGTCTGCAACGGTTCGGGCGGGTGTCGTCACCGGTAGGCCCTCCACAATTGTCATCTCATCAGCGCCGAGTACTGTTCGATGCAGGCGAAGACCTCGACGGCTCTGCTTCCTGTCCGGTGTCGTAATTTCTGGCCTATCATCAAGGAGATCACCGAGTCTGTGAAGCTTCGCTGCCGACGTGTGTGAGAGGACCCCTGCTGAAAGAGGATTGGCGAGCCGCTGTTCGGCAAGTTCGGAGGGGTTGAGGGATAGCCACGCGGCGCGCAGTGGCGTGTACTCATGTAGATA
Organism: Scrofimicrobium canadense; assembly: GCF_009696615.1. GTDB lineage: Bacteria > Actinomycetota > Actinomycetes > Actinomycetales > Actinomycetaceae > Scrofimicrobium > Scrofimicrobium canadense. Next base: position 69,259 of record NZ_VULO01000005.1, read on the forward strand.
GGTGTGACGCTCCGCCCAGCATTGTCGGTGTTACTCATGTGTTGTGGTGCTAGTTTGTCTTGGCTGCCGAGTGCGTGGTTTTGACGGCTTTCCTGCCCGAGATTTCGTCAAAAGCAAGCACTCATGCCCTTAGTGAGTTGGGGCCGATGGCGCCGAAGGCGCTTCACAGTGCGTAGGCTAGGTTCCATCGGTGCTGTGCGAAGGGAGCGAGTGTATGACGGGGAAGTCCAGAGACCTCACCAAAGGCAACCGCCAAACGGTCCTTGGTTGTCTCTTGGATGGCCAGGCACTTTCGCGCATCGACATTGCAAAGATGACGGGTTTCTCACCGGCAACGGTCAATCGCCTGACAGCAGCGCTGATGGCTTCTGGACTGGTTGAGGAGGTGGGGTCGGACATTAGCACGGGCGGACGGCCGTCCCTCCTCGTGAAATTCAACCCGCAAGCGCGTCAGATCTTGGCGGCAGACGTCACTCAGCACGGAATCGAATTGGCGGAAACGAGTCTTCTCGGAGATGTTCTATCCAAACGTTTTATCTCGATCAAAGGTTTAGACGGCCCCGGAATCATGCAACAGTTTGTCCGTGCGATCGCTGAACAGTGTCAAGCGCACAAAGAGTCGCCGTATGTTGCTGTGGGGGTGTCCGTTCCGGGCCCGGTCACCTCGGACGGAATCGTCACCATTGCCCCGGCTGTCGACTGGTATGACGCGGACTTAGGCACTGCGTTGCGCCGAGAAGTTCCTATACTCTGCACCGTTGAGAACGACGTAAACCTCATCGCCTACGCTGAGTATCACCGCCAGTTTGCGGGGACAATTGATGCTTTGGTTGCGATAGGTGTCTATCAGGGGGTTGGTGCTGGAATTGTTGAGGGCGGTAGGCTTTGGCGTGGCAATGGCGGGGCTGCGGGACAGTTTGGCCGCATGTTGATGGATGTTGAGGGGCTGCGCAGTAATCGCAAGGGCTTTGGTCAGGTAGAGAGAAGGCTTGGGGCGGACGCGTTGCGTGAACGTGCCGTTGAAGCAGCTGTTGTCATTAGTGACGACGATTCGGCGGATGTCGTATTCAAACAAGTTCAAGAGGGCGACGCTAAAGCAACTCAGCTTTTCGCCGAGGCGATGGATGAGTACGCCTTCCAACTAGCCAATCTGTCAGCGATTGTTGCCCCGGAAGTGATTGTCTTTGCGGGTCTTTTTGAAAAGTGGTCGCATCTTGTTATTCCTGAGCTAGAAACCCGCCTGGAGGGCAACGTTTTGCATCGTCCGACTCTTTTGGCGGCCACGCTCAAGGATGATGCCAAGCTGGTGGGGGCTGCCTTGTATGCATGTGACCGTCAAGGCGGAATCCTGTCCCTTGCATGATCTTTGTCGGATGAGGAGCCGGTGTGCTTCTGCGCGCTATCCGGAGTTGTAGCCAAAACGTTATTTAGCATCTGAACAGCCTTAAGGCGGGTTTTGCGCGGTTTTTCTGCTGTGCGTGTATTGTCTGGATTTCAATATGGTGCAAGAATAGTGCTACCCCTTATTTGCGGCCTAAAAATAAGGGGTGTCTTGTACCACCATAGGAATCGAGGAGGATCGTTATGAAAGCAAGACGCCTACTACTATCTGCAGCAGCCCTTGTGGCCGGTGCGTCACTTGTGGCGGGTTGCTCGTCGCCAAGCCCCTCGGGCACCGATAGCAACACGGATGCAAATACACAATCAGAAGCATCGACGGGGGACGGCGCCAAGGAAGGGCCTTTCACCATCGGTGTGAGCAACGCGTTTGTCGGCTCCGAATACCGCACACAAATGATCGAAGCCATTGAAGAAGTCTTCGGTGAATACAAAGAACAGGGGATTGTCGACGAACTAATCCTCGAAAACGCCGACGCTGACGTCAACGGTCAAATTCAGCAAATCCGTAATCTCATCAACAGTGGTGTCGACGCCATCATCGTCGACCCGAACTCAGCAACCGCACTGTCTGCCGTCTTCAAAGAAGCAACAGACCAAGGAATCCTGGTATATGCCATTGACCAGCAGGTTGATTCCCCTGAAGTAATCAACGTGGGAATCTCACAGGAAGAACTGGGAGCCGCGAATGCTCAGTGGTTCGCAGATCAACTCAAGAAAGGCGACAAGATCGTCACTGTCGAAGGGGCAACCGGAAACCCCGCCACCGACGCACGTTGGGCTGGCGCGGAAAAAATCTTCAAGGAAAAGGGGATCGAAGTTCTGACACGAGGCGACGGCGGCTGGGACCAGACAACTGGCCAAACTGTTGCCACCGACCTTCTTGCCACCTACCCGGATATTGCCGGAATCTGGACCTATGACGGTATGGCGCAGGGAGTCCTCAAAGCCGTTGAAGCCGCAGGTAAGACTGATTCAATCGTAGTGTCCGGTGAGGCGCGTGTTGGCTTCATGCGGATGTGGAACGACCTGCTGCCCAGTGGATTTGGTTCCGTAGGAATCATCAACCCACCGGGAACCGGCGCCACGGCAATGCACTTCATTGTCAACCAACTGCAAGGAAAGACACTGGATGAAAGCAAGCTAACCGATGGGCACACGGTTATCCTTCCGCTAGCTCCAGCCATCACCAACGAAAACTTTGAGGCTGAATGGGACAAGGTGAAGGACCTACCTGACACCTACGTCCTGGATCAGATCCTCAGTGCCGAAGAAGTAGCCGCCTACTTCAAGTAAAACCACCGCTCTCTTCAATAGGCAAGCCACGTTGTTCTGCCCATAGGCGCAACGTGGCTTGCCACGACGAGATGTGTGGAATCCAATCTTTCGGCCACAATCTACGGAGAACGCCATGACTCTTCTCACCATGGAGGGCGTGTATAAACGATACGGCGGCGTGCAAGCCCTCAAGAATGCGTCCTTGTCGGTGAACGCCGCTGAAGTTCACGGACTGTTGGGCCCCAATGGGTCGGGAAAATCAACCCTCAACAAAGTCCTCGCAGGTACGGTGCGACCAGACCAAGCCCGCATCGCCATTGATGGCAAACCGGTGACAATTGACCGGCCACTTGACGCATACAAGCATCGCGTCTCAGCGGTCTACCAGCAACTTTCATTAGTTCCAGACCTGAGCGTGGCAGAAAACCTCCTCTTAGGGACAGAACTCACCCGCGGCCCATTCGTCAACAACCGTGAGGGTCGTCTGTATGCTGAAGCTGCCATTGAACCATTTTTGAGCGGGCTCGACACAGGTTTCAGCCTCGACAAGAAAGTCGCCACCCTAAGCCCCGGTTCGCAGCAACTAGTCGAAGTCGCCAAAGCAATGGCGCGCAAACCAAAAATTCTCGTTTTGGACGAGGCGACAGCGTCGTTGCGCCGCGACCAAGTTGAACTGGTCTTTTCTCAGGTTCGACGCATTGTTAGCGACGGAGTCAGCGTTGTTTTCGTGTCGCACCGCCTCGAAGAAATCACAACACTATGTGAGCGGGCCACCATCGTGCGCAACGGAGAGACTGTTGCAACTGTGTCGCTTGCGGATACCTCCGAACAAGACCTCGTCCGGCTGATGGTCGGAGATGAAGCTTTTACACCTTCGCAGGAAGGGCGCCGCACCAATGAGATAGAAGGAAAACCGGTTCTCACGGTACGCGGTCTGAGCGCTCCGGGGGTTCGGGATGTTTCGATCGAAGTGCGTCGCGGCGAAATCGTGGGGTTGGGCGGCCTGCAAGGAATGGGACAATCCGAACTGCTCCACGCACTTTTTGCCGATATTCCCCGCAAGAGCGGCGAAATTGCGATCGACGAGTCTTCCGTAAAGACGACCAATGTGCGCTCAGCTATTCGGGCGGGATTCGCACTCGTGCCGGGCGATCGTGGAACGCAAGGCTTGCTCATGGTTCGCCCCATCCAAGAAAACCTATCGATTGCCAGTTTGAAAAAGCGTCTAGTTGCGGGACTCTTCATTTCGATGAAATCGGAGCGGAAAGCGGCTGACAACGAAGTGAAGCAACTCAACATCAAGATTGGTGAACTCTCTGATGCGGTTTCGTCGCTGTCGGGAGGCAATCAGCAAAAAGTTGTTATCGGAAAATGGCTCCTGAACAAACCGCGAGTCGTGTTGCTCGATGATCCGACTAAAGGGGTGGACATCGGCTCCAAAGCTGAAATCTACTCCATCATTCGTGACCTGGCGTCTCAAGGTGTTGGCATTGTCCTCAACTCCAGCGACGACAAAGAACTCTTAGAACTGTGCGACAGAGTTCTGGTGATGTATGAGGGGAAAGTCGTTGATGAGCTATCTGGTGACAGTGTCACACAGGACAATCTCGTCGCAGCAGCTTTGCGTGTAGGAGATAAGGAGGGGGACGATGGACAAGAAAACTAGCCCTGCCCTTGTGGGAGGCCGCCCGTGGCAGTCCTACTTCACGTTCCATCTTTCGGGGGCAATCACCGCGATCCTTCTGGTTGTGGCAGTTGTCATTAACGCTGCTGTTCAGCCCACATTTTTCACGCTCTACTCATTTACAAGTAACTTCGCCACGTTCGTTCCACTGGTATTTGCTGCGCTGGCACAGGCGGTTATCGTCATTGGTGGTGGTCTTGACCTTTCCATTGGGGCACAAATTGCCCTGGTGTCGGTCGTGGCATTGAAGGTGATGGATGGCCAAGACTCGAAGATCGTGCTGGGCTTGGTTGCAGCGATTCTCACTGGGGCGCTGTGCGGAGCTGTCAACGGGTTCGTCGTATCGGTGATTCGACTCCAGCCGCTGATCGCAACATTTGCGACGGCTTCGGTCTTCTCTGGGCTTGCCCTGGTGGTTCTTCCTTCTCCTGGAGGCGCAGTGCCACCGGCAATGGTTGCGGGATACCGCATGGTAGCGGGTCCTATCCCAGTTCCTGTCATAGTGGTGGTGTTGGGCGCCTTGATGTGGTGGGTGTTGTCGCGAACCCGTTTTGTTCGACACCTCTATGCAGTGGGGGGCAACCGTGAGGCCGCTTACGCGTCACTGGTTCCAGTAACCCGCGTGACATTTTCCAGTTTTGTTGCGGGATCTATCTTCGCAAGCATTGCAGCCTTCGCAGTCCTCGCCAACACCGGCTCCGGTGATCCACTGATCGGAGCGTCGATGGCAATGGACTCAATCGCAGCAGTGGTTCTAGGTGGAATTGCGTTGAGTGGAGGACGTGGGAATCCTCTCGGCGCAATCGCTGGAGCCCTGATTCTGGCAATAAGCACAAACATTCTTGCCTTCATGCGGGTCCCCACCACCTACCGCGCTCTTGCCAGCGGCCTCATCATCATTGTCGCCTTGGCGTTATCGGTTCTCACCACAAGGGAGAAGAAACAATGAGTGTAGAAACCTCCGCTTTGGAGAAAAACCGAGGGGTAGTACCGCCAGCGGTGAAAAAGCTACTGACGAATGCGCCATTGATTGCAGCTGTCATCACGGTGTTACTGATCCTTGTTGGACAGATTATCTCTCCTGGTTTCGGCTCATATCCACAAGTCGTGTCCATGTTACGCGTGGCATGTTTCCTGGGCTTTATTGCGATCGGCCAGACAATCGTCATTCTCAGCGGGGGTGACGGCATCGACCTGTCAGTAGGGAAAGTCGCCACCTTCGCAGCCATAATCGCCTCCAAACTCATGGAAGGCTCTAATGCGGGACTCGTTGCGGGAATAGTCATCCCCCTATTGGTGGGTGCGGCAATCGGCGTAGTCAACGGGTTAGGAATACTGTACTTGCGCATCCCGCCTTTTGTAATGACGTTGGGAATGATGGGCGTCGTACACGGACTCATCTTGGCGTACACGGGAGGGGTTGCCGGAGGACGCAGCGCCCCCGCCCTCACCGCACTGGTCAACGGAAAGTGGATTCTGGGTATTCCCGGCGTCCTGTTCTTGTGGATCATCGCGATTGTGGCCGTCACTTATTTCCTGCGCCGCACCTCGGCCGGATGGAATCTCTACGCAGTGGGAGCCAACCGAGAAGCAGCAAGGCTCTCAGGAGTCCCCGTCACGCGCACGGTCCTCTTGGCCTACTGTGCATCAGGCATCTTTGCTGCATTGGGTGGCATCATGCTGTTGGGATATACCGAGACCGTGTTCCTCAACCTTGCTGATGACTACACCCTTCGTTCTGTAGCGGCAGTCGTCATCGGCGGAACCCTGGTTGCCGGTGGAGTGGGCGGATATCTTGGTTCCGCTATCGGTGCTGTTCTCCTGACAGTCTTAGGGTCCTTCCTCACTACCGTCAACATGCCTGAATCAGGCCGCATCATTGTCAACGGCCTGGTATTGATCGTTCTTCTTGCCGCATACGGAAGGCAGCGGCGCCTGCGCACGTGAGTGCACACCCTGTAACAACGTATTGGACATCGAGAAAGGAAACATAATGGTAGAACGCAAGTCTCTTGGAGTGGGAATCTTAGGGGCCGGGTTCATTGGTCAGTTCCATGTGCGCTCGTGGCAGGGGGTTCGCGACGGCGACATTGTGGCCGTATGTTCGCGCACACTAAAGAACGCGGAGTCACTGGCCCGTGAAGCCGTTGAGTCCGGCGTCGGTGAGGACGTCGCCGCTTACGACGATGTGGTGGCCCTTGTTCAGGACCCCCGCGTTGATGCTATTTGGGTACTTACACCGAACTTCACCAGGATAGATGTCATCAAAGCAATCACTGACGAGGTGATTTCTGGTCGTGCCCAACTCAAAGCCATTGCCATCGAGAAGCCACTAGGCCGCACAGTTGATGAAGCCCGCCAGGTTTTGGAAATGGTTGAGGCGGCAGGGTTGTTGCACGGATATTTGGAAAACCAGGTGTATTCCCCCGGTTTAGTCCGTGCGCGCGAGATTGTGTGGGCGCGCGGCGCTGCATCGGCTGGCACGCCATATCTGGCGCGGGCAGCGGAGGAACACTCCGGCCCGCACAACACCTGGTTCTGGAATGGTGCCACTGAGGGGGGCGGCGTGCTCAATGACATGATGTGCCATTCCGTGGAGGCGGGACGTTTCCTGCTGACACCTCCGGGAGAGAAATCTTCCGCATGGCTGAAACCGGTTGCTGTAACCGCCACTATTGCCTCACTCAAGTGGGGACGAAAGAAGTATGCTGAACAGTTGCAGGACACCTACCCGGGGGTTGTCGACTACACAAAGACTCCCAGCGAGGACTATGCGCACGCAGTATTCGAATTCGTCAATGGTGATGGCGAGCCGGTAGTTGTGGAGGCAACCACCTCGTGGTCATATGTGGGGGCCGGGTTACGACTCTCCTTCGAGCTGCTAGGCCCAGAATATTCGATGGAGTCCGATACCTTGTCCACCGAGTCGAAGCTCTTCCTTTCCAGGAGTCTCGAGCAGGCTGAGGGTGAGGACATGATTGAGAAGCAAAATGCAGAGCAAGGCCTCATGCCGCTTTTGTCGGACGAGTCTGTGAGCTATGGATACACCGGGGAGAATGCGGCTCTGTGCACCATGTTTCTTCACGGAGAGCAGCCCCTCGAATCGCTAGAATCAGGCCTTGAAGTAGTAGAACTGTTGATGGCCGCATACAAGTCTGCTGAAACGGGGGAAACGGTCAGGTGGCCCCTGGATCTCAACGACTTTGTGCCAGCTGTTGCTCAGGGGACCTGGAATCCCAGGGCCTAACCCCATACCGTCGCTGAGTGTATGGTTTTGACGGGTTTCCGACTCGAAATTCCGTCAAAACCAAGCACTCACGCGTGCGAGTAGCGAGTGGTACTCAGACTGACCAGCCCCGAGACCAAGACAATAGCGGCGGCAGCCAACGGCACCCACATTCCCGCTGCTGTCCCTAGCTGTCCTGCGATGAATCCGGTGATTGCCGAGGCGATCGACTGTCCCACGATGAGTCCAGACCCCATGATCGTCATGACCGTTGCGGCGCGCCCCTCGGGGGCAATGTCAGCGGCAAGACTATAGAGGGTCACCAATGTGGGGCCGATGCCGATGCCCGCAACTAAGAGTGCCACTCCAATGAAAAGTAGGTTGCCCGCAAGAGCATAGATGAGTGATCCGGCCACCATGATTGATCCGAACGTCACCCACCGTGCCCGCAAGGTGAAGGTGGGGGGCGCTAGGGCGATTGCAAGAGCCAAGATCGTGGAACCAACCCCTAAAACCCCATACCAAAGGCCCGCAGTGTCAGGCTGTCCCAGAGTCTCCATATAAGAGGTGAGCGAGGTGAGGGTCGATCCAAAGAAAATGCCTATACCCGTCATACCTATGACACACAGGATGAGGGGCAGGCGCAGGATTGAGCTCATGGGAGCGATGGGCGCCGAGTCGGCGCTGCGTTGTTTGGAAGGCTGGACCAGGCCAGCGCTAGGGTGAAGTGCGAATGCGGAAACAAAAGCAACTGTGAGGATCGCTGCTGCGATGAGGGGGGAGCCAGCTCCCAAGAGCGTGGCCAACAGCCCCACCAGTACTGGCCCAAAGACGAAGACGATCTCGTCGACGGCAGATTCGTAGGACATGACGAAGGACATGGTGCGTGTTAGGCGAGACTTGGGTAGCTTTTGACGGATGATCTCAACAAGCCGCGAACGCGACATGGGAGAGACTTGCGGGGCGGTACCTCCTACAAAAAATGCGATCGCCGGAAGCGTCCAGCCTGGCAGAGCGGAATAGGCGACTGCTGCAATCGCCAGGAGGAACGCTGCATTGCACATACCAACAACTAACAGCACTGGGCGTTGCCCATGGCGGTCGGCGAGGTTACCTAAGATTGGTCCAACCGTTGCTGCACCGACTCCTACAAGTGCGGAGGTGAGTCCTGCCAAGGTGATGGAACCGCGGGCGGCAACAACCAGCGTCATTACGCCCACGACCATCATGGCGTAGGGCAAGCGAGCAAAAAAAGCAATGGGAAAGTAGGTCCACCCTGCTACGGCAATTAAGGTATCGTCAGCACTGCGCTGCTGATTGCGCACTGGCGTGCTCATGGCCCTCCTAGCGGGAATAGTGCCGCCTTAGTCGGCCATGTGGCCCGAGGTGATGCACGATAGATTCTTCGTATGTCGCCGCTAGGATAACATCTTTACGCGCGAGAAAGCCTGCTATTTTCGACACATCACGGAAGCACTCTGTATCTTGAAGCCTCCGATCTGCGGAAGATGTGCCCCTCAAGGTGAAATAACGAGATCGGCTCAAGTAGTGATGAGTGCAGTCCATTGCTTGAGCTGCTCAGTGACGTTGGGCGCGTCGCGGACGAGGGTAGTTTTCCACGACAGCAGACCATCGTTTTGAAGCCTGCCTATTAGCGTGATTGGGTGTACGCCGAGTTCGTTTGCCTGTGCGTGCGCCCAAGCCAGGCTTGGGCGTTCAGGAACGATAGGAAGAGGCCCAGAGATTGCGAGTTCACTAGCGAGCCTATCTGCATCGGTTTCCTCGTCCCGGCCCTCCTCGGATAGGTCATCAACGATGACCTCCCCATCCTCTGAGACATGACCCAATAGAATATGGGCAGTTTCATGGAGGATTGTGAAGAGGACTTTGTCGAGGCGCTTCCATCGACCGGAAATGCCTATCACAGGGGTTCCATCAACAATCAGTGTGCATCCATCAAGCTTCCCTCCGGGGAAAGCTTCAACATAGACCAGCTTCACGCCAGCTTTTGCAAAATCTGCTTGGAAGGCGGCGAACTCCTCCGGGTTGCGTGCTCTTTCCGAGAGATGCTCAGCCAACTCTCGGAGTCGATTACGAGAGTATGACGCAACCTCCAGTTCACATGCGCTAGCCTTCACGCAGGCAACCCAGGCCTGTTGTAGCACAGTGACCGCCTCGTCCGTATTGCTTCGTCTCGCAGCGAATCTGATAGCAGGTTCTTCCTCAAGGCTCTGCATCCCAAAGAGGTGAAGTACTTCTTTTGCCTGCCCCTCAGGATCTGATGCAGTGATAAAACCACGCTTTCTCAACAGGGTGACTGGCACCAACGAACGCAACCTGGCGCGGGTCTTTACGGCGTCAAGATTTTCTCTAGTGCGCGAATCCTGTGCTTGCTTCCAAAGGAGATAGGAGTCTTGGAGATTGAGCCAGAACTCGCTGCTTGTTCCGAGTGCGGCCGCGATCTGCGCAGCTGACTCGCGGGTAATTTCCTTTTTGCCTGAGATGATCTCGGATACGAACTGTGCTGGTCGTCCCAGGACCTCCGCAAAGTCGGCCTGAGTCCAGCCGCGCGCGTCGAGTTCATCAGCCAGGTATTCCCCGGCCGGGAACACCTCGGCGGCCATCGGCGTACTCATGAGCGGTACTCTCCTTTAGTGGTAATCAACCATTTCGATGACGATGACTATCCGGCCTTCGTCATCCGTTTCGAACTTGATGATCAGTCTGAACTGATCATTGAGTCGAAGGGATGAGGTTCCGACACGGTTGCCTTTGAGTTGTTCTAACCGGAGGGAACGCATTGCATATAGGTCTCGTTCGTCAGTAGCGGCACGCAGTACCTGAATCTTCTTCCGGTACGCCTTGATGATGTCTGCGCCCCAGCGCCGCGGCGTGTAGGACGCATCTTCGGCCAGACGCCGAAGATCATCATTCTCAAAGACGATACGCAAGAGTTCCACCTTGCCCAGAACAATATGGTCAGGCCTATGTTATCGTATCGACTATCTAAGAAACTCATCATGGGCGCATCACCCCTTGTGTGAAAGATACTATGTTAATAGTGTTAGTTCTGCAAGTGGGGTGCCACACATAACCAACTGTTATTGATGAGAAAGACTGGAGTCGCGGAAAGTGAAAAGACGGTCGAATTAATACCGAATCGTTGAAAGACTTCTTCACAAATTATGAAGTCGAAGTCGCGTTCTGTCCCATTCCCCTTACCTATAGCATGTACGGATGCTGAGGTGAACTCGTTGCCGCATCCAACCAAGCCAGATAGTGCCCCTGAATCACCTGGGCAGTATCTTCCCCAGACAGGTATCTTGAGTTTGTCACCGAAATCTCTGTGCGTGATCGTGGTTGACTACCATCACCTTTCGGCACGGTAACACGCCGTCCACCCTGTGTTTGGGTCGAAACGTACACCTATGAATCCCAAAATCTTTGGCTATCTGCACTAACGTCACATCAGTTTCACGGTTAAGTGCCACGCGGACAACGTCCTCGCGGAACTCATCAGGGTATTTCACAGGCACAGCAACATCCTTCCAGCCAGTCCAAAAACTAGCCAAATCAAATGCCACCTAAACGTGCAGCAGTCCCAATCGACACAGAAACCGGCGAAATCCTCACTTGACAAACATAGGAGCATCAACGCCCTCGCAAAGACCGCGGTCGGCCTATACAAGACTGAGTGCGTCAAGACTGACAGGCCGTTCCGCACCACTGATGAACCCGAGCCGGCGACCCTTTCCTGGATGCACTGGTTCAATCACGACCACCTCCATTCCACGATCGGATACCGGACACCAATCGAATGCGAAACCAACTACCAGCACCTTCAAAACAGCACCCAGACCGCAATAGCCCCGGGATAAACAACCCTCCACCAAACCCGGGGCGATTCAATGCTCCGTCATTTCCTCATTCAACGCGGTCTCCAGGACCGTTTTCGTGAACTGCTTCAGGAGCCCATCAGGACCCGTCAAAAGGACTTGTCAACAAGGTAACGGTCTTGGGGAGAATCACAAATCGGGCAGAGGCATTTGGATTCGTCTCAGTCTGCCACCGTCAACAAATTCTCCTCGTCCCGGAGGAAAATCTGAGCGTCGCATACGTGGGAAAGGAGTTCGGAATAGGGCTTCGCCATCGATTTGATCGGGTTGGAGTACTAAGCCTCGACGCTGGTTACGTACCTCGGCAATGAGCGGCCATGAAGATGACCATGCAGAGTTTTCGCCCTCGGCAATCACTAGGTGGTCGTTGCGGCGTATCTCTTTGATGAGGGATAGAAGAGGCTGCTCAGCTGGGGTTCCCAGATAATCGGACAATCCTTCGATGACGAGCACCAAGCCCGGTTCTTCGCCTGCTGGAATCCGCGCTATATTTTGCAGCGTCGCTGCAAGCTCAGCTGCTGATTCAACGTTGGTGCTGCGATCATCCCATATCTCTAGCCCTGCTGCCTGTGAGCGGGGAGAACCTATATACGCCATGCGTATGTCTTTAGACCAGTGTCGCAGGCTGAGGCTGAGACAGTGAACCGCTGTGCTGCGGCCACTGCGGGGCATTCCGGCAAGCATGATAATGCCATGCGGAGAAAAACCTACTGCCCCTAACGTATCCTCTGCGATTCCGAGCAAAGGGAGATCGTTAGAGTAGTCGCTGAGGATTGAAGATAGCGGTATCACTTCTTCGAGGCGTTCAATGGGCGCAACATCTTGAATGCCAGCGTGCCGCAGTTGTTCTGCTACTTGTTTCGCATACTCTGCTTGATCGTTAGGTTTTCCTAGACCACCGATCACGCCTAGTTGGATTTCGTGTTGGTCTGAGGATATTACTGCACGCCCGGGAGGTGAATCTTTGGTGAGAATACTCTTGTCTACTCCCAAAGAGAGGTACGCATTTTCGTCGGCTTGTCGCAAAATTAGGCGTAGAGAAAAGAAGGCGCTGAGGGTGGAACTGAGAGCACCTGGTCTCTCGATACTTACTACCACGTGTATTCCAAGGGGACGGCCTTCGGCCATGACGCGCTTAATAGATTCATATGTTGAAACTAAGTTGGCTTCGCCCTCGTAAGCATCTCGAAAGGCTGCCAGTCCGTCAATGATGACAAAAATGCGTGGAGTATGTGGATTGTTGCTGAGGGTCCGGTAGTCCTCAAGGGATTCAGCACGAAACTCGGAGAAAATCCTTGTCCTAGACTCAATTTCTTCGACTAGGAGTTTTGTCAGTCTCATGATACGTTCCGCATCCGTACCTTTGATGACAGAAGCGACGTGCGGTAAGTCTTCAAGCATTGTCAATGCTCCTGCACCAAAATCGAGTGCATATACACAGACGGGCTCAGGACTATTTCCTAGGGCAGCTGCCAGGGCCACCGAACGTAGCAGTGTGGATTTTCCCGCGCCGGATGCTCCGAAAACAGCTAGATTTCCATCGTGGTCGGGACAGTAAGAGACTACGTATTGGCTCTGATCTTCAGGTGAATCGACAATGCCTAGGGGGACCTGGCCACGGTTGTATGTCAGTGATAGTAGGTCCACCGTGGAGGGTAGTTCGGGCAACCAAGGTTTCCTTGGTGGAGGGATCGTAGCGAGGGTTGCTGCAGCGCTTATAGTAGCTACACATCGGGCAATGTCTGTAGGGCCGTCTTCAGTAACGTTAAGCTCATCAGTAGGTGCATCTGTCGGAATATCCCATTTTTCACCTGGCCCAAAAGTTAGTGTTTCTAACTCTATGGTGGGAGGTGTTGGTTTAGTGGAGCTACGCCCACCCGCATAGGCGGCTTGAAATAGTGAGATCTTACCGGGTCCTGTCCTTACTGCGGCTCGACCCGGTAGCAATGGATCGAAGTCCGCAGCGAGCCCGTCTCCCAAAACATCGGTCGAATCGACCGGGTCGGCCATGCGTAGTGCGATACGGAGATTGGTGTTGGCGCGCAGATTATCTTTTATCACCCCTGCAGGGCGTTGCGTTGCCAAAATAAGGTGGAGTCCTAAGGAACGACCCCGTTGGGCGATGTCAACTACTCCGTCAACGAATTCTGGGAATTCCTTTGCCAACGCTGCGAATTCGTCAACAACAATGACCAGAGCAGGTGGTGTTTCGGGGTCTCCTGTCCGCTCCAGGGTCAAGAGATCTTTTGCTTTCTTGCGATTGAGGAGGTGCTCTCGGTAGCGTAGCTCTGCTCTAAGTGATGTGAGAGCCCGGCGAACCAGATGAGGGGAAAGATCAGTCACTAGCCCGACACTATGGGGAAGTTCCACGCAATCAGCAAATGCGGCGCCACCCTTATAGTCGACGAACAGGAAGGTTACTCGATCGGGGCTGTGTGAGGCTGCCATGCTAAGTACCCATGCTTGAAGAAACTCGCTTTTCCCGGAACCGGTCGTGCCGCCTACAAGAGCGTGGGGTCCCTGGGTTCGCAAATCTAACGAATACTCGTACTGGGTGCCTTGCCCGACTATCGCCTTGAGAGTGGCATCATTGCGACGGCGCAGAGGCTTTGTGAAACCACGAATAATCGACCCGCTTTCATGCCACCTCCCGATAATTGCTTGCGCATCATCTGCGACCTCACTGCCAACAAGGGAAAGGAAAGAGACACTTCTGGGCAGGTCAGACTGATCGATGAGTGGGGCACCCGAATCAGTCAATGCTGAGAGACGTAGCGCTCCTGAACGCACATGTTCGTGGGTAACCCATAACGAATCGACCTGAATGAGGCTATCGGATTGTGCATCACCAAACACATTGGGACCAGGAAATGCCTTGACAGATAGGAAAGCCCGGCACGCACTTGGCAGTTGTTCCTGACTATCGGCGAACCACACTACGTGCACCCCCAATGGGGCACCGTTTTCTGCGATTGCTACTAGTCTTCCGCGTTCTATTGGCGCGTCGTCTTCAACGAGAAGTATCACTGTTGGAAGTCGTATTTCATGAGCACTGTTCTTGTGGGATTCTCTGCGTACTAGGAGCCCTTCGATGGATTCAACTAGCCTCTGAGCTGAATGTGCATCTGCTGCCAGGTGTGGCCCGGGCAGGGGTGAATGAATGGATGCTGTGTGAGGCAACCATTTCAACCACTCCCATTCGGGGCAAGTATCCTGGGAAGCTAACGCACACACGATCACTTCAGAGGGCGAGTGAAGGGTAACTATCTGAAGCACAAGTGCGCGCGCAATATCCTGCCGTAGTTGTTTGCTTCCACCAACACCAAAAGAATGACAATCACGTAACTTCACGGTAAGGGGCACTGGACCCACGGTCGCGAATTCGTCCCGGATAGCAATGAGCCTTTCCCAGTCAGCTGAGCGCGATTCACTTCTCGTGGGTAGGCAGATAGAGTTTCGGGAAGGTCTAAAAGCTGCCCCTAAATGAATCTCAAGAAAGTTTTCTTTGTCGGGACGCCTCGACCACAGTTGTGCGGATTGACCGTATAAGGTTGCAAGAAGTACGTCCTGGCTTGGAACTTCGGCGTTGCGGGTGGCGATTTCTTCTTGGCGCAAATATTGGGCACGCTTTTGGAGAGTAGCGAGCGCTTCTTCGAATTCGTCACGCTCCAATCTTTTCCGTTGCCTCTCAGATAGACGTCGTTCAATGTATTGGCCGGTGATCATCAAGGGAGTCATTGCTATAAACAGCAAGCTCATAGGATTGCGCGTCACCATATACATTGCAAGACCCATGAGTGCGGGTGCCAACATGAGAAGTATTGGAAAGCGTTGAGGTTTGGCAGGAAGAGGAGGTGTGGGGGCTATTACTTCAGTCCCCTCAAACTGGCGCGTGATTACTGGCGAACGATTGTAGGGAACCTGGGTTCCTATAAGGTTCATGGCGCGGTGGCTGTTCTCTGTCGCCTCAAATAGCTCGATACCTATTTCGGTGTCACCAATACTGATGACGTCATGTGGGGAAACATAAGCGGACCCGATCTGGGAAGCGCCAACAAAGGTGCCATTTGCTGAGCCTCTATCATGGACTGCGATTTTATCTCCGACATGCAAGGTTGCGTGGGTATTTGAGACCGTGGGATCGCTAAGAATAATATCGCTGTTGCGAGAACGACCAATAGTATTAGCCCCTTGGTATAGGCTGAACATTCGTCCCTCGTCTGGTCCAGCAAAAACGTGTATTTTACCGAGGGGGACTTCGCCTACACGATTGCTTTCTAGTGGATATGCGTCGAGGGAGACAGTGGAACCTGAGCAAATTCCGGAATCCCCAATTGCAGCGTGAGGAACTAATCGCGTGGGGGATGATCCGTCTGGACGAGAAACGACCAATGTTAGTGTTTCTGCCGACTCTGGGGCTCGATGAAATGCAGGATTGGCCTTGGCAAGAGCGCGGGCTATGTCGCTAACTCGCGCTGTCGCATCGGAAGTCACGATAAGGTCGATCACTTCAGCTGCCGTAGTGACAACTCGTAATCGCAACTGCATAGCACATCCCCTTCGACATAATTCGTCGGCTTTCTGGCAAAAACGACCCTATTTTTGAGTTAACTCACTGATTTTTGGCGCGCGTTAGCCTAGCAAAACTGTTGAGTCTATCTAGTGCTGGCCACAACATGAGACTTACACGATGTTAAAAAAGATGCTGCAAGTATTCGTCTACTTGATATTGTGCATAAAAAATGAGTGTTAGAACAGGTAAATAACTATGTTGGCTTTATATACCAATCGGTAATTTAAGCGGGAAAATCAAGGTTTTCTCTGTATCGCGACTTTAATGAAAGTGCTGGTGGCCCCAGTTATTGAGCGATTGTGGTTAGAAGCGGATCTTTGGGGAATTCCCTTTTTTCCTTTCCGAGTGTGCGGTAACCTAGAGGCAATCGTTTTGCGATGAACATTTACGGATCTTCGTGTCGACCTTATGGATGACGGTTCACGCATGTTTGTTTTACACAGGCGGGGTGTTCCCGCCCTTTTGATTGGAGGATTCTTATGGCTAACGTAAATGTGACCTATGACGAGATGCGTTCGGCAGCAGACCGTCTTGGAGTAGGCCGCGACGAAATGGTCTCGAAACTCAATGAGCTAAAAGCTTTTATTTCCAGTCTAATTAGCTCTGGATTCGTCACCGATCAAGCCTCTGTTCGGTTTGGCGAAACGTATACGGAATTCACCACTAATGCAACAGAAACAATCAATAATCTAGAAGATCTTGCTCGGTATTTGCGTGGCGCCGCTGAAGCAATGGAATCGACTGACGCACAACTCGCAGCACAAATCTAAAAATTGCCTGCCATATGGCTGATCTATTCATTGACTATGAAGTCTTGGCTGAGACTTCAACACGACTAGCATTTGTTGCCGATAAGTTCGTCAGTGCAGGGGCTGACGCTGTTGCCATAGCGGACGCAGCTGCAGGCCACGAAGTTCTACAGACTGCCATTTTGAGGTCCGCAGCCGACTGGCAGTTCAAGCGAGAAAAGCTAGTAAACAAGATGGGGCAAGCAGCAGCCTCTGCGACTGATATAGCTAAGTCTTTTGAAGAGACTGATAATGGCTGATCTGCTGAGAGTGGCATAGCAATGGCAATTACGAAATTTGACTTGGTCGCAGCAGAAAACCCGATTCCGGGCGATCCAGATATGATTGCGGCGGCCGCCAACGACTATGCAAATCTCGCGGAAAGCATTGGGGACGCCGTCAATACGCTTGATGACATTACGGGGAGGAATGCGACATTACGAGGGCAGAGTGTTGTGGCCTTGCAACAAGAACTCACGGAGATACGCGATCAGCTAAGCAAAGTGCAAACCAGCTACCGGAAGACCAGTACCGCACTTGACACATACCATCCAGTGTTGCGGAATTGCAAGGATGCGGTTGAGGCGATCCAGATGACTGTACGAGTCCTCGCTGACGCCCTGACTGATGCCCAAGAAAAGCGCTATTCCATCGAAGAAGAGATGAGGCTGCTTATCGGGGAGCCGTTGACGGACGAAGAATACTCTGAGCAACATGACCAATTATTCAGGTCTAGCAACAACCTAGAGACAAGGATCGCGAATCTCAACACTCAAATTGATGGGTACGTAGACGAAGCGAACACGCACTACAACACGTCGCTTCAAGCTGCGCAGACTGCAGCGGACACTATCACCTCGTCTCTCGATTCCAGCATGATCGATGCGTGGAACGAAACAGAGCAAAAAGTCCTGCAAAGCGCGTCAAAAGTGGGGGGAATATTCGCATATGGGCTGGGGATTCTTTCATTGGTGGCGGTTCCACTTGATGGAGGATCGTCTTACTGGCTTGCTATGGCCTCATTTGGTTTGGCTACCGCCACTTTGGGTATCGATGTCGTTCTCCTCACTCAGTACGATGAGGGAACATGGGAAGGTGTCCTCATTGATGGGGCCTTCCTAGCTTTACCGGGGGCAGGAAAGCTAGCTAGTAAATTCCCTGGATTTCGTAACTTCAAGGGGCCGAATGCACGTCTTGCAGAGGACGTTGAAGCCGCCAGAAAAAGCGTCCTAGCGACAGGGCCAGTGAAAACTCCTCCAGTAAATGGCTTTGACAAGTCCCCTGCATTCGAGGTGCTGGACAAGGTATGGCGTTCTTTGGGTGAGAACACGGGGTCGGTGGAACGACTTAACCGACTTATTCAATGGAAACCGCTAACCGCTGCCGACATAGTTCTCATCAACCAGGCACTTGAATCACAAGGGATCGCATTTCGTTGGAATGTCACAAAAAAAGTATATGAATGCGTGGGTGAACCGGTGGTAAACGCGGCTGTGAAGGAGGCTGTAGGTGTTGAGTGATTCTGAAGTAAAGAATGAGAGGGGTAGATTACTGGGGTCGGGTGTGAAGTATCCGGTGATCTTTAGAGAATTTCCTCTCCGTGATCCGTACTATTTGGCGTTCCTTTTTGTGTTTATTCCTGCTGTTGTTCTTGGTGCCCCGTTGTATGAGTACATGCGCGGTAATCTTGAGCTGGAACTTGCTGTGGTGTTGGGTGTTCTTTTGGCGGTTTCGTATCCGACTGTGGCTGTGGGTTTGAGTGTGCGGTCTGTGGTGTGGCGGTGGCGGATTGGGGGGTTGGTTCGTCGGGTGCGTGGTTTTCGTTCTGGTGAGGTGTTGGTTGCGGCGCGGTGTATGTTGCCGTATCGGCGGGTGTTGGAGCGGACGCGGTTTAAGCAGAAGTGGAGTTTGTTGCCTACTCGGTTGGAAGAGCCGGTGGTGTTGGTTGATGTGGGGGATGCTATCGAGGTGTGGGGGCTTCGTTCGAGGAAGGAGCCTATGGGGGTGATTGCGGTGGATGCGTATTTTTATATGTTGCATGTGCCGGGTGTGGGGTCTAATCATGTGTATCAGGGGTTGGCGATTGGTACTCGGGGTTTTGTGTCGGCTCGTGCGGGCGAGGTGGTGGAGTACGCGGTTGTTGTGAGGCCTTTTGTTGAGCCTGTGGGTAAGCGTAGTGATTATGCCCGTCAGGTTGAGGATAGTGTTCGCGCTCTTGACCGGTTGGATGTTGTGGGCAAAGAGTTGCGTGCGGGTAGTGTGATTGTGCGTCCTGCCGGTGGTGTGGTGGTGTCTTTGGCGGTGACTTTTTCGGTTGGTTGGTATTTGTCGGTTGGTGAGTGTTCTTCTGCTCGTTTGACTCAGGGGCGGTGTGAGCCGCATTGGATTACGCCTGACATGTGTTGGAGCCAGATTGGGGCGTGGTATCCCGATGGGGTTGGTGAGCAGTGTTGTGGGGTCGCGCGTGTTGGTGTTGTTGATACTGGGGTGGTTGGGGCCAGTGGGGGGTTTACTCATGGGGGTCAGGTTTGTCCCCATGGTCATCCGTGTAAGTCTCAGCCGGTAGAGTTTTCGTATTTTTGGTCTGGGTGGCAGCAGGTGTTTGCTGATACTGTCAGTGAGTGTGTGGTGGTTCGTCAGTTTATTCCGTTGCGTGATGTTGAGGGGATGACGGTTCCTGCTGGTGATAAAACATTAGGGTTTGTGCTTGAGTATGAGTGCTACCGCGCGGAGAATGTGAGAGAGTTTTTGCGTTCAACCGAAGCTCTTTTCCCTCGTCTAACTAACACCAGCATTCCCCTGCCCGCACCCACCCACACCACACCCACCCACACAACCCACACCGGGCCATGGGTGTAGTTGATTCCTTGGCTAGGTGATTTGATGGTCACGAATGATACTCGGGGGTTGTTGGATTCGGGTGTGAAGTATCCGGTGATTTTTGGTGAGTATCCGTTGCGTGATCCGTACTATTTGGCGGTCATTTTTCTCGTGTTTCCTGCGCTTGCCTTCGGTTGGCCATTTTATGATTACCTCCGCGGTGATCTTGAGCTGGAGATTGCGGTAGCCACGAGTGTCCTTGTTGTCTTGACTGTTCTGTTTGTGGTTGTGGGTTTGAGTGTGCGGTCTGTGGTGTGGCGGTGGCGGATTGGGGGGTTGGTTCGTCGGGTGCGTGGTTTTCGTTCTGGTGAGGTGTTGGTTGCGGCGCGGTGTATGTTGCCGTATCGGCGGGTGTTGGAGCGGACGCGGTTTAAGCAGAAGTGGAGTTTGTTGCCTACTCGGTTGGAAGAGCCGGTGGTGTTGGTTGATGTGGGGGATGCTATCGAGGTGTGGGGGCTTCGTTCGAGGAAGGAGCCTATGGGGGTGATTGCGGTGGATGCGTATTTTTATATGTTGCATGTGCCGGGTGTGGGGTCTAATCATGTGTATCAGGGGTTGGCGATTGGTACTCGGGGTTTTGTGTCGGCTCGTGCGGGCGAGGTGGTGGAGTACGCGGTTGTTGTGAGGCCTTTTGTTGAGCCTGTGGGTAAGCGTAGTGATTATGCCCGTCAGGTTGAGGATAGTGTTCGCGCTCTTGAGCGGTTGGATGTTGTGGGTAAGGAGTTGCGTGCGGGTAGTGTGATTGTTCGTCCTGCCGGTGGTGTGGTGGTGTCTTTGGCGGTGACTTTTTCGGTTGGTTGGTATTTGTCGGTTGGTGAGTGTTCTTCTGCTCGTTTGACTCAGGGGCGGTGTGAGCCGCATTGGATTACGCCTGACATGTGTTGGAGCCAGATTGGGCAGTGGTATCCCGATGGGCTTGGTGAGCAGTGTTGTGGGGTCGCGCGTGTTGGTGTTGTTGATACTGGGGTGGTTGGGGCCAGTGGGGGGTTTACTCATGGGGGTCAGGTTTGTCCCCATGGTCATCCGTGTAAGTCTCAGCCGGTAGAGTTTTCGTATTTTTGGTCTGGGTGGCAGCAGGTGTTTGCTGATACTGTCAGTGAGTGTGTGGTGGTTCGTCAGTTTATTCCGTTGCGTGATGTTGAGGGGATGACGGTTCCTGCTGGTGATAAAACATTAGGGTTTGTGCTTGAGTATGAGTGCTACCGCGCGGAGA
This sequence comes from Scrofimicrobium canadense, assembly GCF_009696615.1. Taxonomy (GTDB): domain Bacteria; phylum Actinomycetota; class Actinomycetes; order Actinomycetales; family Actinomycetaceae; genus Scrofimicrobium; species Scrofimicrobium canadense. The sequence goes on from NZ_VULO01000005.1 coordinate 90,195, forward strand.
ATGTGAGAGAGTTTTTGCGTTCAACCGAAGCTCTTTTCCCTCGTCTAACTAACACCAGCATTCCCCTGCCCGCACCCACCCACACCACACCCACCCACACAACCCACACCGGGCCATGACAGTCCCCTCCGCTAATTTGCCGGTGTTGAAGCCTGTCTTTTGTTTCCCGGATCGGTGGCTTGTTATTGATCTGAGTGAGCCAGGCTCTATTGCTGTCAAGATTCGCGATTACGCTGATCGGAATGTGTTGGCACCAGTAGATGACGAAACACGCAGACAAATTTGTGGCCGTATTCAAGAATCCGTTGGCGCGGCGCTCGATGCAGATGCAGCGATCTGGGCGGGAGCACTTATCCCAGGAGAGCCATTCCTGTTCTCACTCACTTGTGTTGTACGCTGTCTTTCCATGCCCCGCAATGACGCTGAAGAATTGATAGAAACGATGCTGGAAACAGGTCAGGACACCGAAGTGTTCACATCGCGATTGTCACGAGGGATCCGACAGTGGATTCCATTGCCTCCACCAGAACTCACCTCGGATGCTGCCCTAGCGCAAGAGGCAGTGATCTACTCTCTGACTGACAGCAAACACGATGCATTATTGCAGCTGTCTTTCACACTCCCCGTAGTCAAAGACAAAACGGTATTCACAAGCCTGTTTGATTCTATAGCAGGAACCTGGTGGCTGGTGAATAGAGAGAAGCAATGACATTTTTAGATGTGCCAGCACCGCCAGACTGGGACTTGGTTGGAAAAGGTGAATCAGTCCCAGCAAGGTCGGCTAAGTACGCAAGCCTCATCGAAGTCCTTCTGGACTATGACTCGCTACTGGTGGGCTATTGGTATCCAGAAGTTCACCAGGGCGCTCATGGCTCTCTGCGCGTGTCACTGAGAGACGAAGAAACCTCATATGCAAGGGCTTTGCAGGAAAGAAAAACTGAGCCCTACGTTGATTTCACTGACGTACTCGAATACGAGTGTTGGGAACAAGAGATCCCTGCTGGCAGAGTCATTGGTACCAGCGCATTGCTCAAGGACTGTGAGGAAAACCTGTTTAGTCTCTCAGTAACTGCGGATGTCTTCTTTGGCGGCTCTCCGCAGGCCTTCACGTTTGAGTTTATTACCAGTTCTTTACAACACGCGGAGGCTTTCCGAACGTCTGTCTCTGACATTGTCTGGCAGACCCGAAGCGCTGAGCTTTCTCAGTAACGGCTGTCTAGCTTCCATGCGCTGGGAATTCTCGCCAGTGCGCCGAGTCGTGGCCGGAAAGTGCCATGTAGGTATGCCTACGAAGTACCTTGAGCTTTGCCCTGTGTGCTGATCGGCCGCTGTGTAGCGGAAGAATCACTCTTGGCCAGGTGGATTCGGGGGAGGGTAGAAAAGCGGGGTGGAATTGTCCAGGTGGGAGTAGATGATTCACGGGAGTTTCTGAAGGCATGGACTTTCTCCTCTGCGTGGATGGCCCTGCAACTCCCTGGGCGATGTGGCATATGCCGGGGCCGCATACCGCCCCGTGTACGGTTTTATGACTCCGTACGTGGGAATTGGGGGTCCTGTTCCTGCTGCTGAGCCTGCGCCTGGTAGTACCCAGCCCAGTAACCCTGCTGGTAGCCAGTCTGGTAGTTCTGTGGCGGCTGAGGTTGACCGTAGACGCTCACATCTGCCGGGATGACAGCCCAGAAGACCAGGTACACCAGGAAGGTCGGGAATACTGCAGTAAAAACAGCGATGATGACGGTAAGGATACGCACCAATGTGGGGTCGATACCGAAATAGTTGGCGATGCCTGAGCACACTCCGCCGAACACCTTATTTTGGGTGTCGCGTACAAGTTTCTTTTCCATATTTTTAGGTTATAGGGCGCACGCCAAAGCATCTATCGGGTATTCCCCTGATTGAACCCTGGTAAAGGGGGGACTTCAGCCCTAGATTGCTTGCTAGAATGACAGAGGCAGTTAATAACTACACGGAGGCCAATACAACCCATGGTCAAATACGTTTACGATTTCACGCAGGGTGACAAGGACAAGAAGGACCTGCTAGGTGGCAAGGGAGCTAACCTCGCAGAAATGACCAAGTTAGGTCTTCCTGTCCCCCCTGGATTCACTATTACAACGGAAGCATGTCGGGCTTACCTCAATGAAGGTGCAGTTCCTGAAGTACTTGCTCCCGAAGTCACTCAAGAACTAGTCAAAGTCGAGCAGCAGATGGGGAGGAAACTGGGAGATGCTCAGGATCCGCTGCTGGTATCGGTGCGGTCGGGAGCTAAGTTCTCCATGCCGGGCATGATGGAGACAGTTCTCAACATCGGTCTCAACGATGATTCTGTCCTGGGGCTGGCAAAGACCGCTGATGATGAGCGCTTTGCTTGGGATTCCTACCGTCGCCTTATCCAGATGTTCGGCAAGACGGTTATGGACATCGAAGGTGACTATTTCTCAGACGCATTAGAGGCACTCAAAGCTGAGCGCGGCGTTCAGGCTGACACGGACCTCACCGCAGAGGACCTCAAGGGTCTTGTTGCTACGTATAAGAAGATTTTCAAAGAGCAGACAGGACGCGATTTCCCTCAGGATCCTCGTGAGCAGATGGATCTTGCTATCGAGGCAGTTTTCCGTTCGTGGAATACTGAGCGCGCGAAGATTTACCGTCGCCGTGAGCGTATTCCAGATGACCTGGGCACTGCGGTTAACGTGCAGACCATGGTCTTTGGCAATATGGGGGAAACCTCTGGCACCGGCGTGTGCTTCACCCGTGACCCTTCCACAGGGCACTCGGGCGTCTACGGCGATTATTTGATGAACGCTCAGGGTGAGGACGTCGTTGCGGGGATTCGCAACACGCTGCCGCTTGCCGCGCTGGAAGAAACAGACGCCACCTCGTATAAGCAGCTGCGTGACATCATGCGCACCCTGGAAACTCACTACCAGGACCTGTGCGACATTGAGTTCACCATTGAACGCGGCAAACTGTGGATGCTGCAGACCCGCGTGGGTAAGCGAACCGCGGCTGCGGCATTCCGCGTCGCCACTCAGTTGGTCGATGAAAAACTCATCACTATGGACGAGGCGTTAGAGCGTGTCACCGGCGCTCAGCTGACCCAGCTGATGTTCCCTCAGATTGATCCCGATGCAGAGAAAACTCTCGTCACTAAGGGCATGGCTGCCTCACCGGGTGCTGCGGTTGGAAAGATCGTTTTCAATAACGATCAGGCCGAGGCGGCTGCCGCTGCGGGCGTAAAGTCTGTGCTGGTGCGCCGTGAAACCAATCCGGATGACCTTCCCGGTATGGTTGCCGCTGAGGGCGTGCTGACAGCCCGTGGAGGTAAAACCTCGCATGCAGCGGTGGTTGCTCGTGGCATGGGTAAGACGTGCGTTGTTGGTGCGGAAGCCTTGGATATCAATGAAGAAGAAGGCGTTGTCAAGGTCGCTGGTCATACCCTCACCGCCGATGACGTCATCGCCATTGACGGAACGACTGGTGAAGTGTTCCTCGGCGAGGTTGCCGTACAGGATTCACCTGTGACAACCTACCTGGCCGATGGTTTGGAAGCTGGGCTTGCTGCGGCTGGTGGCGATAAGGACGTGTCAGAGCTGATTGCAGCCGTTGATCGCCTGTTGTCCCATGCGGACAAGGTCCGGCGCATGCAGGTGCGTGCTAATGCTGACACACCACTGGATTCTGAGCGTGCTGTTGCATTTGGCGCTCAGGGCATTGGCCTGTGCCGCACCGAGCACATGTTCTTGGGGGACCGTCGCCCTCTGGTTGAGCGCGCGATTCTTTCTGAACCTGGTTCGGATGCCCGCACCTCAGCTTTGACTGCTTTGGAAGAGAAGCAAAAGGGAGACTTCCTGGAAATGCTGAAGGTGATGAGTGGTCTTCCTATGACTATTCGTCTTATCGACCCACCGTTGCATGAGTTCTTGCCAGACCTCACATCGCTGGAAATTCAGGCTGCCGTTGCTAAAGCTACGGGTGACACTTTGGATGATACTACGGCAAAAATGCTCATTGAGGTGCGCCGCCTCCACGAGCAAAACCCGATGCTTGGTTTGCGTGGTGTGCGTTTGGGACTTTACCTTGAAGGCCTGTTCTTACTGCAGATTCGCGCGGTCGCTGAAGCAACTGCAGAGCTGAAGAAGCAGGGCTTGGATCCCAAGCCTGAGATCATGGTTCCTTTGGTGGGGTCAGTTCGTGAGCTTGCCTTGATCCGCGAGCAGGCTGAGGGTGCTATTGCAGAGGTATCGGCCAACTACGGTGTGGACTTGGATATACCCATTGGTTGTATGGTCGAGTTGCCGCGTGCAGCGATGACGGCTGAAGACCTGGCCACTGAGGCTGACTTCTTCAGCTTCGGTACCAATGACCTCACTCAGACAGTGTGGGGCTTCTCCCGCGACGATGTCGAAGGCGTATTCTTCCCCCTCTACATCGAAGAGGGTATTTTCGGGGTGTCGCCATTTGAAACCATTGATGTGCACGGCGTGGGCCGGGTTGTCGAAGAAGGCGTCAAACGTGGTCGCTCTACTAAGCCTGACCTCAAGTTGGGCGTGTGTGGTGAGCATGGAGGCGATCCTGACTCCATCCACTTCTTCAACTCCATCGGGTTGAACTACGTGTCGTGTTCACCCTTCCGCGTGCCGGTGGCCCGCCTTGAAGCAGGACGCGCCACGGTAATGCAGGGCTAGGGCTCTGCCTTACCTGGCTTAACACCGCGAGTGCGTGGTTTTGACGCAGAATTTCGATGAGAATCTGCGCATTCCACGCACTCGCGGCATTTTAATTCTTAGAACTGCCGAACTAGGTTTCTTTGGTCAACCTCTTGGTGCTCAACGATCCATCGTGTGTATCGGGGAACAACCCAAAAAGAGTAGATACCCAACGTGATGATGGTCAGAAGTAGCCATACTATCCAGTGGCCCATGATCCCACCTAGCGTGCCGGTGAACCGCAAGCGCATCCCGTTAATATAGGTGTGTTCACACCGCCACTTTTGCAAGAGGATGTTGGCGTAGGGGAAGAGAATCCCCAGGGTGATGGCAGTGATGAGAAAAGCCAGCAATGCAGTGGCAACATATGACCCTGCTGATCCGTCGAAGCGGAATACCAGGCGGGCTGGCGGCGCAGCTGACGTTGATTGATGAGGCTGGATGGGTGGCGGTGCTTCCACTGGTTTCTCCCTGCGTATACCTAGTGCCTGATCGACGCGGGGGTCTTCCAAGGCGATCAGCCATTCACGCAGGCCCGGGTATAGCTGGGGGTGCGCTGCAATGTGAGGTGCTAGTTCGGGGTGTTGTTCGGCAATGGTCGCTAAGACAAGGGCATCAGTCATCGGGTCTTGCAATGCCGCCCATGCTTCTTCATATGTCATAAGTGCTATGCTAATGACTTTTTCCTTCTCCCTATATTCCAGTGTCCTTCGCAGGCGACGCAATAGGCCATTGGTCCCACCTATTTCCGTTAGGTGAGGCTAACATTAGTCATGTGAATCTCAGCGAATGTCCTTTGCGCACCAGGGCGCGGATTGTTGATCCTGCCGTAAGCGACAAATATCTCCTGCGCTTTCAAGAACTCGGTATTCGACCCGGTGCAGATTTCACTGCGGTGAATCGTTCTTTGATCTCTGGAGTTGTCATCAATATCGGCGGCACTCGGATAGCTGTGGATCGCGGTAGCGCGCGAAAGATGGAAGTTGAGATCCTCTAATGTCGTGTCCTCACTGCGATCCTGTCCCTCAAACAGTCCTGCCAGCGCAGGCAGCTATGCCAACCATTGTGCTGGTTGGCAATCCCAACGTTGGGAAGTCCACACTTTTCAATGCGGTCACCGGCGCGCGCCAGGCTGTGGTGAATGCTCCGGGAACCACCGTGGAAGTGATGACCGGAACCTGGAAGAAGATAGGCGCGCATATCCTGGATCTTCCGGGTACATATTCTCTCGTTGCACAATCTCCTGATGAGCAACTGGTAGTGGATACTTTGGCTGGAACACCCGGGTCTTTCACGGACGCCGCACAAGGAAGCTCCGTGGACCTAGTGGTATGCGTCCTTGACGCAGCGGCCCTGACGCGATCCCTCTACCTGTTAGCGCAAGTAGCCAAGACCGGGCGTCCTATGGCAGTGGTGGTAACCCTGTGCGACGTTGCCGAGCAAGAGGGGCGACCGGTAGACCTGCAAGCGTTACAGACAGCCTTGGGCATTCCAGTCATGGGTCTAGACCCCCGTAGCCACAAGTGCATTCACGACCTTGAGGATTTTGTCGTCGCAGCACTCCACCAGCGCCCCCGTATTACGGGAGTTCAACCCGACCCCACGGCTCCTGGCTACAACCAACTTGCTGCAGCGGCCGCACAGAGCAATTGTCAGGATTCTTGCGGGTGTGACCAGTGTGACCAGCCAGCTCCTGATTCAACCCAAGCCCTTCATTCCACCTCGGACGCAGATAGAGCAGCCGAAATTTTTGCTTGGGTGGACACCATCGAAAAACAGATGGGCGTGACCAGCAGCGAAGCCACTCGTATGTCTCGTTCCGACAAGATTGACCGGCTGCTGCTCAACCCGTTTATTGGCATCCCTGTCTTCTTTGGGCTCATGTGGGTGCTCTTCATGATTGCGGGTGGATGGGTCGGTCCTATCCAAGACTTCTTTGACGCCCTTTTCGCATCAGATGAACCGGGAGTCTTCTCCCTAGCCAACGGCGTGACTGCCCTACTAACCGGAGTTGGATTAGAAGAGAGCTGGCTGCAGGGCCTTCTTGTCGGGGGACTGTGTACCGGCTTAGGTGTTGTCGCCTCGTTCTTGCCCCTCATGTTTGTCATCTTCCTCATGATTTCCATCCTGGAAGACTCCGGCTACATGGCCAGGGCCGCTTTCCTCGGCGACCGACTCATGCGAAAACTCGGTCTCGATGGGCGTGTCATTTTGCCACTCATCATGGGGTTCGGCTGTAACCTACCTTCGCTGGCTGCTGCCAGAACCATGCCAAATGCGCGTCAGCGATTGGTAACCGTACTGATCACCCCGTACACCTCCTGCGCGGCGCGTCTGACCATTTACATGATGATTGCCCGTATCTTCTTCCCCCAACACACGGGAACGGTCGTGATGGCGCTCTATGTGTTGTCCATCGTGATGGTGATAATTGGGGCCCTGGCTCTCAAACCGTTTTTCACTAAGAACGAGGCGGCTGCTCCACTCACATTAGTGCTACCCGCGTACCAGACACCGCGCATTTTGGTGACACTCCAGACAACGTGGATGCGCTCTTGGGCCTTTGTGAAGGGTGCGGGGAAGATCATCGTGGCTATGACAATGGTCGTGTGGCTCATGTCGGCAATCCCAATGACGGCAGGGTATTCGTTCGGCGACTCCGACATGCCGATGAAAGATTCTCTTTATGGAACCACTGCGCAGGTATTAGAGCCCGTATTTGCCCCCACTGGCTTTGGGGAATGGCACATGACAGGTGCCCTCATGACAGGATTCGTTGCTAAAGAAACAGTTATCTCTTCCATAGTCGTGTCCTACAATCTGGGCGAGGAGCAGGCAGGGGATGCTGAAGACGGCGGCGAGGACCTAGGCTCGTTGCCAGACCTAATACATGCGTCGTTCACCAAATCTGCTGGCGAGGCAGCGCCCTTGGCAGCTTTTGCCTTCCTAGTCTTTGTCCTCACCTACACACCATGCCTGGCAACTGTGGCAGAGCAAGCACGCCAGATTGGTGGGCGGGCAACGACTATCGCCGTGATTGCTCAACTGGTATTAGCCTGGGTGTTGGCGGTTGGAATCTTCCAAATTGGAAGGCTGTTCATATGACAGTCGCCTCATTCACAGCTCAGCTACACAAGGGCATGCCGGTGGAAAGAGCCGCAGCAGTGGCAGGAATATCGCATTCACTGGGAGAAATCATCGTCGACGACATGCGCCGGCGCGGACTGTTGGTCGATGCGACAAGCCTGTGCGCCTCGGGGCTCGGAATGTGTCATGGAGCACAATCGCCGCAAGCGCACATCGCATGTTCTGGTTGTCCATTAGCGAACGCATGAATGGATCGTCCACCTGTGTGACAATAGAGGTTGAAGCAAACACAAGGGACGCGGTATGACATTGTTTGAGTTGGAAGACGGACATCTTGTCCCAGCACAATTCGGTCACGAAGTTGTTGACGGTTTCACACCTGAAGTACTCGATGCAGTGCGGGCGCAAGTTTTGGAGATTATTTCTCGACCACTTTTTCCGATTACGTGGCGAAATATCATGCGCCATTCGGAGGCGGCCAGCACTCCTCGCCTGACGGCTCTGGACGCTTCTGGTCAGGTGGTTGCAGTCGAGGTGCTTGACTGTCTTGACGCTGAAACGCTGATCGATTCATTGTCCCGTCTGGCTGACACGGCCTCCATGTCCTGGACTGACTTGGCTAGCGAATACTCAGGTGGAGTCGAAGGTTTCAAACGGGGATGGTTTCAGTTCCGCGAATCTATGCCACCTTCGCCTCCTCACGGGCCTCGCCTCGTGATTGTCGCCGCTTCTATCACCGAAGAGGTGCGTCCAGCTCTCGATGTACTTTCTTCGTCGGGCATTGAAGTTCATGAAATGTCGTTGCGTCAAATGAGCAACGGGCGCGCATTCTTAGAAGTGTCGATTGTTGGGCCGCGTATGTACGGGCACCGTGCCAACTTGCTGCTGGGAGAAAACTCTGCGCAGGGGATGCTAGAAGAACAGGTTATTCCCCAGTTGGAGAAACACAAGGAACCCGCCACAGATACGGCATCCATTGCCCAAGCGGACGTGTTGGCCAAACGCAAGACGCATGCCCATGCCCGCGTGGAGGAGGAGCCGCCCAGCGCACCCACCAGGCGTGTAGGAGTCCCCTTCCCTTCACGATTGGAAAGGCGCCGCGCGGCTCACCGTGAGCGCCTCAACACTTCGCAAGGACCGTGGCCACGTTCCCCGCAAGCCTTAGAAGCTATGGGTGCCTCTGTTGGGCGTTCTGTCACTCTGGTGTACGAGGGGGACACTCCAGTTGAGGCCGAGCTCTCCGCCCAAGGTGTCATTACCGTCTCTGCGGGTGAGTTCCGTGATCCAACCGATGCTCTTGTTGCCCAAGGAATCGACGGTCGTGACGGATGGGATGCCTGGCACATCGGTGACCAGTATGGTCCAACACTTGCTGAAGCGCTCACAGAACTGAATAGTCAATTCGGCGCGTAGGTTAGCTGTATTACGGGCAGACGGCTCGCAGCCAGCGCGTGATAATTGCGTAATAGTCTGCCCGGACATCCGGATCTGAAGTGGCCAAGTCGTGCTTTCCAGGTAGGCGAGCCATGGTGACGCAGTCGGAAAGGTTGACTGCTCGCTTGCGGATGGCGTTGACGTCCAGAACTATGTCACTGCTGAAAACGTCGGGGCTCCATTTCTCGTCCAGCATTGAACGCGTAGAGGTCATCGACAAAATCGGGCAATCGATGTGGGCATTTTTCTCGATTTCTTCCTGCCCGCGTATTACGGCTGCCAACCACGCGGCAGGAACCGGGTAGGAATCGGGCCGCTTCCACTCAGGTGCATACACCCATCCGCGAACAGCTGGATCATCGCGGTAAGCCTCCAGGTGTGCGGGGAGAGGGAACCCTGATTGCTCCCACCCACCTGAAAGCGATCGCGAGTAAGTGTCCGATCCTGCGCCGATCACTGGCGCGTGCGGAGATCTGGCCGCGACTCTATCCAACACACCCTTCAGGGCTGGTTTCATTGACGCAAATTTTTGGAGGTCTAACCAGGCAGAGTTCAAGATCAGCCCGGTGCACGCACCAGGATGGCGATAGGTCCAGAGAGTGGCAATAAGTCCCCCCGTGGAGTGCCCCATGACAATAAGTGGCAGATCGGGGTGATCGAGGCGAATAAGGTCGAGTGCGGCTGAAATGTCCTCATCGTAAGCGCTAAGGTCATCAATGTAACCTATGGTTTGCCAAGGCCGAAGGGACCTACCGTATTTGCGTAAGTCAAGGGCGTAGAAGGCGCCTCCACTATGGTCGATTATTTCACTTAGTTCGGTTTGAAAGAAGTAGTCGTTGCGGCCATGGAGGTACAAGAGAATAAAACGTGGGTTGCGCCGTGTTTTTCGCACTAATGTTGCAACGACTGGCCCCTCTTCGTCATCTAAGAGCTCGAGTGTGCGGCAGGAATAGGGAGTTCCAAGAATGTCAGTTACCCACAGCCCGGAGGCGGGTGGCCCGCCGGTACCCCAGGGGGCAAGGACGTCATATTCGACGTCATTGGGTGCAGTTTGGTCGGGCACCTCGGGCAAATCGTCAACCATAACTAGAGCTTAGTTGCTTTGTCTAGGATGCGGGCGGCATGTTGCTATTGTTACGATTGTTGAATATGTTGCATCTGTGGCGAGTGTTCGGTAGGTTAGTCCGTGGATTGGGGGTATACCCATGCAAAACAGGCGAGTATTGCGTGTCGCTGCCGCAGCGACTTTATTAGTTGGTGTAATGAGCGCACCAATGATCGCGGTTGCCGCACCGTCAGAAGATGACATTGCTGCAGCTCGCGAAGCTGAACAACTGGCGGAAATGTCGGTTGCGCAGCTAGAGGTACAACTAGCGACAGTGCGTGCCAATGCGGATGCTGCTTTGGTTACCGCGCGGGTGGCAGCTGAGGACCTTAACCAGGCAAAAGTTGACCTGGATGTGGCCACTCAAACAGAAGAAAAGGCAAAAGCTGAAGCGCAGACGGCTCAAGAAGCTTTCGAGGCTGGGCGTAAAGAACTAGCGACAGTAGTTCAGACTACCTATCGCACGGGATCAGGGAACCTTGATTCACTGGCTCCGTATCTTTCCTCCAATGGTCTCAGCGACATTGAGGCCAGGCAAAGTGTTTTGAGCAGTTTCGGCCAGGCAGTTGATGCTCAGCTGCAAGAGGTCTTGGCTCTTCAGCAGGTTGCTGACGTCATGGCAGGCACTGCTGAGAAAGCTCGCGTCGCCAAAGAAGAGGCAGTAGCAGCTGTAGAGACTCGCTCTAACGAGGCAGAAAGCGCTTCACAAGAGGCATCTGCGATCCAAGCGCAAACCGAAGCTCGCTACGCCGCTGTTATTCAAGAACTTGCGGTCCGCCGCAATACGACTGTTGAGTTAGAAACTGAGCGACAAAAGGCGATTGAGGCCGAACAGCAAAAGGCTGCTGAAGAGGCTGCTAGGGCAAGAGCGGCTGAGATTGCTGCCCAGCAGCAAGCAGCCGAAGAGCAGGAACAGCGGGAAGCCGAGGAAGAGAATACTTTGGTTCCCGAGACACCCTCGACTCCAGCGCCTGCCCCGGAGCCCTGGTATCCACCAGAGCCTGAACCATGGACCCCACCTTCGACTGGTTCAGGTGCTCAGGGCGCTATCAACTACGCTAAGCAGCTTCTCGGAGCACCGTACGTTTGGGGCGGAGAAGGACCTGGCTATGACTGCTCAGGTCTGGTCACAGTGGCGTATCGTTCGGTGGGTATTTACTTGACTCACCAGTCGCGCTCGCAGTATGCAGAGACTGCCAAAGTCTCCATCAACTCGGCAGCGCCCGGTGACCTTATCTTCTGGTCCTCCAATGGCTCACAATCAGGCATCTACCACGTGGCAATTTACCTAGGGAATAACGAAATAATCGAAGCGCCCACCTTTGGGGTCCCGGTGCGGGTTACTTCCATTTACAACTGGGGCAGTGTCATGCCGTACGCCGGTCGCGTGGTCTGACTCCACCCAGTCCTTTGCCGAGTGCTTGATTTTTACCGGATTTCCTCATCGAAACCAGTAAAAACCAAGCACTCGCTGGCAGAGGAATCTAGTGGCCCTGAGCGCGGGCACGTTCATAGGAGCGGAGGATTTCTTCCTCCGCTTCTTTGCGTCCCACCCAATGTGCGCCCTCAACAGACTTGCCCGGTTCAAGATCCTTATACACCTCAAAGAAGTGTTGGATTTCGAGACGGTGATATTCAGAGACGTCTTCGATCTCAGTGCGCCACGCTGCTCGGTGATCTGCCGCAGGAACGCACAATACTTTGTCATCCCCACCCATCTCATCCTTCATGCGGAACATCCCCAAAGCGCGGCAGCGAATCACACAGCCGGGGAAGGTTGGCTCTTCAAGAAGCACCAGTGCATCTAAGGGATCGCCATCCTCTCCCAAGGTGTCATCAATGAAACCGTAGTCATCGGGGTATCTGGTCGAAGTGAAAAGCATCCGGTCCAGTCGGATACGCCCAGTCTCATGATCAATTTCGTACTTGTTGCGGTTTCCCTTAGGGATCTCTACTGTGACGTCAAATTCCATCATTCGCTCCGATCGTATTGTGCACCGCCGCAGTGCTCTACTCTTGGATGAGGAGGTGAACAATGCGGCGAGGTCTAGTGGCAAGTGTAGTCGGCGTTGTGGCGTGTGCCGGTGTAGCGGGGCTGGTTGTCTGGTCACCGTGGTCACAAACTGCTGATGGACACCTCAAAGACACAATTGATGTGTATCAGGGGGCCACGTATGTTCCCCCTCCTCAGCCACAAAGTGGCCTGCATGTCGTGGAAGTTCCTATTCCGACAGCGGGGTCAGGTCCCACACAAGAAACGATTGCACAAGCCTGGGCGGGTATGGAAAGTGCCGCCAGCGAAGGTAAATGGAAAGCGTGGGCCTACGTGGCCGACGGCGACACGGGGGAAGTGATTTTCGAGGCGGACTCTGGAACTCCCCACACTCCAGCATCTATTGCCAAGATACTCACTGCAGACTTCGCGCTCTCGGCATTAGACGGGAAGAATACCTTGGCCACGGGGGTGTCCTATGCGGATAATTCCCTGTATTTATGGGGAGAGGGTGACCTACTGCTATCTGCAGGTGTTGGAAACTCCACTGCTATAGCAGGGCGGGCAGGACTGGCAGACCTTGCAGCAAAGACAGCGAAAGAACTCTCGGAACGCAAAGTCTCTGAAGTATCCCTGATCTATCAAGATTCTCTCTTCCAAGGGGACAAGAGACTTCCTGCCTGGGCGGCTCAAGAAGTCACCGACTTTGCCGGGGACACAACCTCGTTTGCAATCGAAACCGGCCGTATTGCGCCTGGAGAATGGGCTTTTGTCGATGATTCGGCAGCTGTGGTCGCCGCAGAATTCGCCAGCCGCCTCCAAGAAGCCGGAATAACCGTTACGTCGACACAACCGGGCAGTAGCATTGCAGGGGCTACCCAAATAGCTGAGGTCCATTCGGCCCCTATCACCGAACAGATCATGTACATGCTGCACGACTCTGACAACACGATGGCAGAGCAACTCTGCAAACTGGCAGCCCAAGCTCAAGGGGCAGAAACCACCTTTGCGGGTGCGACCTCCGCGGTTATTGACCATGTTGCCTCGCTTGGAATCGACACGGCGGGACTATACTTGGACGACTGCTCAGGACTGTCCGAAAATGACAAGATTGCGCCGCGGCAGCTAGGAGAGGTACTCAAGCAGAGTAGGAGTCTCCTCCAGATGCTCCCGCGGGCTGGCATTGATGGCACACTTATCGACCGCCTTGACCAAGCACAAACCTTCGGAAATCTTCAGGCTAAGACAGGTTCTTTGGGTTCCGTTTCTTCACTGGCCGGACTGGTGACATCAGCGGATGGGAAAACCTTGATCTTCGCGGTTGGTGCCGATGGGGTCCCCGACGAAGGCGCCTACTGGGTGAAGCCCTATATCGACCAGTTTGTTTCTGCCCTAGCGGGATAGAATCTCATCTATGGACACGCAACGCTGGCTCCAGCTTTCCCGGGCTCTCAAAGCCACGACGGCAGCAGGTCCGCTAGTCGCCCCATCAGCTGCCCGTGCAACAGTGTCACGGCTCCGCTCGGGCCTGCAATGGGCACAAGAGTATCGACGCAAAACTGGTTCAGCAGGTTCCTCACACGTCGATATTCCCAATGCCCTCGTCATTGACAGACTCAGTTTGATTGACCTGCTATGCCTTGATTCGGTGAGGGACCCGTGGCCAGGGGCCGGCGACGCTTGGGCTGATATGCGCCGCGCAGTCCGCAGCTTGCAGTACGGAAAATCAACCGGCAGCCTGTGGTTGTGTGCGCCCAACATTCTTGTCACCGCTACTCGATTCGACTTCGACCAAGCAGACTACGCCAAATGGGTGTGTCTGCAGGCAGCATTTTTCGCAGAATATCTCGCTATCGGCAACGGCAATAGAGAAGCGCAAGCTATGGCCCGGGTCCTAGCGCATCGGCGTTTAGAAGAACTGAGCCCCCGGGATATTTCCTCAGTGCGATGGATACGGGAGAGACTCGAAAGTGTCGCAGCCGCAGACTCAGAGGTTCAGTCATTTCTGGAAGACCCTGCCGTCGGGCGCCTCGACGAGACATCGATCATGGAAAGCTGGCTACAGCACAAGCGCACGGTAGAAAGCGTCTGATATGCATACAGCACGCGCGTTAGTGGGCGGCACTCCTGCTGAGCCGCTGCGCCCAGTCTCTTTAGCTGCCAAGCGGTATATGAGTAGTTACACTCCCGAAGCAGTCCTGGTGGCGGTTTCTGGGGGGCCCGACTCAGTAGCCTTAGCTGTGGCACTGCTGGCCCTTGCCGATCGCCCAGAGGTCTCTACGGTGACAGTCGATCATGGTGTGAGGAAGAACTCGGATGCTGAAGCTAACAGCGTTGCTGCTCTTATGAAGGAACTGGGAGCTCACAATGCCTCTGTTGTGAAAGTCAAACTCACTGACGCAGGTGAGGGGGGAGCGCGGGATGCGCGCTACGCCGCATTGACCGAAGCAGCAAGCGCTTTGGCTCCAAAGAAAGTGGATGTTCTCTTGGGCCACACTATGGATGACCAAGCTGAGACGGTACTTTTGAGACTAGGTCGCGGTGCCAGCCTGCGCGCATTGGCAGCAATGCGTCCCAGGCGTCGCTTCGGCACAGTGAGTTTGGGGCGGCCACTGCTCGGTGTGCGCCGCGCTGATACGCATGCCTTTTGTGAGTATTTGGGATTGCCGGTAGTTGATGATCCCACCAACTACACTGATGGTCCTTGGCAGGGTAAAGATGGGAACCCCCTGCGTCGGGCAGCAGTCCGTGAGAAAGCTCTCCCAGCCCTTTCAGAAGCTCTTGCACAAGACGTTGTTCCAGCTTTGGCGAGGTTTGCCGCACAAGCCGGTGAGGATGAGGATGCACTACGGTCTTTGATGCCCCAGCGCCTCGAACATATGGAAAAGTATCCGGCTGCACTTCGCAAAAGAGCTCTGCTAGAAGCAGCGGTACAAGAAGGCTCCCCCGCAGGGCAGGTGACCAGCACACATGTGGCACAAATGGACGCGCTTATTACCGACTGGCATGGTCAAGGTCCTGTCCATTTGCCGGGAGGTGTTCGCGCTTGGCGCGAAAAAGGACAGCTACATGTGCAAGGAGAGTCCTAAATATGGCAGTCTGGTCCCCAGAGAGTATTAACCAAGGAGCGTAATTGGACGCGGCAAAAATGGGATCAGACCTGGAACGGGTACTGATCACGAATGATGAAATGCAACAACGTCTGAAGGAAATCGCCAAGCAGGTGGATGCCGACTTTGCAGGTCGCAGTATCCTCATGGTGGGTGTCCTCAAAGGTGCTGTGATGGTGATGGCTGACCTGTCTCGACACTTGCAATCCGATGTCGAAATGGACTGGATGGCGGTATCGTCCTACGGCTCGGGCACCAAGTCATCAGGTGTTGTCCGTATTCTCAAAGACCTAGATTCGGATGTGCATGAGCGCCACGTGTTGTTGGCGGAGGACATCATCGACTCGGGACTCACACTCGCGTGGTTGAAAGAAAATCTTGAGGCGAGAGGCGCAGCCAGCGTTACCATCGTGACAGCCCTCCGTAAGCCGGATGCTCTCAAGGTTCCTGTTGAAGTTGGATACGTCGGCTTTGATATTCCTAACGAGTTTGTGGTCGGATACGGCTTGGACTATGCAGGGAAATATCGCAACCTTGACTGTGTGGGAACACTAGCCCCTCACGTGTATGGCGGAGACGATGTCGATGAGTGACCAGACGAAAAAGACTTCCTCTAAGCCCAAGGGCAAGATGCGGGTATGGCCCTACATCGTAGTGCCGCTACTCATGCTGTTATTTGCGGCCTGGTTCGTCATGCGCATGTTCCAGCCCGCCCCCGTACCCACGTCTGAAGGCCTGGAGATTCTACGCAAACAACCTGTTGCTCAGGCGGTGATGAACGACGGCACTCAGCAGGTAAACCTGATTCTCCAAAAAGAATACGTGCACGAGTCCACCGGAGCCACCGACCCAGAAAAGAATCTGGGCAAGGCGGTGTCTTTCACCTACGCACGCATCCAGTCGGAAGAAATTGTTGACCTCATTGAAGATGCTGAGCCCCCAGAAGGCTATAACGCCCTCTACCCGGTGCAGTCGGTGTGGGGGTCAACGCTGCAGCTCTTGTTGCCGATGTTTATCCTCTTGGGTGGCTTCTGGTGGCTGATGAGCCGCATGGGTGGCGGCAAGATGATGGGTGGTTTTGGTAACTCCAAGGCCCGCGAATTCAACGAAGAGAAACCTGAAGTAACTTTCGTTGACGTCGCTGGTGAGGATGAGGCAGTTGAGGAACTAGAAGAAATCCGAGAGTTCCTTGATGACCCCACCAAGTTCACTGCGGTGGGGGCAAAGATTCCTCGCGGCGTGCTGCTCTATGGTCCCCCAGGAACTGGTAAAACGCTGCTGGCTAAAGCCGTTGCGGGCGAGGCAGGCGTCCCCTTCTTCTCTATCTCGGGTTCTGAATTTATGGAACTCTACGTCGGCGTCGGCGCCTCGCGAGTTCGAGACCTCTTTGATCGCGCTAAAAAAGCTGCACCTGCGATTATTTTCGTCGATGAGATTGATGCTATTGGACGCCACCGTGGTTCTGGCATTGGCGGTGGAAATGACGAACGCGAACAAACCCTCAACCAGATGTTGGTGGAACTTGATGGCTTTGATGCGCGTACCAATGTCATCATGATTGCTGCAACAAACCGGCCCGATATTCTCGATCCCGCGCTGCTGCGCCCGGGTCGCTTCGACCGACAGATTGCAGTAGAAGCACCTGATTTGAAGGGTCGCGAGGCGATCCTCAAGGTTCACGCACAGGGCAAGCCGCTCACCGATACCGTGGACTTGCATGCTATTGCCAAGCGCACTCCCGGATTCACAGGCGCTGATTTGGCAAATGTACTCAACGAGGCAGCTCTCCTTACTGCGCGTTCTAATGCAGACTTGATTGACGAACGCGCTATTGACGAGGCTATCGACCGTGTCATTGCCGGACCACAAAAGCGTACTCGCGTCATGAACGAGCATGATAAAGCCGTAACCGCCTATCACGAGATGGGTCACGCCATTTGTGCAGCCGCCCTGCAATACACGGACCCCGTGACCAAAGTGACTATCCTGCCGCGCGGTGGGGCCTTGGGATACACCATGGTGATGCCGGTAGAGGATCGCTACTCCAAGACACGCAACATGCTTCTCGATGACTTGGTCTATGCCCTGGGTGGACGGGTGGCTGAAGAACTGGTTTTCCAGGATCCTTCGACTGGCGCATCCAATGACATTGAGAAGGCCACCAAGACGGCTCGCGCAATGGTGACGGATTACGGCTTCACTTCCTTGGTAGGGCCGGTCAAGTTGGGCAGCGAGGAAACTGATCCATTTGTTGGTCGCGAAATGGGCCGCGGTGGAGGTCCCGGATATTCCGATGAGGTCGCTGCCATGATCGACACCGAAGTTCGCAAGCTATTGGATGAGGCTATGCGCGAAGCATGGCAGATCCTATCTCGTAACCGCGATCTTCTTGACCGCATGGCTGTTCGGCTTTTAGAAGAGGAAACTTTGGATGAGGCGAAACTCTCCGAAATGTTTAAAGACCTCATCAAGCAACCCAAACGCCCCGTATGGAACTACGAGGCAGACGCGGCAATTCCCGGCGCTAAATTTGGTGATCCTGTAGGCCTGACACCGGAAGAAGTGGACCCGCCTGCTCCTCTGTCGGAAAACGAGGAAATGTAATGACTGACCAAGCAGCCATTGAGGGGGCCATCAGGACTCTCTTGACGGCTATTGGGGAAGACCCTGACCGCGATGGCCTGATAGATACGCCAGCTAGAGTAGCCCGCAGCTGGGCAGAACTGTCTTCAGGTGTGAGTGACGATCCTTCGCAGCACCTCACCACCAGTTTTGATGTGGATACAGAGGGCCTGGTCATCGTGAGGGACATCGACTTTCACACTGTGTGTGAGCATCATCTGCTTCCCTTCCACGGGCGTGCGCATATCGGATACCTTCCATCGGGAGGTAAGGTTACTGGACTGTCGAAGCTTGCTCGGGTGGTGGAGGGGTACTCGCGCCGTCTGCAGGTTCAAGAACGCCTCACTGCGCAAATAGCTGATGCTGTACATGATCGTTTAGAAGCGCAGGGCGTGGCAGTCATGGTAGAGGCAGAGCACATGTGTATGACCATGCGTGGTATTCGCAAACCGGGTGCCATCACAGTGACGACTGCCTACCGTGGCTCGATCGACAAAGCTGAATTCTTGGAGTTACTGCGCGCATGATTGTCATGGGCATTCTCAATGTCACGCCGGATTCCTTTAGTGACGGGGGACGGTACACCGAGGTGACTGCGGCGGTGCAGCATGCGCAGCGGATGTGGGATGAAGGTGCCGAGATTATTGACGTAGGCGCCGAATCCACCCGGCCCGGAGCGCGGCGCGTGAGTCCAGAGGAAGAATGGATGCGTCTTAAAGCGGTCGTGCCCGAGCTGGTCAAGCGCGGCATGACGGTCTCTGTCGACACCGTCAATGCAGAAACTGCGGTCCGGTCGGTAGAGGCGGGTGCCCGCTACATCAATGATATTTCTGGGGGGTGCTATGACCCGCGGATGCTTGAAACTGTTGCACAACTTGACGTCCCCTATATTGTCCAACATTGGAGGGGCTTCCCCTCGGATCCTAATCTGGACTGCCACTATGATTCGGTGGAACAGGTTCTTCACGAGACACTCACCCAAGTTGAACAAGCTCAATCTGCCGGAGTGAACCCTTCTCGGATCATTATTGACCCGGGACTCGGCTTTGCCTTGGAGGCAGAGGATTGTTGGCGCGTGGTCGATGCTCTTGGAAGCTGGGTGGCAACTGGCTACCCTGTAATGGTGGGTGCATCTCGCAAACGTTTCATCCGTGAACGCTACGGTGACAATGTCCTGGCAGGTACGCTTGAGGTGACACGTCAAGCGCAGCTGGCTGGAGCGTGGGCTGTGCGCGTGCACGATGTTAAAGAAAATGTGGAGGTAGCGTGAGAGAAAATCTGGACGTCATAACGCTTCGGGGGCTTTCAGCTGTCGGCCACCACGGAGTTTACGACTTTGAACGGTCAGGCTCTCAAGTGTTCTCCGCGGACCTGACACTCTACGTTGACGCGCGTCAGGCGGCTCTTACTGACGACGTAAAATACACGGTTGACTATTCGCAGATTGCTGAAGATGCAGTCAAGATTCTCACCGGCACTCCCGTCTACCTACTGGAAACCCTGGCGCAGCGCCTCGTTGATGCCGCACTCGCTTACACTCAGGTCCAGGCAGTAGAAGTCACGGTGCATAAACCGATGGCTCCCGTGCGGCACCAGTTTTCTGACGTGTCAGTGACCCTTAGACGCGACAGAACCGAGGACGCTCCAGAACCTGAAGTGAGCCGTGTCGTTTTAGCGCTGGGATCCAATATGGGCGACTCGACGGGGATTCTGCGCAACGCAGTGTCTGCTTTGATAGAAGTTCCAGGATTGGAACTGGATGAGGTGTCGTCTCTCTACCGCACACGTCCTGTTCTAGAACCAGGCATGGCAAGTCAAAACGACTACGAGAATGCTGTGGTTTTGGCCCGCACAGTGCTGACTCCGCATGAGCTTTTAAAGACACTACAAGACATTGAAAACCGATGTGGACGCCGCCGCACTGAGCGCTGGGGCGCGCGCACCCTCGACATCGATATCGTCGACTTCGGTGGTCGGACACTGACGACTTCCGATCTCACTTTGCCGCATCCTCGCGCAGGGGAAAGGGCCTTTGTGCTGGTTCCGTGGTCGGAGGTCGATCCGCAGGCACGGCTCACCGATGGTCGCGGCGTAGCTACTGCTGCTGCAATGGCACCTGACAGACAAGGAATCACGGACACTATCGCAGATTGGCTCAGTGAGGAACAGCCTTCGCAGGCAATGCCCCAACCACAATCGGAAGAGAGTCCTCAAAGCGTCCCTGAGTTGCCGAAAAGGTCAAGGAGATCGCGTCGAGATGATAGAAAGGACAGTCCGGTACAGGAGTCTCCTTCCCAGCAGCAAGCCTCGGCTGAACCACAGCAGGGGCAGCCAGTTGCTGTCCGTGCCGAGCCAGTACCCCAATGGGAACCCCGCGAAAACGTCCGTATTGTCGACTCGGATGATCCTGAAGATGCCACTGTGCAGCCCCGGCCTCTAGGTTCCAGGGTAGCTCGGCGTGCCGTCATCCGTCCCACCCCCACAGGCTCTATTAGTCTGCCGCGGGGTACTCAATCGGATTCTGGATCGCAGTGAAACCTGTTTCCTGGCCGCTGGTGATAGGAGTCGCGGTAATTGCCGCGATCGTTGGAGCTGTCCTGTCTGGAACACTGGTCGTTCTGGGGCATAACCCACTGATCTTGACCCCCTGGCTGGCATTATTCTTCCTGGTAGTCGCAGGATTTCTTCTCTGGGGTGGTATCGGCGTGAAACGCCTCAAAACAGGTGCTCCCACGCGTATTAGTCCTCTTCAGGCTGCTCGCATCGCTGCTCTTGCCAGGTCATCACTCATTAATGGGGCCGGATTTACCGGTTTTTTGTCCGGGACAGCACTTATTGGAGTTATGAGGCTTTGGGCCCCAGCAATGCTTTCAGCTTCCCTTGGGAGTGGTGTTGCTGCCTTGGGCGCACTGCTGTTGACAGTCATTGCGGCAATTGTCGAGCACTGGTGTATTGACGACAGTCCAGAGCAAGACTCCTCTTCACGAAAAGTTGGCGCATGATGAAAGTGCCTGCCAAAATCTGGGTGCGTCGAATTATTTCTACAGTTATCCTGCTGGCGCTGTTAGCTGGTATCGGATACCTCGTCTACATGTTTGTGACGTGGGTTGGGACAAATCTTTCACAGACACGCGAAGCGGCAGTCGCCGTATCGGCACCTCAATCTGTCGATATATCCGAGTGTCAGCCTGATGAGATTGACATCCGCATGAAGGCAACACCGACTCAGCTCTACGTTAGCCAGGGGATGAACGTCACGGTGACGGTGAGTACTAAGAATCCGACAGGATGTCTTCTTACTGAAGACACGTTGGCCGTAGAACTCACCAGCGGCACTTATCAGGTATGGACGCCTACTGCATGCGCTGCCAACAAAGAAGTCCTTTTGCTGGCAGATGGGATAAAAACTGACATGCAATTCGACTGGGATGCCCGCATCTACGAACAGTGTGAACAGGTGGAGGACCTCTTTGCCGAGGCGGGAACCTATCTGCTTTCGGTACAGGTGGACGGCAAACCTGTAGGCGAGAAAATCCCAATTACCATCGGATGAACTCCCCTCCACCTCCCACCTTCACTCAGGTGCTGGATTTTTGCGGCCCGCAAAGTGCCATAACAGACACATAGCACGCACCTGACGGGAAGAGACACGCTGTTGCCCCCGGTAGTTGGTGTGCGGTTCCTACCAGCGAGCTGCTAGTTCACTGGCAAGCTGCTCGCGTTCTTGGAGGTGCTCTACGATCATTTGAGCGCGGTACGGACCGATGCCCTCAATGGTCTGCAAATCTTCGGTAGTGACATTACGCAGCGCCGTGAGGGTCGGCCATTTTTCGCTGATGATTTGCACGGTGGTCCACGGCAGACGTGGTACCATCGCCAAAACCCGCACTCCACGTGCAACAACGTTACGGTCTAAATCAGAAGGCTCGTATGCGCCGAGACCGAGGATATTGGCAATCTGGGTGAGGTCAACTAAGGATTCACCGCTGAGAGCCGAAAGCTGTTGCTCAGCCTGGCCCAATAGCTCAGGGGACCGGATGTAATCGCGTAATACGAGCGCGCGCTCTGAGGCCGCACCGCGAAGGAGATCATCGACTTGGAGTGCCAAGAGCCTTCCATCAGCCCCCAGTTCATCAATGTATCCGTTCAGTTCAGCGGTAATGCGGCGAATCATTTCCATTCGCTGAATTACGGTCGCCACATCCCTAATGGCAACTTCATCGCGCATCTCCAGGATGCCTAGGGTTGTCACAACTTCTTCAAGGCGCTGCGTGTAGCGGTCCAGAGTGTCAACTGCCTGGTTCGCGCGAGCCAGAAGGGTCTCTGGTTCATCAACGGTGTAGTGAAGGTCCCCTAGATACACGGAGATAATCCGCATTGACGCTGAAAGAGACAGTACGGGGAGCCCTGTTTGTCTGGCAGTGCGCTGGGCAGTGCGATGGCGCATACCCGATTCATTGGTGGGGATGGAGGGATCAGGCAACAGCTGGACATTTGCTAGGCGAATAATCCACTCTTCGGTATCGACAACGACGGCGCCATCCATCTTGCAGAGCTCTCTTAAGCGCGACGCGGAAAACTCTGTGTCGACGCGGAAGCCTCCGGAGCAAATGGCTGCAACTTCGGGAGAATACCCCAAAACGATCAATGCGCCAGTATGAGAAAGTTGTATTCTTTCAAGACCTTCGCGCAGGGCAGTACCTGGTGCAATGAGATGCAGTGCTTCTCTAAGAGCCTCTTGATCACTGGTCACAGTTGTATCCTTTGCCAAATGTCCCCTCTGTTGATCCTACGCTAGGCTTTGCGTCCAGGCCTCACTCAATGTCCGAACTGGAATCAAAGTGCAATCCTTCATATGGCTGGTACTTTCACTTTGGCTTTGAGGAATAAGGCCTATTTTGTAGCCAAGTCGCGCACTTTCTTGGATTCTGCGTCCAAGACCTGCGCACCCTCTGATGTCGCCGGTGAGACCAACCTCTCCGACAGCAAAGGAGCGCAGAGCAATCGGCTTGCCCGATGTTGCTGAGAGTAACGCCAATCCGATTGCCAGATCCGAAGAAGGACCACGAGCAGGTGCGCCACCAACGGTTGACACGTACACATCCATGTCTTTGAGATCTAGTCCCAATCGGGCTTGAAGAACGGCTAATACCATTCCGACGCGTGCGGGGTCTACGCCCGCAACGGTACGCCTACCACTACCACCACCTCCGGGTGCAACAAGAGCCTGTATTTCCACGGCCATTGGACGGTTGCCTTCTAACGTCATAGTGGTACAGCTACCCGGTATCTCTTCTGAATACGAGGTTGTAAAAAGAACCGAAGGATCAGGTACTTCTTCGATTCCAGCATCTGTCAGCTGAAAACAGCCAACTTCATCGGTAGCGCCATACCGATTCTTTACTGCGCGCAACAGGCGCAGTGGTGTATGTCGGTCTCCCTCAAACTGGCATACCACATCAACAAGGTGCTCTAGAGTGCGTGGGCCAGCGAGATTACCGTCTTTGGTTACGTGTCCAACCAGGATTGCCGGAATATGGCGGTCCTTCACCACAGCAATGATTTCACTGGCAACACCTTTAACTTGATTGACACCACCGGCAGCCCCGTCCGCAGACGCAGTCGTAAATGTCTGCACTGAATCGAGCACGATGAGGGAGGGTGATGTTTCCTGGATATGTGCCATGACGGACTCAAAACTGTTTTCTGCGGCTAAAAGGAGATTATCGGTAAGAGCGCCGATACGGTCCGCACGCAGGCGTACTTGCGCTGCCGATTCCTCCCCTGTGGCATAGAGAACTGGGCCACGTTGGACAGCCATGCGCGCAAAGCGCGCTGCTACATCAAGTAGAAGCGTCGACTTCCCAACGCCGGGTTCGCCTACCAACAAGATAACAGCCCCGGGCGTGATTCCAGGTCCCAAAACCCGATCCAGTTCAGAAATACCTGAAGGAAAAGCTTGGGCTTGAGTTGCGTCAACTTGTGTTACCGGTTGGGCTGGTTGCCTGACGGTAGGCGCACTACCAGTCGGACCAACGGCAGCGTGTTCTGCCAACGTCCCCCACTCGCCGCAGTCCCGGCATTGCCCAACCCACTTAGGTGTTGACCACCCGCATGCGTTGCATTGATAGAGAACCTTAGCTTTTGCCATAGGGCAAGCGTAGATCATGGGTGCGACAAGTCATTGACGAACCCCGGGAAGTCTAACGGGGCCGTTCCGCAAAGCGGTCCACTGCTGCTGCAGATCCTGACACAATGATGACGTCACTTGAATCAATGACGGTATTGTCATCTGCATACGAATAAGGGTCTTGAGGTGAAAGTACCGCAATGATACGAACGCCGTACTTTTCCTCCACCTTGGTCTTCCCCAGCGGAAATCCTTCAAGTTCCCGTGGAGGACGCATCTTCGCCACTACAAATTCGTCGCGGTCCAGGCGAATGTAATCCATCATTTGTGCACCGACTAGGTGGGCTGTGCGTTGACCCGCATCGAATTCGGGATATACAACATGGTGGGCGCCGATGCGTTTGAGAATTGAGCCATGTTCCCTGGAAACTGCTTTCGCCCAAATGGATTCCACTCCAAGGTCGACCAAGTTAGCTGTGATGAGTACTGAAGCTTCTAGCGATGACCCCACACCGACAACTGCCGAAGTGAAGTCGCTGGCCCCGGCCTGGTCTAAGGCTTCAGGGTCAGAAGCATCAGCCTCGATGATTGGCAGGAGTCCGCTGAAGTGTTGTACTTTTCTTCGGTTTTGTTCCACCCCCAAGACTTCTTTATCCATGGAGTCAAGGGTGGCGGCAACTGCGGCACCAAAACGACCTAAACCTATTACCATCGTGCCGCTAGTACGTTTCTTTTCTGCCATGACTTCCTTTCTATCACCCGATTATCGGACGTGCTTCAGGCATACGGATCAAGTTGTGACGTTGTCGCAATGCTAATGCGGTTGCCAACGTGATGGGTCCTAGCCGGCCGGCCAACATGAGTAGCGATAAGAGAAGTTTCGCAGGATCGGGCAGCAGAGGCGTAATACCGGTCGATAATCCCACTGTCGCGAATGCAGAAATCGCCTCGAGCAGCACTTCATCCAGACCAAAATCGGTGAGGAGCAGTAGAGCAAATGTTGATCCAAATACCAGGATTGAGCTCAACATCAGTACCCCGACCGCTAAACGAACAGTATTGTAGGAGAGACGCCGACGGAAGACTTCGATGTCGTTGTTGCCCCGCGCTTCAGCCAAAACTGCCAGAACGAGAACCGCGAAAGTGGTTACTTTGACGCCTCCAGCGGTCGAGGCGCTGCCCCCACCGATAAACATAAAAATATCGTTGAGTAGCCTGGTTGCGGGCCGCATATCATCAACTGCAATGGTTGATATTCCCAAGGACCGTGGACTCACCCCCGAGAGGAGGGCTCCGAGTATCTTTTCCGACCAAGGGGCAGAACCCAGGGTGTCGGGGTTGGTCCATTCCAATACCATTGTCGCGATGATACTGGTAGCCACGAGGCCGCAGAACATCGATAGGGTGAGTTTCGTATGCACGGACCAGCGGCGGGGAGTTCGCCAGAAGCGGCGCAACTCGGTGACGACAGGGAAACCTAGCGCTCCGATGAAAGCGCCGAGGGTAATGGGTAAAATCACGCCCCAGTCACTCGTATATTGTTCGATGCCACCTGGAGTAACCACAAAACCAACATTGTTGAATGCTGAAATTGCCATGAAAACTGCATCCCATGCGGCAGTGCCAACTGAAACTCCTTCGCTCCAAAAGCTGAGGAAGAGCGATAGGAAAATGACTAGTTGGACTGCTGAGCTAGTAAAAATAACGCCCAAGATAATCATTGCTGCGTCTGAGAGCGCGCCGGTTGATGTCGATTCTCGCATGATGAGGCGTTGCGTTAGTCCCAGGTGGCGTGAAACAGCGAAGGCCAATAGAGAGGCGAGAGTCATCACTCCCAGGCCACCAACAAACATTGCCAGCGTAATGACGACTTGACCAAAAACCGACCAGAAAGTCGCAGTTGACACGGTCGTTAGACCAGTGACACATACGGCTGATACGGCTGTGAAAAGTGCATCCATTACTGGCGCCCGTTGTCCTGAAGCGGTTGCAATGGGCAAACTCAGAAGGGACCAGAAAAACACGATGAGTAAGACAAAAACAACTACTGTGACCCTGGCAGGGTGGTTGCGCAGTGCGCGACGTAAGAAACGCGCGATTCGATGTTCACCTTGTGAAGGGTTTTTTGCCAGATCACCTGATTGTGCGGACACATCACAATCCTAGTGCCCCGGCACCACGAAAGTGAGAAGTGAGGTAGTATTACCAAGAAACCACATCAACTAACGTGCCGTAGTGCTGAAGACGGGATACGCACATGGAGAAACCAGCCGCACCTCAGTTCCTTACTGTCAGTGAGGTAGCAGAGGTTATGCGTGTCTCTAAAATGACGGTGTATCGGCTGATCCACGCGGGAGAGCTACCCGCCATTCGCGTCGGAAAGAGCTTTCGCGTTCCTTCGGCAGCTGTGCAACAGTTGTTGGATATCTCATGGCAGGGTTCCGAAGATACCGCATTAGGCGGGTAAGATAGCCTAAGTCGTTATCTAGCAGCTCCCTGAGTTCAAGGAGGCCCGTATGGGATCAGTAATTAAAAAGCGTCGTAAGCGGATGGCTAAGAAGAAGCACCGCAAGTTGCTGCGTAAGACGCGTCACCAGCGTAGAAATAAGAAATAACTCCCAGTAACCGGGAACCCTCGCGGCTCCCGGTTTTTCTTACAATGCGACAGAGCAAAGGGGAATATTGTCCTTTGCCATGAGTGAAACCACAAGCATATTGCGCCGGGTGCGGGGGTACCGGGACAGAATACTGACGAAATGAGCACCCATGAACATTGAAGACGAAGTCCAAGATCCTGCCATTCAGCTAGAACGCTTAGCGCAGATCGCTGCAGAACACCCGGAGTTATGGTCGCAGGTACTCGCGAACCCCAACTGCTACCCGGGATTGCGCGGGTGGATTGAGCAACAAATGCCTAGCGTCCCTCCCATGGACAAGACTGAGCTTTTGGATGCCACAGGTGAAGCTACTCAAGAATTTTCACGGTCAGAGGTCTCTGCGGCTGGATATCCGACGATGCAATATCCGGCACAGGACTATCCGCAAGCAAACGCTACACAATCATATTCTGCAGCCCCCCAGTCTGCTGAAGGAAAGCGAAATCTTCTGTGGTTGTGGATTCTTCTGGGAATTATTGCGGTAGCTTTGATTGTCGGCGCACTCTACTGGTTCCTGGGACGCGGTTCTTCGCCAGCTGCTGAAACTTCAGGCCGACCCGCGGCAACTCAAGAAGAACCGACTTCTGAATCGGCAACACCTGAGGGGTCTGGCACGCCGCAAACAGAAACAAAGCCAGCTCCAGAGCAGCAAGGATCAGCGGAAGTTAATTCACCTAGTATCCGCGAGACATGCGAAGTACTTGGAAATGGCACGACGGGCTTCGAGTCATTGGACTTAGAGGACCCGGCGGTTATAAGAGAAGCTGCACGCGTATTTGGCGATGCTGCAGCAGTTGCTCCCGCTGACATTAAATCTGAATTGCAAGAGCTCGCTGAAGCAATGAAGATGACGGCTGATCTCGCAACGGATCCGACCTCCGCTAGCGTAGAGGACATGGAAGAGATGTTCAGCAAGCTAGAAAGCATGATGACGAACGCGGAGAGCGTTCAAACATGGGTTATAGACAACTGTCTGCCATAGCGGCCGTGGGCGCATGAGAGACTAAGACTATGACTTTCACGATAGTTCACCTCATGCGCCATGGAGAGGTCGATAATCCCCAGGGCGTGATATACGGAAGAATGTCCGGATTTGGGCTCACTCCACTGGGCAAAGACATGGCGCAGTGCGTCGCCGACTATCTGGTGGCTGAAGACGCCGACATCACTCACGTTCGATCCTCTCCACTGCTGCGTGCTCAAGAGACCGCCTTGCCAACAGCTCTCGCCTATGAGCTCCCCATTGAGACTGACGCGCGATTGGTGGAGGCAGCGTCCCTTTTCGAGGGGGTCAATGTGAACCGCAACAGATGGGTCTTGGCGCATCCCCGCAATTGGAGTAAATATCGCGCTCCCCATAGGCCTTCATGGGGTGAGGCCTACGCTCAGATCCTTACTCGAATGCAAGCCGCCCTTTCCAGCGCTATTGACCAGGCATATGGTCACGAGGCGCTAGTGGTATCCCATCAACTACCCATTGTGATGGTCCAACGATTTATCCAAGGTAGACCACTGTCACACTCGCCCTTGAGAAGACAGTGTTCGCTCGCCTCGCTCACCTCGCTTTTATTCGAGGAACATACGCTAGTGGGGTGGAGCTATGCTGAGCCAGCAAAGAAACTGTTGACACTCGCCCACGATGTCACCCCAGGTAGTTCAGCCGCGGCTACACGTTCGTAAACACACTTTTATTGCGGGGTGTTATCGGTGTCCTCATCTTCATCGGTAGATTCGTCAGATTCAGATTCTTCCGGTCTGGGGGGAATGACGGGCCGTGTCCGCTTCTGACGGCGTTTGATTCGTTCTGCCACCTCGCGCAGATATTCTGGATCGTCGTCGGGGGCTAAAGATTCGCTACGATCAGGGGTGTCTTTTGCCTCAGCGGCCATTACCAGGGAAAGAATAATCCAAGCGGCTGGCCCCGCTACGGGGATCAAGACAATGACGGCTAGCCAGAGCCAACGATTGACACCCCCGGGGGTGCGCTGCCGCGACCGAAAAATCCAATCAAACAACGCATAAATCGTCAATCCAATGGCCACAACGAAAAGTAGAATTCGTGCCACAACCGCTCCTAAAAGCTCCGAGAAGGAACGCGAACCGCCAGTGCGCCTGGATCAGTCCTGGCGATCACAGTTCGTGACGTTCCGATTGCATCGCCATCGACCTGAACGGGGTAAGCCCGATTAATATCTATCCGGGCTTTATGCGTCTGTTTGAAAACTATGTTTCCCAATCCTTTCCGCGCATTACCCAACGGCAACCCCACCCCCATACTAATGATTTTTGCTGCCACGCTTAGCCACCCAACTAGGCCCCCCTTTGTATCAATCGCAATAACGTCGAGGACACCATCATCGATAACCGCATCAGGTGCCAGTTTCACAAAAGGAAGGTCCGCACAGTTCGCGAAAAGAACCGTACGCGCCCGCAGCACCGACATCTGCCAGTTTTCCTCAGTGTGAATCGCCTGGGTTGGAGAGTTCTTATGTCCAATGGTTTGCGAGGCGACGATTTTTTCGGTGACCCTGCGGGGGATAGGAGAGAACCGTTTGCGGACCCTTTTAACATCGTCGCTGCCCGGAGGATAAAAGATGGTCACAGTAGCCTTCATACGCTCAATTGCAAGAGATTTCATTCCTGAAAAAACGTAGGCACTCCACCCAACTGCCTCTTTCATCTTAGAGCTAGTGTTAGCCATCGTTTCACCGTCAAAGCCCACTCCAGCAATCACCAGATACGCGTATTCATCTGGTCGAGGTTCCGCCAATCCGGCGGGAAGACTACGCACCATTGATGCGTTAGCTGCGCGAAGCAAACCTCCCTCGGCCGGAAGGTCCGAAGGCACAACAACGCGTTCAGCGTGCAACCATGCCAAGTCAATCCGGCGCGTCTCACCCAGGACGGCCACTTCGAGGGCACCTTCCAAGGTAAGCGGCAGACCTAGATTTCTCGCAAGCAGATTTCCAGTTCCCGCAGGAATTATCCCCATGGGGTAGCCCGAATGGGCCATGCCCGCTGCGACCGCGCGGACAGTTCCGTCGCCACCCGCGGCTAGCACAACGAGGGGTTCATGTTGGATTGCTTCGATTGCCTGCCCGGTTCCGGGATCCTCAACGGTGGTTTCTAGCCACTGCGCCTCATTGCCAGTCATTGCCTGACAAATTCGGTTAACCTGAGCCTTAAAAGCCTCGAGATTATTTGGTTTCGTTGGATTAGCAATTACCCATACGCGTTTGTGAGGAACATCGTCAGGTGAAGTCTCATCAAAGGTTTCATCTTTAAGGCCAAGATACGCTAGAGCCTCCGGGGAAGGCTCAGTTCTATGCGTCGGCATCCACGAGATGATGATCACCGCTAGCAGAATGAGAACAGCCAAAACAATAAGCGGTCCAGCTGGAACGGGTAACTGAGGGATCATGTCTAAGAGACTATCGCGATTATGGGGGTTATTCCTCTTGCTCTTGCGCGATAGCATGGAGTCATGATTGATTTGCGAATGTTGCGCGAAAATCCAGAAGTGGCGAAAGCCTCGCAACTGGCGCGTGGAAATGATCCTGACCTGGTAGATCAGATTATCGCTGCCGACGAGAAGCGCAGAAGAGCACTCCAGACATTTGAGTCTTTGCGCGCAGAGCAGAAACAGATGTCAAAATCTGTTGGCAAAGCCACTGCGGAAGAGCGCCCCGCAATCCTCGCCAAAGCGAAAGAACTCGCCGCCCAAGTCAAGGAGGCTGAGGCTGAGTCTGCGGCCGCCGCCAGCGATCTCGAAAAGATTGCGATGCAGCTGGAAAACATTGTCGAGGGTGCACCCAGCGGTGGTGAAGAGGACTACGTTGTACTTCGGTACGAAGGGCCCAAGCCGCGTGACTTTGCTGCTGAGGGATTCTCCGCCAAAGACCACCTCGAAATCGCTGAAGGCTTGCGGGCGATCGACATGAAACGTGGAGCCAAAGTCTCCGGTTCACGTTTCTATTATTTGACCGGTGTTGGCGCACGGCTCGAACTTGCACTACTTTCGATGGCCCTCGACCAGGGAACCGCGGCCGGCTTCACCATGATGACAACTCCCACGTTGGTCAAACCCGAAATCATGCGTGGCACGGGATTCCTCGGAGAACATTCCGACGAAATCTACTATCTTCCCGCCGACGACCTTTACCTGGTGGGAACCTCTGAGGTTGCGCTTGCGGGCTACCACGCCGATGAGATTCTCGATTTGAGTGAGGGGCCCCTGCGCTATCTAGGATGGTCCACCTGCTACCGGCGTGAAGCTGGCGCCGCGGGGAGGGACACGCGGGGAATCATTCGCGTTCATCAGTTCAATAAAGTAGAGATGTTCTCATACTGTCCAGTCGAAGAAGCGGCAGAAGAGCACCAACGTCTTTTAGGGTGGGAAGAAGAGATGCTGGGCAAACTGGAGCTTCCGTATCGAGTTATTGATACGGCTGCCGGTGATTTGGGTTCTTCAGCTGCGAGGAAGTTTGACTGCGAGGCGTGGCTTCCAACCCAAGAGCGGTGGATGGAAGTTACCAGTACCTCGAACTGCACCACCTTCCAGGCTCGACGACTGGGAGTGCGTCAGAAGAACGCTCCTGTAGCAACACTCAATGGAACCCTGGCAACAACACGCTGGTTGGTGGCGCTCCTCGAAAATCACCAGCAAGCGGACGGTTCCGTGTACTTACCTCCGGCCTTGCGTCCGTACATGGGAGGCCTAGAGGCGTTGGTTCCGTGAAAAACCTGCTCAGTCCTCCACTTTCAGGTTTGCCAGAAACCCCTTTTGAACAGTTAGTTGACGAAGCAGCTGCTTCACTTCCCGGATTACCTGAGGATCCTAGCGACTTACTTTTTGCGTTAGACATTGACGGCACGTTGCTGCACCCCGGTGGGGTAACGCCTCGAGTCTTCGACGCGTTGCAGGAAGCTCAGGAAGTGGGCGCTCATGTCGTTATTGCCACTGGGCGAGGCGTGGCCTCGACAGCTCCAGTGGTTAACGAGGTTGCGCTCACGCATGGGTGGACAGTGTGCTCCAATGGGGCTCTAACCCTACGTTGGGAGGGGGAGCCAGAAGTGGCAACACGTCATGATTTTGACCCCCGTGAGGTTGCTGAGCAAGTGTTGCAGGCGATCCCCAGTGCGCTTCTTGCCCGTGACGAAGAAGCTTTGGGTCTGTTGGTGTCTGCGCCCTTTCCTCGCGGTGAGCTTTTGTTTCACCAGGTAGCTAATGATTTGGAAGAGGTCATAGGAAGACGCACCACAAAACTGGTAGTTCGCGCTCCCGAAATGGACCGGGAACATTTTGCACAAATGATGCATTTGTTGGAATTGGAGGGGTGCGAACTCTCTGTTGGCTGGACCGCATGGGCCGACATTGGCCCGATGGGAGTCACCAAAGCAAGTGCGCTAGAGGATCTTGCAGTAGCCCTAGGAGTACCCTCTCACGGCACAATCGCAATCGGAGATGGAATGAACGACATCGCCATGCTGCGTTGGGCTGCTCATGGAGTAGCAATGGGAAGTGCAGATTCTGCGGTGATAAACGCAGCTGATGCGACAACCGGTCCCGTAGAGCACGACGGTGCTGCTGCTGTCATCCGTGCAGTTCTGCAACAATATTGACGATAGAATAGACACGATCAAAGGAGGCACAATGGGGTGGTTGAATTCCGTCGAACACAGCCGGTGGCTGTCACGGCAAATGCAGGCATTACTGGAGCACGGGCATGCTGCGCGCGCGGAGACGGGATTTGGATACTTCGGTGCCGACGGTCAGGTAGATGAAGACAAGCCCATCGACCTGGCTATCACCGCTCGCATGACATACGTCTATTCCCTAGGGACACTCATGGGAATTCCAGGATCGCGCAGATTCTGTGACCATGGACTGCATTGCTTAGCGAAATACTTCAAAGATCCTGTATACGGCGGGTGGTTTAGTGCAATCAAACACCGAGCTCCCGATGGCGTGGGAATTCCATGGAGTGAGGCGGCAGCAGACAAGTGGCAGTATGCTCATGCTTTTCTGATTCTTGCCGCGGCGGCGGCGGCAGTGGCTAACCGTCCCGGCGCCTTTGAACTCTTGCGCGAAGCCCTTGACAACCAAGAAGAGTACTGGCTCTCTGAGGATACGGGCCTGGTGAAGGACCGCTATGCGCGCGATTGGTCAACCGGTGCTCCCTATCGGGGTATGAACTCGCTGATGCATACGATCGAGGCGTACATGGCCGCCGCGGAGGCAACCACTGACCCCGAGTGGGTGAGTCGAGCCGAGGTGATGCTACACATGGTCTCTGAAGTAGCCGCACCCTTCGACTGGCGAGTACCTGAGCATTTTGATGAGCAGTGGAGACCAGACCCCTCGTTCAACAAAGACAATCCCAGCGCGCACTATTACCCATATGGTTCTCTTATTGGTCACGGCATGGAATTGGCGCGGCTGTCAGTACAAATGAGGTCAGCCCTACGTTCGCTAGGTCGCCCAGAACCTGAATATTTGATGCGCATGGCAACAGAACTGTTTGAGCGTGCGCGCCTTGACGGCTGGCGCAGGGACGGTGTGCCCGGTTTCATATACACAGTAAATTTTGATGGCGAGCCGGTGTTGCGCGACCACTTGCAGTGGGTCGTCAGTGAGGGAATCTGTGCGACTCTTGCGTTGCGCAGGGCCGTTCTCGATGACGGTGGCACTACGGGCGATGTGGAGGCCTATGAGCATTCCTACAGATCGTGGCTCGATTACCTCAACGACTACATGATGATTGAACCGGGAGTCTTCGCGCGGGTGCTGGGCCCGGACAACGAACCGGTGGCAGAGACCATACCGAATCGACCGGATATCTATCACACTTTGCAGGCATTCCTCATGCCTCGAGTGCCCCTATGGCCCCCCTTCGCATCTGCCCTTTCACGTGGTCTTTTAGATCACCCGGAGCAGCCTCCGGCAGATAAACGATCCTGGAATGTTTTTGGTCGAGCGCGCTAGTTGGCGCTGGCCGCATAGAAGAGGCTAAAATCTAATGTGCTTCTGTCCTGGACGGAAGCCCGGAGAGTTGACCGAGCGGCCGAAGGTGTTGGTCTTGAAAACCAATGTGTCAGCAATGGCACCAAGGGTTCGAATCCCTTACTCTCCGCGACGAGCCCCGGGAACCATTGAGTTCTCGGGGTTTTTTGTTGCAATGACACGGTTTGCGATAATCTAGCTGTATGTAGTTGTAGGCTGTAGTACGCTCTAATAGGCTCAATAGTAGAGCACTATTAGGCCAATAGCAAGGAGAGGGTAATGGTTGCGGGACAGTCAGGCAATCAGGACACTGACAAACCCGTTACGCGGATTCGGAGGAAGAAACGACAGCCACCAAGAAGCCGTCCGAAAAACGAGTCTTCTCTTCCTACGGGAATCGACTGGGACCATCTTCTAGGCAAATATCGCGTGCGGGTGACGTGGGAAGGGCGTCAGTACACCGTTGGGCGCTACTTTCCTCTCACCCATGCCAAAGCGGCGCTGGAACTGGCACAAGCGGACATTGCCCGGCGCGAGTTTATTCCCCCCGCAGAGCGA
Organism: Scrofimicrobium canadense; assembly: GCF_009696615.1. Taxonomy (GTDB): domain Bacteria; phylum Actinomycetota; class Actinomycetes; order Actinomycetales; family Actinomycetaceae; genus Scrofimicrobium; species Scrofimicrobium canadense. Next base: position 124,603 of record NZ_VULO01000005.1, read on the forward strand.
CGAAGGCTGCGCAAGCTACAACAGCAACAAGAAGCCGAAGAAAAGAAACGCGAAGAAGAACGGAAGCTCACTGTTCGTCAATGGTGTAACCAGTGGCTACAAGACTTGGCAGAGGGCACGGAAGCCCGTTCTCCATCCACGGTAGCCAGCTACAGAAGCGCTATGAACTCCCATGTATTGCCTCGGATTGGCCACATGAACCTCACCGAGGTAACCCCTGACGATATTGAGGCGTGCGTAGAGGCGGCGCGGGATGGTGGCAAGCATGAATCGGCAGGCAAGAACGTTCTTCGCTATGCCAAGAGTATGTTTAATGCTGCGATAGCCGTTAACGCCGGCGGACTCAATGAATCGCCCGTAACTGCAACTGTTGGCAAAGCGCGGGCACGTACCCGTGAAGATGGTGAGGTGCCTTCGTTGGAGGAGGTGTCTGCTTTGGCGGGGGCTATGACACCTGAAACTGAGTTGGCGGTGTTGTTGGCGGCGTGGTGTTCTCTGCGCGTAGGTGAAGTGATCGGCTTGCAGAGGGGGGATTTCAAGAATCTTGATAAGCCCGGGAAAGCATCACTGAATATTGACCGGCAGTGGTTGAGCAAAGCGAATCCGCCTGCGTATGGTCCGCCCAAGGATGATAGTTACCGCACTGTTGCCGTGCCTGATCTACTGGCAAAGAAAGCCAAGGCGCATTTGGATAGGTATGTGCTTGATAGTCCTAGCGCGCCGGTTTTTCCTTCGCCTCGGGACAAGAGTAGGCCTATTAGTCATAATGCGCTTGCCAGGCGGTGGAACGAGGCTAGGGCAACGGTTAGACCCGGCACGGACTTTCACGCTTTGCGGCACTTTGGACTAACAATGTATGCCAGGGCTGGAGCCACCCAAACCGAGATCATGCGCCGGGGCGGACATAAAGACGTTGACGCAGCCCAACGGTACCAACATTCCAGTATCGAGCGCGATCAGCAGCACACAGCACAGTTGAACGAATGGATGAAGCAGAGATAATCAGCTATGACGCTAATGGCGGGCCTAGCTGAAAAACTCTTTTGAGTCGATGTCGAGTTTGTTGGCGAGGGCATCAAGTGTGTCAAGGCTTAGGTTTCGTTCCCCGCGTTCTATTCCTGCAAGGTACCTGGGGGTCACCTCTAGTTGTTCTGCTAGTTTTTCTTGGGTTAGTCCCCGGCTTTTGCGCACTTCACGGAGGTTTTCTCCTACCAGGTATTTCAGGGCCTTAGTCACTTACCCATCGTCTAGGCGGGAACCTATCAATACCAGGTACCTATAAGTACTCGAGAACCGATAAGTTCCAGTAAGGTGAGACATGTCTGAAAGCAAAGTGACGGAGATGCTAATAATGACCGACCACAGTCAATTCACACCGCAGTCGGCGATGGTGCCAGGGGTTGGAATCGAAGGAAATCCCCACCCACGTCGTCCGCGCAGCCTCAAGCGCACCTTCATCACAATCGGTGCCCTCATTATTGTGTTGGGTGTTATTGGTTGGTTGTTTGCCAATCACTACTCGAAGCAAAGTCACCTCGCGGTACAGGAACGGTGGACGGAGGCCGTAGGTGTCTATGAGGCCAACAAGAACGCTGTGGCGGAACTCCAAAGACGTGGACAAGCTTTATCTTCGGAAGCCCTCGACTATCAAGTCGACACCACGAGCCTAGAAGAGTATGAGACTGCGACGTTGGGGGCATTGACAGAGTCTGAGAACGTGGTGGGTAATCCTGCTGCTCAGAATACCCAAGAAGGTGTGACCGACCTGGAAGCCAGAAATGAAGAAGTAGATGTAAAGCTTTCCGACTGGAGGTCAGCGGCAAATGGACTGGAAAATCAGATCGCCTCAGCGTATCTTCCGGTACACCCCGGGTTTGAGCCAACATCCACAGCCGACTTCCCAAAGGCGGTAGAGACTGGGCGGATGCAGCCAAGTGACTCCTGGAAGTGGGTACAGGGCAATGGCGTCGGTTCGATGTTGCCAACACCCCTGGCAAGTTCGTGCAGATTAGCGGAGGCTGACGGATTTCGCGGGATTGAATGCGAAAGTGATGGCCATCAGTTCAGTGCAGTCACAGGACAGATGACATTCGAAGTCTCTTCCTACGATCTGAGTGTGTCGATGATAGAGCAATGCGAAACGGACTGGAAAGGACAGGTGCGATACGACCCCTACGGTGCACCCGAAGCCAACAGTAAAGCACTTTTGGTCGGCTGCGAGGGCGACAACATAGATAATACGCCTGGCACGGAATTAGGTGGATTCAGATTTCCAGGAGGAGATTCGTGGGTTTTGTCTTTCAAAGGAAAGACTCTTCCAACAATAGTTGTCGACTATTTTGTGTCGGAGAATTCCAACAACTCATGCATTGAGGGAATTCCGGAGGGCGACAAATGCACGTTGGGAATGATGTCCTGGGCAATCGCCACGACCGACTATGCAAAAGAGAACCCTTCCACCTACACGCCAGAACCTAACGTGCAGGAAGAATCCGACTTGAGTAGCAACTCTGCCCCTTACAGCAGCGGTGGTGGCGGTAGTATCGTGGCGCGCAGTTGTGGGACCCTAGTCGTTCCTGAGCAGCATTGCATACTCCCAGCCGTAACGGTTCCTGCGGGACGATCACTGCACTGGCGTGAACCCGCAGTTCTGGGCGGAATCACTCTTACCCCGCTCTTTGGAGACGGCAACTCGGTAACGATCGCTATCTGTTCTACAACGTACGAGGGTACCTATTCAATTGTCCCGTGGAGCGCGGACTTTGCGTACGTAGGGGCAAGAGATGGTGACGTGATCTGTGGATCTGCCGACTGTGCTGACCCGCTATCGGTCGGTTATGGCAACACCGGCTCCAATTACATTCAGCCCGGCGAATGCGCCATAGGTGCAATCCCCTTCGGATCGCCGAATGGTAAAGCCCTCCAGGGGCTGCACTACGACAACGGGACCGACCCAGCAGTTTCTTGGGACCTATCCGCCGATGAGCCTACCTGCCCAAACACAAACCCCTGCCAGTAACACGCAGCCCGCCTCAATAGGGCCAGCTCATTGAGGGCCGGAAGTCCCTTGAATGAGTGTTAGTGCTTCAACGCCGAGGTGGAGGGTAACGGAGTCAACGGTGTGAGGTTTCGTTCCCCGCGCTCTATTCCCGCGAGATACCTGGGGGTCACCTCTAGCTGTTCCGCTAGTTTTTCTTGGGTTAGTCCCCTGCTTTTCCGCACTTCACGCAGGTTTTCGCCAACCAAGAATCTGAGAGGTTTAGTCGCCTACCCATAGTCCGAGCAGGAACCCATCAATACCAGGTACTTATCAGTTCCGCGGAAGTGATAGGTTCCGGTAGAATTGGAATGACCTTATTGAACGGAGCAGTAATGATACCGGTCAACTACAAGACAATTCATGACTACTACCAATTCCAGTTTGGCCGGTGGTTAGAGTTCGTAAAGCCATTAGGGATAGCCGCGGCGGCGTGTCTGGGAGCAGGTGTCCTCCTTGGGTTCTTCTCCACAGAGTTACGTGGTGTGGGATTCTTTCTGGCACTGCTGATGGGTTTAGGCGCGGCCGCGTGCGTTTACATCGGAAATAAGGAGCACCGGGATTTCCAGACTCTTACAGAACAGTTCAACCTTCAAGCCGAGCAGGCCATAGTAAACGAGAAGACAGCTAGTCGAGACGCTTTGGGCAACATAGAGTACCGCGACATACCTCCCTTCGTTGAGACACGCCCAACAGACTTTCCGCTTCCCACTCCCGGGGACCCGCTATACAGAACAGTCTGGGGCACCGAACCTTACTTGTGGGCAGCTCCCAATGAGGGACGCACCTTCTCATCCATCCAAATGAAGACCCTGTATTGCTCGCAGGGGTGGATTCACGGTGTTAAAGAAGTTTTTGATCTTCGACAGTCCTATCGTGAGTATCAAGGCAACATTCAATGGGCCCTTCGTGAAGTTACCGTCTCGTTTCATACAGTCAGTTCCTCTCGCGGGCATGAAGTGGCACTAGTAGTAACAAACGCGGGAGAAACCTGGTCCATTTACCTCGATAACTCTCCCGAACAGATAGCCCACATCAGCGCACTGCAAAACCTGGTTCGCCAATCACGCAGCAGCAACACCAACTGACAAACAAGACAAACACGTAGAAACCCGGCAAAATCACGCGTTGAAAAAATAGCGAGGAACAAATGAAATCCAGGAACAAAGTAGTCGGCGTAGTCGCGGCAGTGACTCTAGCCCTGGCCGGTGGCGGAATCTGGTGGGGCGTCGCAACCAACGCGCAGGGGAACCTGAACGAGCGGTACGCGCAGGCGGTAGAGGTTCTGACGCAGGACACGGTGGAGCTTGCAACAAGCACGGTGTCATTGGAAACGCTGGCAGGGGAACTGTTCGAGGCGGGAGAGGTGCCTAGCTCGGTGGCTACGGCTGTTGAGGGTACTGAGGTGGTGCTTTCGAAGGTCGAGGAGACGGGACACCTTTCCTTTGCAGACGCTCTCAACCCCGACAACCCGGGACTCTACACGGACGTGTCGAACGTTTCCGCTCAGGTGATCGTCGCCCAGCTTGCAGAGAACGATTCTTCCGAAGCACAGTCCGATGAGGCCCAATCAGACTCACAGTCCGGTTCAGAATCTTCAGTCCCTCTCACGACTCAGCTCGAAGAGCTTGGGTACTCCCTTGAGGCCGCTCAATCGGAAGACGAAGCCCAGTCAGGCTCTGCCCAGTCGGGAGACACCGCCCAGTCAGGCTCTACAAGCATTTTCGGTCCTTTTATTGTTACTGTCCCGGCTGACCCAGAGGTCGACTACACCAAGGAACAACTCAACAAGATCGAGGAACTCACCTCAGAAGTTGAAGCCCAGACTGACACCGTGATTAACACGGGTGCTGAGGTTGTTTCGGAGGCTTTCGGGGTGAAGTTGGACGCCGCTTTGGAAACCTACACCACTGCCAGTAAGAAGCTGGACGACACCATTGCTAAGGCAGAGGCGCTGCTGAAGAGTTCTGACGGGAAGGTTGCTGATAATAAGACCCGTGATGCTTTGGTGAAGGCGATTGACGCGGCGAAGAAGGAAGCCAAAGCTGAGGCTCCTGAGAATCCTGTTCCTAGCGATCTGAGCAAGGGTACTAAGTCTGAGGCTACGAAGGCGCTAGAGGCGGCTATGAAGGCCGTCAACGATTCGCAGGCGGCTAAGACGAAGGCTGACGAGGAAGCTAAGGCAGCGCAAGCACAGGCAGCCCAGAACTCCGCTCCCTCCAACGGTGGGTACTCGGAGGACTATTCCAACGATTACTCCGACTATAGCGACTATTCGGGTTACAACGACTACTCCGGTGGTAACAGTGGTGGCGGGTACTCCAACAATTCCGGTGGAGGGTACCAGGCTCCCTCACAGCCCGCTCCTGCCCCGTCACAGCCAGCTCCTGCTCCATCTCAGCCTGCTCCGTCTCAGCCATCTGAGCCAGGGTATTGGATTCCTGGTTCAGAGTGGCATTGTGATGGTTGTTCCTGCTGGGAAGTTTGGTGACAACCTTTAACCTGCAATACACGAACCCCTTACCTTCTTGGGTAGGGGGTTTTGTGCTGCCTATTCCAACCCTGCCCCGACTTGGCCAGCCTGTTTTTGCTGTCCTATTGGGGGTTTGTTTGCCCAGGCCCCTACCGTAGTGTTTGGTTGGTGCGTGGCCTGCTTTTTGGTGGGTTTGGTATTTTCATGTCTCTGGAAGGAGAGAGGTTTTCGTGGCTTTAGGTAAACGTTTTGGTGGGGGATTAACTGCCCTTGTTGAGTAGGGCGTGAACGTCCGCGTCGGATATTCTCGACCGGGCAGGTGTAGGCACTATTTTGCCCTGTAGATGAGCGTCATCCTTGACTAGGAGCCCGCCAGGTGTCATCTCGAAAGCGTGATGTATTCTTCTTATGAATGCGCCCCATCGTTTCCTTTGGGACCAGTAAATGTCTTGGTATTGGTCTGCTAGGGGTAGGTTAGAAATGATCACAACTTTCGTGTATCCGGCCCATTTGTTGCGGTATCTTGCGGGTAGTTCCAATGGGTAACGGTCCAGCACATTCATTAGAAGATCAAAGTTGATCTGGGAATCAAACTCATCGAGAACAAGGACATCTTGCCCGTGGTAGGCATCGAAAGGGTGCTTGTAGTCCGTGACTCGGTACACGCGCGCGGGGTCATACTTATCGAATACGTACCTGGTTTTGCCGACCCCCGGCGCACCGTGAATGTAAGTGACTTCAATGTCGCGCATTTGCGTGGAGAAGTGTTCTTGGTCCCGCGCGTTCTGAAGCGCCTCCAGGTTTGAGGCATACCGGTATGCGCCTGGGTACTCCCGCATAACCTCTTGAGCGCTCATTCCTTGTTCCATGATCGCGTCATGGAACACAACCAGGTCGCTGCGTTTGCCTTGGTTGTCTTTCAGATCGATTGACCCGGTTTCGATGTGGCAAGCATCCTCACCAACGACGCGGCTATCTTCTTTCGTCACGTACTCATACGCTTGACGTTTAGAGCCACGACGAGGCTCAAAATGGCCTTTCGGGAACTTGTTACGCAACGTGGTGAACTTGATCGGGCTCGTGTGTTCCACGTAGACTTGAAAATGTCGATACCCGGTATCAGTGCCTTCTTCAAGTTGCCCAACAACGCCCCCATACATGCCCAGACCCTTCACAACGGCCGTCTCGTCATACTCAGAGGCCGGTAAAGTGAGAATTCACCCCCGGGACTGCAATCCCCTCCCCGAACTGGACTTAGTGTCATCAACGCGGGCTTCCGGCTTCTCGGTATTCTCATCGAAGTCAGACACGCTGGCTACATGGTTGCCAGATTGGCTACGATCAGGTGTAGTCATGGTTTGACCTCCTTTGCGCAGATCAGGGCCGATAGTTGTCTGGTATAGATACGGATACAGAGGTGGGGGGGTAACACTAACCCCCCACCAGGGCGGCTTCGCCGCCCAATGAGTCGTTCCGAGAGGGATGACGCTCCCCTTCCCGCTTGCCTCCGGCGTAGCGGTACGGGTCGCGCCACCCTCTCAGTCCTCCTGTTACTGGTGGGGTCTGAAATCGAGTTGATAGACCCTGATGTTGCGAGGTAATCCAGGGTCAGATGCCCTTGGTCGCATCGGTTGGATGCGGTACCCCAAAGAATCCCCTGCTTTACGTAGGGTGCTTTCGACAATAGTCCAGTTCAACTGTGTGCCCGCGAGGTGCACTCGCAGCCACGCAGTTTGCAGACCATTGCCACCGACCACAAAACCTGGAGACTGCCCCCCAGCTTCGCCGCGACGTGCCGCGAACGTTGCTTGAAGTGCCGGAACGAGTTGGTTCTCAAGGGACCATTGCCATTCCTGGACCCGGTTTTCTTGCTCTCGAACCTCGATTCGGCCCTGCAAATCAACAGATTTCTTCTGAAAATACTTCCTTGCGGCGTCCTTGAATGCCGCCCAAAAACTGTGGTCTTCCATTTCAGTTCAGCTCCAATTCTGCGTCGGACTCGTCGTCGAGTAGTACCTCGGTACGGACTCGACCAACGTTCCGCGCTCCGAGAGCACGCAAACCAAAGCCTGAATTTTCACCCATAGACCACGGGCGGGCAATCAACTGGTCAAAAACAACCACATCCCCGGCATCCAATACCGGCTCAGTAGCCGAAGAAACCTTGACATTGTCGGAGCGGCCGCCCTTCCAAGGAATCTTGACGGGGACCTTCCACACCGGTAACCCTTCTACCACCTCCCTCCTATCAGTTCGCTTCCCGTCCTCATAAACGAAGACTGGCTGAGGCTGACCCGCAGCCTCGAAAGCGGCATTTTCTTTGATCGGCAGCCCATCGGCCACCAGAGACACATTTTTCATCCTGTTACCTTTCATCTGTTTTGGTCCCATGGACCTTTGATTTGCTTCGGTACATTGCGTTACTTGAAGCCAGCGGAGACCGGTTTCAATAGAGCGAGAACATCGGAACGCAGCACCCGAACGATTCGGCTTGAACCAACCCGATACGATGGCAGCTCGCCCTTAGCGACCAACCTGCGCACCGTGTCAGCAGAAGTTCCGAGGATTTCCGCGGCCTCATTCACGCTGACAGCAACTACGTTCTTTTCTTTCTCGCTCATGTAAACCAGTCTGGACCAGCGCAAACACAACGTCATTTAGGGCAGCTCGCCCATTTCAGTTCAAAGCGTGAACAGGTTTTTCGACCTTTTGAACAGCATGAATACGTCTGTCGTGACTGTTTGATTCGGGCCAGTTGCACCCCGGCCAGTCATTAACTCAGAGGAAAAGGCCGCGTAGAGCCAAAAGAGTCATCATGTATACGATGTAGGTATGGCCTCTAGGACATCTGCCGCTGAGATACGCGCCCTACTGATATACCTTTACCAGGACATCGGCGTCTGGATCACTCGCAAACAAGTAAACCATCTAATCGGTGGGAGAAATCGGCTTATCGATAGCGTCCGAGAACAAGTCATAGCTGAATACAGCGAGCCGTCTCCACAAGCTTTTTTCAACGCCTTAGCGGTTCTTCACGACTATCCCACACCAAGTAGCGCTCGCGACAAAATCAACACTTTGCTGAGAAAAGGTAACTATCAACGCCTCGCCCGCAACGAGCTACGCGCCATAGCAGCCATAGTCTCCCCCACGAAAGACACTCAGAAGCTCACTAAGAACGAACTTGTGGAAATCCTCGAGAGTAAACGTAGGGAAGATTTTCTGAAATCAGTGATGCTCCAACATCCCACATACAGCGAGAACCAAGAACCAGATGCTCAATCACTAGAACCAGGCGCTCTCACGTACGAGGAAAATGACAGCATAATAAGAGGCTACCTAGGCATGCCTACTAAAACAGAGCTCTACGAGAAAATTATCGCGCACCAAGGCAGGCGTGGCTCCAGACTCGAAGATGAGGAATTACGTCAATTACTAGCAGACGCGATGATTCATGAGGGAAAGACCGAAGTGGAAGGGGAGTTGAATCGGAAGGAAGAACAAAGAATAGCCAGCATACTTAAGAAACTGAGAGACCGAAAGAAAACCAGGAACATACGTGGCAGACTCTTAGCCAAAAAATCGCTACGGAAGCTTCTCCAGCAAGAAAAGGACTTTCAAAACAAGCAGGAATGACGCACGCGTACACGAGCATTCACTGCTGAAGCCCTCAGAAAAGATTGTCCTTGCATCCACGAAATCATCGACAGTAGTTCAAAGTCATCTATAACAGATTAGGTACCGGTGGTAGCCCCTTCCCCAAAGTGCCCGCTGGCCCCGTCCTCGCTCTCCAAGCATTCGCGCCACACCAAACAGCGCCTACCACAATGGCAGCCGCATTCACATATGGCTTGGACAACGCCTAGCTAAAGCATTGTCCCCTTGCAGCGGTCTACAAGGCTATGAGGATATGAACCGCCCACTATCGTTTATAAAGGCCTGACGTACTCCAGCGGCCTAGGAACACTCAACCAACGGCATTTGGTGATCTGCTACCCACTCACCCCAAAGGACACACGCAAAACAAGCGCCCTTTAAGGTTGGAAGACACCAGATCACTAACCCCGCTCAGCCTCGTTGCTCCCAGCGTCAAGAAGATAGCCAACATCACGCAAGCCACCACGATCACGCAAATACTTCACCGCCAAGCCGACCTGTTCATCGACCGTCAAACATCCGTGAGTATCCAAATGTGAATCCCACAGCGCAGCAACCTCCCCAGCCTGCTCATGGTCAAGCTCCTCAGCCAACACCGACGCCAACCGACCACCCACGTCACGCAACTCAACCACACCGAGCCGGTCAAACACATCAAAAACCGTCGTACGAGGAACAGACAAACGCTCCGAAAAGTAACGACCAACTTCCTCGGCGATCACCCCCCGGAGCAGCCGCACGTCCACATCGGAAAAACCCTCAGCCAGCTCCCTAACCGCCAGAGCAACATCATGACGAAGCGCACCAACCTGAGAAACAAAATCACCCAAACCCGCAAACCGACCCATCTCTAGGTTGATCGCCTCTGCATTATGTAGTGCCTGATAACCTAAAACCATGACAACCCCTAATCGGTGTCAGGTACCGCTGAGATTACTGCCCAGCGGTACGCCCAAATCTAGTGAATAATCAGGGCATATTTAGGCCAGTACAACCACCTAAGCTAGTTTTTGTTGGAATATCAACAAAGTGGGAGAATCCCTTACTCTCCGCTCATAGCCCCGGGAACTATTGATTTCTCGGGGTTTTTCGTTGGTATCTCAATAACCTGCACATATTCTGTTGTGGAGGGTATGCGGCCAGAATTGGTGTTTTTAGGGACTGTGCTGGGAAGACCTACACCACAAAACCTGGAAACGGTAATGCAACCCCCACCCCAGACACACCTAATTCCCGCGTTCATTTTGGAAGTGCAATGGGGTGGTTGTTTGATTGTATGTCTTGTTCGAAGGCTTCGTTTGGGGTGTGTTAGCCGAGGCATTTTCGGGGCTGGTGGTTGATTTCGTTGATGATCTCGTGGGGTTCTTGTTCGTTGATCGTGTCGAACCGGGTCTCTTTGGGCAGGTAACGGCGGATGTGACCGTTGAAGTGCTCGTTTGTTCCGCGTTGCTAGGATGAGTATGGATCAGCGAAGAAAGTCTTGATACCAGTTTTATGCAGACCGGCATGGTCGGTGAACTCCTTCCCGTTATCTGGCGTCACACTCGTCCTGGCCCCTATTGGCAGAGCAGTGAAAATGCAGAGTTGCGCGGCCAGGGTCTCGTTCGCCCCACACCTTGGCAGCAAAGTCGCAGCTAGGTAGCGAGTTTTCCTCTCGACCTTGGTATGAATTACCCCACTATGATCGCCCCCGATCACTGAGCCCCCCTTCCCAATGGCCAAACTCGAGGCGATCCTCGACTTCACCTGGCCGATCGTGAATGCTCACACGGTCTGGAATGCAGGACTGTCGGTGTACTTTACGGCCCGAGCGTTTTCGTCTCTTTTTTATTGCCCCTAGGGAGGTATTGAACTAGCTCACGCCACTTCTGTGCCTTGGAATACACCCACTGGTAGATGCTCTCAGCACAGATCCGCATCCGTGTATCTTCTGGATACAGCAGGCGAAGGCGCCCAGCGATCATTTTTGGGGTCCAGCCCCGGCGGAGGGCTTGAACCACCCAGTCCACTAGGGGGTCATGGGTCATGCGCCACGGCCGGTGAGAATGCTCTAACGCCTGTGCTGCCTTGTCTTGGGCGATGCTGGCCCGATATTGCCACTGGGTGTACGGACCGCATTTCAGGGCCGCTGTGCGGTAGGGCACGTAAGCCTGGGACGTGGAGGAAGGCTTTCCACCCATTACGCTGCACCTCCCGGCTGATCGTTGAGGGCGAGCGTCCCAAACACGCCGCCACATAGCGAACAGATTTCCCCTGATCAATCAGTTTTCAAATCTGGACGCATTCATCAAGACACAAATGCCGATACCCTGTAACCACGGAAGTGCAACCCTTTCACAGTGATGATTCGACAACACCACCCTAAAAGATGTTGCACTTCCCACTAGAACCCGGGATTTCCTTATCCCCGATGTGTTTGCTATATTGCTCCTGGGCACAATGGCCTATAAGAACACCTTAATTGAGGGGGAAAATTGAGATTTAAGCGAGGACTGGCCGCAACCGCGGCTGTGGCGCTTGCAGGACTAGTGAGCGCTTCGGGGGTCGCTTTTGCTGCGGAAACCGTGGACCCGAACGCAGTGGGCAGCATCAACATTCACAAGTTTGAGCAGCCAGCAACACTAGGTGATGCACCTGACGGTACCGTGCAGAATACTAACGGATTGAAGCCGTTGAAAGATGTCACCTTCAAAGTCGAGAAACTGAAGTGTGTGGACCTGTCTACCAATGCCGGCTGGGAAAAGGCCTCTCAGATGGTGGATTCGCTCAAGGCTTCGACCGACAAATTCGCCTGGGCACCTACGGGTTGTGACCTGGTGGATGCGAAGTCTGCAAAAACCGATGCCGACGGTGATGCACTGTTCGCGGACCTTGCGGTCGGCCAGTACCTGGTGACTGAGTCCTACTCGGGCGACCTGGGCATCAAGGTTGCCCCGCCGTTCTTGGTGACGGTGCCTCTGGCGACCAAAGCTGGTGATTGGAACTACAACGTTCACATCTACCCGAAGAACACGGTGTCTTCTATTGAGAAAACCGCTGACGACTCCAAGGTGGTGAAGGTCGGGGATAAGGTCTCGTTCACGATAACCACAGGCCTTCCCGCCGGAAACCTAACCAAATATGTCATTACGGACACTCTGCACAAAGGTCTGACCTATGATAGCTTGAGCATCAAGGCTGGCACTACGACGTTCATTGAAGGTACTGATTACGAAGTCACCGGCTCCGTGGTTGTTACCTTCAAACAGGCGGGTCTCGCCAAACTGATGGCTGCTCAACAGGCCGGCGCGTCCAAGGTTGAGACCACCATCGAGACTACCCTCAATGCAGACGGCATTAATGGCATCACCAACGAGGCCAGCTACACCATCGACGACGGCAACGGTGAGCACACCGTGAGCACCGATCCGGGCGCCAAAGTCGAGGTGAAGATGGGCACAAGGGCATTCTCAAAGGTCAGCGAGAAAAGCGCAAAGCTGGCAGGCGCGAAGTTCGAGGTCTACTGGACCAACACTCCCGTGTTCAGTAAGACCAACCGCATCACGGGCCTCGACGGCATGACAAAAGACGACCTTTTGGTTTCGGACGCTACCGGGGCGTTCTCGGCAAAGGGATTGCGTTACACCGACTGGGCGAAGAATACGCAGCTGACCTGTGATGATTCTACCAGCGGCACGGTCAACCCCGACTGCAAATACTACTGGCTAGTTGAGACCGAGGCTCCCAACGGCTACCAGCCGCTGGCTGCGCCAGTGATGTTCAAGGTCAACGCTGATACCAGCGCAACCGAGATCGTGAACGTTTCCACCGCTTCGGTGACTGGCACCCTGCCTTTAACCGGTATGAGCGGAATCATCTTGATGGTTCTGGTTGGTGGCTTGGTGCTCGGTGGAGCGGGCTACGGCATGTACCGGGTTGCCCGGACCAAGGCCTAACACCTCCCGTATTTTCTAGTGCCCTAAGCGGGTGCCCCGTACTTCGATTGAGTGCGGGGCACCCGCCAGGAGCAAGAGGACCTTCAAGTATTTGTTCATTACTGGCACGGACCATTGAGTTAGGTTTTTGATTCAACTTCTGATCGCAGATCGGACCGTGCCACAAATACACACAGTTCAAGGCACGGTCTTACTCACAAGCGCAGTGAGCCAGTGTCTCTATACGAGTCGAGTGACTCTGAACTTCACTCCGATTAGTTAGTTTCTACGGTCTTTCATTTGGGGGAGAGAACGCATGCACTTCGGAAGACGTACGTGGGCGGCAATCGCCGCCGTGGCATCTCTGGTTACGGGTGGCATGGCTGCTGCATATGCTGCCGGAGAAGGACAGCCTCAGAGCGGTCCGCAGCCTGCTCAAAGTGACATGGTTGATGAGAGCGCGTCGGTGATTGATGACCCTCCGGAGGCCAGCGCGCAGGTTGCTCTGGACACGCCGAACCAGGTGGTGGCCCTCTCTGAGGACCTGACTTGGGAAATGACCGCTACCCTTCCGAGCCCAGGTGCATCTGCGACCTTTGTTCTCCCAGGGCGTGCCGACGATTCGGCTTACGCCAAAATTGCCACAGATGCCGAGGGGGCTGCGGCATCAGACTTCCACGGAGACCTCGAACTCTTGACGGTTGACGCGGTCGAAGTTTCTAGCGAGGCGGCCGGGGCACTCAACGTTGAATGTACCTCTGCCACCGACCTCGCAGGCGGAGTTGTGCTCCCCACCATAGCGTGGGGCAGCGACTGCGGCGCGGATACCACCGCTGTGAAGGTGACACCAGCCGACGGGGTTGATACAGCCGAAGCGAAAGTTACTGTGACGGCGCGGGCCAACGGAGCCGAAGAAGGCGACACATTTGTGGCTTGGGCGGCAGCATTCGATGATTCAGACAATGCCACCTCTCCGGAAGACGTGGTGCCTGCGGCGGTGGCAATCGAGGGTAACAGTCAAGATGGCGGGTCGTCGGTGCAAGAGTCATCGGACGGCAACGCCGCGGCGGTAGCACCTGCGGAAGCACCTACCGCAACTCCCAGAGGATGCTTCCCTGGGAGCCCAGTTGATGATGTTAGAGGATTTTTGCATCTTAAAGATGGGACGCCTATCCCAGGCATCAAGGTTCAAATCTATTTCCGCAATGACGATGGCACCAAAGGGTGGTCCATAAATCCCCCTGCCGTCACCAACGCGAAGGGTTACTTCAACCTCACGCTTCCTCGAAGGAATGAGAAATGGCTAGTCGTCATTGACAAGGACTCGGTTAACAAGGTACTCGGTTCCAACTGGAAGCTGATCCAAAGGAATCTCGAAGAGGCAATCGGTCCGGCTTACAATTGTAATGGGACGGAGTTCCACTACGTGTTCGACGGGAAGCTGGGCGGCGGCGGCAACGAGGGCGGCACAGGAGAGAGCGCCGGCGGCGGGACAGCCACGCCTGCCAAGATAAACGTGAAGAAGGGCGTAAGCGGGGCGCAAGGGATAGAAAACACCAAGGTCTACGCCACGAAGGCCGATGTCCCGGACGTCATAGAAATCATTTCCGAAACAAAGACCTCCAATAATCAGACGGCGACTTCCTTCACCTTCAAGGACCAGCCCGGTGGCGGTGGAAACGTGAAGTGGGACTACTGTCAAAGAGAGGAGTCCAATGGCGCAGTTTTCGGTAGACACACGTTTAAGACGCAACCGACCGATGGACAGCAGCTCTTCTTCGATGGGTATAACGTCCCGGCTGGAGCGGGCAGCACTGCCGTGGCGGCCAAGTTCTCCGTTGTCTGCAGAGGCACACTAGACACTTCGGAGATCCGTAATGGCGCCACCCACACAGACACGGTCACGGTGGTGTCGCAGGGCTCAGCATCTGCGCCAGGCGAGACAGACTATGCCTACTGGACGTCGTCGCAGACGTTCACGGCCGAGCTCGCGAAGACCGGGATCGTGAGCGGCACTGTGAAGGATGATGCAGGCTCTCTGATCGAGGATGTCAGTGTAACGCTTATGGAGGTAGTAAACGGCGAAAAGACGCCCGTGCTGTCGGTGGCGACAGAAGACGATGGCACCTACAAGTTCCCGGACTTGGATCCCGGACAGTACTGGGTCGAGTTCCAGGCGCCGCTGGAAGACGGAAAAGTATGGAAGTGGCTGGACCCCGAGAACGGCAAGAGTGAGGCCCTCACCGTGGTGAAAGCCCAGGAGACCGTGCAAGACGCCGTAGGGCAGTGGGTTGAGGCTACGAGCGGCACCATCAGCGGGACCGTTGAGGTTGACTGGGCCGGCTTCTCTCCGACAGATGCGACGTTTGTCCCCGCTGAGGGAGTCGACGTGAGCCTGTACAATGGTGACCCGTCCTCGAGTGGACAGCTGATAAAGACAGTTCCGACGGAGAATGATGGGTCATATACGTTCAACGATGTCGACTACGGTGCGGATTACTACCTGAAGTTCGACAAGGCTACGCTGCCAACCAACATTCCAGCGGGTACTGAATGGGTGTGGCTAGATGCGGCCATCAATGCTGAAGGTGTGTCCAAGACGCCGTTGACGCTTGACAAGAGCAACAGGGCGCCCGAGGTAAACGCACAGGCAAGATTGGAACGTGCGACGGTGCCAGCGGTGCCAGAGCTGACGGTGCAAAAGGGAGTGCTGGACCCGAACACTGGGGATATCGCGGGTGACGTGGTCTACAGTGGTGACCTTTCAGGTCAGGTGGAAACTGTGACCGCGCAGATCAAGAACACCGGTGAAGTGGCTCTGGAAAACCTGAAGTTCCGGGATTCTAACCAGGACGGCCCCAAGGTTACATGGCAGGATTGCGAGAAGTTTGATACTGGCGGAGTTTCTGGGGGTAATGTCTATACGTTCTCTGGCGATGATCAAATCGAGCCGAATGTCGATGTTGACGTGAAGCTTGAAAACGGTGAGTCCCTGCAGTGTCAGGGGTCACTCGACCTGGCTGAACTTGCTAAGGGCGATCACCAGGATTCGCTGATGATTTGGGCAAATGGATCCGCGGATCAGCTAGGAGAGGCAACGTTCACGGCGTCCGTGGATGACGGTCCTGATAGCGGCCTCGCGGTTTCCAAGGGTGTCCTCAAGGACGGAAAGATTGAGTCCTCGTCCTACTTGTTGTACCAGGAAGAACACACGATTACGGCCCGGATAACGAACAATACGGGAACCGAACTTAGCGGTGCTTCGCTGATTGATACGACTGATGAGGGTCCAGAGGTTGATGGCCTCAGCAATAGTTGTTCGTGGAACGTGGGCGGCGATGGTCTCGGGACTCTTGATGTTTCTGGCTCCGTTGACTGCCAGGGAAGTCTGCTGATGGACGAATTCGTCCACCAAGATACCGTGACGGTTCAGGCGCACGACGAGGACGGAAAGGTCTACAAGTCGTTTGCGACCTTCAATGCAAAGTCAGGTGGCAGTTTGCCCAGGGCCGGCATGTTCGGGATAGCAGCGTTCGTGGTTGTTGGGGGCCTGATCGTCCTAAGTTCGCTAGGTGGCGTGTCGCTACTGGGGCGAAAGCCCAAACGTGCCTACTCTGCCAGGCACTGAAACAATAAAATAATAAGGGCTCAAAAAGCCGAGTTGGTTCTTCGACTGCGCCATTTTAGGAGGGGTGACATGTATGTCTGTTCAATGGCGCAGTCGCGCGGCCGTTAGAGATAGTGCGGGTATGCGGTCACGCCCCCAGCATGCCGTAACGGGACGAACAAGCAGGACTCGGCGCCTCCCAAAGAGGACAGACCGCGCTGTTGTTCCCGAGTTCCAAGTGGGAATGACCGGCGAACCGGGGGGGCCAGGCTTCACTGACCCCCTCGTTGGGGGACCTCCGCAGCCGGAACTGTCGCCTGAGGAAGTGAAAGCGGCCGCTAAACGTAAACAGCGCGCGATTCTGGCTCTGACACTGGTCATGTTGATCGGTATCGGTGTCATCGTGTATCCGTTCGCTGGGGGCTGGTTCAACTCAAAAAAGCAGGCTGAAGCGGTCACCGGTTACGTGGATGCTATTGAGAGTGCGGACGTTCAGGTGATGCTAGAGAAGGCCCGTGAGTACAACGCGAACCTCCCGGTCATGCCGATTGGCGACTATTACACAGAGGTAGCGCAATACCCTCCCGAATACCAAGAGTATTTGGCGCTTCCAGGGTCCACCGTGATGGGACGACTTACCATCCCAAAGATTGAAGTGGATCTCCCGATCTACCACGGCACCTCGGACGATGTGCTGATGAAGGGCGTAGGCCACCTGTACGGGACGCACCTGCCGGTCGGTGGACCGTCAACCCATGCAGCCCTGTCGGCACATTCGGGGATGCTGGATAAACGCATGTTTGACCGCCTACCCGAATTGAAGGTCGGTGACCACTTCTTCATTAACGTGCTGGGTGAAGAACTGGCATACCAAGTTGTGAGCACTGAGGTATACACCCCGGAAGAAGGTGTCGAACATATTGTGCGCGTCCCAGGGGAAGACCTGGTTACGCTAATCACCTGTACACCCTATGGGATTAATACGCACAGACTGCTCGTTACTGGGAGTCGTGTGGATGGGCCAGCGAAGAAGCTTGGCTACGAAATTGGACCCACGGGGATGGTGGAGCGCCCCTGGTGGATTTGGCCTCTAATCGTCTTAGTTCTGATTGCGATCGGCATCGGCGCGTACGTCCTCCAAAAAGTAAAGAGGCAGTCCGCGGCGCGTCTGCACGACCAGGACGTAGACGACAAGGGGCTCTTCTTGGAGGGGGCTTCAGTGGGTGACCCTCCGGCTGACAGGATGTAGGTGTCAATTCCGCATCTGTTGCCCGGAGAGTCTGTGTATCAGTGTAGTGAAGCGTGTTTGGAATCCGGGGACTGTGCTTAGAAGTGTGTAACTGGCCTTATCCGCTGACTGGTTGGTCGGCGTGGAAGGTGGGCATGATTCATGTCTGCCCGCACACTGGATGCTGTGGCATCTAAGAAGAAGAAATCGTGCGTGGAGCCGACGCCGGAGATGGTCGCTGCGGGATCCCCTTCCTGCAGTGGGTGATTTCAGCATCATTCTTGATGGGCAAGGTAGTCCGAAGGCACTTATTGAAACGACCTTGGTTGAAGTGGTTCCCTTTAACAAAGTGAGTGAAGCTCATGCCTATGGTGAAGGCGAAGACGACCGTAGCTTAGAGTCCTGGCGCGATATTCATGAGCGTTTTTGGCGTCGCTTTTCTGACAATCCGCGAGGCTATGAGCCTGATATGCCGGTTATTTGTGAGCGGTTTCAACTGCGATACCCGCAGCTTTCAGCCGGAGCTGAGTAGGGCAAAGATGGGGGATAAAAGTGCGATAGCCGGGGCGTTATGGTCGTATTTTCTCTTCCGCTAGTCATTGGAGTTCTGGGCGATTGGGCTGGGCGGCCTTGTGATCGCATATTTGAGGAATGTCTGCGGTTGATGAGCCAAGTATTTTCTGCTTCAGCAATCGACTTTGTGAGCCGTCAGAAGGATTCCCTCGGGTGCTATTGAACGTAAGTAACCGTGACCTTGGCAGGAGTAGTTTTAGATGACTGCAATTCCTTTGCTACGAGGATCGCTGTGCCGATACCCGAGAGTGCCCCAATCATCAGATGAGGAAAACGCCATCCGCGCCTTTTGAGGCGCTGACCAAAACGGTATGTCAGGATTTCTCCTCCCACTGCGATGGCCCCCACTGCAACTATGCCAGCAACTGCAGCAACTGCTTTGGCGTTGGAGAGTGGTTCTTCTGGTTCTTCATTGCCGAACTCATCCCGATTCTCCACTACCTTTTTGACGTGCATCAATGCCGTATCAAAGACTGCAACGGAGACTCCGGCAGCGGCCAGGCTTCGCAGGGCAATGTGTCCTCCTTGTGTATTGGCCAGATCAGGGGAGGCATACCAGAGAAAGTCATAACCTCCAACTGCAACAGCAGATTTCAACACTCGAGAAGACACCATGGAGTGAGGGTAGCACAGAGGCACTTTTCTATTCGCTAGGATTCGGCGAGGCGATCTGTCGCCTACAGTCCGAGGTAGGTTATAGGTCTTCCATCGCGGTTGTCGAATTGTGTGTGAACTTGCTGTGCACAATATGTGTCACTGCTGGTCGGTATCAGCGAACCTCTCAAGTGACTGCCGAACACTACCGTTGAGAATCTTCTCGAGGCGAGCGACCAATACGTGGGGGTCTTGCTGCATGCGGTTAGATAGCCACCATAGAACGTGCCCCAAAATGGAGAGTGCGTAGTGGTCAATGACGAAGTCACGGTCATTGCCGCGCAACGTGATGTCCCCGCCTATCTCAGCGACGATCGCACGCATCATTGCCCTAAACTGTGCAAGAAAGAAGATTTCCAGTTCCTGAATAGAAAGCGCGTCTATGGCTGCGTAGGTTTGTTGTTGGTTGCTGCGCAGATATATCAGCATGCGTTTCAAACCATCTGCCCACTGGTCATAGGTGGCATGTTGCATGATGTGCTTGGCAATTTCTTCCTCAAAAGTCCAGGCAGCTAGTTGATAGACGTCAGAAAAGTGATAGTAGAAGGCTTGCCTGGTGATGCCGACGCGTCGGCAGAGGGAACTGACGGAGACGCGGTCGAGGGGCTGACGGGTCAGCTCGTCTTTTAGAGCATCACGTAATAGCTCGCGTGTCGACCGTCCGGGGTTATCCATCTGTCACCGTCCATAAGGAGTTGGCCGTTATGGGTCCATTGTCCCTCACGCATTGCGATGCTGCAGTGAATCACCTTCGTCATTAGACACTTGTTCCACACTGTCTAATGACGCCTATCCACTGGGAATTATAACGTGATAGTGAAGCTCGAATCGGGCTGCTCGATCATGTTCCGGACATCCCCCGGGACCCGTTATTAGGAGGCAAAGGTGTTCCTCTTTGAATCAATCCCATGGTATTCATGGCTGGCGTGGTTTGGCGTGTTAGCCGCGCTCATAGGTTTCAATGAACTGACGAGGCGTTCCAAAGCAGGTGGTCTCATTTTCTTTGTCGCGCTTCCAATAATCTTGACCATTTTTGTGTGGCCTACAACCGCCGGGCCAGACTCCTCCACGGGCACCTGGTTCCACTGGGTCAAAGTGTATTCCGCATTGGCTGGATGCCTTGGTTTCATGGCCATTCGATATTTCCCGAAGCTCTCGCGGAACCGGTGGGCACTGATGTTCCCACCGGCTATTTTGGCGATCAATATTCTGGAAGCGTGTATTCGTGATTTCCAGGTAGGAGCGCTGGGAGCTGACGGAGTGGTGGATGGCGTCTACATGCTTTCCGGCTCATGGAACTGGATGAATGGCATTGCTGGAATCATCAATCTCGTGACCATTTGTGGGTGGATGGGCATCATTATTTCCAGGGATAAAGCCAAAGATATGATCTGGCCGGACATGTTGTGGTTCTGGATTATTGCATACGATTTGTGGAACTTTGCTTACGTATACAACTGCGTGGGGGATCACTCTTTCTACGCGGGGGCTGCACTGTTGATTTCATGTACTATCCCTGCATTCTTCATCAAAAAGGGCGCATGGTTACAACACCGCGCACATACGCTGGCCCTGTGGATGATGTTCACTATGGCGGTTCCTGCATTCGTGACAGATTCACAGTTTGCCGTGAACTCTTCCGGCAATCCTGTAGCCCTGTTCTCAGTCTCGTTCATCGCCTTGGCAGCAAATATCGCAGTGCTAATCTACCAAGTCCGAACCATCATTCACTATCACCGCAATCCACTCACACAGGAACTCTATACACACCTGTCCCAATACAAAGAGGTGCGCGAAACTAATATGCAGGCCGGAGACCGCGACTCCGATCTTGGTTTAGAACTGAAAGTGAAAATCTGAACTTGGCGTAGATTGAAACAGGAGATGTAGCCAGGAGGGGTTTTAAAGAATAAGCACCCACAGTAGGGTAGTGAGAGACGGGGGGACGCAATGGCGTAGCCTTTGACCTCACTACTATTCCTCGCACAATGATCGGATAAACCTTGTGGAACTAAAACTTGCTGACAGAGTATTCATTGTGACAGGTGGCTCTCGTGGGATAGGTAAAGCGGCAGTTTTAGCATTGCTACGTGAGGGTGCACATGTAGCAGTCTGTGCGCGTTCGGAAGAGCCCCTCCAGGTTCTCTTAGATCAGGCGTCAGCCCTTTCAGGTGAGTTGATCTGTATGAGAGCAGATGTGACGCGCGCCGAACAAATGGACATATTAGTGTCTAATACTGTTTCTCAATTGGGCAAAATCGATGGCTTACTGGTCAGTGCGGGCCCGGGCACCATGGGGACAAACCCTGCAGATATTAAAAAGTCCTTAACGAATCTAGGACGGAGAATCCAATGATCGCAGCGGGAACAGTATCTGTGTTTGTCTCGAAATTCACCCGTGTCCAGTCTTAGTGGCAATAACAGCGAGCTGCAACGGTATCGCTGCGTGCATTCATTGTGCGTGGCTTCCTCCACCAGTTGAACCGGAAGGAACCACTCGAAGTCGTTTAGCATTTCTGTGTCCCCGGGAATAACGTCCCCAGCAAGCAGTGCAGCACCTAGTTCCCTAAGGGCTGTGAGGGCAATATTTTGAGTCATGGGTCCATAGGAGATTCGGGCAACGCCTAGTGCTTCGTAGTCGGCAGCAGGTAGGTTAATGGCAGATATAAAAAATACTCGCAGTATTACTCAAACAACCGCTGTTGCTCAGATAATTCGGCAGCTTTCGGCTACACCAGAGATTCTTCGCCTCGTCAATGTTTGGGATGCGGTCACTGCCCGCGTAATCTCAGCGTTGCCAGGAACAAAAGTTATTGCCACTGCTGGACACAGCATTGCCGCTATGCACGGATACCCAGACGGCGAGAACATTCCAGTTGACCTCATGCTAGCGAGCACTGCCGAGATAGTGGCTGCAACGAATCTTCCCGTCACTGCGGACCTTGATGGTGGTTTTGGGGATGCCCCTCAAACAGTGCGTAGAGCTATTGAAATCGGTGTTTCAGGAGCAAATGTTGAAGATCAAATGAAACCCTTCGACAACTCTGTTGCTCTCATGGAATCGGTGATCGCAGCCGCGCAGGCAGAGGGTGTTCCCTTCGCGTTGAACGCGCGCACTGATGCCATAGTCAAAGAGTGCGTTTGCGCGCGCTGATATGTGACTTCCTGTATAGCAACAGTCGTGTCACTGTTCCGTGAGCTGAATACATAGCCTGTGAAGGCGGGCCTAGAGCGAAGGATATGCAGGAGCGCTGAGCTCCTTGATCGTCTCACGCATAACTGACAGATGGAATGCAGATAGTCTTAGAGGTAGGTAAGGGAATAGGAGCCGAAAATGGCGTCGCAATCGACGGATGGTGGAACGCAGCGCAGACCGCGGCGCATAGACCCTGACCGTCGCGATCGCATTATTGATGCCTGCCTGGAGGTCATAGCTGCCGAGGGTGTTGCTGGTGCCTCGCACCGCAAGATTGCAAAAGCAGCCGATGTTCCACTGGGCTCAATGACGTACCACTTCTCTGGGATGGATGAACTGTTGCATGAGGCATTTACGCGGTTCGCAACAACTTCATCCGCGCAAATGGAATTGCGTATGGCCCAGGCAACGGACTTCCAATCGGCCAAGTCAGCAGTTGTCGAGCATGTACTTAACGATATTTTTGGTGGTGCATCGGACTTGGTGTTGACGCACGAGTTGTACACTTTGGCAGCGCGGAACCCGAGCTTTCGACAGATAACGTCGGCGTGGATGGCACGCAGTCGCGCTGCTTTAGAACAACACTTTGATGCCGATACCGCCCGCATCCTTGATGCCCTTATCGAAGGATTGACGATCCATAGAGCCCTGGACACAGAAGAACGGGATCCGGCAGAGGTAATCAGAGCAATAGACCTGATTACTGCACAATCCGACCTATCAATGTAGGTCAACCTTGTTGCTAGTGCGGCGGGTAGAGAGGAGGTTGAGTCGTTCGGTCATCACGAACGTAAGCGCCGCGAAGATCATGAGGTAGAACGGGAATAGGCCCATAGAGAAGTTTGTCGCTAGAATCCCGAAAAGTGGCGGCATAAGAGTAGTACCCAAATACGCGCTTGCCATCTGGATACCGATGATGGCTTGAGAGTTTTCACGACCAAAGTTGTCCGGTGTTGCGTGAATAATCGCGGGATATATGGGTGCGCATCCAAGTCCTGCAACAGCCATTCCCGCGAGGGCAAATCCATTGGTCGATAACGGTAACGCTATGAGGACTGCACCTACCAATGCTGTGAGAGTTCCCAGACGGATCATCCGTTTGTCTCCCATACGGTCGGCAACGAAACCACTCATGAAGCGTCCGGCAGTAATACCAATGAGGAAAAGCGCGCCAAATTGTGCGGCGGTGGCCGGAACGACTCCGCGGTATTCAACCAAGTAGGTCGAAGCCCACAACATGGAAGTGGCTTCGAACGCGCAGTATCCAAAGAAAGCTACCAACATGTATGGCACTCCAGGGAAACGGATTGCCTTAAAGAGGGGAATCGGTTCAGTTAGTTGCAAGGATTCTCCGACAGTGTTTCTCGACGGAGAAGTTTCCACTTTCTTCCACAAGGGAAGACTGAAGACTAGGAATAATGTAAGAGCACCTTGGATGAGTCCGACCAGCCAATAGCCAGTTGTCCAGGGACTTCCGCCCGAGAGCACCGCCCCCATGATCACCGGTCCGGTTGCTGCTCCCACGCCCCAAAAAGCGTGGAGCCAACTCATGTGCTTGGCAGCATAATGCAGAGCCACATAATTGTTGAGGGCTGCATCGACTGCGCCAGCTCCTAATCCGTAGGGGATTGCCCATATGCATAGCAAGACAAAAGAGTGGGAGAAAGAAAATCCAATCAATGCGGCTGCTGTCATAGCAACGCTGATGGTCGTGACTAGCCCAGTACCCAGCTTCTTGGTAAGGCGATCTGATTGAAGGCTGGAAATAATCGTTCCAAAGGCAATGATCATAGTGACGATACCTGCGTAGGACACGGGAACACCCAGATCAGAATGCATGACCGGCCACGCAGAACCCAGAAGGGAATCGGGTAGACCTAAGCTAATGAACGCGACATAGATGATAGCCAACACAATTGAATACATGATTTCCGCTCGGTATGAAGCATGACAAGCGGGAACAGTGCGACCCGCGAATTCAATGACACGTCTAGTGTAGATAATCCTATGTGTGTGTACAAGCGTACATAGGCTTTATGGGTGTGATCCGCGGCACCGTGGTTCGCTTATTCTTGTGCGTCGCCTGTTTGAGCGAGGTGTTCTAGTATGTGCCGCCACTGAATCTCGGCTTTGGAGTCAAAGTTACTCAACACTTTTTCAAGTAACATCATTTGCTCACCGGAGAGTCGAGCCTCAAGTTCTTCTCCCTCTTTTGTTGCGTGGATCCGACGCATTCGCCTGAACCTGAGGCCATCCTCTACGAATTGCAGTACCAACACCAGTGTATAACCTAGATGAAGACGCCGGTTATTGTGGCACATCCCAATGCGGATGCCTAGACCCATTGACCGCGTGCTGAGTGAAGCAGTCAAGGTTGCTGGGGGCAAACACTCTTTTCTTATGGAGGAAGAAGAACTAGAGAACGAAATCGCCAACTACTTGACCGCACCGCCACGTCAATCGTCACTTTCGAACTAGGTGCAGCGGGAAACACCGCCTGGACCCATCCGGGGAGTTTTTCAACCTATTACCAGTCGCGTGCACACAGGTTTGAACGCTTTGAAGAACTGCGTCGTGGGTGGGATGAGGAACATGCGAAACTGCGCCCACAGATGCAGGCGTATAAGCAAAAGGCTACCTATAACTCGGACATGGCTTCCCGATATTGGGCCACTCAAACGCGGTTGGGACGTTTTGAGCACGAGGGCCCTCCTTAAAACAACCCCTCCGGCAACATATCGATATACGCTTGCGGGGTGGTCGTACTGGGAAAAAGTTCTTAACTGTGATTCCCTTGAACTGACGGGACTGATGCGGCCCTTTGATTTCGAAGCATGGCATGGGGATCGTGTAGCAGTCCTGGGATCCAATGGATCAGGAAAATCACACTTTTTGCGGCTACTTGCTGGCGGAGGAACCGATCCCGAATCAGGTCAAGAACCAGTGGGCGAGGTGAATATTGACCCGGTGGGGCATACAGGTGTGGCAAAGCTGGGTGCGCGTGTTCGGCCCGGATGGTTCGCTCAAAAGCGTTCTCGTCCAGACCTGGTAGGCCGGACTTTATTGGAAAATTTGCACCGAAGGGACGAACACGGTTCAGTTTTACCTCGGGAAGATGCCTCGCGCGTTCTTGCCAGATATGAACTGGCGCAATCGGCAGAACAGCGCTTCGAAACTTCAATGGATACCGCGAACTGCTGAGTGCTGTCGCCCAGGAGGCTGGCGATCGGATGGTGCGTCGGCTATCACAATACCCTGTCTCTAAACTGAGAGGGTTGCGCGGTGAAGCTGCAGTTGATGCACTTCAGCTAGCTGCGATGGTAGGTGGACTGACTCTTGATACTGTTACCGCACACGGTGATCTCAATACCGAGACTTTGAAAACGGTTCTGCGCTCATACTGGCGTCAGCTACTCTATGCAGCGAATCCACACTAGTGTTGCTAGATAGACGCAGTGTTGAGAGCCAGCATCTTTTGGCATTAATATGGCAATCTGTAATGCCCCCACAATATTGATGCATGATTTCTGCTGAGGCTCTGGTGTGAGAAATGGTTACTCCACCAGAATGATACGAGCTTGAATGCCATGTGCATTGGCCATTCTCCTGTCGCAGGTAAGTAGATCTGCACTCGTTGCCTCCGCTAGTGCTGCGTAGCAGGCGTCATAAGCAGTCAGACTATCGCGCATTGTCCAAACTCTTGTGGCCAACAATTGATGGTCGTAGTAGTGAATACCGAGGTCTCCCAGCAATGCAATTGCTTCTTCAGCATCCGTAAGGCAGGTCAATTCTCTGTGAACTCTTCGCCGCAGGACCTGCAGTACCTCAATGGTAAGTAGTTGAGGGGCAACAATATGCCACTGATGCCTTTCAATATGCTTTTGTACTTCCATTGAGAGCGGCAGATTGAGCAGAAGCTCAATGGCCGCCGACGTTTCAAGGACTATCAGCGCAAGTCTCGTTCGGCTCGAGTAGATTCAGCTGCCGTTTCACCGTTGTAGGGACGGGGGGTTCGTGCTTGCAGGCGCTCGCTCATCTCACTCGGACTGGGGGTAGCAACTGCGCGACGAAGCTCTTTGAGAGCAAAATCGGAAAGGGTCATCCCCTCTTTGGCAGCCCGTACTTTTAGAGCGCGGTGGAGTCCGTCTGGAACATTCCTCACCTGAATCATTGTCATGTGAATATGATGACATCATCAATATCACATGCGCAGGTGCTAGGGGACTCTTTCTCAACCCCAACCTATCGCGGTGTCATAAAACCCGTAGCAGTGACATATTTATCGCCGGGACACTGTTTTATTCGAGGGGATAGGCAAGTGCGTGGCAAGCATTTCCTCCAGGTGATACCAGTGCCCTAAAGTTGGGACGTGCAGCAAACGAGTATTCCTGGATTAGCAACACCAAATACATGGACGCTCGGCGTAGCATACGCGCGTGGACGGCGGGTCAGAGTCAAAGACGTCGATCCAGTCAAGGGCACGGTGTATGGTACCTGTCGAGGCTCGGGAGGAAAAACTTACGTTGTCGACGTTCTTTGCGAGTTCACGCGACATGGGGCGCTTGCTTCCATTGACGGGGCATGCAGCTGTCCGGTTGCACACAACTGCAAACATTGCGTGGCGCTAGCCCTTGTTGGCTTTCACATTATCGACGAAGACATAGAGGTTGCACCTGCAAGTACCCCGGTGAGAGAACCTGAATGGAAACAGCAACTCAGTCGAGTTTTCCCCTCCTGGTTGCAGACTCCTCGGCAGCAAGTAATGCCGCTGGCGTTGCAGTTTGAGGTTACGACGCCATCGATCGCGCAGACAAGTCCTACCCGGTTTGGGGGCTCAGGGGCATTGCGCAAACGAAGTAAACATGAAGGTGCCCGGCTCGACATTCGATCAGTGACAAGAGGAAAGACAAAGCAGTGGGTGAGGAACGCAATCACTTGGAGTGCTATTCGCGGGCGATCAGCTTCAGGTTTTGACCTGGGAACACTAGAAGTTTTCCAGCGCCTATGCGATTTGGCTGACCGCACCTCGTACTACTCACCATCGGGGAGCGTTCCGGTCAGTGTGGGATCGCTTGAGGGGGGTGCCTGGTGGGAGATCATGGGGGACTTATCCGCAAGGCACGTACCATTCCTCTTCGCCCCCTATAATTCTCCGGTAGTGGTCGAAACTCAACCGGCACACACCACCATTGATGTGGTAAGCCTGCCGCAAGGAGATCTAGTTATTTCTGCCGAGGTGTCACATCCGCACGCTTCGAAAGGTGCGCATCTTTACATATTGGGGGAGATACCCCATTCGGTGATATGGCTGGAACAGCAGGACCTTCACCTAGCCCAGGTGAAGAATCCGCCATCGAATGCGTGGTCGAGGCTGCTGCGTGAAGGTGGAAAAGTAGAAGTTCCCGCCACTGCTAGTAAAGAATTTACGCGCTCGGTTTTTCCTTCGCTGGCCCGTGCAGGGTGGACATCATCCGATGACAGTTTTATGCCGCCAACGCCTCAGCACCCCACGTTGGTGCTTCACCTCGACACTGAGACAACAGAAACGGACATCCCACAGATTCGCTTGCTGTGGCAGTGGCAATACCGAGATGAAGATGGAGACGACCTTCCTGCCGCCTCTCTCTATCCAGGGTTTGGTGAGTATGGTCGTGACGAGCGAACAGAGTCAGAAATCCTGGCGCAAGTGGCGCGGGAAGTGGCTGCATATCCGCGTCTAGTCCGCGATGCCCCGGGCACAATCGAAGAATCAACTTCTATCAGTGGGCTAGCCGCTGCAAATTTTGTTGACCAATGTGTGCCCGCGTTGCAAAAGCTCGGTGTGCAAGTTATGACCACTAACCTCCCTCAATATCGTCGCGCCGACTCAGTTCACGTGCAATTGTCTGTCAACGAAGACTCCCACAGCAACGACTGGCTGGATTTGGAAGTCGAAGTACTTATTGGCGGACATGAAGTTCCTCTGGCTCACCTCATCGCTGCGCTGGTACGCGATGATGACGCTCTATTCTTGCCCGACGGAAGTTATCTCCCCTTGGACAATCCTGAGTTCGACCACTTACGGCGGCTACTTCACGAGGCACAAAGTCTTGGCGATGGAAAAGCCGGTAGGCTGAAAGTCCGCCCCCAACAGCTGTCATGGTGGGAGGAAATGCTCGATTTGGACATCGTGCAAACTGCCTCGTCACAGTGGTTTGACTCACTGAAGAAAGCTATCAAAACTCCACCTGTAGAGGCACCAATTCCTTCGGGTCTGCGTGCCAATTTGCGATCATATCAAGTTGAGGGTTTCCGTTGGATGGCAAATCTTCGCCGCCAAGGTCTTGGCGGTATTTTGGCTGACGACATGGGACTTGGTAAAACGGTTCAAACGCTGGCAATGATCGCTGATCAGCGCGAAACTGGGTCTACGGAACGCCCGTGGCTGGTGGTTGCACCCACATCGGTAGTGGAAAACTGGGCAGATGAGGCACACCGGTTCACCCCAACTCTAAAAGTGGAAGTGATAAAGGGGACGGCTGCGCGCCGGACACAAAGTCTCAGCACAATAGCTGAAGGACAGG
Organism: Scrofimicrobium canadense; assembly: GCF_009696615.1. Taxonomy (GTDB): domain Bacteria; phylum Actinomycetota; class Actinomycetes; order Actinomycetales; family Actinomycetaceae; genus Scrofimicrobium; species Scrofimicrobium canadense. Next base: position 153,505 of record NZ_VULO01000005.1, read on the forward strand.
ACATTCTTATAACGTCTTTTGCCCTGTTGAGGCTCGACGAAGAAGAATATGCCGAACTTGACTGGGCTGGCCTTATTGTCGACGAGGCACAAAACGCGAAGAACTATCGTGCGAGAGTATTCAAAGCACTAGTGAAGACGGGTGCCCCCGTGACCTATGCAATTACCGGAACTCCAGTAGAGAACAACCTCACTGAGCTGTGGTCGATGCTCACGTTGGTGGCGCCCGGCATGATGGGAAGCCCCAAACAATTCGCACAAACCTACCGAAAACCTATCGACAACGGCGGCCTAGAAGGCGAACAAATGATGGCACTTTTGCGCCGCCGCATCGCACCCTTCTTATTGCGACGCACTAAAGAGAAAGTCGCGTTGGACCTTCCTGAAAAACAAGAACAAATATGGCCAGTCATTCTTGAAAGTGGACATCGAAGACTCTACGACCAACATTTGCACAGAGAACGTCAACGCGTGCTTGGACTGTTAGAAGATACCGAACACAACCAGATCGAGATTCTGGCATCCCTTACTCGCCTGCGCCAATTATCTATTGATCCAGCCCTTGTCGAAGAAAAATCCCGCGTGGAATCTTCGAAAACTCAAGAGCTGCTGAAAGTACTCAATGAGGTACTGGTTGACGGACACCGAGTGATAGTTTTCAGTCAATTTACACGGTATTTGCGCCGGATTGCCAAAGAATTAGACGATCGAGGAATAGCCTATTCGTATCTTGACGGGAGTACTACCGATAGGGGGCGTGTACTGCAAGGCTTTCGCGAGGGCAGCGCTCCAGTATTCCTCATGAGTTTGAAAGCGGGCGGTGTTGGAATCAACCTCACTGAAGCCGACTATGCGATTCTTACTGATCCGTGGTGGAACCCGGCCGTTGAAAGTCAAGCCATTGCTCGCACACACCGCATCGGACAGACCAGGCCAGTTCACGTGTATCGTCTAGTTGCAAAAGACACCATTGAAGAAAAAATGTTGTCCCTCCAAGAGAAAAAACGCAAATTGGCGCACGCACTTCTTGATGAGCAGTCCGGTGCTCAGGCCACATCAGGGGCGAGACTCAGTGCAGAAGACATACAACTGCTATTCGACTTTTAGAACTATTTAACGCTTATTGGTTTGGGCCGATAGAGTCCGTAACGGGATTGAATAGAAGTAGACACGCGCCTGTGTTTATTTCTCACGATTTGCGGGTTGTGCGGAGCATCTGTCAGAACGTCGTTGTCATGCAGGCTGGGCATATTGTTGAGGCGGGAGCAACTGAAGAAATCCTTCACAATCCTCATCATCCGTATACTAAACAGCTGGTGGATGCGGCTACCAGCTACAACCTGGGCTAGCCGTGGGATTCCTCCCCGGTCGACGTGACCGTGGTGAGTAGAAAAACGCAATCCTCAACGGCAATAACACTATGGCGTTCATGGGTAAGCACCCACAGTTCGTTTTCTTTGAAGTGGCCTTGTTCTTTGTCACCTATTTCTACACGCACACTTCCACTCAGTACCTGGAGAGTGGCGGCGGGGGGCGAGTTGTGTTCTTGGAGGCGAGTTCCCGCGCGTAAGGCGATGATACTTTGGCGCAGAACCCCGTCGTGGGCTACTAGCTCAGCGCTGCGCCCGTTGTTTGCGGTGAGAGCGTTGTCGAGATTCCGAGCAGTCACCTCGGCCAGATTCGTCATCGTATTCTCCTGCTTTCGGTGATGTGGCTGTTTCCAGTCTGCCGCGAAATGTTCCTGGTGGCTATCTGAGTTGTGTCCCTACTCCTCAGGTGCTGGATTTTTGCGACCGGACCCCAGCCATAACAGACACATAACACGCACCTGACGGGGCGGCGGGATGCACTCGGCCTGTCACGAGGAAGAAATGAGCCCTCGGGCAAGAGCCTGACTGACGGCAGAAGCTCGGTCAGAGACTCCAAGTTTTTCATAACTGCGTTCCAGGTGCGTCTTTACTGTGGAAATACTGATGGCCAGAATGCGGGCAATCTTCTGATTCGTATACCCCTGCGCAACAAGGGTCAGAATCTCCCTTTCCCTCCCAGTAAGAGACGCAGCAGAGGGTGTGTTTATATGGGCTACAAGGCGTGCCGCTACCCGAGGCGACAAAGCGGTCTCTCCCGAAGCTACAGCTTTGATGGATTCGATGATCTGCTCGCGGGGAGCATCCTTCAGTAAATACCCGGAGGCGCCAGCCTCGACAGCATGGAGAATATCAGCATCCGAGTCGTAGGTAGTGAGAACCACGACCCGAGTATCCCGGCCTAGGGCGAGCACCTCACGAATCAGTTGCACGCCATCCATATTCGGCATACGCAGGTCAGTGAGGATCACATCTACCTTTTAAGAGGCTAGACTTGCAAGAGCCTGCTTTCCGTCGCCCGCTTCGGAGCATACGGAAATCTCGGGGTCGGTCTCAATCATTCCAGCAATTCCAGAGCGCACCACGGGGTGGTCATCGACAATGAGAACTCGAATAGTCATGGCGCCTCTCTTGGTAGTACTACCCGTACGCGGGTGCCTCCATTATCAGGTGATTCAATCGTGGTATGTCCTCCAGATATGCGGGCTCTCTGACGGACTCCCTGCAGACCTGTGCCCTCCGGGTTGCCTGCAATGCCAATACCATCGTCTTCGACCGTCATAATGCAGCTACCGGTGGCAATGCAAACTTCGATCGTGACCGTGTTTGCTTGGGAGTGGCGCGTCACATTACTGGTGAGTTCTTGAAGGATCCGCAACACCGTAACTTCATCCTCAGTGCTAAGCGCTTCATCCCCCCTTATTGTCAGGTTAAAGGTAATATCGCTGCGCTTCGTCGCGGAGGTGACTAGGCGCTCCACAGCTGCTTTGAGGTCGCCTTCGGCAAGGCTTGGCGGTTTCCACGCCTGTATAAGCGCTCTGGCTTCTTCCAGATTTTCCCTGGCAACCTCTTCTATCTGGTCGAGGCGGTCGCGTATCTTTTCGGTAGTACTGTCGGTCAATACGCTCTCGGTTAGTGGCTGAGCAGCTTGAGAAAGCGCAATGACAGAAACGAAGCCCTGGGCAAGAGTGTCATGGACTTCGCGGGCCATGTGCTCGTGTTGCTCACGGATTGCCAGAGTCCGTGCGGCCTCTAGCTCCCTGTCGCGGGAAGCTTCAATGGCGTGGCGCATTTCTTCGCGTTCTTGACCCCAATGGAAGATTGCGCTGATCCACAGACCCATCGCTGAGGAGAAGGCTCCTACTACGACCGAGTAGCCCAGTACCTCACTGAAATTTTTACCTGAAGCAGAGTAGAGACCGAGCCCCACAGAGACCGTCAGTAGCCACGTCCAGGCGAGTCCTTGCCATTGTGAACGGGAGAGAATCCAGGTGAGTGGGTAACAGACAAAAAGAAACATCTGCATCCAGTCACTGAAATAAGTGGCAATGCCTACTATTGCCACCATGATGACGAGGAATACTTGGCCGCGGATACCATCACTGAAAGTGCCGGGTAGCCCACCCTGCCGAGCAAACCAGGCTACGAGAAGGATGACAGTAGCCGCAATAGCAGGAGGAGCCTGAACGCTCTCATCCGAGAGAGTGAGACCAATGACGACAGCTCCGATTCCAACAAGTAGTCCAGACCAGATGCGCGCGGAGCTAAACTAGGTGCTCTTACTTTTCGTCATGAGGCATCCACCGGAAGAAGCGCAAGGCGACAACGATAGATGCTGAGGTCCATGCGGCCAAGACTACCAACCCGGTGACTGTCTGGAATGACTCGCCCGGTTCCATAGCTGTCATGAATTCGGGGTAGAAGGCCGCTCGCAAGCCAGAAGCCAGCCAGCGCAATGGGAAGAATCCCGCAACTGTTTGCATCCACTCAGGGAGCTGATTGAAAGGAAAGAACACTCCAGAGAAGAACTGCAGGATGAGTAGGACGGGGACGATCGTTCCATTGGCGGAACGCGTTGAGGGAAGTAGTACAGCCAAGGCAAAGCCGAGTGCCGATCCGCACAGAGTACCCAAAAATAGCATTCCAATGTACATCGCCCACGCTTTTGCTCCCTGGGGCAAGAGTGCATCGTATCCAAGGTTTGCAATGGCTAAGAGCACGATGTTTTGACCCAGGACCATGATGGAGACTTGACCTAGTTTGCCTCCTACGTAGGCGGCTGCGGTTGTAGGAGTGGTCTTCAGTCGTTTTAGTGCAGAAGACTCACGCTCCTCAACTACACGTATTCCCAGTTCTTGGGTAGTGGCCACCAAAATTCCGGTGGCGATCATGCCTGGTAGAAAATAGGTTTCAAATCCAAAATCAGTTGCGCCAGGTATTGCCATAATGCCGGTAGATAGATCAATAATGCCGGTGGCAACAAACACCATATACATCAGTGCTGGATAGCCGAAGTTGAAAACTAAGGAAGGTGTTTCGCGGACAAAAGAGAGCAGTTCAAAAGGAATGCGTCGTAGCGCAACTATGAATGATGAGGGAAGGGTAGGGGCGTTAATCTGTGTGGGTGCTCGGTCAATCGTAGCAGTCATGCGGCGTGTCCTTCCGGCGTTTTTTCGCCTACCAGCTGTAGATAGACGTCCTCAAGCGTGGGGCGAATAACTTCAAGATCACGAATGACTCCGCCCATTTCACGGCTGAGTGCGATTACCTCAGCCGTTGGATCAGCGGAAACTTTTTCGCATGTGCGCCCTTTATCGTCAGTCCATCGCACTCGGGGTAAATGTGCGCGAGGTCCACCTAGGCTCTCGGGAGTACCTTCAGCAACGATCTTTCCCTTAGCCATGACAAGAACTCGATCAGCTAGGCGCGCTGCCTCATCCAAGTAGTGGGTAGTGAGTAGAACCGATGTGTCTTCCAGGCGAAGACCCTCGATCATCTCCCAAAACGAGTGCCTGGCAGTTGGATCAAATCCTGTGGTCGGTTCATCGAGGAAAAGTAGTTCGGGACGTCCAATAATCCCTAGAGCCACGTCTAGTCGGCGTCGTTGTCCCCCAGAAAGTTTTCCAACTCGACTGGTGGCCTTTTCGCTTAACCCGACCAGTTCTAGCACTTCGTCCACGGGGCGAGGATTCGAGTACGAGGTAGCAGCAAGCTGTAATTCTTCGCGCACCTTGAGGGTAGAAGCATTGAATACTGATTGCAGAACGATGCCCACGCGGTTATGCCATTGTCGCCCAGCCGTACGCGGGGTCACGCCAAGTACCGTGACAGCTCCAGCAGCGGGAGAACGGAAACCCTCCAGGATTTCAACCGTTGTTGTTTTTCCAGCGCCATTTGGCCCAAGGATCGCCAAGCACTGCCCGCGCTCCATACTGAAACTTACGTCATCTACCGCTGGAAAATCGCCGTAGCGCTTTACCAGCCCTTCAACATCAATAATCGTGTTTTGCATATATTCATAATGTCAAAGGGACTGGCCAGAGCGTATTGTCCGATAGGCTTAGGAGGAGGCAGTCATCTGACCGACGGCTACTCGGCCTGCAACCATGCCGCAGTATTCGGCGGTAGGAAAACGGCCTGGTCCTTAACTGGAAGCGTTTCCGTGCCTAGTGAGGAAGTGACCAAAGCTTTTTGCACTCCTTCAACGGGGCGGGCAACCATTCCTAGGTTGATAGCCACAGTAATATCCCCGTTACGTACGACCACGAGGTCTTCATCGGCAGGAACCATGTGGAAGTCTCCCGCTCCCAAGTCCAGCTGGCGGCGTAGAGAGATCACCTGTCGGTACTTGTTTAGACATGAAGCGGGGTTGATTTCTTGCAGATCGGCGGCGTACTGCTCCCACCCTTTCGGCATAGGCAGCCATGGCTTGCCAGTGCCAAAACCGCTGTTTGGCTGGTGTGAGGACCATGGGAGTGGCACGCGGCATCCATCGCGTCCCCATGCACGTCCATTGGTACGTTTCCATGTAGGGTCTTGGCGTTCGTTGGCAGGTATATCGAGGACCTCGGGCAGACCAAGTTCTTCCCCGTTGTACAAATACATGGCGCCAGGTAATCCGAGGAGGAAAGTCGTGAATGCCAACGCGCGTTCTAGACCAATTTCCTCATCGGGTCTGGGGTCGATAGGGCCTAAACCAGAGTCGAGATAGGCGCCATAGGGATAGCCAAAACGAGTGGCGTGGCGAACTTGATCATGATTGGAAAGAACCCAGGTGTTCACCGCGCCTACCTCACGGTTTGCCTCGATAGTGGCGTGTAGGGTGTGGCGCAATTCTTCGCTATTCCAACCGCACGAAAGAATATCGAAATTGAACGCTTGATTCATTTCGTCTGCACGCGCATATCGAGCTTTGCGCACAGGGTCATCGATTGTTGCTTCAGCAACCATGATCCGATCCGGTCCGTACTGGTCGAGGATAGTGCGCCAGTGACGATAGATCTCATGTACGCCGTCCTGGTCAAAATAAGGACCGCGGTCGGGGGCTCGTTGGGTTCGACCATTGCCGGAGGGGTCTACGTACGCGTAGCGTTCGGGACCGATTTCGTCATCGGGTAATCCCTCAGCTTTGACTAGGCCCTGTGCAACATCCACCCGGAACCCATCCACTCCTCGTTCAAGCCAGAAGTGTAGGTAACGATCAAATAGGTCCCAAACGTCTTGATTCTCCCAGTTGAAGTCAGGCTGGTGGGAATCAAACATGTGTAGATACCACCAGCCGTGGTCTTCTTCTCTTCCAGTGAGAGGCTCTACTTGGCTCCAGGCGGGGCCACCAAAAATGGATCCCCAGTTATTTGGCGCTCCATCACTGCTATGGCGGAATATGTAGCGGTCGCGTTCTGGCGATCCGGGTGACGCAGCAAGGGCCGCTTGAAACCATTCGTGCTCAGAAGAGCTGTGATTAGGAACGACGTCGATGATAACGCGCATCCCGCGCTGGTGGGCTTCCGACAGGACTACGTCAAAGTCCTCTAAAGACCCGTAGCTAGGGTCGATCGAAAAATAGTCGGCGACATCGTAGCCTTGATCCCATTGTGGAGAAGGATAGAACGGTGAAATCCATAGGGCGTCGATGCCCAAGTCTTTGAGGTAGTCCAGTTTGGAAAGTAAACCGGGCAAATCTCCAATTCCATCATTGTTGGAGTCAGCAAAAGATCTTGGGTATACCTGGTAAAAGACGGCTTTTTTCCACCAGTCAGCAGGGCTGTGGGCGATAGTCTGCGGTGCTGCGTCGGTGGTGAGAGTGCCTGTCATGCCATCGTCGCCTTTCTCTAGGAATCTGCTTTTGGATGATACGCGAAAAACTTCCAGAGCGGAAACGGTTCTGAGAATATGCGTGTGTTGCTCGTAGGACATGAGAGTTTTCGTGTGGCATGCTGCTGTTTGGATGGACAGTTAACGGTGGAGGCAAAGAAATGAAACGCCTATTCGATCCAGAGTCACCCTTTTGGCAAGCTGTTGCTCGTTGCGCGGATCTAGTGATCATCAACCTTTTGACCATTGCATTTTCTCTCCCACTCATTACAGTGGGAGCCGCCTTCACCGCGCTCAATGACTGTTGCTGGCGCCTATACGATGAGCAAGGTGGGTCGGTGGTGCGGATGTATTGGCGTTCTTTCAAAGACAATTGTGTGCCCAGTACAGTTCTATGGTTCATTGCGGCAGTTCCACTTGCGGTACTCGCATGGGTATGGATTTATGTTGATGCCTCCGAGCTTGTTGTGCTCAAAGCACTTTTGTCGATTTGCTATTTAACGGTGTTTCCTTACTTGTGGATGGTGCAGGCACGCTTTGAGAACTCGGTAGGGAACACCGTGAAAAATGCTGTCTTGATGTCGGTTGCGCGCCTTCCGTACTCGTTGGGAATCATGCTGCTTTATGTCGGAATGGGGGTACTTATTGCCTTGGTGACATGGCAACTTCCCCAGGCTTTGCCGCCCCTGGTTCTCTTAGGTGTGGCGCTTCCGGCCTACGGCAGTATCCCGCTATTTATACGATCGCTTGCCCCTTGGTTGATGCAGGAATCAGACCACAATTCGGAGCCATCGCCACGCTGAGTATCAGACTCCTGTAATAAAGTCGTTACCTTATTCGCTTGCCGACGAGAGAGTAGTGACGTAAACTCAACAAACGAAAGCAATGGAATCGGTTCCGGAAGATTTTTCGGATACTCACTATCCGTGGAGGAGCTGAGACCACCGTTGGCCATATAGCCGCGACTTTCCAATGGAGGAGACGAAGGATAATGAAAAAGATCATTCACCGCAGGTCTATTGCTGCGGGGGCCGTAGCAGTGACGATGGCCCTGGCGCTGAGCGCATGCGGATCATCGAGTAGCAATGAGAGTGGCGCAGAATCTGGAGCGGCTGATGCTAAGGCTGGCGAAGGTGCGGTGTACTACCTCAACTTCAAACCAGAACAGGCTGACGACTGGGTAAAGCTGGCTGAAGATTACACCGCAGAGACCGGGGTTCCTGTAACTGTAGAGACGGCCGCGTCAGGAACTTATGAGACAACTCTGAAGTCCGAAATGGCTAAATCTAATCCGCCCACGTTGTTCCAGGTCAACGGTCCGGTGGGATTGGCGACATGGGGCGCATATGCTGCTGACCTAGAAGGTTCCGCGATTTATGAGAACCTCAAGGATAAGGATGTAGCCCTCAAAGACAGTGAATCGGGACAGATATCTGCGATTCCCTATGTGATGGAAACATACGGAATTATCTATAACAAGGATCTTCTCAATAAGTACTTCGAGCTGCCCGATGCGGCTGTGAAGTCCGTTGACGAGATCGACAGCTTCGATGATCTGAAAGCTGTTGCAGAAGGAATTCAGGCTAACAAGGAAGCACTCGGCGTAGAGGGAGCATTCACCTCAGCCGGTTTTGATTCTTCTTCAGACTGGCGCTTCAAAACCCACCTGGCCAATATTCCTCTCTACTATGAGTTCAAGGACGAGGGAGTAGTCGACCAGCCAGCCACTATTAAGGGAACCTACCTTGATGGTTACAAGAACATCTTTGATCTCTACATCAACAACTCCACCACTGACCCCACGTTGCTTTCCAGCAAGACCATGGAAGATGCCACGTCTGAATTCGCTTTAGGCAAGGCTGTATTCCTGCAAAACGGCACGTGGGCTTACAACGATGTGGTTGGCGATGTCCTCAATGATGAAAACCTTGGCATGCTGCCCATCTTTATTGGGGCTCCTGGTGAAGAAAATCAAGGACTTGCCACCGGCTCAGAAAACTACTGGGTGGTCAACTCAGAAGCGTCAGAAGCAGATCAAAAGGCAACCCTTGACTTCCTTGAATGGGTTATTACTTCGGACGAGGGGCGCAAGACGCTCTCTGAAACAATGGGTTTTGTGACTCCTTTTGTAACTTTCGAAGACTTCAAGACCACGAATCCTTTGGTTCTAGCAGATGATGAGTACGCAGAAAAGGGCAAGACTCCTGTGACGTGGAACTTCACTCTGATGCCTTCCGAAGAGTGGAAGAACGGTGTGGGTCAGGCATTGCTTGAATATGCGCAGGGCACTGGCCAGTGGGATGGCGTCAAGGGAGCTTTCGTTGATGGGTGGGCTTCAGAGTACGAACTCACTAATAACGGCTAAAACTCTGACAGCGGCATATTAGTAGCTAAAAGAAACTCTTCCCTGGGGTCTTCCAGCACAGATCCCAGGGAAGTATTACAGAGGACACACCATGAACAGATCCCTCAAACGATGGGGGTGGCTTTTTACCGGGCCTACAGTATTTGCCTTTATGATCGGCTTTGTAGTGCCGTTTGTTTTAGGTATCTATCTTTCATTCACCGAATTCACTACGGTTACACGCAGTGAATGGGTGGGACTGAAAAACTTTGTCCGAATCTGGGGCGACTCAACCTTTACACACTCACTTTGGTACACCGCTCTCTACGCGGTAGTAACCACAGTCATCATCAATATCCTGGCTTTTGCCATTGCCTATATGCTGGTCAAAGCAATTAAAGGCCGCAATATATTCCGCTCGGTATTCTTTATGCCCAATCTTATTGGTGGCATCGTTCTGGGCTATATCTGGCTACTGCTACTCAACGGCATTCTTAGCCATTGGGCGCGCTCAATCACCTTCTCAGGAACCTACGGTTTTTGGGGCTTGGTCATCGTCGTGTGCTGGCAGCAAATCGGTTACATGATGGTCATTTACATTGCTGGCCTGCAATCAATTCCCACCGACGTAATCGAGGCGGCTAAAGTCGATGGAGCCAATAACCGCCAGATTCTTAACAAAGTTATCATTCCATTGGTGATGCCCTCCGTGACTGTGTGTACTTTCCTTACACTTACTAATGGATTCAAAATGTTCGATCAGAACCTGGCGTTGACTAACGGCGCACCGTCGCGTCAATCAGAGCTCTTAGCGCTCAATATCTTTAATACCTTCTACGGCAGACCCGGCTTTGAAGGTGTGGGACAAGCTAAAGCAGTCGTCTTCACTATTTTGGTGGCTGCCATTGCCCTGGCCCAAAACTGGTTCGTGCGCTCGAAGGAGTCCAGCAATGACTGATACAAAGCGTCCTGCTCTCTGGACTGTATTATTCACGTTGATAGCCATCGCGTATTTATTTCCCATCGTGTTGGTCGTCATCAACTCCTTCAAGGGCAAAGTCTATATTTCCGATACCCCCTTCTCGCTGCCCACATCAGAGAGCTTTGTGGGTATTCAGAACTACATCGACGGCATTGCCAAGACTAACTTCCTGGCGGCATTTGGCTGGTCGCTGGTAATTACTATTGGATCAGCATTTTGGATTCTTCTATGTACTTCTATGGCTGCGTGGTGGATCGTCAGGGCCAACAACGTTTATGCGAAAGTTCTCTACTTTGCATTCCTCCTCAATCTGGTAGTTCCATTTCAGATGGTGATGTTTACCCTCTCATGGTTTACCGACTATCTAGGATTGGGTAACCCCATTGGCCTGTGGCTAGTGTATTTAGGATTTGGGGCAGGTCTTGCAGTTTTCATCTTTACCGGATTCGTCAAGTCGATCCCGCTTGAACTAGAAGAAGCAGCCACTATCGATGGCTGCGGCACGGTTCGTACTTTCTTTCAAGTGGTACTACCGGTCCTCAAGCCTGCGGTGATGACCGTGGCAATTCTGGAGATTATGTGGCTGTGGAATGACTATCTGTTGCCTTATCTGACCCTAGATCTAAAGAAATATAAGACTATTCCCGTGGCTGTCCAATATCTCAAAGGAGGGTATGGAGCTGTTGATATTGGCGCCATGATGGGAGTATTGGTGTTGGCGATGATTCCAGTGGTCATCTTTTACATCACCAGTCAACGTCATATCATTCAAGGAGTCATCGCTGGTGCGGTGAAGGGGTGAGGTAAATCCCAGGGAGGGGAGTGAACCAGCATGGCTCGGGTGACAATTAAAGAGCTGGCCGAGGCGTGCGGTGTCGCGGCAAGCACCGTTTCGAGGGCAATGAATGACCGCTCGGACGTGAATCCGGAAACGCGGGCCCGTGTTCTTGAGGCGGCAAAACGTATGGGATATGTACCCAATGAGAGTGCACGTAACCTAAAGATCGAGAACACTAAGACGATTGCCGTCATTATCCAAGGTGAAACCAGTGAGCTGTTAATCAAACTGCTTGCTGAGCTAGAGCAAAAACTCAGCGACGCGGGATATGACTCGTACCTTTCCCATGTTCCCGATGATAAAGCCGATGCCGCGACAGTTGAACGCATTGTGTCCGAGCGAAAATACGTTGCCGTTATTTTTCTAGGACGCTATGGCAACTCAGGATCTAAGGACGCGCCGCTTCTTTCTAGCCAACTTGCGAGGGTGGGTGTGCCCATCGTATTTTGCACGACTGCCGATTTCTCTGGGTCACCGTTTTCTCAATCGTCAGTATCTGTTGATGACTACGCTGGCGCTAGTGAGGTGACACGCCTGCTGATTGAACGCGGACACACACACATTGCCTATGCCTGTGTTGGGGACGAGATCGGGCGCGAATCGGGGCATGCATGGGCGTTGCGTTATCGCGGTTACCGGGATGCTATGGAAACAGCAGGGCTTTTAGCTGGTGAAGCACTCATGATACCGGCTATGAATCCTCCAGATATGTACTCCATGGCATGTGGGTATGAGTCTGTGAGGGCATGGCTAGGTGAGGGATTGGGTGACACGACCGGAATTGTCTGTTCCTGTGATGCCGTAGCCACGGGTGTCCTGAGGGCACTGCATGAAGCTGGTGTACGAGTGCCCCAGGACGTGTCGGTTACTGGGTTTGATGGACTAGATATAGCAAGTTACACGGTCCCCTCAATCACCACCATTGCACAGCCACTAGATAAAATTGCGCAATCTACTGTGAGAGTGCTTGTGGCAGCACTCCAACATGAGCACCGCACTACCGAACAAGTGTGGATCAATGGCACCCTCTTTCAAGGGGAATCTGTTGGTGCCCCCAGGAAGTCCTAAAGTAGTGTTTTTCTTTTGGTGACAACTCCACCTTCAGGGCCAAGAACCAGCGACCCCTCGACAACAACACCGGGTTCAAATACCCAGTCGCCCTGCACTCTCAATGACTCAGCTTTGCGAAGTGAGGGAGCAGAAGGAATGCGCTGGTCAAATGCTTGGACCGTTTTGTAATAAGACGAAGTCAGGTCAATTTCTGGTGTCTTATCTGTCGTTGTTTCTAGTCTGCCTTCGGGGGAGAGATCATACACGTCAGAGCGTAAGAGAAGCAGTTCGTTGGTAGTTTTAACAGGCAAGAAGCGATCGCGCCCCACGCAAATTGCAGTTGCTCCTGGGAACACCTCGATAGCTGCACCCATTGCTGACTCAATTTGGATCACCGGAGTTGACGATGAGTCTGTGGGATCAACGGTCTTGTCGTTGCGAATGAGTGGCAGTCCTAAGACCCCCTCGCGCTCATCAAGAGTCGCCTTCAGTTTCCTCAGATCGAACCATAGATTGTTGGTGTGAAAGAAAGGATGACGGAATTCATCGGTGAAGAAATCCATCTCTTCTGGTGCAGTCTGAGCGGTATCACGCAACACCAGCTGGTTGTCACTCTTACGGATGGCGAGGTGGCCGCCCTTCTTGTCGTTGATAGTGCGGCGGCACAATTCGGCTGCGTAAGGGGCGCCCGAGGCAGCGAACCATCCTGCAATTTGCGCGTTAGGGGCTGCGCCCAAATTATCGCCATTGGAAACACAAGCGTAGGCAAAACCTTGCTCTAGAAGAAGGTCCAGTATCCCTGATGACAAAAGGGCCGTGTAGAGATCACCGTGCCCAGGTGGACACCATTCCAGTGAAGGATCGGCTTCCCACTCCACAGGAGTCAGATCATCCGCACGCAGCTTGGGCTCCTGATTTTGCATAAAGCTCAGGGGAATACCCGGCACTTCAAGCTCAGGATACTTCTGCAGGTAGTGGAGAGTATCGGCTTCGGTGCGAAATGAGTTCATGAATAACAAGGGCAGGCGCGCGTGGTGTTCACCCCGTGCTGCGAGTACTTGTCGGACAATAAGGTCAAGGAAGGTGAGTCCGTCGCGCACTTCGAGAAGTGTCTTGGCGCGGTCCAACCCCATGGAGGTTCCTAGGCCGCCATTGAGCTTGATGATGACGGTCTTGTCGAGGGCACTACTAGCCGCAGCAGGGTCGACTTCAATGTCGTCAAGGAGTGGGGGATCAAGGTAGGGACGAATACTATCCTCGCGAATGATACCGCTCTCTCCCTCCTCAAGTTGTTGGTAAAAGCGAGAAAAAACGCGGATCGCTGCGGGCGCGACTCCTTTGGCTTCCATTTTTTCGATGGCAGCTTGCAGTCCTGCATTAGACATGCGTTTTCCTTTTCTGTTGTGGTTTGGATACTGCAATAAGAAGTCCGATAGCCACCCCTACGCAGGCCGCTATTGTCGTCCATGGAAGTGGCATTCCGGAGATTGCATCGAGCACCATAGCCGCGGCCATCTGTCCGCACACCACGCTCAGTGAGAGACGGAAGGTCCCTAGGGGCCGCACACACCAAGCAGCTGCCGTGACCACGATGGCTCCCAAGGGTCCACCCAGATAAAGCAAAGGATCTGCGGGAAGGGTGATCGAATCGAGACTGCCTGACAGCCAACTCACCACTGTGATGATCAGGACCAGAACGGTGCCCCCTAGGGCACTGGCAAGCCCCGCAGCTAAGGCATTATTGCTGCGACCGGTGACAAAACCCATGCCAGCTTGGAGACCAGCTAGTCCAGAACCGCCCAGGAATATGGCTACGCCAACTCCAAGCAGTAACCAAGGGGCTATTCCGTTACTACCGATGAGTGCCAAGCTCAACCCTGCCAGGGAGATGACAGCCGCCAAGATTCGCAGGGGGGTGAGTGGAATTGGCCGAGGAATACCAAGCCCACGCGAATCTAAAATCAGTCCGGTTATCGTTTGACCTGCAACTGAAGCAACTGAGGCGACGGCAACTCCTGCCAGAACGACACCCCAGGACGTTGCGAGGACTAGGGGGACGCCGAGGAAACCGATGCAGTACCACCACCATTGGCTTTCCTCTCTAAGTAGACGCCACAACGAAGGGAACTTGCCAGTGAGTAGTGCCCAGAGGGGTAATGCAATGATTGTTCCAACATACGATACGAGGGTGCCAACAAGAGGTGACCCGGAGGCATCAGTGAGACTGCCATCGACGAATCCTTGCAGCGAGACGATTGCCCCTGACGTAACAGCGACGACTATGGCGATGAGGAAAATGCTGCTGTTGTTCTTAGTCGCCAAGGCCGGTCCCGACTTGGCGCGCTGCCAATAACCAGGGGTGGTCCAGAGGGACCGTCTTGAGATTTCCCGCCACTTCTTCTAACGGTACTGGGACGGCAGATTGTCCATGTGAAGCCACGGTAACACCAGATACTCCCTGTTCGACGAGGTCTGCACCCGCGCTTCCTAACAGTGTCCCCAACATGCGGTCAGCAGCATCAGGGGTTCCACCTCGTTGAACATACCCTAAGACTGTGACCCGACTTTCAAGCCCTGTGAGTTCTTCTAATTTGTCCGCGAGGCGATAGGCATTTCCTCTATGTCCTGATTCAACATTCTTCCGGTGGGTCTTGGCAGCGGCTTTAGCTTCTGGGCCTCGCGCACTTTTAACCAGTAATTCCGCGGCTTCCAAGTCAGCCGAATCTTGGATGTTCCGGGCACCTTCGGCAATGGCAACAACCGAAAAACTGTGTCCTCCAGCGGCGCGGGCCAGAATCGATTCAGCCACAGCTTCTACGGAGTAGGGGATTTCTGGGATGAGGATGACGTCGGCTCCTCCAGCAATTCCAGATCCAAGAGCCAACCATCCTGCTTTGTGCCCCATGATTTCGACGACAATCACCCGGTGATGGCTATGTGCGGTTGAGTGCAATCGGTCGATAGCATCAGTAGCAATGCCGAGAGCGGTAGAGAAACCGAAACTCGTGTCAGTGTGAGCGATATCGTTGTCGATCGTCTTGGGAAGATGGAGAACATTGAGGCCAGCTTGTGCCAGGCGGTAGGCATTCTTAGCTGTTCCGCCTCCTCCAATGCACACTAAAGCTGAGAGATGATTCTTCTCGTAATTCTCGACAATGGTTGGCACCATGTCTTGGGCTTGTCCGTCTATCACCATCTTGTGGGGCTTATCGCGTGAGGTTCCCAAAATGGTTCCACCAGCTGTGAGGATTCCAGAAAGGGCTCGGGAATCCAAAACAATAGTGCGATCGTGCGCTAGCCCGGTAATACCATCGCGGAAACCTATGAGTTCCATCCCGTGATAGGAGATTGCTGCTTTGCCAAAACCCCGAATCGCTGCATTGAGTCCTGGGGAATCACCACCGGCAGTGAGTATTCCAACTCGCGTTTTTGCCACCGTCATGTTGGCCCCCTCTAAATCTCGCGACCGTCTCTATGCTACCTATTGTGCCTGGACGTCGAATACGGTGCGACTATGGTTCAGCGGGGGTCGGTGTGGGATGCCCACGACCAGGCCGCACAGATCATTCCTAAGACTCCACCAGCCCATGTTAACCAACTTCCTAGCCCGTTGTAATCTCCAGGAAGCCATACGCTAAACCACGGGAGTAAAAAGACTACAAAGGCAACAATGCCCTCTGCCCACGTTGCTGCGATGGATGGTGCGGCAAGGTCCCACAATGCGACCAGAACCATGACCACACCTGCGATGGGTGATGCCCAGGTGTCCGTGTTGTCAAGAAATATCCCACATACCAGCATCAATACGCCAAGTCCCAGGTAGCTCCAGTCAGCAACATTGTTCCATCGCGCTGAGCTGGATGCGGGTGAGTGTGTCATGCTGAACTCCTTGATCGCCAGTATGCAGGTATTGCATGCGCCTTATACGTGCCTGATTCTCTTATTATCTAGCCTATTAGCTTTACTACAAGAGCAACGTAGCCACACCGACAATAACGGGAAGAGACAGTGCCGAGGACATAAGAACACTGCCTTGTGCCACTTCTTTCCCTGCTCCAGCTCTCATTGCGGCGATGAATACGTTTTGAGCTGCTGGGAGGGTACCCATAATGACGGCAGCTGCAAGCTCGATGTCACTGAGCCCAAGAGCTAGTCCGACGCCCCAGGCAATGAGAGGCTGAACGATGAGTTTGCATGCAGTTGACCAGCTCACTAAGAACCAGATTTTCTTTCCCAAATGTATTGACTGTCCAACTAAAGATGCGCCAAAAGCCACAAGAACTGTTGGGGGTGCAGCAGAGCCAAGAAAACTGGTCACTTCTGATACGTAGAGGGGAACCGCAAGGGGAGTGAGGTTCCACAGAACACCTACCAAGGCGGCGATGACTAAAGGGTTGGTGATGACTGTTCGGACGATGCTTCCAACAGATGCCCCGCCCTTTTTGCCAGCCAACTCGGCGAGAACAAAATACATCGGTGTGAAAAAGCCCAACTGAAAGGCGAGGACTGGAACAATATGATGCGCTGAACCCAGAACATAAGTGGCAACGGGGATACCAATATACGCAATGTTGTTGAGAGAGGCTCCCATTGCCCCGAGTGTCAGGTTAGCTCGGTCAGTACGGAACAACATGGCCACAAGGGTAAAAACCATCGCACTGCCGAATCCCGAAGCTGCCGCCACCAGAAAGGGAGCTCCGATAACGGAGCGCAAATCTTGTTGAGATAGGACTGAAAACAATAGTGCAGGGGTGGCAGCCCAATATGCAAAAGCAGTTAAAGCTTCCGAAGTACCGATAGGAAAGGCACGCGTGCGTTGCATTGCCCACCCAAGGATGATCAAAGTTGCAATGACTGCAACTCCTAAGAGAGCTCCGCTCACAAGACCTACCGAAGCGCAGAGTCATCAAGGGGAGGAACAACAATGCGTCCTGTGTGACGATCAGCTCGTTTGCGGGTAGGTGGCGCGGGAACAGGGGTTGGCTTGGTGTCAGACTTCTCTAAAGTAGGTGTGGGAACTGAGGCCGCTGGCTTCTTTTCGTCGTGTGTTGGTTGGCGGGAAATACTCTCAGTTGGGGAAGCTGGTGAGACTGTCCGTGGTTTCCGTTTTGCCCAAAAGTCTGATTCTGGGTATTCGTGGACTCTTCTGCGCTCTGCAAAAAAAGCCTTCAGCTGGACGCTGGCTTCGTTTTCCATGAGACCGCCATGGACTTCTATCTGGTGATTAAGCCGGGCATCACGAACCACGTCCCGGATGGAACCGCATGCGCCAGCTTTGGCATCCCATGCTCCGAAGATGATACGACTGACCCGAGCATTGACAGCCGCTCCAGCACACATTGTGCACGGTTCAAGAGTGACTACCAGAGTACAGCCCGTTAGATTCCAGGTCCCTAAGTTGCGTCCCGCCTCGCGAAGAGCCTCAAGCTCAGCGTGTGCGGTGGGATCATCGGCAGCGACGCGGCGATTCCACCCTTTTCCAACAATTTGCCCTTTGGCATTGAGTACGACCGCCCCGACGGGAACGTCACGTGTTTTTGTGCAGCGATGGGCCAGAAGCAACGCATGGGACATCGCCGCCTCGTAATCTGCTTCGGACCTCATGCTCTTGATTCTAGCTCAGTGGAGCCTTCGCGGGGCACAGGTGAACTAGCCCCACACACAAATGGGAGGTCAAAAAACGCGGCTAGATGTGTTAGCCGAAAGGAGTACAGAAATACTGCCAATCGAGCTATACAACTAGCCGCGCTTGCTTTTAGAGCTTTAGAAAGCAGGGATCACAGATCCATCAGTCCATGTGGTCTCGATGAAAGTCTTCACATCGTCTGAGTGGAGCAGATCTTCAAGCTTCTTGATGGCATCTGCCTTGTCAGTGTCAGCCGACCATACGAGGACGTTGACCGCCGGATTGTTCTCAGGTGATTCAACAACCAGGGCATCTTCAGAAGCGCTGAGGCCGCCTTCTTGAGCAAAGTTACCGTTGATCACAGCAATGTCGACGTCAGGGAGCGCGCGAACTAAGGTCGGTCCTTCAACCTGCACCAGTTCAATTCCGCGCAACGGAGTGACCGTAGCCACTGAAGCCTCGCCACTTTCCGGGAGTTCCACCAAGCCCTGATCCGCCAGCAGTTTGAGCGCGCGAGCCTGGTTGGAAGGATCGTTGATAATTCCGACTTTGGCGCCATCCTTCAGATCTTTAATGTCTTCGATTTTGTCGGAGTAGATGCCAAGCGGTTCGAGGTGCACACCTTCACCTGCAACAAAGTCAAAACCGCGTGCCTCAGACTCGGATTCGAGATAGGGGACGGTTTGGAAAAAGTTGGCGTCAAGATCGCCACTACGAAGGGCCTCATTTGGCTGAACGTAGTCGGCATACTCGACTACTTCGATCTTCAGCCCTGCTTCTTCAGCAAGATTCTCATCAACAAAGCGGAGGATCTGGCCGTGTGGGCTGGGCGAGGCACCGACCTTGAGGACGGTGAGGTCGCCTCCCGCAGAGCCGGTTGATGAGGACTGTTCTGCGGATTGTGTGTCGGAGGATTCTGCCTTGTCTGCGCTACCTGAGCACCCGGCAAGTCCCAAGGCCGCGATTGCAGCGATTGAAAAAATAGTTGATTTGCGCATGAATTTTCCACTTTCTAACTTAGAAAAAATGATGAACGCCAAGACTTTATGGTGAGGTCTCCGGCTGGCAGCGCCTTAGCGGTGGTCTACCAACCGGCTAATCATGTCGCCACACATTTGTACGATTTGTACGATAACCAAGAAGAGAATAACTGTGACGACCAAGACATCCCACTGGTGCCCGCTGTAGCCATAGTTCATGGTCAATTGGCCTAAGCCACCGCCTCCGACAACTCCAACCATTGCGGAATAGCCGACCAACGTGACGGTCAACAAGGTGATTGACTGTACCAACTGGGGTAGGGCCTCGCGTATCTGAACACCCCATTGGATACGAGAAATGGACGCACCCATCATTTGAGCCGCCTCAATTTTGCCCGCACTTACCCCAGCGACGTTTGATTCAACAAGGCGAGCAAAGAATGGCACAGCTCCGATAGTAAGGGGTACGACCGCCGCATACCAACCGAGAGTCGTTCCCACAATGAAACGAGTGAAAGGCAAAATTGAGATCATCAGAATGATGAAAGGAAATGAGCGAACGACGTTCACTATGGTTCCGACTACTTGGTTTAGTACCGGACGGGGGCGTAGACCTCCGTTAGAACTGGATGCAAGCAGCAAGCCTAATGGAGTGCCAAGAATCACTGTGGCAATACCAGTGCAGGCGACCATAGCCAGAGTCTGCCAGAGCGCCGGCCAAAGCATTTTTGACAGGACTGGGTTCTCCAACCACATGGGGTCGTTAGGTCCTGCAAGGATCACATCAATCATGCCGACCGCCTCCGCGCACTCACATCGTTGCGTTGAAGCTCTGCCACAACTGATTCGACATGGTACTGCGGCACGCTGACTGCGAGTCGCCCCACCTGCAGGCTGCCAACTGACTCGAAACGTCCTGCCGTCACGTCGGCACCAAGTGAAGCAATCAAATTGAGGACGGTTGCTCCGGTAGGGACGCCAGGTTGTGAGGTGAAAGCCACATCTACCAAGACCGTGCCCGGGCGCACATCGGCATCATCAACGCTGGGAGGTGGTATGAGAGATTCTGAAAGAGGGGAATCAGTGTCAGCCAATACCTCATCCAATGTCCCGTTTTGAACTACTTGGCCGCGTTGCAGAAGTGTCACTGAGTCACAGACTTCGGTGACAACTCCCATTTCGTGGGTGATGATAATAACGGTGACACCGGCAGTGTCTCGAAGCTCACGGAGAAGATCGAGGATTTGTGCAGTCGATCCCGCATCGAGAGCTGAGGTAGGTTCATCGCACAGGAGAACCGGGGGGTTTGTTGCCATGCCACGCGCGATTCCTACGCGTTGCTGTTGACCGCCAGAGAGTTGAGAAGGGTAAGAGTTCCCGCGTCCGGCTAAGCCAACGAGGTCAAGCAGTTCATCGACTCGCCGAGAAATCTTGTTCTTATCGGCTTTGGCGATGTGGAGGGGATAGGCGACGTTTGCTCCAGCAGTGCGGTTGTCGAGAAGATTTGGCTGTTGGAACACCATGCCGATATTCCGACGTGCTTGGCGAAGAGCCGTCCCTCTCAAAGCAGTCATGTCTTGGCCGTTGACAATGATTGACCCTGATGTCGGCCGTTCAAGTGCAGTTAGGCATCGGATGAGTGTGGATTTTCCTGCTCCGGATTGGCCAACGATTCCGTGAATAGCGCCCTTTTTAATGGTGAGAGAGACATCATCGAGTGCGACGACATCGGTGCCACCAGCTATCTGGTACACCTTACTCACGTCGATCAGCTCGATCACGAAACTCATACCTCCAAGATCAGAGCTAAGCATACGCGGGAGCCTTCATGCGTGTTGCAATGCGCGCATGGTGGACAGTGTTATGTAGATATTGGGAGAATCCACCTATGAATGCTGGTCGCTATGCCCCTTCTCCTTCGGGGCCACTGCATCTGGGGAACCTGCGCACCGCGCTTATTGCCTGGGCATTGGCACGTCAAACTGGGCGGTCCTTCTTTCTTCGCATAGACGACATTGATCCGGGACGCGATGGTGCAGCAGATCAGCAAATACGGGAACTTGAGAGATTAGGCATTGACTGGGATGGCCCAGTCTATTATCAGGCGAAGAGACGAGAACTCTACGAAGAAGTCTTATCTGACCTACAGCAACGCGGTCTGGTTTTCCCATGTTTTTGTAGCCGAAAGGATATTCGCGAGGCTACACGAGCTCCGCATATGCCGCCGACTCATTATCCGGGGACTTGTCTTCGTCTCACTGACGGTGAACGTAGAGAAGCCATGCTATCCGGAAAGACTCCCGCGCTGCGACTCAAACCCAGTGTGACGCAATGGTCCATTGATGACGACTTCGTGGGGCGCTTCACCGGTCCTGTCGATGCTTTTGTGCTTCGCCGCGGCGACCTATGGCCCGCCTATAATCTTGCCTCTGTTGTTGATGACATAGATTTAGGTGTTGACCAAGTGGTTAGAGGAAATGACCTCTTGTCCTCTTCTCCGGCACAGGCTTATCTTACAAGTCTCATTTCCGATCATCCTATGACCTATGTGCATGTCCCATTAGTCCTGGGGCCTGGCGGACAGCGCTTAGCGAAACGTGATGGGGCTGTCACAATGGAAGATTGTGAAGATTTAGGATTATCTACAAAGGCAGTGTTCACAATGTTATCAGCATCTCTTAATGTGCCCGATTGTGATACTTCAAAGGACTTTATAAGGCGATTTGATCTAAATAAGATTTCTGCAAAGCCTATGAGGATAATATTCGAAAAGACCGGCATTCCCTATATGAATAGGGCTTAAGTCCCACTCAGTTACCGATCACCCGAAGTCAACGACCGTATGGTCAATATAGCGATTTGGATTATTGCGACTTACGGGTGTCATCGGTAAGCTAATGACGTCGCTACGCATTCGCAACGGTGTTGGATTACCGATCTTACGGTGTACGTGAATGGGGGACTCCCGTAATATTTGCTGGTTTGGGGACCGGCCCGACTTGGAGGAGAACGTATGGGTAGGCCGAAAATATACGATGATACTTTGCGTGATCGTCTTATTGAGGAAGCCACAAGGATGCTGAAGGATGAGGGGTATCAGGCAGTTTCACTGAGAACTCTCACGAAAAATGCTGGTACCTCGACTAATGCTGTGTACACGTTATTTGGTTCCAAAGAAGCGTTGATTTCTGAAGTCATTGTGCGTGATTTGGACCGTAAAATGGCACTATCGTCAGAACGGGGTGAGCATTCATGTCCGTTGGCACAGCTGATGTACCTGGCGGGATATTACCGGTGGCGGGCACTGCTTGATCCAAAGACTTTCCGCGGAATTTTTGCCGCCAATAAGGATATTCGCCGAGGTTCAACTGTTTTGGGGCGCATTCATCCAGATATGCAAAATCTGGAGGTACGGGTTTTGGGCAGGTTTAGAGATGCCGCAAAACTTCTAGGGCAGGATTGTGAGCTTCCTGATGAGCAAGCATCTGAATTGGGCGCGTGCTTTTGGGCAGCGGTTCACGGGCTTATTACTCTTGAGCTTGAAGGAATGCTGGAACAGAATGTTGCCGATGTCCCTGCGCTCTACCAGCAAACTGTCTACGGAATCTATTTAGGCTGGTGCACAGGAAAGATTGATCAGCTTCCTGACAGGGCGAAAGAAGCCTTCGAGGAGGGTGCAAGGGATGCTGAGTGGCTGGAGTCATCTCTTGAAGAAGAGCGGCATCCAATCGCGTCGACAGCTAAAGGAAATGCTTAGTTTGGAAGTGCCTGCAGGACTTCTCTGCTGAGCTTCTTGGTTCTCTCATGATAGGGGCGTTTCTCGGCAGCATGGCATGTGGTGTCGAGAGCTCGACTCAGTGGGTGATTCTCGTGTCAACTGTGTGACATGTTTGAAATGTAGAAATGCGGCGGCATGCGACGAGAATGCTGATTGCGCTCACCACACATATTTGAGCGCACGAAGAGTGCCAAATACGCTATCGCAGGTGATAAGTGTGAGCGACTCAAGAATTGCTTGAGAAGCAAGCATTCGATCGAATGGATCCTTGTGCTGCCACTCCATAGATCCGGCGACCATTGCATGGTGGTCCGTAATCGGCAGTCGCTGCACACCTAACTGGTTGAGGTAGTCTGAGTACCCGGCAATGAGGAAGTCTGCTTGTGGCAACTTTCCAAGACGCTGTTTTGTGCCTATCTCCCATGCAGATGCTGGAGACACATATAGTACAGAGTTCCTATCCTCGATGATGCGGTACGCATTTTTTCCTAGGCGACTCGGCTCTGTCAGTGCCCAGAGCAGAGTGTGTGTATCAAGGAGATACAAGACTCTAACCTTCCCATGCATTCAGTTCTTCGATTGGTAAAGCATCGAAGAAAGAGTCAGGGACCGGGTAATTCACGAAGCCTAGAGGCCGTTTATCGTCATATTCGATGGCGACCAGCCGCGCAACAGGCTTATCAGCGCGCGCGATGACGTACTCTTGTCCCTCTTCCACCTCGGTAAGAATGGCGGAAAGGTGGGTTTTTGCCTGTTGAACTTTCACGGTCTTCACATTCAAGACAGTAACAGTAGGAAAAAGGTAAGTCAAGGGGGTTGGTCAATGTTGGTTTATCTTGGTAAAGGCCTGTGAGGACGCGGAAAGAGCTGGCTACTATGCTTGGCAGCGTGCCCTTCCCGGGGCCGTTTTGCGCTTGCTGAGCAGGTGGCTTGTCAGATCAGAGATCAAAGCCGCACCAACCGGAGTACTCGGTTTCGGATTGGCGGAGCAATCTCCTTCTGTGCGGTTTAGTAAACCCCGGAATAGAAGTGAGTGGCCCTAATTGCCGATACTCCTCCTTGACAGCGTGAATAGCCGTAGTTACACTACCAGCGACTGGACTAAATAGGTTTAGTAATGCCGCAGCGTAGGCGGTAGTGACACTTTCAGGCAAGGGCGGCTGATGATTAACCAAGGCATTTCACCTTACGTGCGTGGTTGCAGTGCGTAAGAATCACAGCTTCAAAGGTGAAGGCATCTTGCCACAACTGAACTTAGAGAAAGAACAATATGGGGAAGAGAATCAGAATACGTACCGCGATCGTTACTGCTATTGTTGGCTCTTTAGTAGCTGTAAGTCCTGCTATTGCAGTGCCACAAGAACAGGCAAAAGATGTAAAAGTGGCGCAATACCCTTCGATCCCACAACCGAGTACGGGCAGTTTTGATTGGGCACAGCGAGCCCGTGATTATGACGCATTCGTCTATGACTGGACTGATAGGGGGGTTTATTCCACGATTCGTGAAGACGCAACCGCTCTGAATATGGAAGATGGGGAAACCACCTACAAGATGCCCGCATACTATGGTGACAGCCGTACTATTGCAGAATCGGGTGACGGCTCTCAAGAAGCGGTAACTCAAATAGCCTCCGTTGTTGGAGCTACCTTGGTTGGAATAGATAAGAGCAATCAAGACGGTTACAACTATGTAGACATGCTCCGCACCTTCTATCATCCAGAGACCGGGATTGCCATGAATACGCCTGCTGGTGAAGATAACTCGCCAGGATCGAAATCAATTTGGTATACAACGACGGCAAACGTCTTGTATTACATGATGGGATCGCTTTATCCAAATGCGACAGACATGGACACAATTTTGCGCTCAATCGCAGACCAATATTACGAAATGCTTGAGGCGCTAGGCAAGAGCAACGCCAATCTCGACTTTCAGGACTACGACTTTGCCAATGAAACTGTGACAAAAGGACGCCTCGAAGGAGGAGAAGCCGCTGCAGGTGCTGCAGCGATCCTGCTATGGGCAAACTCAAAGTTCGGGGATGCAAAGTATCTAGAAGGCGCCATCTGGGCAATGGATTCCCTTGAAAACGCGGGCAAAAACTTGTATTACGAAGTTCTCGTACTCTTCGCCCCGTATATCGCGGCCAGGCTGAATGCGACAGAAAACACGGACTATGACGTGTCGATGTATCTAAATTGGCTAATGGGGGGTTCATCTGCCCGAAGAAGCTGGGGTACGTTAGCAGATACGTGGGGCGGAATAGACGTCTATGGGCTGTCAGGATCACTAACAGATTGCGGTCCTAAGGGGTGTGGAGACGGAAAATCAGGATACGCATTTGCGATGAACTCGTTCGCCACCCCTTTACTAGCCGCCACCGCGAAATATGATTCCCGGTATGCGAATGTAATTGGGAAATGGATGGCAAACGTCAACCACGCAGCGCGTTACTTCTATGCGGATCAAATGAGCGCAGATCAGCAGTACTGGGGTGATCGTTTCATAAACGATGAGGCCAACGTGATTGCCTACGAAGGGCTGACGTCATCGGGGAACGCAGGAATTATGGCTCTGGGTGATGTACCTGACCGTTCCACAAACTGGGGTGTCGGGTCTGATGCCACAAGTCTAGGGCTCTATGGTTCCAGTTGGGTCGGATTTATGGGCGCGGCCTTGAGTGATACCGGCACCGAGAACGTCATTGGCGTTGACCTAAACGTACTTGATTTTTTTGGCGACAATTATTACCCCACTTCGCTCTACTACAACGGGAATAGTGACGACGCTGAAGTGACAGTCAACGTCGGAGAGAGCCCCGTTGGGCTCTATGATTCGGTATCAGACACCGTGATCGCCGACGGAGTATCAGGCCAAGTGAACATTTCGGTACCCGGTGAAGGCTCCGTGGTGTTGGTGACGATTCCGTCAGGTGCTACCAGGGTAGAAAAAGGAAACGAGGTTACATTTGACGGCCTTCCGGCGGGGTGGAATCGCAATACCGACCGGGATATCGCCCGCGACGCCGTATCAGTAGTTGCTTCCTCGACCAAGGATGGATTTGATGCGAATAGTGTTATCGACGGAACCCCGGAAACAATGTGGGAATCGTCAGAAGTAGACAATCAGACGGTCACCGTTGATTTAGGTAAGATCACCGACGTTGCGGAGGTGCAGCTGTTGTGGGGACCCATGGCCGCAAAAGACTTCACAATCTCAGTTTCTAGCGACAACCAGACATGGATTGACATTGCCACGCAGACCGAGGGGTTTGGCAAGCGTTCGAAAGTTTCTTTCGTTCCAACGCGTGCGCAATATGTCAAGTTATCTTTGGATGAGCCAGTGGTGCCAGGGGCTAGTGGCTATTCACTGAGAAGCTTCGAAGTTAGGCAAGTTAGTGACAACCCAGACTTAGCTCTCGGTAAGACTGCCAATGCTTCTTCAGTACAAAACAGTAACCAAAACCTTCCAGCGGCAGTAACTGATGGTGATCCACTTACGCGTTGGGAGTCAGCTACTTCTGACCCCCAGTGGATACAAATTGACCTGGGTGAAAGCCAACAGATTGGATCGGTGGTTGTTGCTTGGGAGAAGGCTGCTGCTAAGGAGTATCAGATCTCCGTCTCAGATGACGCCAAAGAATGGGCGGTGGTGGAACACGGAGAAAACGCCTATTCTCCGATCACGGTGACTTCAGATCTTCCTCAGGGGACGTCAGGTCGCTACCTGAGAGTTACTGGTACGTCGAGATTGACCAAATACGCTTACAGCATCTATTCGATTTCGGTATATGGGCCAGGAAAGGTCGAGACAGTCAATCCCGATGGCAGTGCTGAAGCAAAGCAGCCAAGCATTTCGGTAGGTGCGTCCGAAACTGGAAAAGAAAGGGCCACAACCCAAAAAAAGACAGCGTATCTTGTCAAAGGTCAGGGGTACAGTCCTAACGCGGAGGTTACCAATAACTGGACGTGCACAGGAGAAGAAATCGGGACAGACACGATCATCGCGGATCCTGAGGGAGCTTACAGTTATGAAATTCTAGTATCTGCCTCCAATAGTTGTTCGCTGCGTGCCACCGACACGTATGGTGCAAGCGCGACACTGGGGGATATCGAATTCAAGGTGGATGCCACAGAAGAAGAGAAACCTGAGTCTGGCGGAGGCGAGTCTGGCGGAAGCGAGTCTGGTGGAAGCGAGTCTGGCGGAAGCGAGTCTGGCGGAAGCGAAAAGGGGCGTACAGACGCAGAGCCACAGACTGATCTGGCAATAACTGGATCCACCGCGTTGATAATAGGACTATTGTCCGTTGTGTTGTTGGTGGTTGGCGGACTTGCTCTCCTTACTAGATACAAAAGAATAGAACGCGGATAGAAGTAACGAATATTAGCTTGATTGTGGGGTCTGATTTTGGACTTGCTAAGTGGACGAGCGCTGCAGGTTTTCGGTTGATATATCTGCACAAGCCAATTTCGCAAAGATTACGTTCAAAGTCAGGCCCCAACGCGACCAACCTTTAAGCTCAGTTGGAAGGTGACGCCCCGCACCACCCCCGTCAGTTCAGAGAATCGACAAATTTGCACAAGAAGCTGACTGTAGTCGCGGCCTTACCCATCATGGTCGCAGGACACCTCCAGGTGGACGTGGAAGGCTGGCCCGCCCACTGGTTACACGAAACACTCTGGCTCTACCCAGAAACCTTCTGGCACGCCTGGGAAGACTGGGAGCAGTTCACCACCGAGCTATCGCAAGCTCATGGCACCGTAGCGCGCCTGTGTGGCCGCAGCGCTGTCACCGTGCGCCTCTGCCCCCAGTGCGGCGGCAAAGTCAAAGCCCACATGACCCATGACGGACAAGCCACAAAGGGTGTGTGCGCTGGGTGCGGAGCGTCGTTTGACCTCACCAAAGAAGACTGGGACGCTGCCCTCATCGAACGACTCCGTAGCCCGAAAATCAGCCGCAACGTACTCGTCACCCGGGCCCAGCTGAAAACCATCTGGCCGAAGCTCGACGGCAGGAAACTCCACGTCTGGATCGGCCGTGGCAGGGTTCAAAAGGAAGAAGGCCGTTATTGCCTCGCCGACATCAACAGTTGCCTAGAGCGCAAGTGAAAGCTAATGTTGTCGCTGAGGGGTATTTGGTGTCCCTAAATCAGTCAACTAGCTGCGATACCCTCCCCCGGGAAACACCCATGATCGCCGCAGAATCCGTGACAGACAACCCTTTCGCCCTCAAACGCCGCACAGCCTGGCGGGAAAGCTCAGCTGCTCTCACTGTCGCTTCAGAGGCTTCCCTGGTCGCTTCGCGCGCCTGCATCACTAGATCCCATTCGGGAATATCTGGTACGACGGTGATAGACCAATCAGAGTGATCTACCTCTGGATATGTCGTATCCAAATAGTCGATCACTTGCTGGCGCGCCTTGTCTAACGTTCTGACCTGAGTGTGATGGTCTCGGTCGATTTCCAACTCCCAACCGCCATCCCACTTGGTGGCGGTCACCTCGATCTCACTCATGCTTGACTCCTTTCGATAGCTTTCAGTGCGTCGCGTACAACAGCTGGGGACACGACGCGCGCTTGGGTGATGGTCACCGTGACTGAGCCGTTGCGCCACACCTCGTGGTCGCCTTTGCCTTGGCGCGAGGTGAACCCGGCAGCTTCGAGCTTCTTGGCTAGTTCGCGGTATTTCATCGGCTTCGTCATAACTATAGTATAGCCCCCCTAGATAGACAATGTCAAGGCAGGGTAGACACTTTCCGAAATGGGTGCCAACCACATACACTGATACTTATGAAACGCATCGGCGCATCCCTCACCGCAATACTGTTGGCACTCACACTCACCGCATGTGACGATACTGACTCGGGCACAACACAATCAGCTGAAGTTATTCAATCTGAACCGCAAGCCTCCAATCAAGTAGGCGAGCTGCTCACAATCGCAGAGGCTAACCTTGAGCTCGAAGGATACGAAGTTGAAGCCGTATCCGATGACGGAAAGATGATCCTCGATAAGGGCAACTGGACCGTCATCGAACAAAAACAGAACGACAATCAAGTCCTTCTTACCGTCACGAAAAATGAGGAAACAAAGAGCGAAGATGCTCCCCCTGCCGAAGAACAACCAGCCGAAGAACCCGTCCCGGCTGCACCTGCTACTGAATCTAAACCGGAAGAAGTAACAAATTCGCAAGGTCTAGACCAATACGGCGCTGTACATGCATGCGGTGACATCTGGGAAACCGCACTTAAGAATGAATTTCCCGCATCGAAAGTCAAGCTACACACGCTTGCCGGAATTCTCGCAGCGACACTTGATGAAGATGATACATGGTTCATAAAAATTGAAGCCAGTGTTGACAAGAACACACTTAACGTTGAATGCAGCGTTGGAGGTTCCCTAGACCAGCCAGAGGCAGTGCCGCTCAACGTTTACTAAGAAAAGCGCGGAAGTGCGCCCAAGGGGACGCAGCTCCACACACAAATACAAGACCTTCACTGTTTATCAGCCATACCTGAAAACCTATTCAGGAGGATGACAACGTGAGTGTGAAACAGGCTAGCAGTCGCAACGGGCGTGGCCACCGCGCATACCGAAGACAACAAGCAGCCCTCAAAGCAAGGGTCAAACGGCTCAACCTTCCCTGTTACTGGTGCGGGCAACCTATCGACACAGACCTCCCTGGAACAGAGCGCATGAGTTTCACCGCAGACCACCCTGACGCGCTCGCCAACGGCGGCAGACTCGTAGGCCAACAACTTCAACCAATGCACCGCTCCTGCAACAGCCGCAAAGGCAACCGCGAAGACATCGACCTCGAAGGATGGGCTGCCAGCTAATGATCACCACGACACTAGTCCAACACCGAGAACAAGCACTCCACCGATGGGCCACAAGTCAAACGAAAACGAACCGCCTACGCCTCGCCTGGTGGGACACGCTCCTTGACATCTGGACCCTCAACGGACGGCGCCGCTAACTCCCACCCCCTAAAAATCCAGGGCCCCGCCTGCTGCCAACCTCCCGCGCGGCTCGAGGCATTTTTCTCCCCGCAGTTTTCTCCGTGTGCTCCATTTGTGCGAGGAGGTGCTCGGCATGCCTCGTAAGCCCTCCCCATGTGGGACGGAAGCCGCGTATAAACGCCACTTGCGACACAAGGAAGAACCCTGTGACTCGTGCCGTGAGGCTCACCGCGATTTGCAGCGATCGAAGCGCGCAAACAAGAAACTGAGGTGGACCCCGTTGGTTGGACAGTCCGCGGCGTTTTTTAGGTGGAGTCCTTGCCTGGTTTTTATGCCGCGTGCGGGAGCGGCTGGTCCTTGGAATATGCCTTGTCTGGTGTACGCCTGCCTAGACCTTGGTGACGCCTGCGTGTGTTGTAGTACTCGAAGTACGCTCCGAGCCCGGCCCGGGCGCCGGAACCGTTCTCGTAAGCATGCAGGTAGACTTCTTCGTACTTCACTGACCGCCACAAGCGTTCGATGAATACGTTATCCATCCACTGGCCCTTCCCGTCCATGCTGATCTTCACTTTCGCGTCC
>NZ_VULO01000050.1 GCF_009696615.1 Scrofimicrobium canadense
CACCCACTGGTTCGAACCGCCCTGGAAGGCGATTCTGTCCAATAAAGGTATCCTGCCGCTGCTGTGGGAACAGTTCGAAGGCCACCCCAACCTGCTGCCCGCCTATTTCGAGCCACCCGAGAACGCCTCGCCTGCGCCGGGCTGGGTTCGTAAACCGTTTTTCTCCCGTGAGGGCAGCAACGTCAGCCTGACCACCCCCGATGGAGTGTCGGAAAACGTCGACGGGCCTTACACCGATAGCCCATGGATTCGTCAGGCGTACCATCCGCTCCCCAGGTTTGGGGAGCGGCATGCCCTGGTCGGCAGCTGGGTGGTGGGCGATCGCGCCTGTGGTATCGGCATTCGCGAAGACGTGGGCAGAATTACCAAGGACACGTCCTGCTTCGTACCTCACGCGATCGTGTAAGCGTGCGTTTGTGAGCGCACGTCGCGCTTAGGCGGCGCTGCTGCCCTGATGATGCTCGGCTGCAGGCTGCCACCTGGGCGCCACCCGAAGAGCTGCGTTTCACGCGGGCAGAGAACGCTTCCGCTGCACCTTCAGCGTCGGGATCAGCAGTTTCCCTGAACATCCCTCTACCGAATCGCTACGCCTCAGCGCCGATCAGGCGCTCTATCGTGCCAAGCACCAGGGGCGTAACCAGGTGGTCTTGATCAGCACGGCGCAGGATCATGGCGGATTCGCGCCCCGCGGGGCATGAGGCAGCAAACCTATCCCTTGAAGATGCTATCCGCGAGGACGATGGCCGCATCGTCGATGTGGAAGAGCCCTGCCAGCAGGTGGTGCGACTTGCCCCTTGGCGCCTTCAAAGCGCCCCGAAACGCTGCCTGACGCACTGCGCCCTTTCGTCAGCACGCTTTGGCAGCCCGAAGATGCCCGTGTGGCCACGATGGCACTCGAACCGTGACCTGCGTGGTCTTTCAGGCAGGCGGTTATTCCAGCTTGCCAGCTCCCCAAGCCGCTGGCTGACCCTGCGCGACGCCGCAGACCCATGGCAACTGGGCATGGGCTCGGAGAGTCAGCTGGCACGCCTGCCGGTCGCCCAGCTGCATTCGCTGCCTCCCCTGATCGCCGCCCGCACGGGCATGCCCGCGCTGTGCGGGCTGAGGCTGGAACAG
>NZ_VULO01000051.1 GCF_009696615.1 Scrofimicrobium canadense
GGTGCCGTCACCGGCGGCATACAGCCCCGGCACCGTGGTGTGCAGATGCTCATCGACCGGCATAGCCCCATGTGCGGTTTCCACGCCGAGGCTCGCCAGGTTCAGGGCCTCGGTATTGGGTGTCCGTCCGGTGGCCACCAGCAGTTGATCCGCCCGCAAGGTGCCGGCGTTGGTGTCGACAATGAATTCATTGTCGGTGTAGTCCACACGGCTCGCCTGGGTCTGCTTGAGGACCTCGATGCCCTCGCGGCGAAACGCCGCCTCCACCGCATTCCCTACCGCCGGGTCTTCCTGGGAGAGCAGGCGGCTGCGGGCCAGCACCGTGACCCGGCTGCCCAGCCTGGCGAAGGCCTGGGCCAGTTCCAGGGCCACCACCGAGGCGCCGATCACAATCAGCCGCTCGGGAAGAGTGTCCAGGGCCAGAGCACTGGTAGAGGTCGGGTAGGGGGTGTCGGCAAGACCCGGGATCGGCGGTACTGCCGGTCGGGCGCCAGTACCGATGAAGGCGCGGTCGAAGTGGACGACCTGCTCGCCGCCCTCGTTCAGCTTGACCATCAGGCTATGGGCATCGATAAACCGGGCCTCGCCGTGCAGGACAGTGATGGCCGGGTGGTCGCGCAGAATCCCCTCGTACTTGGCGTCACGCAGTTCCTCGACACGTCGCTGCTGCTGCTCGAGCAGCTTGGCCCGATCCACCACCGGCGCCTGGGCGCTCAGGCCTGCATCGAAGGGACTTTCCGTACGCAAGTGGGCAATATGGGCCGCGCGAATCATGATCTTCGAAGGCACACAGCCTGTATTGACACAGGTACCGCCGACGGTGCCGCGTTCGATCAGGGTGATCCGGGCGCCGCGCTCGGCGGCCTTCAGGGCCGCCGCCATGGCGGCGCCGCCGCTGCCGATCACGCTCACGCGCAGCAGGGTCTTGGGATTCTTCATGATCACTCTCGATCCGCTTGCGAGGATGTCGGGGTTGATGGATACCCAGCGTTGGTGGTGGCCTCGGTCAATGCCTCCACCGACGTTCGGGCGTCGTCAAAGGTGACCACGGCCTCGAGATCCGCGTAGCTCACGTCGACTTGCGAGACGCCGTCCACCTTGTTGAGGGCGGCCTT
>NZ_VULO01000052.1 GCF_009696615.1 Scrofimicrobium canadense
TCTTCAACCCAACGCTCAAGGCGCGCTACCCACGTTTCAAGCGCAAGGATTGCCGGCAGTCGATCCGGCTGACCAAGGCCGCGTTCCGCTATCGGGATGGTGAGATCACTATCGCAAAAGCGAAGACGCCGTTACCCATCCGATGGAGCCGGTCACTACCCTCTGCACCCTCTACCATCACGATTTCACGCGATCGTGCTGGACGCTACTTCATCAGTTGCCTGTGTGATTTCGTGCCAAAAGCGCTTCCGGTCACGCGCAAAACGGTCGGCATTGACCTCGGCTTGAGCGATTTGTTCATTACCAGTGACGGCGCAAAATCGGGCAATCCGCGTCATCTGAAACGCTACGAGGCGAAGCTGGCCTGCTTGCAGCGCCGGTTGGCGAAAAAACAGGCAGGTTCAAACAACCGCAACAAACACCGTTGGAAAGTGGCACGGCTACATGCCAAGATCGCCGACTGTCGCCGTGACGCTACCCACAAAGCGACCCGCGCACTCATTAACGAAAACCAAGTCCTGTGCGTCGAGTCACTTAATATCATTGGTATGATCAAGAATATACGGCTTTCTAAATCCATTAGCGATGCCGGGTGGGGTGAGTTCGTCCGGCAACTGGAATACCAGGCCGCCTGGGCGGGGCGCCAACTGGTGAAGGTGAGCCAGTGGTTCCCCAGCAGCAAGCGGTGTCATGGCTGTGGCTACAAGGTTGAGAAGCTGCCGCTGTCGCAACGTCACTGGCACTGCGAAAGCTGCGGCTATCCCATTGACCGCGACATCAACGCGGCCAGGAATATACAAACCGCCGGGCTGGCGGGGTTAGCCTGTGGAGCGACCGGAGCGGAGGGCAGCGGCCTGGCTGCTATCTAGTGAAGGCGTGTGGAAGCAGGAAGGTTCTGGGGGTGATCTCAGAACCCTCGCCCAAAGCGCGAAGCGCGGCGGGCGGGGAGTGTCAGGCAGCGTCGAGTACTCGCATTTCGACATGCAGCCCCGCTGCGACCACCATGTTCACCAGCGTATCGAGACTAAACAGGTGGAT
>NZ_VULO01000053.1 GCF_009696615.1 Scrofimicrobium canadense
GGAAGAGTTGTTCGAACCCTTCAATCGGCTGGATGAGGAGCACGGCGTCATCGAAGGGACGGGCATCGGCCTGGCCATTACCCGTGAGCTGGTGGAGCGAATGGGGGGGCCATTGGCGTGGACAGCCAACCCGAACGTGGCTCCACCTTCTGGTTTACCTTGCCCATGGCAGAAAAAAACACCGCCGAGCCT
The DNA here is from genome assembly GCF_009696615.1 of Scrofimicrobium canadense. Taxonomy (GTDB): domain Bacteria; phylum Actinomycetota; class Actinomycetes; order Actinomycetales; family Actinomycetaceae; genus Scrofimicrobium; species Scrofimicrobium canadense. The sequence goes on from NZ_VULO01000053.1 coordinate 193, forward strand.
TCCTCGGCGGTGTCGGCAACGTTGGGAGACACTGCCTCACAGAGCAGCTACCGCCTGCTCTATATCGAGGATAACCCCACCAACCAGAAGCTCATGGAAGATATCGTGGAGGACTACCCACACGTCCAGCTGCAAACCGTGTCCAGCGCCGAGCTGGGGCTTGAAATCATGCGTTACTCACCGCCCGACCTGGTGTTGCTCGACATCAACCTGCCGGGTATGAGCGGTTATCGAGCGCTGGAGATCATTCGCCACGATGAGCAGCTCAAGCACCTTCCCGTCATTGCCCTGTCGGCCAACGCCATGGAACGGGACATTGCCCGAGGCCTCGAGGCTGGCTTTGCCGACTACCTGACCAAGCCTATCGACCTCGACAAGCTCTCCGCGACCCTGAGCCACTATCTGGCTGTCGCCCCCGCTCACGCTCCAAGGATGGCCACATGACCCTGATGAGCAAGCGCTTACTCATCGTCGACGACAACAGCATCAACGTCGAGCTGCTGCTGGACCTGCTGGACGATCACGGTTTCGACCACGTGCAGGGAATCAGCGACCCTCGCCAGGTGCTGGGCCTGTGCCAACAACAGTTGCCCGACCTGATCCTGCTGGATATCCGGATGCCCTACCTGGATGGCTATGGGGTCATGTCACAGCTGCAGGCGCACTTCGGGGCTCAGATGCCGCCAGTCATCGTACTGACCGCCCAGATCGATGACGAAACACGCCATAAAGCGCTGAGCATGGGGGTACGTGATTTTCTCACCAAGCCTTTCAAGCATGACGAGGTACTCCAGCGCATTCGCAACACGCTGGATGTGGAACACCGTTATCAGGTA
>NZ_VULO01000054.1 GCF_009696615.1 Scrofimicrobium canadense
CTCCCCCCTCCCGACGGCACAGGTTACGCGAGCGGAACGCAATCATGTGCAAGTTCACTACCTACCCGCTCGACGGGATCCCGCCGAGCACATTGCTTACAGTGCCAATGCTCTGCTCGGTCGCATGCTGCGAGCAGTAAACTGGGAGAACGAGCGCGAGGAAATCAAAGGCTTCACGGACAACATCAGCGAAAGCCTCGCTGGCAACCCATCGATTGCAACTCTGAGCGAGAGCCTGAAGGCAACCTGGAGCACCTTGCACAAAGGCAGTTTCTTCACCGACCCCCAATCACCTTCGTCGCATCCGAGATTGAGGCCTTATTGCGACATCTGTCCGTCTCATTTTCTCCTGGGCATGACGAAGAATTGGTTGATTTCTCCAGGCTAAGTGATGGACAGAAGTCCATGCTCTATCTGTCACTGGTGCTTTCGGCACAGTCGATCGGGCGTGCAGTCCTTGCTGGTGACGACGACACCTTCGACCTAGACAAGCTGCGACCCCCTGTGTTCACGATCGTCGCCATTGAGGAGCCTGAAAACAGCCTGTCGCCCCATTATCTGGGACGAATTGTGATTGCTCTAGTCACCATGACAGGGAACGAAGACGCCCAGGCCCTGATCGCCACGCATGCACCCTCCATGCTGCGGCGAGTCAACCCTAGACACATCCGCTACTTGCGACTCACCAGCGCGCGAATCACCAAGACAACGCGCATTCGCTTACCGAAAAGGACAGATGAAGCCCATAAGTTTGTCCGCGAAGCAGTACAGGCATATCCCGAAATCTACTTTTCCCGACTGGTCATCCTTGGAGAAGGTGATAGCGAAGAAATCGTTCTGCCCCGCATTCTACGTGCCAAAGGTATTCCAGTCGATGAGTCTGCTGTGACCGTCGCACCACTTGGTGGCCGCCATGTCCATCACTTCTGGCGGTTGCTCTCAGCCCTCGAAATCCCCTATATCACCTTGCTCGATTTGGATGTAGCCCGACATCAAGGAGGTTGGGGCCGGATCAAGTACG
>NZ_VULO01000055.1 GCF_009696615.1 Scrofimicrobium canadense
GTTCGTTCTGGCTAACCCGATTGAAATCCAAGTCAACAACACCATGAGCGAAGGCGGTTCCGAAAGCGCCGCCGTGGAGCGCTTTGCGGAGTACCTGGAAGAGCAGGCGCCGGGCCGCTTCAACGTTCGCCCTTTCCTGGCGGGCTCGCTAGGAGGCGAGGATGCCATTCTGGAATTGCTCAACTTGGGGCAAACCCAGCTTTCCATTACCGGCGGGAACTGGCGACAGCAGTATGCGCCTGAGTACGACGCCATTACCGTGCCATTCGTGTTTGCCACCTGGGAAGAGGTGGATGCGTACATGGAGAGCCCCTCTGGGCAGGCGTTGATCGAGCAGGCCGAAAACCAGGGCGGGCTCAAGTACTTTGGCACCCAGCATCGTGGTCCGCGCCACATGACCGCCAACAAGGCCATCGAAACCCCTGAAGACCTGCGCGGTTTCCGCATGCGTCTGCCTTCGTTGCCGGTGTGGCTAACGGTGTGGGAAGAGATCGGTGCTCAGGTGGTCAACGTGCCTGCTCCGGAGATCTATCTGGCCATGCAGACGCGCCAGGTAGATGGCCATGAAAACTCGCTCTCTTCGCCATATACCCGGCGCTTATGGGAAGTGCAGGACCACATCATTCTGACCAGCCACGTGCAGTTCCCGTGGAACTGGGTGGCCAGTTCGCGGTGGTGGGACGGCCTGGAAGAAGACGATCAAGCGCTGATCGAAGAGGCCATTCACGTGGCGCGAGCCCATGGCTCCGAGCGTGAGCGCGAGCTGGACGAGTACTACCTCGGCGCGCTGGAAGAGCAGGGCATGACCATCATCGAACCGGATATCGAAGCGTTCAGAACCGCTGCGTTGCCAGCCATCGAGCGGGTCATGGCCGATATGGCCGATGGCGTGAGCGAGGACGCCCTCGGGCATCAGGGCGAATGACGCGCTAGCGACAGCGCGTTGGGTTCAGCCACGGGGGTGCCCGACACCACCGTGGCCGTGGATTGCGAGATCACCTCAGGAAATTATCGATGAAT
>NZ_VULO01000056.1 GCF_009696615.1 Scrofimicrobium canadense
GCGCCGGGCATGGCGCACATCTATAGGGTGAAAGTCCCGAGCAGTGACGTTGGGAGTAGCTGTTAGCCAATATGGCAAGGGTGTCCATCGCAAGGTGGAATCTGGAGGAAGCCTGCGGCAAATCGCTGAGCCGAGGAACACGAATCTCATACGAGGCGGGCTGCGTGGAGTAAGTGTGCTGAACAACACGAAGCTCATCCCAACACGGCAGCGCAGTACGTATATGAGGCGGCTACCTGGCGAGAAAGATGTGCGTCTTACCCCGGGAGGTCCCTTGCAACCGCTAGAGCCAAGCCAACCGCACAGCGGGAGGGGCGGCAAGGCTGTGAGGGAAGTCAGCAGCGGCCATAGTAGGTGGCCACATTCCACCGAAGGGCCAAAGGCAAGTGAAAGGGTTTCTCCGTGATCTCTGACCAACGCGATGACAACCGACCGCAGTTTAGTAGCAGCGGCAGACCGGTTACGGGCCGGAACCCTTGCGAACCCTGCTACCCGGTCTCCATGGACGATGTGCTTGAAAGTGCCAATATGGCGGCGGCATGGAACCGGGTGCAGCGCAATAAAGGGGCCGCTGGCCCCGATGCACGCACCATTGAGGACACCGAATCCTATTTGAAGGAGGCGTGGCCGGGGGTCAAGGAAACCCTTCAATCAGGCGCTTATCAGCCAGGTTCGGTGAGAACGGTCTACATTCCGAAGGGTAATGGCAAGCACCGTATGCTGGGCATCCCTAACGTGTTAGACCGCTTAATCCAGCAAGCCATCCATCAAGTGCTCAGCCCTCACTACGAGAAGGATTTCTCTGACTCAAGCTTTGGCTTCAGACCAGGCCGTAATGCCTGGCAAGCAATTGAGCAGGCTCATGACTACGCCAAACAGGGTTACACGATAGTGGTCGATATTGATTTGGAGAAATTCTTTGACCAGGTCAACCACGATCTTTTGATGGCCAGGCTAGCAAAACGTATTCACGACAAGCGTTTGCTTGGTGTGATCCGTCGCTACCTTCAGGCCG
>NZ_VULO01000057.1 GCF_009696615.1 Scrofimicrobium canadense
CGATGGATATCCCTCATCAGCGATTGGCCTACGTTCGCGTGACGCTTGAATCAGGCTCGGTGCGCCGGGCTGCGTCGCGGCTCAACATTGCCCCTTCCGCCGTCAGCCGACAGATTGCCCTGCTGGAAGAAGCCCTGGGGGCAACGCTGATGGAGCGCCAGCGCGGCGGCATACGCCCCACGCCCGTCGGCGAGATGCTGCTGGAGTACTGCGAGCGGCGCAGCGCCCTCGACGAGAGCTTTATCACGTCCCTCGAAGCCTACCAGCGGCTGGAAACCGGAACGATTTCCCTCACCGTGGGCGAAGGCTTCGTCAGCGACCTGGTGGCTTCTCCCCTGCATGAATTCACCCAGCGCTATGCGGGCATCCAGCTGGATATCCATATCGCGGGCACCTCCGGCATCATCGATGCGATTGTCGAGGATCAAAGCCATATCGGGCTGATGTTTCACGAGCGTACCCATCCGCAGCTGCGCTTCTGGGCCTCCAGCCCGCAGCCGTTGATGGCCATTCTGGCGCCGCATCACCCCTTGGCCGAGCAGCCTCACCCGCTCACCCTGGCACAGCTCAGCACCCAGCCCATGGCCATGTGGGACACCACCCATGGCGTGCGCCAGATGGTTGACCAGGCGTTTCAACAGGCACGCCTCGCCCCGCGTATGACCATGAACACCAACTCGATGGTGATCCTGGCGCAATACGTGCGCAGCGGCATGGGGGTGACGCTGCTACCGGCGTTTGCGGTCGCCCACGACCTGGACATCGGCAGCCTTGTCGCACGCCCGGTCGACGACCCGCTGTTTCAGCGCTCCCAGGCCCACATGGTCACCCGGGTGGGCCGCCAGCAGCCCAAGGCCAGCATCCTGCTGCTGCGCCACCTGCAGCGCTGGATGCAGGCCTTCAGGGACCCGGCATCGAATCAGCCGACACCGCTGCCGTAGCCAAACGCCACGCTGGCCTCCGGTGCGGTTTCCACCCAGACGCTTTGCGGCACCGTGTAT
>NZ_VULO01000006.1 GCF_009696615.1 Scrofimicrobium canadense
AGCAAGGTACGAGTTTTGCCGGTCCCGGGACCACCCACAAGAACGGCACCTGGCCCGCTCACGTCGCTCAGTTCTTCTTCCACTCTCTTAGTATCCCCCACCCCTACGACAGGTAACCTGTTCTATAGCAGAAAAGAAAGGCTGAGCATGTTAGTTACAGTTGGTTTGAATAACGTCGCTGGGCAACTCTCCTATGAGGTGGAGTGGACCGAAGAACAACTCATGGACGCGTGGAAAGATGCGCGCGAACAAGGTGGATTCCTAGATTTCACCGATGTGAAAGGCGATCGGGCAGTATTTGCTGCGGACTCAATCGCCTACGTCATGGTGCGCACAGATCGCAGCCGCAAGGTCGGGTTTGGCCGCGCGTAAATAATTGGCATTTACGCCTTAAGGTACACCGATTCTAGGCGGGCCCTATGCCCATCAGTGGCGACCTTGACTACCGCGTCAACCGTGTCGGGGTCGCCCGCCAGCTCAGGGTAGCTAAAGAGAGTTGCTCGTAAAAGGGCAAAGACTTCTCCTGCGACACGTCGCGACCACAAAGAAAGGCGCGCAACCAGTTGCGGGTCCGCTTCGGTTAATGGGGCCAAGTGGTCCCTTTCCCACACACCTTGGCCGAAATCACCTGACCACTGCGCATCAACAAAGAGCTGGTGACGCAAGGTGAGCTCAAGCAACGCATCAGAAAAAATCCCAATCGTCACATAGGTTTTTACAGATCTTTCCCACCAGTTCGACGGACGCGTACGCTGATCCAACTCATCAAAAAGTCCCGCAAATTGTCCGGCCGCAGCCTCTAAATCGAGGCCTGCTACCTCGGAGAATTTTTCGAGGTGTCGGAACTCACGAAATGCTAGCGCGGCCATACGGGCATGCTCTACAGAATAGGAGAATTGGGGTGCCTGATCCCCATCCTTCGACAGGCGCGTCATTGCAGCTAGGCTGCTGTATGCCAGCAAACCTGTTACTTGCGTTGCACCTTCACTCAGGGGACTCTCTTCGGACTGGAACTCAGCTTGCTCTTCTTCGATGCTCATACCCTAAGCCTATCTGTCTAAGACCCATACCGTTACACTGAGTCGAGAAGTGGATGCCCGGTCGTAGGGACCAAGTTTGACATGGCACTGTGCCAGTAAAGAAAATGCGCGATCGGCTCCTAGCTAAGAAATAGATAAGGCTGATTGTGACAGAACAACTAAAGACTTTTGCTGATTTCGGGATTAGACCGGAGTTTGTCGAGGCGCTGGAAGCGCAAGGCATTACCCATCCTTTCCCCATTCAAGCTCTCACCCTTCCCGTGGCCCTCACCCGCCACGACATTATTGGTCAAGCAAAAACAGGTACCGGTAAAACACTTGGTTTCGGTTTGCCTGTGTTAGAAAACATTATTGCGCCTAATGACCCTACATTTGAGGACCTGGGCCATCCTGGTTTTCCGCAGGCACTCATCATCCTCCCTACCCGAGAACTCTGTAAACAGGTGGGCGAAGATTTGCGCGCGGCAGCGAAGAACACTCCTATTCGGATCACAGATATTTATGGTGGAGTCGCGTTTGAACCACAGATAGACGCCCTCAAACGAGGAGTCGAAGTTGTAGTCGGCACTCCGGGACGGCTCATTGATCTGTCCAACCGGCGGGTATTGCAACTTGGAGACGTTCACACAGTGGTGTTGGACGAGGCGGACGAAATGCTGGATCTGGGATTCCTCCCCGACGTTGAAAAGCTCCTATCGAAGGTCGATTCACGTCGCCACGCGATGCTCTTTTCGGCCACGATGCCCGGACCCGTAATTGCCTTGGCACGCCGATTCATGAGCCACCCCACGCATATTCGCGCGCAGGACCCCGAAGATCAAGGTTCAACAGTCAAGGATGTCAAACAGTTCATCTACCGCTGTCATGCGATGAATAAAGCGGAAGTTGCCGCACGCATATTGCAGGCTAACGGCCGGGAACGTGCAATCATTTTCGTTCGCACTAAACGGTCGGCAGCTCAGCTCACAGAGAACCTAGCTGCACGCGGATTTGCCGTTGCGTCTCTTCACGGTGATATGGGCCAAGGCGCTCGTGAACGGGCTTTGCGGGCGTTCCGCTCTAATAAGGTGGATGTCCTCATCGCAACCGACGTCGCAGCAAGGGGAATCGACGTTGATGATGTTACCCACGTGATTAACTACCAGTGCCCAGAGGATGAAAAGACTTACCTTCACCGGATTGGTCGCACCGCACGCGCGGGTAAGAAGGGGACAGCAATTACGTTCGTCGATTGGGATGATGTTCCACGGTGGAACCTGATTGCTAAAACCCTGGGACTTGACACTGTTGAGCCAGTCGAAACCTACCACACCTCCGATCATCTCTATTCTGACCTTGACATCCCAAGAGACGTCACCGAGCGTCTGCCCCGTAGTCAGAGAACGCGCCCCGGCCTCGAAGCTGAAAAGCTTGAGGACATCGAGGGCAAGCCGTCGCGTTCAACCAGTGGCCGCAAGCGTTCAGGGAAACGACGCAGTGATAACGCAACGGAAGACTCACAAACGCCTCGGCCAAAGCGCAATCGTCAGCGCCGCCGGGTTCGCAAAGCAGACTGACTACACGTACCCACGGACGAAGGCATAGACCGCCTCGGCCATCATCTGGGTTGCGATAGCTGCCAGTAGTAGCCCCGAGATGCGAGTGAGAAGCATGACTCCGCCCTCACCCAAAATGCGCGATAGGACGATGGAAAAGCGCATAGTCATCCAAATGACGATGTGCATGAGGAGTACCGCCAGCAGTACTGCCACCCACCCTTGGATGGTAGAGCCGCCTTGGTCGACCGACACCATCACGGCAACAATGGCCCCGGGGCCTGCTAAGAGAGGCGTCCCCAAGGGGACGAGAGCTACGTTGACACGCTCATCTGACGATTGCCCGGTGCTCATTTCTTTCCCCATAAGTAATTGCATGGCCACCAGGAACAGGAGAAATCCGCCGGAGAGTTGCAATGCTGGAAAGGAAATGTGTAGCAGGTTGAGGAGATACTTACCCAAGACCGCGAAAGCTATGATCACCCCGAACGAGGTAAATGTTGCATAACGGGCGGCGCGGCGTTTTTGTCCGCGGTCCATGCGTGGCGTCAAGGCAAGAAATACCGGAATCGTTCCGGGTGGATCCATGATGACAAAGAGTGTTGTAAAAGTGGTCAGTAGGAGCATTCCGTCCACAATGTCGATTCCGCTCACCGACCCGCCTCTCTTTTTATCTGCGCAAACACCTCTTCGCTGGTGAGGTTCTCTCCTAAACGATTTGGTTTGCCCAGGCCATGATAGTCAGAACCGCCCGTTACAGCTAAACCCCAACGCCGCGCCCACTGGTCTATTTGGGCTCGTGCTGCCTGATCGTGCTCACGGTGGTCACGTTCTAGCCCAAATAGTCCCGCCTCCACCATGCGTTCCAGTGTCTCTTCCTCCATTTTCCCCCGACGGTTCGATTGCGGATGAGCCATGACAGGTACTCCCCCAGCATCGCGGACCGCCCGCACCATGTCTTCAGGGGCTGGCGACCATTGCCGCACATAGTAGGGGCTGTGGGGGTGTAGAACCGTCTGGAAGGCTTCGGCCCGGTCATGAAAATGTCCCCCACCCACGAGAAGATCAGCTAAGTGGGGGCGGCCCCACGACTTGTCATCCTCGCCTAGTTCTTGGAGTGCTTCCCATGACACTTCTGGGTAGTCAACACCCAGTCGACCGGCCATTTCTTGTATGCGCAGCAGCCTTGATTGGCGTATGCGTTCCATCAAGTCCCGCAACGGAGAAGGACCCTGAGCGGGGTAGTAGGCCAGCATGTGGAGCGACACACCTCCCACTTTGGTTGAGAGTTCCACTCCCGGAACTAGCTCAATTCCCACTCGTTCTGCGGCTTCATGCGCGGCTGCTAACCCCTCAAAAGTGTCGTGATCGGTGAGTGCAACCGCATCTAACCCCGCGTGGGCTGCAGCTTCCATGACTTGAGCGGGCGACTCCGTACCATCGGAAACTACAGAGTGCACGTGGGCGTCAAAACGGAACATAGCACCAGTTTCTCCCCGTTCACCGACAAGTGCAAAGATAGAGTTATGAGTGAGGAAGAATTGCAGTCCCGCGGCGAGACTCGTTCGCATCGTCCAACATCAAAAGCTTTCAGGGAGTTTATGGCTTCCGGGTGGGGTCCGCGCGCGCAAACTCTGCCAGACCGTAGTCCTGCAGCAGACTACCTGGCGGCCCGCCACGCACGCGTTACCGAGAGATTTCCTGGGGATCGCGTGGTGATTCCGGCAGGAACCCTCAAAGTGCGTTCCAATGACACGGATTACAGGTTCCGCGCTCATTCAGCCTTTGCACACATGACAGGCTTGGGTGGCGAGTTAGAACCGGATTCTGTGCTGGTTATCGAGCCTGATGGTGAAGCCACTTTGTACTTCCAGCCTCGCGCGTCGCGCACATCCGAGCAATTTTACGCCGATGCCCGGTATGGAGAGTTTTGGGTTGGTGCCAGGCCATCTATTGAGGAGATGGAAGCACAAACTGGCCTGCGGTGCGCACCTATTGCCTCGCTTCGCGATGCGTTAGCGAAAGATGCTGGCCTGGTGAAACTTCGCGTGGTTCGCGGATGCGATACACAGGTCGAGGCAATGGTAGACGAGGTCCGTACTGAAGCTTCTTTACCCATTGATAAGCCGATGGATGATGCTCTGGCCGAGCACCTTTCAGAAATCCGCCTCACCAAGGATGCTTTCGAGATCGCTGAAATGGAACGTGCGGTCGCCGTGACGAAAACTGGTTTTGAGGAAATTATTAAAGCTCTGCCACGTGCCGTTGAACATCCTCGTGGTGAACGAGTCATTGAAGGAGCCTTTGCAGCGATCGCACGCGAGGAAGGCAACGGACTTGGGTACGAGACAATTGCCGCGGCAGGAAACCATGCCAATACGTTGCATTGGATGGACAACTCCGGCCCGGTTCCCGCAGGGGCTCTAGTTTTGGTCGATGCTGGCGCTGAAGTCGACTCCCTCTACACCGCTGACATCACTCGCACACTTCCAGTTTCTGGAAAGTTTTCCGAGGTTCAGGCTAGGGTGTATCAGGCGGTTCTTGATGCTGCCGAGGCTTCACTTGCCGAAGCCGCGAAGCCGGGTGCGCGGTTTAAAGATCTCCATACTGCGGCAATGCGAGTACTGGCGGCGCGCCTGGAAGAATGGGGCATTCTTCCAGTGAGCGCCGATGAATCACTAAGCCCCCAGGGAGAGCATCACCGCAGGTGGATGCCCCATGGAACCAGTCACCACCTTGGTCTTGACGTTCATGACTGCGCTCAGGCGAAGGCTGAACTATACAAAGGCGCTCTGCTGGAACCGGGGATGATTTTCACCATTGAGCCTGGGCTCTATTTCCGAGCTGACGATCTCACTGTGCCTGAGGAATACCGCGGAATCGGTGTACGTATTGAAGATGACGTTGTAATCGAGGCGGATGGAACTCCGCGGCGTTTGTCAGAAGACATTCCCCGCACTATTGCCGATGTTGAAGCTTGGATGGCGCAAGTTCAAGGCCGCTGAGGTTTCTTGGCCCTCTTTCTTCCTCTTTGGTCCCCGATGTGCACTCGGGGGCTCAATGTGCGCGGGCCCCATGCACATTGAGCTTCCCCGTGCACATTGAGTCTTGGCGTGCGACACAAACGATGCTCCCTGGAATATCCACAGTCACTTGGACGTGACTTTTCCACAGCGCCTCCGGACCATACTTGTCTGAATCAAGTGGTTCTGTCTTGATGGAGGAATGGAACTCACCGTCGAAGATCTACAAATACTTGACCGCAAAGAATGGTTGAGAGGAAAACAATCCGCTCACGGGCTTATTCGCCTGGTGCGCGGTGTCTACCTTGCCGATGATCGAATTCCAACGGACGTGCCAAGCTGGCATATTCGCCGTCTCATCACAATCGCAAGAAGCCTGGCAATAGTGGTAGCTTCCCGGCATCAAGTTCTACCTACGATGGAAGCCGCTCTCGCATTGCAATCCATTCCTACCTGGTGGAACACCTGTGACATCGCATACCGATGTCTCACAACGTCCAAGAGTCACCGCGCCGTAGTGCCCTCTATTGAGATCCGTGGGACTACTGCGTGCGAGGTGGAATCCATTCCCCTTCGTCGCGCAGGACCGCAGCCTCTCACAAAGGAATGCCGGGGTATACGCGTGTGTGCTCCCACAGAAGCGGTGGCTGATATTGCCCAATGTATGCATCCGCTGAGCGCTTTTGTCGATTGTTGTATGACAATGAGGGCCGGGCACCCTAGAAAAGACCTGCTCCAGGTTGCAGCGTCACGGAAAGGAAACGGAAGGGTTCGCGCTAGACATATCATTTCGGCAGCTGACGGACGTGTGGAAAATCCTGCAGAAGCAGCAGTACTCTGGCTCTTGCTATGTATGGTGCCGCCAGACTTATCCGTTGACGTACAGCATGAGGTGGTTGTGCAGGGCCGACTATTTCGACTCGATTTTGCTTTTCCTGATTTCATGGTTGCCATCGAATTTGATGGGAGAAGCAAACTAGCACCCACGGAAGACTCACCAGATCCTCATGGTGACTTTCTAACGCGGCAACGACTCTTGCTCTCTGCTGGATGGAGGATTATTCGCATTCAGACTGGTCAGCTACGGGATATCGAGCGCTTAGCGCGGACTTTACGGGACAATATAAAACCGTTTGGCGTTCTGCTCTCGACCCCACGTGGGCCCATCTGGAAACCGGTTCCCAGGAGTCTGATCGAGGGAGCAAGGCGCTTCTAAAGATACCCAAGAATGCCCGATGTGCACTCGGGGGCTCGATGTGCACGGGCCCCATGCACATTGAGCTTCCCCGTGCACATCGGCTCGCAGCGAGAAGATAAACTCACTCTTCTTCTGAGTCAGGCTTAGGATTCTCGCGATCTCGTTTGCGTCGTTCTTCAGGGGAGAGCCTCACTCCAAACTCTGGGCGCTTGTTGGGGTCCACGGGAGGCCTAGTGCGGGTGGGGCGCGGACGCACTGGCGCACTTCCCATGCCCTGCAACAGCTGGAACGCTCTATCAGTCTGTTCACTAACCAAAACTGCATAGCGCGATGCCACCAGTTGAGTTTGCGCTGCAAAACTCTTTTTCTTCCTCCCCGCAGACCAGGAGACCATTCCGAAAATAATTCCCATTAGGACACCAAAGAATATCCCAAGCAAGGGGAACAATCCGGCAGCATCTCCCATAATAAAGAAGGTCATCAGACCAAAAAGCAATCCCCACGTCAAGCCTTGAGTCGCGCCGGCTAAGGCAACACGTGCAGGTGTGAGTCGGCCCATTACCCGTTCAACCACATGCATGTCTGATCCAACGATTGCGACAGAAGTAATAGGGAAATCATTTTCAGCCAGTTTCTCGATTGCCTCAACAGCACCTTCGTAGGTCGTGAAAGACGCGACTTCGGTGCCGGTAGGCAACGCGGGAAACTGGCTGCTATTGCGGGCCATGGGTCCTCCTCATCAATCTGTAGGTTTCCTAGGTTACCCGGTGAGATAGCATGGAGGCATGGCAGCAACTGAAGCAGAGATTCACAGCGCCCTTGAGGGCGTTCAGGACCCCGAAATTCACCGTCCCATTACCGAGTTGAATATGGTCGACGAAATCACCATTGATGGAGCGCACGTTACCGTAAAGGTGCTGCTCACAACGGCTGGATGTCCTCTGAAAAATACCATTACTAAGGACGTAAAAACAGCAGTTCTTGCTGTTGAGGGTGTCGAAGAAGTAACGGTCGATATGGGCGTGATGGACGACGAGCAAAAGAAAGCCCTGCGCGAACAGCTCACTGGACATAAAGAACGTGAAATCCCGTTTAACCAGGCAGATTCCCTCACTCGCGTCATTGCGGTCACCTCGGGTAAGGGGGGCGTCGGCAAGTCTTCGGTAACAGCGAATTTGGCTGTTGGCTTAGCGCAGCAAGGACTTAAGGTTGGAGTTCTGGACGCAGATATTTATGGTTTCTCGCTGCCCAGAATGCTAGGAATCACCTCTGAACCTCAGTCGATAGATGGCATGATCATTCCTCCGATCGGAGCGGGAGGCGTCAAAGTTATCTCCATCGGCATGTTTGTGCCTGAGGGACAACCCGTGATTTGGCGCGGACCCATGCTACACCGTGCTTTGCAACAGTTCCTTGCCGATGTTTTCTGGGGTGACTTGGATGTGCTGCTTCTTGACATGCCTCCTGGCACTGGAGATGTCGCAATATCAGTAGCCCAACTATTACCCAATTCCGAGGTGCTTATAGTCACAACACCTCAGGTTGCCGCGGCCGAGGTGGCCGAACGCTCCGGTTCGATCGCTACTCAGACGAAGCAACGTGTGTTGGGCGTTGTCGAGAATATGTCGTACCTTCCGCAAGAAGACGGCTCTCACCTCGATATTTTCGGGTCAGGCGGCGGCGAAACAGTAAGCGTCCGTCTGGGGAATCTCTTGGGTCACCCTGTTCCATTGCTGGCTCAGATTCCTTTGGACATCGAGCTTCGACAAGGTGGCGACGCTGGAATGCCAGTAGTACTAGGGAACCCAACCTCACCAGCAGGCAAGGCTTTCCAGGGGCTCAGCGCCGATCTTGCAAAGAAAGCTCGCGGGCTGGCTGGACGCCCGCTCGGTGTTTCACCCCTCTAATTTCATTTTGTCAACCGAGTCGATGCGCGTTTGGTGACGCCCCCCCTCAAAGGGTTCCGATAGCCAGATTTCGGCAATCATCTCTGCGAGGGGCGGGGCAATCACGCGGGCACCCACAGCAAGAGCATTCGTATTGTTGTGGTTGCGCGAAAGTTTAGCTGTGTAGGGTTCGGAGCACACCACGCACCGAACGCCGTTGACTGAATTGGCAGCCAAAGAAATTCCAAGACCGGTTCCACACACCAAAATGGCACGGTCCGCCTCGCCGCGGGCGACAACCTCAGCAGCTTTCCGACCATAATCGGCGTAGCTCACACTCTGCGAATCGTAAGCACCGATGTCCTCAACCTCATGCCCCCAGCGCTTCACCGCCTCTATGAGGTACTGCTTCATTTCCAATCCAGCATGATCTGATCCGAATACGACTCTCATAGTCCCCTCCGCTTGTCTACGTCCCCAAGCCTACCCTCATGCAGATAGACTGGTGAGCAGACGATGGGAGGGGACATGCACGTGGATGTGGCCGCAAGCTGGCTCTATTGTGAAGATTTCAGCCAGGATAATGCTGCACTTGAGCGTTTACGCGAGATTGGACAAGAACTGGGCGCTCACCCGGTGAGCCCCGGTACCGGGGCTATATTGCGCGTGCTTGCCGCCACAAAGGATGCTCGGGCTGTGGTTGAAATCGGTACCGGAGTCGGCGTTTCAGGCTTGTACCTCTTAGAGGGGATGAACCCTGATGGAGTTCTCACCACTATCGATCCAGAGGCAGAGTTCCACCGGGCCGCACGCGCAACATTTAGAGGAAGCGGGATCGCCTCACACCGCATGCGACTCATCACCGACCGCGCTCTCGATGTGCTTCCTCGCATGGCAGAAGACGCCTACGACATGGTGGTCATCGACGCTCCGGCAGAAGAAATGCCACGGTACTTGGATCACGCAACTCGCATGCTGCGTAGGACTGGAATCCTTGTAATAGTCAACGCCCTCTTAGCAGGACACGTGGCGAATCCAGCTAAGCGTGATCCTCAGACAGTAATCATGCGTGAGATGACACGCGCCTTGGCAGAATCTGAACAATTCACAACTGCCCTACTGCCCATTGGGGAAGGCGTTCTCATCGCTACTAGGCGTTAGAGTCCTACAGCCTCATTGAGAGCAATCGCAAGTTCGCGAGCCTCATCAGGCGTCACTTCGATGACCAGTCGGCCGCCGCCCTCACTGGGAATTCGCATGATGATTCCGCGGCCTTCCTTGGTGGCTTCCATTGGCCCGTCGCCCGTACGCGGTTTCATCGCCGCCATTATTTACTCCTTGATCTTTCCATTAGTACCCCCTATTCTACCCGTCTAATGCTTCCCTGACCCGTTTTCGATGCGCTCTAGGCCAGAAAAGACCGCATCTACTGCTTCCTCCGCCGTATCGACAACACTGAAAAGATCCATATCAGCAGTCCCAATCAATCCCCGCTCCAGTAGCGATCCGCGAATCCAATCGACGAGAGGCGTCCAGAACTCTGTCCCTACCAGAACCAGTGGGAACATCTCTACTTTGCCGGTTTGTACCAGAGTAAGAGCTTCAAAAAGCTCGTCCATGGTGCCGAATCCGCCCGGCATGACCACAAAGCCCCGTGAATATCGGACAAACATCACTTTGCGAGCGAAAAAGTATCGAAAGTTGATCCCAAGGTTGAGATAGGGGTTCATCCCTTGTTCGAAGGGCAGCTCGATACCCAACCCCACAGACGTACCGCCTGCTTCAGCCGCCCCTTTATTGGCGGCTTCCATACAACCGGGACCTCCACCGGTGATAACAGCAAAACCCCGTTCAACAATGAGGCGGCCGATTTCTTCTGCAACGCGGTAGTCGTGCGAATCTGGGCTGGTGCGCGCTGAGCCAAAAACAGAAATCGCATTACCCAGCTCTCCCAAAGAGCCGAATCCTTCAACAAACTCGCTTTGAATGCGCAGTACGCGCCATGGATCCGTACGTCGTGAGCGAAGTAGTTTTGTATCGGCTGTTTCTGTTGGAATCTGCGACCCCCGCATTATCGCTGATCCGCGCCGATATGATTGTGGTTTCTTTGCCATATTCTCATTATCCTACGCAGCGCCTATCCGCGCTAACCACATGCGTAGCAGATCGACGTTTGTCTGACTATCCTTGGTCTATGAGCACTGATGCAGAAAATCCTTTCCTCCTGGCCGATCAGGCTGCGGCCGCTATTCGCGAACATTCAGGGATCCCCCGATACGACATTGCCCTAGTTTTAGGTTCGGGTTGGGGAGGCGCCGCAGAATTGATCGGCGACCTTATCGACGAGATTCCCGCGGAAGACGTACCAGGATTCTCTGCCCCGGCTGTCAAAGGTCACGGCACCAGTTTGAGAACTCTGCGTATCCACGGATCGGACAAAATCGCGTTGGTTCTTGGCAGTCGCACCCATTACTACGAGGGCAAAGGGACGCGCGCGGTGGCACACGGGATGCGTACGGCAGCCTCGCTCGGGTGTTCAACTGTCGTGCTCACTAACGGATGTGGCGGACTGAATCCTCATTGGAAGCCTGGACAGCCCGTCCTTATTCGCGACCATATCAATCTCACCGCGGCAACTCCCCTTGAGGGGGCGAACTTCGTCGACCTTACTGACCTCTATTCTCAGCGACTGCGAGACCTCGCACATACGGTCGATGAGTCTTTGCCTGAGGGGGTTTACGTCCAGTTCCCCGGCCCCCAGTATGAGACGCCGGCCGAGGTTCGCATGGCCAAGATCATCGGCGGCGACCTGGTGGGCATGTCAACCACGCTTGAGGCAATCGCAGCGCGTGAGGCTGGCATGGAAATCTTGGGGATCTCTCTGATGACAAACTTGGGGGCCGGTATTTCACCAGTGCCTCTTTCCCACGCTGAAGTGTTAGAGGCGGGGCAGGCTGCAGCGCCGCGTATTAGCCGACTCCTTGCTGATATCGTTCAGAAAATCTGAGAGGAAACCATGCTTGACTACTCCGTCATTGAAGAGTGGATTGCTGACGACCCAGACACTAAGACCGCTCAAGAAGTCCGCGATCTTGTGAATCTGGCCCAAGCTGGAGATGTTGGCGCCTCGGACGAGTTGGAGGACCGTTTTTCAGGAATTCTCACTTTCGGGACTGCGGGATTGCGTGGCCGTATGGGGGGTGGCCCCAATCGAATGAACCGCGCGGTGGTGCTCCGCGCCGCCGCAGGACTGGCCCATTTCTTGCAGGATTTGCTTCCTGACGGTTATCGCATGGTGATCGGCTACGATGCGCGGTATGGCTCGCGCCAGTTTGCCCTCGACACGGCAGCTGTGGTTGAGGCGACAGGTGGTCATGCTCTCATCTTCGAGAAGGCTCTTCCCACGCCTCTGACGGCTTTCGCGTTGCGCCATTTTGATGCTGACGCTGCAGTGGTGGTGACTGCATCTCACAATCCCAAAGACGACAATGGCTACAAGGTGTACTTGGGTGGACGTGCAGTATCAGATTCAGGAAAGGGAGCACAAATTGTCTCTCCTTTCGATGCCCAGATTTTCGAGGCGATCCAGAGTGTTCCTTCGGTGGCGTCGATCAAGCGTGCCGATTCTGGATGGGAGTGGCTTGGCGACGAGGTCGTCGAAGCATATCTGGCCAGACTGCAGGAAATAGTCCCCGACGGGCCGCGCAACATCCGTATTGTTCTTACTTCTATGCATGGTGTGGGTGGCGAGACGATGCTTTCTGCTCTTCACCGTTGCGGGTTCACCGATGTTCATGTTGTGACCGAGCAGCAGGATCCTGATCCAGATTTCCCGACCGTTGTTTTTCCAAACCCTGAGGAACCTGGCGCTCTCGATTTGGCTATCGCATTGGCACAGAAGGTGAATGCGGATCTGATTTTGGCCAACGACCCTGATGCGGATCGTTGTTCTGCTGCGATTCCCTCTGCTACCTCACCGACGGGTTGGCGTCAGCTCACTGGAAACGAGGTGGGCGCACTTCTGGGAGAACAGGCTGCGCGTGAACACGCAGGCAATCCAGATGCTGTTCTAGCGAACTCGATAGTGAGTTCACGCCTAGTGGCGCGCCTGGCCCAGAAGTTTGGGGTGTCTCATAAGCGCACTCTCACTGGTTTCAAGTGGATTTCTCGTGTTCCTGGCCTGGTGTTTGGTTTTGAAGAGGCCCTTGGCTACTGTACCGATCCTGACTATGTACGGGATAAGGATGGGATCACTGCGTGTTCTCGTCTGGCTGCGCTTGCCGCGTCTATTCCTTTGCAGGTGCTACTTGATGAGCAGGCAGAGGAGTTCGGTGTTTACGCGTCTGCGCCCTTGACTATTCGCGTCGAAGATTTAGATCTTATTGCTCAGGGGATGCAGAATCTCCGCGCGACCCCACTAGTTCAGATTGC
Source organism: Scrofimicrobium canadense (assembly GCF_009696615.1). GTDB lineage: Bacteria > Actinomycetota > Actinomycetes > Actinomycetales > Actinomycetaceae > Scrofimicrobium > Scrofimicrobium canadense. Next base: position 13,114 of record NZ_VULO01000006.1, read on the forward strand.
TGGTTCACCAGTGACTGTGGCACAGGATTTGGCCCGCGGCAGTGATGAGCTTCCTCCCACAGATGGGCTTCTCTATTTGACTGAGGCGGGCGATCAGGTGGTGGTTCGTCCTTCAGGTACTGAGCCTAAACTCAAGTGCTACATCGAAGTGATTATTCCGGTGTCGGGTAGTTTGCCTGCAGCCCGGCAGGAAGCGGAGGATCGTCTTGAGGTAATCAAAGCGGATATGCGCGAGGCCATCGGCATCTAGTCCTCCACCCCCACCCCATCAGGTGCTGGTTATGTGCGTGTTATGCATGGCTTGACATCGCAAATTTCCAGCACCTAAGGCGGGGTGCATGCGGTTAGCCAACCACATCGCCCGCAGCCTGGGCGATGTGGTTGGTGCCAGGGCGGTATACGCCCCCGGTTACAGTTTTATGACCCCGTACGAGGTAACAGAGTGAATCCATCACCCTCACCATGGGATTGGTAGACGGAGTTAGCGCACCAACGCTCATCGACCTGGTTGAGGCTGGGGTTCTTGACGTCAAACCCATGGGAACACACGTGTTTTCACTCAACGAAATGGAAAAAGCCTACGACGTTTTTGCCAATGCCGGTAAAAACAAAGCACTCAAAGTAATACTCAAACGCGAAGAGTGAGATATATAGTGGGTGACCTCGGTATTACTGGGAGCCACCCACTTCGAACTGTGTGTTTAGTCGTCAAATCCCTCAAGGATCACAGCAGACGAGGACAAGCCTAAACGTGATGCACCGGCACTAATCATGGAGGCCGCAGCCTCAGGCGTGCGTATACCACCCGATGCCTTTACACCTAGTCGATCCCCTACAGTCTCACGCATAAGTTTCACTGCGTGTTCGGATGCGCCGCCAGCTGGATGAAAACCGGTAGAAGTTTTAACAAAATCAGCACCAGCACTCTCCGAAGCCTGGCAGGCCTTGATGATCTCGTCATCAGTTAGGGCCGCAGATTCGATGATTACTTTGAGGACCGTTTCAGGAGCAGCCTCACGAACCGCGCGAATATCTGATTCGACACCCGCCCAATCCCCGCCCTTAGCTAATCCCAGGTTAATCACCATGTCGATCTCATCTACATGAGGAGCTACGGCCGCAGCTTCAGCAATCTTTGATGCGGTCGGGTGAGCACCTGAAGGAAAACCCACCACGCAGGCAACTTTCACGTCACCCGTATCAGTCACTGGCACCAAGGAAGGGGACACGCAGACAGAGTAGGTGCCTAACTGTTTTGCCTCATCAACAAGGGCCACGACATCCTCAGCGGTGGCCTCTGGCTTGAGCAGCGTGTGGTCAATCATCTGGGCTACATCTCTTTTTTTCATCATTCCCCTTCTGGTAATACCCGGCCCAGAATAACCGGAGCCACGTCAGGTTTGTGGTCACTGACCGTGACCGCGCCCGCAAGCGCATCGAGTGCCCGTGGAATGCGTTCCGCGGTGTCGGTACACAGCGTCAGTAGCGGCTGGCCTGCCTTCACGGCATCCCCCGGTTTTGCATGCATGAGAACACCTGCCGCAGCTTGAACCTTTTCGCCTTGACGGGCGCGTCCCGCTCCCAGTCTCCACGCGGCAATGCCGACCGCTAGAGCATCCAGCTCAGACAAGTATCCGTCAGCCGTTGCGGTAACTAGTTCAGTTTCTTTGGGCTGTGGAAGTGGGGCATCAGGGTCGCCACCTTGCGCTTCGATCATTTGGCGCCACCTGTCCATTGCTCGCCCATTGGCAAGAGCTGCTTCGACATCCCCGTCACGCCCTGCCTGTCTGAGCATTTCTTGAGCCAATGCCACTGTCAGTTCCACAACGTCTTGTGGCCCACCCCCTGAGAGGACCTCGAGGGCTTCATCTACTTCACACGCGTTTCCGGCAGCATTTCCCAGTGGTGTCTCCATATTGGTCAACAGCGCGGAGGTCCGTACGCCTGCAGCAGTTCCTAAGTCCACCATCGTCTTGGCCAGTTCTTTGGCTCGATCAAGATCTTTCATGAATGCGCCGGAGCCAACCTTGACGTCCAGAACTAATGCACCGGTACCTTCAGCAATTTTCTTTGACATGATGGACGAGGCGATGAGAGGAATGCAGTCCACTGTCGCAGTCACGTCACGCAGTGCGTAGAGTTTCTTGTCTGCCGGTGCAAGGCCTTTACCTGCCGCGCAAATAACAGCGCCGGGCCCCTCCCCCAGAATCTCAAGAATCTGCCGATTTGAGACCTCGGCTTGCCATCCGGGGATTGACTCAAGTTTGTCTAGAGTGCCTCCGGTATGCCCAAGGCCACGTCCGGAAAGCTGCGGTACCGCAAGGTCAAAACACGCAACGAGTGGGGCAAGTGGAAGTGTGATCATGTCACCGACGCCGCCGGTTGAATGCTTATCAACCGTGGGTTTAGGAAGAGAGGAAAAGTCCATTCTCTCTCCCGATGCGATCATGGCTGCTGTCCAGTCCGCAATCTCCCGTGGGATCATACCGTTGAGGAAGATTGCCATAGCCAATGCTGACATTTGCTCGTCAGCAACGATGCCCCGCGTGTATGCGTCGACAACCCAGCTGATCATCTCGGAGCTTAGTTCCTCGCCATCACGTTTTGCGCGGATGACGTCCACTGCATCGTAATTCTCCACGTCATACTCCTTCTAGATTTGCTGGCCCAAATGCATCTGGAAGTACCTTCTCCATGGTTGTGAGTCCCGACGGCATCAGCATTTGCAGCTGCGGACCGCCGTGTTCATAAAGGACCTGCCTGCACCTGCCACACGGCGAAATAACCTCCCCGCGCGCATCAACGCAGACAAAGGCTTTGAGCCGCCCACCACCGGTGTTAATGAGGTGGGACACCAGTCCGCATTCGGCGCATAGAGTCACTCCGTAAGCAGCGTTTTCGACGTTGCATCCGGTGATCACTCGCCCATCGTCGACCAATGCTGCCGCTCCCACTGGAAAATGGGAGTACGGACAGTAGGCGCGTTTCATGGCCCGCGTAGCGTCTTCGCGCAGTTTCTGCCACAGTTTTTCATCTATCACGGATATGGCTTTCCTTCCGCGGCTGGCGGCCTCACTGCCCCCACGAAACCAGCGACTGCCAAGATAGTGACAAGATAAGGAATCATCAAAAGGTATTCTGCAGGAATAGGTGCACCTACGGCCTGCATTACTCCACCAAGGTTCGTGGCTAGCCCGAAAAGCAAAGCAGCTGCTAAAGCACCGGTCGGATTCCATCGACCGAGGATCATAGCCGCCAATGCGATAAACCCATTGCCTGCCGCCATGTCTTTAGAGAAAGATAAGCCACTTCCTACCGTAAAGAATGCGCCGCCCAAGCCAGCTAAAGCACCACCCAAGAGAACATTGTGCCAGCGAATCCGGTTCACATTAATACCGACGGTGTCGGCTGCTTGCGGCTTTTCACCAGAAGCTCGAAGTCGCAAGCCCCAGCGGGAGTTGAACAACATGAACTGCATGACAATGACAACCACGAACATCAAGTAGACCAGGATGTTTTGTCTAAATACCACCGGACCAATAATCGGAATATCTGACAGTACGGGGATAGGCAAGATTGGCAGTTTGAGATTCTGATTCAAATGTTGGGAGTTCTTCAGCATGGTAGAGAACAGGAACGAAGTGAGGCCAAGCGCCAACATATTGAGCACCACGCCAACCACGATGTTGTCTGTTCTGAAGGTGATGGCAAACCATGCGAGGATCGCTCCCAAAGCCATGCCAGCCAAAGGCGCACCAATAAGTCCCATCCATGGGGACCCAAATGCAGACCCAACTACTGCTCCCGCAAATGCGCCAACAAGTAGTTGCCCTTCAATGGCGATATTGATGACGCCTGATCGTTCGTTGACAATCCCGGCCAAAGCCCCAAAGCCCAGCGGAACCGCAAACATCAGACCACCGGCCAATAATGAGACAACCGGCAGGATCGCGGTTGGCCGATCGCTTACCACCCACACCAGAAATGACACCACCAATGCGACACTAACTAACGCCAGCCACCAACCATTGATGTGTTTCCTGGCCAAAGCCCGCAGCCAGATGATGACAGTGCCCACCACCGACAAAACGGTCATAGTCCATACTGCTATGGGGGCCGAAATAACCCAGATGCCACCTTCAAACCAGCCAGAAATGTCTGCAAAGGAAATCCGGGATTCTCCCCGTGCCATCACGGCGATGACCAGGGTAAGTATCAACATGACGGCGGCAACGACTGGGTCTCGCCATTGCACTGGTAGGCGAATACCTTCTACCACCTGGTTTTCAGACGTTGTCACTTGGGCGCTCATGCTCCCACCTCTTTCGGAGCTGCGACTGGGGTCTCCTCAACCTTGCGCGTGGTTGCAAGCTCTCGTCGTCTCTTCTGGCGCATATATCGCACTGCTTCAGAGCCCGCAATCATGAGAACCACAATGGCCTGCGTGATTTGGACGATATCAACGGGGATGCTGGCTGATGCTTGCATCAAAGCGCCCCCAGCATTGAGAGCGCCGAACAACAGTCCGGCAAAGAAGACACCGATGGGCTTTGACTTGCCTAAGAGTGCCACCGTAATTGCGTCAAAACCTATCGATCCAGCAATACCCGCGGTGAGAGCCTTTTCAGTGCCCAGAGTTGGCCCTGTGGCAGCAAGACCAGCTAAGGCTCCCGATATCACCAAAGTGAGCATCAGCGTACGGTTGACGTTGATGCCAGCTGTCTTGGCAGCCTCCGGGTTGGCTCCCGCAGCACGTAGTTCGAAGCCAAAAGTCGAACGTTCTAGCAGCCACCAGACAAGAACGCAGGCCAAAATAGCGATAATCACACCCAGATGCATCCTGTAGGAGGGACCTAAAATCAGAGGTAACTGGGCATTGGGGCCCATGATTCGCGACTTTCCGGCGAAACCATCACCATGGAAAGTATAAGTATTAAGAAGTGCTGCCAGGAAATACGCGGCAATAGAGTTCAACATGATGGTCACGATGACCTCATTCGCGCCAAGTTTGGCTTTGAGGATGCCGGGAATGAAACCCCACAGTGCCCCACCGGCGATAGCGCCGATCACCGCTACAAGCACATGGATGACTGGGGGAAGATCCCAAAAAAAACCAATGAACCCGCCGAAGATCGCACCAAAGATGAGCTGCCCTTGAACACCGATGTTGAACAGACCTGCTGTAAAAGACACCGCAATGGCCAGGCCAGCGATGATCAACGGGGTTGCGCGAACAAAAGTTTCTGTGAGCGGCCGGAATGCACCTGCAAGGCTGTCTTGGTTCCAGTCGAAGATTGATCCACGTACCAAAGAGGTGAAGAATCCTGAGAAGGCCCTCCACGCCTCGGCAAAGAAATCTTCTGGCCGCGCGAAAAGGTATCCCATGGTCGCTTGAACTTTGGGATCAAAGAACACCACAATCAAAGCCCCTATCACGAGGGCAGAGATGATTGCGAAGAATACGGTTACTGTGCTGGGGCTAAAGAGTGTCCGCAGTATTTTGGTGACGAATGGAACATCATTGTCACGCTTACTATCTTCCAGTGGTGCGGAAGGCTCGATAGGTTCCAGTGTCGCTGCCTGACTCATGAGCGCACCTCTTTTCCTGCCGTACGGGCCTCATCGTAGGGGACCCCAGCCATCATGAGTCCTAAAATATCTCGAGGCGTGTCAGGGGGAACAATCCCGACAATACGACCGCGATACATCACCGCAATTCGGTCTGCCAAGGCTTCCACCTCATCCAATTCTGTAGAAACCACCAATACTGCAGTGCCTGAATCCCTCTGTTCAACGATGCTCTGGTGAACGAATTCGATAGAGCCAACATCGAGGCCACGGGTAGGCTGTGCGGCAACTAGAGTCTTGATAGGCCTGGAGAGTTCACGTGCCAAAATTGCTTTTTGCTGATTGCCGCCGGAAAGAGTGCTGATGGGATCGAGCACCGATGTCACACGTACATCGAAGATCTTGCGTAGCTTCTCCGCATTTTCGATGACAGCCTGTGGGTGCATCGAAATGCCAGTAGCAAAAGGAGGCTGGTCATACACGTCGAGAATCATATTTTCTGCGACGGAAAAAGAGGCGATCATACCGTCTTTGGCGCGGTCTTCTGGAACATATCCCAAGCCTTGCCTCAACCTGTGTTTGATGGTGCTGTCAGTCAGGTCATGCCCGTCAATGGTAACGTGTCCACCCGTCGGTCGAGTTGAACCCAAGATTGCCTCACACAGCTCAGTTTGTCCGTTGCCTTGTACCCCGGCAATACAAAGAATTTCTCCCGCACGAACATCAAAAGACACATGGTCCAACACTACCTGTCCGTTGTCCTCTATCACTGTCACGTCATCGAAGGCCAACACTGTCGCCCCAGGAGCCTTCTCTTCTTTGGCAACACCAAGATCGACGGGACGTCCCACCATAAGAGCTGCCAGCTCTTTTTCAGACGCATCTGGGGTGGCTTCACCCACCACTTTGCCGCGACGAATCACAGTTATGGTGTCAGCAACAGCACGAATCTCCCGCAGTTTATGAGTAATAAATACGATTGAAGTACCCGAGGCTTTCAGCTCTTTCATAATCGCGATGAGTTCATCGGTCTCTTGAGGTGTGAGCACGGCGGTGGGCTCATCCAAGATCAACACCTTTGCATCACGAGAAAGCGCTTTGATGATTTCGACCCGTTGTTGCACGCCAACTGGAAGATCTTCGATGACAGCATCGGGATTGAGGTCAAAGCCAAAGCGAGCAGAAAGTTCCTTCACTTTCTCGGCAGCTTTTTTCTTATTGATAATTCCTGCGTCTGTAGGCTCATACCCTAATGCCACCGATTCAGCGACGGTAAATACAGGCACCAGCATAAAATGTTGGTGCACCATGCCAATGCCGGCAGCGACAGCCTGTCCGGGTCCGTTGAAAGTGACTGGTTCACCGTCGATAAGTATGCGTCCAGCGTCTGGTTGATAAATGCCATAGAGCACATTCATTAAGGTTGACTTGCCCGCACCATTTTCACCCAACAGCGCATGAATCTGACCGGGTTCAACCACTAAGTCAATCTGATCATTCGCTACCAAGGGGCCAAAAACCTTGGTAATTCCTTGTAATTCTAGTTTCAAATTATTTCCTCACGACCCCGCTTCGTCCTGAGCGTGTCACCAGCGTACCTTGTCACGCCGACAAATGCGCAGAATAGAAGGGGCACCTGTCGCCAGGTGCCCCTTACTTTTGACCTACCGGCTATTCAGATCACGGCTGGTTAGTTGTTTCAACCTTGATCTCACCCGAGATGATCTTTTCCTGCAATGCTGAGATTTCTTCGTTCAGCTCTGCTGGGACCTGTGATTCAAAATCATGCCACGGAGCAAGTCCTACGCCACCGTTAGCTAAAGTCCCAATGTAATCGGTGGAATCAAACGTACCCTCGAGAACAGACTGGATGGTATCGAATACCGCGTTGTCAATCTCTTTCATAACCGAGGTGAGGATGACCGCGGCAGACTCAGGCTGAGCTTCAGCACCGTCGGCATCGACCCACACAACCATAGAGCCTTCTTTTTCTTTAGCGGCGGCTAGAGTGCCCAAACCAGCCTGACCAGCAACAGGCATGACAATATCTGCGCCCTGCTGGAAGAGCTGCTCGGTAAGCTCTTTGCCTTTTTGCTGGTTAGAGAAGTCACCAACAATCATGCCGTCTTGCTTGTCTTTATCCCAGCCTAGAAGCTCAACAGATGTCCCCTTAGCTTCGTTGTAGGCTTTCACACCATCAGCAAATCCGTCATTGAAGATAGCCGTGGTGGGCAGTTTCATGCCAACGTAGGCGCCAACTTTGCCAGTTTTCGACATCGCCGCAGACGCGTATCCGGCAAGGTACGATGCTTCAGCTGTGTTGAACACCAGCGCACGAGCGTTCTCTGGCGCTTTATCGCCCTCTTCTTTAACGAAGGTTGAGTCAACCAAGGCGAATTTGATGTCCGGGTTTGCCTGGGCAGCAGCAATCATCGCATCCTGTAGCATAAAGCCCACACCAATGATCAGATCACAGTTTTCTTGAACCATGTTCTGAATATTCGGATCGAAATCATCAGGACTGCCTGATTCGGCCTGCGCAATCTCCACTCCAAGTTCAGATTCTGCCCGCAGTAGGCCTTCATGAGCCGACTGGTTGAAGGATCGATCTTCAAAACCACCCTCGTCAGAAACAACACAGGCCTTGATGTTTTCCCCGGTAGTGGGAGCAGCCGCACCGGACTGGCTACCAGATTGATCAGCACCGGAAGCAGGAGCTTCCTTCTCGGGAGCGGCGCCACACGCACTTAAAGCGATTGCACCGATGGCGGCAATCGCGGCAAATTTCACTGAGTTCTTCACGAAATTCTCCTCCAGTTTCATCAGTCGCGGATCTCGACTTCATATCAAATGTAATGAAACCAGCACCTCCATGACGACTGTGGAATACAGATATGGCGATTCGCAACCAGAACGTAACAGTTGATGCGGTCTACTTCACACCCCAGGGCCGTAAAAGCGGACGCCACCGCGGTGGGTTATGCGCGATTGCATCCGGCGGAGTGAGCTCTCGTCCAAACACTCTCATCACCTGGAATGCAACGATGAGCCACAACAGTGCGTACAACGGCAAGACAATTATTGTTCCCCAAAATACCGCTGGGTCTGACATCCCAATGTTTGCGGCGCTGTCCCCTGCCGTTGTTGCTGACGAATGCACGTTGGCCCCGATCGTGTCATGCAGGGAATGAAGCGCCATGGCGATGACCCAGCCAAGAACGCCCAGCCAAGAAAAGAGGCGCCCAGTTCGCGCGGCTACCAGCCATATCAGTGATGCGGCTATCAGAGTAAGTGAGGGATGAAGAAGTTCAGACACTGGTCTTGCAGCGCCCATCACAACAGCCAGTTCTGAACCAGCTGCGTCCCAGACGTAAGTGACTCCCTCTTGAATTCCAAAGACAGCCGCCGAAGTGAAAACTAGAAGAACCCCGTTGAGCGGTTCTCTCAAATACTTGGGTCCTACCAACCACAGCAGTAGCGGAACCATCAACTTGAGCGTTTCCTCGATGGGTCCCGCAAATGCCAGATCAATCCAATAGGGGATGTGCCATACCGGCTCGGCATATCCCTCTAGGGTAAGAGCCGCCGCTGATGCAAAGACTCCCGCGAGGATGCCCCACAGCAATGTGCCGCGCCAACGTTGCGCTTTTCCCAGGCTCCAATGCCTATCCAACAGCAGGTAGAAGCCCACCATGGTGGCAAGCATTCCGCATAGCAATGCCCACGAATACCATCCGAAGATAAAACCGAAAACCGCCTGGCGCCCTTCGGCTTCCAGTTCTTTTGCGGTCTTAGCATGCCAAATACCTACACCACTGATCGTAGAGAGAACAGTTCCCGCAACAAGCCACCAAAACCACGCGTGGGTGAGGAATCCCCACAGACGCTTGTTCCACTGCAAACTGGTAATCGCAGCATTTTCACGCGTCTGTCCAGACCAGTATGTTTCTGTCCACAACGCTTCTCTACCTTGCTGGCCGTAGGAATACCAGCCTTGTTGTGCCAGACTGTTGTCCCCGTGTTTAGTCATACTCCGACTGTAATCTAGCTGATGGACAGACGCTCACTGCGAAGTCGATCAACACTGGGCATAGGGAGAGGCTCTAGTTCACACCCCAGAGCGCGGGACAATAACAAATCCGCTAATTCTGGGTTTCGCGCCAAGACCGGTCCGTGCATGTATGTGGCAATGACGCTGCCTTGGACAACCCCCTCGAGGCCACTCTTTCCATCATTTCCACACCCGACAACGACCTGACCCAATGGTGAGGCATCCTCACCGAGAGTTGTTGCCCCACCGTGGTTTTCAAAACCGGTAAGAGGTTGGGAAAGTCCCTCAATGAGTGGGTCTGACACTAGTTCGCCAATAGCGCGGTGTCCCATCGGCTCGGTTTCTACATCGAGAAGCCCAAGCCCCTCAACAGTGCGGCCCTCCGCATCTGTGTATTTGCGTCCGAGAACTTGAAGGGAGGCACAAATCGCCAGAACGGGACGTCCTTGAGTGACAGCCCTGATGAGTCCCCGATGTCGCTGCATGTGCTGAGCAGCAAGAGACTGGGCAGTGTCTTCGCCACCCCCCAAGGTGTAAATATCAAGGTATTCGGGTATCGCCTCGAAAAGAGGGATTTCAATGATGTCCGCGTCAATCCCCCGTCGCTTGGCTCTTTGTGTCAATACACAGGCATTTCCACCGTCGCCGTACGTTCCTAGGACTTCGGGGGCAATAAGCCCTATCTGTAAGGTTGACTCACTCACCAGCGACCTCCTGATATCCCGCTGCGCGCAGTTGCGAGAGCAAATCTCTAAAAGCGGTGTAGTTCAGTAGCACATCAACATCGCCCTCTTCCTGAGCGAGAATCGCATCAAGGGGCTCATCAATGAGTGGAGCATCAATTTCTGCGTAATCTAGTCTCACGGCCAAGTCGGCGCCTCGTTCCCCAGATGCCGTTGCGTGAGTTCTTCCCCAGCCTTCGAAGTCAACATCCCATAACCACGATAGGTCCTCCCCATCGGGTATTTGCCCATTCACACCAATGACAATACTTTCGGTGTGCGGATCGACCATAGTTAGGGCTTCCTGCCAACCAGCCGGGTTCTTCGCCAAGAGCAAGCGGATCCGGCGACCTTCGACGTCAAAACGCTGATACCGCCCAGCAACTTCGCCCACGTTTTCGACCGCAGCCACCGCTTCTTCCACATCCACCCCGAGGGCTACGGCGCATGCGATAGCCTGTGCGGCATTCGACAGATTGACAGTGCCCGGTAGTTTCAGGTTGAGCGGATACCGGCCCTGTGGTCCGACAAGTTCTGTTCCTTCGATCCACCAGGTTGGTGAAGGCCGACGAAACTGCGGCTGCCCTTCAACGTGCCATTCTGTGCCCTCACGAAGAACCCGACCGCCACCTCGCGGAAATGATGCTGAATCCGCGCCCCAACCTGATCCCGCGGCAACCCACACGCTATTTGGCGCATCCCATGCCGCCGACGTGATCAGAGGATCATCACAGTTGGCAATCACCACAGCCTGCGGGTTTTCCTCCACGGCCTGCCGCAAGCGCTTTTCCACGGTACCAATTTCGCCGACGCGGTCCAGCTGATCACGAGAAAGATTGAGTAAGACAATCGCTGCAGGTTTAGCTTCTGCAGCTACTGCAGGTAGATGCATTTCATCGACTTCTATAGCTGCATACGCGCTGTGGGGATGGTTCATGAGGGCGGTAACTATGCCCGGTGGCATGTTGTCTCCGCGCACGTTCGACGCTACTGATTCGCCGCCGAGGGCTGCCCGAACCATTTTGTTCGTTGTTGATTTGCCATTGGTGCCGGTTACTAAGACAACTTTCCGGTCGGCACACAGCTCTTTCAATACTTCTGGATGGGCACTGAGTGCAACTTTGCCTCCAATCATGCCGCCGGAGCCGCGTCCCAGCATTCTTGAGGCATGTCCAGCCAATCGGCCGCTGGCAACTGCCAGCCGTCCCCGCAGTGTGCGTTCACTCATGGGTATAAATCTAGTTCATTCTGGAATGCATTTTTTCCCCTTCGTCAGGTGCTGGAAAAATGCGACTTTCAGCAGTGAATAACAGACACATAACACGCACCTGAGGGGAGGGGACGGGAAGAGAGGGGGAAAGACGTCACTGGGAGCTGTTAGCAGCGAGAAGCTGTAAAACGGATGTTGGAATATTACGAAGCTGGTAGTTATGGTCAACCAGCGTCCTGACAAAACTGGTGGAAATAGCACCCTCAGCATCAGCTGTAAATACGCGGGGGCGGCGGCGTTGGCTTGCTGCATCAGCCCTCAGCTGAGCTACCTGATGTTGTAGTCTCCTCACCTGGTCAGAAAGTTCCATGATGCGCTGTATACCGGCGAGGTTCACTCCCTCTTCTTGGGAAAGTCGTTGAATCTCACGCAGGCGCGCAATATCGGCGTGAGAGTATCGACGCCCCCCACCCTTTGTTCGGCTGGGTGCAACCAATCCCAGCCGGTCATATTGCCGCAGAGTCTGCGGATGCATATCCGCGAGCTCTGCGGCAACCGAAATAACGAAACGAGGCTGATCAGGCATAGTTATCCTCGTGGACTCCAGTCACCTTGTGCCTCCCGTACTTTACGGGCTAGTTCCTTGTATGCCTCATCTTCATGAGGTGGGACGACTATCTGCAGTTCGACCAGAATGTCGCCTGCTTTGCCGCCCTTCTTCAGACCACGACCGCCCAAACGAAGAACACGTCCGGAGGAAGAGCCAGCGGGTACCTTCATTGTGACGGTCTTGCCGTCGGGTAAAGGAACTGCCACCTGTGCACCTAGTACCGCCTCTGGGAATGAGATCGGAAGTTTGATACGAAGATTGGCACCTTCAACGCTATACGTTGAAGATTTCTCTACCTCGACCTCTACCACAAGGTCTCCTGCGGGACCCCCTGCAACTCCAGGTTGCCCCTTCCCGCGCAGCTTGATCTTCTGTCCATCGCGTACACCGGCAGGAATACGAACCGTCACCGGTTTCCCACCGATAGAAACTTTCATGGTGGTACCGAGGTAGGCGTCCTTGAAGCTAATTCTGGTACTGGCACGTAAATCATCGCCGCGTTGTGGTTGAGGCTGGGAGGAAAAGCCTCCCCGTCCAAATCCGGAATTGCCTCCGCCAAAACCGCCACCACCGAAGAGGCCAGAGAGGATATCCTCGAACCCGCCTGCCCCACCGCCGGTGGACTGGTAGTACGTGCCGCCGGGCGCGCCACCACCGAACATGCCACCGTACATATCTTCAAAGCCGCCAGGTGCACCACCGGGGCCGGGGGTAAACCGGGCTCCACCAGCTGCCATCTGACGGATTGCATCGTAACGTTCGCGCTGTTCAGGGTCAGAAAGGACGGAGAATGCCTCAGAAATCTTCTTGAAGCGCTCTTCTGCCTTAGCGTCACCTGGATTCTGATCCGGGTGCCATTTTCGCGCCAGCTTGCGGTATGCCTTCTTGATTTCCTTCTGGTCGGCGTCCTTACTTACCCCGAGCGTCTTGTAGAAATCTTGGTCGAACCATTCTTGTTCACCCATGACGCCTCCTTTACTTTCCTACTCGGGGTTTTCCACCATAACTTTTGTTGGCCGCAAGACCTTATCTCCCGCTTTGTATCCTGGCTGGAGAACTTGGCCGATGACTGGATGGTCCCTTTCCGGGTTGGTCTGGGCCATCAGCGCCTCGTGAATCTCAGGATTGAATTCGTCCCCCACCGCGCCATATCGGGTCAGTTCAAAGCGGGAAGCAAGAGTATCTTCGAGCTTGTCTGCGATTGCGGCGAAAGGCCCTTCTAACTCACCGGCCGCACGCGCTCCTTCAATGTCATCAAGGACCGAAAGCATCGCTTCGAGGACTGCCACCTGACCCACCTGTCGTTGAACTGCAACATCTGCCTTTGCACGGCGAACATAGCTGTTGTAGTCCTGTTGCAGGTTGTACAGGTCAGCGCGGCTGCGAGCGAGGTCCTCCTTGGCGGAGGCTAGCTCATTACGCGCCTCCGCCAAGTCGTCATCCGCGTCAGCCAGCTCATCCACCACCGGCGAATCACTGGCAAGATCCGCTTCGAAGGCGGCCATATCGGAATCCTCAGGGATCCCCTGGTCGTCTACGGATTCACTCACTTCTTGTCGTCCTCATCTTCGACGATTTCAGCGTCGATGACTTCTTCTTCAGCGTTGACATCTTCTTGGCTGGGAAGGTCTGGCTCTTGGGCTTGCTGCTCAGCAGCATAGACCTCTTCACCAATCTTCAAGCCAACCTGGTTGAGGTTTTCGAGTTGTTTCTTGACATCTTCAACATCGTCAGCTTCAAGAGCCTTCTTGGTGGCGTCAATAGCTTCTTGCACCTCAGAACGCACGCCTTCGGAGACTTTCTCTTCATTGTCTTTGAGGAGCTTCTCCAATGAGTAGACCGTTTGCTCGGCCACGTTCTTGGTTTCTTGGTCCTCACGACGCTTCTTATCTTCCTCAGCGTGAGCTTCCGCTTCCTTCACCATGCGGTCAATCTCTTCCTTGGGAAGTGCCGACCCACCGGTAATGGTCATGGACTGCTCTTTGTTTGTCCCGCGATCCTTAGCAGAAACATGGACAATGCCGTTGGCGTCGATATCGAAAGAGACTTCAATCTGCGGCACGCCGCGCGGTGCGGGAGCAATGCCAGTCAGTTCGAATGTGCCCAGCGGCTTGTTGTCGCGAGTGAATTCGCGTTCACCTTGGAACACTTGAATAAGAACTGAAGACTGACCATCTTCTGCGGTAGAGAAGACCTCTGTTGCGCGAGTCGGAATAGCCTTGTTCCGCTCGATCAGTTTCGTCATCACGCCACCCTTGGTTTCAATACCGAGCGACAGCGGAGTCACGTCAATGAGAAGGACGTCGGTGCGGTCTCCTTGCAGAACACCAGCCTGCAGAGCAGCACCGATGGCAACAACCTCATCCGGGTTCACAGTCTTGGTGGGCTCCTTGCCACCTGTGAGCTCCTTGACGACTTCGGTTACCGCTGGCATACGGGTAGAGCCACCCACCAATACAACATGGTCAATGTCTGAAACAGAAATGCCAGCTTCACGAATTACGTCGTGGAAAGGCTTCTTGGTGCGATCCAGAAGGTCCTTGGTCATATCTTCAAACTTTGCACGAGTAAGTTTCTCGTCGAGGTGGATTGGACCAGATTCGCTCATGGAAAGGTACTGCAGAGAAATTGTGGTTGCAGTCGCTGTCGACAATTCACGCTTGGCCTGCTCGGCAGCTTCACGCAGACGCTGCAACGCCACCGGGTCCTTAGAGAGGTCCACACCGGTCGAGTTCTTCACCTGTGATACCAGCCAGTCAACAATGCGCTGATCCCAGTCGTCACCACCGAGACGGTTGTCACCGGCCGTCGCGCGCACCTGAATGGTGGAGAATCCATCATCGTCCTTGCCCACTTCGAGTAAAGAAACGTCGAAGGTACCGCCACCAAGGTCAAATACGAGGATGAGCTCGTCTTCTTTACCTTTATCTAGGCCGTATGCGAGAGCTGCAGCCGTGGGCTCATTGATAATGCGCAGCACGTTAAGACCGGCGATCTGGCCAGCATCTTTGGTTGCTTGGCGTTCCGCATCGTTGAAGTATGCCGGAACAGTAATAACCGCATCAGTAACGGTGTCGCCTAGGTATTCCTCAGCATCGTGCTTGAGTTTAGAGAGAATACGGGCAGAGATTTCCTGCGCAGTGTATTCCTTGTCATCGATTTTCTTTTTCCAGTCAGTGCCCATGTGGCGCTTGACCGAAGAAATGGTGCGGTCAACGTTGGTCACTGCTTGCCGCTTGGCAATTTCCCCGACCAGGACCTCTCCACCTTTAGAGAAAGCCACTACTGAGGGAGTGGTGCGGGCACCTTCAGCATTGACAATGATGGTGGGCTCTCCACCTTCAAGAACTGCCAAGGCCGAGTTGGTGGTTCCCAAGTCGATCCCTACTGCTTTTGCCATAAGTTGTTACTCCTACTAGGTCTTTAGAACTTCATTCTTGAGTCTTACGCACTCAAGTCTAGAGTCATCGAGCGCTCCGCGCAAGAGGAATAGTCGAAAGTTGAGTCACATCGACTCAACTCATCGCCTCATTCGCAATGGCGGAAATTAGGACCATAGTCCTGCTATTCTTAGTAGAGTGAGATGTGTCCTTTTCCACAGCAAGTGTCAAGTTCTGACCAAATGGACAGGTTCACCGCAAAATCACTGCTTAGGGCAGCCTCACTAATATTGGGACAGGCGTCGAAAACATCGTTATGTTTAGGTCTGTCCACCACACTATGGAACTGGAGGTCCATATGTCCGACACAACACAAACAGCAGAATCTACAGGAAAACGCAGGCGCAGTCTCAATGTCATCGGTATCATCATGGTTGTCATAGGCGCCATCATGGTGATCGTCGGTGGCGTGGCATGGGGTGCTGTGTCGTCACAGTTGAGTGCTCAAAAAATGACCGTACCGGGGGACGCATTGTCGAATGCAGGCGCTCCCGTTGCCGGTCCCTTTACCGCATGGTCCATGCAAGAAACTATCAACATGCACGCCGAGAAAATCACTGGCGGGCAAACCTATTCAGAACTTGGCGCCGTAGTGAACGAGGCCAAGGAAACCTACGGAGAAGACTCCCCTGAAGCTGCTGAAGCACAAGCTACACGGGACACCGCGATGAACGCTTCACTATTGCGCACATCACTACTTACTTCGGTACTCTCGTTCGGAGTCAGCCTCTTCGCCATGGGGTCAGGAGCCTTGGCTATTCTGACCGGTGCCGGATTTGTGATTTCCTCGCGTAGACGCGCCTAAACACAATAAACCCCGTTATGCATTTACCATAGTCTCTGAAACGTCTTATACAACGTGTGGAGGCATGCAATGACGGGGTGGTCAAACGCGGAGAACTTCGACGCTATTTTTGGAAGGGGCACTGAGGCTGCACAGCAGACCTCAGTGCCCCTTTCTGCCGCCACAGAGCCGGTTTCTCCTCCCCCCACCCCTGACGAAAACCCCGCACCCCTTCAGATTCTTATCCAACTCGATGGTGACGATCCCAAGGAAATGCCACCGTCAGTCATCCTTGGCCGCAGTCCCTGGGGGCACGACGCAGAGGTCTGGGCCGTCACTGACCCCACACGCACAGTTTCAAAAAACCACCTTAGGCTTGACCGCGATGACGCGGGAGTCGTCGTCACCGATCTAGGTTCAACAAACGGCACCACTATTACAAGCGCAAGCGGTGCAACCATTCGACTTGCACCCAATTCGTCCGCCCACGCCGGAGTCGGTGCTTCCATCCGCTTCGGGGGACGTACACTCATTATTAGTAACTGAGAATTATTGAGGAGAGACTTTCATGACTGTTGAACTAGTCAAGCACGCCACCTCCGAGGTGATCGATTCAATCAACCGGCTGATCCCTCAACTCTCAAGTTCCGCACCATCGCTCACCGCCAACCAAGTGGAGGCACTCGTAGACCAACCGGACACTCACCTCTTCTTCTACCGTCCAGAAGAAGGCGGCCCGGTCCTTGGCATGTTGACTTTAGCTACTTTTATGATTCCCACCGGGTTACGTGCGTGGATTGAAGACGTCGTCGTAGATGAAGCTGCGCGGGGCAAAGGAGCCGGTCAACTACTTGTTGAAGCAGCCGCTAAGAAAGCAGCAGAACTGGGGTGTAAGACGATTGACCTCACTTCCCGGCCAAGCCGAGAGGCTGCCAATCGCCTCTATCAACGCTGCGGATTCTCCTTGCGTGAGACCAACGTCTACCGCTTGGAGGCGAAGTAAAAGTGCTTTCGGAGGCGGCCCGCGACTATGGCCGACGTTACGCTCAGTTCTTATCCGACTCGCCCACATCTTTTCACGCGGCCCAAAAAGTCGCCAGCATCCTAACCGACAGTGACTTTTTCCGTGTAGACCCAACGCAGGAGTGGCCTGCAACGCCTGGAAAGTACTTTGTGCTGGACGAGGGGGCACTCCTTGCCTGGGTCATCCCCTCCTCCGACGTACATGCGTATGCCGTCTTTGGCGCTCACACAGACTCACCGGGCCTCAAGCTCAAGCCCACATCTCACGCCACCACCCCCGATGGGTGGGGTCAACTCCTCGTCGAAGTCTACGGCGGCGCACTATATAACTCCTGGTTGGATCGCGAACTCGAAGTAGCCGGAGTCCTCTACGCAAAAGATGGTTCGACGCACCTTGTCCGAACCGGGCCGATCGCCCGCATCCCCCAGCTGGCAATACACCTTGATCGCGGTGTAAATCAGGGACTCACTCTTGACCCTCAGCGCCATTTACAGCCAGTCTGGACGGTGGATGATCCCGATGCCGACATCATGGCGGTCATTGCAGCATCAGCGCAGATCGCACCTTCACAGATAGCTGCCAGCGATCTGTTCTGTGTACCAACCCAGCGACCTGACACATTCGGCAACAACGCACAGTTTTTAGCTGCGGGACGCCAAGACAATCTGTCATCCGTCTATGCCGGCCTTGAAGGCTTCCTGCAATCACTGAGCACCCCCACGACTCACATCCCGGTCCTGGCCTTCTTCGATCATGAAGAAGTGGGATCCTCAAGCCGCACGGGAGCCGCAGGTCCCCTCCTTGAATCACTTATGCGTCGCACCAGCGCCGCTCTGGGCAAAGACAACGACCGCATGGTCGCCGCATCACTGTGTATTTCTGCCGATGCCGGACACAGTGTTCACCCTAACTATGCGGGAATGCACGATCCTGACACTCATCCGGTTGCCGGCCGTGGTCCCGTGGCAAAACTCAACGCAAACCAACGCTATGCCAGCACCGCAAGCGGGGTCGCGCTGTGGGAAGCGATCTGCACCCAAGCCGATATCCCCCACCAGAGTTTTGTTTCTCGCAACGATGTCCCCTGCGGATCCACTATCGGGCCAATAACGGCAACACGTACAGGGCTTCGCACGGTGGATGTCGGAGTGCCGATGCTATCAATGCACTCGGCCCGGGAAATGATCCACATAGCTGACGCCTGGTATCTCGCTCGGGCAGCGGCGACATTCTTCTCAGATTTTTCTCCATTGATTTGAGGGGTCGCCTGCGCCGCCGAGGCTTTTCGATAGCTTTTTCTACCAGATACACTTACACAATGGCATTGAGTGAAGCTATTGGGGCCCTGGCTCCCGCAGAGATTTCCCCCGACTTTCTATCCGGATTGTCTTCTGGCGCATGGCTGGCTGCGACGACGGAGACAATTCCATTCGTCTGCATGGATGGGCGCCCCGCTGAAACAGGCTTACCTGAAGGACCAAAGGCTGCGGGCGGCACTATTTCCCTGTGGATCGGGGCAACTCTCGCTGGCGAGACGACTCTTCCATTCGACATTTTTGCCGAGCACCTTTCCCAAAACGGCACCCCAATTGGCGGTCATACGGGACCCGCTCACGCAGTTGACCAGGCAGGATGCGCGGCTGCCGATCATCTCAGCGACATTCTTGCGATTCTTACCAGCAACCCGATTGCAGTGAGAAAGATGATTTCCTCGTGGGGGCTCGACGAAACGGTAGTGGACCAAGAGATGCTGAGTATTGCACAGTCTTTTGTGTCCCCCAGCGGAATGAACCTTATAGAAGGCATCAGAGAGAACGGTCATCTCGTCACTCTTATCGGCCCTCACCGTGAAGAGGCCGCAGTAGTGAACCTAAGGCCCGGAACTTCCACTTCTGACGCTGGTCGTCAGACATTCCACATAGATGCGTGGACCTTCCCACGTCTTGGTAGTCCGCGCTACGCCGCCGGGGTGGCAGCATTCAATGCGGCAGCACTGCTACGTCTGTGTTCCCCCAATATGCCTTACATCGAGATCACATGAGCACGAATGCGAGTACCTTGCGAGTCGACGTGTGGTTGTGGACTACGCGCCAGCTTCGATCACGATCCTTAGCAACTGCAGCAGCGCGCGCTGGTCATGTGCGCATCAACGGGCTCACCGCGAAAGCTTCCGCCCCAGTGAGGGTCGGCGACGAAGTCCGCCTGCGCGTGCAAGGATTCGATCGTATTCTGGTAGTGAAGCAGCTTCCCCCGAAACGCTTGGGTGCTCCCTTGGCCCAAGAATGTTATGAGGATCTATCGGCCCCCAGGCCGCAATATCAGATGATCCAGGGGCACCGTGAGAAGGGAACTGGGAGGCCAACGAAGAAGGAACGCCGCCAACTAGAAGCCTTGCGCGGCGAAGAATGGGCAAAACATTCGCGACGATAAGACTGATTTTCTAAGGACAGCACCATGGAAATTCCAACAACTCCACTTTCGAACGGCGTGCAAGTGCCGGTACTGGGCTTTGGCACGTACAAGGTGACTGAAAATGTGGAGCCGATTGTTTCCTCTGCAATTGAGGTCGGATACCGCCACATTGATACGGCCCAAATGTATGGGAATGAGGCCCAGGTAGGCGCCGCGTGGGAATCTTCTGGATTGCCTCGCGAATCATTCTTCCTCACGTCAAAACTGGACAATCCTCATCACAATCCTGATGATGCTAGGCGAGCTTTCGACAAGACTCTGCGTGATTTACGCACCGATCGCGTTGATTTGTTTCTCATCCACTGGCCTCTTCCCGATCTTCACCCCGGTGGCTACCACGATCTATGGAGGGTTTTAGAAGACTTCTATGAGCAGGGCACCGCGCGCGCAATTGGCACGTCGAATTTTTTCCAACCGCATCTGGAAATGCTGCTCCGGGATGCCTCGGTAACCCCTCACGTCAACCAGATCGAATCTCACCCCTATTTGCCTTGCCAATCCCTGCATGAATTCGATTCTTCCCACGACATTGTCACCGAAGCATGGTCGCCATTGGCTAGGGGGAAAGTTATTACCGACCCCCTCTTAACCCAAATCGGCCAGGCTCACGGAAAGAGCGCCGCACAGGTCGCGATACGTTGGGGCCTGCAACGCGGAGATATTCTTTTCCCCAAAGCCAGTAATACTGAACGGCAAATGCAGAATATTGACGTATTTGATTTCGTTCTTTCCGAGAGAGAAATGAAACTTATTGCTACTCTAGATCGGGGAGATGATGGCCGCGTTGGAAGCCATCCCGATCAAAAGAGGTGAGTCCTGTGAGGCGTGCAAGAATGACGTTGTGCGCTATCGTCGCCCTCACAGTTTTGACAGGATGCACCGCGGTTTTCTCACCACAGTCTTCCAATACGACCTCACCTCAATCTACACCGGCAGAAAAGCCGCCAACGATTGAGAGAGTCACAGAAGATGTCGCCCGCGGCCCTGTCGAAATACAGGGCTTGTCCGGGCAGAGAATTATTGATTCTACCCATAACGCGGAAGCCCGTTTTGCTTATCTACCCGGCAGCGACCAGTTCAACCAGGCGTTGGCTGAACTGGTTAAACAACAGCTTGACATCAATGCTGAGGAGCAGGAAAGTACCTACTTCCCCCAGGTTCATCCAGCCGATTGGCAACTCCAAAATCGCGGCTGCATCCCCGGTACTACTTTTCGCCCCGCCTCCGAAATTCTGGCGAATCCCGATGTTTCCCCCACCGATGGACAACGGCTTTCAATCACGTGTGATGTCGTCATAGCATCCGGTCCGGTTTTTGCCGAGCGCCTTCGCGTTGTCAAGGGCGATGCCCAGGCGGTGACGCTCGACACTTCTGAGACTCTCTTTACGCACAGGGATACGGGCGAGGTGGCTCGCGGCAGCGCTCTGTTCTCTCCCGAGGCACTACCTCTCACCTTGCAGCAGGTCCTAGACAATATGGGACCCTCAGTAACTTTTCTTCCACCGCAATCTGGCGGACCCGAGAATCCTGCCGATTTCCTGGCGCAGACTATCTCAGACGTGCATTTCGATGAGGACGGAAATCTGATTTTTGCCGTCACCGACGCATTCACAGGAGCCCTCACTAATGCAGCTTCCTATCCTTCCGAAGCTTTATTCCAGATACCCGCCCAGATCGCCTCTGACTATCTCACGCCGCTGGGCACCGCAATCTCTGAGGCTCTCGCCTCGCACACACCTCCTTCTCCCATCACTGCAACCAGCCCCGGCCAGGCATACACCAATTGTTCACTCACCCCCTGCGTGGCCCTCACCTTCGATGATGGGCCAGCGGCACGCACGCCGGAGGTGCTAGAGATTCTCGCTTCGCACGATTCGGCAGCCACTTTTTACCTTCTAGGAGTAAACGCTGCCAACTATCCCGAGATAGTCAAGCAGATTGCTGATAGCGGAAATGAGTTAGGTAATCATTCGTGGGGGCACCCCGACCTGACGACTCTTGGCCCAGCAGGCGTTGTCGAAGAAATCCAAAGCACCAATCAGGCAATTGCTGATGCCAGTGGAATTACCCCCGCCACTATGAGGCCTCCTTACGGCTCTTTCAACCAGCAGACCCTGGACGCAGCTGGGATGCCAGCAATGCGGTGGAGTATTGACACAAACGATTGGCAAAAGCCCGGAGTTGGCGAGATCGTCAATAGGGCAGTGAATCCTGCCATACCTGGCGATGTCATTTTGATACATGATATTCACGACCAATCAGTAGATGCAGTTCCCGGCATTGTAGAAGGACTACGCGCGCGCGGCTTCACCCTGGTGACCGTTTCACAACTATTTGCTGGCCTGCTAGAACCTGGGAGCGTCTACTATGGCGGAAGCGTCGACTTCGGTTAGAGACATGTGGCTACCATATCTATATGAATGCCCTCGTTAACCTTGAGCAAAGCCTGGCGCAGCTCGACCCGCGCATTGTAGGCACCTACGTATTTGAAACTGTCGACAGCATTCCGTCTGGCGTTCAGCCTTTCGCAATCATCCATGAGGATGAAGGAACTACCATCGTTGTTGATCAAGAGGACGCAGCGGGGGCAGAGTTGCCCGCCACAGTACCTTTTGCCCGTATCAGTTTGGGGGCGTTCACCTCGTTGAATGCTGTAGGTATAACAGCGACAATTGCACAGACTCTTGCCTCACGTGACATTCCCTGCAACGTGATAGCTGGATTCCATCACGATCATCTCTTCGTTCCAGTTTCGCGGGCAGCCGAAGCAATGCGACTGTTGGCGGGACTTTCATCGCAGGCTGAAGGTTGGCTGGGCCGCTAAGATAGGACCTATGGGCAATCCTGAAAACTATGGCAATGACGCAATAGTTCGAATGGCAGATGGCACTGTCAAACAAACCAATCTTCTTTCCGGCACTGAAGTGTGGACGGTACCTGGGCGAGGCGATCGTCCGCTACCCCGGGCGCTCCCTGAAAGCCAGCCTATCGATGAGGGAAAAACGGGAAGCTGGTGCGCCTTCTGCGAGAACCGCTACTTGGAGACTCCTCCAGAGAAGTCACGGCTAGTGAAGAACGGTGAAGTGTGGGACTATCTTCCGGGGCTTCCAGCCGATCGACTTTTCGATACCACGGCTGACTTTCGGCGCATACCCAATCTGTTTGAGATTGTTTCCTACCGCTATTGGATGCTGAACCACGGTCACATGCCCTCTGAAGCACAGGGCCGACGCATGGCAGAATACCTGGCATCTGATGTCGGCTACGACCATGTGATGAGTGTAGTTAAAGCGCGTGTCTTAGCCGCTGGAACCAGTGAAGAAGAATTCGCGCGCATGAGTGAGTCGGAGAAGCTGCAACATGCGAATGGATTCTTTTCGGGGGGTCACGATGTGATCATCGCTAGACGCCACTATATCGAGGGGGCCGAAACCACCGATCAACTGGCTGGATCGGGAACGCTCACCCCTGAAGAGCATTTCCAGTACACCCGAATGACTGTCGATGCGATGGATGATCTCTACCACCTCGACCCGGCCGTGAAATATGTTGCGACCTTCCAAAACTGGCTCAAACCTGCCGGAGCTTCTTTCGACCACCTTCACAAACAGCTGGTCGCAATCGATGAGCGTGCAGTGCAGATCAACGCCGAAATCGAAAGAATACGGCAACGCCCCGACATTTACACAGACATTTTGCAGGTGGGGGCGACACGCAAATTATTGGTCGCACAAAATGAGCATGCAGTTGTCTTGGCTGGTTTTGGTCACCGGTATCCCTCCTTGGCGGTATGGCCACTGGGAGCTCCCATTAACCCTTGGGAGGCAGATGATGACTATCTGCGCGGGGTTTCTGACATTCTCCACGCGGCCCACGCCGCAACCGGTGTTGAAGTTCCTTCCAATGAGGAGTGGTATCACCGGCCCCCAGCGACTAAGGTTCCGGTGCGCTGGCGCATGTTGTTGAAGTGGCGAATCTCGACAATGGCGGGTTTTGAGGGAGGAACGCGCATCTACCTCAACACCATTGATCCGTGGAGGGTTCGGAAACGCTCAGTAGAGAACTTACTGAAGCTACGCGACGAAGGAAAAATCGCGCCCATGCGCATTGGTGATGAGTGCTCGGTGTCGCTGTCTATGCTTGGATAAGGGCATATGCTACTCAGATTGTGGCAAGGTCACTATCCGCGAAACTTCCTCTGGCCCTTCCCCTTCGAGAGGAAAAGCTATCCCAGCCCGAGCTAATACATCCTGCCCTGCTGGGGTCTGCAAGAAATTAATAAAGGACTCTGGAGCCTTTCCACTGACCTTGACCGTATGCGGTATACACGTATCTTCCAGAACTACCCACTGCGATTCCGTTCCCAGGTTATTGACTGTTCGCCACGGCAAGAGAGCCGAGTCGATACGGGCGGGCGCGTCCTCACCACCAGTTCCGTTGGGCCATTCCTCTTCGAGATCAGCGGGGACGAAAAGCCACTCGGGTTTTATCTCTGAGCTCGATCCAGGAAGTGCAAGTTTATTGACCAGAAACCACGATTGATTCACCAGCACACAAGTGGCATCGCGCCCAATCTCCACACCGGAGACATCCTCACCGATCTCCACGGGATCTTCGTTATTCTCATCAATTGGATACTCTTCGCTCAGGACATCTA
Organism: Scrofimicrobium canadense; assembly: GCF_009696615.1. Classification (GTDB taxonomy): domain Bacteria; phylum Actinomycetota; class Actinomycetes; order Actinomycetales; family Actinomycetaceae; genus Scrofimicrobium; species Scrofimicrobium canadense. The sequence continues at coordinate 37,652 of NZ_VULO01000006.1, forward strand.
CCGAGGCCCCCTCGGGAAGAATAACACTGACCGGTTCATAGCCGGACTGTTGGCCCGTTATCGAGGCAGTACAGGCTCCCAGTAAGAGTGCAAGAGGCAAAAGAACGAATCCACGTTTCACGCCTCCAGCCTACCTGGGCGTGCGCGCCAGATAGCACTAGGCTGGAGGCATGGACATGAAAAGTAAACTAATTTCCACTGCAGTGATGGGCCTATCAGCATTTGCGGTGGGAAAGGCAGTCGAACTGGCATGGAAGATCGCCACAGGAAATAACCCACCAAGCGCGGAAGAAGGCGATTCGACAACGCGTTTGCTTGCCTTTGCAATCGTCTCTGCGGCGGCAGTGACCGTTGCGCAGCGTTTCGCGGCTCAAAAGACAAATCAATTCATCGAGGCCCACGGCCTCTAGGTACGTTTCCGCTGCCGGGGCCGTGTGACATGTGCCGGGGCTGTGTATGTCCCCGTTTACAGTTTTATGGCCCCGTACGTGGGAATTAGAGCGGAAGGCAGGCGCTCAGATCAGCGCGCTCTCCCGAGGCATCAACTAGTCCTTGGTCGACCGCGTCCTCCCAGGTGATCTTCCCCTGCGCCAAAGACACCCAGGTCTCAGCGGACATCTCCACCACCGCCGGTGGGGTTCCACGCCGGTGCCTGGTCCCTTCAAGAATCTGTACTGCCCCAACAAATGGAACGCGTACTTCAACTGCCCGGCCAGGGTACCGCTGCTGCAGTTCCCCCAATAGACGCCGGGCAGTTGTTGTAAGCTCACTCATTGTCAGATGACACCTTGAGCGCGCATTGCCTTAGCTACGCGAACAAAACCGGCGGCATTAGCACCCAGCACATAATCACCGGGAGAGCCAAACTCATCAGCGGTAGCCAGGCAGGTGTCATGAATATCTTTCATGATCAGCGCCAAAGATTCTTCCACCTGATCGAATGTCCAGCGGGCGCGGCTGGCATTCTGCTGCATTTCAAGAGCAGAGACTGCCACACCACCAGCGTTAGCCGCCTTACCTGGTGCGTACAGAACCGAAGCCTCTTGGAAGATATCGATAGCTTCGGGGGTACACGGCATATTTGCGCCTTCAGCGACTACCTTGCATCCGTTCGCAACGAGCGTGCGGGCGTCGTCCTCATGAAGCTCATTTTGCGTTGCACATGGCAAAGCAACATCACAAGGAACTGACCACAGCGACCCATCCGTGTGAAGCTCGGCAGTGGGGCGCTGCGCAACATAATCGGCAACGCGGCCTCTCTTGACTTCCTTGATCTCTTTGAGGAGATCTAAGTCAATTCCGTCCTTGTCATACACCCAGCCAGAAGAGTCGGAGAACGTCACCGGCTTAGCGCCGAACTGCTGTGCTTTTTCGATGGCGTAGATTGCCACGTTGCCGGCGCCAGAGACTGCAACGGTCATACCTTCAAGGTCCATGCCACGATCAGCCAGCATATTCTGGGCGAACATGACGGTACCGTATCCCGTTGCCTCGGTCCTAGCAAGAGACCCACCCCAGTCCAGACCTTTTCCAGTGAGCACACCGGTCTCATACCGGTTGGTGAGCCTGCGGTACTGACCAAAGAGGTATCCGATTTCGCGAGCACCCACACCAATGTCACCAGCAGGAACGTCGGTCTTATCGCCAATATGGCGAGAGAGTTCCGTCATGAAGGCCTGGCAAAAACGCATGATTTCGTTGTCGGTTTTGCCGTGAGGATCGAAGTCTGACCCTCCCTTGCCTCCACCGATCCCCTGCCCGGTCAGAGCGTTCTTGAAGATCTGTTCAAAGCCGAGGAATTTGATGATGTTGCGGTTTACCGAATGATGGAAACGCAACCCGCCTTTATATGGCCCCAGCACGGAGTTAAATTCAATCCTATAGCCACGATTTACCTGAACTTTACCTGAGTCGTCGACCCAGGGGACCCGGAACAGGATTTGGCGTTCTGGTTCGACTAGTCGATCGAGCAAGGCGTATTCGGCAAACTCTGGCTGTCGATCGATCACTGGGCTAAGAGAAGTAAGAACCTCATGGACGGCTTGATGGAATTCAGGTTCGTTAGGATTACGTCGAAGCACTTCTTCATAGACTTCTTGGACTTGTTGATTCACTAGCGATCCTTGCCTCCGATAAAAATCTGACGCCTCATTGTCCCAAAGCGTTACACATTGTCCAGCTTCAGTCCAAACTTTGACCCGCTATTTACCTGCGAGATATTCCACCACGGCGCGCGCAGCCATACGTCCTTCCCGGCTCGCTCCCGTTGTTGAAGCGCCTGCACCATACCCAACTACGAGCACACGAGGGTCAACGGTTCGAACTTCGTCTACCATTGCCAGGCCTCCTCCAGAAGCACGTAAACGAAGAGGAGCCAAGTGGGAAATAGCATAACGAAAACCTGTGTTCCAAAAAACAATGTCGACTTGCTCAAAAGTCTGAGGTGCTGCTGGCTTCCATGAGCGAGGCTGCGCCAGCGATGGGTCTTCGGGCGCCCCTGCGAAGACAACCCCATTTTCACGAAACCGGGCAATAGGGCCGCGACTGACCAAGATGCCTTTTTCAATCCCATTCAGATATTCAGGTAAGGGAGGGATGCCGGTATTTGATACGACTGAACGAGGTGGTAGCCCAGCAAGGGTTCTTTCGCGCACCTTAAACTCAACGTCGCGCCCCCAATTGTCATCAAACGGCCGCGTCCGGAACTGTGGGGGTCTGCGAGTTGACCAGATGGTCTTAGTCACAGGCGCAATGTCGAGTAGCAGTTGCACGGCTGATAGACCTCCCCCTACCACCAGCGTGCGAGCACCCTCAAAATCTGAAGCACTGCGAAAGTCGACGGTATGCATCTGTCTGCCCTGGAACGTGTCGATTCCAGGCGTCCAGGGGATAAAGGGTGCCTGCCACGTGCCGGTGGCAGAAACAATCATGCGTGAATGTAAAACCACTCCGTTGTCGGTCTCTACGCGAAGTAGCCCATTGTCGTCACTGACGTGTTTCACTCGAACCGGCCGAACTACACCCAAGGAAAAATTTTCCTCATACTGACGAAAATAGTCGGAAACTACTTGAGATGCCGGTAAATCGTTATCAGCATCTTCGAGCTTCATTCCCGGAAGATTTGCGACGCCGTGAGCTCGACCAAAAGTGAGCGAATCCCACCGATGTCTCCAGGCGCCTCCAGGCTCTTCGTCAGCGTCGAGGACCAGCATTTCACTTCCTGGGGTGAGCCCTCTTCTTACCAGTTCCCTGGCTGTAGCTAGACCTGCCTGCCCGGCGCCGATGACGATCACTTCCCAGGGAGCAACAGGCGTGACCATCCTTACCACCCCTTGGCCGTGCGGTCACGGTTCTGCGCTTCCTCGCGCTCGCGCTGACGCTCAGCCTGGTCGTTCTTTTGTCCCTGAAGTTTCTCTCGACGTTCCTTCTCGGCTTGGCTTTCACCGTCGAAAGGATCGGAAGAATCTGGAGTCTCTTGATTTTCGCCGCCTTCACTAGGCTGCTCTTCGGACTCTTGTGGTTCTTGCCCGTCACCTTGCAGGTCTTGACGCTTTTGTTCCAATCGCTCACCCGCGTCACTAGCTTCTTGATCAGCCTGCGATTCCGACCCTTGTCCTTGACCTTGCTGTTGTTCCTCATCCTCAGAGTCACCCTGACCACCAGAGCTGGACATCACACAGGGCGCCACCCATTCTTGAGCTGAAGCATACAGTTCATCTGCTTGCGTGGCATCAGAATCTTTGACCTGGTCTCCCATACTTTCATATGCGGCAGACGTATTCATCCGAACTGAGCATTCATAGGTAAAGGCTTGGATTTTTCCTTGTTCGTCGACTACCGCCTTGGGGACAGTTTCAAAGGCCTTCTCGAAATACGTGAGTGCTTCTTCTGCGTTGCCTTGCGCCAAAATTGCCGTTCCAACATTGTATTGAGGCACCCACGTAGCTGGGAAAGGCAGTGACGTTTGAGTTTTGAATGCTACCCGCGCATCCGCATAAGCCTCAGACTGGAAATCACGAATCCCTAGCCACGCCCACACTTGTAGTAGCACTAGCGCTAGCCCCGCAATGAGTCCCACCACGATGAAAGGAAGGGAAACCCATAGTGCCACCAGTAGTGTGCGGTTGCGTTGAGTGGGACGAGGCGGGGGCGTGAGCGCCCCAAAAGGAGGCAGAATCTCAGACGGCATGACGCCTCCTCCACGTTGCGGCTGTTCCTGCAAAACTAATGCATTCCCAGCCAATTAGCACGGCGGCAGCAATACCTAAAGGCCAGATCACATAGTTGTAGGACCAGTTATTGCGGGACCTGGTGGCGACACTTTCAGCACCATCCAGGATCTGACTTCCCAGCTCAGCGACTTGTTGCTCACTGGGATTGATGGTGAGCGGCAGCTGTGTATAGTCAGCTAACTGTTGCAAGGCATGCTGATCAATACGCGATATTGCATTTTGTCCTGGACTATCAGGGTCTTCGATATATTCGCCCGTTGGACCGACGCCCACCTGATAGGTCTGCATAGGACCGCCCTCAGGGGTGCCGAAACCCCAGATCGCTCCCCCATCGACTAGAGGAGCCACCTCTTGCCAGGTACTGGACACTTCAGCATCGGATGGATCGGTAGCTTCTCCGTCCGAAATGACGATGAGGTACCGCGCATTCCCTGGCCGCAATTCGTGACTGCTCTCGAGGATATCCAGTACATCATCTAAGGGGCGGTTGAGCGATGAACCCGCAGAAAACTCAGATATTTCCTGGTGCAAGAGTTCTGCAAAACTGGCCACTGCGGATGTATCCGTGGTCAACGGTAACTCAGTGCGAGCACTGCCATCCCACGTGACTATCGAATAGCGCGAGCCAGGAGTAGCCTCCAAAAGCGCCATAATGTCGCGGCTGACTGCATCGAGGCGTGGCCCTCCTTCCACATCTTCGGCAGCCATAGACCCTGTTCTATCGACCACCAAAAGAATCTCAGTGTTTGTTGCCATATCCTCGCGCTCAACTTGGACGACTGGCCCCAGTAGCGCGGCAAACAGCACGATCCCCAGCAGAGAACGCCGCAGGGCGGATAACCACACCCAACGGCGGTTACGTGCCCGCAATACCCCCACCACAACCATCGATGCCCACAGCATGGCGAACAACACTAAACTGGGGACTCCTACCAGCGGAGACAAACTCATATGCGCCTCCACACCAGAACCGCCAACCCGATCAAAGAACACCACACAGTCCACGACAGGGCAGTTTGAGGCGTGTCGGTTTCTACCACGTATGATTTCCCGTCCGCCTCGGCCAACTGCTGACTTTCGATACGCTCCATAATCGACGAAATGGCTGCAGGATCATCAGCCTTATAAAACTCCCCGCCTGCAGCTTCAATGACCGATCGAAGCTGTTCACCTTCTGACGTCAACTGACCTGAGAGCGCTGGGTAGAGAGCGATTACTTCGATCCCCTGATCGGAAGCAAAGTCGACAGCCTGGGTCAGAGAATAGATCTGATCTCCAGCCACTTCATTATCCGTGGCCAAGATAATCGTGCGGGAACGTTCCTGGTCGCGGTGGTCGAAGCTGAGAACACACGAAGCCAAACCGTCGCCTATGAGCGAGGCGACACCCGCCTCGTCAGAATCAACGCCTTGAAGGTAATCAGAGAGTTCCGGGGTCACCAGAACATAGTCACCCTCTTTACCTAAATATCCTGCGTCGATGATTCTGGCAGCATCTTCCAAAACTTCATGCATCAGTTGGTAGTCATCGGTGAGAGGAAATTTCACAATGGAACGAGCCGACCACATTTCCAGAGCCATCCGCTCTCCCGAAAAGCTATCCACTAGCTCAGAGGCGGTCCGTAGAATCTGCCCATCGTAAGGAAGCATTGATCCCGACGCATCCAAACACAAAACCATGTCGCGTCTACCTAACGCTGGGTTCTTGGTTTCGCGATTAACTGGTCCACCAGCCAATATGGCTGCGGCAATCAGAGCACCAATCAAGGCAACAGCACCCGCGATGAGTCCAGCCCGATTTGCCCGGCGCAACGCCCGGAACATGGGAACATGTTCTATTGACTTTACGTTAGCAACCCACGCTTGAGGCTCGCGATAGGGTTTCGTCTTGCTCCAAAACATCAACGCACATGCCGCAATCACCACTATCAGAATGACAATGGTCAGCCACAGGAATCTCATCCAACCACCACTCTAGCCCAGGTGGCCCCGTCAGCTATGTGGCGTGCCTCCTCGATGGCAGCAAAGGACGGCTCTTCACACCAGGCCAGCGCCTGTCCTAACTCCGGCCAGTCCTGCTGGTAAAGGCCTACTTCTTCAACAGTGAGACTTTCTATGTTGTTGCCAGTTCTCTCTGTTGCCGCAGCGCGGATGATCGCAGCAACTGCCAAGTGTGCCTCGCGCACGCTTAACTCTCCGGTTTCAAATCCTTCTTCAACTTCACTGATCAAACGCTCATAGCGGGCACGCCGTGCTGCTGAAAGAGTCGTGCGATCCGTGCTAGGGCGGATCCTTGACGAACGGTAACCAATGATGAGTCCCAGCAGCCAAATGAGAGAAAAAAGTATGAGAGCTCCACCCAAAACCCACACCCAGTTGGGATACATGACAGGTTCACGCAGTGAGGGTTCCACGTCTACCTCCCCCCAACACCTGGACTAGCGCATCGAGCACTGCTTGACGCGAGTCAACAAAAGCAAACCGGAGTCCTAGTGATCGCAGGGCCTCTTCGGCATAGTGGCGTTGCCGGCTTATCACCTGTTCCCATTCCTTAGCGAGCGCAGCGTCCTCACCGACAAAATCGGGAAGTTCACCGAGTTCGATATCTCGGATCTCCTGCATTGCCGTTTTTGTCGGATCGAAATCATCGACGATGAGCACCGCGACGGAGTGGCGAGTCGCCAGCCTACGCAAAGGCCCGCGGATGGGCGGCGCAATCTGGGCAAGATCGGTCACCAAGAAAACTAAGGACCGTCGACGCACCAGGGTTTCTGCACGTCGCAAGAGTTGTGGCACAACAGCAGTACCACCTTGTGGGTCAGCGCGCACAACTGCCTTGACTGCCAGTTCAGAATGGGACACCCCAGACCTCGCTGGAAGAGTCACCACACCCTGAGAGTTGCCAGTAACCAAGCCCAGGTGATCGCCTCGCACAGAAGTCATCCACGCCAGGGCAGTTGTTATTTCGCCAGCAATTTCTGCTTTTGATTCACCCGAAGGGGCAATCGCCGCCATATTCGACCCGCGGTCCACAACTAGCTCGACGTTCAGGGTCGCGGTTGACTCAAAACGTTTGACAATCGCCTGGCTGTGGCGTGCGGTAGTTTTCCAATCGATGTCCGAGATATCGTCGCCTGGCTTGTACTCTGCCATGTCCAAGAACTCATGACTTGCCCCCGCACCTAGCCCCTGGTGCCTGCCATCAAGCAGCGAAAATAGGCGACGTTGAATCGGGAAGTCCACCAACTTCCCGTAGTCGTACAAACCACCTGCAGCCATATGGTGTTTACGGAACAGGTACCGCGGTGAAAACCGCGTCGATAAGACCTGGAACAGATACGTCGTCAGCCACCGCGTCCCATGTGCGAACCATGCGATGGCGAAGCACGGGATGACGTAATGCTTTGACGTCGTCGGGGACAACAAAACTACGACCGTCCATCAGCGCGTGAGCTTTCGCCACTTCCTGAAGGGCAATTGCTCCACGAGGAGACGCTCCCAGTCGGACATGCGAACGGAAATTCGGCAGTGGTGCTGGCCCTCCACCACGCGTGGTGTTGACCAAATCAACAATGTACGACTTGATGGAGTCATGAACGAAGACTCGCGATGAAAAACCTTGCAGTACCTGTAGTTCATCCAGCGAAATCGGAGTGCCTTCTAGATCTTGAGCGAAGGTTCCCTCATCGATCATCTGCAGCACTTTGAGTTCTTCAGCGGGACTGGGGTAGGTGATCACAACTTTCATAAGGAAGCGGTCCATCTGTGCTTCTGGGAGCACATAGGTGCCCTCTTCCTCAATGGGGTTTTGCGTTGCCATCACCATGAAAGGCTGAGGAAGCCGATAGTTTTCACCGCCGATCGTCGTCTGGCGTTCCTGCATTGCTTCAAGCATTGCCGACTGAGTTTTTGCCGACGACCGGTTGATCTCATCTAAGAGAACGAAGTTGGCATGCACAGGTCCTAGCTGCGTTACAAACTGGCCAGTCTGCGAGTTGAAAATCTGCGTGCCAATAATGTCATTAGGCATCAAGTCTGGGGTGCATTGAATACGTCTGAAGGAACCCGAAACAGAATTGGCCAAAGTTTGCGCCGCAGTGGTTTTCGCCAGCCCTGGGACGGACTCGATGAGTACGTGTCCTTTTGCTAACAGTGCGGCCAGCAACGCCTCGCGCAAGTCATCCTGTCCCACAACGCGTTGGCGAAAGAGTGTGTTAACCCGGTCCAACAGTGATTGGGCTTGAGCAAGTTCTTCTTCGAGCAGATAGTCCTGCCCTGCTACCGGATCAGTCAAGGCCGTTGAGGTAGTCCTCAATCTGACGCAAACCTAAACCATAGTCGCGGTTGCTATCAGATTGTGCCTGGTGAGCCACTGCACCGGTCTGCACGTTCTTAAGTAAGTAGGTGCCACCTTCAGAATCGCCGTCCACGGCTTCGATGTGCAGACCATGCTTTTCGGCGCGGCGAGCTAAGCGGTTCAAGTATTCCTTGTCATTATGACCAGTGCTCATTGGTTCCCTCTCTGTGCATACATTCGACTAGTCCATGCTAGTGCACATACCTGGGTGTTCGCTGATCTGCCCTCCCCTCCTTCCTTTGTCACATCACAGTGTCCTAATTCCCGTGGCAGTTTGATATTTGTCACCGGGACAGTGTTTTATTCAGGGGGATTCGACTTCGATGGGAAGAACTGGTGCAGGCTGCATGAGCTCTGGCCCATCCCCACGCAGTGGCAGCACAGGCCACTGCCTCAGACCCTTAGAAATAGGTACTGCAGCATCTGCGACAGCATTCACTAGGCTTTGGTCACCCATTGTTGCAGGGTCCAACCATTCCCACGCCAATGCAGGAGTCATGAATACCGGCATCCGATCATGAAGGCTTTCCATGACGCCAGAAGACTTGCAGGTAAGAATGGTGGCCGTCAGGTACCAGCCACTATCTTCCGGGGCCGCAGGGTCATGCCACCATGAGTAGAGGCCAGCCATGGGAAGTATTGTGCTAGGGCCCACGATCGCATGAGGAATACGCGTACCCCTGGCGCCCGTCCACTCATAGAATCCCGTCACAGGGATAATGCAGCGGGTATGTTTCACTGCCGCTTTGAAGGTTGGCTTTTCCGCGGCTGTCTCTGCCCGCGCATTGAACGTGGGGTATTTGGTTTTGAGTTGTCGCTCCCATGGAGGTATCAGCGACCAGTAGGCGTACTCAAAGCGTTTGTTTCCCTCACTATCAGTAAATGCCACAGGGATTTGCTCTGTTGGTTTGATATTCCACGACGGCGCATATCCCTCGGGTAGGTGGCCGATCCACTGAGCGATATCTTGCCACGCCGCGCCACCCATATTCTCGTCGTAGTCGACAACGACTCTTCCACACATAAGTTCAGGATAATTGAATATCGACCAGATTGTATCCGTAGAAACCCCTGGGAAAAACACTAAATCCCTGAGGCTATCTTCCATGGTATTTGGATTTATAACTCTGTAATGCGCGAGGGGTTGGCGGCCCGCTAAACTCTGGCTCATGAGCGTACCTACAGATTGGATCGAGATTCGCCGCGACGACCGCGAACTTGTGGGCTGGGTCGTGCTAGACGGCGAGGATTTCGTGACGATTGATCTACTGGGCAGAAAAGGCCTCCTCACTGATTGGTTTCATGCCGAGGAATACCTCAATACACTGGGGATCGGCTATCTCGCGGACCCTTACGCGTTCCAACGAGATGACGGGACCTGGGTGCGCGTCCGGCTGCTTGAAGTATCAACCGACGGCATTACCATGAAACGCGACGACTTCGGAGACCTATCTGCGGACCTCGCGACCTATTCAATTCACTTTCCTCCAGGTCCGCGCCTTGTTCCGCTGACGGATTTTACTCAAGATCCAGAATTGATTGAAGGGCTGCAGCCGTTCGCGCAAAGTTAGAAACCGCAGCCGAACCCGATATGCGCACCTAACGTACCAGGTGCCATAGGATTTCGCGGCGGATCAATCCTGAGAATGGTCGGATCAACCACCAGTACGGTCTAAACTTCTTGGCTGCCGAGGCGGTGCTCGCCTCGCACAAGGTCGCTGTTGTGATGAGGCAACCGGTAGCTGTTGACGTAAATGTGAAGTCCATGCCGATCTTCAATTCCGCCCTCAGCATCTGCCATCTTGAGTTCCTCAAGGGTCGTCGGCTGTCTCAACGGCTGTTCAGAGGTGAAGTTCCATGGCGTAGCGAGGAAGCCGACGGCAACATACTTGCCTGGTTTCATGGCCAGGGAACAAAAGATACTCTCTGGATTAATCCATTTCTCATCGAGCAACGCTGAGAGCGACAGCCCTTCCCGGCGGCGCGCCCAAAAGCCGCGTATTGTCATGAGGTAGGAGGTAAGTTTGAGATCGCGCCAACGTATTTCAAGCAGACGTTCGTTGCGCTATCTGCTGAACCCTGCGAGTGTCTTTGATGCATTTCGCTGAGTGCTGCCCTGGGAAGTGCTTGCGTCAGTGATTCGACTGGACTTATTTGCGCCGTATCCTTTTCGGAGATGCCGTAAACTCACGAATAATTACGATACGAAGCGTAGCACCAACTCAGGATGTGCGATAGAAATTCGGGGGCTCCGGAAGAAATACGGCGCCACCCATGCCCTCAAAGACCTGTCACTTCACGTTGATGCTGGAAAAACAGTTCGCTATCTTGGCCCTAACGGCGCGGGTAAGACAACGACGCTGCGCCTCTGGCAGAGTCACTACGAAGTCGACGCCGGTGTGAAGCGGGGGGTGACCACGGATGCAGCGGCGGAGATCAAGCGGCTGCAGAAGGAGAACGCCTAGCTGCGCAAGGCGAACGAGATCCGCAAGGTTGCGAGCGTGTTTTTCGCGAAGGAGCGCGACCAGCCCTGGCTAAGATTATCCGGTTCGTCAATGAGCACCGGGAGCGTTTCAGGGTCGAGCTCATCCGCAGGGTTCTCCGACCGGCAGTCCAGGGGTTCCTCACCTACCGCGGCTATCGCGCTGCTGTCGGTCGTGCGCCGTCGGCGACTCGTTCAACAACGCGATGATCGAGGCAGTGAACAACCTCTACAAGACCGAGCTGGTCCGCCAGCAAGGACCCTGGCGGACCGCCGAGCAAGTCGAAATCGCGACCCTGGAGTGGGTGTGATGGTAGAACAACCAGCGGCTCGACGGCGAAGTCGACACGCACACTTCCGTGGAGGTCGAACAGGAGTATTACGCTGACCAAGAATCAGGCCAGCCGGTACCTGCCGGACAGGGCCCCCGATAGGAACGAAAGTCGGGCCGATTCATTGTGTCAATACCTTCACTTTTTGTTAAGGTATTGACACGACTGTGGTGACGAAGTTGGAGCGTCTGCGGGAGGTCGCGCTGGACCAACATGGGTTCATCACGACCGCGCAGTCCCTCGAAGAAGGCATATCGCACGCTGACCTGTCCATGATGGTCACCCGCGGCCGGATCGAGCGTGCCGCCCACGGAGTATACCGGGTGCCACAGGTTTCCGAGACCGAGTACGACCAGTACCAGCTCGCGGTGCTCTGGACTGGCGCGCCGGAGGCATGCCTGAGCCACGACACCGCCCTGGAAGCGTGGGGTATCACCGACATCAACCCCGACCACATCCACGTGACCGTAGCCCGGAACCGACGGCTGCGCCGTGCCGGAGGAGAACGGTATGTCATCCATCACGACGACCTCGACCCGGCTCAGGTCACGTGGTGGCAGGGCATCCGCATCGTGAACGTTCCCACCGCGATCTCGCAAGGCATCGCCTCGGGGGTGCCGACGTACCTGATCCGCCATGCGCTAGACCGCGCCGGTCGAACGAGCGTGCTGCCAGCCGACGAGCGGGAACGGCTGACCGCCGAGTTGGAGGCGCGCGATGGTTGAGCATGACCGGGCGAACCTTGCCTCGGCGCTGAACGACTTGACACCAAAAGGCAAGACGCCCGCCTCGGCGCGCGTACTCAACGCCTGGATCGCCCAGGCACAGGACCGTCTCGAGTCGGCGGGTCCGCGCCTGGGCTAGCTCGTCGCCGCGACCGTCGTCTCCGCTGCCCTGCAACGCGCGGTCGACAGGTCCGGGGCTCCGCTGTTCCTCCTGAAAGGAGGGACGATGCTGCAATACCGGCTTCCGGGGATGTCTCGCACCACCCAGGACATTGACGGACTCGTGCGAGGCGGCAACGAGGCTAAAAATCGACGAAACTGGGTTTTCTGTTCATTACATGCCGGATTATTCCGGCATGTAATGAACTTTTTCTGCACTTGACTAGTGCCCTCCGATCGCCGCACCACACGCGAGTTGACCTCCACGAAGACCCTAGGCAATGTGTCATTTCATACGGACACACATCAATGTGCAGCGGGAGGCTCGATGGGCATGCGCCTCGTGCACATTGAGCTTCCCCTTGCACATCGTGCTTGCTTTTGGGAAATCCAGATAAATCCTTCCCGGTCAGCACCTAGCGCCCATAATCAGCGGCAGCCTTCGAAAAGCATTTCCGCCCATCCAACTGAGAAAGCCAGCAGACTCGCTTTATGGACCATCCCCCACACGACATGACGACCGACACGCCTGGATTCATTGACGACGTACGAGAGATCTTTACTTCTGGCGATCCGCTGGTTGCGCTTACCACCGCAAGCGCGATCGCCTCATTCACTGAAGCTACTCCTGACCCCTTCAGCAATTCTGACTCTGAGCCATCAATCACCGAAGTGGCAGAAATGCTGTTCCAAGAGGATACCCCGCAAACAGATTGGTTACTGGTGGTGTGGGAGCAGATGCTACCGCAGTCCCCACTGACTGAGCTGCGCCACAAGCAACTTCTGCGACGGCTACAGGAGCCACCTCAGTGGCTACGCCAGATTGACCAGGTAAGGCCTGTTTCGGCCGCGTCTTTTGGGTCGTATACAGGAGAGTTCGAGTTGGTGTCCATTGAGTTTGCTTGCCCTTGGGGGCCTCTCACTTTGGTGGTTGGTATTGCATATTCGGGGATTGCGTTGATTGAGGACGGGTATGCTTTCCCCGGTTCAATCAAAGAAATAATTCATCACGCTGGCCTTCAAGACGACCCGGCTGGCGCAATTACTGAAATATCTTTAGCTGATGCGAAAGCGATTGTTGATGAGGCTGCAGATTGGCATGGCCGCTATATCGATGCGCCTGAAACCGACACGTGGCCTGCATGCAAGCCACTTCTGCTGTGGGGTCTGCGCACAATGCCCGATGGCGGCCGCGGGCACGTATATCGCGAATACACTGAAGAAGAAATCGATGCTGAGGTGGATGCATTTATTTCTTCACCTTACGCAGCAGGCTTGAGCCAAAATGCCCCCGACCAGGCGCACCTAATCTTGAGCCTGGCTACCAACTATGGAACTGGCGATATCCGCCAGTGGAGCGCTCAGTTGGCCGAGCGGATGTTACTTGACCTAGTACCTCGAAAAGTGATTGCTGGGCAGGACTACTTGCGACCCATACCCAAGGTTCTTGAGGCTATCGTTCGCTATTATCATGCACAGTTGCAGGTTCCTCCGATTATTACCGAAGATGTGGTCGCGACGATCGCTGGATGCAAGCGCACATACTCGCGCTTGATCAAGCCCAGCTACTACGACTCAGATTTCTCTTGGTTGACGGATTCTTGGGAGTTGGATATTGGTGAGGCTTCCACGTTGGATTCGCTCACTACCGATCCCCTACCTAAAGAAAAGGTAAAGACACGTGGCATGTCGATGGCGGTCGCGCACAAGGTTCGCAGTGTTGCTGAGGTCATTGAGGCCGTAGCACCGACATTTTTTGGCGACACAGAGATGACAACTTCTGCACTGCGCATCCTCGCAAAGTTGGGCAGTGTTTCACCGGAGTATTTCTTGTCGAAGAGCACAACAGAGGCCAGTTCAAGTGCTGATGTCACCTGGCAGTCCTCTGTGGCTGGGGCGGTGTGTTGGGTGTGCGGGAAAGCAAATAATTGGTTTAAACAAAGCGATCCTGAGCGTACAGTCAAAGCTCTTATGTCTGCTTTTGGGTTGAAAAATTCTCCAACTACTCGTGGTACAACAATCGTTGATCGATTGCCTGGGGCGGTGTGGGATGGAAGTTTGGTCCATATTGGGGATGCGTCTTTGCTCACCTCACGCAAACGCATGGAGGTTCTCACCAAAGCGGCCGACTCTCACGAGTGAACGCCTCGTCCACGGCATAATGAAGTAGTCCCAGGGCTAGAGATCCGGCAAGGCGACGTGAATTCCTTCCACCGCTCCTGAACGGATGAGGACACCGCGGCCCGGCGGCGCATCGGCCCGTTTGAAGTGCGTAAATGAGACTGTGAAGATTCCGGGAACATCGTTGGCGTCAGGTTGCAGGGCAATGGCCCATCGCACTCCACGAAGTTGGCTCGACAGGTCCCATACGCTGTTGATGGTGGCATTCTCAGCTTCGATGATTGTCGGTATGTCTTCTCTGCGCAGTAATCGCATGAGCACGGCAAGGTCTCTCTCGTTACCTGTGCCGTTGAAGCCACCGATGTCTTCAATGACCACTAGAGGCACAGCCCCGTCTTTCGGAAATGGGGGAGCGTCAGGCTTATGTGAGGGTACCTCGGGACTGATAGTTTCGGTGGTGCCGATGGTCGGCAACGTTAAGAAATTTGGTTGTTCTGCTGGCACGTCGTCAAGTCGTTCTCTCAGTAAGCTTATGATTTTTTCCCTGGACGAGGCGGTGTCGGCGATACCGGCCCATGCCATGACTCCACCTAGTGGGCTTTTTGCCGGGGAAATGAGGTATGCCTCGACGTCGCGGCGCTCCAGATTGGCTTTTTCGGTAAAAGCAGCAAGCATGGAACGGATAGCCGTGGTGCGCCCTGACCCTGCGGGCCCGGATACCAACATGAATCCTTCTTTGGGCAATGTCACTGGTGTCAGTTCTGCGGTGGTGATAGCAAAAGCTGACTGAGAACCGCAAATATCCAATTCGCGGCGAGCGATTTCGGTCGGGACCGGAGGAATCTTCCACGGTGGATCAATGAGGGACTCCCCCGTTGTATGTGCTACAGCTGCAAAGGCCTTCTGTGTGTCCTCGATGCTGCTTGTGTTTCCGGGGCACGCCCATTGAATTTCTTCGTCGGTTCCAATCCGCACAGCTCTGCCAGGGGGTGCTTCACTAAGAATTGTAGGGGCAACTCCCAGCAGTTGGTAGTCGTTATCGGAGGGTTGGCGCAGGGTAAAACGCTCTGGAATCGAGGCAGCCAAACTAGTGGGAAGTCCGTTCGTTCTTTCGCATGTGAAAATCGCGTGTACTGCGACGGTGCGACCGCGGCGAATAATATGAGAGAGATCCTCAAATGGATTAGTGGACTGGCGGGAGAACTCGAACTGCTCTCGAAACGTGGCAATACCATCGATCAACAGCAGAATCGGAGAATGCTCGGTCCCTTCAGGCATCTGGATTCTTGAATCAACAGTGTTCTTCAGTCTGGTGAGAAGGCGCCCAACGCGGTCTCTTTCAATACTGGGAATAATCGCACCTGTGTTCGGCAATGTTGACAAAATCTGTAGAGCGTTTCCACCTGCATCAATACCATAGATATGTGCGGCGGTATCTGCAATGACAAGCGAATAGGCACACGTCAGCAGCGCAGTACTCTTGCCACTCCCTGGACCGCCATATATAACAGCGTTCCCAACCTCACTCAGTAAGAGAGATTCAGGTGCTTTTCGTTGTAAATGTGGTTGGTCGACCTCGCCAATCAGTAGATTGTCCATGGTAGTTGCCATTTGCAGGCTGGCGAAAGAAATCTCCGAATCCAACTGTGCCACCCACGGTTTACGAGGCGTATCCAGCTGCGCATTATCAGCTGCCAAAGCAATCGATTTGGTCAAACTCTCAATATCTCGAGGGCCTTTGGGGCGCGACGATTTCTTTGGTGAACTAGGAGGTATGAAGACCTGCCAGGGGACCTGTCTCCCGAAATCTAGACTGGTGATTTCCACGGCTGATTGAATGGCATTTGACCGCCGTCCTCCCAAATATGCTGTCTGGAAGTGCCAAAGACTCCCGGCCCCCACTTTGGCTGCTGCACGTCCTGGAGTCTCGGGCGTAAAGAACGCGGCTTCCTTACTCCCAATCACGTCACTGCTGTCATTTTCATCGGCCATACGCAAAGCTACGCGAAGATTCGTGTTGGCACGCAAATTGTCTTTGATTACTCCTGAAGGGCGTTGGGTTGCCAGGATCAGGTGCAGACCAAGTGAACGGCCACGCTGTGCCACGTCAATTACCCCGTCAACAAACTCTGGAATTTCCGATACTAAAGCCGCAAATTCGTCGACGACAATTACCAATGCGGGAGGCGCCTCGGGGTCTCCCCTAAGTTCTAACGAGAGCAGGTCTTTAGCGTTTTTTTCGGCCAAAAGCTCTTCGCGGTAACGCAGTTCTGCTCTCAAAGAGGTCAACGCACGACGAACCAGGTGGGTGTTGAGGTCGGTGACTAACCCGACGGTGTGCGGAAGATTGACACAGTCAGCAAATGCTGCCCCACCCTTGTAGTCGACCAAAAGAAAGGTAACTTGATCAGGGGAATAACTGGCTGCAAGCGATGTAATCCAGGTCTGTAGGAACTCTGATTTACCCGATCCGGTTGTACCTCCAACCAACGCGTGGGGGCCGTGAGTACGAAGGTCCAGGTATGCGGGTCCGTCGTTGCCTTGTCCCACAACAGCCCTCATTCCATGGTCGGTTCGATCCTGCCCGGCGGTCCAGTGGGAGTGCAGAGAATCCGTGTCAGCCCAACGGCGCACAATAGCTTGCGGCGAACCCAATACATCTTCTTGCACCAGTTCATCGATAGTTACCGAAGATGGCAAGTCACTTTCGTCAAGGATTCGCGCCCCAATATCGCTGATGGGGGCAAGTTCGCGGGCAAAACGTTCCGCATCTGGCAAATCCACGGCGTCAATGCTGGACAGTGGGATGGTAGTGCTTTGGCGAACAAACCCCACCGTCCATGAAGAATATTCCACCGTGAGCACGGTGCGGCAAGCTGCCGGGATCTGTTGAGGCACCGGATCAACCCATATGAAATGAACACCGACGTCAGGACCTTCTTCTGCGGCACTAACAAGACGGGCAATATCAACGTTTCCGGCGTCTAACACAAGCACAACAATTGCGGGAAGCATGTCTTGCGTATAGGTAGGCTTGCTTCCTGGGGCACCGGCTGAGACCGCATTGTTGATATGGGAGCGAACAGTCCGCCCGTTATGCGCCGCTGTCCGGCTGTTGATGATACTCTCTATGGCCAGGATCAGGGCTGCAGAGCTACGCTCATCTGCTACAAGATGCGGGGCAGCCAACGGACTGTAGACAGAATCGGCGTGCGGCAACCACTTCAGCCAACTCCATTCCCCGCCCGCTTGTTTTTCGTTCGCAAAGGCAGCAAAAACCAGATCCGCTGGGGAATGGAGGGCGGTCAGCTGAATAACGATGGCCCGGGCTGCGGACATTAGCCAGTTGTCGCAGCCGGTGACACCCACACTGCCACATGTTTGAAGTTGTTCTACTAGGGGCACGTGAGACACGTACCGGTATTGTTCGTAAAGATTCTTTACTTTGGACCATTCTTCAGCTGACACATCTGAGCGCGGTGGAAGTATGATTTCTTTGCGACTGGGGAGCGTTGCTTGCCCCAGAGTCAACTCTAAAAACGCGGCTTGTTCTGCCCGCCTCGACCATAAAATAGGTGCTAACTTGGCTGGCGCCTCAACCAGATCTATGGCGCGCACGGCTTCTTGATTGCGGTGTTCTTGTTCTTTGCGGCGGTCTTCTTCTAGTTCCCGCCCCGTTTGAGCCAGATTGAGTTCGTATTCTTCTCTCTTGGTTTTAAGGGTCCTGCGACCACTAATGACATTGTCCAGCCAGGTTCCCACCATGATGAGAGGGGAAATCGCAATGAATATGAGACTCAGGGGAGACCGTGTGACGGCAAACATGACAGTTCCCATAAGCAGGGGTGCCACCATGGCAACGAGAGGAAAACGAGGACGTCGAGGTTGTGGCGGGGGCGATGGCAGCTCAATACTGTCTGGAACAAAAGAAGGGGTGACCACTGGGGATGGTAAGTACTTCCCTGTCGGAGGCGTGAGTGAACTGCCCGGCGAAGGAGGGCTACTTTCGATCCGGAGCATCGTCCCACCCACAGATATGAGGGCTGCCGCCACTCTTCCTACTCTGATAACACCAGGTCGCTCACTGTCATAGTGCGCGTCTCCCTCAATGATTGTCGTGCCGTTGGCAGAACCTAAATCTTCTATTTCGATTCCCTCTGGACACGGCCGGAGCATCGCATGTCGGCGCGATACTTCTTTGTCAAGCAAACGAATCCGGCAAGAGCGATCGCGGCCAATAAGGCTATCTCCAGCCGAAGGCAGATAGAGCGCTCCGTCTTGTTCTCCCCCGACCACACTGATGGTCGCGATCGGGGGATGCAGCCGAGTGCCCTCACCGGGGTGAGATTCCAAAACGGGCTCGATGATGTCGCCTTGACGTAAGCCACTGTCGCCTATCGGGGAGGCCGAATCTAGTATCAGTGGCATTGCACCACTCGACGCCGATGTTTTGATTGTCAGTGGGACCGTGGTTGCTAACGCATAGGGAACCAAGGCTGGGGATCCCATGCCTGCGCGGATTAAGGTGTCGGCTATGTCGTGCACACTTGTTGTATTGTCCGCGGTGATGATTCCATCGCAGAGAATACGTTCCGCACCATTGCCGTACCGTACAGCAGAAATCCTGATCTTCATGTCTGGTAATTCTTTCGTCAGACGGGTAACTCAATATTGCCCACTTATTCAATCGTCCGGTTACTTTGTCTCGTATGGTGGTGGTGTGTGGTTTTTGTTGTTGTCTGAGGCATACGATGGTGGTGCTTGAGTGGTGTCGCTTGAGTTGTTTTTTTATGTATTGGAGGTGCCGAGGATGGCGAATATACAGGTCACGTATGGTGAGATTGAGGCTGCGGCGCAGCAGCTTGGTAATGGCCGGGAAGATATTACGTCTCGGTTGCAGGTGATGCAGGGACAGATACAGAATTTGGTTTCTTCGGGATTTGTCACTGACCAGGCATCCGGCAAGTTTCAAGCTGCTTATAACGACTATACGACGTCGGCGAATACGGTGATCGCTAAGCTTTCTGAGATTGAAGCCTTTTTGAAGCAGACTGCTGCGGCTATGAGTGAGTTGGATGCACAAATCGCTTCTCGTATCAACTAGGTGAGGGTGTTTCTTGGGGCAGGGGCTGTTGCGTATTTGGAGATAATCACATATGGCTAGTGGGCTAAGAATCGATAGCAGCGCTGTTGCTGATGTGGTGAGTGTTCTTTACGAGGCTGCCGCGTTGGTGCAGATATTGCCAGCTTATTGCACCGCAGATTTTGGTGATACCGCGGTAGCGGAAGCCATGGCGCATTTTGGTCAGGCCTGCACTAGCTTAGCTGATGATCTGGCTGAGGGACTGAATACATCGGGGGTGAATGCTACGCGAATGAGCGAGAGTTTCACAGAGCTTGATCGGGGTCTGGCTGTCATGATTGCGGAGGGGGGTTCTTGGTGAGGGGTGATACTGCTTTGAGAGGTGACGTGGATTCTATACGTGCCAACGCCGCTTCTTTGAGTGATCAGCAGTATCTTCTGGATGGGAACAAGGCGATTAATGATGCTTTGGGGAGATTAGCAGCTGCTGGTTATGGGCAGGCTTTTGTTTCCCTACAGTTTTCTCTTGTGCCTTTGCAGGTATGTGTGAATAGTCGGATTAATGCTGAGCAGCAAGTTGCTGATATTTTGCGGGATTATGCTCAACAGGTCGAGCAAATACGCAACGATGCGCTTATCGCTAAAGCTAATCTTGAAGAAGCTGAAATGGCTTTACAAGATGCGCAGTCCTGGAAACAGAACAATGATCCAACTGATCCTGTTCCGGCCAGTGTTCAGCGTGAACTAGTGATGGGACCTGGCCAGGTCAGTACTTATCAGGCTCGTCTTGATGAGTTGGACCAGCAACGCCAGGAACTGGGCAGTAGTATTGCCAGTCAAATCGCTTCGCATACCAGTGCGGTGTCAAGTAGCCTCTTGCCACGCAAGGGAGTACTAGCAAACCTGTTTTCTTCACCGGTAGCCTCGACTGTTGGTATTGATCCCGCCACGGCAGCAGCTCTTGCCCGCACTCTTCTTAACACTGGGAGTATGTCTCCAACCCAGATCAACGCGTGGTATGAAAACCTGGAAGAGGCAGAACAACACTGGCTGGTCAGACACTACCCTGCCGTGATCGGTAACCTTGATGGCATACCCCCCAACTTCCGTGAGCAAGCCAACCTAATCCAAATGAACACAGACCTCAAAGCCCTCAATACCAAAATCGAAGAACTCGAAACAGAAATCAAAGCGGCTATGACCTTTCCCTCCATAAACAACGAATATCTCGAGACTCTCATAAGAGATAAAGCATTATTCAACGCACGGCGCCAAGACATCCAAGACCTCAAAAACCAACTCAACAAATGGAACAGAGGCAAGAAAAACGCTGACGATATGCTGGTGCTTTTGGGCTACCACGGCAACACCGCTCACGTACAAGCCATTATCGCTACCGGTGACATCACTCACGGCACAAACATGACTGTACATGTCCCCGGCATGAACACAACCGTTGGCGGCACCACCATCACCGACGCCATGACCACACTGAACATACAACGCGACATAACCAAAAAGGAACTCAATAATACAGGTTCTACCGCTGCTGTGTACTGGCTTGGATACAATGCTCCTGATTGGGGTGAGGTGCCTCAGCGAAACTCGGTTGTATTGCCTTTTGCGGCCTGGGATGCGTCAGACGCGTTGGTCAGGTTTTCTCAGGGAATCAAGGCAACATCAAAGAACTCGACTGAACCGCTATTAGTATTCTCGGGGCATTCCTACGGCACGGTAGTTGGACTCAACGCACTGACTGACCCCGACCATGCCTTTGACCGGGCTGTATTTGCAGGAGGTCCCGGAGTGCCCTTAAACGTTGATCCGAAGTTGCCCATTGAGGATATGTTTTTCGCATCGAATGCAACAGACTTTGTGCAAATAATGGCAACTATTGCTCCTGTTCACGGTGTTCCTTTCCGGGCTCTGGGTGATACCGTCAATCACCTCAATGTTGGAGAAATTACCCACAACGGTCAACAGTTCTCTGGGACTAGCTTTGACGGGCATAGCTATACACACGCTACATCGGACCCTGCGGAGACCCCGTCTCCTACCTCTACTGATCTCAATATCGGAATCATCATGTCGGGTAAAGGCTCTCCATATGTGATTCCAAAACAAGAAATAGCAACGGAGTATCCTCAGGGGAGCGATTTTGGCTGACGTAACCTTGAAAACTAGAACTACCCGGAGCAGCCCTTCCGGTCGTAAGAAAACGTTAAAACATGCTCTCAGTAGAAAAATAACACCGGTGTTTGTGTCGATAGCCCTAATAGGAGCCCTCACGGGATGTCTGGGAACAGCCACCCCGACTCCACACCAACCCGCATCACCCAACGGAGGGGATACTACGATGGTCGCGCCAGGTGAACGTATCACATGGAATCGGATGATTGCCGCATACGGGCTAGGCAGGTATCCCAACAAAGGTGAGTTGCCAGAAATTGTGGAAGACTGGCGCAGTCACATACCTGCAACGAACAAGGACGCACCCCCGTATTACCCGTTCGTCCAATACCAACACCTCACTTTCAAAGAGCTCGGCACCGCCTTGGAAGAACCCCTCATGGAAGCCCTTAGCGAGATAGAAGAAACCCTCGGTGTAGGACCCTGGGAACACCACGAAAAACACGGCGGCGCCTGCGGCCCAGCTAACCCCAACTCGGAATACCACTTCGGTATCGGCGGTTACGTTTTATTGTCTAAAGTTACTTCGGTCGATCCCACTGACGAGCAATACACGCAGATGATAGAGATCCTCAACAAATACTATCCAGGCATCAACAAGAGAGAAAACCAGTACCGTTCCAGTGACGAAGAAGGCAAACGCAACTACATGATGGCCGCCGACACCGACGACATGATCAGCATCTGGATGGAACAGGGCTCTGGAGGCGCAAGAGTCACTCTTGACAGCGGCTGCTACATCACCCTCGACGACTAACATGAAACTGCGCCACCATCGACAAGTTATTCCGACCATTACTGCGTGTCTGTTAGGAATACTGTTAGCTTCCTGCGGCGCCACTGGTAGTGGGGTGGAAACTGTGCAGTCACGAGGTTCTGGGAAAGGGGATACTACGATGGTCGCGCCAGGTGAACGTATTACATGGAATCGGATGATTGCCGCATACGGGCTAGGCAGGTATCCCAACAAAGGTGAGTTGCCAGAAATTGTGGAAGACTGGCGCAGTCACATACCTGCAACGAATAGGGATGCGCCCGCGTATTACCCGTTCGTCCAATACCAACACCTCACTTTCAAAGAGCTCGGCACCGCCTTGGAAGAACCCCTCATGGAAGCCCTTAGCGAGATAGAAGAAACCCTCGGTGTAGGACCCTGGGAACACCACGAAAAACACGGCGGCGCCTG
The DNA here is from genome assembly GCF_009696615.1 of Scrofimicrobium canadense. Classification (GTDB taxonomy): domain Bacteria; phylum Actinomycetota; class Actinomycetes; order Actinomycetales; family Actinomycetaceae; genus Scrofimicrobium; species Scrofimicrobium canadense. The sequence continues at coordinate 60,518 of NZ_VULO01000006.1, forward strand.
CGGCCCAGCTAACCCCAACTCGGAATACCACTTCGGTATCGGCGGTTACGTGCGTTTACTCAAAGTCACCTCGGTCGATCCCACTGACGAGCAATACACGCAGATGATAGAGATCCTCAACAAATACTATCCAGGCATCAACAAGAGAGAAAACCAGTACCGTTCCAGTGACGAAGAAGGCAAACGCAACTATCAGATGGCAGCCGACACCGACGACCTCATCAGTATCTGGATGGACAAAGACATAGGCGGAGCCATGGTCACTCTTGACAGCGGCTGCTACATCACCCTCGACGACTAACATGAAACTGCGCCACCATCGACAAGTTACTCACATCATCACTGCGTGCCTGTTGGGAATACTGTTAGCTTCCTGCGGCGCCACTGGTAGTGGGGTGGAAACTGTGCAGTCACGAGGTTCTGGGAAAGGGGATACTACGATGGTCGCGCCAGGTGAACGTATTACATGGAATGAAATGATTGCCGCATACGGGCTAGGCAGGTATCCCAACAAAGGTGAGTTGCCAGAAATTGTGGAAGACTGGCGCAGTCACATACCTGCAACGAATAGGGATGCGCCCGCGTATTATCCGTTTGTCCAATACCAACACCTCACTTTCAAAGAACTCGGCACCGCCCTGGAAGAACCCCTCATGGAAGCCCTTAGCGAGATAGAAGAAACCCTCGGTGTAGGACCCTGGGAAGACCACCAAGGCAGTGGGGGCAGGTGTGGGCCGGCAGACCCTAACTCGGAATACCATTTCGGTATCGGACGTTACGTTTTATTGTCTAAAGTTACTTCGGTCGATCCCACTGATGAGCAATACGCGCAGATGATTGAGATCCTCAACAAGTATTATCCAGGCATCAACAAGAGAGAAAACCAGTACCGTTCCAGTGACGAAGAAGGCAAACGCAACTACATGATGGCCGCCGACACCGACGACATGATCAGCATCTGGATGGAACAGGGCTCTGGAGGCGCAAGAGTCACTCTTGACAGCGGCTGCTACATCGCCACCGGTCACTGACACCATCATGACACCACGCCACCATCGACACGCCACCCTGGCCATTGCCGCGTGTCTACTGGGAATAGTGTTAGCTGCCTGCGGCACCACTGACACCACCAACAGCGGGGTGGAAACTGTGCAGTCACGAGGTTCTGGGAAAGGGGATACTACGATGGTCGCGCCAGGTGAACGTATTACATGGAATGAAATGATTGCCGCATACGGGCTAGGCAGGTATCCCAACAAAGGTGAGTTGCCAGAAATTGTGGAAGACTGGCGCAGTCACATACCTGCAACGAATAGGGATGCGCCCGCGTATTATCCGTTTGTCCAATACCAACACCTCACTTTCAAAGAACTCGGCACCGCCTTGGAAGAGCCCCTCATGGAAGCCCTTAGCGAGATAGAAGAAACCCTCGGTGTAGGACCCTGGGAAGACCACCAAGACAGTGGGGGTAGGTGTGGGCCGGCAGACCCTAACTCGGAATACCACTTCGGTATCGGACGTTACGTTTTATTGTCTAAAGTTACTTCGGTGGACCCCACTGACGAGCAATACACGCAGATGATTGAGATCCTCAACAAATACTATCCAGGCATCAACAAGAGAGAAAACCAGTACCGTTCCAGTGACGAAGAAGGCAAACGCAACTACATGATGGCCGCCGACACCGACGACATGATCAGCATCTGGATGGAACAGGGCTCTGGAGGCGCAAGAGTCACTCTTGACAGCGGCTGCTACATCACCACCGACGACTAAACACCGCCACCCAAGAAGATGTTCTACTTCCAACCTAAACTTAAGCTATCTTATGCATCAGATATTTCTCCTCACTGGGCACCTGAAGAGTTCATGCAGTGGGACGGTTATGAGCAACTGTTTGATCGATCCGTTCGGTGGCTTTCACATGAACTCTAAAAACCAGTCCTAAGGGGCAGTATCGAAACGCCGAATATCATTGTGGCCTCGCACCCTCGCGAAATATCGCAGGCTACGAGGCCACACCTCTCGAAACCATTTACGAGGCAGTGCGAGCCTGTCCAGGTACTGCGTCAGTCGCAATCGTGAGGTCGCGGTCAACAGTTTCAGGAACCATTATCGAGGCAATCACGGTACAGATCATGGTGAATGACATATAGATCGCAATCGGAATCCACGTCCCAAATTGCAATAATAGCCACGAGCAAATGAATGGTGCGATGCCACCCCCAATGAGGGAGGAAAGCTCGTGAGCAATCGTGACTCCGGCATACCGGTACCGAGTACCAAAGAGCTCTGGGAAGTAGGCCATTTGCACTCCGTCGTTACCGTAAGCTGCGAAAATATATCCCAAAACTACCGCAAGGCCGACCAACACGGTGAGACCTGTATTGAGCAGCGTAAAATAAACGATAGGCATTACGATGCCCAGACCTGCGATCAGAAGATAGATCGGTTTACGTCCAAATCGATCAGACAAGAATCCCCAGGTGAATGCGGAGATCATTCCGACGATTGCTCCGATGAGCTGAATGACTGTGATCGTGGAACGCGGGAAGAACTCGCTGGTACCAGGAAGTACAACATATGCGGTAACAAAGGTCACAAAGAATGTTTGGACAGTATAAGAGTTAGTATTTGGCCCCCAGTTCATTACTGCGACCATAAAAATGCTTTTCCAACCATACTTGAACGCTTCAACGATGGGTGCCGATTCGGCATGTTCGGCATCCGTGGAGTTCTTCAACTCGACAAACACAGGTGATTTTGCGAGATGACGGCAGATAAGCCACGCACCAAAAATAACCAGAATCGATGCCAGGAAGATGATCCGCCACCCCCCAGCTGATAAATGCCTCTTCCGGCATGACCCACTGAACAACCGCAAACATGAACGTACCAAGAACTGTTCCTCCGGCAGCACCAACCATCACCGATGACGACATACGACCACGTTTTCCCGGAGGCGCAGTTTCAGTGAGAAGAGTGGCTGAACCAGACTGCTCGGCTCCCGCACCTAGGTCCTGGAGGAGCCTCAGAAGGAATAAGAGGATCGGCGCAGCAACGCCGATGGCGGCGAAACTGGGGAGACATCCCACGAGGAACGTCGCAGTCCCCATGAGTGCCAAAGTGGAAACCATAACCCATTTGCGGCCAAGCCGTTCGCCAAAGTGGGCAATAATGGGGAATACGGGATCGGCATCTGCGCCAACTGACAGCAGGACGGCTCATCCCCACGGGCGCGGGGAACACACGCCGAGTTTATCGCTCACGCGCGCGCCGACGGGCTCATCCCCACGGGCGCGGGGAACACGATTGTCAGGTATTCGGCGGTGGCCCCTACGCCGGCTCATCCCCACGGGCGCGGGGAACACTTTCTTCTATCCACTCTGAGAGTCCCAGGTCAGGGCTCATCCCCACGGGCGCGGGGAACACCTATCTCTCCGAGCTTATAGCGCATGTTTTCGCGGCTCATCCCCACGGGCGCGGGGAACACGACGATGCTTTCTTTTCAGCGGTCGTAAAGCACGGCTCATCCCCACGGGCGCGGGGAACACCATCAACGCGCCAGAAGACACCGGCCCCAACACGGCTCATCCCCACGGGCGCGGGGAACACAAACGCCTCAGCCTTCGGCTCAAGCTGCTTGACGGCTCATCCCCACGGGCGCGGGGAACACTCTGCATAGTTTTGCCTTTCCTGAGTAATCTGCGGCTCATCCCCACGGGCGCGGGGAACACGATCGTGGCTACGCGAATGGTGGCATCCTCGACGGCTCATCCCCACGGGCGCGGGGAACACTAGTGCGCCTTGCCCCGACTGGGACCAGGTCACGGCTCATCCCCACGGGCGCGGGGAACACTAGCATTTATTGCACATACTATGCCCCGCGTGCGGCTCATCCCCACGGGCGCGGGGAACACGTATTCCTATCTATCAGGCGTTGGCTACCAATCTGGCTCATCCCCACGGGCGCGGGGAACACCAACCATATTTCGCTACTGGTGACGGCAAATGGGGCTCATCCCCACGGGCGCGGGGAACACTCGACTATTCCCGTGGTTGGGGGTGAGTCCCCGGGCTCATCCCCACGGGCGCGGGGAACACCTGCGCGATGGACGCAAAGGCGGGCGCGTGACCGGCTCATCCCCACGGGCGCGGGGAACACCGACCGGGGCGGCCTGTTGCCGCCAGGGTTGACGGCTCATCCCCACGGGCGCGGGGAACACTGCACCTCGCCGTCAATGTGCGTGCAGTCGTGCGGCTCATCCCCACGGGCGCGGGGAACACTCTGCGCTCCCACTGGTATATGCCCGACAGCCCGGCTCATCCCCACGGGCGCGGGGAACACTCCCGTCTATGTACCCCGGCCCCGTTTCGTCTCGGCTCATCCCCACGGGCGCGGGGAACACAGTGCGAAGCGCTTGCGGTCGATCAGCGGCATGGGCTCATCCCCACGGGCGCGGGGAACACGCCTCTAATCTGTCCACTGTTTTCTCCTTTTTGGGCTCATCCCCACGGGCGCGGGGAACACGTCAGCGAGCATCCGCAGTTTCGCCGCGTGATCGGCTCATCCCCACGGGCGCGGGGAACACAACCCGACTCAACGCAACTCGACGCGGTGGACCGGCTCATCCCCACGGGCGCGGGGAACACTAGAAGGCTAAGCTTTAGGGCTTAGCCTTTTACGGCTCATCCCCACGGGCGCGGGGAACACCCTCGGTCCCTCTGCAAGCCGCTCTGAGATGGCGGCTCATCCCCACGGGCGCGGGGAACACGCGATACAATCATGCTACTAGAGAGACACGACCGGCTCATCCCCACGGGCGCGGGGAACACCGTCTACTGTCATGGCTGACATTGGTGGTTATCGGCTCATCCCCACGGGCGCGGGGAACACTGCACCCATGTCCTCATCCCATGACCCGGCCAGGGCTCATCCCCACGGGCGCGGGGAACACACTTGATCACCAGCAATTATATTGTACGGACCCGCGATTCTAATTCACTTTTAACAAACAGGTAGAACCCCAAAAAAAGACCAACACGCTCAAAACGGCCTACATTCCCCCGTCTGGAATGGTCTTTAGGAAAGGTAACTTCACTCATCAATATTGTCGTTTTTTCCACGCTGCCTGCTCCATGCCGGGGTTCGCGCACGCCTAGAAGCGCGCGCATTGCTCCACCCAGTTCGTCTTCCATACCGTTTACCCTCCGAGGTCTTGCGTTTCATCAGTATCAGTCCATCAAGATCTACTGGTTCCCACTCATGACGGTGAACCTTGAACCGCAATCGTTGCTCACCATCGGATGAGTAGATCATGATGGCCCTGCCATCTCGGCAAAGCTCGCACACTCTTTTCCAGATTTCTTCGCGTAACCTGGCAGAGCCTTTGCCGACAAAAACTCCTGAACTTACTTCAAGCAACCATTTCGTTAAGTCACCGCGTAGCCCGGCTGGACAGGCGGATAGCACCAAGACCATCACGTCGCATCACCTGCGTAATTCTTCCCAGATTCCACGGTCGTGTCGCCTTTTCCAGACCAGAGCGACAACGAATCATCCAGTTCCCATACTTCTTGAGGATCAGCCTTGAGCAAGGTAAGAATGTCTCGTGCGCAAGTCTTGAGAAGCCTCTCTGAGACAACTGCGTCACGCACCTTTCTCCTTACTTGTGACAGCAGATTATCTTCAGGGGACGCAGCAGCTTCAAAAGCTGCCGGTATGGTCACGACTGCTTTGTAGAGATCTGCAATGTCATATACGAAGGCTCGGTCAGTGCCTGAGTGGACAAAACCAAGTCCCGGACTGCACCCAAGTGCAACAATCACCGAATGCACGATTCCATACAGGCTTGCATTGGCCGCGGTTAGGGCTTGATTCACTGGGTCACCAGTAGTTATGTCATCACGGTCATAGTCTCGTTTGTCCCAGTTAATCCCCACGCGCGCAGCTTCCTGTCGGTACACACGCCGCACGCGGGCACCTTCCCGTCCCCGTAGCTGTTGCATGGTGAGAGCCTCAACGTCTTCACCAGGAAAACGCCACGAGTACATGGTTCGAGCGACCTCGAGGCGACTCTTATTATTCGAAACCAGACGTGCTTGCGTCTCTAGAAGTCGGGATGATTTAGCCAAGGAACGTCCGTGTGCATAGTAGCGGACACCATTTTCCCCCACCCACACCACACTGGCCCCGCAATCACCAAGCAAAGACATTGCAGCGTGCGTGACCCGCGCACCGGGACCAAGAAGGAGACACCCAAGTACTGCTACCGGTATGTGGATGGTTCCTTCTTGGTCAGTGGCGGTGATTGCGTTGGCATCCCTATGAACAGTGCATCGCTCCAGGTATACAAATGACCACCTGTCTTCGATCCGGCCCAGTTCTATACGTTCGGGTGGTGGCATCCCAGGCAATGCCATTACGTCACCTCGGTTCTTTGAGAGTTAGCAATCCACAACCGTAGGCTTTTCCGCGCCCAATCCCATTTGTTAAGGAATACCTCAAGGCATCAACGTCACTGATCTCTAGAGTTCCCTCATATTGGGCCTGCACAATGGTGACGGTAGAAGCTTTCTTGTCTGTGGCACCCCTACGGCTGAATCTCTTTTCCTCACGGCTAGTGACTTTCACGTCAGGGGATGTTAGCAAACTGTCAGTTTCTGAGCCTTCTGTCGGAGAGATCATAGTCCTGGGAATCTCAATATCTGGAATGGTGAATCCCCATTTTGAGCTGCGCTCCAGCAACCATTGAGTCTGCTTTGTAACAGACTTTTGTGGCTGCAGTTCTCCCCGCCCCCCATGCGAGGGGCCTCGCTTGGTGGGATTAGCGGTGAATCGGAAGCCCCATCTTTGGCCTTGTCGGAGGCGATCAAGAAATGGAGTGTAAGGAGTTGTGTCCCACCGTTGTCCCTGCCATCCAGCTTGCTCAATGATGTGATGCAGATCGGGACGCAGTGGGCTGACTATATAGAGCCTGTAGACAGGTTTATCGATATCCAGCCTCCACAGTGGCCTTCCCTCCACACTGTCAAGCGATCCGGGTTCGAATGCCGACATGACTGCGGCGTGCATTGCCTGCGGTGAACTGATGAGTTTTCTGCCTCCCCGCCGTTGAGGATTGATATTCATTGCAGCAAACCAGGTCATGCTTTCACCACCGCCTCGAAGAAGGGGTCTCGCGCAGATTGTCCAAGATCATTGTGTACCCTGACCGATTCAACCTCGACCACTTCCCGCAGCCCGTATTGACGGTTTTCCGATGCGTAGCTCAACGGAACATCCTTGCGGAAGTCTCCTACTTCCTCTGGCCGACCATCACGAAGCAACGGCAAGTAGACCTCTGTTGCTTTGGTTTTCCGGTACCAGGGCGCCGCATGCCATGGTTCGGCTCGTAAAGCGGCTTCCACATCTCCGTCTTTGATTCCTAAAAGAAGATCAGCATTTGCTGGGCATGCACGTCTACCTAAGTACAGTGGGTATTTTGGCGAGGCGATTGCCGCCTGGAGTTGTTCAAGGACTTCTGGCGGCCCAGAGACGGCGGCGACGAATACTGCGTCAGCCAGATAGTAGCGAGTTACAATGGTTCCTGGCGGACCTTTACGCCAATCAACCGCAGTTTGAAAATCTCGCTCTAGCGTGCCCGGCTGATCTATGCGCACCCCAAACTCGAGTTTCACTAAGTCCTCAATCGGGTCGGTGCGACGCCGCCCTTGCGCGGCTGCCAACATCCCAAGAACACCAGATTTTGTGGGTTCATCCCCGGCACTTCGGCTACGAAACCGACTCTGGTGGGACCACGATTGCAGCGGTGCTTTGAGCTTCAAAAGCAACGACTGCATACTATTGGTCCTCTGATAACGCGGTAGCAACTGCGGCGCTGACTGAGTCCATCAGTTCTTTTCGATTCACGACATCACCGAGCTGGGCCAGTGGAGTATCCGGGCCCAGTTGGGTCAAAACCCACGTGGCTTCTGCATCTTTTTCGCACATTGCGCCTATAGATGTGGCTTCTTTTGCGAGGCGTTCGGCAGCCGCGTCCCGGTAACCGCTATCGGTATTGGCCAAGGGCTCCTCAAATGCATTCACCCATGAGACGGGACGGTCGGTGCGAACCGCGACAACAACCGCGTAAGGAAGCGTCTGGTTAGCAAAAGTGTTGATTTTTCCCGTGGGTAGCGAGGAGATAAACGAAGAAAGGAACGCTTTCGTTGCCTCGACAGCAGCTTCAGGGTCTCCTAGGTTTTCCTCAAGCGCATCGACGTTTACCGTGGCATACCTGTACAGAGTCGAAGACATCATCTGGACGGTTCCAAGCATTCCCGCGCCAGTTTCTTCCTCCCCATGCGCAATATCGTCGACGGCGGTGAAGAAGTCGAAGTCGGGTTCTGTTGCTGATACTCCGATTGCATGGGCTACTTGCACTGCAGCATCAACGTTGTATTCGGGAGCATCAGCAACCATCCTTCCGAACATGGCAATGTCAAAGGAGTGGTCACTGTCGAAAAGCGCAGCCAAGTCTTTCTTGGAGAACTTTAGGTCAGGAGAGTCCACGATAGCCTGTGCGATCTTCTCAATCTGCCGGGTGCTAAGAAAGAGCAGGTACCCTACTTCTGGGGCACGTTCTTCCTCGCCCTCACGGGTATTGGGTTTACTGGTTTTGATCTTTGCGGCCTCAAGAACTTTGACTGCGGCAGCTTCAGCATCCTCTCTGGTCCGTTGAGGATCGGCTGCGATAATTTCGTCGGCGATTCTCTGGGTTACACGCTTTGTGCGTATTCCCCGTAAGTTCTTCGGCAGGTTGTTATTGAAATCTTTCCGAATCGCGTGTTTCCACGCCTGAGACGAAACTCGTTGCCGTGGAACACCTCCGAAAATCGCCGTCTTTGGCGCGCCATCTTGATCACGGTTAATGTTGCTGGGGGGCAAGGTTTGCAGCGCGTGAATATCGACATAAGTGGTCATGAAGTGTTACCTTTCCAATTTGTTGGTGTGATCTGGTGAAAGTTGTCTATTTGTCAGAAGTTTTTGCATAAAGGGTTCGGGCAAAATCGCGGCCCCATCGTAGACGCACTTGATCGCGGCTCTTCGGCGATCGCAGTTTGACGAGGTCGGTTGCAAGTTGTCCGTGATCAAGCGGTATCTCATGACTGTTAAAAAGTCCGAAGAGAGAGCGAAGATGGTGATCAATCGCCTGAGGAGACCTGGCCACCATAAGCACGTCAAATCGTGGTTTTATTGACGCACTATCTGTCTTCTTAGCTAGCTGCGCTGCTGCAGCACCAACGCTTGTTTGTTTTTGGTACATATATGGCCTCAGTGAGCGTTGATGTAACGCGTAAAGCGTGAGTGCATCGAACGCGGCCTCTTCGTACGGGGACGGGGCATCGCCTTTTCCTACGCACCACTCGGGCAAGTCTGACGAAACAAGATCCAGGACTTCCATCCACGCCAACGGATCATCCTGTGGTTTCCTTCCAGCGGCTTGACGCAGCCTTGCGAAAGTTGCTTGAGCTTTTGCTTCACGGGAACGGTTGCCGCTATACCGGTCCGAGTATAGACGTCCGATGGCCTTGCGAATAGCGAACGCAAAATCATCACGATGACTGTCGGCGCTGGATTCTTTCTGTGTCGAAGAGGTCGACATCGCCTCTGTGGTTGTCATACATTGACCTCCTGTGTCGGTTGTGATTCTGAGACTTCTTCGGTGTTATCCGCACTCTCAACTGTGGGTGGGCCCAAGTGTTTGCGAAGCGCGGCACGAAACATAGCAAGCGCGGTGGACGCTGAGACAAGGCGGTCTGATTCCAGCTTTCCGACGAGGGCTTTGGGGCCCGCGCCCTTGACCAGTGCAGCCGCTTCATTATTGGCTGCTTGGCGGACTATCTCGAACCAGCGCTGACGATGCCGATCCATATCTGTGGCGGGCTTGATCTGGGCAAGCCAGTTCTTAAATGGCATTGCCACCCCTTGAAGGAGCTGTTCAGCAGCTTCCTTATCAAACACATATTCACCCCCGGCCGCTTTCTCAAGATTCCCTGACAACTGCCCCAAAGAGATAGCCACATCCATTGTGGTGTCAGCGGCGGTGACAATGTCGTAGGCAGCTTTCGAACCTGCCTCGGTGAGGATTGCCAAGCGCATGGGCAAAGCTTCGTAGATAGTGTCCTCGATTACAGCATCTTTGTTGCCGTAAACCACGCCGACCATTTCCACTATTACCAGGAGGTCTTTTGGTAGAGACTCCAAGTACTGCAGCTCCGCAATCCACTCCAGTGTTGCCGGACGCTTATCGCCTTCCTCTGCGTTCTTGACATTTTTTGCGCTGTCCCTGATGAGAAGAGGTTCGAGCCCGCGCCACAGAGTTCGCTCTGCTGAATGTTGTTTAGGTAAGTGGACAATATCAGTTTTGCTTGATTGGTTCTTGCTGTAACGGTAGGCAGTCATGGGGTCCTGGAATTGATTACGGATCTGGTATTTATCTCCATTAGATACCAGGGCTCCGACAACTCGATTGCCTTTGAGGCGAAGACGAACGCGACGCGTCTGCCACGTGAGAATGTCACAGGGACCGGTGGGTATAACTTCAGGGATGTTCGGATCCCCCCCATTTCGGTCCGCTGCACTATCAGGCGGACGCTCCCACACTGGCTTGTCCTCTGCTGCTGAACTGGTAAAAATCATCCGTGGGTCGGTGTTGAGCACCAGTGTCTCAGCGAGATTACGCCCATGCACTACTACACCGCCGGTACGACCTGTCCACCCAGCCCCAATCGGGTAACCACGACCTCCTTTAACTCGGCTGTCGCCAACAGCGCCGGATTTGATGCCCGAGTAGTCCCACGCGTGGATAGCAATAAGCCATCGCGCGGCCTCAGCCAGGCTGATGCTCTCGTTTCCAGAGCCAGCCCTCATGGTGAAAAAGTCCGACTCGGCTTCGGGAATAATTCTTGCGATTTCGCTAAAAGTGTCTTTGGCGGTGCGAAGATCTGCCACTTGCATGAAGGGCTGTTTTTGATCGAGGAGGTCGAACCGGTCCCGATAGCTTTCAAGGTATTCGTTGACCGCGTCGCCAAAAGAATCGGTTTGCGCTTTCTCGAATTGCTCAAGCCACCATATTTCAGCGTCGAATCTTTTTCCGCCAACCTCATCTTTCTCTCGGCAGGCTGCCCAGTATGCGGCCAAGAGTACCCTCAGTACGGCGTAGTCTTGCGCTGGCGAGTCTCCTGATAGGCGACGAATCTCATGGGCCTTAGCGAACACATCTGTTAGAGATAGCGACCGAAGCTCGCCGTTAATCATTTGACAAGAAACCCACGCCTCGTCAAGTAGATTGAATCCGCCATGCGTATCAACATCGTTATTACTACTCATTTATTTCCCTTCATGGCCTCAACTTCAATGTCAATCAGGCCCAGATTCCTATCGTATCTAAGTCTGTAATTCGCTAGCGTCGCCTCAAAAGACTCATCCAAACAAAGCTGCAATTGCCCCCGAAGCAAGGTAGATTCCTGCCATCCGGCATCTGTTTCATGTTCTAACTGATCAAGTGCCCTGTCAAATACCGCCGGCTTAGAAAACCTATAAGGCAGTCGCACGGTTGAAGTAGCAAGCTGCCAGGCAATACTGGGTTCTGGAGGCTGATCTTTGGCGACAACCGTGTCGTGGTAGCCTGAGCCAAGCCAGGGCAGGGGCCGGTATCCGCCGGGGACCTCCTGACAGAGCACCACCTCTAGTGTGGGTTCAGTATCACGAACTTGGGCAAAGCCACGCTGTTCAGCAGAAGCATTATCGGCAACGTCGGCTCGTTGCTCTTTCCATAGGTCGGCAAAGGTCTGTGCCTCACAAGGGGGTGGCAGCTGAAAGGTGAGCGCCTTTTTTTCAGATTCGATGCGCGCATTTTCCAGTGCGTCACGCGCCTCATCGAAATCTTCTGCCCAGCCTGTGGGGATATCGACTTTGTCGCTATACACGTCTTGCACCAGTAAAGGAATTTGCGCTGGTAAGTCCACAACTGTTCCGGAACCTTCCAGCCCCAAGGCGACGAAAGTGCTCAATAACAATGCCCGCGGATAAATATCCTCTAGCGCATCGGCAAATACTGGCGCGCGCGTATCATCACCAAAGTCGGCAACACCTCGTACAAATGCGTGAGGGACTGACACTGCCGCTGGGCGCGCGCCGGCCGCGCGAACATGCCGGTGTAGCCTACCCATGCGCTGCAAAAGTAGGTCGATCGGAGCAATGTCGGTGACAATGAGGTCAAAATCGAGATCCAATGACTGTTCAACAACTTGGGTTGCGACGACGATTCGCCTCTTTGGACGAGGCGACGGTTGGCCATCTTTGGGTGGCCCTAGTTCTTCCAGAAGTTGGCGTTCCTTCTCCACGCGTTCACACGCAGTAAACCGCGCATGAAGTAGGCATGCATCGTCCCCCACTAATTGCGAAACCTCATGGTACGTCTGTTGGGCGCGCGCCACAGTATTGCACAACACTAGAGCGCACCCTCCCTCCTCGACTATGGGAGCTAGCACCTGGCGCAGGTCTTCCTCGCTGTCGTCTATTGGAGCAACCGTCACCGCAAGATCTTTCGTTGCCCCATTTACGGGGTAAAGAGTAGCTTTGTCAGCATCAGCAACGGTGATTACCGGGTAGGTACCCCCACTGGCAGGAACCTCGTCAATAAAGTCCCGACGATATCTTCCTGATGCCCCTGCCTGATACGCAGCTATGAGCTTGGCTTTGACTGAGTGCGGCAGCGTTGCTGAGAGCATGATGACTGGCACCTCATAGTAGCCTAGCCATTCAAGTGCCGCCTCAAGATACGACGACATGTAGGCATCGTAGGCATGGACTTCGTCGATTACCACGACTTTCCCAGCAAGCCCTAAATGCCGAAGCATGAGGTGTTTGCTCTGCAATGCCATGAATAAAAGTTGGTCGACAGTACCCACGACCATGGAAGATAGAATGCCTTTCTTTCTTCCCCACAGCCATTCGTGGGCGACAGTGAGCGCTCTTTTCTGCGAGTCATCACCAGGTTCAGAGGATTCGTCACTAAGTTCAATGGAAGGCATCCGCGACATTTTCGCAAAATCTCGATTGAGGGTATTCTTCGAATGCCCTAAATACATGGAGACGACAGCCTCATTGACAACAAGCTTGGCCCAATGAGACACGCGGGCGAATAGAGAATCACTGGTCGTCATGGTTGGCGCAGCAAACATCACCCCACTACAGTTCAGCCGCGCCGCAAATATCCCCGCGGCTACCAGCGATGCTTCAGTTTTCCCGTTTCCCATTGATGCTTCGATACACATAATCGAGGCTTTCTCACATTTTCGTGCTACCTCTACGGCTGCTTCTTGAACAGGAAAAGGCGAACGATCATCGGACCATCCGAAACTACGTTGATACTCCTCTTTGGCGGGCAAACCTGAATCATCTGGATTCCACAGTGGGGGCAGATTTATCATCGCCATTCCCGCCTCAACGCGTTCTTGGTCGTAGCGTGCACCAGGACCAAGCGGGAATGCCTCGGTGTTGGAGGCGATCCAATCTGCGACGATCACGATAGCGGTGAGAAGTAATTGGACTGGATCGGTCAGACGCTGACCGGACTTTAAAAGCCGTGACAGAACCTCATCCGCTCCCGTAAAGCGGGTCATAACATCAGCGATTTCCTGATGGACTTCATGCCACATGGGCGCGTGTTTATCGAGGTGCTGGGCTGCATGAATCACCTGCTCCCTAAATGAGGGAAGCCCGTGGTGGGTACCTGCAATAGCAGCTAACGAATCAGCTGGACGTATGCGACATCCATAACGGTTACAAAGCCACCTGGCGAGTATCACCTGGCCAGCCACTGTGTGGTGATAATAGTCAACGGGCAGGACTCTGCCGGGTAAGTGCAATCCTGAGTCCCTGATTGCGTCACCTAGATACCTGTAGCGAGGTGAATCATCTAGCATTCCTGCGAAGGGCATTGATGCTTTACCTATGTCATGCGTGGCCGCTAACCACACTACTAAGCGGTGACAATCATCTTCCGATAGACCTATTTCTTGAGCTAGAAGCTGTCGTACTTTGGGAGGTATCCAGGTCACCCATAATTGGTCGGCTACACCAGCAGCATCAAGGAGGTGCTGTGGCAGCGACAAGTTCGCTTCTTCGTCCCCTGATTTAGCCCACAAAGACAGGGCCTGCGGTGACCACTGGTGAGAAAAGTTCCATCCCGCTTGACCGAAAATCGGCGTCGCTTCGGGTATCTGATTCACATTTCCTCCACCGTTTTCAAGGCGCAACTCTGCACCCTCAATTGTAGTTGTTTATTCATCATCATAATGGCGTTTTTCATCCTTTTAACACACAGAGTTCTGCGCAATCATGCAGTGCAAAATGTCGATAGTTTATGAAGCGAGAATGCTGCCGGTCCACCGCTAGTGCAGACCGGCAGGGCGTGCGGGCTATGCGGCTTTCGAGGAGTGCCGCATGTTCCATTTTTTGTTTACATGATCTTGAAAGTTCGAGACCAGGTCGTCGCCAGCATCAAGCGCCTGTAATGTCACCCGAATGTTCGTCTTATGTGTTCCGTGAAGGTTTGGGTAAGCCCTAAGCTCTTTTTTGGTAGGTATATGAAGTTTCCGATCCGGCAAGTATGCGGCCTTTGTTTGTTGAACAAAAACAAGAACTTTTGTCTTATAGAAACGCTTGGCCGACATGAGCAAACCGGACCGCACCCACTCATTAGGCACCAACAACAACGGGTTTCCGCCAGCGACTGGGAGCATCATTTCTTTTTCGAACCATTGACCAACACTGGGGTCCCATACTTGCCTACGAAATAGGCTGACTCTATGTCCTGGCATTGAAAACTCTGGATAAGTATCGGTCACCCACTGCGTGAAACTCGCCAGAGGCCCGAAAGCTATACGTGTGGTCATGTCGGACATGATGTCGCGGCAACACCTCTCACGAAAAGTGGAACTAAATCAATTTGTCCAACGGATCCAGCTTGCATGAGGCCGTAAGCTTCGTGTGTTAGCACAGCAACAATTCTTTTCGCAATGACGTGAGCACTCCCCCGGCCGGATATTCCCCCGCAGGTTACTCCCATCCTGTTCTCTTTGGGCTCTTTGAATGACCCCAGTAATAACTCAGCCTTCGCCAGAGCCTCTTCACTACCGTCTAAAACATACATTACGACCAAGCTCCAAAAGCTCTCAAGGCAATCAATCGCTTCGCGCGCGAAAGGCTGTGGCGAACTTGAAAGCCTGATGGCTTGCGGGTCTACCACTAGTGGTGTGTCCACAAAAACATCTACGTTCACAAACGGATATGGTCGTCTGATGTTGTAATAACCAACAACATCATTCCTCACATTTTCTCCTTCATTTTGGGTGAACTGTCGCCCAAAGGAGATCGGAGGTTCCCACGGATGGGTATCTCCGGTACGCTGTACTCGACTGTCTAGTCGTACAACGCCTTTGGGCGACCCGGGTGTGCCTCGTTGCCGCGAAGCACACCCGGTGTTCATTTCTTCTTGCGAACCCAAAAAGATTCGCACGTTTTTACCGTAGCAGAGCACTTCCCTTATTTCTACTCCTCCTTTCTTGAACCTTCAGGTTAATTCAAGAGGTATAATTCTCGTAGCCGCCGCGGACTTCTTGGGATGAGCCAGTTCCTGAAAGTAGGAGACTAAAGGTCGACTACATTTCCCCGCGCATGTGGGGATGAGCTCTGGGCCCGCACAAACTATGCGGACTGCCGGATTGATGTGGTCACCCACGTGACCACTCCCGAGTTCACCGCTGCGGCGGCGACCCACACTCAAGACACTCTGCGCTCTATTCGGAAGGTCCACCCACCGGCAATAACCACGGCGGCCAACTGCCTCGCCAGGCACAAGAGGCCCTATCCATACGTCAGTCAGTCTACTAACGTATAGTTAGCGATTATCCATACGTTATAGGGTTGGCGTAGGTAGAAGGAGGTGAAAGACAATGACTGGAATGTGGCCAGCTGCCACGGAGGAAATAGGCATATGGCGGGTATCGGGGGAAATCCGCGATTACCTGGGAAACCATCGAGCCCAGCGTATTGACGGACAGGAATTCAGCCGGACAATACCTCCGCGTATAGCCAATCTAAATCCACTGACTGCGCTTGACTCTGCAACTCTTGAACGTATTGTTGAAGCAACCAGCACGGTGCGAGAATTTGAGGCAACAGCCAAGCAACTACCTCCCTTTATGCACTCGGTCTTGCTGCGGTCTGAGTCGGCTTCATCCTCGCAAGTCGAAAACTTGTCTGCCTCTGCACGCACTCTGGCAGAGACTGAGATTGGTCTGAGGAATTCAGCGAACGCAGAGCTAATATCAGCAAATACTGCAGCTATGATCCGTGCGTTTTCTCTAGAGTCTCCGATCACGGTCGATTCACTGCTAGCCATGCACCATGAGTTACTTGCCAAATCGAGGCACATCAATGCTGGCAGGCTTCGCGAAGTGGATGTGTGGATCGGTGGTTCGGATTTCGCACCGATTGGGGCAAGCTTTGTGGGTCCACCCCCAGAGCTTCTTCCGGCACTACTCCAGGACTTGATCGACTTCATTTCCTCACCGGCCCTTGAGGCAGTCCCACTTTTGTCAGCAGCGATTGCACACGCACAATTTGAAATGATCCATCCTTTCGAAGATGGCAATGGCAGAGTAGGTCGTGCGCTCTTACATTCATTCCTGCGCAGATCAGGTTTGGTAACGGTCTCGCCGCTACCTTTGTCGGCTGGATTACTGTCTAACACAGCAACGTATTTTGCAGCTCTCAATTCGTATCGAAAAGGAGATATCAGTTCCATTGCTACGGTTTTTGCAAATGCGGCGGACAACGCGGCGTTATTGGGTGGTCAACTTGCCCGCGAAATTGAAGATTTACGAGATGGTTGGCGCCAACAGATCACTGCCCGCTCGGATGCCACAACTTGGAAAGCCCTCGACCAGTTATTTTTACATCCTGTTGTTTCTATTCCTCTCCTGGTGCAAGAACTGCATATTTCCGACAGAGCGGCTGGACGGGCGTTGACTCAGCTATCGCAACTGGGAATCGTCACCCAGTCCGGAAGAGATCGTAGACAACAAACCTGGCAAGCCCCAGCTGTCCTAGCACTTCTCGACGATTTCGCTGCACATGCAGTCATGCTACGCGCTGACCCAGCGGTGTCGTAGCCTCATTTCTACCGAGTGCGTGGTTTTTACCGAAATTCCTTCCAAATGTCTGTCAAAAACACACACTCGGCAAGAGGTCGTCCGCCTCAACGTCGAGTAAATGAAGCGCTCACGCACTACAGCCCTCGGCGCGTTTACCAGCCACGGTATACTTGTCGGGTGGCCCTTGACCCATATGGCGATGTGCAAGCTCTGGCACACCTGCGCGAAACCAGCCCCGCGTGGAAGTTGCTTCGAGTCCCAAATGCGCCATTGGTACTGGGTTTTTTAGGGGATTTCTTCATTGAAAGGCACCAGGGAGCCACCCCGGAGAGCACTCTTGTGGGGGCGCTAGACGAATATCTGTACGCGGTCCATTTGGTCGATGAGGACCTGTACACCGCCGGTGCGCAGACATATCTTGATGGTTGGTCTGAGCCAGATCAGGGTTGGTTGCGTAAGTTTTATCCCAGTGGTTCCGATGAGGTTCATTTCGATGCCACCTCAGCAGTTGAAAAGGCGTACCGCTGGATTGAAGGGATAAAAACTCGCGCTTTTATTGGCACTGAATCCCGGCTCCATACGCTAGTGGGACTGTTACGGGAGATGGTTCACGGCGCTGAAGAGGATCCCAGCATTCGCATGCAAGATCTTCAGGCTCAACGCCAGCGCATTGATGAGGAAATTGCCAAAGTTGAAGCAGGAATTATGGGCCGTTTAGAAGCAACTAATCTGCGTGAAAGATACCAGTTGTTCATGGCAACTTCCCGGGACCTTATGGCCGATTTTCGAGCTGTGGAAGAGAATTTCCGTGACCTTGACCGCGCCACCCGAGAGATGATTGCCGCATGGGATGGAAGCAAAGGAGAGCTACTGGCCGATCTGGTACAAAGCCGTTCTAGCATCGCGAATTCGGATGAGGGACGTAGTTTCCAATCATTTCATGATTTTCTGTTGTCGAGTGACCGGCAAGAAGAGCTGTCGAATCTTCTAGCTGCTCTGACTTCTATTGAGGATATTGATGTGGCTCGCGGCGTGCGAACTATTCATCACGATTGGGCGGAGGGCGCCGAGCGGACCCAACAGACCGTGAGGAACCTGTCTGAGCAGTTGCGCTCGTTTTTGGAAGACCGCGTCTGGCTGGAGAACCGACGTGTATTGGAGCTGATCCGCAGCATCGAAAAACGGGCTTTGGCTCTGCGCGAAGACCCTGAGGCAAAGCCGCGGGCAGGAATGACTATCGACGTGCCTGGAGTGCAGATTTCTTTGCCTATGGCCCGTCCACTGCACACGATGCGACATGATGTCAGTGTTGATAGCCTGGTCGAACCGGCTGTATCCGAAGATATTGATTTAGATTCTTTGCTTTCGCAGCGCTTTGTTGACACCGTCCGTCTTGCAAATAACATTCGTACCTGTCTTCCCCCGCGCTCCAGCGCATTCTTACCTGAAATTCTTGATCTTTTTCCTGTGGAGGAGGGGGTAGCTGAACTGCTCGGTTACCTCACAATTGACGCGCCTGATATTGAGATTGTGGTCAACCACGAAAAACGGATTCTTATCGAGTGTAACGGGCCTGATGGGATGCGCCGCATGCGGATGCCGGAAGTGAAAGTAGTGAGGAAATGAGGACTCCTGAGGAACATGCAACCGCAGCGACCATCATCACTTTGATGCAGGGGGTGGTCTACCGGCAAGCAAACGAGGCTACGTGGACCAATTTGGATCGGTTCGAGGCGCAGATCAGGGACCATTTTTCTCTCATCGGCGTTGACGTTGTCATTGACCAGCTAGAGGGGTACGCATATTTGCGCACCAACCCGGTGCAGGAGGGCGAAGAGGCTCTGCCGCCCCTGGTTCGCAAGCGCGCGCTCACCTACGGGGCCAGTCTGCTGCTGGTTCTGCTGCGCAAACGCTTGTTGGAGTTTGACGCCTCGGGCGAAGAAGGAAAGCTGGTGGTGAACAGAGAGAAGCTTTCTGAGATGATGCGGGTATTTCTGCCCGATTCAACGAACGAGGTGCGCAGCGCCCGTCAAGTGGACTCAGCTATTTCTAAAGCTACAGAACTAGGTTTTCTTCGCCCACTGCGAGGTCAGGGTAACTTGTGGGAGGTGCAACGTATCCTGAAAGCGTACGTGGATGCTGAGGTTTTGGGGGATCTGGACCACAAGCTCGCAACCTACACAGGCAAGGAGGGCGATGACTGATCAACTGTTTTCGACGCTGGAACTAACTGAGTCAGGCGGTGCGCTGACTGGATATCGCCTGGAAAAGTTCGAAGTGTTCAATTGGGGAACTTTTGACCGTTACGCGTGGTCGATTGCGCCCTGCGGTGACAACTCTCTTCTGACCGGCGAAATCGGGGCCGGAAAGTCCACCTTGGTTGATGCGATCACCACGTTGCTGCTGCCAGCGCAGAAAATCTCTTATAACAAGGCGGCGGGCGCCCAAACGCGAGAGCGCAACCTTAGATCTTATGTGCTGGGCTACTACCGTTCTGAACGCAGCGAAGAGACTGGGTTTTCACACCCAGTGGCTTTGCGTGACAATCACTCCTTTTCGGTGATTCTTGGCGTATTCCGCAACCGCGGTTTTGACGAGGTAGTCACACTAGCGCAGGTTTTCTACTATAAGGATCTGTCGGGGCAGCCCGAACGGTTCTACGTGACAGCCTCCCAGGAACTCTCAATTGAGTCGGATTTCTCCGGCTTTGGTGGAGATATCAACGACTTGCGGGCGGCGCTGCGCAAACGTGGAGCAACTATCGATAAGCATTTTCCCGATTATGGTCGAAAAATGCGCCGCCTCCTGGGGATTCGCTCTGAACAGGCGATGGACCTGTTTTTGCAGACTGTTTCCATGAAGTCGGTTGGCAATCTCAATGAGTATGTTCGCGGCCATATGCTAGAGCAGGTTGACGCTCAGCCCCGCATAAACAATGTGGTCAGCCACTTTGAGAACCTCACTAAAGCACATGAAGCTGTTCAGAAAGCAACCGCGCAGCTAGAGTTGCTCACCCCACTGATTGGGGTGTGCGACAAATTCCAAAGCGCGGTTGGCCGCCGTGCAGATCTCTCTTTTCAACGCGATGCGGTTGGTTGTTTTATCTCCGAGTCGACCCTGCGTGTGCTGGAGAGTGCTGCGGCCGATAGCGCCCGCCGATCTCAAGAATTAGAGTATTCACTGCACCAACTGGAAGCTTCGTTAGCAGCCAGAAAAAAGGACCGTGATAAGCTGCTTTCCAAGCGTGCCGGGGTTGGCGGGGATAGACTGGCTGACCTGGATGCGCAGATCCCTCATGCTAAGCAACACCTTGACACGGTGCGCATGCGTCGGGATCGCTTCAACAAGTTGTGCGCCGCGGCCCACCTTAGCCAGGTTGGCAATGACTTCACTTCCGAGGCGTTCTCAAGCCTCATCAGCAACGCCAACAGTCAGCGATCTGATTTGGCCGCGCAGGAACAAAGCGAACAGGATGCCCTCAGACCCTTGGTCATTGGTCTTGGGCAAGTCCAGCACGAAGTGCAGGCACTGCGTGAGCGTCTGGATCATCTGCAGCGTCGACGCTCAAACCTTCCCAAAGAATTGCTGCACGTTCGCTCTATGATCTGCGATGCATTGGATATCGATCCTGGCCAGCTCCCATTTGGCGCAGAGCTTATGGATGTCCAGCCGCAGGCGGAACAATGGCGGGGCGCCGCAGAACGGGTATTGCGGGGATTGGCCCTGACGATGCTGGTTGACGAAGAGAACTACCCTTCCGTATCCCAGTGGATCAACAGTACCCATTTGGGGACCCGTCTGGTGTACTTGCGGGCCAGGTCGCCAAAAGTGTCAGCGACCTATTCTGAACAGTCGGCGGCGCGACTGTTCAGCATCATTGACGTTGAACCGGGACCATATGAGTCTTTCATCAGGCAGGAACTGTGGCGCCGCGCCGACCATGTGCTAGCTGAGTCGATGGCCGAGCTGCGTGAGAATCCGAAGGCGGTCACCCGCCAGGGTTTGATCAAGAATGGTAATCGGCATGAAAAAGATGATCGGTATCGGATTGATGATCCTCGTAAATGGCTGATGATGCGAGGAATTGAGAGGGTATTACAGGCGCTGACTGCAGATATGGAAGATTTGCAGGCACGAAAGGCCGCGGCAGAAAAGGAGGAGGCTGAACGGAATCGCTCCCTCGCTGAACTACATTCCCGGCTTAATGCGTTGGAGGCTTTGACCCAGTTCGACTCGTGGGAAGAAATCGATCACTTGGGCGCTTCGAAGCGACTGGAAGATCTCAAATCAGAGCGCCAGGAACTGATTGAGGGGTCATCCGCGTTGGCTACAATCAACCAACAGATTCGTGAAGTTGACGCGGCGATTGCTTCACTGGAAAACGACATTCAGCGTCTCCACGCTGACCTGACCGTATTGCGCCACGAGCACACGCGTCTAGTTCAGCGGCAAGAAGCTGAACAACAAGCACTGAGCTCAGTTGATGCCAGCACTTTGGATCGGGCCCGCACGCATTATGACTCTTTGCTCGAACTCCTGGGCAATACGTTACCGGCAACTGTTGAAGAGTGTGACGCTCAGAGGACACGACTTAGTAACTCACTTACCCAAGGAATTGAGTCTGCTCAAAACGAAATCAACGGACTGACCACCAGCATCCACCGCCAAATGAATGAGATTCTTTCCCGGTGGCAAGAACTCAAGCAGGAAATGGATGCCGACGTGGGATCAATCGGCGATTTTCGCACGTTTTATCTCCAGGTACGCAATGATGACCTGCCCCGGTATGAGGAGGAGTTTAGAACTCAACTGAATACTAATGCTTTGCGTGAACTCTCCAGCTTCAATAACTGGCTCAGCCGTCAAGCAGAGGTGATGCATGAAAGGGTTGCCCGCGTGAATGAGGCATTGGCTGCGATTGACTACAATCCGGGTCGGCACATCACACTAGTCACGCAGCCCACGGTGAACCAGGAGATTCGCCAGTTCCGCGCCGATCTAAAGGAGGCAACTAGCGACGTACTGACCCCAGATGATGCTAACAATGAGAGCAGATTCGACAAGGTTAGGGCATTGATCGAACGGTTGCGGGGCCGACCTGAGCACGCTGAGAGCGA
This sequence comes from Scrofimicrobium canadense, assembly GCF_009696615.1. Classification (GTDB taxonomy): domain Bacteria; phylum Actinomycetota; class Actinomycetes; order Actinomycetales; family Actinomycetaceae; genus Scrofimicrobium; species Scrofimicrobium canadense. Next base: position 82,843 of record NZ_VULO01000006.1, read on the forward strand.
CCGCACATGGGCTTCCCGCGTGACAGATGTACGTAACTGGTACAGTTTTGCTGCCTCTGAGATAGACCGGTACACCGGTGTGGAGCATGAACACTACACGGATTCCGATGGAAAGTCGGGCGGACAAAAGGAGAAACTGGCTTACACCATTCTGGCTGCCTCTTTGGCATATCAGTTCGGATTGGAATGGGGGGTCTCTAAGTCCAAAGATTTTCGATTCGCCGTCATTGATGAGGCATTTGGGCGTGGCTCAGAAGCCTCAACCCGCTACGCTTTGGAACTGTTTTCCAAACTTGGTCTGCAACTGCTGATTGTCACTCCCCTACAAAAAGTCAATGTGATTGCCCCCTATGTGAAGACCATCGGTTTTGTGGATAGCCCCAGCGGGGACTATTCCCGGGTTCACACCCTCACTATTGAAGAGTTCCATCGGCGCAGCTCCGCACGCCAGGCCCTGGAATCTGAGAGTCACCGTGTCTGATCCAGCCAAGTGGACTACGCCTTCGCAGATAGCCTCAAAAATACACCGCCGGTGGAGTGACGGGACGCTGCTGCGGGCTTTTGTTTTACAGGAGCCTTTCCCTGCCTTCGATATTTCTCTGCGCGCCCCAACAGCAAAAGATATTGGAGAACATTTCGACCAGGCACGCAGATGGGCGACAGTACTTCAGGAACGCTCACGCCTCGGCACCTGCTATGAGCTGGAATATGGCTGTGTCGGTGGGCGCGATACTGGCCGCTCGCGGCTTCCCCGCCGCGCCCATGTCACCTCATTTACCCAGGCATTTCGCCTACTAGGGGTCGCCGAAGATGCCACACTGTTCCAAGACCTATTCTCATCTACGCTTTATGAGCCTGCCAGAGCCTGGGTACTAAATCACCCCTTGACCACTCTTCGCTATGCACAGGTGTGGGAGCACATTGTTGCCGCTGCAATCTGGCTTGAAAGTCAACGAAATTCTGGCCGGTACTTACGCGAAATCGACGCCCCTGGTGTGGACACCAAATTCGTTGAGACTCATTTGTCCCCTATTGCTGGTATTCTAGGAATTCCCGCCAACCGCAAGCGGTTCGAATCAAGTCTAGGACTTTCCAGCAAACCACAGATGGTGAGGCTAAGGTATGCTCCCCATTGGTCCAAAATGCCTGGCAGTGAAGCAATTCTAAGGGTTGAGGAACTTGACCAAATACCTCTGCGTCCGCAAGTGGTACTCATCGTTGAGAATGAGGTCACCTATTTGTCCGTTCCTGCGGTTCCGGGGTCCGTTGTCTTGTGGGGCCGCGGTTATGGGGTTGACCATCCTGCGTCACTAAGCTGGTTGCGCGGCGCCAAGGTCCTGTACTGGGGCGATATTGACCTTGATGGTTTTGCCATTCTCAACCGCACCCGACATTACCTACCCCGTTGCCAGTCAGTTTTGATGGACCGGCAAACATTTGTGACCCATCAAGATAGGTGGGGGCGGGATGTCACACCGAAGCCTGCCACGCTCCGCCATCTCACTGCAGAGGAGCAGGGCTTTTACTCCGAACTACGTTCAGGACGTTTCGGAGCTGGCGCCCGGTTAGAGCAGGAACGTATCAGCTGGCCTTGGGCTCTTGACCACCTTGCTGCGGCTGGCTACCGGGTGGAAGCGTAGCGACTTTGTTCACTTACACGGCGTATGCCTAGTAGCGTACGTCTGTATGCGTGAAATCTTCTCCAACGAACGCTAACCTTTGGTCCATGTCCATTGCTGCAGCATATGAGTACACGTCGCCCAGGTTCAGCGCAGCTGGATGGCCACTGCCTTTGACGTATTCCTGGTATGCCCGCGCAGCTAGGTTCGCTTGCTCGTCAGTGAAGGGAAGGACTTTCACATTGAGTGCTTGGAGTACCCGCGTACAATCGCGGTGCCCATAAGGCGGAAGGCGACGCATCGCAACCGCCGAGAGCTCAACTACAGTGGCAGCGGAAATATACGATTGTTCTGCGGCAATCTCCCGCGCCAAGTCCTGATAGCCAGGCTCCTCAAGTAGAATGCTCATCACCGCAGAGGTATCGACGATCATGACGCAAATCCTTCGTGGTCATAGAGGAAATCGGCCGAACTAGCCGCGTCGATTCCGTCTGCGCGGTAAGTTCTGACATCGCGCAACACTTGCTCTAGCTGCGACATGCGTCCGTCGTATTCAATTCCTGATAGCTGCAGACTCACTGCACGGTCGACTGCATCAACCTGCGACGTTTTCCACACCTCAGCCAGCTTACGCACCTTCGCATGAGTCGCCTCATTCTTAATGTTCAAACTTACGGCAGAAGTCTACCTAAATAAAGGTAGAAATGAGACACCAATACCTGCAAATCCACTTCTAAAACATCTGCAAATCCACTTGCAAGAGTCCTGCAAATCCACTTTACTTGGCAGTATGACCATTCAAACCTCCTCTGTGTACCATTCCCGTTGCACCGACATTGAAATACGCAACGCCTTCGAATGGGCCGGAGCAATCCTCTTGGAGGGACCGCGCGGCTGCGGGAAAACAACTACAGGTCTCCATCACGCAGTGTCATCGATTCGCCTCGACCAGTCTCCAGACCTGGCAATTCTTGCTCAGGAGCAGCCCTCAATAGTTCTTGCTGGAGAGAAACCTCGACTAATTGACGAATGGCAGCTTGCTCCGGCTCTTTGGAATACCGCTCGCCACAGCATCGACGAGTATCCTCACGAAGCCCAGTTCATCTTCTCAGGGTCAGCCACCCCAGCAACCGATGCCACCAGACATACCGGTGCAGGCAGGTTCGAGCGCCTGCGCATGCGCACAATGTCATTATCTGAATCTGGGGACTCCTCAGGCGCTGTTTCTTTGGGCGCATTACTAGAAGGTGTGGAATCCATTGGTGCTGTTTCGCCTGCTACTTTCAAAGATTTGGCCTATTTTGCGGTGCGAGGCGGGTGGCCGCGGCTTCTAGGAGCCAGTGAGCAGGCTGCCACAGGTTACAACCGGGCATATTGCCGGTCACTTGCGGAAGTAGAATTACCAGAGCTGCTTGGCGTAGCCGCCACACCTGAACGAATCAGCAGGCTGCTACACACCCTGTCACGCAATCTTGGAACGGCAATCAATATCGCAAAGATTACGCGGGAAATCTCTGCCGACGGACGCAGCGTTTCAGAGTCAACCATCCGCGGAGACCTCGATGCGTTGCACAGAGTATTCGCATACGACCCGCTCCCCTCCTGGAGTGCTGATGTCCGTTCTCGCACTCGAATACGCGTAGCCGAAGCCATCCATTTAGCTGACCCCGCCTTAGCACTTGCGACGCTCGGCATAGGTATCGATAGGTTAATCTTGCAACGACAATTTTTTGGATTCGTATTCGAGTCAATGGCCTGCCGTGATCTACGAGCCTATGCGGCAACCCGGGGAGGGCGATTACGCCGGTACCGTGATAGTTCTGAGCTTGAAGTCGATTTCATCATCGAATACCCGGGAACATGGGCAGCGGTAGAAGCAAAGCTAGGATCAACTGAAATTGCGAAGGCCGAGAAAAACCTACTGCGACTCTCGAACGATAGAGTGGATAAAACAAAAATGGGAGCACCTGCATTCTTAGCCATTGTCACCGGTACCGAAGCCGCCTACACTCTCCCCTCTGGAGTTCATGTAGTCCCACTAGCAACTCTGACGTGGTGACTAGAAGGTCTGTTACAGCAAAACCTCCATCCCTACAGCAGACCCCATGAGTGGCTTAGTGCTGTGAAGAATCGCCTAGCACCCTGTCGTAATCGCGATAGCGTACGTGTAATACCAAAAGTCCGCACAAAGTGCTTCGCCGCTCCCCTCACACTAGGTACCTGAAGAGGTCATGCAGTGGGACGGGCATATGCAACTGCTTGATCGATCCGTTCGGCGACTCCCGCAAAAACTCTAAATACCGATTGGGTTCACATTTAGTTATCTGTGGTCGACCGCGATGCTTGGTCGGAATCGTGGTCCTGGTCCGAATAGTGACCTGATGCCCTCGCTCTCTTAGAACCACTATCTTGTGGCAGTCACGACAAAGACCTTCTCGCTGCCTACTTCCATTCACTTAGTGTTGCCGAGGGCCCAGCGCAGGCGCTAACTCAGTTTGACCGATACCGACGCCTTAATGCCAGACTGGGTTCATATCGAGCCCCCTTGCTTGTAACAGTGCATGAAGAGTTGTTGGCAGCCGACCGTCCCCACCGTAGGGGGTTGCGGTTTGCGGCCGGAAACATCGTCTGCCGAAATGAAGATCAACGTCGAGTGCTGCGCCTGCTCTCTCATAGTCGACTGGTAACCATTGTCGGTCCCGGAGGAATTGGCAAGACCACTGGCGCAGGCAACAGCCGCGGTTGCAACAGAGCCTAATGTGGTGGTTGTTGCGTTCACCCTCATCTCAAGGGAAGGCGAAGTTCTCAGTGTGGTTGCCGAGGCGTTGGATCTACGTTCGGGCACTGGAGCCGACTCCCGGGTCCAGTCTCGCGAAGCTTGGATCGCGCAAAACGCACCCGTGGGTCCCACACCGCTAGTTTTCTACAATTGCGAACATCTCATCGACTCTATCGCCAACCTGGCAGCATTTTTGTTGACCGCTAAGCCGAATCTTCGAATAATGGCAACTTCCCGCAGGTCTCTTGCCATTACAGGCGAAGCCATTCTTGAGATACCAGAGTTGCCCTTACCGTCCGCCGTAGCACTAATGGGAACAGGAACGCTACTCATGCACGAGGCCCTTCCTATTGTCGAAAAAGTTGACCTTGAAATACTTGGGCAATACTGCGAGGAATTGCCAGGCGAAAAATCAGGTTAGGCAACGCACACTCTAAAAGGGCTACTGTGACCACTGCCCAACGTAACCTCGTGATACCATCGCTGAGGAAATGCTAAACAACACCAAATAAACCACAATAATTTGGACCATCAGCCGCGTAGCAATCGCACCGACTTTTGCAATCTTAAAGCCCGGAGGTTGGGGCAGTAATCCTGCAACGACATACATCTTGGGGCCGCTGGATGTCACCATAACCACAACACTTAAAATGCACGTCTCAAGTGCTGGAATATAGATCACAAAATACCACCAATAGATACCCATATGTGGAAAAATATTATTGTCAATAATATTCAGACAAAGGAATCGATATTGATATCTCCTTACCTTAGTTTTTCAGGCAACTGCGAAGAAGCATTTACGTGGTACGCCAACATATTCGGCGGCAAGATCACCCACCTTTCACGTTATGGTGATATTCCAGCCGATCCTGACAACCCGCTGGGCGAGGAGATTAATCGCCAAGTAATGCATGCCGAGCTAGAGCTTGCCGATGGAGGCAAAATCAGCGGCGCTGACTCACTAACGCCGCTCGCATCGGGGTCCACCGTGGCACTTCACGCATCTCTTCCACTTGAGAGTGACGCTGAAGAAACTTTCAAAGCACTAAGCAATGAGGGAACTGTCATCGCACCACTGACCACCAACCCGCCACCGGACGACACTGGCGTATCAGGGGCACTAGTTGATCGCTACGGATTTACCTGGATCATCTCTGGCATTAAGGAATAGTCCTGCGGTTCCAACCCTTTGCTGGCGGTCTTGCGAAGAGTATCCTTTTCCGTCAGTGAAGAATATGCCGATATTTAATTACCGTATTATAAATTTGCAAAAAAGTTGACTTATTTCGGCTATGAAACGATTTTACAGTTACCTACCAATACCTCTCCCTAGGTGGAGAATGGATAGGTGGCCGTTCCGTTTTCTACGCTTGGTAGAAACCGACCGTAATTTGCCGTTTCGATGGCCACCAAATTGCTATCTCATAAAGAGGAATCATTTAACTGCCAGAGTAAGTACCCACTGGCGTCAAATACGCTGCATGAACACATATTGAATGCGATCAGTAGCTCTGGAAGAAACCCTTTAGTTAATGCGACCAATGCCCAAACATTGACATCGATCTGGCCCATCTCCCACCCCATGCCACTATCAGCAAAGTCACCAAAGGATGAGAACCCCGCGTTGTTGATCAAAGTGTCAACCGTAAATCCCCAGCTATCTATCTCTTCGTGAATTTTTCGCGCACTGCTGGGATTCTGCAAATCAGCGACAATCACGTGTACGCGAACCATGTACTGTTCAACAACTTCGGCAGCTTTTTTCGAGGCGCTCATGTCCCCTAGCCACCAGAACCAGACTTTGGCCGGTGGCTGCAAGCTGGCGTACAAACTCTAACCCCAATCCGCTACTAGCCCCGGTGATCAGCGCAACGCGGTTTTTCTGGTCCATTTCCTTCTCCCCAATGTAGACACTTCCCCACCTCGGGACACGTAAGCTCAGCTGCGGTCTTTGGCAAGAACCTATGTTCATTTTGCCGCTTTTCACCCCGCACTATTCACATTCATATTTGCTGCCAAACAGGATGCCCAGGCGTCAGAGGTTCGAAAAGCAAGCTCCGCGGCGATGGCAGTCTTGACAGAGACGATTTCTCAGGGGCAAAGGAACGGCCAGATCATCACGGCCTGAACCGACGATCTCACGCGGTCAGTATTTGGCGCTATACACGGATTCGCATCCTTGGCAGCTAGTTCGCTACTTCCTGAAGATACTGTCTTTTCTTCCCTTGAGGATATGTTTACTCTTCTTTGGAACGGGTTGGCGACCCCAGAAACAACACGGCACACACCACCAATGCCGCGACGCTAATAATCACTCCCATCAGAAGAAATCCCCCACTGTAAGCATTGAGTTGTGCTGCATCTTGGAAACTCTCCATTGCTTTGGCAGCAATTCCTTGCCCCTCCGCACTCATTGGGTCTTTGCCTGCTGCCGCCAGTTGTTCCAGGACTTGCGCCTGGGCTCCCTCGCGATTACCTGCGACGTAATCTCGAATGCTGGTGGCGGCATAGCTGGAGAGGATTGCCACGCCAAAAGATGAACCTATCTGCTGGGATGCCTGCACCAACGCAGAAGCTCTGCCGCTAAATGCACTATTGACATTCGCTGTTCCCGCATTGAAAACCATAGGCATCGACAGTCCCAGCCCAATACCGAAGACAATTATTCCAGGAAGTGCAACTTCCACATAGCTGGAATCAACCGTGATGCGTGACAGAATCAGCAATGCAGCTGCCTGCACTAGTAATCCTGCAGGAAATAGCAGCCGGGCCCCATACTTGGGTGCCAGGGTTCTACCCGAAATAAGCGCGGTGACAATCAAGGCTGCAACTAGAGGTAGAAAGGTCACCCCAGCCCTCATTGGCGAATACTCAAAGTGATTCTGGAAATAGTAGGTGAGGTAAATGAATGCACCCATTTGACCAGTACCAACAAAGAATTGTGTCAGATACGCCGAGCCCCTGGTCCGACTGAAAACCAGCCAGCCTGGAATGGCTGGATCTTTAGCGTATCTTTCCCTAAGCAGGAACGTCGCTAAGAGAAGACCCCCGGCAATAAACCAGGTCAATGCAGAAGCTGATGTCCACGAGTCCTGTTGAGCGCGGTCAAAGCCGAAAACAAGGCTGAAGATAGCTGAGCATCCAAGCAATAGTCCCAAAAAATCCCTGTTCATTTTTACTGCACTACTACCAGCACCGTGCGCGCTGATACTACGCAGGCTCACCAGCGCCGCGAAGAACGCAATGAAGACATTAATGAAAAGGGTCCAACGCCAGTTCATGTATTCAGTTAGCGCGCCACCTAGTAGCAAACCGATTGCTGCGCCTGTTCCGCCGGTTGCACCCAAGATTGCAAAGGCTCGATTCCGCCCTGCCACCTCACCAAATGCCTGGTTGACCAGGGCCAGCAATGTAGGTGCCAGTAAGGCAGCAAATACACCCTGGGCTGCCCGCCCAGCAACGAGGACCGCAAATGAGGGGGCTAATCCTGCAATCAGGCTAGAAATTGCGAATCCGCCCAGGCCGATCAGATATGCCCGCCGTAGACCCAGTGCTGCTGAAAGGGTGCCCCCAAAAAGCACCAAACCTCCAAACGCCAGCGCGTAGGCGGTGACGATCCAGGGGCTTTGACTAGAGGCCATCTCTAGCTGCTGCTGCATTTGCGGCAGTGCAACTGCAATGACGGTTAGATCCAGAATGATCATTAGTTGCGTCAGCACTGCGCTGGTCAAGACCAATCGGTTGGTGCTCTGCGCGCTGCGCCGCATAGTGCGAATGTCAGTTGTTTGTGACATGTCTGCCCCCAAATCAAAATAAGTATTTCGATATGAGAGGTTATACCCAGCTATTAGTCAAGTCAAAACGAACGTTTCGTTTTGTTATGCTATGGTGGGCACATGCCGAAGGTCACCCAAGCACATAGAGATCGCCAAATGCGCAAGATACTGACCGCGGCTGAGGAATGTTTTGCGGAAGATGGCTTTCACAATGCCTCGATGGACCAGATCATCAAGACAGCAAATATGTCTTCTAGCACTGTGTATCGCTATTTTCCCAACGGCAAAGAATCCCTCATTGAGACAATTTCACACTCACGTTTTGACCCGCTGATCTCTGCCATTTCCACCTGGGGAACGTCCAAGAAAACCCCAACATTGTCGGAGGCGTTGAAGACTGGATTGCAGAGCCTTTGGGCGTGCGATGACTTTGACAGCAGCGCTGCGGCCATTGTCCGTTCAGCACGCTTGGCTATTGGGGCATGGGCAGAGGCACCCCGCGATCGCAAACTGCAGGAAAATTTCATCTCTCACATAGGCCGGGTCGATGAAGAATTACAGCAACTGATTGGGAAATGGCAAGACAACGGAACCGTCACACGTCGCCTTACTCCGCTGGAGATCTCACAAATAATACGCAGCAACGTCATGGGGATCATTGCCGAACTGGCGATTCACGGGGAGATGAATATCGAAACCCATTTACAACGGCTGTGCAAGCTGCTCTCTGAATAGTCCCACCAACCCAGGTCACTTGGGGCACCCAACCTCAAAGAGACTTGACCTAGCACGTTCAACTAATCCGCTAAAGGTAGGCGCACATTTCTGCTAAGCACAACAAAGCGCTATATCGGATTGAAGCATAGCACCGGCACGTATTGGTAAAAAGTTATGGAGATGAGGCAAGCATTCCTGACAACCTAATTACTGAAGCGTTTAAGTACACGCTTGTTCATACACGTGTTCAGGTGTGCATGATTGGAGATTCAACGAAGAAGGCCAAACGCCTAAGCGCCGCACTCACTGCTGCAGCTTTAGCAGCCGTTGTTTTATACGCGGGACCTGCGGTTGCCTCTGATACGGGGCAATCCAACAGTGAAAACAATCTGGTATCAGAGCAAGCCCCCCAATCGGAGAGTTTTTCCGAAGAAGTCGCATCCACTGTGACCAATCAAGACCATGGTCGCAACGAAATTACACTTCTTGATGAGCTAGCTACCTCAAGTGACATGGAGGCGCAGCTGGGCAATTCAGCGACAGCCGCCAACCCGGGACTCAAATCTGAATGTCCTGATCCAGTTTTCATGGCTTACTACCGCACATGGCGGGATGTAAAAATGCCACACAATGCCAATTCGGACTTGCCCGATCCAAATGTCATCGCCATGACAGATTTGCCATATGGAGTAGACATTGTTTCGCTCTTCCACTACGTAGATCCCAGCAAGAACATTGACCAAAGCGAGTTTTGGAACACGGTTCGAGATGTCTACGTGCCCGCGCTACACGAACGCAGAACAAAGGTCATTAGGACTATCGGGATTGACGAGTTTTTCAAACCGACGTAGGGACTGTCAGCAGCTTCCACAGAAGACGATTACGCTGCGGCTGCCCAGCAAATTCTGGAAACCTTTGTCACTTCAGATGGAATTGCCGGGCTTGACGTAGACATGGAACAGTATCTCGACCTCGATCAACAGATTATCCTCGAAGGAATGCACAAAGCACTTTCTGTTTACCTTGGGCCGCTTTCTGGCACTGGCAAGCTTCTTATCTACGATACCAATCGTTATGCAAACAACTCCTATATCGAGCGCGTTGCACCCTACATTGACTATCTCTTCTACCAGTCATATGGGGCTTCCCCTAGCCGCCTCGACCAAGGCATTACGGGATACTCAGAATATATTTCTTCATGTCAGTTTCTGTCGGGATACACCAGCCCCGAAGAACTCGATGGGAACCGGTGGGAAGATACAATAGGTCCGATCTGGGAATCAAACGCAATAACCATGGCACAGTGGCAACCCGCTGGCGGCGCTAAAGGAGGAATCTTCCAATACGCCATTGATCGGGACGGAATGACCTATGACGAGCCTGATTATTCCTCAATTCGTCCAACCACTTTTGAATACGCCAAACGGGTTATCGCAACGATAAAATCTCAGGAATTTGCTGAGACAAAAACTTCAGCCACCACCACTATCGAAGCACTTCCCACTCTCTCTCAAGAAGTGAAGGCAAAGATCACAGCAAAAGTTCGGGACGCAGAGGTTCCGGAAAGACACTTGCTTTCTCTCTGCCATTGGTTGCTCGGCTAAGCGCTACCGCTACCCACCGCAAGTCTGGACGCCCTAGAGCCTTGGTCCTTGCGCCGACCAGGGAATTGGTCAACCAAATCAATGACGTCATTATTCCCCTTGCACATTCGGCAGGACTCAATACTGTCACTGTTTTCGGGGGAGTTAGTCAAGTACGCCAAGTGAACACACTCACCAAAGGCGTCGATATCGTCGTGGCCTGTCCGGGGCGGCTCGAAGATCTTATAGGTCAGGGTTTCGTTTCTCTAGATTCCATTGAAATAACAGTGATTGGCGAGGCGGACCATATGGCCGATCTTGGTTTCCTCCCTGCCGTGACTCGTTTACTCAAGCAGATTCCTCACTCAAGTCAAAAGATGCTCTTTTCTGCAACTCTCGATAACGGTGTTGATCGGTTAGTGGCTGCTTTCCTCACCAATGCCGTCTTACACTCTGTTGACGATGAGACTTCACACGTCGACGAAATGACTCACCATGTATTCGAAGTTAGCACTGACAACAAGAAGGCCCTAATTCGTGAGCTTGCAGCTGGCCGGGGCAAGAGGATTCTTTTCACTCGAACAAAACACCAAGCAAAGAAACTAGCTAAGCAGCTCACAGCACAGGGCATTCCAGCTGTAGACCTTCACGGAAATCTCTCACAAAGCAAAAGGGACAAGAACCTTGCAGCATTTGGCTCAGGGAAAATCCGCGTCCTTGTTGCCACCGATGTGGCTGCCCGCGGCGTTCACGTGGATTCGGTTGAACTGGTAGTCCATGTCGATCCGCCAGCCGAATCCAAGTCTTATCTGCACCGTTCTGGAAGAACTGCAAGGGCCGGTCACGCCGGTGACGTGGTGACAATAGTTCTTCCTGAACAGCGGAAAGACACAGCTATACTGCTGCGGAAAGCCTCTATCAACATCCGCCCCGTTCGTGTCATACCGTCATCAACTGCAGTTGCTGACCTAGTTGGCGAGCGAGCACCGTATGTAAAACCAATTCCTCAACAGTTATCACCCGGCAAATCTGGAAATGGAAAATCTCAAGGTACTAATGCTCAGCGCAAGCGCGCTGCACGTATGGGAAAACAGATTTCAAACTCACATAGGTCTTCCTCCGCAAGAGCAAATGCGTCTAGCAACACCAGGCTGTCGCGCGGCTGAAAGCAAGCACCGACAACCAGCGTGAGAATCCCGCAGAACCTGCAGAACATATTTGCGGTGACCTACCCCCATTGGAACACCCTCAGTTAACCTACGTTGGGGAGGTTTGATGTGCGCCGAACGCACCTCACATCAAACCTCCCCACACAGATCGGAGCAAAGAGTGCTCTACTGCGATTGAGTAGAACTAGCCGTTGCCCGCTCGAATATCCAGTTCGCCTCCTCGATACCTAACTTGAGTTTTTCGTTCTCATAAGTCACAGTAAAAACCGTATCGGTTGACGTTTCAGCACTTTGCGCATCACTTTGGCTAGAGGACTCTTCCGATTCAGACGTCCCACTATCGACAGTGAATACATATTCACCTTCGCTATCTTCTTCCCAAGTACCCGGGAAACCATCCAGTTCGAGCGTGCCATCAGAGTTGACCGTTAGTACCGAAGCGTATCCATAGCTAGCCAATTCCTCGGCATCAAAAGATTGTGAGGCGTCCTCATACCCAGCCATCTGCCAATCTCCTACAATTCCTGAAGCATCTGCTTCTGAAGAGGTAGGCGTATCAGTAGTGTTACTGCACCCTCCCAACAGGCCTGCGCCTGCAAGAAGAATACCGCTGAGAAGCGCTGTGATGTTCTTTCGCATATTTCCTCACCTTATCGATCTAACCAGACCAGTTAACTCTCACTATCTGAGAGTCTTATGAAGATTGGCTGAAGTTTTTGCAGGCAAGAATCGCATGTACTGTCAACACTAAGATTTGTGGGGCACCCTCACTTCCACTTGGCTTTGTGAGGAGTCTAGTGCGACTTTCTCTCCCCATACTGTAAGTTCAGCGCCGCCACCTTCGATTCGTTCAATAGTTACTACATCATGTGTGACTATGAAGCGGAGCCAAGTCCCATGAACAACCAGGCTGAAGGTCATCTGCTCCCATCCACTAGGAAGGTGCGGCTCTAATGCCGGAATGTCATAGGTGAGGTCCCGCAACCCAGCAAATCCGTTGATGAGTGCCTGCCATACTCCCCCGGTGGAAGCAACGTGAATGCCCACCGATGCGTTTCCATGCCGATCAGCTAGATCGGTATAGAGCAACTGAAGGAAATAATCCAAAGCCACCTGCATATGACCAGTTGCGGCCACCATGGCACATTGAGTAGGCGCAGATAGGGTGGAGTCTCCTGTGGTCAAGGGGTCGTAATAGTCGAAGTTCGCACGCTTTTCCTCATCCGTGAATTCACCGGAGAGCAATTGCATTGCTAGAACAACGTCAGCCTGCTTCAAAATCTGATGCCGGTAGATAACCAGGGGATGGTACCTAAGAAGTAGCGGGGCTGGATTGTCGTCGGGGATCCAGGGCTTTCTCTGCAGGAACATCGCGTCTTGCGGGTGGACTTCATATTCGTCATTCCACTGCAACATCATTGCGCCCCCGCAAGCGCGCCAATTGTCCACTTCTTCTTCAGTAATACTCAAGCGTTCGACTGCTTTTTGTCTTACAGATGGGGGTAAGGACTCCAGAGCTGTGGCGGCTTCCAGCATGTTGAACCGCGCCATAGCATTGGTATAGAAGTTGTCATCGACAACGGCAGAGTACTCGTCTGGGCCGGTGACCTGGTGAATATGGAAATATCCGTCTGCACCAATGAAACCCAACGATGCCCACATGCGTGCCGTTTCAACCAGAATGTCTATTCCCGACTGGGCCAGGAACTCCTTGTCACCGGAAACCATGACGTACTGTGCAACGGCATAGGCAATGTCAGCGTCAATGTGGTACTGAGCCGTGCCTGCTGGATAGTAGGCGGATGCTTCTTCCCCATTGATGGTTCGCCACGGATACAAGGCGCCGTCAACAACCATTACTTCTGCTCGCCTGCGGGCAGCAGGCAGCATCGCATGACGATAGTCCAGGATTCTGCGCGCCAATGCTGGGTTCGTGTAGGCAAAGAACGGTTGAACAAAAATCTCTGTATCCCAGAACGTATGCCCCGAATAGCCACTTCCGGAAACCCCTTTTGCAGCAATGCTGGTATTGGGCTGAAGTTGCGCTGAAACCTGTGCCAGCTGGAACATTGACCAACGCACTGCCTGTTGCACAGCCGGGGCAGCTCCCCGGATTTCGATGTCAGCCTTGTCCCAATAGCTTTTCAGCCACCACACCTGGCGTCGCATGAGCTCATCGAATCCCAGTTTCCTAGCCCTCGCGGCACTGCGCGAGGCGGCGGTACGCAGGCCCCGGTTGTCTTCACGCGCCGTCACCGCTAATCCCCCTGCCACGCCTTGAGGAGGAACGGACTGAGCATAGTAGGAAAGATACCTGGTTACTGTGAGCTGCTGATTTTTACCCACCAGGCCAGATGTCACGGCCTCAACATGCCCGTCGGGTAGGCGGTGTGTCGTGGCTTTGGCCTGCGCCCACGGAGCCACGACATCGTCACGCCAACTGCACGCGAATCCTAGAAGCGAGTTGCGGCACCATCCACTGATAGAGAGCCGTGCATATCGCAGGTCCAGCCCGCCGTCTTCAACTCGATCAGCTAAGCGTGGGTCTTGAAAACCAGTGGTGTCTTGTCCGGGGGAGCGGCGCGTCTCGGTAATGAATGTGGTTTCTACTTCTGCATCAGAATCAAGAGGCACTACAGAAACCTCAACAGCTGCCTGATGTGGGTCAAAGAGCGCGACCAGTCTGCGTTCAGTCACTCGAATGCGTTTGTCCGCCTCGGTCTGCCATAGGCGCACGCTAGTGGTCACTCCGGTGCGAAAGTCTAGCTCAGTTCGCCCCTCGAGAAGCTCACCTTTGTGAAGATCAACCCCATCAACCGCAATCCGATACCCCACGCCGTCAGGTAGTCCCTGAATGGTTTGCCCCACGTGGGCAAAACCGTAAGCATTTTCGGCGTGAACAATCGTGAAGGTTTCGTGGAAGCCGTTAATAAAAGTGGATGATTCAAGCTCTCGGAACGGTTCGCCGTCTCCTCGAATACCAAGATATCCATTTCCCTGGTTGAACAGTGTGGCTGAAAGTTGATCAGCTTGTCGCTCTCCTTGCTCGACCTCGATCAGTTTCCATTCATCTACTGGAAACCTACTCCGGTCAACCGGATCGGCAGGGGGCTTATCTGCCGCCACCTCCTCGCCCCGATCTGTTCTGATAATGTCGAGAATCTGGTCAAGGTTAGTCACCACGCGGTCGGCGCCCGCCTCGTACAATGCTTCTGCACCGACTTCACCGCGGTCAACTCCGATAGTGAGGCCGAACCCGCCTGCTTTGCCAGCCTTCACTCCAGAAATTGCATCCTCGACCACAACGGCTTTGTCGGGGTCTATTCCCAGGCGCGCTGCGGCAAGAAGAAAAGCATCAGGTGCCGGTTTGCCCGGGAGCCCCTCTTCAGCAGTGATATTCCCATCTACAACGACGGGGATCTCTCTAGCTAATCCGGTTTGGCGCAGAACCTGCGGGCCATTTCTGGACGAGGTGACAACCGCAACTTTCACCCCTTCATAGGCAAGCGCTGACAAGACTCCAACTACTTCAGGGTAGGGGTCAATTCCCAGTTCCAGTAGCTCCAGGAAAACAACATTTTTACGATTTCCAAGGCCACAAACGGTATTTGCTGTAGGAAGATCGGTCACTTCTCCCCACGGGATCTCTATGCCGCGCGATTCCAAGAGGGCTGCTACGCCTTGAAAGCGGGGTTTACCATCAATGTAAGTGTAGTAATCCTCGTCCGTATAGGGTTCGACTATTCCCTGTTCTTCCAGATATCTAGAGAAAAGCTCTGTCCATGCTCGCTGGTGGACGGTGGCGGTGGGTACCAGAACTCCATCGAGGTCGAAGAGGACAGCTTCGTATTCACTAGTCATGTATGAGCCCTACTTGTGTTGCGTGCCGACGATTGCATGTGACGTACCCGGTCGATGATAGATTACCCTTTGACTGAGCCTGCCAAAAGCCCGCGGACAAAGAATCGTTGTAGCGATAAGAACACCGCCATGGGAACAATCACAGAAATGAAGGCTCCTGCTGACAGCAGGTGCCATGCGGATCCACGAGAAAGAGTGGATGCTCCAGTTAATACCAGGCGACGGCGTACCTGGGTTCGTGCTTGCCGCTTGAAATGGTGCGGAGACACGGCTTCGGTTGGATCAGGAGGCGTCCCCGCCAAGCTTTCCCGGTCAGCCATTCAGCCCACGGGGTCCTCGGACGTCCGGCAGAGGCGTTCATGTTTCGCTCGCTGCACCCACCGGGGGCGTCTTGAGCGGGGCGCGTCAAAAGGTTCGGGCCGACGTCAAAAAGTATGGCTTGACTGCCTGGGGCTGCCAGAGCGTTCATGTCTGCTATGGCAATGAAAATCATCGACGGCGGCACAACCGTAGAAACGCAGCAGTTCGCCGTCTACAAATGGAACCCTCGAGCGGCAATGCGCTACCACCAGACATGCTTTGTGCTCGAAAACCTCGCACTTGCCGGAAACATCACCTGGCTACAGGCACAAGAAGCTCGCCTCAACCTCCCAACAACTCTCGGCTGGGACGGTGCTACGAACCTGACATGGGCAGATGGAAGACCCGCAAGCGCATGTCGAACCAGCCTCACACTGCAAGCCCCCCTTGTCTGCGCAAGCTGTGGGTCGTTTTGTGGGCAGAAGGTCTGGCACTCCACGTCACCCCACCGAGCAGAAGTATGGGAATGTCAATACAACGGCCAACTATGAAGCCGCTGCATCCCGCGCCACGTCTACCAGCGCGTACTGCTTTGGACCCTCGCCAGGCTGCTCCAAGCCCAGGCACGTGCAGACAAAACCTTGCAATCAATGACGGTCAGCGCGCTTGTAGCCACCGGAGGCATTACTCGCAGACGGGCAGCGGCGTGCGTGGGTGACTTGATTACAGCCCGTGGTTTCTGATTGTTACGCCCGAAGACGCCAGGGCGCAATTCACCCATGCGGTCGTCACCGCGCACTCCAGCATTTGCTTCTACTTGAACGATGAAACGGAGGAGGCTCTCCTGATGGCTATCTGGGCCAGAAAACACGAAGGCCACCCCCTGCCCAGCGGCCCTGACATTCCCGAGGAACTCAAGGTCATCGGGACTATAACGTTATCTGTGTAACTGGCGTTTTTCATTTAATAGTCTTTCGCGTCTGGCCAGCGGTCTGCGAAAGTGGGGGTACCTCCCGCTTCTTTGGCGGGGGAATGGCAAACGCGTTCAATGCGGGTTTCCATCGCATTGTCCAGCGTACCTGGCCCCTCCCGGTTGGGTCGAGGGACCGCACCGTGAGGTACAAGCATTTCAGTGCTGCTTTCGGTAAAGGAAGTGTCCCCGGGCCCTGACAGAGCGTCGGAACCTCGCATTCAGACTCTCAATAGCATTAGTCGAGCAGATAACTTTACGGATCTCGGCGTCGTACTGAAGGAACGGGGTGAACTGTTCCCACGCGTTCTCCCATAGCTTCCAGGTTGCGGGATACCGGTCCCCCCATTTCTCAAACATCAGGTCTCTAGCGGCTTCGGCTGCCTCCAGACTGGGTGCGTGGGGGTACCTCCCGCTTCTTTGGCGGGGGAGAGATGGGTCGGACATCCCGTTTCAACTCGTCCCAGTACTTCTTGGATGCGTAGCGGAAAGTATTCCTGATCAGGTGAAGAACACATGTCTGGACTGTAGCTTTGGGCCAAACAACCTCGACCGCGTCGGGGAGGCCCTTCAGTCCGTCGCAGACCAGGAAGAAGGTGTCGGTAACGCCTCGGTTCTTGATCTCGGTGAGTACGGAGAGCCAGTATTTCGCGCCTTCGCCCCCAGGGGAACCCCAGATACCCAGCACGTCCCTCGTACCATCCAAGGCGACACCGATAGCAGCATAGAAGGCCCTGTTAGCTACCTGGCCGTCACGCACTTTCACAACGATGGCGTCTATGAAGATAGCGGCGTACACCGAATCCAGAGGACGACTGGCCCACTCGTGCATTTCTTCTACGACCCGGTCCGTGACCGGGCTGACCGTCTCTTTCGACACCGACGCCCCGTAAATATCCTGGAAGTGAGCACTGATCTCCCCAGTCGTGAGTCCCTTGGCGTAAAGCGATAACACCACCTCATCCACGTCGTTTAGACGGCGTTGGCGTTTCCGCACAATCACCGGCTCAAAGGTCCCTTCCCGATCCCTGGGCACCTCAATCTGGACCTCACCGACGCTATCAGTCAACACGGTCTTCTGTGTGGTGCCGTTCCGTGAGTTCGATGCTCTTCCTTCGGCTGACTTCTCGTGTTTCTCCCGGCCCAGATGCTCTGTCATTTCCTCATTCAACGCGGTCTCCAGGACCGTCTTCGTGAACTGCGCGGGCAACCCATCAGGACCCGTCAAATCCAATCCAGCGGCCTTGGCCTGCCGGACCAACTCAGCCGCAGCGACCATCTCAGGCGTCGGCTCCACGCTCGTTTTCTTCTTCTTCTTCGATGCCACAGCATCCAGTGTTGCAACAGACATAAACCATGCCCACCTTCCACGCCGACCAACGATCAGCGGATAAGGCCAGTTACACAGATCCCAGGACAGTCCCTAATTCGGATGCGGGAGCGCAGTACACATCCGTACGGTTCACTGACACCTTGGACCTGGAAGGGTTTCGTGCCTCGATCGGCAGTGTTGGAGACGCCCACGATAACGCCGCCGCTGAGAGCGTAATTGGCCTGTTCAAAAACGAAGCCGTCCGCTCTGACAGTCCCTTCCGCGCGGGGCCACTACACGGCCTGAGAGAAGTCGAGACCCTCACCCTGGAATGGGTGACCTGATACACCAGGAACGACTCCACTCCACCATCAGAAACAAGCCACCCATCGAATACGAGAACCACTACTATTAAACTAGCGCACAAACCCGTGCCGCTGCCTAATAAAGCAAGCAGCACCAAACCCGGGGGCGGTTCAATTTGGCTTCCTGATTCGAGTCAGCAATTAGTTTTGAAGAGGAAAAATCGAAATGAAGAAAGAATTTAGGTTGTCCAGGAGCATATTCGCGGTGGCAGTCGTAGCTGCCTTGGTTGGTACCGGCGGTGTTGCTCATGCCGCCACCAGTGAGGGGACTAGAGACCAATTAACTGCGGCTGAGCAGTCAGGGACGAGAGCCTCGTTAGAGTCACAAAACAGTCGAGAGCGAAGGGACTCTGAGCAAGAGTTGATCTCGGATGAGCAGTCCCGAACTTCCCTATCTGAAGAAAGTGATGACGATGAGCGTATGATTGCGCCTAGTTCGGCATCAATCGCTGCTGACTTCGAGCTTGACGTGCTCAATTTTTGTGACAACGATTCTGGACCATACTTCCCGGCGGTGACGTTTGATGAAGAATCCGGTGCCGTGATGGTTGATTTAGGAGCTGCGCACGACATGTGGGGTGGAGAGAGCCTCTTCATCGGCACGGCTTCTAATGAATCGGGAGGCCTGGAATGCGTCAGCAAGATTACTAGCGTCACCTTCGTGGGTGAGGGGTACGACGAACTCATAATCGGGGACAATGCTTTCTACCAGCGTGTCGGCGATTATGGGCTTCCTTCAGGCTCACCCGTAAGACTGGAAAGCGTCAGGTTCCCAGAAACAGGCTTGAAGCGACTGATCACCGGGCATTGGTCATTCGCGCAAGCTATCTATGAGGCAGGCAACACTTCTCTGAAGAGTGTCGTCTTTCCGAAATCGCTGGAAGTGCTGGACATTGGCCACGGATCCTTCGACCAGTACGTCGAAGGGAATGGTCAGGTGGCTCTGTCCGAAATTGTTTGGCCTGAGCATGTTGATGAGCTTTCCATTAAAGAAGCTGCATTTCGTCTAACTGGTGAGTCTTCTCTTGAAAAAGTTGTCCTTCCCGAAGGGCCAACCAGTTTGGTGATTGGGGAGCTCGCGTTCTCTCAAGGTGAGAACGCACTTAGAAGTAAGGCCTCACTTAAAGAGGTCAAATTCCCGAGTACGCTCAAGTCTCTTGAGATCGGAGCGCACGCCTTCCAGCAAGTTGATGATCCTGTGCTGACTCAAGTTGAGTTTCCAGAGGGCCTTGAGGACCTCACAATTGACACTGAGGCTTTCATCCAAGTTGGGAATAGCGCTTTGTCAAAGATTTCCTTCCCAGAATCTCTGCGCAATCTGACGCTTGGTGACTTTGCTTTTCTCCAGCACTCCCAAGCAGCACTAACAGACGTGACTTTCCCGCAGCAAATGGATGACCTGACCATCGGTTGTGGGGCATTTCGTCAGGAAGTGGCTCTTGGCGGAGGCGCTGACCAGAAATATGCACTAAAGACAGTGACATTCCCGCGCACCTTGAACAACCTATCGGTGGGAGCCGCCGCATTTTCCCAGGGGACAGATTTGCCCGGCAACGGTTCAAATCTCGTGTGTAACGAGACTCCAATGACCGCCCCAATCCAGTACGCGGTAGAGCCGTCAACACTCAAGAGCATTGTTTTTCCAGAAGAGGTCTCCTCGCTGGACGTGGGATTTCAAGCTTTTGCTGTGGTCGATGATGACGGAGAAATAAAGACCGGACGAACTGACAAACTTATGTTGTTCTTCCCTTTCAGTGAGAGTAACAAGCCTGCCGATGTTCAAGTGGCTACCCCCGTGACCACCTATCAGTGGCTTCCAGAAGGTAACGCAGTGTGGGTATGGCTTGGAGAGGACGGCACCACAACTAAAGCAGCGTGGCAAAACGAAGGAAAGGGCGATTTCGACCTTCGCGGAACTTATACGGCGACATTCAGTGCCAATGGTGGTTCTCTGCCTCAGGGCCTAGCTTCCGAATGGAGTGTGTTCCCTGAGACAGAAGGCCAAATTCAGGCCCAGCCTGTGGCCAACGCAACTGCGCTGAACCCTGTGGGATTCTTTGGTGAAAACCCGGCGTTCAAACTGGATCTGCCGCAGGCCGAACCAACAAGACCTGGATACGCGTTTACTGGCTGGTTACCAGTTCTCCAGACGCGAGAGACAGCCAAAGTACTGAAGCCTGGAGCACAGTTCCAGATGAACAGCAACGTAGAATTTGTTGCACAATGGACAAAAGATGCCCCTGGCGAGGAGTCATCTTCGACTGAAACTCCAGAGAAGCCCACGGCTTCGACGGAGAAGGCGTCCGCATTAGCAAAGACTGGAGCATCTCCGCTGCCCTTCCTCACCTTGGGGGCGATCTTCCTCGCAGGAGGCTTAGCCCTTCTCACAGCCAAACGCCGTTCATAAGGCCTAAGCCCAAATGGGTGATTCTCCCCGTTTCTATTAGCGGGGAGAATCGCCCATCATGCTATCGACCCCAACCACTTGGAACCTCACGAAGAGTCTTATCGAATCCAGCGACATTCGCTAGGGTCCACCCTGCACTATAAATGGCCTGGTGGCAACGACTATAGAACGCGGCGCTCTCCTCGAGATTGCCTGGCTACCAACCGTTACCCCAGTAACTAATGGGATACGGGACACTGCCAGCGGTGGAGCATTCTCTTACGTCACCGGTTTGGACAGCCGTCGCCAAAACGTTCCCAGGGCGCCGCAGCAGCATTGTTGTTCTTATCAGAGGCCTAGCCGGAGTATGAGCCGGAGTCATGACATTCTGGCTCCATTGGTGCTCCTTTGCTCATGCCAGTCGCGGCCTAAGATTCTTTGGGTGACGGTTGCTGGGTCCAGGTCAAGCCTTCGTAGTAACTGGGCGTTGAGTGCTACAACGACTGTCGAAACGGACATCAGGATAGCTCCAACGGACATTGGAAGTACAAATCCAACGGGAGCTAAAACCCCGGCCGCCAGCGGTACAGATGCCAGGTTGTAGCCTGCTGCCCACCAAAGGTTTTGCTTCATCTTGGTGTATGAGGCTTTAGATAGGTCGATGATTGAAAGCACTGCTCTCGGATCGGAACTTGCCAGGATAACACCAGCGGAGGCGATGGCAACGTCTGTCCCGGCACCGATTGCGATCCCCACATCAGCTTTGGCGAGTGCAGGTGCATCGTTGACTCCATCGCCAACCATGGCGACTTTCTCTCCGTGTGCCTGAAGCGAGGCTACGTGTGTTGCCTTGTCTTCTGGACGCACTTGAGCAAAGACGCGATCGATACCGATCTCATTGGCGACAATCTCAGCTACAGGCTCTGCATCCCCGGTCATCATGACAACCTCGATACCACGTTTGTAAAGGGCTTGGAGGGCTTCGGCAGATTCAGGACGAACTTCATCGGTGATCTTGACTGCCCCTACGGGAGTTCCATTGTTGACTATGTGGAGCACGGTGGCCCCGTTTTTGCTCCACTGCGTGGAGGTCTCCAGTGGGCCAGTGTTCAGGGACATTAAGAGACCGGGTCCGCCAACTTGAATGATGCTTTCTCCAACGGTTGCACTAACTACGAGCGCTGGAACTGATTGAAAATCGACTGCCTCTGGTATTTCCAGATTTCCCTCGTTTGCAGCCGAGACGATTGCTTGAGCGAGGGGGCGTTCACTGTCGCGCTCGGCGCCAATTGTGCGCATGTTTTCGAGTGCTATCCGGTCTTTGATGAGAACGCCGTTGCGTGCAGCTTTCTCGGTGGCGATCGCTACGACAAGTGGAATAGCGAGGCCTAACGCATGGGGGCAAGCTATGACAAGCACGGTTATTGTTCTGGCCACGGCAGCATCGAGATCCCCTAGAGCTGTCCAGACAATTGCGGTGATTATTGCGGCGACGATTGCGAACCAGAAGGGCCATCCAGCTGCCTGGTCGGCCAGTCTTTGTGCCGTGGATGAGGATTCTTGTGCCCGGCGGACCATCCGTTGGATACCTGCCAATGAGGTGTTTTCTCCGGTGGCAGTTACTCGCACTCGGGTTGCCGAGTCAGTGGCCACAGTTCCTGCCACAACGTTTTGTCCGACGCCACGTTCGACGTGTTCTCCCACCGGATAGTTGGATGGGCCATTGAATGAAGGGTGTCAGATTGTTTGTGTTTGGGCCTGTTTTTGAAAGGCTGTAACTTGTGTCTGATACACAAACGATTGATCTGATTGAGACTGATTTGGTGAATGATCTTTCGAACGAGGCGACGAATCGTCTGGCTCAGGAACTCCGGCATTCCGGGGCCCTGGCAGATTTGTTCGCCCGCATTGATTCTGGCGAGATGGAGCTGACCGGGGACGGGGGCCTGATTCCGGCTCTAATCAAAACATCGTTAGAACGGGGGCTCGAAGCGGAGATGACCTCGCATTTGGGATACGCCAACGGCGACCGTGAAGCTAAGGGCGCATCCGGGGCGGTGAACTCCCGGAACGGTTCATACCAGAAACGAGTAGCTACCGAGGTCGGCCCGGTAGAGGTCTCGATCCCCAGGGACCGGGATGGTTCTTTCACCCCGCGCCTGGTACCGAAAGGATCGCGGCGTCTGGGAGGCCTAGATGACATGATCATCAGCTTGTACGCGGGGGGAATGACGATCAGGGAAATCCAGTGGCACCTGAGTCAGACCATTGGCACTGACTTATCCCACGAGACGATCTCGAACATCACGGACGCGGTCCTAGAAGCAGTGCTGGAATGGCAAAAACGGCCCCTGGACGAGTTTTACCCGGTCATGTATCTAGACGCGATCCGCGTGAAAGTCCGGGACGGATCTCATGTGCGTTCTAAAGCCGCTCATATCGCGATTGGCGTTGATATGGACGGTGTCAAACACGTCCTGGGGATCTGGGTGCAAAACAACGAAGGCGCTAGTTTCTGGGCCTCGGTGTGCTCTAACCTGCGTAACCGCGGCGTAGCCGATGTCCTGATTGTTTGTTGTGATGGGCTCACCGGACTGCCCGAAGCCGTGGAAGCTACCTGGCCCAAAACCATAGTCCAAACCTGCGTGGCGCACCTGATTCGAGCCTCGATGCGGTTCGTGAACTACCAAGACCGTAAAAAGGTCTCCGCCGCGCTTAGACCCATTTACACGGCCGTTGACGCCGACGCCGCGACCGAAGCACTCAAAGCCTTTGCTGCGAGCGAATTGGGGGCAAAGAACCCCGCAACGGTGAGTACATGGCAATCAGCGTGGGACCGGTTCACCCCGTTCCTGGAGTTCCCCCCAGAGCTACGCCGCGTCATTTACACGACCAACGCGATCGAGTCACTGAACTACCAGTTACGCAAAATCAGTAAGAACCGCGGCCAGTTCCCAAACGATGAAGCAGCAGTGAAACTCTTATGGCTTGGGATCTGCAACATCGAAGACAAAAGAGCTACCGAAAGACAACGAAATAAAGGAAAGAGAGGTAAAAACCGAAAAGCATCAGGAAGACTAATCCAAGGACAAGTAACCACCAACTGGAAACAAGCCCTAGCCCAACTCGCAATCGCCTACCCCGACCGCGTCAACCCCCACATTCACTAAACCCCAAACACAAACAATTTGACGTTGACATGCCAATCATGGACGGCGTGAGTACCGCACGGGAGATCACCAAATATCACCCTGACGTGAAAGTCATCATGCTCACCGCATTTGAGCACTCGGATTCACTCAAACGCTCACTGGAAGCTGGGGCAAAAGCCTTCCTCACCAAGGACATGCCCATAGGCCGCCTAGTTACCATCATCAACAAGGTGATGGCCGGCGAAAAGATCATAGACCCGGGTCCCACCGACGTGTTGATACGCTCATATCTTCGCAACGAACCAGACCCGGACTACGCCCTGCTCGAAAGGATCGAACGCCTACCTCAACGTCTCAGAAATACTCTGGACCTCCTTGTCTCAGGGCATACCACCCAACAAATGGGAAACCGTCTGGATCTGACAGAACGCAGCGTGCGGGCCTACGTGTCCCAACTATTGCAGGCAACCGAGTGCAGCAACCGAGGTGAGTTGATGGTGCGAGCGATGCGATCGGGCTACCAGCGCAGTCAGTAGAAGGGGCCTCGAAGACCCGGCACCTTGTTCTTTAAAGGCCTCACAGGACGTTGTCCACAGGATGTGAGTGCGCGGTTTTCCACCAATTGAAAAGAGCCCGTGTGCGGAGAAACCCAACCCATGTTTTCCTTACTGGGTGCTGAATTTTCAGCCGTCATGCTGCACAATAGAGGGATGGTGGAAGTGTCAATCGATGCGATAGTTACCGCGGCAACATTTCTTGTTGCCGTCGTTGCCATGGTGACTTTTATGCGCTCCGAACAAAAGCGGACAGCAGAGCGACACGACCAACTGAGGAAAGACCTCACCGATGAAATCCGGGGTCTGCGGCAAGAACTTGTAGCACAGTTTGCGGAACACAAACGCGAAGTACGCGCGCTGCTCTCCGAACACAGACAAGAAATACAGACACAGTTCGCAGAACACAAACAACAAGTACACGCGATGTTTACCGAGCACAGAGAAGAAGTACGGGTGCTGCTCGCCGATCACAAGACTGATACCAAGGTTGATTCACAGAGTTTCAAAGACCAGATTCTCGCAGAATTCCGTGAGCTTAAAAATGAGACCGCAACGCGATTCGATTCCATTGATGAGCGCCTTCACATTATTGAGAACGACGTTGCTCACATCAAGGGGTCGTTGGGACTACCTTTACTAGTGGTCCCAAAATAGTCATAACGAGAAGTCCACCGCTATCACCTCACGATGAGACTTTTGCGTTGTCTACCTTGAGGATTAAGCCTCATACTCCAAAATGTCTCCCGGTTGACACTCTAAAATTTCACATAGTGCTTCAAGAGTAGAAAAGCGTATGGCCTTGGCCCGACCATTTTTGAGAACAGAAACATTGGCTGGAGTTATTCCTATTCGCTGGGCCAACTGCCCCACCGTTATCTTCTTCTTCGCCATCTGAACATCCAGGTTAACAACGATCGGCATCAAATCACCCCCGCCAAGTCCTGGTCAAGGAGAGTTGCCTTCTTCAGTAATCCGCGCATGACAATTAAGAGAAGTCCCAGGCCGGTCCCCAGTAGAGCTCCGGTCAGAAGCATGATCATCACTCCTGCGGGCAAAGCATTCACCGCTTGCAAGACTATGAGCGCTGCGATAAGAAGGACCGCGGCCACAAAGATAGCTGCAATAGCCACGTTAACAATTGTGAATGCAGTAGAACTAAAGATGCTTTCCTTGGCCACCATGGAAAGCAACCGCCACACGCACACAAGCACCACTTGTCCGCACAGCAGCACGCAAACACAGCCAATAATTCCTGGCCACTGCAGGTAAGAAACCTCTGGGAACTCATGTGCCATTTCCTGTGCCAGCAATGGAACTAGTAGGAACTGGGCAATCAACGTGACCACAAAGAGCAGAGCAATCACGGTTTTCGTTCCAAAGACCACTATCTTACTCATAGCAGAACCTATCGTTTAACAATATATTTACATCGCTAAACAATAGGTCACTGTGTGGGGAAGCGCAACATCAAGACAATCACCGCGGGCCCGATTGAACGGCTCTACCTCGCCTCGTCCGACATTGGCAGTTATTCGACATCAGACTTAGCCACTAATTCTCCGCCGACGAGTTCGAGTCGAATCTGGGCGACATGCGGTTCACAATCGGGGCCATTGGGGGAAAACTGGAAGACGTTCGGATTCGCGATATGGGAACCGGTAATATTTGGCACTGCTTCTTCGCTACGAACCAATTGGAGCGATACTTCTGAAGTATTCTCGACCATCGTCTTAGACATAGGGATACTTACCCACCATGTTTCAGTTAAGTCATCGGTCAATGGTGGAACTACCTGCTGCATTAATGAAATGGATGAATCTCCAGGATATGTTCCTGTGGTCACGCGCAACTCGATACTGTTGACGCCCTCTAACACATCAAGAGGAATGTCCACAATCACGCTATCTTCGGCACCTATTGCGGTGCATACGATTTGATCTTCGAAATACTGGCGCTCATAATGATTGCGCGTCACCCCCCACGCAATCAGACCCCCTACGCACCCGCCCACTATCACCCCAATAAGAAGCACCAGGGCCGTACGAACTAGAGGAGACATGTGCGGCGTCGCGGTATCAGCGTTCATAGTTCATTATCGCAAATACGGCGGCCGCCAGGGTGTTTTTCAACCGATTCTTACAGCGCACACCGTAGCTCCATGAATAGGCTAACGCTCTAAAGACTGCCACGAGCATAAATACCCGTCCCTGATAGCTACTGGCTCCCCACATCTGCGGTGCAGCAAAAGAGTTAGATAAACGCGATAAGCCCGGCAAACACTGTAAGGAACAAAATGAGGACAATAACGCCAAAAAATGACAAGACTAGTCCGGCTATAGCAAAGCCCCGAGGCATTTTGAAAACACCAATAATCGAGAATATCGCACCTAAAAGCCACGATAACCATCCCAGAAGCGGCACCCATGAGAACACAATCCCGATGATTGCAAGGACAAAGCCTGCCGTCCCGATTCCGTTAGTTTCAGTGCGGACTACCATCGGATACCCGGGTGCAACAGGAACTTGGGGGCCACCCTGCGCCAGATGTTCAGTCCACCCAGCACCATCCCAATACCGCAAGTTTCCAGATCCGTCCGGATACCATCCTGGTTGTGCGCCTGACATAGTCCCCTCCAATATCATGCATGTTTTTCACAGCAACAATGACTACTTGGAAAACTACCGCATTACCTGAACTATTGGTAGAAAATCTCATCGAGAATGACGTGGGGTTATCCTCACATAAGACCAAACCCTACTCACCCACCACTAGTAGTGACCTTGCGCCCGATCACGTGCAGTAAGACGATTGTCAGCCCCGCCACCAGCAATAGAGGGACTGTTGCATTGAAGGCATTAACCCGGCTGAGCTGAGAAAAACACTCACCTCTCCCACACATAACATCAAAGCCAGATAGAAAGTAACACCACGGGCCCGGCACAAGAATCACAAGGACACACAGCACTCCAATCACCCAGATGAACGCCTTACATGTGCTCCGCTGACCCCGCACACAAAGAAGTGATAGCACGATAAGCAAGAGGATCGGCGCCACCAAAGCAATGGGTGCGAATCCCATCCAATGCTGGGCGGTAGAAGGAATAAGACTGCCGTCCTTAGCTGAGATTCCTGGTAACAGCGGAAACTGTACGGCACCGATGAAGGAAACAGCTAAGAAAATGACAGCACTCACCACGAGTAGCACGTTAAATACTCGAGATTGCAGGATTGCCCCCTGTGGTGACGGCGAGTATCAGATTATTACCAATCCTAGAGCGAAGCACCCGTCAAATTCACAAACTCTGCGCAGAAGTACCTTTACGCAGGTAGATAATATCCACACCCTCGCTAAGAGACTTCGTTCCAGTCGGTACATATCCGCTGCGGCTGTAAAGACGAATATTTGCTTCACTGCGGTCACCAGTGAAGAGCTCAAAAACTGACACACCACTGGCCCGTTCAGCAGCTTCAAGAAGCCAGGTTCCAATCCCCTGACCTTGCATGTCCGGGGCTACAATCAGCCGCCCTATGTATGCCACCCCATCTTCGATAGTCCACCGGACCGACCCCACAAGCCGGGAACCCACGCGGACCCCCAAAGCAGGTCCGCGCAGGTCTTTTTCTACCTCAGCAAGTGTCTGCGTGAGTGCGGGCAGAAACGGGTCACCGTAGAGTTGTGCCTCAGTTACATAGGCTGCCCGTTGAAGAGTGAGGACTTCACCAGCGTCCTGCGGGCGCAACTCTCCGAGAGTCAGCTTCTCTGCATGTCTCTGTTCATCCATTGTTCTCCCAAAAGGTTTACCTACAACTAGCTTATGACGCCGCTGCGAATAGCCTCGATAATCTCACCATGAGCACCCGCGGGGTCTGTGTAGAGGCAGAATGCATTTCCATCGATGTCGGCAAAGACTGTGTATTGTCCTGTTTCCGCCTCACCAAAAGGCCCGCGTTTGATGGTGGCCCCCAAGGCGACAGCCTTATCTGTTGCAGATTCAAGATTCTCCACTTCGATGTCGAGATGGACGCGGGACCCCTTTTCAAGTCCTGGAAGTTCCTGCAATTGCACCGGTTTGGTGCTGATGGTGACATTATCTGCAACAACCGCGCCCCATCCTGATTCGGGGTTGAAAGCACTTGGAGCTGCCAGAAGCGCCGCCCAAAACTTCATGAGTTCCTCAGCATTTGTGGACTCAAAAACAACGCTAGCAATCTTCACATTCACGTTTTGTTCCTTCCCTATGTGACATAGTGATATTTCGTCACAGATGTTTGCTGGCTTCTCTTATGCTCAGCGGTGCAAGAGTATCCTCATGGTCCGACAAGAAGTCCCGCACCCATACTGGATCGATACGGGCATACTGTCGCAGCGCCCATCCTATTGCCTTGTTGATAAAGAACTCTTGCGAACCTGTGTTGGCCAGTATTACCTCAGTAAGTAGCCCAGTGTCAGTGAGTTCTTTTGCGCCTAGCTGACTAATGATGGAAACCCGACGCACCCAGAAGTTGGGGTGTCTTGCCCACTGTCGCATAACCTCGCCCGAATTGGTGTCACCTGGAACAACGACGCACACTGATTGGGCTAGGTGATCCACTGAGTCCCACCATGACTTCCTTTGGACAAGAGATTCCACGCACGGCAAGTCTGCGGCCTTAAGCGTTTTTGCATTCTCCTTCAGATGATCCGCGGCAACGTACTGAAATTCTCGCTCAGGAGCGTTCCAGCACAAATCAACGAAATCCCAGTCGACAGCCCCTCGTAGGTTTCGCAGTACGCCTTGCGCTGCCTTCCGACGCTGCGGCGTGGGAACCCCAAAATACGGAAACTGATTGCGCATATATGCGCTCTGCTGAACCGCGCGCTGTTCATCCGCAAGCGCACTAAGTTCCATCCTTAGCTGGCTGAAAGTCTCTTCAGTGGACAACGCAAGTTCCTTTCTAACTGACTCTTTCATCACAGCGCCCTAATTCCCGTGGCAGTGAGATATTTGTCGCCGGGACACTGCTTTAGTGGGGGGATTGCGCAATGACCCCCACACAGTATTGCAGCGACAAGCACTTCACAGATGTGACTGTGCACAATTCACGCAGTCTCCTGACATGATGCTTGTAGAATCTGTGGGGTGAGAAAAGCCTGGGAGATTTTCATACGCGACACAAAGCGATTACTTCGCGTGCCGCAAGCCTGGATCATCGTGATCGGTATTGTCATCACCCCAGCTCTCTACGCTTGGTTCAACATAAGCGCATTTTGGGACCCCTACTCAAATACTGGGAACATTAAGGTTGCTGTATTCAACGGCGACCAGGGTGCATCCTCTGACATAACGGGGTCCATCAACGTTGGCGCACAGGTCGAAGAACAGCTTCGAGACAATCACCAACTGGGCTGGGATTTCATGGACGAATCTGCAGCGTATGCAGCAGTTGAGAGCGGCGTAGCCTATGCGGCTATCATCATCCCTGCAGATTTTAGTCGTAATCTCATCAGCATCACTTCTGGAGAGTTTACACAGCCGACATTGCAGTATTACGTCAATGAAAAGGCTAATGCGATTGCCCCCAAGATCACTGACGTCGGCGCAACACAACTTGATCAACAAATCACCAGCGCTTTCACTCTCCAGGTTGCCAAGGCCGCGGTAGAAGCCCTCAAAGAAGCCGGCGAAAATGTAGAAGCTGGGTTAGACAATGCCAAATACCGTTCACTCAATGCTTTTGACGCTGGCATCTCCGCTGTTTCCCATGCAGGTGCCGACGTGAGTGAGCTTATTGGAAAACTGGATTCGTCCAAGGAATCTATAGCAGAGATTCGCTATTCTCTAGAAGATGTTAGTGACACTCTCACAGACGTACAGACCGCGATCGGCCAGGCGCAACAGATTGCTGAGGACGCTGGTCAGATTGCAGTCACTTTCACCGATGCACTGACAACCGCCTATGTTGATGCATCAACCTCATTAGCAGACGCATCAGCGACTGCCCAATCAGCCATCAAAGATTTCACCGGCACCTTGCAGCAGGTCGGCACGGCGGCCACCAAGGCCATTGACGAAGCGCATAAGATAGCGCAAACACAAGCGGATATTCTCTCTCAGTTAGAGCAGATGCTTGAAGATAGTTCGTTAGATCCTGCGGTTCGTGACACGATAGCCCAGACCGTCACAACTCTCAAAGAAAAAAACCAAACCGACCAGCAACTACTTGATGACTTGGAATCTCTCACGACGGACGCTTCCACAGCTCTTACTACATTTCAAGAGTTGGGTGATAGCCTGGAATCCGCAACTGCGGAGGCTCGCGATGCAGCATCATCCATGCGCACAACTCTCACCGAAACAGTTCCGCAGCTCAATGCTGCTATGGCAGCACTTTCCTCCAATGCGGGGGCTTTCTCTTCAGCGCTGGAGTCTCAGAAAACTCAGCTGACCCAAGCTGATGAACTATTAGCAGGTCTGGAAACTCAACTGACGTCAGCTCAGGCAGCATTGACCAGTCTCAACGCCAACCTCTCACAGATCCACACAAGCCTAGAGAGCACCCGCACCGATATTGTTGCGTTGAGTACGGCCTCAATCTGGGGCGACCTTGACAAGGTTACTGGCTTGGACTCTCAGCAGATTGCTAGTTTCATTTCTTCTCCGGTCGAGGTGAAAGAAGACGTCGTCTTTCCCGTGAACTCTTACGGGTCTGGCATGGCGGCACTATTCACAAATCTGTCATTGTGGATTGGCGCTTTTGTTCTCATGGTGATTTTCAAGACCGAGGTGGACACTGAAGGCTTCGAGGACGTGACCGTACGCCAAGCCTATCTGGGACGTTTCCTGCTTTTTGCAGTTATCACGATAGTGCAGGCGATAGTCGTATGCGTGGGAGACCTGGTCTTGGGGGTGCAGACGGTCAGTGCTGTTGCCTTTGTTTTCAGTGGAATATTCACAGCTATCGCCTATATCAGTATCATCTACGCATTGTGTGTTTCTTTTGGGCACGTCGGGCGCGGCCTATGCATTTTGCTGGTGATTATGCAGATCCCGGGAGCATCTGGTCTCTACCCGATTGAGATGATGCCAGGATTTTTCCGCGCGATTTACCCATTCCTTCCCTTCACCTATGGGATTGATGCGATGCGCGAGACGATTGCCGGATTCTACGATGGGGCCTACTGGCACGCTCTGGCAGTCTTGACTCTATTTGTCGTGTTGTCTTTTGTTCTGGGACTGGCACTCAGGCGCCAGCTGAGCCATCTCAATATGATGTTCAACCGAGAAATCGCCTCGACAGATCTCTTGATTGCCGAAGATGTGCAGGTCAAAGGCAGTCAGTATCGGCTAGCGGATGTGATTCGCGCCCTATCGGATCGCAGTGCCTTTGCAAAAGATGTGGAGAGACGAAGTGTAATCTTCACTAAGCACTATCGTTCATTGATTCGAGCCGTTGCACTGGTAGGACTGGTTGGCCTGGTCATATTGGGACTCATTGCGTGGGTAATCCCCGAGGGCAAGGCAACTATGCTTGGCACGTGGTTGGCTTGGTGTCTTTTGATCATCGCAGTTTTAGTGGTCCTTGAGTACATCAAACAGAGTCTGGATATGGGAGAAGAGCTCAGTCAGCTGGACGAGGCGAAGCTGCGTCAGGCGGCTTTTGGTCGAGAGCCGCGCCACGGTAGTACTTCTACCACTGTAGGAGATGCATCATGAAAGATGTCTTTCGTTTGATGCGCAGGGACCTTCGCCGCGCAACGTCCAACGTGATGGCTCTCATTGTCATTTTCGGTCTGGTCATTATCCCCTCCCTTTTCACCTGGTTCAATGTCATCGCAAGTTGGGATCCTTTCTCTAATACTGGGAATCTCAAAGTGGCAGTGGCAAATACCGATGCGGGATACACCAGTGAACTGATGCCCATCCCCATTAATGTTGGCGACCAAGTAGTTGCAGCACTGCGGGAAAACGACCAGCTAGATTGGGTCATTACCTCAGAAGATGACGCTATCGACGGCACGAAATCTGGTGAATACTACGCGGCCTTGGTCCTACCTCACTCTTTCAGTACTGACATGCTGACTTTCTTTGCCGACGGAGGCAAAGTGGCTGACATCGCCTACTACACAAATGAGAAGAAAAATGCGTTGGCACCCACTATCACCGGACAGGGCGCCGAAGGACTATCAACAAAGATCAGCGAGACATTTTCAGAGACTTTGGGCAATATTGCCTTTGGCTTGGTCTCTTCCATGTCACAGTACTTAGACGATGCTGACGCCAAAGCAGCCCTCACACGCCTTGAAGCCAAAGTCTCCGAAGTATCCGGGCAGCTACGCGCAGGGGCCCAGACAGCCGACATGTTCACTGCGCTGGTCCAGTCAACTATTCCGCTGGTTGATTCTGCCAGCGCATTGATGGCAGGCACCCACGACGCCCTCAGTGATGCTGGCAATGCAGCCGGAGGAGCTATCTCATCTGCCCAAGTACTCAAAACTACTTTGGGTTCCGCCACTGACGCGTTCTCAACAGCTATTGAACAAACCCTGTCAGGCTATGATGCGGTGGCTGACAGTATTGATGAACTTTTCTCCAATGCAGATCAGACTAGTTCCTCACAAGTTGCTGTCCTCGACACTCTAGCCCAACGTGTCGACCAACAAATCGCCAGTTACACCGATGTGCAAACCACACTGAAGGACACGGTTGGCCCGCTATTGCCCGAAGCCGCCCAGCCAGCTCTCGAAAAGGTGCTTGGGCGCCTCGACCAGATCATTTCCCGTCAAGAATCGGTGCGAGATCGACTACGTGAGGCGTCCGAGGACGTGGCATCAGGGAATGCCTCAATTCAGAGCACTCACCAAGCAATCACCCAATCGTTGAACGAGGCTAAGACCGCACTCACCAGCGCGGGTGACTCATACCAGCAAGATTTGAAACCACAGCTAGACGCTCTTTCCAACACTCTCACAAGTATAGAAAACGATGTTTCTACCGTGAAAGCAGACTTGTCGACTGCACTGGCGGGATTGACTGGGTCATCGGATGGAATATCTTCCGCGCTTACACAAACACAACAGGCAACCCAGTCGATCTCTCAGACACTGAACTCGACAGCTGACACTTTTGATCGAATTTCTCAAACCTTGGCTTCGGCGGCTGATGGTGGAGACTTGCAGGCTTTGGCGGATATTGTGGGAACCGACCCCCACACGTTCGCTGCTTCACTTGCCCAGCCCATCGCATTGGACCGCATCGCAGTATTTCCCACGGTGAGTTTTGGGGCTGGGATGGCTCCCCTCTATACGACCTTGTCATTGTGGGTGGGGGCGCTACTGATGACTGTGGCCATCAAAGCTGGTGTGGGCAAAAACCCTCTACCGGGCAAGACAGACCTCAGCCCCACCCAAAAATATCTGGGGAGATACGGGATCTTTGCTCTGCTGGGCCTGGCTCAAAGTGGGCTGGTGATGCTGGGCCTGATCCTTTTCATTGGCGTCCAACCAGCACACCCTTTCCTACTCCTTGTGGCAGGAATGGTCACTTCTTTAGTGTTCACATTGCTCATTTACACATTTGTGGTTGCCTTTGGGAATGCAGGCAAGGCTTTGGCAGTACTTCTGCTGGTCATCCAGATTTCTGGAGCTGGGGGTGCCTACCCGCTGCAACTCTTGCCACAGTGGTTCCAAAGCATCAGCCCGTTCCTCCCGGCCACTCACGCAATCGATGCTATGCGCGCCGCCACATCCGGTATCTACCAGGGTGACTACTGGATTTCTCTGGGACTGCTGCTGCTGTTTGTGGTCCCCACGCTCATTTTGGGGCTGGTGCTGCGCAGGCCTCTGATTCGCTTCAATCACAATTTGGTCGAGGCGGTCGAGTCAACAAAGCTCATGTGATTACTGTTCCCTTCACTGAGGCTGACGCTGCCGGGTTCCATACTGGATACTGGCCCACACGGGCCAACCGACCAGCCATATTCCGGTGACCATCCACACGCGTGGAATCCACCATGCTAATGCTTCTGTTCGAGGCGAGTACCCCACCAACAGTATGATCAATAGAATCACCGCACTAGTGATGACAGCACACAGCAGCATTTTTCCCCATTCACGCCATTCATATTCAACGTATGCGCGACCCGATTTCGGGGGCTTCTGCGGACGTGGGCCTCCGGCAAAACGATAAGAAAACCACCCATCTGCCCAAGCGATGATGCTGTGACCAAATGCCACTGTTATGCCCAGGTAAAGGGCCCCCAGGCCGTGGGCAGCATCGGCAGTGGCCTCGTTACCTGCCAAGTCCCAGACAATGAAGGATAACAGAGCCACATCCAGCAACGGCACACATGCAAGAAGGATCGTTGAGAGCTTGCGTGCGCGCAATAGGTAACGAGTCGCCAATCCTAAGCCTAGGACTATCCAAAAACCGATTTCACACGCAATAATTCCAGCGACAATGATATTCACTGGGCAAGTCTTGCAAGATTGCGGCAAAAGTTGATCCTGCAAGAGGCCGCTTTTCCTCATTCGATCGGATGAGGAAATCTTTCACCTACATGGGTGAGAATAGTTAGGTGATGCGGAAAATCTCCCGGTTGTGGCGCCAAGTAGACGACCGCCCGCGCCTGAGAGATGCCCTCATCGCATTGTGCTACGCGATTCTAGGCTCTCTTTTCTTGGCTTTTGGATTGTTTCCTATTTGGCAGGCGGTCGCCGTCTTTTCTATTGGCCCATGGGGATTCTTCGCACTACTGTGTGGCATGAGTGTCATATGCGCCGCGCGCTCCACGTACCCCATCAGTGCTCTAGGGGCAGGAACAGTACTTGCCGTCGTAGATGTGCTATGCGGGGGAAGCATCGGCGTCATCGTGATCTATTCCGATATGGTTTTCAGCGCCATCAAATACTCGAGTGACCGCGCCGTACGAGTCCTTTTCACCTGCATGCTCAGCATTGCTGTCATCATGGGGATCGTTTTCATCGTTTTTCAACCCGCGAATCTGCGTATTGTACCGGTCATCCTTCAATACGCCTTTATTGTCGCCATCGCCACAGCGTGGGGGTGGAATGTTCGCAGTGAAGGTATCCGCACCAGAGATCGCCTTACCCAAGACCATCTACGCACAATACAAAGCATGCAAAAGAGGATCGCGCACGACCTCCATGATTTAGTTGCCAACCACATCGCCGCAGCAAGCCTGCATATCGAAGCCGGACGCATGCAGGTGACGCAGTCCCCCAGCCAGGTGGGAAATGCTCTTGACCAAGCCGCCAAAGGAACCCACGAAGCAGACCGTCAACTACGCAGACTCATAGCAATCCTCAATGCGGTTGAAGTTCTAGAGACTTCACATGAGGCGCCCACCAGGCATCAGATAGAAGAACTATCTGACAGACTCCCTCTGTCGCGCACACTTCTGTGGCAAGAATCCTCTCAGGAAAAACTGTTAGATGGCCTCTCAGCACTTCCAGATCCATTGCAGCACCTCACCATTCGTGTTCTCCAAGAACTCATAACAAATGCCAGCAAATACGGCACTGGAAATATCGAGATCACTGCCGGTTCCACACCTTCTGCCATGTTAGAAATATCCGTCCGCAACTACGTCGCTAAGGATAACCACCCCACCTCTGGAAGCGGAATTGGCCTAGCCGGAGCACGTATGTTACTCGAAGGAACTGCAGTGACCTTGGATTCCCGATACCAAGCAGCACACGATCAATGGGTAGCCACCATCGCCATCCCCCGTTCCTACCCCACAAGAGAACTAAGGAACCACCTCCATGACTGAGCAAATCCGAGTAGTCATTGCCGATGACCACCAAGCTGTTCGCAGTGGTGTCGCGACGATACTGGCCACCGATCCCACCATATCCGTGGTGGCTGAGGTCGAAGACGGTTTTTCTGCCGTTGAAGCCTGCACCAAGTATTCTCCCGACGTTGCACTAGTGGATCTGCGGATGCCCGGAACTGACGGCATATGGGCTACTGAAAGAATCACCTCGCACACAGACACTCGAGTATTAGTACTCACCACCTACGATTCTGATGAGCTTGTGGCCGAGGCGCTTGCCGCCGGTGCCCACGGGTATCTACTCAAGAGTGCTAGCGGTCCAGAATTGGTCCAAGCGGTACGCCACGTCGCACAGTTCCACCATGTCATTGACCCCGCGGTTGCTGGGGGAATCATCGAGCGTTTAGTCGCAGTCAAAGCCCTTCCTCACTCAGGCATGCGCCAAGCGCCTCTGCATAAGGCTCTCACCGAGCGCGAACAAGAAGTCCTTGAACTGGTAGCTACCGGAATGACAAACCAAGCAATCGCCGATCATCTCAATATCGGTGTCACTACGGTAAAAACCCATATCGCGTCTCTCTACAGTAAAACAGGAGTTACTTCTCGCGTTGAACTAGGACAACTCATGTTCATGTGAGTGGCACACAGATAGGTGTTCTACGTTTCGTTTGTGTCCACGCGCCACAAGGTATCCCAGCTTTGACCTTCAAGCCTTTATGGTGGATATATGTCGAAGAAACCATTCAGCCCTGTCCTATTCGATGTCGACGGCACGCTAGTGCAGTCCGGGGATCTAGTGATGGAATGCTTCGCCCAGACACTTCAAGAGCTCGGCCTGCCACCGGTTGCCGGTCCGGAACTCCGCAAAGTTGTGGGTCCCCCTCTAGCATCTTCGTTCAACCTCATTGGTGGAGTTCCAACAGATCAGATCACAAAAGCCGTTGAAATTTACCGGGCTCACTATCTACCCCGTTTCCTGGAGCCACCCCTGTACCCGGGGATCCGTGAGCTTGTCCGTGACCTCCACGATGCTGGTATCCCGTTAGCCACCGCCACCTCAAAGATGGAGCGTTCAGCAAAACGGCAACTGGAACATTGGGATATCGCCCAATACTTTACTGTTATTGCAGGCGCTACACCCGACCCAACCTGCACTAAAGTCAGTGTGATTATCGATGCGCTGCAGCGTTTGTCAGACAAGAACATCTCCTCTGACAATGCCG
This sequence comes from Scrofimicrobium canadense, assembly GCF_009696615.1. Taxonomy (GTDB): domain Bacteria; phylum Actinomycetota; class Actinomycetes; order Actinomycetales; family Actinomycetaceae; genus Scrofimicrobium; species Scrofimicrobium canadense. Next base: position 120,391 of record NZ_VULO01000006.1, read on the forward strand.
TGCTGGTCGGCGATCGGATTTTTGATGCGGAAGGGGCTGAGGTTACCGGGATAAAGGCCATCGCTGCACTGTGGGGCTACGGAGAAGCTGAAGAGTTTGTTTCGCCTGCTGTGATAGCCCAAGCAGCATCGGTTGAGGAGCTTCGCACCATCCTGCTTTAAACAACACTTCTTGGATACGGATACACCGCACCTCATAAGTGATAGGTGCACTAGACTCTGCGATCATGACTTCTTCCTCAGCACCTACCCGCGAAACTTGGGGTGGGCGAACAGCATTTATCATTGCGGCGATCTCTTCAGCTGTAGGTTTAGGCAATATCTGGCGTTTTCCCGGGGTCGCATACGAGAACGGTGGCGGGGCATTCCTGGTTCCGTACATCATCGCACTTTTTACCGCTGGCCTTCCCATGCTGTTCTTAGACTATGCCATGGGACACCGTTATCGAGCTTCGGCACCGTTAACGTTTCGCCGGATGCGCAAGTCCTTCGAACCCCTTGGCTGGTGGCAGGTTGGCATCTGTTTCGTCATCGCAGCATATTATGCGGCCGTCATTGCTTGGGCTGTAGCGTACTCGCTGTACGCGATCACTCAAGCTTGGGGCGATGACGCCGTCGGGTTCTTCCTACACAAACATTTACAAACCGCCGACCAACCTGGCTTCACTCTCTCTTTCGCTCCCGCAGCATTCATCCCCATGCTGTTCATCTGGGTTTTGACTATCGCAGCGTTGGCGCTGGGAATTCGCCGCGGCATCGACCGGGTCAATAAAATCACTCTTCCACTCCTGGCAATCACCTTCCTCAGCATCGTGATCTATTCGCTTTTTCTTCCCGGAGCTATCGACGGACTCAACGCGTTCTTTACCCCCAGTTGGGAAGCCCTCGCTGACCCTCAGGTGTGGATTGCCGCATACGGGCACATATTCTTTTCCTTTTCGGTCGCCTTCGGAATCATGCTGACGTATTCCTCATATTTGCGCAGAAAGAGCGACCTCACAGGGTCAGGTCTAGTCGTTGCCTTCTCCAACACAAGTTTTGAAATCATCGCCGGTATCGGGGTATTTGCAACTCTAGGATTCCTAGCCTCAAACCAGGGAACCTCCATAGGTGAACTAGAAAATATTCAAGGCGTCGGACTAGCCTTCATGACCTACCCAACTCTTCTTTCACAGATGCCCGGTGGTGTCGTAGTTGGGGTCCTCTTTTTTGTCTCATTGGTCTTAGCCGGTTTTTCTTCTCTGCTGTCGATTCTTCAGGTGATAGCAGCAGCCGTACAGGACAAAACTGGTTGGACTTCTCGGCGCACAGGAATTGCCGTCGGCGTGGCTGTGGCGATCCCCTCGCTGCTCATCTTTGCAACCACCAGTGGGTTCTACGCTCTCGATGTCATCGACTCGTTCATCAACAACATCGGCGTTGTTGGATCGGCTGTCGTATCACTCATTCTGGTGGGGATAGTTGCCCGCAAGACTCCCGAGTTAGCGGCTCATATCAACGCGGTCTCTTCGTTCAAAGTGGGACGACTATGGCAAGTGATGATCGTGGCAGTCACCCCCGCAATCCTCGCGGTAATTCTCGTAACAGGAACCTTGTCATATATACGATCCGGCTATGGCGGTCTACCCACGTGGTTCGTGCTGGTTGCTGGATGGGGAACTCTGGCAGTTCTCCTTATTGCCAGCTTTGCGGCTAGCTACGGAAAATATCGGCGTCCGGGTGCCGATGTGATCCCACAAGAAGACAGCCTTGCGCTTGCCGCCGAAGTGGACCACGATAGACAAGAGATTTTGACTAGTAAAGCTCGAAAGGAGACACGCTCGTGACAGTACCTGCGATTCTCTGCCTTGCAACTTCAGCAACAATTCTTTGGGGTGGGCTCACATGGAGCCTTCTTCGACTACGCAGGTACCCAGATGTTTCCCACATTGAAACAGGCGATTCCGAGGCTATATAGCAGCGTAGTCTCCTCTGTCACGCTACGCTGATATATGTGGATGAGGCTCTCACCGTCACCATTGACGGTCGCACATTTGAGTTTCCTGCCGGGTGGCAGGCACTGATTTACGACAAGTGGCCTCTGCATTCGCAGCTCTCCGGTGGCGCAATCAAAGCTAAAGGCTGTGACGTGGTTGCCCTTGATCCCGCTGCACACACTCTCTATCTCATAGAAGCCAAGGACTACGCTCACCCTTCAGTCAAGGAAATACCGGTAAAACTGCCAGATACCATTGTCCAAAAGGGTTTTGACACATTGGCAGGCATTTTCGCCGGTGCCAAGTTAGGGGAATCTTTCTCTCCCTTTTGCCAACAAGCGCTGAACTGTCAGGAAATCATTCTTGCCCTCAGTATCGAAATGCCCAGCCCGTTACCTGAGGGGCAGAGCGCGACAACCGTCTTATCCTTTTTGCAAGAGAGAATCGCCGCTGGAGCCCGGTATCTCACCACAGCTCCGCTTGTCACGTTAGCCTCAACTCATGACACCCCATGGCGATGCTACCCCTCACAAAAGAGTCCAGGTGTGCGCCCGAAGAACCTCCATGGCGACTCTTAACTCACTTTCAGCGTGATGGACGTGGACCACGGATCACTGAGGTGAATGCTGTTGTCCTTGCTGCTATAGGGGATATTTCGATCGTAGAGACGGCGTCTTGTATCTTCTAGGCTTTGCTGGTCAGGTAGCGTGATGGCCACATCCGCCAACCCAAGAGATGCTGCTCCAAGTAGTTATTTGGGTCAAGCCACTGGGTGTCCATAGCAACTTTTCCATCGACAATAGGCCACATGCTTCTAGGGCGATCAGCATAGAGTTCGACACCATTTCCTTCAGGATCGGTGAAGTAAAAGGCCTCACTGACGGTATGGTCGCTAGAGCCCACAAATCTGCTCAATGGGTTTTGAGCCGCGCGGTACACCGTGGTTGCCAGCGTTTGCGGCGACTCGAAAAGAAATGCAGTGTGGTACAGGCCGGCTGAGTGGTGACTGCCTACCGGGAGATCTTTGGCTGACACTAATCGGATTAAGGGGGTCCCCCCGCGCCCTAGGACATGGACAACGTGGCTGCCCCTCACTTTTTCGTCCATCACTTCCATAAGAAAAGCTGAAGCATAGTAAGCACTCATTGTGTCAATATCTGCGACGTGTAGCGTTACTACTCCCATCGCGGTCTCTGGCGCGATGCCACCAACCACTTCAGATGAGTCCATAGCCGACTCCCACATAGTTGAATTCACAACTACTTTAGTGTGGCACTCCTACACAGGCATCCTTTCCCCACGTCCGGTTTCTCTGAGAAGACCACGCGATCCTCAGTCAAGGTACGACGAATTTCCGCAAAGAACCGCCACTGCGGTATCGTCTAAAAGTGCCCTTTTACCACCCGGAAAGTACCGCCGATACCATGACATGGACAGCAATCCATGCCGAAGCCGTGTCTGCTGCCCGGACCACCCTCGAGCTGGCCCTTTGCAAAGAAAAAGGCCTCGAGATCACTGACCGCCCCATCCCCTGGAGAAATGGGGAGCGGGAACTCCAGATATTTGTGGGATTGGGCAAGACTGACTACTGGCGCGAAGGTTTCTATCTGGTAGTAGATGGTTCTCTTGACAAATACCACTACAAGAATCGCCATGTTGTCACTTTTCGAGACTATAGCCGTGACGATGGATACCTCCACCTCTCCATCTCCCCCACAGTTATCTCGTTACTGGAAGACGCAACAAAACTGAGAGTATTCCGAGTTGATCCCAACTTGGTCAAGGAGCTATCTCGAGAATACGAAGCTCTAAAAGCTCTTGAATGCGGTCCTCTCGTCACCGATTTATGGCCCAAAGCAGCACATCCGAACGAAAATCGTGGTGCGGAGGAACTCACGTTTCCTTCCTCCCTCAATTTGGGGCAACAGCAGGCTTTACTCCACATGGTCTCACCCGGAGGTGGTTTGATATGGGGTCCTCCCGGCACCGGGAAAACAACTGTGATCTCACAGGCTATCCAGGTGGCCCTGCTTCGCGGACAATCTGTTCTCGTCACCTCGTCCACCTCAGAGTCAGTCGATCGAGCCCTTGAAAAACTGGTGGCCCATGCCCAGGGACTGCGCCCGGGTACTATCGTCCGGCACAGCGATTCCGGCGATAAAGTACTCGATTCAATTCGACGTCACGATTTTCTGTTAGCCAGCAAAGCTGCCGATCACGCTACCAACCGACCGGCGACTCACGCAATCCTTGATGAGGCGTTGAGGGCCAACGAAACTCACCCACAGCGATCAGAGCTTGTGGAACTCCGCAATGAATTGCACGCAGCGTCCATCGATCTCGACGCTGTTCACGCGCAAAGAGAGAATGATCGCCGTCGAGCACAGTTAACTCAGGAAGAATTGGCGCTCAGTACGCGGCAAGAACAGCTCAGTGAGGTGACGCTGCAACTGGCTGAGTTGGAAGAGGAATTCCGCAGCATGGAAGACCTCGATACTGCAATGGAACTCGCTCAGCGCAACAGGGCTGATACGCAGACGTGGAAAAACTGGTGGGAGAACGAGCAGCGAGAGAGAGAAAGTCGCGTCGCCATTATCTCGCAACACATCAGTGTTGCGAAGTCGCGCGTCGAACTGGCCTCGCTTCGCCTCCAAGGTGGATTGTCCGCGAGGCTTCCCGGCGTTGGTAGGCGCCGGAAAATAAGTCGGGCCGAGGCTGAGGCAGAACTCGCTGAGCTTGAAGCCGATCGCCTCCAAGCCCTCAGCGAACTTGATGAGGCAACAGAGAACATCAAGGCCTTTCGTGACCAGTTGGATGCCTACCAGGCCTATCATGAAGAGCTCCATGCAGCGCAGAGACGCCACGCCGGCCTGCAACAGCAGATTACTGTGCTGCGCGAAGAACTCGATGGTGTGCAAGCACAGGTTTGCGAAACTCAACGGCGCATTAGCGATCTACGCCAAGAAATTGTCAGATCATCCAGCAATTCTGGCGATAGAGCTTCATTTCCGCCAGTTCACGCTGCAGAGCTGGTTGACCGCTACGACGATGCGCTTTCCCATGTGGCGGCTCTGGATGAAGAAAAGAAACACATTGAGAAGCTGAAGGATATTCTCGACGAAGAATACAACCGGGAGTACTCACGGATTATCTCCACTGCCCCCGTCGTAGCCACAACTCTTGCAGCGATACCTTCCAGTCCCGAACTCTGCAACCGCCGCTTTGACGTGGTGATTATTGACGAGGCGGCTGCCAGCCGTCCAACTACTGTACTGTGTGCGGCAGCCCTGGCCGATACTACACTGACGATCATCGGCGATTTCCTCAGCACCATTGGGGAAAGTTATCGCGATAAAGCGGCCTTCTCCAATCCACATGTCACTGCGTGGCAGCAGCGCGATATTTTTGGACTTGTTGGCATAACCGACCGCAAAAGCGCTGAGAACCATCCCCGATGTGTCACGCTCAAGGCCCAATATCGACCGCAGATAGTCACTGAAACAATCAATCGCTTGTGCTACGACGGGCTCCTAGAAAACGTCTCAGAAGGAGCGCCCGGACGGGAATCAACCGTTGCCTTCATCGACACTTCTGCCCTTTCAGACCTTGTCATTACTAAACACAATGGAGGGCTATTGTGCCCGGCGACAGTGGATGTAGCCGCGCACCTTGCTTCTGCATTACCACCCAACACCACAGGCTATGTTGCCCCATACCGAGTACAGGCACTGGCCGCGGAAGAAAGATTCCTCGAATTGGGTATTGCCGCCGCATGCAGTACCACAGGCACTTTTCAGTTCACAACATTCGACTGTGTGATGATTGATCTGATGCAGGATGACCAGCCCCGCTGGATATCTGCGGCAGATGCGAGAGGCCCCAAACGCAGTATCGCGGGCGCAAAGTTCCTCACCATGGCACTGACCAGGGCGAGGAAAAGGGTATGTATCATCGGCAACTGGCAGTTTATTGAGAACTGCACCTCTGCGGGAATGCAGACTCTTGCCGCCCTTAAGGGACACCCACACTTCCAGTTGATCTCTGTCTCCTAACTGCCTACCCCCTCCTCCTGCTACTCCTGCTCTATCACAGTGTCATAATTCCTGTGGCAGTGTGGTATTTGTAGCCGGGACACTGTTTTATTCAAGGGGATAGAGCAAGTCGAAGCCAAGACGCGATTACTTTCCGGTCGCCTCATAGACCCAACCAGTTGGGAATCATGACATGTCTCTCAAAGTCGTGGGAATCTTGAAGGATGCCGGGCTTCAGGCGGGCTTCAGCGATTCAGCCCTCAGATGCGCTGCGCGCCTAGGCCGAATCGCCTATACCACTAGACAACGACACTGAGGCCTAGGACTGCTACTAAAGCAACTAGGGACAGGACTGTTTCCATTAGCGACCATGTTTTGAATGTCTCGACAACAGTCATCCCAAAGTACTCTTTGACCAGCCAGAAGCCTGCGTCGTTTACGTGACTGAGGAAGACTGAGCCGGCACCAATTGCTAGGACTAGCAAGGCAGTGTGGGTGTCGGTCAGTCCACCCGCAAGCGGAGCCATAATCCCTGCGGCGGTGATGGTGGCGACTGTAGCTGAGCCGGTTGCCACACGGATTACTGCCGCCACGATCCACCCTGCCAGTAGGGGAGGTAGGGCTGCTTGAGCCAGCCCGGTAGCGATCATGTCGCCTATGCCTGAGTCAACCAGTGTTTGTTTGAATCCGCCTCCAGCACCGACGATGAGGAGGATGCCTGCGATGGGTCCAAAGGACGATCCGACAATTGCGCTGACTTCACGGCGGGTGCGTGACAGCATGAAACCCATGAGGAACATTGCGACAACGGTGGTGATGGTGAGTGCATTGAGAGGCTCACCAACAAAGACGATGAACGCCCCGAATCCACTGCCCTCAGCACCAACCATTTCGACAACTGTGCGAGCCAGCATAAGGAATACGGGAAGTAGCACTACGGTGAGTGCGGACGCAAAGGAAGGTCGCTTTCTATCAAGTTCTTTTTCTGCACTTGCAGTGGCAAGAAGAGCCGAATCGACTTTGTTGGGAACCCATTTTGCCATCACTGATCCCAAAAGTGGACCCGAAATAATGACTGTCGGTATGGCAACCAGCAGACCAAATCCGAGGGTGAGGCCGAGGTTCGCACCAAGCGAGTCGATGGCAATGAGGGGCCCCGGGTGCGGTGGCACTAGCCCGTGTAGGGCTGAAAGCCCAGCCAGTGCTGGAATGCCGAGAAGGACGATAGGGACATTCGCTTTCTTCGCCGCAAACATTACGACTGGAATCAATATGACAACGCCCACCTCGAAAAACAGTGGGATACCCACGACAAAGGCGATGAGTGCAATGGCCCAGGGTAATCGCTGCAGCGGGGTTTTGGCCATGATGGTGTCCACAATGACGTCGGCACCTCCTGACGAAACCAAGAGGGTCCCGATGATCGCCCCCAAAGTGATCAGCAAGCCTACACCGGCAACAGTTGAGCCAAGCCCAGCAGTAAAGCTTGAGAACATGTCTTGATACGGCATTCCTGCAACCAACGCCATAACAGCCGCACCAGCCATGAGAGACAGGAACGGGTGGACTTTCAGCCACACAATCAGAAGGACGATTGTGGCAATCCCCGCTACTGCCGCCACAATAAGTTGAGTTGTCATGCGCTACCTCTAGTTGTAGATGTGCTCGAGGGGCCACGCAGCCACTGCACCGCTGCGGCAGCTATGTGTTCGGGTGTCGTATCAATGTCGATAACGACGCCATTTTCGTCAGGCATGAGGCGTTCCAATGTTGCAAGTTGGGAGGGCAACAGCGACGGCGGCATAAAGTGTCCAGTTCGCTCGCGCATGCGCTGAGCTAGGAGTTCTTCGCTACCGTCGAGGTGTATGAACCGGACATCAGGCACACCACTTCGCAGTCGGTCACGATATTTGCGTTTGAGAGCAGAGCAGGTGAGAATACTGGATTTGCCAGCATCTTCTTGTTGTGCCATCCAGTTTGCGAGGGTATCCAGCCACGGCCATCTATCGGCGTCGGTGAGCGGGATACCGCGAGCCATTTTGTCTATGTTTGCTTGCGGATGGTAGTCATCGCCTTCTATCAGGATCCATCCCATTTGGTCACTGAGAAGCTGGGCAACAGTGGTCTTGCCACAGCCAGCAACTCCCATGACAACCACGTGGGTTGTTGTCATTTTTGGTCCTTCCTTGGACGCCACTTCTTTATGTGGGACTACGATACATGTTCTTCGTAATCTTAAGCAAGCATTAAAGAGTCTTTATTTAAATATGCGTGTTATGTGAGAGAATATCGCTCAGTGGATGTAAGACAGGGAGACTGATGACACGGGCAGCGTCAATCGGGGAAGACCCGCTTCACTACGGAATAGCCAAGCAACTTGGCATCGAAATTATTGACGGGGTGTGGTCCCCCGATGAGGCTCGCACTCTCGAAGAAATTCAAGAATCATTTGGAGTTTCGCGCACGGTTGCGCGGGAAGTGTCGCGTCACCTTGAGCAGATGGGAATGGTCCAGACTCGTCGCCGCATGGGCCTAAACCCGCTTCCCATGTCGCATTGGAACGTTCTTAACCCCCAAGTAATTGACTGGCGTCTTCACTCTTCACAACGCGAAGGGCAAATCCGTACGTTAACACAGTTGCGGCTCGCTGTTGAACCGATGGCCGCGCACTCCACCGCTCATCTCGCCTCCATCCACACCAGGGCTCTCCTCTTGCCGTTGGCCGCAGAAATGCGGCGCACCGGAGAAGCTGGCGATCTCGTTGAATTCATGAAACTTGACATCGATTTTCACACGCTTATCCTCAAAGAAAGCGGCAACGAGCTCTTCGCAGCATTGGGTGACGTCGTATCCGTCGTCTTGCAAGGACGCACCGAGTTAGGACTCATGCCAGAGCGCCCCAAACCTGAAGCATTGGCAGCACACGAAGCCGTCGCAGAAGCCGTCTTTCTTGGAGATGGCGAAGGCGCCCAATCAGCAATGGAAGCAATTCTTGTCGAGGTACGCGAGGCTTTCGGCACCCGCCTCGATGGCGACCCAGCCAACAACTGAGCCAGTTTCCCCGTCTTCCGTACCGCCCCTGGGCGACAGGCCTGGCGTCGTGGACTAAAGCGGGACTGACATTCCTATTATGCGCATCCGGACTGGCTTGCTGCCTGGTTGCCAGCTTACTAGCGGGGTTTGGTTCAGATACGCCCCCGATTTAGCACGTATGAGAAGAAAACTCCCCCCCCCCCGACAAGAAGTGCACTATTGTTCTCAATATAGATAGTGGGAACAATACTGCTCAAGGAGCATGCGCAATGCGATTGTTGTCTGAAAAGGAATTCGCTAAGTTCGTTCGTAGTCACCGACTGCATGCAAATATGACACAAGATGACCTTGCTCAAGCCGTGGGCAAGAGTAGACGTTGGGTGCATGCATTGGAAACGGGTAAGGTAGACCCCTCACTAAGTGCTGCTCTATCGGTAGCCGCCACCTTAGGCTACATCGTCTCTATCGAACACGATGAACCATCATCCGTGCTCGATCAACTTTTCGAGGGACTGTAATGCCTGAGGTTTTGGATGTCTGGGTTGATGGACGCTTCTGCGGTAACATCATGCGCGGGGAGGGGGGACACGTTGAGTTCCTCTACGAGGAGGCCTACTGCGATGACAGCACCGCAACAGCCCTGTCGGTTAGCATGCCCAAGAGCGTGCGAGCCCACGGTCCCAATGTGGTGATGCCCTGGTTATCAAATCTGCTGCCTGACGCTGAAGAGGTCCGCAGTCGCTGGGCTGCAAAGTTTGGTGAACGGCGCAACGGGCGGTGGATCACCGGACGGTACGTCACCCGCTAGAATTCTACCCTGGTCAAAACCTGCGGCGGTTACATCGTCTGACCATTTCACGCCTACGGTTTTTGACCGACGGCGATCAGACCTGGCTGGTGGTTGTAGTGCCCCCAGATGTGATACATGTACCGTGGCCTTTGCCTCCGGTATACCACTTCGCTCAACTGTAGACAGTCTGGACAAGATTTACTCTCATGTTTGGGTAAAACTAACACGAAAACTGTACCTCGCTGCATTCGCTTTACCCACGCGGCGGAAATCTCATACTTGAGATGATCAGCTATCTCTGCACACAAAGCGGCGAGGTGCCTGTGGAATCCGAATTCCCACAGGCACCTCGCCACCCTATTTCTTTCCCTGTGTGCTCTTAGAACAGCAGATACCTTACGGACGGCGTCGTTTGCCAATGACCGCCAAGGCGATACCTGAACCAAGCAGCACCACCGCACCTAGTGCCCAGAGTCCGGCAGTTGCGCCCGTCTGCGCTAGGTCATTGGAACCACCGGTTGATTTACCAGGTGCTGTGTTGCCATCTGATGATTGCTGGCCACCCCCGTCAGAAGATTGGCCTCCTCCATCACCACCAGGTTCTTCATCCGCCAAAACTTGCAAACTAGCGGTCCAGGAAGATCCCGACTCGTCTGAAACAGTCACCGTATATTCTCCTGCGGCAGTACCCTCTGGAACAGTAACATCGAAGGAATAGAGACCCTGATCGTTGGACTTACCACTACCAATAACAGTTCCATCAAGAGTTACTGTCACCACTCCTTGGGCGCCCGATCCCGAAACACTGACTGTGCCACCAGCTAAGACACTGGAAGCGCCTAGTGTGCCCTCAAAGCTACTGGGAGTATCTCCCGCCGGAGAAAACTCCCAATAGTCGGCTTCAAATAGTGCATCTTCAGAATCTCCGACGAATACGAAGAATACGTCGTGAACGCCAGTTGCACCCGAGACTTCAGAAGTGAGGTCCGTCCACTGCCCTATTTCGCTATCAACAGGGAGAGTGGCAACGACCGGCCCTTCTTCAGGATCATCCAAACGAACCTCGATCTGAGCGCCCTCAACCAGCGCCTTAACACGCGCAGTGAAGCTGGCTGCCCCGTCATCACCGAAGTCGACAGCTGAAAGTCCTGTCCAATCGTTATTGTGGATACGAGACAACAGTACGTTTCCACCATTGTTATGCTCTGGGAACACGGTAGAGGACTCACCCTTTTGGATGTCAAAATAGGTCCCCTTCTGCCACGCATAAGTTTGCGCTTCGATCTTGCCATAAGGATTGAAGTTTTCTATCTGTTCAGGTCCGTCAAGAGTACCCTCTATAGGTTTGATGGTGCCGTCATCGTTAAAGAACATCTCTTCAACATGGGTATTTCGAAGGTTTCCCCACACCGGGTATGTAGTGTCTGTCCCCTCCTTCCACGCCTTTCCAAGCGTGCGCGAATGATAGAGGAAATAGGCATTTCCTTTATATTCGATCATATCTGAGTGATTATTTCCGCCTGCATCTTTGAAGAACCTGTTCGGATTCTCGAATGCGACCCCTTTATAGTGTTCGGGCTGGAAATCGAGCGGGTCTTCACTGACCATGTAGGGAATTGACCCAGGAGTGGGATATTTGCCTTCTTCATAGGAAATACTGAAGTTTGCGGAGTAACTGTAATAGTATTTACCATCGTGTTTGATGAGGGACGAGGCTTCGAACATTCCTGGAGCGTCAATGAACTTGACGGCATCCTCACAGCTTTCCTCTCCGGCTCTTCCACACGCAACCTCGTACATATTGTCGCGCAACTTCACCACCGCAGTTGAACGAGGGTGTTTGGGGGCATCGCCAATGGTGTTCCCACCAAAGTACAGATATGCCTGACCATCATCGTCAACGAAGATTTCGGGGTCAAACAGCCACATCCCGTCGGGGAACTGAATCGGATTTCCTTGAGAAATCAGCATTCTTTTACTCCCTTCGTAACCGGCCTCGCTTCGCACGTCGCGCCATGGCCCCAGAGGGGAATCTCCCACCAGCACTGCTGTTCCCGAGGCGCCGTTGCAGAAGTACAGGAAAACCTTACTCTCCATTTCCCCGGTTTCTGGATTCTCAACTTCGCGCGCTACGGCAGCGGGAGCCCATGAGCGCCCGGCCCATGGCAAGATGCCGCCGCTTCCTGCTACCGGCACCTCACCATGGTCAACCCAGTTGACCATATCGGTAGTTGACTGAATGTTGAGAGTCGTAACATTGTACTGCCCATCACTGGTGGGATATCCATATTTGTCCTTGTCGCGACCAACATAATCCTGATTGTCGTTGGTCGCATAGACGTAGAGGCGACCATTCCACACTAAGCCATGCGGGTCGGCCCCAAATTTCCACGGGTTGATTGGATTATGGTTACCTACTGGCTTGACCAAGACGTCTTCAACGGCAAGTCGCCCCGGAACGCTGGGCTCCTCTGGCGCATCTTTGGTTTTCACCAATGAGACAGCATCAACCTGGAAATCCACCAGGTCGTCCGCAGTTGCTTCGCCAGCGGCTTTCCATGGAACCTCAAAAACGCCCCACACGTAGTTTTCCTGTGGAGCCACCCATTCGGCATCAAAAGTAGTCCACTGCCCCTTCGTCGCGGTGACCTCTTGGACTCTGCTGCATCCATCCCCAGTGAAGCCTTCATCACATAGTGTGAAGACGAAGGTTTTGGTTTCTGGTCCCTCGTCGTAGCGCAACGCCGCATTGAATTGGTAAGTTGCGCCCTTCTGGATCTCTTCAGTGAGTTTTCCGTGGGGCCCCGACCAGGTGTTTTCCCTGCCAGATATCTTCAGGCTGGAATCCCCCTCGTAGGGGTTGGTCGTATCAAGGGAAAGAGTCCCCCCGACCTCCCGTCCAACTACTTCTGCGTCAGTACTCCATCCCTCGAACCCATCTTCAAAACTGCCCTCGGGTAAAAGAGAAGCAGTGTTGCGCTGCACCGTCAGCGAAACATCATCAATAACGAAGTCAGGAATGTCGGCTGCAGTCGGTGAAGGGGTCCAATTATTCTCAAAGAACAGCCATTCCCACTCATCCGTGGTGGCGGTAAAATCAGCTTCGATGGACGCCCACTGTCCTTTAGTGGCGGTTACTGAAGTGATGACTTTACAGATTTTTCCGTCGAAATTATTAGGACACAACGTGAAGTTGAATCCTTTAGTCGCATCGCCCTCTTCATATTTGAGTTTCGCACTGATATGAAGCTGGTCCCCTTCCGCGATCTTACCTTTGACGTTGTAGAAAGGACTCGATTGAGTTGCAGTGCGGCCCACAATTGCCAGACTCTTCTGTGAGCCACCGTACCCATCATCAATAACCTGCAAGGTGCCACCCTTTTCGGCGCTCCACCCTTCACTGCCGGCCTCAAAGTCGCCATTTGCAACGAGCTCGACCTCTGCTGCCATTGCAGCCCCGGCGCCAAAGAGAGTCCCACACACCAAAACCCCGGTGACAGCTGTAGCCAAGACACCCCGCCTTCGCGCAACTCCACTACCTATTCGCACTTTCACAATTTTTCACTTCCTTTTTGGATATTCGTCCAGATTTTAGACATAAGCCAACTCGCCAACCCATCGCCTCCTAGAAGGGCAGCATCGCACTGGGTATCAACTCCTACCGAACGGACTGGCGGCATGTTAGGTGGGGGCGCCCAACGACTGACACCCCCACCATTGCATTAGACGTACCTGCGCCGAATCACAATAAATGCTCCTCCAGCCACCAATAGGGCGATGGCGCCTACCAGCAGGCCCGCAGCTGTTGAGCCCGATTTAGCCAAATTCTCATCTGTGGCTGAATCGCCTGATCCTGCCGGGTTATCATCTTTGCCGCCAGGTTCCCCGGGGGTTTCTTCTCCCAGGTCACTACCCTGGTCTTGTTGCCACTGGGCGTAGAGCGTCACTGCCGTGAGGTTATCTTCATCGGGGACCATGAACCGCGCACCAGCGGCAAGCACTTCTTCTTTTCCGTCAGCCGAGGTGCTCCATCCGACGAAGCTGTAGCCAGCGCGAGTGAACTCATTTTCCGGCAAAACTACCGTTTCCCCGCGTTCAGCTTCAATCCCTCTCATCTGCCCCACCCCACCGTTGGCGCTGAATAAGACGGCGACTTTCTCCGCAGGGACAGCAGGATCGGTTTCCTCCATGTGAATAATCTGGTAGGCAACACATGTCTGGTGGTCCTGAGCGCAGGTCGTCACGTCGATAAGTCCACTATCGGAAGCGAAGCTGACCTTGAAAGGTTCTGTGTCATCAATCAATGTCCCGTTGACATACACCAGCCCTGAAGGCACCGCCGGGGAGAGAGTCAGCAGTGTTTCTTGAGTACCTTCTGGAACAGTCAGCGTGTACTCTGTTGTGCCGTCTTCCAAAGTAGGAGTGATTACACCCTCGGAACTCTCTAACACCGTCAGTTTCGCCACGTCACTATACTCAACTGCAGTTTGAACCCTAATCCCGTAGACGCCTCCCACAAAACTGGTTCCGTCACCCTGGAAACGAACTGTCACTGCTGGGATTTTGTTGCCTGCTCCGTCAAGAAGATACTCCCCATCGGGGCCTTTTCGGTATGAGTCGTTTACTTCAATATCATTAAGAATCTCAGCGGGAATGAGGTCCCACTGGGTGTAGAATCCGTCAGCATCCGCTATTGTCTCGTGTTTCAGCAGTACATCGTTGACGTACACGTCAAAAGTTCGACCGCTGTCGGCGCCGGTGTAGTCGACACCTAAATAGTTATCGACGCCGGGGCGCACAGCAATTTCCCACTGGAAGAATGTGTCAGTACTCTTGACGCTTCCGTCGCGGTATTTGCGACCATTGTAGGTACCCGTTGTCGAATTGTTCTTCTTGTAGCCGCGCCCAGCTTCCGCATTAGAATCGTCAAACTCGAAGAACTCATCAACCTTTAGCTCTTTATCACGAAGAGCTTGCTTTGCCTTGAGTATCTCTTGTTCAGGGCTTTGTACCTCCGCTTCCTCCAGTGTCCAGTAAATACCATACCGAGCGTCATAGAGACTGTAATAGGGCTCCAGCACGAGATTGTCGTACATAGATTCCGTATTCTTTACCTCAAAACGCAGGGATGATGACTTGGAAGAAACAGCTCCTGCTACTTCACAAGCGACACATTCCGCATCATCGGTGCGAACAATGTTGTCTTTGACCCCTGCCTTCCAGGCGGCGATGTCTGTGACACCAAGCGTGTCTTCAAGCGTCTGGTCTTTCCGGCTCATGGTGACATTGACGTTGTGCTTATACGTTGGGTTGTCTCCAATGGGTCCTACAGATGCTGCCAAGAGCACCGGACCATAGTGGAAGGCAACCCAATTTGGGTTCTCTGTATCTTCATGAAGCGTAACTTCCGCATTGAGCGTGTACGTCAACTGATCCCCTGCGACAGCGGGAATAACCACATATCCATCTTGAGTCAACGCCTCCACATCTTGTGTCTCACCGTTGACTGTAAGTTCAGGCGTACCAACCACCCAGTCTGGAATGCGCAGCTTAAGATTCGTGCCAGGCTCTATTGCTCCGTCCAGAGCATCGACTGCAATTGATACTGTCGGTGAATATGGAACATCTGCCACCACGCTGAGCTGCAAGCCGTGCTCACGATCTTCAAAAACAGAGGACCGGAACATATTGATATAGACGTCGCCTTCAGCGCGGAAATAGATTGAGTCCTTCAGGCGGGTAAAGCTCTCAATGTTGGTACCATGATCGCACCAGAATTCTCCTTCTGGCGTCCCGAAAGCCTTCGCGTAACCAACTGTCATAGGCTGGAAATACGTCATCATCCCAGTCTCGGGATTCTGAGTCGACAGCACGGAATTGATAAAAGTCGACTCGTAATAGTCTGCGTATTTCTTGTCGTGAGTAAGCTCAAACAGTTCCCGGGTCAGCTTGAGCATGTTGTATTCGTTGCAGCCCTCCGATGTGCCATTCGATAGATAGTTGCTTTGACCATCCCCAGTTGTTCCTTGGGTATATAGGGAATCGGGCTCCCGGAAATGTTCCCCTCGACTGTTTCCTCCGTTAGCAAAGGTGTGATGGTCAACGACAATCTGCCAGAAGTTTTCGGCCGCTGACCGGTACATTTCGAGCTCGTCTTTCTCCTCTTGCGTCAGTTGCTCGGCAAGATCGTCTCTTTCGGTGAAAGTCCTATATCGGGTGATTGCTCCAATCAACTTCGGAATTGTGGTATTCGCGTGCTTCCCGTTGAGAACGTCCTTTCCAGCAGCCAGGTCACGGAACAGAGATACTTCATCAAAGTACTCTGCAGCGCGCTTGTGATCCGGGTCGCCAGTGATTTGGTAAAGATTGTAGAGCGCCTCATTCATCCCTCCGTATTCGGTGTTAAGGATTGAGGCGGGATTTGATTGACGCTCTGCCCAGTTTTTGATGAATAACCCAAAGTCTGACGCAACTTCGAGAGCTTCGAGGGCGAGATCCCTATCTATGTCATACATGTAGGTATAGACATCGATGAGTCCGGCCTCAACCTTATGAAGGTTGTAGAAGGGAACCAAGAGATTGTCAGCCCCACCGGTAACAGCTGCACAGCCTGTCGGCAGACAATTGACTGGGAATGCTGGCAAATACCCGGCGTTTTGCGGATCGGCGCTAGCGAACACTCCCTGGGTCTCTTTGAGTCCATTTACAGCAATTTTTAGCTCGTCGATTACTTTGGTTTGTTCTTCAGCGGTAATTCCTCCGTAGTAGCCTTTAGACAATGCCGAAAGGCGATGGCCGAAGAAATGTCCGGTGAAACGCCACCCTGGATTCGGACTCTCCCAACTGGTGTAATGGTCTTCAGTTGGCGTGGGCAAACCTGCTGTCTTATAGAACGGGTAGAGAAATTTTGCCGAACTCAATGAAAGTATGTAATCGATCGTATTTTGTTCGGCATTGACCATGTATGAGTCGTCAAGCTCGATTTCGTTGACAGGATCCATTGCAACCCTGGCCGGTCCCTCTCCTGTGGCCGGGATAGTAACTTCGAAAGTCTTAGAGACACCCAACATGTCACCATACTTGGCTGTGGCGGTTAGTACTACCTTGCGGTCGATGGTGCCCCGGTTGACTTTTGCATTCAACGGCCCCTCGACAATTTCTATTCCAGCACCAGAGGATCTCCACGAAATCTCTGACCCCAGTTTTCCTAAGGTCGCCAGAGCAAAATCGTTAGATGCGGAGGCTGGCACGCCCAACGCGTCCAGATCCTGCTGCGCAACCGACACCGGATCAAAATCGTCCCTATTTTCGCCGTATATGCTTACAACATCAGAAATATTGGCAACCTCCGAATAGATACGGTAGTCATCAAGAAGACCATTAAGGTATGACCCTTTGTGAATTGTTCCGTTGAAGCCAATCACCTTTGTTGAAGCGTCCTCACCAACGATCGTCCCCGGTGAATCGTTAGAAATCGAATAGTCTATTGCCGTTTCAACCCGGACCCCATTGCGATAGATCGCAACATCTTTTGTCTCGGAATCGTATGCAACAACAACATGAGTCCATTCATCGACAGGGAAAAATTCCGACCTGGAAATACCTGTTGCACTGACTTTGTATGGCTGCCCTGTGCTCGCACCAACAGACAGTTCAAGAGGACGTTCATCGTTAGGACTTCCCAAATACCAGCCATCGGTATTCCATGATGCCTTATGCCAAGCGAATAATTGTTCACCTTGCATTACCTGTGTTGGACTGAACCAAAATGATACTGTCAAGTCTTCGGGCTGCAAATCGGCTGACGTCCCCAGATCTATGCCAGTTTGCCCGTCAAAACTGAAGGAACTGGTTCCTTCACGAACCCCCAGGTCGTAGGATTCTGTTGGAACTACGGATTCATCCCCTGCCCAAAGACTGACATTTCGAGCGGCCGGGGAATCATCAATCAAAGACTCTTCGAAATTGAGCCATAGGACTTGATTATCCTCATTTAATCTTCGTGTATCTATAATTTCGTTATCGTCGACCAAAGTGATGTCATCAAGGTAAAACGAGTTGACGAAACCACCCACTGCTTCGGACCCGGTAGTGACGAAACCGAGATTGGTGTACGCCATATCAGCGGAGTAGTCGGTAGCGTCCCTGGGAGAGAACGAAAGAGAAAAATCCGTCCACTCTCCCGGCGGGAGAATTGTTGCAGCCGTGGACAAATTCTGTAGATTCCAGGCTCCACTTCCGATTGCTGGGACGAGCGTCATCTCGGTTTCGCCCGCGTTCTTTGCACTTCCGGTCAGGGTGTAGCTGCCCTCATGATTCAATGCTTCATTGATAGCCACCAAAGGGCCATTCCAATGAGCCTGGCGATTCGAAACAAACATACTTTTGCCGCCAGCAGCTGTGTCATCACTGGACTCTAAGCTGAGGTGAGTTCCCTGTTTTTGCCACGGTGAAATACCGCTATCAAAATCACCGTTGCTGATAAGGTTCGTGACCCCGTCAGCTAAAGCTAACGGAGCTTGCATACCCGCGGCTAACACTAAGCAACTGACGACAGTCGTTGCTATTGTTCCCCGACGTAACTTGGCGCTTCGCCGCGCCCTCACCGTTTTCGGCATTTGGCCCCTTTTTTCATTCACGTATACGCAAATGTGATATTAAATCATGGACAAAAAATTGATTTTTATTCTTTATTGCATTTCGCGAGCGCCCGATTGCATCTGGTCGCACTCTTAGCTTTTCTGTGGTGGAAGTGCTAGCCTGAAAGACTTTCACTCCCACCACAGATGGACGTAGCTACTTATCCCTGGCGCTTGCGCAGCCACCCAATGGATATGGTGCCCGCACTTAGTAACGAAGCTGCCGCCAATAGCCACAAAACAGAGGATGCACCGGTGGAAGCCAGGTCTTCCTGGGAGGAGCCTTCGCTCCCATTATCTCCACTTGGCTCACCAGATTGGCCTTCACCAGGATTGTCGCTGCCGTCAGTTCCGCCACCAGAAGCCTGTGCGATAGGCCCGACGAATGCGGAGGCTACGGTGCGCGGAGATGAAAACTCGGGGTGGGAAGCAGTGACTTCAACACCCAACCACGCCCCAGCGTATTCTTCGGACAAGCGCAACGATTGCTCGTTAGCACCTTCAAGAATGCTCGATTCTGTACCATCAGCACTGGCAGAAGCGAACCACTGGTAGGTAAATTCTGTGCCTTCTGGCCAATCCGTGACCGATGCGCTGAGTAGCTCACCAACCCTGGGAGTACCAGTGATCGCGACTTGTCCGCTGGGTAATTCTCCAGCTGGCTCCACCTGTATCTTCGCGGTCCAAGTCGCTCCCGACTCATCCCTCACTGTTACCTCATGTGACCCGGAAAGTGTTGTCGACGGTATCGTTGCTGCGAAGGAGTATTCGCCATTCTCGTCCCCCGCACCTGATCCTATTTCAAGATCGTCAAGGAATGCCGTCACCTTTCCTGTTGCTCCAGTACCGGATATCTCGATCTTTTCACCGGCCTTGACCTTACTGGCACTGAGCACACCTTTGAACTCTGGCGTCTCGGTACAGGTTTGTCCAGAGTCATCTGCTAAGAATTCGGCCATGGCTAGCTGAAGGCGTTCAACTGGCGCGTCGGCCTGGGTGTGGGTCGACACTCCGTCCGCTAGTGCTTGGCGTGCCTGCCCAAGCCAGAACTGTACATCTTCTCCCAGTTCACAGGATCCACCGGTGAGGTCTAATGACTCAGCATACGCAACAGCTGACTCCAGACGGGCAGAAGATACTTCTTTTGTGCGATCGGCGTCAGAGAGATAGAGGTAGTCAAAGTCTGCGTAGCCTCCCACATCTTTGGTTGCATAGTTGAAGAGTCCAACCCGCGGGGCCATGAAGTGAGTCGGCTGCCATGATCCAAAGGCGGTTTGTGTCTGACCACCCAGCGGCTTCCACGTCTTACCGTCCCATGAGTAGTACCACCATGCCTTCATCGACTGCCCGTCAACGCCTTCGGTGTCAACGCGCAGATAGACATCTTTCTGCCCCTCAGGAACTTTGACAGATTCTTTGAATGCCTCAACTTCAGCTGCATCAATGGCAGTCTTTTGGTTGTTCACGTCCGTTGGAGTGCGCTCAACCAACCCCACTGTTAGCTTGCCGCCTTCATTTCGTGCCGCAGCATAAGTGAATGCGCGGTGATAAATCGCCAAACCTGCAGTGTCACCATCAGCAAGATGACTGAAGTCCAGTCGAGTTTCGGCTGACATCCGTGGGAACACAACCCTCTGCCCCAGAGTATTACGAGCTTCTTCCAAATAGGTCAGTCCGCCAGCATTGTCTCCCCCACCTCGGTGAGAAGCTTTGCCAGTAACTACGGAGGGAGTCTCCAATCGTAGCCACCCATCACGGTCGGTCAACGACCAGTAGCGGTTATCTGGGGCGTGATTCCATTCCCACTGTGCCCGTAAGTCAGATCCGTTATACGCGATTTCGTCAAGGGCATCGCCTTCAAGCCCCCAACGCTCATACTCATACGTCCATGGTTGCCGGCCAGCATCATTGAAGAAATCGTCGGAAGTGACAACTGCCTTGGAACGGGCCAGATTGCTCTCAGCAGTATCCAAAGTGATGAGGTGGTCGAACGTATCTGGATAACCGACCACACCATTGCGACCAAAGACTGGCCAGCTGTCATCCGAAGATCCACCTGACGCCGCCCCGGTCTTCACCAAAGAAATATCGGCGACTTCGTAGTCAACTAGGTCATCGGCAGTCGCAGTGCCTGCAGACTTCCAGGGAACCTCAAATAGTGCCCAAGAATAGTCCGCTCCAACCGTAATCGCTTGGTTGAAGTCAACCCACTCTCCCTTGGTTGCCTCCACCTGCTGGACCCCGCGGCACGCTCCCGTGAATCCTTCATCACAGAGCGTGAAAATGAACTTCTGCGTGTCAGGACCATCCGTGTAGCGTAGTTTCGCTGAAAACTGGTACGTGTCGCCAGCATTCAAAAGACCCTTTATGTCTGCGTGTGGGCCGGAATAGGTCTCCTTACGATCGGTGATCCTGATACCGTTTTCAGTCCGAGTGAGAGTACCGCCTCTCTGCGCGGTCCATTCGACGTCCGCTAACACATTACTTCCGTGCCCGACGATAGAAACATCATCCATCAGATAGTTGATTCGACTGGATGACCCATCAGCGGACCACGGCGTTTCGACGACAAACTTAATATCTTGACCCACCAGTTCTTCAGGCACAGTCCATGATGCACCTGCTTCTACCCATTGCCCAGGCGTAGCCGAGACTTCACCTACTTTGAGCAGGCCGTACTGATCGAGGCCACCAACATTAGCGGGCCCCTTAACAAGGAGCTGGAACCGAGTACTCTCAGGAACCTCGCCGGAGCTAACCGAGTCATAGTAGAAGCTGGCATTGAAATCATACGTTACCCCCGCAACGAGCTTATCTCCGATCTTTTGCGACGGCCCTGACCCATTGTTTTTCCGCTCGCTCACAGACAAAACACATCCGCGCTGGTCGTCCTCTATTGCCTTGAGCGTAGCTGTGTACTCATACTGCCAGCCATCGGTAGTACATTCGTCAAAAGAACCGTTGTCGACGATATTCTCACCGAGCGTAACAGTCTCTTCGGGGGTAGTCCCCTCACCCTCTTCAGGCCATGTGATAGGGATTAGAGCCGGAATGCGGCCGCCCGGATAGGTGTCACGGAAGAAGAACCCGTGCCAGGTAGTGGTGCCGTCCCCGTTGTCCACCTCTACTAGGCTTCCTTGTGCGTAGCCGTTTGAGTTGAGTCCAGAATGGTCCTCATAGGTGTTCTTCCCTCCCGACCGTTCATCGTAACGGCCTAAAAGATATGGGGAGCGCAAAACCAGAACCTGCCTAGCCCACCCTGATCCGGAAGTAATCATGACCATGTAATACATTCCGTTGATATAGGCTAACTGACTACCTTCAAATAGTCCCTTGGTCCATTCAGCGGAATAGTCTGATTGTTTGAAAATCTCAGGATATTCTTCGACGATCTTCCAGTTCTGTTCTGGGTCTAGCTTCACCGCTGTCTGATTGCCGTTGCCGTAGAATACATACGGGGCACCGTCGTTTGCCTCGTCAAAAAACAGTGTCGGATCGTGCATGGCTCGGCCAAACTGGACTCTTTCCCACGTTCCGTTTTCTGGATCATCTGTGTAGAGCATGTATGCCCCACCCAAATTGTTGGTATTGAAAAGCACAAAAGTCTTACCGTCGTGATAACGGATCGAGGTTGCCCACTGACCTTCCCCATAAGAAGATTTTCCGTCGCGTAATGAGAACGCATCGCCCGTACTCAACCTGTCATACGCATAGTTGACAATCTCCCAGTTCACCAGGTCATATGACTTCATGATCGGAGCGCCGGGGCTCAGGTGCATGGTCGTGGACACCATGTAGTAGATGTCAGTGCCCTCATCGTTCTCATCAGCTGGCACTCTGGTGACTGACACGTCAGGAACGTCCGATTTGAGCAATGGCACGTCGTAGGTGCCATCCGCGTTATCTGTAGATGTCAGAGATGATTCGAATATAAAATCTTCGGCTGACGCTGCCAATGCGGGAGAGGTAAAAGAAGTACCCATCACACATAGCACCGCGCCTGCAGCAAAAACACGTATTTTGCCTCTTCGCATAGATGCGGATCCCTTTCGCACACAGCTAGCGGCTTCGCTAGCCTTTGAAGTGTTGAACCATGGACAGCGTTAACGCTAACATTTTGGTCCCGGGGACACAAGCCCTTTCCCAAATCTGCAAAAGGGCCTCTACCTTTCACGGTATTCAAGCGTATCGACGAAAAAGTCCCCCTTGCTTACAAGGGGGACTCCTCTTCTTTCGATAACTCTTTAGATCAGCCGCCTCCTACGAATCCATAGCAACACGAGACCCAGCATAAGCATGCCCGCAGCTAGTCCTACCCAGAGAATGGCGCCAGTCCCCGTGACGGCCAGGCCGCCCTGGGCAGAAGACTCTTTCTGCGATGGTGAATTCTTATCGGACTCAGGAGTAGTGGCTTCCTCATCCTCAGGTTCATCTCCGGGGTCTTGATCCTCAGCAAGCACCTGAATGTTTCGTACTGTGCCAGGCACCAAACTGGTCATGTCCTCACTCAGTTGTGCGATCACGGGGTTTCCACACACACGGGTCACGTAGGACACACCCACAAGAAATTGTCACCCGATAGCGATGCTGCATAGGGAAGTACCTCCACGGTTATGGTGGCCGCTTCCCTTTATTCCCCGCCATGAAGACATCATCTGCTACGGCAATGTTGGTTGCGGGAAAACCCACCTCGCTTCAGCCCTGATCCGCCTGGCCTGCCAAAACAACATGAAAGCCAGATTCACTACCGCAGCCGATCTAGTCATGACCCTACGAAAAGCCAAAAATGATGGCCGACTCGACAAAGAACTCACCAACTGGTCCAAGTTCGACCTAATCACTATCGATGAACTCGGATACCTCCCCATCGACCCAGAAGGAGCCAGACTCCTCTTCCAAGTAATCTCTAACACCTACGAACGATCCTCACTCATAATCACCACCAATATTGAGTTCTCACGCTGGGGAACCATCTTCGCAGACGATAACATCGCCGCCGCAATCATCGACCGACTAATCCACCACGGACACCTACTACGACACCAAGGACAATCCTGGCGAGTAACACACGCCCTCATGAAATAACACACCAAAACCCAAACCAACACAACGGCCGGAAAATACTCCAGCACAACGGCCGACCCAAACTTGACAGAACACAGTTATGCCTTTGGAATACTTCTGCCGGATGTTCAAAGGTGCGGTGACAAGCAGTGAGAGAATCGCACTTGATAGAGCAGTCATCACGGACACGTATTTGTCTCTGGCCGCGTTCAAATAACGCAGGCTTTCAGCAGGCCCGCTCCCGGTTTTCGGGATCGAAATGCCCTTCCCACTCATCAGAGTGCGGGCCGCCTCGGCGGCATCGATCGGATCGGATTTACCGTCCATGCGCCGCACCTGGCGGGCGAGCCTCAATACCTCAAACACGGTGAAACCACCAATTTGAAGAGCGCGAGAAAGACCAGCCCCATACGAGTTGGTGCCTTCAACACCCACGCTGACCTGGGAGGGGCCACCAAACTCACCCAACGTCTTGATCGCCTTCCGGTAACCCGTAGGCGTCGCCGGGAACGTAGCGGTCATCAGCGTCCTGCCAGCGGCGTCCAGCACCGCGATCGTGTGCGTGTCACTATGAGTATCAACACCCACATAGAAGCGGGGTTCCCCTCCTTCTTCACTGACCAGCCAGGTTTCCTGACCCTGCTTTTGCATTGCTATCGTCATGACATCCTCCTTTGTCTCCAGTTGTTGCGATATGACTGGAGACCAAAAGGAGCAGACAAGAGGTTGATGAGACGGCTACCATGAGAAATGCGAGTAACTCACGGAGCGTCACGCTCCTATGAGGTCATGTCTCCCATGGCCTCCAGGTAGTTGGCTTGGGGCGGACAAAACACGTCAAGGACAGACCCTCAAAAAAATCGTCAGTCAAGCGGAGGGTCACACCCCAGACCCACTACCAGTATCCCAAAGGGCCGTCAGCCAAGCTGTGGGTCACGCCCCGGTCAACTACCTAACCAGTATCAACGCGCCTCCTATTCTTCTGCATTTTCAATTGGGATCCTCCGTTACATGACAGAGCTTCTCACCAAAAATGATGAGATACTCTGAAGTGGGGTCCCCCGAATGCTATGTGCTTACCGGCTAACATTCGGGGGGCTTCTTAACATCGGGATCACTTTTTTCTGTGCGATCCCTTTCCGGTGCGGTTGTAACTCCCCAAACCGGACGTTTTCTTTCTATCCTCCTCGTCCATCAAGATATTCAGCAGCAGACTCATTCCCCAGCTCGGGAACTTGAGGCAATGGCGGGGGAACTGCGATAAATTGGGAAGTTTCTCGTTGTGAAACACCCGGTCGCTCCCAAAGCTGACGTGGGTCTAGTTCTTCCAAGCCACTTTCTTTCAGTCCCTCAGTCAATGTTTGGTTCGAGCGCTGTTCAACTTCCTGCCACATCACGCGAGCACGGTCGTAGAACCCTCGAGCACTCTTCACCACCTGCGGCACGCGAAGGTCCGACAATCATCACAAGTATCGCCACGAGCAGTAGGGCTTCAGTCCCAGAAATTCCAAAAATAGTACTTTCCTCCCTCTCACGTCTTGGTGGCAAAAGAGAAATCTAAACGGCTTTGTTTACCTGCAACACACATACAGAGGTTAACGCTAACATCTAGCTTAGCCCCATCTGATTATTTCTATAACTGTATACAATCCTGCTTGCTATTGGACACTCCATGGAGACTTTCCATATTTTGCCGACATATTATGCGACGTGTCCTAGAGCCTGCAGAGATTCCACTGACATCCAAACCGGCTCTCATAGGTCCACGTTCACTAATTTTCCGCAGCCTCGTGACCACTCCATTAAATAGCAGCTTTTAATCCAAGTTTAAATACTATCTTTATCTGTCGGGAGACTAATCGAGAGTGTGGTTTTGTTACAGCCCTTTCTGCGCCTGTAACAAAACCACACTCAAACGCGTAGCTGGCAAGCCAGGAGTGCTACTTCTTCAAGACCTTCCACCTACGAACAATCAGGACAGCGAATCCCAACATGGTGGCCAACAACATTATCGAAACCATCATTCCAACGGCTCCACCAGTGACAGCCAAAGTTCCTTGACCCTTGTCATCCGAATCGTCGGCATTGGGACTGTCTTTTCCGTCGCTCTGACCATCACCGTTGTGATGCGAACCGTCGGTCCCACCGGGCTCTTCACCACCACCGGGCTCTTCACCACCAGAGGAATCCTTCGCCTTGACAGTCAACCCAGATGAAACGGTTACGCCTTCACTTCCAGTCGCAACCACTCGATACGGTCCAGCACTGAGTGACCCTGGAAGAACTATCTCCACCGAGAACGTCCCCTCAGCGCTTGCTTGCACCGAGACCGCAGGAGGTACACCTGCATCGAGTACTACGATAGAAGACTCTAGAGAGACTGCGATTTCCTCTTCAGGTGCCCAGTTGCTTCCTGTAACTGTGAGAGTCTCACCAGCCGTGATTTCCTGCGTACTGAGGGCAATCGACGGTGTAGTTTCAGCAGGTACCTGATAGACACTTGTGGCTGCGACGCCTTCCATTGTCGGTGTCACCGGTCTCATGAGTCCATTTTCGTCGAGTTTTATGACATCAATGCTGGTTTCACGATGATATCCAAGTCCCGAAGTGTAGACGCCCAACGGTGTGTAGAAGCGGTGATACGCAATATAGTAGTCATTCCCGTTAGACAAAACCGACTGGTGTGCTGTTCCTAGGATGCCTGCACTTTCATCCTTTTGGAGCAATGGATAGTGATATTCCACTGCATCATTCAGGGATGTTGACGTTCCGTAGTACACCCGATAGTTGGGACTACCGGTGTCGTCCACAGACCACGTCCAATGGTAAGTATCTCCAATTTTCGTGACAACAACTGACTCTCGGAAGTCCTGCAGGCCGCTAATGTTCTTGGCAGTTCCAGGAACCAGACTGACCATGTCCTCAGCAAGCTCGGCTTTCACGGGGTTCCCGTTACCGAACAATACATAGGAGGTGCCATCTTCATCAGTAAAGATTGATGGATCAATAGCTTGCCCTAAGGAGATACCTTGATCACGCATATCCTGCACGGTGATGAGTGGCTCGGATTGAGCCACGTATGGCCCTGCAGGCGAATCAGCTACGGCGACCCCGATTGCTTTGGCGTTCTGAGCATCATAGTGTCCACTGAAGTAGAAGTAGAACTTTCCATTCTTTTCTTCAATAGTCGGTGCCCAACCGTTACCATTTGCCCAAGGAACCGAAGCGATCTGGACACCCTTCGCGTTTACACCCGGATTCTTATCCTTGACATCGAGGATTACACCTTCATCGACCCAGTCAACCAAGTTCTCTGATGACCACGCATGGAACTGGCTTCCACCCCAACCAGAGTACCCATCAGTTGTCGGGAAAATCCAGAATTTCCCATCGAGAATGTCAATATCAGGATCTGCATACTGCCCGGGAAGTACGGGATTGCCCGCCTGTAGTGGTGGTTTTACAAGCCACGTTTCGGTCTCAGCGTTATCTCCTTCGCGAACGAAAGTAAAGCTTTGATCGCCTTGCGAATAGTCGACTGTTGAGCCATTCTCAAACGGTTCATCATCCAACAGGATGCTGACGGATCCGCCAACAACGAAGGAGGTTGGTAGCGCAGATAAATCTGCCGATTTCCGCACGTAGCTGGTGACAGTCTTTCCATCAGAATCAAAATGAGACACAACAGCCGTGTGGTCATCGGTACCCTGCGTGCTTTCTGGGTCTTCTGGAATAGTACCCAGCCGAGCAGAGGAAACTAACGGAGCACCTTCAGTGAGTTCCGCGTCCGAAAGAACACGATTATAGATTTTGATATTGTCAAAACTGCCCTTGAAATAACGATCACCGCTGTAAAAGGAACGACCCAAGTATCCCAAGACGTCGGTACCAAGGTCAGATACTGAGGTACTGATAGTTTCTTCGCCCAGCAGCATTCCATTGACATATACCTTCATCACATCACCAGCGAAGACCACTTTCACGTTATTCCACACGCCAGAAGGAATCGAGCCAGCCACTGCTGATTCAGAGTTCCATGATGCTTGTGTAATAGCACTACGCAATTCGCCACCGCGAGCACGCAAGAAGTAGTACTTTTGATCATTCTGGCCAAATGCGAATGAGAAGAAATTGCCAGAGCTCAATTCAC
This sequence comes from Scrofimicrobium canadense, assembly GCF_009696615.1. Taxonomy (GTDB): domain Bacteria; phylum Actinomycetota; class Actinomycetes; order Actinomycetales; family Actinomycetaceae; genus Scrofimicrobium; species Scrofimicrobium canadense. The sequence goes on from NZ_VULO01000006.1 coordinate 148,073, forward strand.
TCTTGACATCCATCGACACTGTCATGGTGTCACGCCCGTCGAAGAATCCCTTCGGGAAAGAAGCATAATTTCCGCTCTCACCGTCAAGAGTGAGAACCTTGCCTCTCTCGGCATCTTCCGTAACACTTGCGGTTCCGTGAGCCGTCAGATCATTATCACCGCGTGAATCCTTGAGCGAGTCATCATCAAAGGTGTACTCGGCGATTGGCGCGTCCTGCTCTTCCTCGGGAACCTGGGGCTCTTCCGGATCGGAGTTAGCGTACGCAGCTAGTATCCTGTCTTGCTCTGCTTGCGAGAGCCGCAGCACTGTTCCATGTCGGAACTTCTCATCGAAGGAGAACTGATCTGCCTCAGGACCCACCGACAGTGGCGTGAACTGTAAAGATGCAAGACTATCTGTGACAAATGCTTTATAGCCTGAGTTGTCACCCATGAGCGCCCAACGTCCGTCAGGGAGCTGATATACCGTGATACCTTCCATTCGCGAAGACAGTCCATGAGCTTCATCCTCACCCAAAGCAATAGCATTTACCCATGGCCCATCTAGACTTGTTGCTGTATCAACAACAGTTCTCCAGTCGGAAGTAGAGAAGCGATAGTAAGTGTCACCTTCTTTTGCGATGCTGGTATCGATGATATTTGGACCATCGTTTGTGGTGGACGAATCGCTGTAATCCAACCACACTTCTGGCTCTGTGAAACTGTGGAAATCCCGAGTTTTCGTCAAGTAGACTCGCAGAGCCCAGTTGTTGGAGTTAGCGTCTTTCCTATCACGGGCCGCCCAATAGACATAGTATTGGCCGCTGATGTCGTCATAGAAAGCTTCAGGTGCCCACACACAACCAGCATCATCAAACCCCGCAAAGACAATGCGTTGATCACTCCAATTCACGAGGTCAGTTGATTCCCACACCACCAAGTTTTGGCTAGCATTCATCTGGTCCCAACCGGAGCCGCCGCTGCCACTACCCTCAGCATGAAGATCAGTACCGATAATCCAATAACGGTCGCCTTCTGCAGATCGGAAGATGTGCGGATCACGAACTCCCAAGTCGCCACCGAGGTTTGAAAGAATTGACTTGTTGTCATTGAGCTTTTCCCAGTGGAGGCCATCATCGCTAAAACCAAAGAAGATGCGTTCGTATCCATCTTCAACAGCAAAGTGAGACCAAAGATATCCCGCATTGTAATCCGTGTCGAGGTTTTCCGGAGCAGCCAATACCGTCACAGTAATCTCTTTACGCGCTTCTGTGCCTGCGACAGTAGCCGTCAGAACGACCTGTGTGTCAACCTCCGGACGGGTCACAACACCCGCAGGAATCTCCTCAGTTCCTTTTGTAGAGATTATGCTTTCATCGCTAGATTCCCATGAGATAGGAGATTCGTTGACGATCCCCACTGAAGGCAAAGTTATGTTGCCCCTCACTGCCTCCGAATCTGGAATCTCTATGGCATTCAGATCCTGTTGAGCAAGGTCGGTCTCTGATGCCGCAGCGGCGACCGTCACCTCGAAGTCCTTGCGCGCAGTTTCGCCGCGCACATTGATGGTGGCAGTTAAGACAGCATATTGCTCTTCATTACCTGGGAATACTCTTCCTTCGGCGTTAATGACCGAGGGATCGCTAGATTCCCACGTGATTCCTCCGTTAGTTGGGAGATCAATATTCGCGCGCAATCCAATCGTGTCCCCCAAGCTCAGAGACTCGATCTGAGCTTCGGCTACGTCAGCTGCTGTTTCAGCCGCGATACTTTGTGCCTGTTCAGGAGTAAGTGCTGCGTCATAGATTCGTAAATCTGCAACTCCTCCTCGATATTTGGCATCAGCAGCATATGCGGATCCACCCAGAAGATTATTCGAATGATTTGCCAAATCTCTGAGGTTCACTGAAGAATTATCGTTGCGGGCAACCTCTACTCCGTTGATGAAGAGAACCAGCGTTGACGTTGCCCCGTCCTCGTTAGGTGCGATAGTTGCTGCAACCGAGCTCCATTGGCCAGGGGGAATTGCGGATACATCCTGATACTTAGCGGCAACTTCTCCAGACCAATTCGTCTTGGTAATTGCTAGTTTCTTTCCAGGTAGGTGGAGGAAAAACTGGCCAGTGCCTTCATTTGTGCTGGCTGTGCCACCAATATTCCACAGGAAATTGTTGCCACTCAAAGACGCCTCGTCAGGCAGAGTCTCTACCACGATCGTCGCTGAGTCTTTGTCTTTGAGAAGATCATCAGGCAGCTTCATATGACTCTGACCCGCAAACGCATAGTACCCGGCACCCCAGGTTGGTTCTCCTATAATCTCTGCATCAGACCAGGTACCAGACAGGTCGCGAACCCGGTCGCCGTTCCCGTCAGTAAAGTTGTAATGCGCTACTATGCTGGCATCAGAGCCTTCCGCTGAGTCAGCTACGGCAGCTGGGGCAACAGTGAGGCTCAAAGAAAGAGCCCCAACTATCGCCATAATCGCCCGCCGTCGGTGCGATGTTTGTCTTTCCGGTTTCATGCGATTTCTCCATTGTTTTCGTGGTACGTCCAACGGCTTTTATGGGTGGGGCCTCCTAGTGGAAGCCCCACCCTGACCGCTATCTGGTGCGTCTACGCCGAATCAGCAGTGCAGCTCCCAATCCAGCCGCGACCAGGGCGACTGCAATGAGCCAGCCAATAGTCGCACCCGTGATGGCCAATCCCTGGTCAGGCGCATTATCAGGCTTAGTCGGTTCTGAGCTTCCTGGATCTGTCGGCGCAATCTTTTCCAGGCTGTCAATTGCCTTTTGAAGATTTGCTGTGGCTTCATCAACGAGGATCTGGCTTGCCTGCGGATCATTCAACACATTCTTGGCAGCCTTCAGTTCCTTTGTCAGCACGTCCCAACTTGCATCCGTATACCCTGTCGAGTCGAGACTCTCTGCGAGAGCGATGACCTTACCCAGCTGGTCCTTGTTGACCTGGACTGGTTCGGGTGCAACTTGAATGTCGAACTGTCCTGAAGAGGCCTTCACCAATTTGTCGACGTGCGGGTTGTAGGTGATAAAGACGGTTCCTCCCACATTGCCTGGAACAGTCACAGCCGCGGTTGCTCCCATATCTCCAGAGCCGACATTGAGCGCAACGGTCTCCTTCCATTCGCCAGCCACGAAGGTCACGGTTCCCGCAACATCACCTAAATCATCAGCGGTAACGCGAATGATTGCTGTCCTGTCGGCAACATCTTCAACGGTAAGTGTCGACCCCACTGCCGGTCGTTCTCCCCACGTATGCATAGCGTCAAGAACGTTGTGGGGGACGTTCACAAACGCGCCATGACGTGGACTAGCAGGCAAACCGTCTTTGGGGCCAGGGTTCCAGGAATCCCGCAATGACAGACGGTCATCCTTGTTACTAGAGGTGATCTCTGTTCCGGTTGTCAGGAATGGAACATAACCTCCTGCACTGTAGTTGTCGACGAGGAAAACATATCCGTCATCGTCATCTGTATTATTTGGATCGTCCTCGTTGAGCTTGACGATTTCCGGGCCCTCACCGTTATTCCGGGTTTTTGGAGCGGTCATTGCCGTGTCAATGAGCTGCCACGTCTCCTGAGGATCAGCATTCCAATCAGAACGGGTAGTGGGTGCGGTCAGAGAAGCTGACTTTTCTAAGAAGATGTCTTTGCCGCGTTCCAATCCATCGGCTGCACCACCATCTTCATTCTTGGTAAACCGATAATAGTAGTCACCAATCTTTGCTACTGACGAGTCGATACGAGCAAATCCGGTATTCTGCCATTCCACCGGTGGGTAAGTGAAACTCTGGAAATCGCGCGTGATGACATAGAACATCCGCGCATGCCCACCACCGGGTGTATCCGTATGCGACTCATCGCCGTAGAGACGTGACGCAAAGAATACGACGTAGGCCTGCAAATCGTCATCCCAATATGCTTCAGGAGCCCATGTCATTCCTGCTTCTGGCTGATTGACGACGATTCCACTGTCTTCACCGTTGGTGCGGTCCCAGTGGACCATATCCACCGACTCCCACACATGGACTTTAAGGCTGCCTTTCGACTGAGCGTCTCCCCAGCTAGTCCCACATCCGATACACAAATCGGTAGCGATCATGTAGTACTTGTCGCCATCATGAGAACGCAGAATATACGGATCTCTCAGCCCCTTGGTATCGACCTGCAGATCAATGACAGGTTCACCCTCGTTGACAGGTTTGAAAGTGAAGAAGTCATTTTCAGTGGTAGCATCCATCCAAATCTTCTCACCACCAGGCCCATCAGACTTAAAATATGCGGCAGCGTAGCCCGCATCTGGCGCAGTACGGCCCTGCTCAGCAACCACGACCGCGTAGTCCCGAGAAATCTCGATTCCGCTCAGTGTCGCGGTGGCAGTGACAGTCGTTTCAGCATCTCCACTGCCGTAACTGGGACGAGTCACAATACCAGCGCCCTGATATGGATCAGCTGCACCCACCGTTGGCGCTTGGTATTCGGTATCGGTGCCACTGATGAGTGATGGATCGGCAGAGTTCCACGTAATTCGTGAGCTGTTCTTTGGCCCAATAGCGACAAGCGGCAGATTCTCTGTTGTGCGATCTTTCAGCACTATGGCGTCAAGATCAGCTTGAATTCTGGTCCGAACCAATTCCTCACTCTCGCCCTTGACAACTATGGATATTTCTTTCGAATGTCCAGCATTGTCACTGACAGTAACAGTCACGTTTCGGTCGCCAACGACGGGAAGTATCTTCCCCTCAGCAGTGACCGCTTCGCTATCCGACGGCGTCCATGTCAAGGCAACTCCGCGAATGGAGGAGGGGAACGCTAGGTTTTCTGTGACGGCATCGGCCGACTCGTTACTTCCCAACATGGTTGTTTCTAGGCTGTCTTCAATCACAGCCCAGCTAAGATCAGCCTTCTGTTCACCGGTCGGCATTGTTTGCTTAACTTGCGCTGCGGTCAATGCTTGATCCCATATCTTCATATCAGAAACCATGCCGGTGAACAACGCATCATCTTTATACAGAGAGCGCCCCAGATATCCCAAGATATCGCCAGAAGGAATGATGTCCCTCAGTGACTTGTCGTGGGTGACATCCGAAATTTTCTCTCCATCCACGTACACGGTGAGGGTTTGCCCCTTGGATACTAGTGTCACAGTCGAGAATCCCGGATTCATTGGGCCGCCTTCAGGGACCCGAGTCTCACCATTATTGTCTCCGGACTTCACGCGAATACCGGCAAGAACTTTCTCGGCGTATCCACTTTGAGCGCTGTTGGGGTTGACAAACACGTGGTTTCCCAAAGCTGTCGTGTTCCACGCTCCCACTCCATCACCGATGACCCAGGCGAAATGGTTTGCTGAGCTGTAGGCATTGACAGTCATTTCCACGGTGAAGTCGTTGTCCGCAGAGGTGATTGGACCTGAGGGAATAGACGCATAGCCATTGTTGGCGAACTCAAGAACATTGGCATCGCCATAACTGCTGAAAGCATCATCGGCCAGTCCGGTCAAAGGTGCATCCGCTCCATTTCCCGAAACATCCACAAGCTTTCCATCACTGTGGGTCATAGTATATGCAGCAGTCGGAGCTATCAGTCGAACTTCATATACCCGGGTGACTGTCGCGTCTTCAGAGCTGACAGTGACTGTCACCGTATCCTCTGATATCTCAATTTCAGTGCGCATACCCACATTGCGAGGCACCGCCTGGATGTCACTTGGTTGAAGACCGATGATGCTATCGACTACAGCGGTAAGAGGTTCGACATCGAGATCAACCTCCCGTCCCGCAATAGTGAGGCTTTCAAGATCCGCAGTGGGCTCATCAGTGACAGTAATCCTCGCCTCAACTGGCATCCGTGAGGCATCCTGAGCGACGCCGTTGAGAGTGAAACTTCCCGCGGTGGCAAGTTTATCATCCGCAATATCTTCCCACGTCACATCGACATCAGCAGTCGACCCGTCAGCCATAACCATGTGAGCCTTAGGCATGCGCGGATGGACACCAATACTGGTTTGAACCTCAATGGCATCCACAGTCTTTACAGCAATGTCGGGCTGGTATTCCTCCAGTACCTTCTGGTACTCCGCTCTGGTTACCGGAATTACGGTGCCATGTCGCGGCTTTCCGCCATCGGCATTTTGAGGAAGGTTATCGCGCAACTTATTGGCAACCGATACCCACGATTCACCGTCGGTAAGATCATTGGAAGCAAAAGGTACATAATGATTGGGGCCGCCGTGGTAATCAGGCTGGTCAATGAAGAGATACCACTTGTAACCGTTAACGTCGCCAGCATTGCCCTGGAAAATATTGGGACCTTCTCCTTGACGGAAAGTGCCTCCCTCAACCCCATTTGGTTGCCCTGCAGCAACTTCACTTTTAACCAAGGTCCATTGGTCCGCAGGGCCATTGGCCTCGGGTAAGGAGTCGGTAACCGTAGCCAATAGGTCGGTGGATTTCTCTTGACGCAACGTCATGTTGCCTTCATCTTTGATGAACCGATAGTAGACGCCGTCAAGGTCGGCAACACTGACATCAATGGTGCCTGCACCTGCTTGCCCACGACGGTCTACATCCACCCAAACTTCCGGCTGAGAAAAAGTTACAAAGTCCGGTGTTGTTGCGTACATCATTCGGTTGTAGGTAAGAGCGCTGCGATCTGACGGATCAGCGGTGTCATACAGGTTCGATGCCCAGTAGACAACGTAGAGTCCGCGGTCGGCATCCCAGTAAGCTTCAGGGGCCCAGGTATTTCCAGCATAATCTGACGATACTTTCACGTGGCGCTGGTTTGACCATGTTACTAGGTCATCAGACTCCCAAATCTCAATGTATTTGGAGCCTTCTCTCTGCGCGGTGGTGAACCCTCCTGGAAGGCCCGCAATCTTCAGGTCCGTTGCCAAGAGATAGAACTTGTCGCCGTCATGTGAACGAATGATGAATGGATCCCGCAGGCCCTCAGTGCCCTCAGTCGACTCAAAAATCGGTTGACCGTCATTGAGTGTGTTCCACGCCAGCGCATCATTTCCCTTTGAAGCGGCCAGGCTAACCTTTTCCGCACCATCTCCTTCACCAGTAAAGAATGCCCATACATATGCTTCAGTTTCTTCAGTCACGCCGGGCATTGGAGCAACCGTAACAGGCAACTCTTTGACTATGCTCTGGTCGCCAAGGCTAAGCGTGGCCTTAAGTGAGGCATCAGCAGCCTCTGTTCCAGCGGCAGGGCGCGCAACTTTGACGGTCTTTGAGTTGGCATTCACCCCTTCGCTCAGGGCTAGTACATCAGTTCCCCCAGTGATTTCCCAGGAGATAGTTGAACCTGAAGCTCCCAATGTTGGAATACCAAAATCATTCTTTATCTGCTCCGCATTGTGGATCTGCAGCGCCTGCGCATCTGCTTCTAGCCGGTCAGCGATAGAGGTTGCTTCAGGGAGGACAACGACCGCAAAAGCGCGTGACACCTCAATTCCACGCACAGTCGTGGTGGCGGTAAGGGTGACGTCAACGGCTGATTCACCATAGGCGGGCCGTGTCACAGTTCCCTGGGTGGAAATCACCTCCGGTGCCGAAGACGCCCAGGTAATCGCGCCTGAACGCGTCGGTAGAGAAAGGTCTCCCTCAACTTCTTGGCCGTCCGCAATTCCCAGGGACCCCAACATTTCCAGAGTGGACGCTTCGATTTGGTCTTTGAGAGCTATCGCGTCTAAGTCAGCAATACTCGCAACCTCCTCAGCTGTAATGGCCCGATCCCAAATGCGGAATGTAGACACCGCACCACCAATGTTGGGATCTGGCCATGGAGAGTGTCCAATCGTGTTAAGCGACTGATCAGTTACGTCGGCCGGACTGTAATCGCCAACGTTTTCTGCAATAAGTTTTCCATCGACGTAGAGAGATATTTTGACTTTTTCGCCACTACCGTCGATTACGGCTGTAACCGACATCCACTGGTCAGCAAGCGCAGGATTCGACTGCGCTTCAGTCACAAATTCGTTGCCAGCACTGGACTCACGTACAACAACTTTTGGTACAGCATTGCGGCTAAGCGAAGCAAATAAATACTGTGTGTTATTTGGACCGCCAATATTCCACAGAAAATGCCACGAGTTTAGTGTTTCTTCTGTCAGTTTTACTTCCATCTGAACTGTTGCAGAGTCTTTGTCCTTCAAAAGGTCCTCTGGAAGTTGCACCCACGGTGTCGTGTCTTTGTTTCCCCCAGGCAGGTTAAGAACCCCATTACGCCACAGTTCATCGCTGCTGTTTTTTACCTCAGCAGGGCCAAAGTCACTTCCGTCGACTCTATTGGCAATTTCTATTCCGGTTGTCTGAGAAAAATCGTAGTCGACAATCAGACCGCTAGTTGGCAACGTGCTTTCTGCCTCTGCCCCAAATGCGCTGCCTGTTGACGCAAATGCCATGGAGCCGACCAAAACAGCACAGATTGCACCTCCAGTCCATTTTCGTTGGCCTATTATTTGCTTGCGCTTCACGCACTTCTCCTTTGGTCGTATTTCTCAAGCAGATTATTAGCTGAAACGATAAATATAAACTATAATTCTTATCCCACTTCGTCGTGGCACCATAAAATGGCCTATTTGTGTTGGGATCTCATGCTGTGAGCTACGGCAACAAGTTATGCCCCAGCCCCAAAAATACAAATATTTCGTGGCTTAAGTGAGAGCTCTGAGGTGTCTACAGTAAACCTCAGAGCTCTCACTCATTGCCTTATATAGTCTTCATTAGTTTATTGTCGTCCACGGGGACTCACGAACATATCACGCTCTTTCTGTTTCTTTTTGAAGTATTTGGGCAGATTCTTCTGGTCCTGCCGGCCCGCTCCTCCCGGCAAAAGTGATTGCCTTTTGTAAGAGTACAAACAGCAGCAGAATTAGTGCCGTAATAATCCCTGCAGTTGACCCTGCGGGTACGCCGGGAATCTCAAAGGATGACACAGTGATCAAGGTGGCCAATAGGCCAGTAATCAACACACCAACAACAGAGCCTAGAACGTATCCGACACCTCCCGTAAGCAACGTTCCACCAATAACCGTTGCCGCGATTGCATCCAGCTCCCACCCAGTACCAATAAAGTTCTGTACTGACCCGACATTCGTCGCATAGACGACACCTGCAAGTCCAGAGCAGGTACCCGATACGATGTAGACCAGAAGTTTTGACCGCTGTGCTGGGAGTCCCATCAGCTCTGCAGCTTGCTCATTACCGCCGATTGCGTAGACCGTACGTCCAAAGCGGGTTCTGTGTAGCAAGAAGAATGCGATACCCACAATCACAATTGCAATAAGAACATTGGGAGACAAATAGAACCTGTCAGTACGCTTGGCGCCATCAATAATGGTCCACTTTGTAGCTAAAACTAAGAACCCTGAGTCTTTAGGGATCACCAATGACTCAGTTGTTAGCACACCCGCGAGACCACGAGCAAGAAACATCACCGATAGAGTGGCAATGAATGGCTGAACGTTGAAAAAACGGACCAAAATACCTGAAAATAGCCCGAATACGCTACCTATGAGAACCATCAAAACTGCCACAAGCCAGGAGTTCCAACCAGCCTGGATCAGAGTTACCCCGGCAACGGTACTGAATGCCACTACCGCACCGACTGATAGGTCAATACCGCCGGTAAGAATAGTGAACGTCATGCCTACTGCCAAGATAATCAAATAGGCATTGTTAATAAGCAGGTTGGAAATAGTACCCGCATTAAGAATATTTCCAACCGCCATTTGACCGCCAAAAAGCAGTACAAAAAATAAGATGACAGCAGCCCACGTGGTGTACGTATCGCGTGAAATATGAAAGCTTTGACGTCTCTTAACTTGCGAGGTCATGCTGCCACCGCCTTCGAAGTTGTTGCCTTGTCTTGTGCTTGAGAGCCGTTGCCAGTCGGTTTCTTTCTACGAACAAACCAGCCACGCAGGCGCTCTGATTGAAGAAGACAAATAAAGATGATCACGACTGCTTTAACAGCGGGGACTGCCGGGGCTGGAACTCCAAGGTAGACCATTGCTGGCGTAAGTGTCACCACAATCAGTGCCCCAAGGAAGGAACCTCCCAGGTGAAATTTTCCGCCCGCGAGAGACGTTCCGCCGATTACGACCGCCAAGATGGCGTCCATTTCTAAAGCTGCGCCAGTACCTGAAGAGTTAACTTCTACCGTTCCTACTTGCGCAACCGCGAAACAGCCACCGATCGCAGCTAAGAGGCCCGAGATTGTATACACCATGAACAGAATTCGGGAAGATCGGATACCTGTCATTTCCGCTGCAACGGGGTTGATTCCAACAGCTTCAATATTCATGCCTAGAGCAGTGCGCCGCACCAAAGCAGCTACAGCAAGAAGGATTATCACCGCGATGATGAATCCGACAGGGATTCCAAAGAGTCTTCCCTGCGTGATCCAGTTGAACGTCGGTGAGTTACCGGGAGTGTTCTTTCCACCAGTGACGACGTTAGCGAGTCCTCGCCCCAAAATCATCATGATCAGCGTGGTAATGAAGGGCTGCAATCTCACTACCGACACTAGGAAACCGGAGAATGCACCACACGCCGTCCCAACAACTATCGCGAGGACGAATGCAGTAGCTGCAGCTGCGGCCGAATCACCATTCGCACTGTTAGCCAAGAATTGCATAGCGGTTGCTCCGCCCACGGCCATCACTGAACCAACAGATAGGTCAATACCACTGGTAGCGATCACTAGTGTCATTCCCAGTGCAATCATCATGATGGGTGGTGCGTCTTGGAGGATATCGATAAGAGGGCTGGTAATGCGACCATTCACATACCCGAAGATGCCAGTTTGGTTCTTAGCAAGGACGATGCCCACTAACACCAATAACACGACACCGGCCCACAGTAGCTGATTTTTCAGCAGATCTTTCACGCTGCATCGCCTCCAGCTGCGATAACATTCACTATTGATTCGACATTGACTCCAGGGCCGTTTTCTATTTCAGCGATCGGTGCACGATCTTTGAGAATGAGAACGCGATCAGAGAGTCGAACCACTTCCTCTAGTTCGGAAGAGATGAACACTACGGACATTCCTTCAGAAGCTAACTGCAGAATGATCTCTTGGATCTCAGCTTTTGCTCCAATGTCGATGCCTCGGGTTGGCTCGTCGAGAATGAGCACCTGAGGCTTTGTTGCTAACCAGCGCGCCAAAAGGACCTTCTGTTGGTTACCGCCAGAGAGGTTCTTAATGAGTTTTTCTGGATCTGGTGGTCGAATATTAAGCTCTTTTATGTACTTTTCACATAGCGCATCTTGTTCTTTGCGAGGAATCGGATGGGCCCAACCGCGAATCGCCTGTAGGGCGACAATAATGTTTTCGCGAACCGTGAGGTCGCCAAGTATTCCTTCATCACGGCGGTTCTCAGTTGAATACGCGACCTTGTTCTTTAAAGCGACTGCTGGATTCTGCAGTTTGAGCGGTTTGCCATCAAGCTCAAGGGAACCTTCGGTAGGGGTATCGGCGCCATAGATGAGTTTTGCCAACTCAGTTCTTCCTGACCCGAGTAGGCCTGCGAATCCGATGATTTCGCCCCGATACAGTTCCAGGTCAGTTGCTTTGAGTGTCCCCTTCTTTCCTAGATGCAATACCTTGAGAGATGGAGCGCCTGTGTCTTCCCTGCGATCAGCTTTTGCTTCTTTCGACAGCTCACTAAATGCTGTCATTTCCTTACCGATCATTTTCTCGATCAGTTCTTTGCGCGGCAAATCCTTCGTCATGTATTCACCGACAAACTCTCCATTGCGCAATACCGTCATGCGATCAGAAATCTCATAAACCTGATCCAAGAAGTGCGAGACAAATAGAATAGCCACTCCCTCTTCACGAAGCTTGCGGATAACCGCAAAGAGGCCAGCCACTTCGTTATCGTCGAGGGACGATGTTGGCTCATCAAGAATGAGTACTTTAGCCCGTAATGCCATTGCCCGAGAGATTGCTACCAACTGCTGCATCGCGATGGAGATTTCTGACAGTGGTGTGCGAGGATCTAGATGAGTGATGTCGAGGCGCTTGAGGGCCTCACTCGCCTTTTCATTTGTTTTACGCCAGTCAACACCAAAAGGTCCACGGACCTCATGGCCAAGCATGACGTTTTCACCAATCGATAGGTTAGTGAGGAGGTTTACTTCCTGATAGACGGTAGCCACTCCGGCAGCTTGCGCATCGGCTGTACCAGTAAAACGCACCTGTTTGTCATCAATATAGATTGTGCCACCGGCAAGCTTATTTACTCCCGTAAGGGCTTTAATGAGTGTCGATTTGCCGGCACCGTTTTCTCCCATGAGGGCATGTACTTCACCGGGAAAAAGTCGGAAGTCAACATTTTGTAGGGCTTTTACACCCGGGAATTCGACCGAGATGTTCTCCATCTTCACGATCGGTTCCATTTGAGTCATGGTCTCTCACTAAACGTAATGGTAAGGGAGTGTTCTGTAACAAATAACAACGTGGGGTGAATGCTGCGTGGCCCAAATAGAATCTTTGCAGATGGACCACGCAGCGACTAGATCAAAGGATCAAGTGCTCTACAGACGCAGGCTAGAACTCACGGCCTTCTTCTAGAGCAGCTTTAGCTGCTTCAGGACTATCGAAGATCGCGCTTTCCACGATGAAGTTCTTTTCAACTTCTTCGCCGCATAGCGCTGCCACAGCAGTGTTCACTGCATCCGCACCAAACAGTGGGTTGTATTCTGCAACAAGGGAGAGCTTTCCTTCTGCCAAAGCTTTGAGTGCGGGCTCTGTTCCATCAATGGTGATGATCTTGACGTCTTCTCCAGGCTTTAGACCTGCTTCTTCAACAGCTTGGACTGCACCAAGTCCCATCTCATCATTTTGGGCGAAGACCAGCTGAATATCGTTGTTGTTGGCCTTCAACATGGCCGCTAACACTGTCTTGCCCTCTTCTGCTGACCAGTTGGCAGTCTGTGCGTCTTTCTTGGTGAAGTTGTCATTGATAGCTGAATCCCAGCCAGCGTTGCGTTCGTTCACAACAGAGACCCCAGAAGGACCTTCTAATGTGACATAGTTTGCACCTTCAGGGAATGTTTCATTGGCCCATTTAGCAGCATTTGCAGCGACTTCTTCATTGTTGGGGGCCAAGCGTTGAACGTACAGCTCTGGATCATCAGGTTCAATCATGCGGTCAATCAGGATGACGGGGACACCCTCATCCTTGGCGTTAGTGAGTGCTTCTTCCCAACCAGTTGCCTCCGTCGCAGACAAGAGAATCAGGTCAACCCCGGCGGTGAGGAAGTCATCGAAAGCCTTTAGCTGAGATGCCTGGTCATTGTTTGCATCGCCAGCGTACTTTACCTCAGCGCCTGCTTCTTTGAATGCTTCTTGCACGTTCTTTTCGTTGGCATCTCGCCAGCCACCTTCAGGACCAACTGCCACAAAGCCAACTGTCTTACCGGATAGATCTGCAGGGCAGTCTCCTGTTGCTTCGCCTTTGTCTTCAGATGACTGCGCTGTATCGCCCGATGCGGCGTTTTCAGCGGGTTTGTCGCCGCCACAAGCAGACAAAGACACCATAGACACCGCGGCAAACATTGCCAGTGCCATGTTGCGTATTGATTTCTTCATTAAAACTCCTCCTTGAGAGTTCACAGCGGTCAGCTGCTAACACATGATTAGGGTCGCCCCTTAGTACTAGGTTAGCGCTAACACCTGTTCGATTTGAACATTTATTGTTACAAATGCATTACAAATCTGAGTGCTAACCTCAGAGACCCCGAGCCAAATGATAGTAAGCCTGGTTCCAATGCAACTCATTCATGAAACCGGATACTGTTGTATTTTCGTCGATAACGATGAGTTCAGTGGCCGCCAATTCGGCAAAAATGCGGAACACCGGTAGGCCAATCGCATTTGTGAGAACTGTATGATGAGCCCCACCGGACTGCAGCCAGCATTCAGCTGAGGTTTGCAGGGATGGCCGCGGTTTCCATACAGCGTGAGCTACAGGAAGATTCGGCATCTTGGCTGGAGGCTCAACGACATCCACCACGTTTGCCGTCATTCGGAAACGCGTTCCCATATCCGCTAACGACACTAGAAGGCCTTCACCTGGGTCAGTGTGGAATACCAAGCGAACCGGATCCTCCTTACCCCCAATACCCAGCGGATGGATTTCAGCGCGGGGCTTAGAAGAAGTCAAGCTAGGGCAGATTTCTAGCATATGGGCTCCAAGGATCAGCTCAGATCCGGGAGTTAGATTGTAGGTGTAGTCCTCCATGAGCGAAGCACCACCTGGCAGTCCCTCACTCATCGCCTTGACTGCCCGCACCAGGACGGCAGTCTTCCAGTCCCCTTCAGCGCCGAAACCATAGCCGTCGGCCATGAGCCGTTGAGCTGCAATGCCCGGTAGTTGGCGTAGACCGCCCAAATCCTCAAACGTGTCTGTGAAGGCCATGGCATCGCGGTCTTCAAGGAACCGGCGCATACCGATTTCTTCGCGGGCTGCATAGCGAAGGGAGTCGTGACGATCTCCACCCTTGCGCAGCTCGGGAACAACATCGTAAATTTCTTCGTACTCAGCAACTACCGCGTCAATATCTTCGTCAGAGACGGCGTCAACCACCTCGACCAGATCGTTGATTCCCCACGTGTTGACTGAGACACCAAAGACCTTTTCGGCCTCGGTCTTGTCTCCTTCTGTTACGGCAACGTTGCGCATATTGTCGCCGAAGCGAACCAGGTTCAAATTATGCGTTGCGGCCCAGCCAGCACACGCACGCACCCAATTGGAAATACGTTGGCGAACATCGTCATGCTCCACGTGACCGATGACCGTTTCGCGGGCGATCCGCATCCTTGAGACGATGTAGGCAAACTCGCGATCTCCATGAGCCGACTGATTCAGATTCATGAAGTCAAAGTCGATAGTGTCCCACGGCAAGTCGACATTATCTTGAGTATTCAGATGGAGCATCGGTTTTGCCAAAACATTCAGACCAGAGATCCACATCTTTGCCGGACTGAATGTGTGCATCCATGCGATCACGCCTAGGACTTCATCACGGCTGTTCGCATCAATGATGCATTTGCGAATTGCTTCGGAATCTTTCAGGACCGGCTTCCACACAATCTTCGCAGGAATATCACCGGAGCGATTGAGCACCTCGACAACGTGCTGCGATTGTTCTGCCACCTGACGGAGGGTTTCCTCACCATAGAGGTCCTGGCTGCCAACAAGAAACCAGACCTCCCGCCCCTCGTAAACCGCACTCATATTCTTACCTTTCTTCCTGCCTCTAGTGCTGTCCGTATACGTTTTGGTAACGCGCATACAGCGAATCGATTTTTTCTTGTGGAATCGCGATAGGGTCACCCAGTTGGAGAGCCACAAACATCGTTCTGGCAACCTCTTCTGTCATCGCAGCCGCTTTAACCGCCGCTTTCGCATCTTTGCCGATGGTGAAAGGCCCGTGATTTTGCATCAGAACTGCAGGGCTACGTGAGTCTTTCAAGGTCTCCACGATTCCTTGCCCGATCGAATCATCGCCAATAAGAGCAAACGGGCCGACAGGGATCTCTCCGCCAAATTCATCACCCATCATGGTGAGGTGGCAGGGAATTGGCTTACCTACTGCAGCAAATGCCGTCGCGTACGTCGAGTGCGTGTGAACAACGCCCCCCACCTCGTCCATATGTCGGTATACATATGCGTGCGCTGCAGTATCCGAGCTGGGAGAGTGCGCTCCCACAATCAGGTTACCTTCCAAATCACAGACGACCATAGATGCTGGTGTGAGCGAATCATATGTAACACCTGAAGGTTTGATTACCAATACATCGTCCGCGCCGTCAATGCCGCGTACGCGCTGAGATACATTGCCAGCAGTCCACACCACCAATCCCCACTTGATGAGTTCTGAATGAAGTTCGCATACTTCGACGCGCGCCTTCTCAATCGCTTCGGCCATAGCCGGTGACCAGGTTACTGTCATCTTTTCCGCCTCTCAGTTTGCTCACGCATCTCGTTCTACGCTAGGCCTCATTGCTTCAACCACAGCTCAGTAGTTATCTATAGGTTAGCGCTAACAACCCTCATTTGTCACCTCACTGAGACTTCTCTACAGTTAGATGAAAATCATAAAAAATGGTTCCAGTGGGCAACCCTGTGTTCGAGGCGGAGAAGCGTCATACGTTCTCTTCAGCTACGGTACATTGGATGCCAGCGAACATGGTAGTTCTTACAAGCACATATATCCAAGGAGCGGCTTATGGGCAACGCAACTGCAGACATCATCTCAAGCGGCCAGGCAACATTAGGCCTAGAGCTGGGGTCCACCAACATCAAGGCAACACTGGTTGCGCCAGATCACTCGGTCATCGCCAGCGGGTCGCACACATGGGAGAACCGCTTTGAGAATCGCTTGTGGACCTACCCACTAGAGGCGGTGTGGACAGGCATTCAGGATGCGGTCGCTAAAGTTCGCACCAACGCTAAAGAGCTACACGGAATCAACCCCGACACATTCGCCGCTATTGGCATATCCGCGATGATGCATGGATATTTGGCCTTTGACTCCAACAACAAACTCCTGGTCCCTTTTAGAACGTGGCGAAACACCAACACCGCCGATGCCGTGGACCTACTATCCGACACTCTTGACTACAACATTCCTCACCGTTGGTCGATTGCTCACTTTACCCAGGCGGTCCTCGATAAAGAGGAACATGTGACGGAAGTATCGTTCCTCACCACTCTTGCGGGATACGTTCACTGGCAGCTCACCGGGGAAAAAGTATTGGGCGTGGGGGACGCTTCAGGCATGTTCCCCATCGACCCGCAAACCCACACCTACGACGAGAAGCGCCTCGCTGCGACAGATGCTCTTTTGCGTGAACGCGGCATCACCACCCCCTTAGCCCAGCTGTTGCCACGACCACTCGTTGCCGGACAAGCTGCTGGAACTCTCACCGCGGAGGGTGCGGCTTTACTAGCTCCTGACGGGTCGCTGCCTGCGGGCATTCCCCTGTGCCCTCCAGAAGGAGACGCGGGCACTGGAATGGTAGCAACAAATGCGGTACTGCCTCGCACTGGGAATGTTTCTACAGGCACATCGATCTTTGCCATGGTCGTCTTGGAAGGAGAGCTTTCCAAGGTGCATCCAGAGCTGGACATGGTCACAACCCCCGCTGGTGACCTGGTCGCTATGGTGCACTGCAACAACGGTGCTAGCGAAATCGCAGACTGGGCAGACCTCTTCATTTCATTCGCACGCGGACTCGGTTCAGAGGCATCGGTCGGACAGATCTACGATACTTTCCTCAATGCCGCCCTTGAAGGTGAAGCAGATGCGGGTGGCCTGTTGGCCTACAACTACCTTTCCGGCGAGCCGATCACGGGCTTGGAGGAAGGCCGCCCTTTGGTGGTTCGCAAACCTGATTCCACTTTCTCTCTGGCTAACTTTGCCCGCGCGCAGGTGTATTCCATGTTTGGCACACTCACCCTGGGGATGCGGGTCCTCCAAGAAGAACACGTCCGCTTAGACCGCATGTATGCACACGGTGGTATCTACAAAACTCAAGGTGTTGCTCAGCGGTTCTTGGCGGCGGCCGTCGGAGCACCCGTATCCATCGCTACGACAGCTTCCGAGGGTGGCTCCTGGGGTATGGCTGTACTAGCCCAATACATGCTGGACCAGAACAACTCCGACCTCGGAGAATACCTAGCGGGCGACGTTTTCGCTTCCGTTGAATTCCTAGTAGAAGACCCTCGCGACGAAGACGTGAAGGGGTACGGCACATTCCTGGATGAATATGTGGCAGGGCTCGAAATCCAAAAGGCTGCCGTCGCCGCACTGCATTAGTCTTCCCTACCTATAGCGTCAGGTGCTGGATTTTTGCCTTCTTTTCCAAAGATAACAGGCACATAACCAGCACCTGATTGGGAAGGCACACACTTCCAAGACCTAGCAATACGCGGCAGGTTTCAAGCAGAGTGACGAAGAATCAGCTCCGGCTGGATTATTCGGTCTGCGACTTCTCTGCCATCAAGGCGCTGTGTAATCAGTTCAACAGCGGAGGTTCCGACATTCTCGAAATCTTGTCGCACAGTAGTGAGTGCGGGACGGAAAAACTCAGACCCAGGCTCGTCGTCGAACCCAACCACTAAAAGGTCTTCAGGAACCCGGACGCCAGCCTCGCCTAAAGCCCGGAGCGCACCTAGGGACATTTGGTCATTGGCGACAAAGATGGCATCTGGAAGCTCCGCAGATAAGAGCTCCTGCGCCATTCGGTACCCTGAAGAAGCCGACCAGTCACCGCTGAACTCTAAGGATGGTTCCAGCTTCGCCTCCGCCAAAGCATCCAACCATCCCTCACGGCGTTGCTCAGCATCAAACCAGTTTTCGGGGCCCGCAAAGTGGACGATACTCTTACATCCTTGTTCAACGAGGTACCGAACTGCTCTTCGCGCGCCAGCACGCTGATCAACCCCAACCCGACTCACTTGAGGTGAGTCCTCAGTCCATGCCGAAGAAATCACGACAGTTGCCGGAGGGAGCGGAAGCCGGTGGAGTTCGTGTGCCACCTCGATCACCGGAGCAATCAAGACAATTCCTGCAACCCCTTGCCCCAAGAATAGATCGACAGCATCGTGCAAAGTCTCTTGAGAAAACTCCGAAAGACTGGCTACAGAAACATAGAATCCGGCTTGCTTCGCTGCTACCTGGACACCTAAGAGCGTTGAGGCGGGACCATAGTTGACGAACTGGGTTGTGATGATCCCGATAAGCCTGCTGCGACGCGTTACGAGGGCGCGTGCAGCTTCATTGGGACGATATCCAAGCTGCGCAATAGCACTAAGGACTCTCTCGCGCGTCTCGGGACGGACCGTTCCCTTGTCATTGATTACCCGCGAAACCGTCTGATGGGAAACACCCGCCAACGCCGCAACATCCGTCATGGCCGGAGGACGTCCCGGAGTTTTGTGTTTCGCCATCATTGCCTCACGCTAAAAGATCCAGAATAAGTATCGTCTGACATGCTACACCTGGGCAGACGGTTTATCCGATCGACCCGTCGAAGCTAACCACACGGCTACCGACACAAATAGCAAGCCGACCAGCTCACCCGGTATTGGCGTCTGCTTCAACACAATGAACCCCACGATTGTTGAAGTTGCTGGTAAAAGTGCAGTAAGAAGAGCGAAAACCACTGGACTGAGGCGACCGAGGGCAACAGCCTCGACTGAGTATGGCAGCACCGTCGAAAGCAACGCTACTCCAGCCAACATAAGTAACAATGTGCCCGATAGCTGAACACCAAAAGCCTGTGGAGCCATGAAAGGTGCAAGCACTAATGCGCCAAAGAGACAACCAACCGCAAGCGACGCAACACCTGAACGTCTAGAAGCGATACGTTGGCCCAGCACAATGTAGACTGCCCACATCAGGCCAGCTGCAAGTGCGAATAATGCTCCAGTGATCACGCTCGTATCGCGCAGATCGATCCCCCAACCGCCTATGGAAGTCACGCCAGCTAGAGCTAGCATCGCAGCGATGCGACTACGGACGCCTCGCCCTCCAACAAGTGCGACAACGACAGGACCGATGAACTCTATAGAGACTGCGGCCCCCAATGGGATGCGTGCGATCGCCTCGTAAAAGAAGATATTCATGAGCCCAAGTACCACCCCAAAGAGGCAGCTTGTGGCTAGATTCTTTACCGACCATTTTTGTTTCCATGGGCGCCACAGGGGTACTAAAAAGAGAGCTCCTAGGAACAGTCGCCACCAGGCGACTCCGCCAGCGGGAAGCAACGCAAATAGTGATACTCCCATTGCCGCGCCAAGGTATTGCGAAAGTCCTGAGATCGCAAAGAGTATTGGTGCCGATCGGCTACTCATCAGGGGTAAAGGTGAGGGCAACCGAGTTCATACAATAGCGGTTCCCCGTCGGAGTTTGGGGGGCATCAGGAAATATGTGCCCGAGGTGTGACCCGCATTTTGCGCACCGCACTTCAGTGCGTTCGTAGCCCAGACTCGTGTCTGATAAGTATTGAACTGCGTCCGGTTTAGCCTGAAAAAAACTGGGCCACCCACAACCCGCATCAAATTTCGTGTCCGATTCAAAGAGTTCTTGTCCACAAGCAGCGCAACTATAAGTCCCGCTGCGGTTCTCTTCCAGTAGCTCTCCGGTCCAAGGACGCTCGGTGCCCGCCTCACGCAGCACATGGTATTGCATCGGTGTGAGCAGCTTTCGCCATGTACTCTCGTCAGTCATCGTCTTTTCGTTTCTTTGAGTTTTCCTTGCGCGTCCAGAGCTTGCATGATGGCCGTCTCTTCGCGCCGTTTTATCGTCTCGTCCCCCGGACCATCGTAGATCTTTCGCCGCTCTTCCGCGTCAGGGCTCCCAGAAAATAACCTCTCACCACCAGTTATAACCATGGTGGAGTCTTCATTGACGACAGAGCGACGTCGTACCCTCCTAGTCTTCGTTTTCTGTTTCGCCGCAGCCAGTCTCGCTGCGTGTATTGGATCGTGGTCAGGAACGCCATACCGTCCAGTAGTCTTACCCGAAATATCGGCGAGCTCTTGAGCTAATTCTGCTACCCGTTCTTCACCAATGTCCTGGTTAATCTGTTGAACTTCCATCGTCTGATTACGTCCTCGCGGCAAAGCCCACGGAATTTCTTTCACTATCCATGCCACCACTTGCTCCCGCACCTCACACTTCAGGTCATGTAAGTCCCCAGGATTTTTTGCAGAAACCACAATTCGCACCACAGGATTCGGCACCGTGTTAGGTGAGGCAACCATTTGCACATTCCACGTGCGGCCATCCCAAAGATCACACTCTTTCACAATCTTTTGAACTTGCTGCCGCAGTTGGGCCATAGGGACAGTCCAGTCTAATTGCAAGAAAATCGTACCCAGCTGTTCCGTATCGCGCCTGGACCAGTTTTCAAACGGTTTCGTCGTGAATTCTGTTGAGGGCAAAAGAACCCTGCGTTCATCCCACAGCCTCAAAACAACATAGGTAAGAGTGAGTTCTTCAACTACACCCGCCTCAGACGTATTGCCCACGCCAATCGTGACAGTGTCACCAACCCGAATTGCGTCTGTAAAAGCAAGCTGAAGGCCTGCGAAAGCATTCCCTAAGCTGGACTGCGCCGCGAGACCAACAACCACTGAGATCACGCCTGCGGACGCAAGGATGGACGTGAGAGGAGCCCTTGCGGCAGGGAACGTCAGCAGTGCCGCAATCACCGCGACAATCACGACGATGGCTTGGAGGACCCTGCGCACCACTTGGCTCTGCGTTTGGAGACGTTGGGCATCACGGGCATCCTTTTGGATACGAATCGTCGCAGCGTCCTGGATGAGGCCAGCCAGGGCCACCCCAAACCAGCCCATGGTTGCTATCACTAGCAGCAAAAGGACATGGCGAATCAACCCATACAGATTCCCCAATGCCTCTTCCTGTCCAGAAAAGCCAAACCCAACCCAGGCACCGAACACTGCCATAGCCCAACACAGCGGTGCCCGTGTACGGCGGTGCATGTAGTTCATCAATTCGGACTTCTTGCCTGATAGATGCACCACAAAAAGTAGGACTATCGCTACGAGAAGTCCAACTGCAGCTCCCCCTAATGTCCACGCAGCCAAATTGAGCGCGTTGAAGGCATGTTCTACGACTGTGTCAGTCTCGCCCGACTCTTCCATGCCTCTAGCCTAATCGCCCATTCCGACACGTGAACACCACACAATCGAAACCATTTTGACCTGCATAAATAAAAAACGT
Source organism: Scrofimicrobium canadense (assembly GCF_009696615.1). GTDB lineage: Bacteria > Actinomycetota > Actinomycetes > Actinomycetales > Actinomycetaceae > Scrofimicrobium > Scrofimicrobium canadense. The sequence goes on from NZ_VULO01000006.1 coordinate 169,853, forward strand.
GACACAGCTTGCATTCTCTCGTTTTGCAAATGGACCCCAATCCCGCATATGATTTCCAAGTCTCCGAACGTGTTCGGAACCCGGGCCCCCATCGTCTAGAGGCCTAGGACACCGCCCTTTCACGGCGGCGACACGGGTTCGAATCCCGTTGGGGGTACGACTCTCAGAATCCTCTGAGAGAAAACTGAATAGGTCTTGATCTGGTAGACTTCTCAAGGTCTTTCTTTCAAGGCCCCGTAGCGCAGTTGGTTAGCGCGCCGCCCTGTCACGGCGGAGGTCGCGGGTTCGAGTCCCGTCGGGGTCGCTAGGCCGATCATGAGATATGTGGTCGGACTAGGCTCTGTAGCTCAGTTGGTAGAGCGTTCGACTGAAAATCGAAAGGTCAGGGGATCGATACCCCTCGGAGCCACTAGAATATTTCCCCGCTACGGCGGGGTTTTTGTTTAACAAGCATCCCACTCTGAACCCGGATAAGCCAATCCTTTAGCGGCTCTTCGGACTTTGGTGGGGTGTGAAGGTGTTTCATACTTTTAGGTGTGATCCAAAAAGATAATAGAAACACCTTCACTGTCTCTGATCCTACGTTGATTCTTCAGGCTTTGGTGAGTTTGAA
>NZ_VULO01000007.1 GCF_009696615.1 Scrofimicrobium canadense
ACGAGGAGCTAAAGGCAGCCAGCTAACAAAAGCATCTCGTGCCCATCCGGTGGCACCCGGCCCTGGGCAGTATCTAGCACGCCCAAAAACACGCCACCAAAAAACAGAGGTTGACAGCGGGAGTCTGCATCATCCACCTGATCCGCAACACCTTCAAGTTCGCGTCGCGGAAGTACTGGGACCAGATCGCCCGCGACCTGCGGCCCGTCTACACAGCTCCGACCGAGGCCGCCGCGAGGGCGAGGTTCGAGGAGTTCGCGGAGAAATGGTGCACGATGTATCCGGCGATCCGGCAGCTGTGGGTTGAACGGACATAGCGACACCTGACGCCGACATGGATGCAACCAATGCAATTGCCATGACTGCGACAGGTGTGCGATTCACTGCTATGCCCATCTCCAAAACTGAGTATTTGTGCGAAAGTTCTTCTGCGCACACGAGTGCAGTCCTTGAAGACCTAGACGGTGTGCCATAGGCAAGCATAGTGAGAGTCACTCACATTGTCTCTAGGAGATGTGCTACATATCGCGAAAAGGTGCCGATCGAGAGGAGGCCTATTTGCGTTTCGTTAGCACTATAGCCGCTGAGCATACGGAGATTAGACACCATACGGTCAAGACGATCAGTGATCGCGTGGGGGTCTCAAATGTCCGTGAAGCAAGGCCACCTCGGACAACCTGAGCCATGGGTTCGAAGGGCAGCCATTCGTGTGCAGACTGAAGCCAACCCGGCATCCGCTCCGCTGGGAAAGAAACAGGCGAAAAGAGTAAAATCACGAAAACTAGCAACTGGCTGATGAGCATTGCCACCATAGGGGGCAGAAGCGTGGCCAGTCCATATCCAACGCTAGCGGCCGTGAGAGATACTGCCAATAGTCCCAATACCAACCATGGTGCTGGAGAGAGGGTCAGATCGTACTTCCAGACACCCACCAAGACAGCCAAGATCAATCCGGGCAACGCAATCAAAGTCCACATCACAAGGTCAGCTATGAGGAAGACAATCCGTGGCACAGGCAAGGTATGCAGCCAGTCAAGGCTCCCTTCTCGTTTTCCTTCAGCTACCATTTGAGGCGTCATCACTAAACCTACTGTGACAAGTGTGATTGTAGGCGCGCCCGTAGACAGGAAAAGCGCTGCTTCTGGTGTCAATTCCCCCGTGAGGAATCCAAAACCGACAATTGTTCCTACAGCCAACAGTCCCTGAACAATGATAAGTAGTGGGAGGTGATCGATTCCACGACGTAGCTGCCATTGAATCATCAAACCAGTTTGTCGTAGTGCTGTCATGCGTGCGCCTCTTTTCTGTCGACTAGCGCAATGTAGATGTCTTCTAAAGATGTGGGGGTGAGTGAGAAACGTTCGCAGTGGGTTGAGGCCCACTCTGTAATGAAAGCAACCTCGTCGATATCTATATACCCGGTAGTTTCACGAGCGTCTTGAGAGACAACGTGGATACTGTCCGGTATCTTCGAGGTGCAATTGTCTAGCTTCAAGGTGAGTCTGTTACGAGTGGGTGCTGCTAACGAAGCTGGTGTTCCCTCAGCGATGACGCGGCCCTCGTCAAGAATAATGAGATTGTCAACGATATGTTCAGCCTCCATGACGTTGTGGGTGACTAGGAGGACCGCTGTACCCGATTCTTTGAGGACCCGAATTTGCTGCCACAGTAGACGGCGTCGAACAGGATCTACGTCATTTGTAGGCTCGTCCAAAATAACAAGTTTTCCCGGTGCAACTGCTGCCATAGCAAAAGCCGTTAGCCGTGCAACTCCACCGGAGATTTTTTGGGCTGGTTTATTTGACCATTCGTCTAGGTCGAGGGCATTAAGTAGACGTCCTGCCCGCTCAGCAGCGTGGTTCTTAGATAATCCACGTATTCTCCCTACAAGCTCGATGGCTTTACGGGGGGTAAGCCCAGTAATGGGTACGTTCGACTGTGCCTGCACTGAGACTAGACGCCGCGCTGCCGCGGGGTGGGAGACAGCGTCCACTCCTGCGACCGTGATAGTACCCGAATCAGGTTTGAGTATTCCAACAATTTGATTGACAAGGGTTGTCTTACCCGCACCATTATGTCCCAAAACACCAAGAATCTCCCCGGCTCCGACACCGAAACTGACGTCATCAGTTGCATGTGTACCGCGTTTACCACGATAGGTCTTATTGAGGCCACTCACCTCGAGTACTGTATCGAACATACTGATAAGTATGCCCGATACTGTTCAGTATGCAAACTTCGATTTTCCGCGGTATAGTCAAACCATGGCGACCGACTCATCAGGCGTAGCAGCTGCACTCAAAGCTCTTATGGCAGCCACTGCTGATCTATCGAAAGCTGTGACTAAAGATGTGGGTGCCGATGTTGCAGAGCAAGTTGCTTCAGCTTTGCAATCAGCTACCGATTCTATGCAGGCGGCTTCTCGTAAAGCGGGGCGAAATCCTAAAGCAGACACGAGGGCAGAAATCTTGGAAGCAGCGGCCGCGCTCTTTACTGAAAAGGGCTTTGATGCTGCGTCCCTTGATGAAATTGCAAAAAAGGCTGGGAGAACTAAAGGAGCTATTTACGCGCATTTTGAGTCAAAAGACGATCTGATGATGGCTCTTATTCGTGAGATGACTGATCCCAATACCTGTGATCAACAGACGCTTGATGTAGTTGAAGCTTATCGCGATGGAACACTGGCTGAGTATATGGATGAGGCGGTGTGCGAGGCAGATCCTGGTGTCCTTTTGTCTATGGAGATCCTTGCCTATGCATTGAGACGACCTGAGCGCCGCGAGGAGGTAGCGCAGGTCTTTATTCGGCATCGAGACGCACTCAAAGCAGTAATCGCCAAAGAAATCCCCGGTGCCCACCAGGAAGCAGTATTGGCGTTTGCAACCATTGTTAATATGGGTAGTTTATATGCGGGCTTAAGCCCTGAACTTGCCGACGGTGCAGCGATAGCGGAACTTCTAGGCAACGCGGTTGGAGGGAAGACTCACCATTAAAATGCGCGCCGCATAACGTGAGATTGCCATAAACGTGACCAGTTCCCCATGGAACGATAAGAATTCTCCACTACGCTAGGGCCGTACTGTGTAATAGACGTTAGGACGTTTGTGGCTGATACAAACAAGCCGGAATGGAAGTCGGTGGCTGGGGCAAAACCACCAACACGCCGATCTTTGCGTGAAACAGACGCGTCTTCTACAGCAAATGCAGGAGGCTCCTCCAAGTCGGGCGGTAAGAAAGGGAAGAAAAGGACTAGTTGGCCAAAGCGCATTGCTTTGTGGCTGTTTGTTCTATTCCTGACTCTTATCGTGGCGGGGTGCGCGGCTTTCCTGATTCTCTATGCGCGGACCAAAGTGCCGGCACCTGACGAATTCGCGTTAGCGCAGGCATCAACTGTCTATTACAACGACGGGCAAACTGAGTTGGGGACATTTGCCGAGGTGGACCGTACGATTATCGATACGTCGACACTTCCAGCCTATGTGGGCAATGCCATTGTGGCATCGGAAGATCGCACTTTCTACTCGAACTCTGGCATTGACATCAAGGGCATTCTTAGAGCTCTGGTCAATAACGCCACAGGTGGTGCTCGACAAGGGGCATCCACCATTTCTCAGGGGTACGTGGAAAACTACTATTTAGGCGCGGACAAGGAAAAGTCGTATTTCCGCAAACTAGACGAAGCGATTATTGCTCTCAAGCTCAACCGCTCTCAACCCAAAGAAGAAATCTTGGGCAACTACATGAACACCATTTTCTTCGGGCGAGGTGCCTATGGGATTCAAGCGGCAGCTGAGGCCTATTTCAACAAGTCTGCCAAAGATCTGACTCTCTCCGAAGCGGCGTTGCTTGCGGGTATTTTGCCAGCTCCTTCGGCCTGGGATCCAGCCGTCGATGCCGATATGGCTGAGGAGCGTTGGCAACGAGTACTCAACCTCATGGTGGAAGATGGGTGGATTAGCCAGTCTGATGCTGATGCCGCCGTATTCCCTGAGACAATTGAGCCTGGTTCGACGACTCCTGACACCACTGGTGCTAATCCGTACCTCATGCAGCAAGTGCGGGACGAGCTGGTGAGTAAGGGAGCTCTGGACGGCGAAGAAATCGATGCCGGTGGTCTCACAATCATCACGACTCTCGATAAGAGTATGCAAGACGCAGCAATGAATGCTGTAAAGGTCATGCCAGAAGATAAGCCTGCAAATGTTCGTGTTGCCATGTCTGCTATCGACAATGCCACGGGAGAAATTCGTGCCGAATATCCTGGTGCAGATTACGAAAATAACCAGACCAATGCCGTGACGCAGGATATTGTCCAGGCTGGTTCCACATTCAAGCCCTTTGGCTTGTTAGCGTACATGGAACAAGACGGTTCAATCTATGACACATTCAATGGAAATTCTCCGATGGACGTTGATGGTACCGAAGTTGCAAATAATGATGATGCCAGTTTCGGCTATATCAACTTGATTGATGCAACTATGTACTCGGTGAATACGGTTTTTGTTGAACTAAACCAAGAAGTCACTCCCGACAAAACCCTAGACGCTCTGATCAGGGCTGGTATCCCAGAAGATACGCAAGGTCTAGAGAACAACATTCTTAATGTCCTTGGATCAGCAGCCCCCCACAACATTGATCTGGCAACCGCGTATGCAACATTCGCAAATGGTGGTGAAAGAGTATCTCCCCACATCATCCGCGAAGTAAAAAATGCGGCAGGCGAAAGTATCTACACGGCGGATACGTCCAGAACCCGGGAGTTTAGTGCGGAAGTTGTCTCGGGAGCGATGCCCGGCCTGCAGGCAGTGACGTCCGAAGAAGGGACTGGCTCCAAGGTCTCTAGCTTGGGTCGGGATATGGGTGGAAAAACCGGAACGTCGGATGAACAAAAGTCTGCCCAGTTTGTGGGCTTCATTCCTCAGATCACCACGGCAGTGAGTATGTATGCGGTGGGTGAGGATGGCAGCTCTCTTCCTCTTCCCAATATTGGGGGATTGGATCAGTTCCATGGGGGTGATTGGCCGACCGACGTGTGGTTAGCATTTATGGAGCAGGCCACCGTCAATATGGAAAACCAGTCCTTTACTTGGCTGGTTCAGCCAAAACAGCCAACGAAGCCAGCGCCAGCTCCAGACACCAGTGAACAGGAAGAACTGGCCCGGCAGCAGAAAGAACTAGAAGAACAGCAGAGATTAGAACAAGAACGGCTTCAGCGAGAAGAAGAAGCTCGACGGCAGCAGGAGGAAGCAGACAGAAAGAGAGATGAAGAGGAAAACAATAAACCTCCTGTCACCGAACCTCCAATGTCTGGAAGTCTTGACAGTACCAATGATTAGGGACTTACGTCACGAGTTCGTAGTGATATAGTTTTTCTTCATCAAGAACCTTCGCTCAATGGTCGTCGCATTCATACTGATCATACCCCCTAAAGGACTTTAGTCCCCATAGGTCTTTAGGTACATGCTTCTACCGTGGTCTCATGGTAGAAATTCGAATCCATGGTCGAGGAGGACAAGGAGTCGTAACTGCCTCCGACTTGTTAGCGATGGCTGCTTTCAAGGAGGGACATTACGCCCAGGCATTCCCATCTTTCGGCTCAGAGCGCACCGGTGCCCCAGTAGTCAGCTACTGCCGGGTATCCGACGAACCTATTCGCAGTCGCGAACCCGTATTAGATCCAGATATTGTTATCGTCCAAGACCCGACACTGCTGCCGGTAATGGACGTATTTTCGGGGCTGAAACCCGGCGGAGTCGTCTTAATCAACTCTGGAAAAGACCCCTCCGAGCTAGGGGAGCTTCCCGATGCAACAGTATTGACGGTTCCTGCTTCAGAAATCGCACGTGCTCACGTAGGACGACCGCTTCCTAATGCTGCCTTGCTGGGGGCACTGGCTGCGGTCACGGGCCAGTGGAAACTGGAGTCTGTCGAAGAAGCCATCAAACACAAATGGCATGGGCGAGTCGGCAACGGAAACGCTGCAGCTGCGGCCGAAGCATACGAACGGGTGAAAGTGAGAGAACATGCGTGAACAAATTGAAGGTTCCCAAGCAGTCGCACACGCAGTAGCCGCATGTAAACCACAGGTTGTTGCGGCATATCCCATTAGCCCGCAGACCCACATCGTTGAAGAAATGTCTGCGCTAGTAAAGCGTGGCAAACTGCCTGACTGTGAATATCTCAATATGGAGTCAGAATTCGGTGCCATGTCGGCATGCATCGGGTCGTCAGCTGCTGGAGCGCGGACCTATACGGCTACCGCCTCGCAAGGATTACTCTTTATGGCTGAGGCTGTCTATAACGCGTCAGGCTTAGGTCTCCCCATTGTTATGACTGTGGCAAACCGAGCAATCGGCGCCCCAATCAACATTTGGAACGACCAGACTGACACCATGAGTCAACGTGACTCTGGATGGTTGCAGCTCTATGCAGAAGATAACCAGGAAGCAGCCGACCTGCACGTGCAGGCTTTCAGAATTGCAGAAGAGCTTTCGTTGCCCGTCATGGTGTGCATGGACGGCTTCATTCTCACTCATGCCGTGGAAGTAGTGGATGTTCCTGAAGAAGAACAGGTGAACCGTTTCCTTCCCCCCTATGAGCCGCGACAAATACTGGACCCAGACCATCCAGTATCGATTGGTGCAATGGTAGGCCCAGAAGCATTCATGGAAGTGCGCTATTTGGCGCACCATAAGCAAATGCAGGCACTGGACCTCATTCCTCAAGTACAAAAGGAATTTAAAGATGTCTTCGGACGCGATTCGGGCGGACTCATTCGTCCCTACCGGATAGAAGACGCGGACACGGTGGTGATCGCACTAGGCTCCGTTATGGGGACAATCAAGGATGTAATTGACGAGCGTCGAGCCGCTGGAGAAAAGATTGGTGCCCTAGGTATCATCAGTTTCCGTCCCTTCCCTGTCGAGGCGATAAGAGAAGCACTCAAGAACGTCAAACAGTTCATCACGATCGAAAAGGCATTCTCTGTTGGTATTGGAGGGATTGTCTCTAGCCATATCCGTTCCGCCACGCGCGGAATGCACCTACGTAATTGGGAGGTAATTGCCGGACTGGGAGGGCGTCCCATCACTAAGCGTTCATTGCATCGCCTGTTTGACCAAGCTGCGGCCGACGAACTGGAGTTCCTCACCTTCCTAGATCTTGATCGTGAGCTGGTTGATGCAGAGCTGGCTCGCGAAGAACAATCGCGACAATCGGGACCAGCCGCAGAAAACGTAGTCCGACACGCTAAAGAACGTCTTGATCACGCTTTGGCAGGAAAGGAATAGGACTCATGAGTGTTGACTTAGGAATACCTCCAGTGCGACCCACTGAAATTCCTGCACGCGAAAACGTCAAGTTCTATCAAGTGGGATCCTTCGCGGTGGGAAACCGCTTGGCTCAGATGGCAGATCGGTCCGTGCAGTCTGATCCGGACCGCTACAACTCTTTGACTTCAGGTCACCGGGCATGCCAAGGGTGCGGCGAAGCACTAGGAGCACGATATGCGTTAGACACTGCTATGGCCGCATCCGACGGTGACCTAGTCGCCGTCAATGCGACGGGGTGTTTGGAAGTGTTCTCAACGCCCTACCCCGAGTCTGCGTGGACAGTTCCATGGCTGCACTCGCTGTTTGGTAATGCGCCAGCGGTTGCGACAGGCGTTGCCGCAGCATTGCGGGCACGTGGCAAAGACACCAGGGTTGTGGCTCAGGGCGGCGATGGCGGAACCGTTGATATCGGCATGGGCTGCCTTTCTGGGATGTTCGAACGCAATGATGATGTTCTCTACATCTGTTACGACAATGAGGCCTATATGAACACCGGGGTGCAACGGTCAGGGGCAACGCCACCAGCAGCACGTACGGCCACCACACAGCCTGTAGGTCCCAAACCGGGCAACCAGTTCGGACAAGGCAAGGACATGGCTCGCATCGCGATGGCTCACGAAATACCTTACGTAGCAACAGCAACGGTAGCTGACCTGCGTGACTTGGAATACAAGGTATCGAAAGCCATGTCAATGCGGGGAGCCCGGTACATTCACGTGATGGTTCCATGCCCTCTGGGATGGGGGACCGCTTCGAATGAAACTATCAAATTGGCGCGACTTGCCACTCAATCAGGATTCTTCCCTGTGTTCGAGGCAGAAGCGGGTGAGGTTACATCGGTATCGAAGATTCGCAGGCCTGTTCCTGTAGAGGAATTCCTCAAGACGCAGCGCCGCTTCGCGCACCTCTTCAAGCCCGAAGTAGACGTGGAAACAATTGCTCGTATGCAGGCGATATGTGACCGCAACATTCGCCGTTACGGCCTGATTGATGAAGACCAGTTGGATGAGGATGTCCTAGAGCGTGTCTTAACTGCTCCGGACGATCCTGAAGGACGCTACGAGGCCCTACGGCAGGCAACCTCGGAAACTAAACGGGCTCACCTCGAAGGCGAGGCTCATGTTCCAGACGAGGCGTACTCAACAGTCATGCGTCCGGAACCGGAGATGGGAGAACAAAAATGACGATTACTGAACCGCGCCGGGATACGGAACCGTTTGCCATCACACTTGAGGTTGGTTCCTCGCTGACCAATGAAACTGGGTCATGGCGTACAGAACGCCCCATTTATGTTGATTTGCTTCCTCCCTGTAATAAGGCGTGTCCGGCCGGAGAAAATATCCAGCAGTGGTTGTACCGCGCTGAAGAAGGGGACTACGAGGGGGCGTGGCGGCAAATCATGGCGGACAACCCACTTCCCGCGGTCATGGGGCGGGTCTGCTACCACCCGTGTCAGACAGCCTGTAACCGAGGTCAAGTTGATGAGGCTGTGGGTATCAACTCTATCGAGCGCTTCCTCGGTGACAAAGCGATCGCTGAAGGATGGAAGGTCGAGGTGACAGCTCCTCCCTCGGGCAAACAAGTGTTGGTTATCGGTGCGGGACCTTCGGGGCTTTCAGCGGCCTACCATTTGCGGCGTATGGGACACAGAGTTGTGGTTCGTGATGCTGGTCCGATGGCTGGCGGAATGATGAGGTTTGGCATCCCGAAGTATCGGCTCCCTCGTGAAATTCTTGATGCTGAAATCAAACGCATTGAGGATATGGGCGTCATCTTTGAGATGAATCAAAAAGTCGAAAACATCAATGATGTTCGCGATGACTTTGACGCGGTTTTTGTTGCCGTGGGGGCTCACATCGGCAAAAGGGCACACATCCCTGCTGGTGAATCTGCGAAGATTATGGATGCAGTGTCAGTGTTGGCGGATGTGGAAACAGGCGATCAGCCACTTTTGGGCCGCCGAGTTGTGGTTTATGGCGGTGGTAATACGGCTATCGATGCGGCACGAACTGCTAAACGTATGGGTGCTGAAGAAGCTATCATCGTCTATCGCCGCACGCGCGATCGTATGCCAGCGCACGACTCAGAAGTTCAAGAAGCCGAGGAAGAAGGCATCATGATGCGGTGGCTTTCCACGGTTAAGCATGTCGATGGAGGCAGCATCCAGATTGAGAAAATGGAGCTGGATGAGTCGGGATTCCCGCAGCCAACTGGAGAGTTCGAAGAACTTGGAGCAGACTCACTGATTATGGCTCTAGGTCAGGAAGCCGATCTCAGCTTGATTGAAAATGCCGAGGGCATTGACATTGATGACGGTGTTGTCCAGGTTGATACACAAATGATGACTGGTATTCCAGGCGTCTTTGCCGGAGGTGACATGGTTCCTTCTGAACGAACCGTTACTGTGGCGGTGGGGCATGGCAAGAAGGCATCTCGCTATATTGATGCATATTTGCGAGGCGGGGAATACATCCCGGCTCCCAAGCATCCAGAAGCGGTGATATCACGCCTTAATACTTGGTACTACGCCGATGCACCCAGGCAAGTGCGGGAGCGCTTGGAGGGGCCGCGCAGGGCTTCCACCTTTGATGAAGTGGTCAAAGGGTTGGATGAGGAATCCGCGGTCTTTGAAGCCAGACGGTGTATGAGCTGTGGGAACTGCTTTGGCTGTGATAACTGCTTTGGGGTGTGCCCCGACAATGCCATTACCAAAATCAAACCCGGTGAATATGAGTTTAAATACGACTATTGCAAAGGCTGTGGAGTGTGTGCCGAGGAATGTCCATGCGGAGCCATTGATATGGTTCCCGAAGAAGTTTAACCTCCTCCGGCACATTACAGAGGTATAAATGTAAACCAAGGTCCATATATCTCACGGGGTAAGGGATTTTTCCCAGGGGTTTGGACTTATTGCTGAAGTAGGGGCATGGTCGATATTGTGAGACCATGCCCTTACTTGTATACGCAGTGCCTTTCTTGGCGTCAATTGTTTCTGGAGCACTTCTTTTTGCCTTTCCTCTCACTGTCACAGAGGCAACCCACGACACTTTTCTCTCTGGAATTGTCGTCTTAATTTCGGGAATTACTTACATCATTACGACTTTTGTCCTAATGATCACTAAACCGGCGGATCGGCTCTCTTTGATTCTGGTCTACGTTGGCCTTGGGTTGCTGGCCGCTGCAGGGCTCTTTCCCGTCCTATGGATGCCAAACTGGCAATGGGCATATATCTACACCGTGGGGCAGGGGGTGGGCTCTGCTCTGTTCCTGGTATGTTTCCAAATCGTGCTTCAAGCTGTCGCGGCTAGATATTCCATTGCCGTAGCATTTGGAAACTTCATTATGGCGTGGGCTCTGGGATACGCTGTGGGCCCATTTGTTTCAGGGCTCTTTGTGGGCGCCTCCCCATCGCTTCCTTTATGGTTCGCCACGGGCACTGCACTGGTAGCGATTGTATTGATGGTTATTGTTGAACGCATAGACTTATCTGCTCATCGGGCCGAACCCAATCCACTACCTGTGACGGCGGGAGATATTAGGTTTGGGTGGGCTCTGATATTTCTCGGAGGATTTTTTCTCACCACGTATCGAGGGATCTTTCCGGACTTTGGTAGCAGTGTAGGTTTCAGCGCTTCAACCACAGGAACGCTACTACTCATTTTATTTTTGTCTGTTTTTATTTCTGCATATGTGCTGAGGAAAATATACCCCGCTTTTCTCACAAAGCCATGGTTATTATTTCTAAATCTTCTGGCGTATATTGTTGCTTGTGCTCTCTTAGCAACGCAAACACTCACGGCGGCATATGTGGCTGTGGTGGTGCTTGGATTTGGAATTGCGATGGGCTATTTCTTTGCGGGTAGCTACGCCTTGTCAGATATTCCCAATAAAAGCCGCAATGTGAGCATCAATGAGACTGTAGTAGGAGTCGCCGCGATCGGAGGTCCTCTGGTGGGAAGTAGTGTCGCCTCCCAATACGGCTACTCGTGGTTTTTCTTAGCGTCTCTTGTTTTGAGTGCCGTTGTGTTTATTGCAGGATATATTTCCCGAGTGGTTTCTGGCCGAGGTAAAACAGCTGGCACCACGCCGGAAGTTAGCTCTTAACTATCGTCTGACGTCACGTTCTGGGGTTGAATAAAGGTGAAAGTTGATGCGTCCCCCACCACCTCTGGAAGAGCCGCGACTTCTGACACTTCTGCCAACTGCTCATTGTCCTTGTCTCCGATAGTGTCTGGCTCAGTGGGATTGACCATGATCGAGGCCATCAGTTCTTCAAGTGTCTGACTGGGTAGATTGCGGGAAATAGACATATCACTCCTCGAAGTCCTCATGCTGGGCCAGCAAAAGATCAACCCACGTAGGTACGTCTTCTTGAGAAACAAACCGGATTCTCTTGTCCTTATCGGAAAAAGTAGAGAATTCTGGGTGGTTTGCCGCTAGTGATAACCAGTCAACTTGCAATAGACGCACCTTCCTCGCGAACCCAAGCATACATAACATAGAGCCATGCAGATTCTTACCCGCGCACTTCTGTTCGATATGGATGGCACTGCCATCAACTCTAACCCTGTTGTCGAGGCCATGTGGCAGCGGTTTTGCGAACCTCGGGGCATTGACTTGAAGGAGCTTCTGAAATTTTCTCACGGACGCTTAGCCAAGGCGACTCTAGAGAAATATATGCCAGAGGCAACAGAGGAAGAGCTTCTTCACCAAGAACATGAGTTACTTCAGTGGGAGAAGACAGCGAACGAGGGGGTATCTCCTATTCCTGGAGTACCTGAGGTCTTGGCTCGTGTTGAGCAACTGGGGATCCCGTGGGCACTGGTCACTTCGGCAGTGGAGATTCTGGCGCGAACGCGGTTCCAGATCACAGGCCTACCGTGGCCCAAGGTGGCGGTAACAGCTGAAAGAGTAGAGCTAGGCAAGCCTGATCCTGCATGCTATTTGGCTGCCGCAAAAGAACTTAGAATCCCCGCGTCGCAATGCCTTGTTTTCGAGGATGCGGGTCCAGGCGTGGCTGCAGGGTTGGCCGCGGGCGCCCAAGTGGTTGTTGTAGGGCATGACTATTCAGAACCAACTCGTGGATTGCCTCGAATAGAGGACTTTCACCATGTGAGAGTGAATCCTGCCACTCGGCAGGGGTGGTTTGAAATAGACGTGTAGGCTGGAGCCGACCATAGTCATAGTGCAGAGGAGGTGGCCCTATCATGGGAAGTCATAGTACCAACCTAAATCCATGCCACCTCATGCGCCTGTGATTTAGCCGCGGGCGCCTAACAGCTAGGCCTGCTATGTTCCGGAAGACTTTTCACCCACGTTCCATCGAAGGACGTCCTTCAGTTCCTAAGACACTTGTGGAGGCGATCGATGTCTCTACTTCCAAAGCAATTAGTTTATGGCTTGCAGAAACCGGTCATGACCAGCGAGACTATGAGCTGCAGGCGCTGGAACCTGATCAAGCAGAAGCGCTGTCGTATCTCTTAACACCAGAGAGCGCGGAAGAACTGCTGGACACTGTCAGCCCGCATACCGCATGGCGGTTCTTGCAAAAACTTGATCAGGCAAGGGCCGCTGCCCTGTTGGACACCCTAGATTCTGACGATGCCGCGCGCATTATCGAACTGATGGATGAACAGGAAAAACAAGAGGTCCTTTTGGCTATGGAGCATGCGCAATCGGCTTCTGTGCGCGGCCTCTTGGCGTGGCCCGAGGATACTGCAGGTTCGCGTATGCGGCCAGACTTTCTTTATGTTCACCCCGACTCGACCGTGCAAAAGGCCGTTGAAGTTGCACGTGTCGACCCAGATGACTTGGAGCAAGGCGTATTTGTCACAGTCCTTGAAAAAGAGGGACAACGTCTAGTGGGGTGGCTTTCTCCTGCCGCTCTTGTGTTGGGCCGTCGGGACCAGCCGGTGAGCACACTTATGACTCCGGTGTCGAAAGTGAAGCAGTGGGCTTTGGGGCCGTTGGATGATCAAGAGCATGTGGCACGTAAACTGCGCGACCATGATTCTGGCGTTGTCCCGGTCATGGACGGAGATTTCCTCCTTGGTGTCCTCACCGACGACACCGTCAGTGACATCATGAACGAGGAAGCGACTGAAGATGCGGAACGTCAGGGAGGTTCCGCGCCGCTAGATATTCCTTATATGCAGGCGTCGCCGTGGTTGTTGTGGAAGAAACGTGCTCCATGGCTGTTAGTGCTCTTCGTTGCTGAAATGTACACCGGTACCGTAATGAAAGCCTTCGAAGATGAAATCGCTGCGTTGGCTTCTTTGGCATTCTTTATTCCGCTTCTTATTGGAACTGGCGGCAACGTAGGAACACAGATTACGACGACGCTTATCCGGACCATGGCCCAAGATGGCGTTCGCCTGCGGGACATAGGCCGAGTGCTGGGCAAAGAACTAGTAACAGGAATTCTCTTGGCCGGCACTCTAGCAATTGCTGGCGCTATTCGCGCTTGGACACTAGGCGTTATGTGGTACGTGATTCTGACCGTCACATTGTCACTGGCAGCAATCGTATTGTGGTCGACACTCATAGCTTCCGTCCTGCCTCTATTGTTGAAGAAAATAGGACTGGACCCAGCGGTTGTTTCAGGCCCGATGATTGCGACAATCGTCGACGGAACTGGATTGATGATTTACTTCCTCATCGCTAAAGCACTCATACCTATACTTTAAGGCCGCATTATTCTTGGTCCGGCCGGGGTTCATGCTTGCCTCATTGTCTGCGCCATGAGACGATTCAACCAACACTCAGGCATCGGGGCCAAAGATAGGTGGAGGATGTGAAGAAGAAACACGCTGCGGTGAGCATGAAAGATGTCGCCGCATTGGCCGGAGTATCTGTTGGAACTGTTTCCAACGTTCTCAATCAGCCTGACCGCGTATTAGAGTCAACGCGCCAACGCGTGGAAGACGCAATACGAAAGCTGGGATGGATTCGAAATGAGTCCGCCCGCCAACTTCGCGCGGGGAGGTCCGAGTCAGTAGGTATTGTGGTGATGGATGTTGCCAATCCCTACTTTGTTGATCTCTTATTAGCAGCCGAAGAGACGTTCTACGATCGTGGATACACGGTCAATCTGGGCAATTCCGATCAGCATCGTGAACGAGAAGCGCTACTGATGCGCCATTTCATGCGCAGTCGAGTTGATGGGGTTCTCCTAGCTCCTATTGGCAATTCAAGTGGGGTCACCGACGAACTTCTCAGAGCGGGAATTCCCGTAGTTTTGCTTGATCGTGTCAGTGGTACGGGGCTGTGCAGTGTGGGAATGGATGATATCGAAGGCGGTCGTTTGGCCGTGCACCACCTTCTTGAACAGGGACATAAGCGGATTGCTTTTGTAGGTGGGCCACTTGGCCTAGCTCAGGTTCGAGACCGCGCAAGGGGCGCCAGACTTGCGGTTGCTAATAGTGGAGCTCACTTGGATGTAGTCGAAGTCAAGACGCTTGATGTTGAAGAAGGTAGAAAGGCGGCCCAACACATAGCTCGCAGCGATCGCGGCATACGACCGACGGCAGTATTTGCGGCCAACGACTTGATTGCTATCGGGATGCTGCAAGGCTTTGTTGCAGAAGGACTGTCGGTGCCCGATGATGTTGCCATCATTGGCTACGACGACATTGATTTCGCTGCTGCAGCCGCAGTTCCTCTTTCTTCGATTAGGCAGCCCCGATATGAAATGGGTAGGTGTGCTGCTGAACTGCTACTGAAGGAAATAACTGCAGCTGAGTCGGGGGATGAACATCAACATGAGCCCGTGAGTTTTTCCCCAGAGCTTGTTGCTCGTATTTCGACTTTGAGGACCTCGTAATCAACTCGTAACTTTTTCCTATTGACAGGCGTGTGCGTTAACACGTAATCTCTCCATCACAGATAAAAACGTTTCAATCTGCGGCAAGGGAGGCGCGGATGAGCGACAAAGCTCATACACCTACACTGGAGCTGAAAAATGTCTCCAAAAGATTTGGCCCTGTTGTGGCACTTCGAAGAGGTCAAATCACATTGATGCCGGGCTCTATCCATGCGTTAGTTGGCGAAAATGGCGCTGGAAAATCGACGCTGGTAAAAATTATTGCTGGACTGTACGAACGCGATTCTGGCACTTTTACTTTGGAAGGTAAGCCAGTCAACTTCAAGTCAACGGCGGAAGCTAAGGCCGCGGGCATCGCAGTTATCTATCAGGAACCCACGCTATTTCCAGACCTTTCGGTTACAGAAAATGTGTTCATGGGGCGTCAACCTACAGGTGCGATAGGGCGTATAGACAAAGCAAAAATGCGTTCAGAGGTTATCGGACTCATGGAGAGGCTGGGAGTCGACATTGACCCCGATCGTCCAGCAGAAGGACTTTCTATTGCCGATCAACAGATTATTGAAATTGCCAAGGCTGTTTCGTTAGACGCCAAAGCGCTAATTATGGATGAACCGACTGCCGCTCTTTCGGGTGTTGAAGTTGAAAGGCTATTCCAAATAGCGAGGGGTTTGCGTGATGAAGGTAGAGCACTCATGTTCATTTCGCACCGCTTTGACGAGGTGTTCTCCCTTTGCGATACCGTGACTGTGATGCGCGACGGCGCGTATATTGCTACCGAAGAAACTGCGACCACCTCGGAATCTGAAATCATTCGACAGATGGTGGGCCGCGATGTCTCTGACCTGTTCCCGAAAGAAACCGCTGACATAGGTGAGGTCGTTCTCGAAGTCGAAGGTCTAACGTCAACAGGTAACTTTTCTGACATCTCGTTTTCGGTCCGCTCAGGAGAGATCGTTGCGCTAGCGGGACTTGTAGGAGCAGGACGTTCAGAAGTAGCGCGGGCAATCTTTGGTGTAGATGGCTATGAACAAGGCAAAGTCAAAGTAGGTGGCAAGAATCTTCCCAAGGGGAATCCGCGCTCCGCAATGGATGCAGGACTGGCCTTAGTTCCTGAAGATAGACGGAAACAAGGGTTAGTCATGGACGCGTCAGTCGCTCGCAACGCTGCAGATGCGATACGTTCCAAACTCACCAAAGCAGGCTTAATAACAGCTAAAGCAGAGAACAAGTCGGCGCAAATATGGGCACGTAACCTCGAGGTCAAAACTGCTTCGCTCGATGCAGTGGCCGGTACTCTTTCAGGAGGAAATCAACAAAAAGTTGTCTTGGCAAAGTGGTTGGCAGCAGAACCTCAGATTCTCATCATTGACGAACCGACACGGGGAATCGATGTTGGTACCAAATCTGAAGTGCACCGCCGCATGTCTCAGTTAGCCAAAGAAGGTATGGCGATCCTGATGATTTCATCAGAACTGCCCGAGGTGTTGGGTATGGCAGATCGGGTACTTGTTATGCGTGAAGGCCATATCACCGCTGAAATCCCACGCGAGAACGCCTCGCCAGAAACAGTGATGTTTGCGGCAACACACTCAGCTGATGAAGTTCGTCGGGAAGGACAGGATAAATGAGTACTGTCACTGCTACGAAGCCTGCTAGCGCGGCCATGCGTTGGTTCTCTTCAGTCGTGCGATCACGCGAATTCGCTATTGTCCTAGCGTTCTTACTGCTGGTTCTTGCAACAACTCTTAAGAATCCACGATTCATCTTTAGCCCCGACGGTTGGCGAGACCTACTGGTCACACCGTCCATGCTGCTAGTTGTGGCAATCGGTCAAGCAGTGGTCATCATTAGCCGAAATGTCGATCTTTCGGTCGGTTCCGTCATGGGCCTTACTGCCTACTGCATCGGAAGCATTTTTATCGCTGTTCCTGAGATGCCAGTGATTCTGGGATTTGTTATTGGAATTGCTTTCGGTACGCTATTGGGCTGTGTCAACGGTGCTTTAGTGGCGTTTGGAAGAGTGCCTGGCATGGTGATCACCTTGGGAACGCTGTACGTATTCCGAGGAATAAACGTGATGTGGACTGGAAGCAACCGAATCAATGCTTCTGAGCTACCTAAAGGACTGCTAAACCTTGGAACTGAATCAATATTGACCATTCCGATTCTTACCATTATTGCCGTTGCTATTTTGCTGATAGTGGCTTGGTACATGGCCAACACAAGGGGAGGACGAGAATACTATGCTGTGGGCTCCGATCCTGTTGCTGCAGAACTTTATGGATTGCCGTCCGTAAAACGAGTATTCCTATCTTTTGTGATTTCTGGAGCAATGGCCGGACTTGCTGGAGTCATCTTTGCAGCTCGGTATGGAACTATCGATTCTCAAGTTGGATCCGGCTTTGAACTTCAAGCTGTTGGTGCTGCCGTTATCGGCGGAGTTGCGATTGTGGGTGGATCTGGAACAGTGATTGGTGCTGCATTTGGCGCGATCCTACTCACCACAATCAGCCGCTCACTTCCTGTGCTTGGTATTCCGGACTTTTGGCAGCAAGCGGTGGTAGGCGCCCTCATAGTAGGTGCGATCGTCCTGGACCGAATACTTGCACTCAGACAGTCACAGCGCCTGGTAGCGCAGCGATTTGCAGAGGAAAAAGCATGAGCGTAGAAACAATGAAAAGAATCCAGCAAGAAGAGTATTTGGAGTATGGCACTCCCGGATGGAAGCGTCTCATCCTCAGACGTGAAGCAATCATCTTCGCACTTCTAGTCTTGGTCATTATCGCTGCAATCATCACAACGCCAGCATTTGCATCAACGAAGACCGTCACCTACCTGCTTCTCGATACGGCCGCGATCATGATGATGGCCTTCCCGATGACACTGGTGATGATCACGGGGGACATTGATCTGTCAGTGGGATCTATGGTGGGACTAAGCTCCGCGACCCTGGGGCTACTACTGGTCAATGGGATGCCGTTTATCGTTGCTGGCCTTGCGGCGCTCTGTGTTGGTGTGCTTGGGGGGCTATTCAACGGACTGCTGGTCACTCGTGTGGGTTTACCTGCGCTTGCGGTAACAATCGGTACGATGGCGCTCTATCGCGGGATCGGCAAGGGGATGTTGGGGACCTTGGCCGTGACAGAGTTCCCCAAAGAGTGGACTGACCTAGCGAAGGCAACAATAGGTAGCACCGGCATTCCTGTGGTTGTGATTGTGTTACTTGTCATGATGGCGATCTTCATCGTCCTGCTTCATTTCACATCATTTGGTCGAGGCGTATATGCAATCGGATTATCAAAAGAAGCGGCCTTGTTTTCAGGGGTGAGAGTTGAGAGGACGCGTCTGATTCTCTTTGTTATCTCGGGTTTCATTGCAGCGTTGGCTGGTATCTATTTCACCTTGCGATACACCAGTGCCAGGGCTGATACGGGGACTGGACTGGAACTGCAAGTCATTGCGGCCGTTGTATTGGGAGGAGTGTCGGTCTTCGGTGGTGTGGGAGCGATCGCAGGATCGGTTGCCGGTGTCCTTCTGATCGGTGTTTTAGCGCAAACTCTGAGGCTGCACTCCATCACCTCGGACGTCATCAGTATTGTCACAGGCGTCCTTCTGATCTTGTCAGTGACGGTGGGGAGCCTGGCCCTGTGGGTTCAAAAGAAGAGATCACAGACAAAAGCTCGCGCGGAAGCAGCAAAGGGATAAGAAAAGGCTTTGCGTAGTTCCACAACTGTCGTGGAACTACGTAGGGAAACTATAGAAAGGAACCAGTAATGAGGCTAGGAACTAAACGTCTTGCAGCGGTTATTGCCAGTGCAACATTGTCGATTGCGGCATTGGCTGGCTGCTCAAGTAGCGATAAAGCAGCTGAAAGTGGGACCTCCGGGGGTTCGACTAATGAAGAACCGGCCGGCGGTGATGAGGCCAAAGGGAGTGGAAATAATTCCATCACATTCTTGCCTAAGAACTTGGGCAATCCCTATTTTGATGCAAGCTATAAAGGCATCCAGGCAGCTGCAGAATCATTTGGGGCCAGTACGGAAGAAGTAGGCCCGGCAGAAGCGACTGCTGATTCTCAAGTTAGCTACATCAACACTGCAACTCAGCAGGGTGTTGGCTCTCTTATCGTGTCGGCAAATGACAAGGCGGCAATCTGTGATGCTTTGGTTGAGGCCAAAGATGCTGGTGTAAAGGTTGTCACCTTCGACTCTGACACTAATCCAGAATGTCGAGATATTTTCATTAGCCAAGCGGATGCAGAAGGCATTGCCAAAGCGCAAATCGATATCGTCTCTGAAGAAATTGGCGATACTGGACAGATCGCAATACTTTCTGCAGCTGCTAACGCGACAAACCAAAATGAGTGGATCGAGCTCATGAAAAAGGAACTCGAAGCAAACCATCCAAATATTGAGTTGGTGGAAGTAGTCTACGGTGACGATGACGACCAGACCTCTTTCGACAAGACGGCAGGCCTTCTGCAGACCTACCCAGAGCTGAAGGGAATCGTCTCTCCTACGACGGTAGGAATCGCGGCGGCTGCACGCTACCTATCGACGTCGGAATACAAGGGCAAAGTTGCTTTGACTGGACTGGGAACGCCTAACCAAATGCGCGACTACGTCGAAGACGGTACAGTCATCGAGTTCGCTCTATGGAATCCAGAAGAACTCGGATACTTGGCCGCATTTGCTGCGGACGCCCTTATGAACGGCAGTATTACCGGTGCTGAGGGAGATACTTTCTCAGCTGGTGATCTAGGAGACTACGAAGTCGGTAAAGACGGAGTTGTTCTCTTGGGTGATCCCTACCGCTTCAATAAAGACAATATCGGAGACTTCGACTTCTAAGCCGAAGTAGTCTTGGGACCCAATTGATGTATTCAATTGGGTCCCTCAATCTGAAGATTTTTCGCAATACACTCTAGGAAGAAAGAGCAATGACCACCTTCTCCGAAATAACCGATCAGCTGGCCGTACAAGCCATTGAACTTCCATCGTGGGCTTTCGGGAACTCGGGAACCCGTTTCAAAGTATTTGGCTCTCCTGGGTCTCCGCGCAGTGTCGAAGAAAAACTTGCCGATGCAGCCCAGGTAAACAAGTACACGGGTCTGGCCCCAGTGGTCGCACTCCATATTCCTTGGGACAAGCACGAGGACTATGCAGCATTGCGCCGTTACGCTGAGGATCTAGGCATCAAGCTCGGCACGGTGAACTCGAATACCTTCCAGGATGACATTTATAAGTATGGAAGCCTCACCAATGTGGATCCGGCGATTCGGCAACGCGCTATCGACCACCACCTCGAATGTATCGACATTATGCGGGAAACCGGATCGACAGATCTTAAGATTTGGTTGGCAGATGGCACTAACTATCCGGGCCAAGGAAGCATCCGGGGGCGCCAAGATCGTTTAGCGGAGTCACTTCAAGTAATTTATGACGCCCTTGACGAGAACCAGCGTCTAGTCCTGGAATACAAGTTCTTTGAGCCAGCGTTCTACCACACCGACGTGCCGGACTGGGGAACGTCCTACGTTCAGGTGGCAGCCCTTGGTGACAAGGCAATGGTGTGTTTGGATACCGGGCACCATGCGCCTGGGACAAATATTGAGTTTATCGTCATGCAATTGCTGAGACTCGGCAAACTAGGGGCATTCGATTTCAACTCTCGCTTTTATGCAGATGATGATTTGATTGTCGGTGCCGCGGATCCTTTCCAGCTCTTCCGTATTCTTTGTGAAGTGATCGCTGGGGGAGGCTACGGTCCCGACTCGGGAGTGGCCTTCATGCTTGATCAATGCCATAACATCGAAGACAAGATTCCAGGCCAGATTCGCTCGGTTCTCAATGTTCAAGAACAGACGGCCAAAGCACTGATGGTAGATCGTGAAGCATTGGCCCAGGCAGAAGTTGAGGGTGACGTCCTGGGGGCGAATGCGATCCTCATGGACGCTTTCAATACTGATGTGCGCGCTGACCTTGCTGCATGGCGAGAAAGTCGAGGCCTACCTGCAGATCCCATGGCTGCATTCCTTGAATCGGGATACTTGGCAAAGATTGCGGAGGAGCGCAAAGGCGGCAAGCAACTGAGCTGGGGGGCCTGATGCGGCGTTACTGCCTTGTCGGCCAAGTGGATCCGCAGCGCATTGATGTCTATAAGAAGGCACATGAGGCTGTCTGGCCTGAACTGTTGCGCACACTCAAAGAATCTGGGTGGCGCAACTATTCACTCTTCTTGTCACCTGACGGAATGCTGATTGGATACGTCGAGTCCGAAGACCTCGATGAAGCACAAGCGAAAGTGGCTGCAACCGAAATAAACACCAAGTGGCAAAAAGAGATGTCGAAACTCTTCGCAACTGAAGGAGCGCCGGATGAGGCGTGGCGAAGGCTGGAACTGGTATTCAATCTTGAGGATCAGCTAGCGGCTCTCTAACCCTGACCGCACATTACAGAGTCATAATACCTAATCACGTGCAAAAATTCGTACTTGGTTTAGTTTTATGACTCTGTAATGAGTTGTGGGGGTACTGTCCAGACAGTACCTTTGATATACTTATGATCAGCATTCGATTTACTTTCAAATTTGGCGCAGGGGCCAAAGGAGCGTGAGGATGACTGAAGGAATGCAAGGTGCGTACGCCGCTGCTGACTTGGGGGCCTCCAGCGGCAGAGTAATTGTGGGTCGTCTCAGCGAAGGCCGTATGGTTCTCACAGACATCAATCGTTTTGATAATGGGCCAATCGAGCATTCCGATGGGATTCACTGGGATGCAACGCGACTGTTCAGTGAGGTGCAAAGAGGTTTCAATCGTGCAATCGAAGAAACTGAGGGAGCGCTTAAGTCTGTAGGTATCGACACCTGGGGCGTTGACTATGGGCGCCTCGATGGTGACGGTGAGTTACTAGAGCAGCCATTTCACTATCGGGATTCCAGAACAGACAGTGCGGTAGAGGCATATTTCAAGGTGATGCCCTCGCAAAAACTCTATGAACTCACAGGTCTGCAAGTCCAACAGTTCAACACTGTGTTCCAACTGGTGGGAGCCAGCGGCGACCCTCTGTGGAATGACACAGAGACGATACTTTTCACCCCAGACTTGTTTTCTTACTGGCTCACCGGACGAAAGGTCGCTGAGGTTACTATTGCCTCAACCTCAGGGTTACTTGATCCCACGACGCGCTCGTGGTCACTCGAAGTGGTCCAGACTCTCGAAGAAGACTTCTCTATTCCAGCTGGGCGGATTCTTCCCGAATTAGTTGAGCCGGGCACAGTTGTGGCCGACAGTACGCCGGGAGTCCTCGACAAAGAAGTGAAAGTTGTTGCTGTTGGCGGGCATGACACAGCTTCGGCAGTGGTGGCAGTTCCAGCTAGTACGCCAAATTTTGCTTTTATTTCCTCGGGAACATGGTCCCTGGTAGGAATGGAACTGGATCACCCAGTTCTTACGGAGGGGAGTCGGCAAGCAAATCTCACTAACGAGTTGGGGGCGGATGGCACCGTCCGCTACTTGCAGAACATCATGGGGATGTGGGTCTTTAATGAGTGTCGCCGGGTGTGGAAAGAGCAAGGACGCGAAAAGACGCTTCCTGAACTCGATGCCGCCGCGGAGGTACTTCCAGCTTTACAGTATGTCGTCGATATCAACGATCCAAGACTATTCCCTGTATGCGACATGCCAACACGTCTACGGCAGATTGCTGCTGAAACCGGGCAAAATCTTCCAGATGACCAGGGCGTCATTACACGCTGCATCATGGACTCTCTAGCTTTGGCATACCGCAGAGCTATTCGCCAAGAAGAAATGCTGGCCGGACGCAAAGTGGAAGTTCTCCACATTGTCGGGGGCGGATGCAAAAACAAGCTGCTGTGCCAACTTGCTGCTGAGGCCACCGGTTTGCCTGTAGTTGCAGGGCCCACCGAAGGAACCGCATTGGGCAATCTGTTGATCCAAGCCCGCGCATGTGGCGATATTGTGGGTGGTCTAGATGCCCTCCGCGAGGTATCAAGAAATTCGGTAGAGACAATCAACTATCAACCTGGAACCCTCCCTATCCCCGCAGCGCGCTGGGATGAGGCAGAAAAGACAATTCAAGAGAGGCATCAATGACAATCCCCGTGACAAACACCCACGTTCACTTCCCCCCGAACTTTTCGGCCTACGAGACAGTGGATGAGGCAGTCCAGGCTGCTGTGAGTCAAAATGTTGCTGCGATGGGAATCTCGAATTTTTACGACCAAAGTGTCTACCGTGCTTTCACCGAAGCAGCTAAGGGTGCGGGTATCGTGCCGCTGTACGGCCTAGAGTTCATCACTCTTGACCCTGCATTGGAAGCACAAGGAATCCGTGTCAATGATCCGGCAAACCCAGGACGCATGTATCTGTGCGGTAAAGGGATTAGCCCATTCAAAGAAAAAACGGTTGAAGCGGCGCACATAGCTGAATCTATCCGCACAGGAAACGACGCACGGTCTGCCGCTCAAGTTCAGCAACTTGCCGCATGGTTCACCGAATGTGGCATCGACAATGAGTTGAGTGTCGAATCAATCGCACAGGCAGTCGCTCAGCGCGCCGGTGTTCCCGTGGAATGGGTGTCGCTTCAAGAGCGTCACATTGCACGCGCCTGCGAAGAGTCTCTTTCCCATCTCCGTGAAGAGGATAAGCGCGTAGCCCTTGCAAAGCTGTATGGACAGCCATCGACTGTGGATGTGAATGATCCAGTGGCACTGCAGGGAGAAATTCGTTCGCGGCTGTTGAAGGCTGGCACCCCAGGCTTTGCCCCCGAAGTGCCGTTGAGCTTCGAGCAGGCTTACGCGTATATCGTGGCCATGGATGGAATTCCGGTATATCCGACGTTGGCTGATGGGGTAAGCCCAGTGTGTGAATTTGAAGCCGATCCAGACCAACTGGCTAGAGAACTGCTCAAACGCGGCATTTATGCCGCCGAACTTATTCCTATTCGCAACCACGTCGCTGTTGTTGATGAGTATGTGAAAGCCTTCACCGATGCTGGGCTGATCGTCATGGCGGGCACCGAACACAACACTGTCGACAAGATCGCGTTGGACCCGGCGTGCGTTGATGGTCCTACATCGGACTATGCCAAGCAAGCCTTCTGGGAGGCTTCCTGTGTAATAGCAGCCCATCAAGCATTGGTACAACAGGGTAAGCCCGGTTTTGTGGACGAGGGAGGAAACCGCACTGACGTCGGCAAAGAAGATTTGATTGCGTATGGTGAGGCACTGATAGAGGGGGAAGAGTAATGTCTTTTGCGGAGCTCATCGAAGTTGCCAATGCCTACGGTAGGGATGAAACCTACTCACGCGCTGGGGGTGGAAACGCCTCTATCAAAGAAGACGGAATCCTCTATATCAAGCCATCTGGCGTTCCCCTAGCGACACTCACGGAAGAAGACCTAGTACCGCTACGTATGGATGTTCTTCTCGACGCGCTTCACAGTGACGCCCCCGTCGAAGGTGATCCGGTGAGGGTGGCGGCGCAGCGAGCTTTGGTTCGTGACACTGGAAGGCGACCGTCGGTTGAGATTCTCTTCCATGCACTCATTCCCCAAAAACTGGTTTTGCACACACATCCGGTTGTAGCCAATGCCCTCACCTGCAATGAGAATGCAGAAGAGTTGATTGGGGAGCTCCTCGGCGACCAGGCAATTTTTGTTCCCTATACCGACCCGGGTGTTCCGTTGGCTCGCAAGGTGGAGGAAGTGCGCACCGCCTTCGAGAAACGAACTGGCAAACCCTCTCCTGGCATAACTCTGCTGGGTAACCACGGCATCATCATTGCTGGCGACACTGCTGAAGAGATTCATTCCCTATCCCGTACTCTCACCACCGCAGTGCAGACGGCTATCGATGCCGCTCCTGCTGCACAGGTCCCCAGTCTTGACGCCGAAGAATACCGTCGCGTAGTTACGCACGTGTCTCCTGCTTTGCGTGGACTATTGCGAGACGGAAACCGTTTAGCGGTCATCACATCGGACTGTGGTGACCTAGCGCGCCAAGGAATGTTGTTGGCTGAAGGGCCATTGATTCCAGACCAAATTGTCTACGCGGGCTCAATCCCGCTGGTGCTAGAAACAAAAGGCCACGATGATTTGGTGACCTATGCGGAGCAGGCTGTAGCTCAATACCGGGAGAAGTACGGGAAGAATCCCATAATCATCGTCGTGCCCGGTGTTGCTGTGTTGGCAGCCGGTAAAGACCTGACGGCTGCGCGCACGGCTTTACTCACCTACACAGATGCAGTGCGGGTTGCTCGCGATGCCAATCGTCTCGGCGCGGTCCGAGTCATGAATCAACGCGAGCGAGGGTTCATTGAGAACTGGGAAGCTGAATCGTATCGCAAAAAGATTGCTGCCGGACACAGCGGCGGACGCCTCGACGGGAAAGTCGTTGTCGTTACAGGCGCTGCCCAAGGATTCGGGCTAGGCATCGCCCAAGAATTGGCGAAAGAAGGGGCGCACCTGGTTTTGGGCGATCTGAATCTTGCTCAAGCACAAGTCGAAGCTGAAAAGCTCGGTGGCAGGGCGTTAGAAGTTAACGTGTCGGATGAGCACTCCACCAAAGATTTTGTTGCCCAGATCTGCGAAATATACGGTGGGGCGGATGTGTTCATCTCCAACGCGGGAGTGCTACGCGCCGGATCTGTTATGACCCAGCCGGTTGCCGACTTCGACTTGGTAACGGCAGTTAATTACAAAGGATATTTCCTGTGCGTGCAGGCGATTGCCCCCACCATGGCTATCCAGCACCGAACTGCGCCCGACGTGTGGTTTGACATTATCGAAATCAACTCTAAATCTGGTCTTGAAGGGTCAAAACGCAATTTTGCATATGCGGGATCCAAATTTGGCGGTATAGGCCTCACACAGTCCTTCGCACTTGAACTTGTCGAAGACGGTATCAAAGTCAATGCAATCTGCCCAGGGAACTATTTAGACGGCCCTCTGTGGATGGATCCAGAACGTGGCCTCTTCGTTCAATACCTTGAAGCAGGTAAAGTGCCCGGTGCCAAAACTATTGACGACGTGCGCGAATTCTACGAGGCGAAAGTCCCCATGCGTCGCGGATGCGTTCCCGCTGATTTGGCGACCGCCATCTACTACATTGTTGAACAGACATATGAGACAGGCCAGGCAGTCCCCGTGACCGGCGGCCAGAATATGCTCAGCTAAAGGAGAGTCCAGAAAATGACTGAAAAACTGCCTAAAACCCAACATGCCGTCCAGTTTACTGGCGTAAAAGAGGCTGTGGTAAATCCCGAAAAATCGGTTGATCCAGTCGGCCCAACCCAAGTCATGGTGAAAGTAGAAGCATGCGGTATTTGCTTCTCGGACATAAAACTCATCAACGCTTTCGACAAGCATCCTCGCAAAAGTGATGTTATTGGGGGACTGAGCCCCGAACAACTGGCGGCAATCCCCTCATATAAGCCAGGTGATATGCCAGTAGTTCCTGGTCACGAGGCGGTCGGCGAGATTGTCGCGGTAGGTTCT
The DNA here is from genome assembly GCF_009696615.1 of Scrofimicrobium canadense. Classification (GTDB taxonomy): domain Bacteria; phylum Actinomycetota; class Actinomycetes; order Actinomycetales; family Actinomycetaceae; genus Scrofimicrobium; species Scrofimicrobium canadense. The sequence goes on from NZ_VULO01000007.1 coordinate 26,673, forward strand.
GAGGTGAAGCATCACCAGGTTGGTGAGCGTGTCCTCATTCAAACCGACTACCGGCACCTGCCCACCGCCTCGTCAAACGCAGCTTTCGGATACACCTTTGACGGAGCGTTGGAAGAATATGCTCTCATGGACGAGGCGGTCATTATCGACTCCGAAGGGACCCGCTTTCTTATTCCAGTAAGCGACAAACCCAGTGCATCTGCGGTTGCATTGATTGAGCCCTGGGCTTGTGTCGAGGCAGCCTATGCGTGGGATGAGCGCCAAACTCTACGTGAAGGAGGACGCCTCTTAGTTGTCCTTGACGAGGGGCGGGAAGCCAAGGGCGTCGAAGAACTGACAGCAGAATCGAAGCCCGAATGGGTAACCACCATTGGATCAGCTGACTTAGCGAACGTAGAGGGAGAAAAGTTCGACGACATTATCTACTTCGGTTCCTCCGCCGAGGTTATCGAAGCACTGGAGCATAAACTGGGATGGAACGGCATCCTTGATATTGTTCTGAACGGCGCACACGTCGATCGCAAGGTAAAGGTCGACGTGGGACGCGTCCACTACGACCTGATCCGCTATGTTGGTACTCGCGGTGACTCTGCAGTTGACGGGTATCATCGCATTCCTGCGACTCCGGAGCTGCGTCCGGGTGACATCGTGGGGATAATCGGCGCTGCAGGCCCCATGGGCCTCATGCACACAGTCCGCTCCGTTGTCTCAGGCGTTGAAGACATTACTGTAGATGCTGTTGACGTCGATGATGCTCGCCTGGCGCGGCTAGAAGAAGTCGTTGCGCCACTAGCCATCAAACACCAGGTTGAAACAGCCTTCCAGAATTCGAAAGAAACCCCTCTTGATAAGGGGTACACCTATGTTTCAGTGATGGTACCCGCCGCGCCCCTCGTACAACAAGCTGTTGATGTTGCTGTGCCCGGCGCGATTGTTAACGCGTTTGCTGGCTTTCCTATTGGAACCTCTGTTGAGTTGGACGTCGAAAAGATCGTCGGCGACGGCATCTACATGGTGGGAACTTCTGGTTCACGCATTGACGACATGATTGTCATGAAACAGAAAGTCGATGAGGGTCTGATTGACACCAACGTATCACTGTGGGCAGTGACGGGGATGGCTGGTGTGAAGGACGCGCTTGCGGCTGTTGAGAACCGTACCTCTGGCGGAAAGATCATGGTGTACCCACAACTCCATGACCTTGGCCTCACTACATTGGACCAGTTGCGTGAAGCTTTCCCTGTTGTTGCAGCCGAAATGACGGATGGTCTTTGGAACAGAGCTGCCGAAAAGATGCTTTTACACGAGGCGTCCTGAAGTCTTCCCTGCTGCGCGTTGTTGCCTGAAACGGTGATGGCGCGCAGCCTCTAGGGACATATCAATGACAGTGTGGGGAAGTAGGTCTGGTAGCGGTTTTTTCTCGGGTAAGTAGGGGAATATCGAGAATTGCAGCATGAGCACCGATAAAAAAATCTGGTAAAACCCCGGTGCGGCTGCCGCCGGCTTGCCGATATTGCACGAATGCTTTTCCGGCGAGAAAAAGTGCTTCGCGTGGGGTGTCGATAAGATGCAAACCCCAGTCGTTAAGAAGGTCGTTGATGTCTTCAATACGTGGGTATCCCACGGAAAGTTCTGCAAATACTGTGTCATTAATGATGAGCTGGTGAGTATATGATGCAGATTCGAGTTGCCTCAATGACCAAGGCGACCAGTGAATGTCATCAGTGACGACATCAAGGATAACGTTCGTGTCGACAAAGATCATGACTGTTTTCTATCGGGTGAGCGATAAAATCTCATCGGTGGAAAGCGCTGTCTTTAGGCTCCCCCGGCTGCGCGCAAAACGACTTGTATGTCGCTGCTGACCTGCGGGTCGCAGAACAACTTCTCCTTTTTCGTTGGCTGCAAACTCTACGCTAACACCGGGTCACTTGGTATGGTCCGCAGCGAGGGGCATCGTAAAATGATGATTCCATAGAAGAAATCTTTCGAGTTACTTGTGTTTGCTTCCGAAAAAGCGTAGTATCGAAAGTAACCAAAGGGGGTGCCGTGACGGCCGAACGAAGTGAACGGGAACGCTACATTCTCGACCTGCTTTCACAAGATGGATCACTATCCGTGACTGCTTTGTCCAGGGACTTAGGTGTTTCTGAGGTGACGATTCGTTCACACTTGAGGCAGTTAGAACAGCAAGGTCTTTTGGCACGAACATGGGGTGGGGCCAAGTCTGTTTCGATCCAAAATGTCCTTGACCGCGTCAAGGTGCAGGAAAAAGAAAAGGAACGCATTGCGCAGGCGGCAGCCAACCTCGTCCAAGACGATGATCGCATCATGATTGAGGCTGGTACTACAACCGCTCTCATTGTCCGGTACCTTACGGGCAAGCGAGGCGTGCAAATCGTAACTAATTCACTGCTGGTATTGACTTACGCACGGGCCAACCCTGATTTAGATGTGATACTTACCGGCGGGCAGTTTCACCGCGAGAGCGAGTCGCTAGTGGGGCCTGTGGCCGTGTCCTCTATTCGAAAATTCAACGCTCGACTGGCGTTTGTGGGAACTGATGGGTACACCTCTGACCGGGGGATCACCACTCAGTTTGCTGAAGGGGCCGAGGTAATCGAAGCGATGATGGAGCGAACTGAAGAAATCTGGCTAGTTGCTGACCATACAAAATATGGACGCGCTGGTTTTGTCTCTGTCCTAGAGATGGAACAGCTCTCAGGGGTGATCGCCGATGCGGGCCTCTCCCCAGAGACAACCGAAGTGCTAAAAGCAGTGGCGCCGCGCGCGTTGATTGTATAGAAACGTAAAGGAAAAAATATGTCTGAAGTTGTGGTGATGCCTGCTGCCGGAAACTCGGTAGAGTCATGCCTCCTTAGTGAGTGGATGGTCAAGGCGGGTGACACTGTCGATGAAAACACCATCATCGCTGCGATCGAAACAGATAAGTCCAGTATGGAAGTTCCGGCAGGGGTATCGGGAACCGTTTTGGCGCTATTGGTGGAAGAGGGCGATGACGTACCTGTAAAGGAACCAATCCTTGTCGTGGGTGAGGCTGGGGAAGAAGTTGACCCGTCACTGCTTTCAGGCGCAGCTGATGAACCTTCTGAGGAGGCCCCAACCTCGTCCACACCCTCCTCCTCACATCCAGGTGCTGGTTCTGTGAGTGTCACGGATGACGATGACGCGCATATAAGCGGTACCCGGCAAGAGGGAGGGGACAGTCCAACCTCGCCAAGGGCACGAAATCTGGCAGTTTCTCACGGCATTGCAGCCGACGCACTGGCCGGAAGTGGACCAAAAGGTCGCGTCATTGAACGGGATGTCAGAGCAGCTATTGCCGCCGGTCCCGGACTCACGCGCGCAGCGAGAGCCAGTGCAGAAGGTTTTGTTCCAGGAACTGCTGGAAGCGGGATTGGGGGAAGAGTAACCCGTGCGGATCTGATCGAGGGAGCCTCACAAACAGTCGCCGCGCCAGCAGTCACTCAACCAGGATTCCCAGGCAACTATACGGACCAGCCCCTCAAGGGCGTGCGCAAGGTGATTGCTCAGCGGATGATGAGCTCGCTTGAGAACGCAGCGCAGCTAACCCTCACCGCTACGGCTCCAGCCGATGGATTGTTGGCGTTGCGGAAGAAGCTGAAAAATGCTCCAGAATCTATGGGGCTCAATGCCGTTACTATCGGCGATCTGGTCGGCTACGCTGTCGCAAAAACTCTTACGCGTCACCCGATGGTCAATGCGCATCTGACCGATGGTGTTATTCGTTCTTTCGACAGTGTGCATCTTGGCGTTGCCGTAGACACGCCCCGAGGACTGCTAGTCCCCACTGTTCAGTTTGCCGAGGCGATGACACTCAAGCAATTCTCAGACACTTCGAAGACAGTAGCGCACGCGGCAATCGACGGGTCAATCAGTCCTGACCTACTTGGTGGCGGCACGTTCACGGTATCTAACCTAGGGTCCTTTGGAATCGAGTCCTTCACCCCAGTTCTCAATGAGCCGCAAGCAGGAATCCTTGGGGTTGGCACCATTACACCGCGTGCTAAAGCACTCCCCGATGGCGGTGTTGGGATTGAAAATCGCCTGTGGTTGTCTCTGACCATGGACCACCAAGTCTATGACGGGGCAGATGGGGCGCGCTTCCTCAAAGACCTGGTGGAAGCAATTGCCAATATCGAACTGACAGTGATGGGCTGAAAATGAGCGACTATGACGTCATTATCATCGGTGGCGGCCCAGGAGGATACCTGGCTGCCGAGCGCTTAGGTCATGCGGGTAAAAAAGTGTTACTCGCCGAAAAAGAATCACTTGGCGGAACCTGCCTCAACGTCGGATGCATACCAACGAAGAGCCTCCTCAACTCTGCAAAACTCTACGTTCACGCTAAAGAAGCATCCCAGTTTGGTGTTGATGCTACCGGAGTCAGCTATGACTGGGATCGTGTGCAAGGATGGAAAGCCGACGTAGTGAAGACACTGGTCGGTGGCGTGGGAGCCGCTGAAAAACGCGCGGGTGTTGAGGTAGTGAAAGCTCATGCCAACCTCGTCAAACCCGGTATCGTCGAGGTAGATGGTGCTCAGAAAACTGCGGATCACATCATTATCGCGACCGGATCTGAACCAGTGATGCCCCCGATTCCTGGTGCCAAGGACAACCCGGCGGTGGTTGATTCGACGGGCTTACTCGCAGTGGAAAAAGTGCCTGAGCGTCTGGCCGTCATCGGTGGAGGCGTGATCGGCGTCGAATTCGCTAGCCTCTTTGCAGCCTTTGGCTCACAAGTGGAAGTCATAGAAATGCTTCCAGAAATCGTCCCATTCATGGACGACGACTTGGCAGCGCAGCTACGAAAAGGTATCAAAGGCGTCGATTTCCATCTAGGGTGCAAGGTTACCGCTATCGAGGGTGGAACCGTTATCTATGAAGACCCTCAAGGTACTGTGCAGCGGGCCGAAGCCGATGCGGTCCTCATGGCTGTGGGACGCAGACCCCTTGTCAATGGCTGGGGGGCAGAACAGTCCGGACTTGACTTCACTTCGCGCGGCATCAAGGTCAACGACATTATGCAAACCAACCTTCCGAATGTATGGGCTGTTGGCGACGTGACTGGGCGCAGCCTATTGGCCCATGCCGCCTACCGGATGGCGGACATTGTTGCGGCGCATATCCTCAATCCCGCCGGAGCCTCCTCGTCAGGAGAAATATTCCGCGACAATACCGTCCCGTGGGCGGTCTACTCAATGCCGGAGGCAGCAGGAGTGGGACTCACCGAGGCGAAGGCAAAGGAACAAGGATATGCGGTGGTCACGGCAACTGTTCCTCTTCTGCTTTCAGGCAGGTTTATTGCAGAAAACGGACTCAAAGCTCCTGGGGCGGTCAAGCTAATCGCCGATGCGGACAGCCGCGTTATCCTCGGCATCCACATGTTAGGACCCTACGCGCCCGAGACCATTTGGGGGGCCGCGACCGTCCTCGAATCCGAATTCACAGTGGAAGACCTGCGTCAAGTGGTCTTCCCTCACCCGACAGTATCTGAAGGAATCCGTGAGGCCGCCTGGGCCGTCCGGGACTGAAAAGAGTAAGGAAACATGACTAAAGCACTAAATGTTGATCCCGATGTTGTCCGCCAGGCCAGCGAAATTGTTATTCCACCCATCCCTGTAAATCAATACACCCCAGATTTTGCTGCAGAAAAAGCGCGCTATGGCACCGACGGTTTGGTGGCGATGCTTCACGATATGATCGTTATTCGAACCTTCGAAAACATGTTGAACTCCATCAAAACAACCGGCGGATGGGCCGGGATCGAATACAACCACAAGGGACCAGCCCACCTATCGATGGGGCAAGAAGCTGCAGTTGTCGGACAGGCTGCAGAACTGGATGCTGACGACTACATTTTCGGATCCCACCGCAGCCACGGAGAGATTTTGGCAAAGAGTTTCTCTGCCGCTCGCAAACTGGGGACCGGAAAAGTCACCGAAATCATGAAAGATTTCCTGGGTGGAGACACTCTCCGTTGGGCAGAGACTATCGAACATGATTCGGATGAGTCACTGATTGAAAACTTCATCCTTTTTGGAACGCTGGCAGAAATCTTCGCCCGCAAAGACGGCTTCAACCGCGGTATGGGCGGTTCCATGCACGCATTCTTTACACCATTTGGTTCCATGCCCAACAATGCGATTGTTGGCGGATCCGCTCCTGTCGCGACAGGGTCAGCTCTCTTCAAGAGGATCAACCGCGAACCGGGCATCGTCATCGCCAACATCGGCGATGCCTCTATGGGATGTGGCCCGGTGTGGGAATCCATGATGATGTCCGCAATGGACCAATACCGTAACCTTTGGCGCCCAGAGGACGGTGGCAACCCGCCAATTCTCTATAACTTCTTCAATAACTTCTACGGAATGGGCGGTCAAACCTCAGGTGAGACCATGGGCTATGGGATGCTGGCCCGAGTGGGCGCAGGCGTCAACCCTGAGAATATGCATGCTGAGCGCGTTGACGGATACAACCCCTTGGCCGTGGCAGACGCGACCCGTCGCAAGAAAGAAATACTCCTCGCAGGTGAAGGGCCAGTCCTTCTCGATACCATCACGTATCGTTTCGCGGGCCACTCTCCCTCGGACGCGTCCTCCTACCGTACCCGCGAGGAAATCGAAGCGTGGCAGAACGTTGACTCCATCGACGCATATGCGGAACGACTGGTTAGTGAGGGGGCACTTAGCACTTCAGATGTCGAGGGAATCCGCGCCGCGGTGGAAGAACGCCTCGCCAAGGTCTTGGCGCTTGCGGTTGATGACACCAAACTCTCACGCGTGGACGCCGAATACATCGAGTCAGTTATGCTTTCTAACCAGCATATTGAGGCTTTCAGTGATGCAGAACCTGAACTGCTGGAGCCACTGGAAGACAATGCGCGTGTCAAGGCAATCTCTAAGAAGATCCGCACGGCGACAGTAGATGGCAAACCTGTTTCTAAACTGAAGATGTACCAGTTCCGTGACGGTATTTTCGAGGCGATGGCTCATCGCTTCTCTATTGATCCCACCATGGCTGCATGGGGCGAAGAGAATCGTGACTGGGGTGGCGCCTTCGCTGCCTACCGCGGACTGACAGAACTGCTCCCTTACAGGCGCCTCTTTAATTCGCCTATTTCTGAAGCGGCCATCGTTGGTTCAGGTGTGGGTTACGCGCTTTCCGGAGGCAGGGCAGTAGTGGAGCTGATGTACTGTGACTTCCTGGGTCGCGCTGGTGACGAAGTATTCAACCAGATGGCCAAGTGGCAATCGATGTCTGCAGGTCTGTTGAAGATGCCACTGGTACTGCGTGTTTCTGTGGGTAACAAATACGGAGCCCAGCACAGTCAGGACTGGTCGTCATTAGTTGCGCACATGCCAGGATTAAAGGTCTACTTCCCTGCCACCCCAACTGATGCCAAAGGGATGCTTAATGCGGCTCTTGCAGGTACAGATCCAGTGGTGTTCCTTGAATCGCAAATGCTCTATGACATCGGAGAACAATTCGAAGAGGGTGGCGTGCCGGAAGGGTATTACGAGACTCCCGAAGGGGAACCAGCTATTCGTCGAGAAGGCACTGATGTCACCATTGCAACAGTCGGTGCAACGCTCTACCGCGCTATGGAAGCAGCGGAAAAGCTGGAGAAGGAACACGGAATGAGCGCGGAGGTCATTGATCTGCGCTTCGTGACTCCGCTCAACTATGAAAAGCTCATCGAATCTGTCAAGAAGACAGGGCGGTTGGTGTTGGCATCAGATGCGGTGGAGCGCGCTTCGTTCATGCAGACTGTCGCTAACACGGTGCAAACGCTAGCTTTTGATGCGCTTGATGCCCCTGTGGTTGTTGTGGGTTCGCGTAACCACATCACCCCGGCACCTGAGTTGGAGAGCCTCTTCTTCCCGCAGGCTGATTGGATTATTGATGCCATTCATGAGCGCATCGTTCCGCTAGACGGCTATGTGCCCGGACAGAATTACACCGATGGTGAAACGGTTCGTCGTAACGCTGCCGGTGTGTAGATAGGTTAGTTGCCATTCTTTGGTGAGTGCGTGGTTTTTACCGAAATCTTGCAGAAAAATCCGTAACAACCACACACTCACCGCAGCAAACTTCTATTTGCCAAATTTACTGTGCAAAGCCTATGACTATAGGTGTCAAGTGTGCTTGGCATGGTTCATAGGAGGTTTGACAGTGGATAACAAGCTTGCGCTGATACTTTGCATTGCTCTTGAAAAGAAGTTTGAGGACCTGTCCTATTTCTAGTTTCTAGGCGAGGTGGCCCTGTCACCATAGTAGCTGTTTGGCAAATACTACCAAGCGGCTACTAATTCAATGTCACTGCGATCAAGGGCTTTCTGCCATAGCGGGTCGCGCAAAAGCTGCAGTTCCCATACGCGTTTTTGCCAGGCTGATCCAAATTTTTCACGTGCAATATCACTGTCATAGGCAGGGTGCAAGAACAGCTCTGAGGTCCCTTCTGGAAACTGGTCTAGCATCCGTAGATACGATTCGCGCAGCGACTCATAGTTAGGGATATCCGCAATTGGTCGCTGATTGCTGGCAATTTCTTGCGGCAGCGGTATATGAAGTAGATCAGCAAATGTGATGGCTTGAGAATGAGCTCTCATCAGGTGTTCAGGTACTTGGTCTCCCACAAACATTGCAAGCGACCGGGGAAGCCGAAAGCCCAAGTTGTGGTCAGCGCAAAACTGCAGGGACTCTCCAATGAATGATGGACCGCTTAGCCCGTAGAGTGTTCCGCTGTGAGAGTCCAGTCTATTGGGCGAAAATCCCATGTCTTTTAGGGCCTGCAGCTGTGCCTCCAGTTCAGGCTTTATCTGTTCGCTTGTGGCTGGATCTATCTGTGTAGGATCATCTGGAAAAGTGGGCATAATGCGCCGCATTTCTAAAGAGGACGGCCTCCATGCGGAGTTACCGCGATCAGAACTCAGCACTACATGGAGGCCCGTTTGCGGGGAAAAAGAAATGAGATCGTCGCTGTGCGCTGATAGATGCGGACTTGCAGAAATGACAGTTGTGGCAGTGATGAGGCTATCCCTGAAAAGATCGACGATTGCTTGATCCACTTCAGGGCAATATCCAAAATCATCCGCAGTGATCACTAGTTTTCGAGTGGCCATTGTTGCTATTCCCAATCTGCGTTGGTGATTGCTGAACGGTACGAACCTGTTTCCTCGGTATCTTCCTCCTCCGTATTGCCTTGAGGCAAGGTGATGAAACGAGAAATCATGGTTCCGATGAGAAGTAATGCGCAGGGGTAAATCGCCATGTAAAAACGCCATGCTAGGTCAGGATGTGCACCGGGAGCATCACCGCTGACATATCCGAAGAACCAGCCAAGAGATGCGATAGCGAGTGCAACGAGGAGAGCGTTGAGGCGTCCTAAAACTCCGAATGCTGAAAGAAATAGGCCTTCGCGGTGCACACCAGACTTTCGAGCGTCATCGTCCAAAATGCGAGCAAAAATGAGGTCATTGGTCGCAAGCATTCCCGAATATCCTATTCCGACACATAGGCCAGCGATAATAGCCCCGATAAGATTGGACGCAAAGAATAATGGAATAAAAGAAACAGCGCAGACTGGAAGTGCGATCTTCCATGTCCATGCCGCACCTTTCCGTCGCACCACAGCTGTCCATACTGAAAGAAAGCCGATAGAAGCAAGAATGACAACAACTTGGAGAATCGTTGAGTCAAGCGGAGTTCCCTGCAACGAATACTTAACGTAGAACTGGAGACCTCCTAGTATCAACCCGATGCCGGCTGCGTAGCAGGCACTAACGATTCCTACCGTCCAGAAGTATTTATTTGTAACAATCTGTTGTATTGAACGAAAGAATCTTGGACGCTCCGTCTTATCTATAGCGGGATTTTCGTGAACTCCTAGCGCCATATAGATAATAATTATGGCGCCGGTAATACCATAAATTATTGCAAGTGTAATGTAGCCCTGTTCGGGATTGATGCATCCAGGCTTGCCCTTTTCGCAGCCTAAGACGTTTTGCGCGAGAATAGGCGTTAGGCCTAGGGCGATGATCATTGCGACAAGCTGAAATCCTTGCCGAAGAGAATTCGCAAGCGCGCGGCGTTTTTCTTGCGGAAAGAGTTCAGGAAGTAGAGCGCCGTAGTTTGCGTTGATGAGAGAGTCAGATGCTTCGGAGAGAATTGCAAAGACCGCGAACCATATGACTAAGCCGACACCCTTGGACGCGACTATATTTGCTGGCACCCAAAATAAAGCAATCATGCTGAGCATGAGTACGAGTGCTCCCGTAATCAAATATGGTTTACGTCGCCCCCATCGAGTGCGCGTGCGGTCCGAAACGTATCCAAAGAGTGGATTATCCAGAGCGTCGATAATTCCATATATGGCATAGACAGTCGCATATATTGCGCCGTCAAGCCCTAGAATGTCGACATAGAAATACATCATCGAGCCTTTGATGACGTTGATTGGGATAGATGTTCCAAACATTCCAACTGCGTAACGCGCAGGATGTGTTGCTCGGACAGTCTTAAGTTCTGACATGTGTTCCTCGGATTCTACTCACCGTTGAGATATGGGGTGAAGTATATAACGTGTCGTGTACAAAGCACATTTGCTGGCTGGTATTTTCCCCTTAGTGGTGCGGCGGGATATTTACTGTAGGAAAGGCATTTCATAGTTATAAGAAGTGAAGCCCCATCGCCTTACGTAGAAAACTGCGTATTAGAGATACCTCTTGACCATTCCATCAAGAAGAGCATCTGCCGCTTCTGTGAGACGAGACCCAATTGAATCGATCCGACGAAGAACTTCTCTCTTTTTGAGAGTATCCATGGAGAGCTCCTCCGCGAAAACTCGAGTGAGGCCATCTTGATACCGTTTTCGTAAACGACTTGCGTGGTGTCTAGCGATTAAGCACTGTTCCCTACTTTTTGCAGTATCTGCAGTTGCAATTGCACGACGCAAGGCCCGTAATGAATCACCAGCAGGAGCTAGGGCATTGTTCGACCAGCGCCCGGGTGGCACATCCCATTTAGCCATTTCTCTGACCAAATCGCGAAGATTATCGGTGACGTCGTCGATAGATCGGGATGCTCGGAAGAGGTCTTCTCGTTCCAACGGAACTGTGAACACTAGGTCCATACGGTGTACCAGATTAGCCCGCGCATCATCGCCTTCGTGTTCAATGCTGCGCATGGGTTTCCGAGACTTTTGCGCATCGGCTTCACGAGAACACACCATATTGGCCAGTTCTGTAGCATCAAGAGCCACCATGATCTGTTCAATCAATAAGTCGGCGACGGACGGCCTAGGTCTTTTGCGATGGAGTAGTTTTCGAAACATATTCTTCACTTTCCAAGTAGTGTGCCACCATAAGCTAAAAGTGCTGATACGGGCATTGTCCATAGCCAAGCTATTCCGATGCGGCTGATACTACGCCAATAGATAGCCTTGGTTGATCGTGCAATTCCGGTGCCTAACAGGGCGCCAGTGAGTGATTGTGTCATCGAGAGGGGAATACCCGCCACGGATCCCCCAATTACAGTGGCTGCTGTAGCGGCTTCGGTCCACAACAGTCGTGTGGGCGTGGCGGCCGTGATGCCGTGGCGAACGAAACGTCCAGATCGTCGAAGTCCAGTGAGAGCGCCGAGACAAAAGATTGTTGAAGCGATGAAAAGTAATCCAGCCTGACTAGAGGCTTCTTCCACGGTGTTGCCCATGACAAGAGCTACACAGAAAAGCACTTTTTGACCGTCGTTGAGTGCATATGCAGCCACGAGAGAGGGAAATGTTAGTGTTCGGTAGGCAGCAAGGGTTCGGTGTGTTGCTCCAATATGCGGAAGAGCTGGCGGTACACGTGAGAGCAGCCATCCCAGTAGTGCCGCAATCAGAGGGGCAGCCAACCCCAGACTGATTACTTTGACCAGTAGCGGGGAATCGAGTGGTTGGTTGGTTGCGATGTTTGTTCCCGCAAGCGCCCCAACAAGAGATAGCGTGATCGACGTGGGAATAGATTGCAAAGTTGCGAATCCCACCACCATCAACACCGTGCCAATAACAACCACCGCACCAAAGGCCCCAGTGGATTGCGAAAACATGTGCTGTAGAGAGCCTGCAACTGCCCAAAAACCACAAAAGGGCAGAATCGGTAAGAGGATCCAAAGCAGACTAATGGGAATCCACCAGTAACGACGTAAAGTTTGAAGTGGTACTGCAACCAACGGTGCCCCATCGTTTCTGCCGGAGACAAAGACGAATGCGGCACATACGATCCCTAAGAGTATGTCCACTACGCCCCCTTTGCCTCAGAAAATACACCATCGACTCAATGACTTTATGCGCGTAAGCCGTGCAAGTGAGTCATATCCAGTCAAGCTACTACTTGTACCACACAAATGGGCTCATATGTAACTATCTTGCCCCCAGCAGAGCTCATATATGACCAGTCATTCTGTTGCGAATGTGTATGATTGCACTGTTCCTCGCTAAATACTGCGGATGTCTCATGCAGACATAATTGGGGTAATGAAGTAAAGGAGTTTTCGCCGTGTCAGAGGGTGGATTTCGTTCACGGTCCCGAAGTCTGCGGCTAGGAACGAATATTCCAAGAGTGGGAGATTATAACCAGTTAGTGGTTTTTGACCTGATACGACGTGCAAAAACGGGGATTAGTCGAGCTGAAGCAGTTGCGGAAACAGGGTTGAGCCCGCAAACCGTATCCAATGTCGTCAATCGGCTACTCGAACTTGAATGGGTGAGGGAAGGGCAACGAGTTCATCGATCCGGTCGAGGTAAACCGCGTACACTTTTGCATTCGCAAGCTGACGCTGCGTATGCCGTTGGTGTACATCTCGAGCCGTCCCCGATCATTTCTGCTGTCTTAATGGATGCAAATGGAACAATTCGGCGAAGAGCCAATACCGATTCAATTCCTGATCCAAATGAGGCCGTGATGACAATAGGCCGTTTGTGCGCGGAACTGATTGACGGAATTCCTGTTGAAAGAGTGCTGGGGATTGGCTGCTCGGTGCCAGGTCCGATCGACCTTGATAGAGGTACCTTTATCGACCCGCCAACGTTACCCGGTTGGGACAACTTTCCTTTCTTGCAACAAGTGCACAATGCCACCGGACTGACTGTCTACATGCAGAAGGACTCGATTGCTGCTTTAGCTGGTGAGTTATGGAATCGCGATCGCGGGCTCGATAGGACGACTCTATTTGTCTATGCGGGATTTGGTATTGCATTTGCGGTGGCTCGCGGTAGAGAACTATTTGTTGGAGGCAGCGGCAATGCCGGAGAAGCAGGCCATATCAAAGTGAGTATCGATAGTGCACCTTGTAGCTGTGGGCGCCAAGGTTGCGTTGGTAAAATTATCGAGTTTGAATACGTGGTTGGGCAAGCTGTTGCCCGGGGAATACTGCCTGACCGAGATCGTCAATGGAATCATACTGAGCTGGTTGCAGGAATGGATGCAATTGCGACAATGGCCCGTGATGGAAATGCAGTCGCACAGGATCTATTAGCGGAGTCGGTCGACGCGATAGCTGAGGCTGTTGTGATCACGGCGGACTTTTTAGATGCAACGGACGTGGTGATTGGTGGTACCCATGCCGCTAGGCTTGCCCCGCAGTTGTCTCATGCGGTTGAACGCGAGTTCTCCAGATATTCAGTGCTAGCACCGATTCATTCATTGACGGTTCATGATGCCGATTTTGCAGCCTGGGTCGGCGCTGCCGGTGGGGCAAGTCTAGTTTTCGATGCACAAATGTCACCTACATCAACCGTTCTTACTGGCCGCTCTAGTGTTGGTAAACAGGCCTGAAATACTGCAAACTGCTTGTCCTGGTAAATTAGCCATTTTGAATATGCTGTGATCTATGTCACAGCCTTATATTTAGTCTAAGACTTGGACTATATCGATCTTTTGCCTATTATGAGTTCATCTGGATGGGACAGCGCAGTTGTCTGACACTGTCGAAATGAACGGACAATTCAATGAAGATTGCAAACGCACCGGTCAGTTATGGAGTATTTGGACTGGCACGTGAAGATACGCCATTACCCAATGGAGAAGAGCTGCTTCGCTACGTGGCAGATGCGGGTTACGAGGGCATTGATCTTGGGGCGCCAGGACTATTGGGTAGAAAGGACAATCTTGCTGGTCGCTTACGACAATATGGGTTGGGACTAGCTGGTGGGTGGGTGGATCTGCCTTTCGGCTCAGGGACCGATGAAGAATTTGATTCCGCGTTTGCACAAGCAGAAGCAATAATGCCGCTTTTTGTCGCCGGAGCAGAGGCTGGAAATTTTCCTGTTCCAAAACCCACACTGGCGGACTCAGGTGACGATAGACGTCGAATGAAGCCAGGCGGTAGTCCAGAACTTGAACTTACTGATGAAAAGTGGGAACGTTTTTCTGATCGTCTTGCACGCGTGGCAAAAATGGTGCGGGGGTTCGACCTAGAACCAACATTCCACCATCACGCCAGTACGTATGTTGAAACTCCCTCCGAAATCGATCGATTCTTAGAAATCGGTGATGTGGACTTCACGTTTGACACAGGACATCTCTTAATCGGCGGAGGTGATCCCATCAAAGATCTGCCGCGTTGGTTACCTCGTATCAATCACTTCCACCTCAAGGATGCAGACAGGTCGATTTTGGCGACTGCCATGGGATCAGACAATCCGGTGAGGGACGTCTGGGAAAAGCGAGTGTTCACCCCATTAGGTGAAGGCGACCTTGATGTCGACGGAATCATGGAACTGATTGTTGCGTCAGGATTCGATGAATGGTTAGTCGTAGAGCAAGACGTAGTGCTAAAAGATGCCGCTGACGTTGAGCGTGCAATACAAGACCAAGTTGCCAACCGTGATGCACTGAGGAAGTGGCTACCGTGACAAATAGACACAGGATTGCTCTTATCGGATTGGGAGGAATTAGCCAGAGTGTTCACCTTCCTCTTATAGCTCGACTGCATGATCGAGTACAGCTTGCCGCAGTCGTCGACTTATCTGCGCAGAGAACGGCTGAGATAGCAGATGCGCACGGACGTGGCATAAAGCAGTTTCTCAGTGTTGACCAGTTGCTTTCCTCTGGAGAAAAGATCGATGGTGCGGTAATTGCATCGGGGGGAACTCATGCAGTCGATGCGAAAAAACTCTTAGAGGCGGGAGTCACTGTCCTTGCAGAAAAACCGCTGGGATACTCGCTTGCGGAACATAAAGATTTGGCTAATGCAGTCGATAGTTCCGGCTTACGGGTCGGATACATGAAAGAATATGATCCCGCTTCACGGGAAGCAAAGAAGTTACTCGAAAACCTACACATACGTTCTGTAGAAGTTGAGGTTTTACATCCCGCCGATGCGGCCCAACTCAATTTTGCTCACTTGCGGCCAGCTGCGACAGATGTTGACGAGGCGGTTCTGGCTGCAGCAAGTAAACCAACTAAGACTGCGATCGAGGCCGCAATCGGGGGTGCCCCCGGAAAAGACATCGACCGGTTCTATCCCAACGTCGTTCTTGGCTCAGTTATTCACGATATTGCCCTACTGAGGTATCTCATGGGAGGGATTGGAACTGTAGAGGAAGCCCACCATTATGGCGATGAGTTTCCAGGATCGCTGTTTATGCGTGGACAGCTCAAGAAACACCCAGCACCGTGGACACTGAACTGGCATTTCATTGCAAAGTATCCTGAATATCAAGAAACCGTGACTATCCATCATGATGAGGGAACAGTTCAATTGGTTTTCTCAGTTCCCTATGTACTCAACGGGCCTACTCGTCTCAATGTCGTTCGAGGATTACCTGCCTTGGGAGTCGAGCGAACCACTCAGACATGGCCGCAATGCGAAGCCTTTGAAACTGAATGGAAGGAGTTCCTCGATCTCATTGAGGGTATACCAAACGAAGCCTCCTCACTCGATGAGTCTGCTGCCGACATCGCTGTCGGTCAATGCATGATCAATGCCCTGGCATCTTCTTTAGGTGCACCACTAGGACCAAACACTGAAGCCGTCATAACCGCGAAAGGAAACGACACACTATGAAAAGAACACGACAGACAGTCGCCGTGCTGAGCACAGTTGCTCTAGCTGGCGCATTGGCTGCCTGCGGATCTTCCGATTCGCAGTCAGGTGAAGCTGGCGGAAGCACTGAACTGAAAATCACCACTAATGCTATTGCTGGTGGAAAGAACGCTGCGCAGGCCGAGTGGATAGAGGAATGGGTTATCCCCAACTTTGAAAAGATGAAAGCGGATGCTGGTGCTCCAGTTAAAGTCATCTTCGAAGCTCAAGGCGTAGACGATGAAGACTACAAGACCAAACTGGCCTTAGACCTCCAATCTGGTGGCGGCGCTGACATTATTGGAATCGACGGAATCTGGACCGGAGAATTTGCTGAGGCTCAATACATCAAACCGCTTGAAGAAGTTGCTGCAGATTCAGCCAACTGGGATGGTTGGCAGCAGATTCCTGAGGCAGTTCAGCAGGCGCTTTCCTTTGAAGGTAAGGTTTACGGCGTTCCTCAAGGTGCAGACGGGCGCGTCCTCTATTACAACAAAGACCTTTTTAAGGAAGCCGGACTGCCCGAGGACTGGCAGCCAAAGAGCTGGGATGACGTACTTGACGCCGGCCGGGCACTCAAGGCCCTTGATGGTGTGACCCCAATTCAGCTTAATGCTGGCACTGCAATGGGTGAGGCGACAACCATGCAGGGAGTGCTACCCATGCTTGCTGGAACTGGTGAGCTGATTTGGGAAGACGGACAATGGATGGGGGATACCTCTGGTCTGCGTGATGTTTTGAATCTCTATAAGACGATCTACGTTGACGAAGGACTGGGGGATCCCATTTTGCAGCAAGAGGCTGCAGGTCGGGACAACTCGTTCCAAATGTTTGCTGACAAACAGATTGGGATTTTGTTGGAGGGCGACTATTTTTGGCGCTCGGTGATCAATCCTGAAGAGGGAGTGGGTACTGCTCCTATGGCAGATCGGGATACCGAAGTGGGATACACCCTTATCCCGGCAATGAAGAGCGGTGAGGGAGTCTTCGGACAAGACTACGTTTCGATGTCTGGGGGTGCGGGCCGCGTTCTGAATCCCAATTCGAAGAACCCTGACCTTGCTTGGGAATTACTAGCGTTCATGAATTCTCCCGAGGCAATTGAAGCGCAGGCTGCCGGTACCTTGACAATTTCAGCACGCGATGATGTCAACAAGAAACTATTATCTTCGGATCCGATGTTGACCTGGGTTTCCGAAAACGTCCTCCCAATCACGGCATACCGTCCTGGGTTGGCCGAGTATCCACAGGTCTCAACAGCTCTTCAGCAAGCAACTCTCGATGTTGTCACTGGCGGAGATGTTGAAAGTGCAGCATCGACATACCTCAGTACGCTTGAAGGCGTTGTCGGCGCTGATTCCGTTCGTTCTTCGTGAAATAACGGGTTGAAGACCTATGACACAACTATCGACAACCGCGCCGGGGAAAAGACAGCCCCGGCGCGGGCGCCGCGCCGAAGATGTTGCGGGTCTGGGAAAGGCCCGTGCCAGTCTCTTCGTTGCGCCATCACTCATCCTCATAGGGATGTTTCTCATCTTTCCTGCGATATGGACCGTCTACCTGGGAATGACCGACTATCGCCTTACCGGAACACAAGCCGTCAGCCCACAATTTGTCGGTTTTGACAACTATACTCACGCGTTGGGTGACAGTTCTTTCTGGCATTCGCTACGAATTACTGTCATTTTCGTATTCCTTTCGGGTGTAGTGGGGCAATCTTTACTTGGCTTTGCTTTAGCGTGGAGCATTCGCAATCTCAAAGGGCTATGGAAAGCAATCGTCGAAGGACTGGCATTAGCAGCATGGGTAATCCCTTCGTCAGTGGTGGCATTTCTATGGATTGCTCTTCTTGACCGACGAGGCGGCACTCTGAATACCCTGCTCCACACTGACGGGAAAGCATGGCTCATCGATAACCCATTGATGTGGATTGTCATTTTTAACATTTGGGTGGGTACAGCATTTTCCATGCAGCTGTTTTCTTCGGCGTTGTCTGCGGTACCTCCTTCACAGTTGGAGAGCGCCAAAATGGCTGGCGCGAATGGTTGGCAACAATTACGAGATGTGGTGCTACCCAACATTAAGGGGCACATTCTCACCAACACGTTGCTCATTACTTTGTGGACTTTCAATACGTTCACTCCGTATCTTCTTACTGCCGGAGGACCTGGCAGCTCCACAGAGATTTTGTCTGTCTATATCTACAAGACGGCAATACCTGGTGGGCAGCTTGGACTGGGCGCCGCAATTTCACTCATTATGCTGCTGATCAACTTAGTGGTGGCACTGTTCTACCTGCGCGTCGCCAAAGGAAAGAAGGGGTCATGAGCGAACAAATCTCTAGTAAAGAAATGGGCCGCCAGGGGGCAAGACGATATCTCAGCAGAATTGGATTCGTATTCTTCCTAGTTCTCGTTTCGCTCTTTTTTGCGATTCCTATGCTTTGGCTGGTCCTAGCACCTTTTGATGCAAATCCAACTATGTCAATCGGAATGCCTGATTGGACGCTGAGCAATTTTCAGCGAGTGTTTGAGAATCCTCAAGCGATGAGAGCGATACTTAACTCGTTAATTATTGGTATCGGCACCATGCTCTTGGTTGTCATACTGGGATCAACTGCGTCATATGCGCTCTCTCGTGTGCGTATTCCAGGGCGCGATGCGCTGCTCTACTCATTGTTGCTCCTTAGCTCTATTGTGACCGGAACAGCGGCAATGGTGCCCACATTCCAACTTATCAACCTCTTGGGGCTCATCAATACGCAGATAGCGGTAATTTTGGTTATCACAGGTGGTTTGCTACCGACGGTAATCTTTATCCTCAAAGATTTCATGGATAGTTTGCCAAAATCCTATGAAGAATCTGCCCGTCTCTACGGCGCGAAGCCGTATCAGATCCTCATGCATGTCGTAGCCCCTGTTGCCCGTCCAGGAATTGCATTTGTTGCGATTTGGGCAATTGTGCAGGTGTGGGCGAACTTCCTCGTTCCGTTTATATTGCTGAGAAGTCCAGAACTACAACCAGCGGCAGTCGTCATGCACACCTTCTACACTGAATCTGGCCAAGCAGACCTTCGCTTGATCTCAGCATTTTCACTTCTTTACTCACTTCCGGTAATACTCATCTACTTCTTAGTGAACCGTAGATTTGGTTTCCGATTCCATGGAGGGATCAAGTCCTAATGTCTTCAATAACAATGACAGATTTAGTCAAAGAATACCCAGGTGGGGTTCGCGGCGTTGATGAAGTGGATTTAGAGATCCACGACGGTGAGTTTTTTGCACTCCTTGGTCCCTCCGGCTGCGGAAAGACAACTCTCTTGCGATCGATTGCAGGCCTCGAAGCAATTACAGAAGGAGTGTTGGAAATTGGTGGGACAGATGTAACGAATGCAGAGCCTGGTCAGCGGGGAGTAGCAATGGTTTTCCAAGACTATGCGCTGTTTCCTCATATGGATGTGGCTGACAACATCTCTTACCCATTGCGCCTGAAGAAAGTGGCAAAAGATCAACGACGGGCACGGGCAGAGGAGGTGGCCAATAGTCTTTCCCTTGATGGTCTGCTCGAGCGCCGACCTGGCCAGCTATCGGGCGGCCAGCAACAGCGTGTCGCGTTAGCTCGTGCAGTGGGGATCAAACCGGGCGTCCTTCTTTTAGATGAGCCACTTTCGAACCTCGATGCTCGACTGCGTCTTGAGGCACGCACATTCCTCAAAGAACTTCAAAGGGAACTGGGGATCACCACTGTATTCGTTACGCACGACCAAGCAGAAGCTCTAGCTCTAGCGGATCGTATCGCGGTAATGAAGAAGGGCAAATTGCAGCAAGTTGGCAGTCCTCAGGAGGTATTCCAGCGGCCAGCCAACACTTTTGTCGCAGGCTTTATTGGTTCATATCCGATGAACCTTGAGACGGTTTCAGTGAGAAATGGGAACCTGATTCTTAGCGGCGTGGATGTTAAAGTTCCTGCAAATAGTGACCATCTTCGTGAGGGCGAAGAAGCCATTTGGGGTATTCGGCCTGAGTATTTAGAGTGGTCTTCTGCCGAAGTTGCAGGGGCATTCCCCGTCACAACCGCGATGACAGAGAGTCTTGGGGCAAGTTACCTTGTCACAGTCAACGTCGGTGAGGCAGCTTTGCAGTTGATTGTTGATGAAGACCACGTGCCAAATATTGGGGCCAATGGGTGGGTGAAAGCTCGGGAAGGCAGATCGCTTCTCTTCGACCCACAATCTACCGAGAGGATATTCTAATTGTGTCTGTGATAAGCAAGGTAGTTCATGCCGACCTGCACTTACAGGCACGCGATCGCTATCACAAAGTCCCTTTCTTCGTTCCAGCTGGTACCGAATCATTAGGGGTGCGGATCTCATTTGATTCCACACGCGGCGTTGTTGATTTGGGGTGTGAGGGCCCTGCGGGTTGGCGAGGATGGTCCGGCGGCGCACGTCGAGAGTTCACGATTTCTGCAGATCAAGCGACTCCGGGCTATCTGCCCGGAGTGCTTGAAGAAGGTGAGTGGGCGGTGGTCCTAGGGTTGCATAATCTTCCCAAAGGATCAGTTGATATCGCTATCGAAGTCTCTCTTCCGTCAGCTGTGCAGTTACCTGACGATCCACATGTTCCGCGTCTAGAAGGGATACCGAGAGGTTCCTCGCGTAATCTTCCCGCTCCAGAGGGGTACGCCTGGTATGCAGGAGACTTCCACAATCACACCGTGCATTCTGATGGATCACAGACGATTGCCCAATTGGCACGGTTGGGTGTCGAGATGGGACTGGACTTCCTTGCTGTTACCGACCACAACACGGTGAGTCATCATCCTCATCTTAAGAGCATTGGCCAAGAACAAGGAATCACCCTTATTCCCGGCCAAGAAGTAACCACCAACCAAGGGCATGGGAATGCTTTTGGCGATATTGGATGGATCGACTTTCGTGAACCACTGCAAAACTGGGTTGATGAAACCAAGCACCGCGGCGGAGTTTTTTCCATAAACCATCCAATCGACGCCGATTGCTCGTGGGTGGTTCCTTTGGAAAGGAGACCCGAAGCGGTGGAATTCTGGCACTCCTCGTGGTACCGAGACCTGATTGGCGACGGTATTCTTTCCTGGTATGCCGCTGCAGGAAACCGTGCAACATTGCTTGGCGGGTCAGATTTCCACAACCATGGAGGACTCCAGAGACCAGGGATGCCGGTGACGTGGGTTCTTGCGCGTGACAATACCCCCGAATCCATACTTGATGGAGTCAAAGCGGGACGAACTGCAATCAGTGGGGCTGCGCGCCGCGAAAACGATCATTATGTGCCCATTGTTTTCGACTGCCCAATTATTCTTCGCCTCGACCAGAAAACCATATGGGTGGACAAAGGGAAAGGAAACATTCTGGTCGATTTCGTGGGTAATAGACAAGTGGTTGAGGAACAACAAACCACCGTCAATGCCCCAGCTGAAAACGGCCCGTATTTTTTGACCGCGCCAGACCGAACCATGCTGGCGATTACCGCCTAAATATATCCGGAAGTGACAATCTTTATGACCACCAAACCACAGATCGCCCTGGTACCTCATACTCACTGGGACCGTGAGTGGTATGAGCCGCATGACGTATTCCGTCTGCGCCTCGTGCACATGCTCGACGGGTTGCTTGACACTCTAGAGCGTTACCCGGAGTACCGTTTCACTCTCGACGGACAAGCCGCAGCGATTGATGATTATTTGGAGATGCGACCAGAGTCGCGGCAACGAGTCGAGCGTGCAATCGAGGCTGGTCAGTTGGCTATTGGGCCTTTTCTTATTCTTCTGGATGAGTTCTGCTGTGATGGTGAAACAATAATCCGGAATCTCGAATTGGGAATATCTTCCTCGCGGGACTTGGGGAAAGAAATGCGGGTGGGGTATTTACCCGATATGTTCGGTCATGCCGCGCAGACACCACAAATTCTTCGTGGATTCGGAATTAAAGATGCAACGCTGTGGCGTGGTGTTCCAGCAAGGGTTGAAAACCACGCATTTACGTGGGAGGCCTTAGATGGTTCATCGGTACGTTGCCAGTATCTTTTTGATGGATACGGAAACGGGTTAGCTCTATTTGCCCTGCGTGAACAGCTAGGAGAATTAGGTTCTGCGTATATAGACGCGACAGCATCCTGGTATGAAGGTGATGATGTCCTCGCAATGGTAGGGTCCGATCACACAGCACCCTACCCTGACCTCGTCGAAAGAATCGCCGAGGTGGAAGAAGATGGTCCGGAATTCCGTATCGTTACATTGGAAGACTACATTCGCTCTACCAAGGACAACTTCAAGTTACCGGTGGTGAAGGGGGAGATGAGGTCCCACGCTAGGGGAAATCTCCTTCCGGGTGTCTTTTCCATCCGTACCAATATGAAGGCAGCTATGGCCGAAGCAGAAAGAGCTGTGACGGTAGCCGAGCGGCTTGATGCTTTGTACCCGGCAGCTGATCATGGAAGTTTTCTTGAAACTGCCTGGTACCGGATCGTTGAATCAACTGCTCATGATTCTGTCACTGGCTGCGGGGTGGACTCTACTGCCGAACAGGTAGAGACTCGTCTTCATACAGCGGCACATATTGCCAGAGGCGTTACTGAGACTGCACTTGCAAGTGCGGCACAATCGGTCAGTGCTGACGACTACCTCCTCGTTAACACATCGGCGTATGCGCGCCAAGCTCAGGTGGAGATTACTGTAGGAGGCGTTGCTAGTACACCTCCCCACGCGCAGATTGTCGAGAGTCTACCAACGGTGCTTGGTGATGAGATGATGAGCAGCGCAGACTTAATCAAAATCTTGCGCCGTATTCACGGACGTGAACTCTTTGGCCAGCAGATCAACAGCTATCAATGGGGAGATGGCGAACTTATCTTCAATGTTGCTGAGGTGCCTGTCGGAACATTTGATTTAGCTGCCTTCCGGGCTGAACTAGAACAGCGAGCTGCAAGTGAGAACCGGCTATGGGCGGTTAAAACCATCGCAGATCCACGGCATCGTGCGTTGGTTCAGGTACCGTTGCCAGGGCTCGGTTCTGGGCTTGCCTCATCAGCGCAGGAACCGCACCATGTCACGTCCGCTAGTGCAACATCGCTGGATAACGGGATTGTCAACGTAGTGGTGAACCCAGACGGAACCGTTGACGTCACGGCTGAGGATTATCACGTGCACGGGGCATTCGCCCTTATTGACGAGGGGGATCGCGGTGATTCTTACAACTTCGGACCGCTTGCATCGGACACCGTGATCACCACCCCTAAGGCAGTGCGTGCGGCTGTTCTTGAACAGGGCCCCCTTCGTTCCCGAGTTCAGGTGATGCGTAGTTACCTACTTCCTGCAGCCGTTCGAGAGGCCGACCGTGACCGTCGAACGCAGGACAAAATCGAGCTAGAAGTCGAGACGATTTATGAACTTCGGGCTGGGGAAAGCTTCCTTCGGGTAACTATCGAATTTGTCAACAATGTATGTGATCACCGGCTACGAGTAATTGTCCCAACAGCTGAAACTGCGTCGGAATCTTTTGCGGCGGGCCAGTATGGAACCACGACACGAGGCCTTGAAGGAGAGGGTGGCTGGGGTGAATTCCCTCTCCCCACGTATCCCGCAACGCAGTTTGTTGCTGCCGGCAAATCGACAGTATTACTCAAGAAACTCACAGAGTATGAAGTGGTGGAAGATTCGTTGGCCCTGACGCTAGTTCGATCAGTGGGAATGATGAGCGTCAATGTCCATCCACTCCGCGACGAACCAGCGGGATCCGAAATTCCTGTACCTGGTGCACAGTATTTGGGGCAGCGCGTGAGAACAGAGCTTGCTTTGCTTCCTTCCCCGCATGGGTGGCAGGGGGCCGAGGCCCCGGTCCAAGCAGACCTCTTCCGATTTGATCCGTGTGTGGTTCGGGGACGTGGATCGGTTGGCGAGAAATCGATTCTGCCACAGGCCCACGTTGAGTTACGCAATCACGGGCGTATACCGCTTACCTCTCTGCGTCGCGTGGACGGTCAAGTGGAGGCACGTTTTGTCAACTATCTTTTGGACGAGGCGGCAGTAGATGCCCAGGCTGAAGGAGACTGGCGCCCAACAAGTATGGCTGGTGAATCACTAGCGGATGAGGGGCTACTGTCACAGAAGCCAGTCATTCCTGCCGGAGCCATAAGGACATATCGGCGATAAATGGACGCTGTGTTTTATCGCGTTGTCTGTCGAGGACTGACAAATCGTGATGTGCTTTGCGTAAAAAAGAATATGTAACGGTGTTGCTTCTCGTTTATTAGTCGAGGGATACGTAAAGGCCCGGAACTTATGACTTAATTAGTTCCGGGCCTTACTGTTTACCGCTTGAAGCTAGGTTACTTTTTTCAAAACTAAAAATCCCAGTCCTCATCCTCAGTATCAACGATTTCGCCAATGACGTAGGACGACCCTGACCCTGAGAAAAAGTCGTGATTCTCATCAGCATTGGGTGATAGTGCCGCCAAAATTGCTGGGTTTACATTTGTTTCATCCGCGGGGAAAAGTGCCTCATACCCTAGATTCATGAGTGCCTTGTTGGCGTTGTAACGGAGAAACTTCTTGACATCTTCTGTCAGCCCCAGGGGGTCATACAGGTCTTCGGTGAAGTCTTCCTCATTGTCGTAAAGTTCGTAGAGAAGAGAGAAGGTATAGTCTTTTAGCTCGTCTAAGCGTTCTTGGGATGCACCGCGGTTATTGACCTGATACTTGTAGCCAATGTAGTAGCCGTGAACAGCCTCATCACGGATAATGAGGCGGATCAGGTCAGCCGTATTGGTGAGCTTGGCGTGTGCTGACCAGTACATAGGGGCATAGAAGCCAGAGTAGAAGAGGAAAGACTCAAGCATGACGCTGGCAACTTTGCGCTTTTGCGGGTCGTCTCCCTCGTAGTAGGAGTCGATAATCTGTGCCTTCTTTTGAAGATGGGGATTCTCGCGGCCCCACCGGAAGGACTCATTGATTTCTTCGGTTGAAAGCAGTGTTGAGAAAATTGAGCTATAGGATTTGGCGTGGACTGATTCCATGAATGCAATGTTGGTGTATACGGCCTCTTCATGTTGAGTGAGAGCATCTGGAATCAGGCTGACGGCCCCTACAGTTCCTTGCAAAGTGTCGAGTAATGTCAAACCGGTAAAAACGCGGTTAGTCATTAATTGTTCTTCGGGAGTTAGTGTTGCCCACGAAGGAATGTCATTCGACAGTGGAACCTTCTCAGGCAACCAGAAGTTTCCGGTCAGGCGGTCCCACACTTCCAGATCTTTGTCATCCTCCAGCTTGTTCCAGTTGATGGCTTCAAAGACGCGGTTTTCCACTTCTGCTCCTCAATCAGCCTCATAGTGAGGCATCCGTTCCAGCTTCATCCAAGCCTAGAGGATAGCTGCGACAAGTGGCGGATGCCAGGCTAGTCGTTGATGAGATTCTCCAGATGCTCAAATACTCGCGGACCACTCATACGCAATCCGTCGTGTTGGTATTCACTGGTCACCCAGGTTCTTGTAGCACCCATGAGAGTTGCAGTATCCATTGAAAGTTTACGAGGGACGAACATGTCGTCGTAGTACACGGCGGCGGCAACAGGGACCGTGTTGGAACTGAGCATCGAGAGATCATACACTTGCGGCCAATCAGTGCGCTGAGCTAATACATCGACTGCGCCAAGCAGTGTCGACAGTGCGGGATCTTCCTCTAAGAGTGCGCGGGATACATGTTCGCCAGTGAGATACCAAGGGGTCGACTGGTCAAGGGGGTCTGTGTCGGGGCTAAAGCCCGGCAGACTCTTTGCCAGGCGTTCTGCGGACCACCGGGTTCCTTCAGGTGTTGTTGGGCCGTAGATTGCTTCTTGCAGAACGTAATAGAGAGGACGTCCAGCTTGGCTCAACTGCGCGCCGACGGCAGCTAAAAATGCAGGAGATAGCCGCTTTTCACCTCGAACAGAAATGAAAGGACCTTCAAAAAGATAGTGGAGAGTGTCAAACCCACCGCTCATTCCCAAGTTTTGACCCAGAGAACGAAAACGCTGACTGCTGAGCCGCTCACCTGTGGGAAGGTACTCGACTGTGTCGCTCAGGTGGGCCGCAATATGACGAATTGTGGTTTCATCGCGTGGATAGCGCTTGAAATATTCTTCATTTCTGGCAGCAGTGAGTGAGTAGCTGAGAGTGTAGATCTGGTCGAGGGGCACTAGGCCAGGTAATCCACCCGTGATGAAAGATTGCTCTATAGAATCTGGAAAGAGACTCAGATATGCCAACGTGAGGAAGCCGCCATAGGACTGCCCTAGCGTCGTCCACCTCTTGATGTTCAATGCCTCTCGTAAAGCCTCGGCATCCCGGATAATGTTTTCTTGTAAAAACAGACTCAGATACTCAGCTTTTTCCCCGTCAGAACCCGCAACGTTGCAGGAAAACAGGGGTGATGACTGGCCGGTTCCACGCTGATCCATGAGGATCAAACGATGAGTTTTAAGAGCGGCACCCATCCAGATGTCGCGAAAATTAGCGGGTCGGGGCCCTTCACCACCGGGACCTCCCTGGAGAAAAAGGAGGGGCGGGAAATGCTCGCCGCCAGGAGGTATAACTTCTCTGGCGAAGAGCTCGATACTGCCGCGATTGTGTGCGTAGTCGAGCGGCACGTCGAGGCGATGCTCGCGCACGCTGCACCCGTGTTGTATGTACTCTAGGTCATTCACCAGATCATCTTATCTTTCCGGCACATGCGTCGGATTACTATTGTGCGGCAGTGAGTTCTCGATTCATCTGGAAAGAGTTATTACTGGCATGCCATGACAGCTCTGTGAGCCAGCGTTGCTGAAGGTTATAGGGGTATGGAAGTGGGTTCGTGCAAGGGGGCTTGGAAGGGGTGAGGACCGACTCGTCGAGTTCTTGCCCGCTCAACAGGGACCACAGTAGAGACTCCTGGTATGCAGTGCGCCTTCCCGCTATTAGATAGAGCCAGCACACCATGGCAGAAGGTGGCCCAGTGAGGTCGAGTTCCCCGTTGTCAAGCATCGTCAGAAGAATAGTGCGCCTAGAGTTGGGTCCTCTTCGCGATGAGGTCACACATAGTCCAGCTATCGTTTCAGTTGCTACGCGCGTCAGTTCAAGAGATATACCCCAGTTTTTCAGGATCGAATAGAACTGCTGTAGAGCACTACCCGACCGTGTGAGGGTAGAGGAGAGTTGACCTGTTTGAAACGTTGATGCAGCCGGATGCGTTTCTGGATCAAGGGGTACGAACACCGGTCTTTCCTGGTTCTTTGGCAGGGCTGAACAGGTATGGATCATGCCGCATGTTGATTGTTGTATCGCTGCGTCGCACTCTAGATGTTTGACGAGGCTGTGCAGTGCAGACAGAGGTTTTTGCTTAGTGCAAAGCCAGCGCATTCGCTGGAGTACCAGTAAATATATGTCGCCAAGACTCAAGAATGAAGTGGTAGTGATGCGCTTGGACCAGTAAGTTGAGAGCTCGTTCCCTAGTGAATCGAAAAGAGCTCGTGCATCGAAGTTTCCTGGGTCATGGCTGTATGGTGTCAGCGCCTCTAGCAGCATTGAAAATCTCTTGTGTGAGTTATCTGAAGATTGGGGTAGTTGTGTGGATAGCGAATTCATTGAGGGCCTTTCGAAGCGTGTGTTTACCGTGGAAACTCATCGTGGCAGTCAGATAGGGAAGTAAAAACTCGCCTTCGCGGAATTCGGGGATAACTATCGCTTGGAAGCCTGTGGATATCCGCATACTAATTGCAAATGAGAATCGTTATCTGTTACCCTAAATGCTGTTGCGGGAGAAAGGTATATACATGCGAAAATCTCTGGTGGCTCTAGCCCCATTGGTGTTACTGCTGGCCAGTTGTTCTACCGCTGCGCCAGCTCAGTCAGAGAATACGGGGAGTAGCCACGGCGAGCATGCTGAACATGCGCAAAGTGACAGCAACGCGCAAGAGCAGGCAGCTGCACAAACGCGGCTAGCCATGACATATGACGGCGGAATATTGGTCCTTAACGCTGAAAACTTCGACGTAATCGCAGATATACCGCTTGAAGGATTCAATCGTCTGAACCCCGCAGGGGACGGACGCCATGCAATGGTGTCAACTTCGGAAGGGTTCCAAGTCCTTGATATGGGAACCTGGGCGCAGGCTCATGGTGACCACTTCCACTACTACACTGCAGAACCGAAACTGACAGATGTGGTGTACTCAGCCAGCGAGCCAGGTCACGTTGTCGCAGATGAGGGTATCGCCACGTTATTTTCAGACGGAACCGGGCAAATTCACATTGTTCCAACAGACGATGTTGCAACTATGGCAGGTGCAACCGAACTAAAGGTTGAGGCGCACCACGGAGTTGCTGTGCCTTTTGAAGAGAATTTTTTAGTAACGACTCCTGATCGACAAGGGGTTGCAGTGATGACTCCTCAAGGTGAATCGGTGGCAGAAGGGAAAAACTGTCCTGATGTTCATGGGGAAGCCGTAGTAGACGATACCGTCGTATTTGGTTGTTCCGACGGGGCCCTCCTTTACCACGAGGGGGCCTTCTCTAAGGTGACAAGTCCTGATGAGAATGGCCGTATGGGCACATTGGTAGCGTCACCAGAAAGTGACGTTGTGCTGTCCAACTACACGCCAGGATATGCGGGAGATGCCAACGAAAACGAGATTACACAAGTTGCTTTGATCGATGTGGAATCCAAGCAGGTTAAACCGGTTGATCTAGGTACCGGCTATAGTTTCCGCTCCTTGGCCCGAGGTGACAATGGTGAAGCAATCGTTCTTGGTGCCGACGGCAAATTGCATGTTCTCGATCCAGAATCTGGCAGTGAAATTGCGGCTCACCAGGTAATCGACGCGTGGGAGGTTCCAGCTGAATGGCAGAAGCCTCGGCCAGCAGTGTTCGTGGCTGACGGCACTGCGTATGTGACTGATCCGGCGGAGAAGAAACTCTATGCCGTTGATATCGAAACTGGTGAAGTGTGGCTCGCAGGTGATCTGCCCCAAGAAGTGAATGAACTTACTGGCGTTACGGGCTTTGGAGTCAGCGTTGAAGAGACCGATCATCATGACCACGAAGGCACGATCATGAGGAAGGGCATGACCATGATCACTCAGAAAGTGGTCATGAACATGAGGACGCCCACTAGGCTGACATCATGAAAAAACGACTCTTTCCTGTTGCGGTGGCGGTACTTGCATTAGGACTCACCGGCTGCGCGGGCGCGGGTAGTCAATCAGGTCAATCTAGCGAAGCCGCGGGTGTGAAGGTGGCAGCTTCCTTCTACCCGATGGCCTACCTGGCTGAGGAGATTGGGGGAGACGCGGTTACTGTCACCGACCTCACCCCCCCTGGTGGCGATGCTCATGAACTAGAAATCTCCCCCAAACAGGTAGCTGAACTAGGTAATCAAGACCTTGTGCTCTACTTAGGCTCGGGTTTCCAGCCGGCTGTAGAGGAAGCCGTTGCCATGCAAGAAGTACCAACACTTGATGCGATGGATGCTGTAAAAGAGGACCAGCTGCGAGAGGGGGACGCCCATATTTGGTTGAATCCTATGATCATGGCTGAAATTGGTGACCTCACTGCCGAACGTTTGAGTGAGACCGATCCCAACCATGCTGAGACTTTTGCTCACAACGCCAAGGAGTTCCGCACAAAAATGGAAGCTCTTGACAGTAAATATCGTGAGGAACTGGCAGGATGTGCAGGTGCCACATTGGTTACTTCTCATGAGGCTTTCGGCTACCTCGCTGATGCGTACAGCCTCGAACAAATAGGAATTACCGGAATCAATCCCGAAGCAGAGCCTTCTCCTAAGCGGCTGAGGGAAGTAGAAAAAATCGCTAAAGAGCATGATGCCACCACAATTTTCTTTGAAAGTACTGCCGCACAGACGACTGCAGATCGCCTCGCTGAAGCAGTCGGTGTAAAAACCGCCCAATTGAACCCCATAGAGGGCACTCCCGAGCAGGATTTTGTTACAGTCATGGAGACGAACTTGTCCGCGCTTTCGGGAGGGTTGAACTGTAAGTGAGTGTTGAAGAATGGAAACTTTGGCGGCAAGACCGCAATGAGAAGTTACGGGAGCCATTTGGGTGGCTCTCTCTGGTGAGTCTGGATTGGCTGGGACCTGAACCCCAGACACTCCAGACTTTTCCGGGTACCTGGACTGCACAGGGAAATGTTGTCACGTGGAATGACCAAGAATTCCAGGTTGTTCCCGGTGAGGCGATCTATGTGGAAGCTGATGGAAAGCAAGCTGAGATTGCACTCCGATTCGGCAAGGTTTGCGTGCGCGTAAGGGATCCGCATAGCCCGGTCCGACTGCAGTTTACCGAGACAGACACCTACGATTATTTGGACAGTGCACGCGTAACTGGCACCTATACAGAATTTGCAACTCCGCGCACCATTGAAGTTCCCAGTGCATATCCAGGAGGGGTAGTCTCATTGACAGCGTTGGGAGAAGTAACTCTTCCCGGCGAAAATCCCTTGCTTGTCACTGAAGGCCCCTCTGGTCCACACGTGATTTTCTCGGACCCATCGAACGATCTTTGGCGTAGCGCTCCTGTTGACGGAGACATCGTCGACTTCAACCGATCGACTTTCTTCCCCGCGTCGTTCACGCCCTACGCAACCTGCCCCACCCCTCCCACGCAAAATCGCCTATCCAATCCTGTGTTGGCAGGTGAAAAGAAGTGACCTACAAGGTTCTCATGGTGTGTACCGGAAATATCTGTCGCTCCGCAATGGCCGAGGTGGTGTTAGCCGATGCCGCAGAAAAACTGGGCCTTGATATTGAAGTTGATAGTGCGGGTATCAGTTCAGAAGAAGCTGGTAATCCGATGGACTATCGAGCCGTTCGCACGCTCAAAGAAGCTGGTTATGATGTTCCTCCTCACACGGCGCGGAAGATTCGGCAATCAGATCTGCAGAACTTTGACCTGATCTTGGCAATGACAGATGGACACTATCGTGGAGTGCGGCGTCTTGGGGAACCTGCAGGAGAACTGCTGATGTACCGCAGCTTTGAGCCCGGTGCAACCAGTCTCGATGTGCCCGATCCCTGGTACGGAGATATGAGTGACTTTAGAGAAACTCTCAAAACGGTAGAAGCAGCTACTCCCGAGATTCTTCGCTACATCGAGGATTCTGATCGGTGAAGCGGCTTGCGTTGTGCTTGCCGCTGGCACTGGTTTTGGTGGGTTGTAGTCAGTTCCAAGACCCGAATCCTGTAGCTGAAACGGACTCTATGCCAGTGGAGGAATTACCGCCAGAACCTATTACGCCCGCTCTGGACTACTCAGGTTTCAACGCGGGTCGCATCATTGAGGATGAGATTTTCTACGACTCTGCAGCAATGTCTGCTGAGGAAATTACGGCTTTTCTTGCGCAGGTGAATGAAGGCTGCCGGTCTGGAGAAGCCCCTTGTATCACTGAGTATGTTGAAGACACCCAGTCATATTCTGGCGGGGACTATTGTTACGATTTTGAAGGGGCTGAAGGGGACACTCCTGGAACAATCATCGAGAAAGCCAGTAGAGCTTGCGGTATCAACCCTCAGGTTTTGTTGGTGATGTTGCAGAAGGAGCAGGGGCTTTTGACGGCTTCAAGCACCCGGCTAGAACAGAGCCGCTACGACATTGCTATGGGATACGGATGCCCCGACACTTCCAACTGTGATCCCCAGTTCTTCGGATTTGCTAATCAGGTATTCCACGCCGCCAAACAGCTACGACGCTATGCGGCTGAGCCCAGCATGTTCTCAATAGTTCCTGAAGCCGACAACCAGATTCGCTTTCACCCTAATGGTCACTGCGGGGAGTCAACTGTCTATGTCGAGAACTATGCAACCGCAGGCCTCTATAACTACACGCCTTACCAACCCGGGGGGGAAGGCGCCTGCGAGAGCGTGGGAAACCTTAACTTTTATGCATACTTCAAGGCGTGGTTCGGTTAAGGCTCCCTCCCTCTCGCCGCATTACAGAGTAATAAAACAGAACCAAGGTCGATATTTGCCCAGGGGTTGACTTTTATAACTCTGTAATGCGGCGGTGGGGTGGTGGGGGCTAAGACTCTGGGGCAGTCTCGCAGTACACGCACCTATAGAGCTGACGTTCAGGATCGGAGAGCCTGAAGACCTGGTCCACATCGTTCTCAGTGCTGGTAATGCACCTAGGATTCTTGCACACCACAATGTTCACTAGTTCCTGAGGCAAAGAGAGATGTTTCTTCTGAAAAAGCTTGCCATCGCGGACAAGATTCACGGTGATACGTGAATCGATGTACCCCAATGCATCGAGGTCTAGGTCAAGGGGTGCATCAATCTTGATGATGTCCTTACGTCCCATTTTTTGGGAGTACGCGTTCTTGATAATTGCGACCGAACAATCCAACTCATCCAGACCTAGCAGGTAGTACAGTTTCATGCAGTCCCCAGCACGAATATGGTCCAGCACTATCCCATTTTCAACGCCATCGATATTCATTGAGCATCCTCCAAGCTTCCTGCCTCACGCAATAGTTTCAGAATCAGAGCCATGCGCACCAGCATTCCGTTTTTTACTTGCTTCCAATATGCGGCGCGGGGGTCATCGTCAACCTTGATGTGAATCTCGTTGACTCGGGGCAATGGATGCATGATTGTGAGATCGTCGCGACCATAACGTAGCTTGTCCAGGTCCAAAATGAACCGATCCTTCAAACGGACGTAATCTGCCTCATTGAAGAATCGTTCCTTTTGTACTCGAGTCATGTAGAGAACATCCAAGCTGCCCAAGTGGCTCTCTAAGTTGTCGGTTTCTATGTACGGGACGCCACTTCGATCCAAAACATCTTCGCGAACATAGTCAGGAATGCGAAGTTCGTCTGGTGATATGAGCACAAAAGAAATACCAGGATATGGCACAAGAGCACTGATAAGCGAGTGGACTGTCCGCCCAAACTTGAGGTCTCCACATAGTCCAATCACCAGATTGTCGAGGCGTCCCTTTTCTCGATGAATTGTCAGTAAGTCGGTGAGTGTCTGGGTTGGATGTGCGTGGCCGCCATCGCCAGCATTGATGACGGGAACCTGCGAGCGGCGCGCAGCCAAAAGTGGTGCGCCTTCCTTTGGATGGCGCATGGCGATGATGTCCGTATAGCAGGAAACCGTGAGAACCGTATCAGTGACACTCTCCCCCTTGGTGGAAGAAGATGAATCGGCAGAAGAAAAGCCAATGACATTGCCACCTAGAGCCTGCATCGCTGCTTCGAAACTCAAACGTGTACGTGTGGAAGGTTCAAAAAAGAGAGTACCTAGACGTTTATGCGCTGCGGCATCTTGATATTTGACGGGATTGGCAGCAATGTCTTCAGCCACTTCCAGAAGTTCTGCGATTTCCTCTTGGGAAAGGTCGGTAATGTCGATCAGATGTTTCATTTGCTCCACCACTGGCTAGGATTGTCGCGGAAAGAAAGAATGGAATCTGCCTGCTCTTGGGTGACATAACCAGTCTGAGCTGCTTCTTGAACTAGCTCATCAAGATTCGACAGTGCCGAATAGCGAATGTTTGCTTCAGTCATTCTTTCAGCTGCTTTTGCCATGTTGTAGGTGAATAGTGCCGCGATGCCCAACACTTCGGCTCCCGCAACACGTAAAGCTGACACAGCCTCAAGAACAGATCCCCCGGTAGAGACGAGGTCTTCGACGACAACCACCTTGGTTCCTGGCTCTAGGCGTCCTTCGATTTGGTTGCCGCGACCATGAGACTTGTTTCCACCTCGTACATAGCCCATTGGCAGGTCGAGGCGTTCGGCAGCCAAGGCCGCGTGGGCAATACCGGCGGTTGCGGTGCCCATCAGAGACTCAACGCCAGGAAACTCAGTGGTGATCATCTGCGCTAAGGCATCCTCAACCCTTCTGCGCACGACGGGGGCGGAGAGAATCAGACGATTGTCACAGTAAATGGGACTCTTGATTCCAGAAGCCCAGGTGAAAGGGTCATCTGGGCGCAGGAAGACCGCCTCGATTTCTAGTAGGTCAGCGCTGATGGACATTTACTCTCCTAAAAATTCCGTGCGGGCACGAAGATACGCAGCTAGAGGGTCGGGCGAGGCAGTGATGGGACGGCCCACCACGATGAAATCGCTGCCTGAAGCGCGGGCGTTCTCTGGCGTGGCGATGCGCACCTGATCGTCAGCGGCCGAATCTGCGAAGCGAATGCCTGGGGTGACAGTGAGGAACTCTGGCCCACATGCCTCCTTGACAATCTCAACTTCGCGAGGCGAACACACCACCCCGTCGAGGCCCGCATGCTTCGAGAAACTTGCATAGTGTGCGACCACCTCGTCCACAGGTTGATTGATGAGAAGCTCATCTTCTAGCATCTGCTGACTGGTAGAGGTAAGTTGGGTGACAGCAATCAACAAAGGTCGGGTTCCATCGGGCCTGGTGAGGCCTTCAATCGCGTATTTCATCATGTCGGAACCGCCCGCCGCATGCAGGTTGACCATGTCGACCTGCAGGTCGGAAAGCACCGCCATTGCGCGGCCGACGGTATTGGGAATGTCATGTAGTTTCAGATCGAGAAAAACACTGTACCCCTCATCCTTGAGTTCGCGAACCAGACTGGGACCCGCGCCATAGAACAGTTCCATTCCAACTTTGAGGTAGGGACGTTGGCCCGGCAGCTTTTCTAAGAAATCACGCAAAGCATCCGCGTGGGGGAAATCGGCGGCAACGATCACATCATGAGGCAAGAGCTTCTCCAATCACATCAGCTATCTGGTCTATTTCAAGTTCGTCTAGAAGGGCTGGGAGTTCGTCGATGATGCGAGGAATCACCATGGGGTCTCGCAAAGACTCCGCTCCCACCTGTACTGCGGTTGCTCCGGCCATCATCATTTCCAGGGCGTCGCTCGCGCTTGCTACGCCTCCAGAACCCATGATGGGAACATCAATGGCACTTTTTACGGCATGAATCATACGTACGGCGATAGGGAAGATTGCTGGGCCCGAAAATCCTCCGGCTCCCGCAGCAATCACGGGGTGGCGGCGTTTGAGATCAATGCGCATTCCCAACAGCGTATTGATAAGGGTGAGACCGTCAGCGCCGGCATCAACAGCTCCGCGGGCCATTTCCACAATGTCGGTGACATTAGGGGAGAGCTTGATGAAGAGCTGTGACTGTGTCACAACTTCGCGCACAGCACGCACTACTTCTACCAAAAGCGGGCACGAAGAACCGAAGCTAATACCGCCGCCGTGCACGTTGGGGCACGACACATTGAGCTCGATGATCTCGGCTTTGCCGTCAGCCGCCGCGCAAGAGGCAACATAGTCATCAATAGAAAAGCCGGAGATATTGAGAATCACCGGCTGAGAATAGAACGTTGCCAAATGTGGCAACTTCTTAGATAAAACAACATCAATACCTGGGTTTTGTAGGCCAATCGAGTTGATCATTCCCGCGGGAGTCTCTGCTATACGAGGCGTGGCGTTGCCGTCACGGGCATCGCGGGTGGTGCCTTTGAGGGCCACAGCCCCAAGGATATTCGGGTCATAAAAGTCGAGGAATTCGTCTCCGAAACCGAAACATCCCGATGCGGGGATCAGTGGGTTCTGCAAGGTAGTGGTGCCCAACTGAACAGCCAAAGGGTTTACCATGCTAACTCCTCTCGGGAAAATACTGGTCCTTCTTTACAGACACGCTGATTTCCGTCCACAGTATTAGTCACGCAGCCCATACACGCACCAAAACCACATGCCATTCGTTCTTCTAAGGAGAACTGTCCGGGTTGTTCTGTGGCAGAAGCCAGGGCTTTTAGCATAGGTGTGGGCCCGCATGCATAAAAGTAGTCGAATCGTGATGGCAGGGCATCGGTGACAAAACCTGCAGTCCCTTCAGAGCCATCGACCGTTGCGATTGCGACAGAAGCACCAAGTTCGCGGATGCTCTCCGCGGAGAACACCTCATCAGCCGAATTGAAACCTAAAACAACCTGCGGCGACTGTCCCCTCGACAGCAATTCCCGCGCCAGGGCAAAAAGCGGAGCAACACCAACACCGCCTCCGACAATGAGCGGAGCTTCCGCTTCAGTAATCTCGAACCCATTGCCCAGCCCAGAGATGATACGCGTTTGATCACCCGGTGACATTCGAGTCATTGCGGCTGTTCCCTGTCCCAGGACTTTGTAGATTAATTGCAACTCTCCGGCAGACCAGTCGGCAACAGAAAGAGGACGCCGAAGGTAGAAACCAGGTACTTCCACATTGACAAATTGGCCCGGTGTTGTGAGATCCGAGGTGTCGCCGTTGAGAGTGAGCACATAGGTATCCCGAGCAATTGGGTCATTGTGGGCAACTTCAAAAATGCGATCAGCAGACATGGGGACCCATCCAATAGAAAAGCGAGGTGACCGGCAGGTAAAAATCCATAGCTCACGTCCCTCACGCTCGACGCCGCAGATTATTCTAGCTTAGTGTCGCCCTCCATTGGTCAAGAAAGTCCTTTGTGGACCACATGTTAGGTAACCAACAGCGTCACGGTGGAAATCTAGGCTAACCACGAATGCGGATCCCAGGCTGCATGCCCCTTGCACAAAGTCAGCGCTACTTGGCCATGAAGGTCTATCCCATCGAACGGCGTAGCTCGCCCCTTGGATTGGAACTTCGAGGTGTCGAGGGGCTCGTGGAAATTGGGGTCAAAGACGATGAGATCGGCTGGGGACCCCATAGTGATTCGTCCACCACCGGTCTTGAACCGTGTTCTTGGAGCCACGCACATGACCCGAACGAGGTCTTCCATGGTCATGCGGCCTGAGTGGACAAACTCGGTATAGATAACGCTAAGAGAGTTTTCCAGGCCGACGACTCCGTTGGCTGATTTTTCAAGTCCACCAGCTTTTTCCTCAGCTGAGTGAGGTGCGTGATCGGTGGCGATCATGTCGATAGTTCCATCCAGGAGCGCCTCGCACAGAGCCTCACGGTCTTCGCGGCTACGAATCGGAGGATTCATACGGAAGCGCCCATCCTCTTGTAACATATCGTCGGACAGTGCTAGGTAGTGAGGAGCCGTTTCTGCGGTGACTGGGAGGCCCTTAGCTTTGGCTTCTCGGATGAGTTCGACCGATCTGACTGTCGACACATGGCACCCGTGGTAGTTGCATCCGGTTTCTTCAACCAGATGTAAGTCCCTTTCCAGCTGACGCCATTCTGACTCCGCTGACTTGCCCTTGTGTCCGTGTGTCGCAGCGTATTCACCATCATTGATGTAGCCGTCACCAGCGAGCTCAAGGTCCTCAATATGTTGGGCCACAATACTGCCAGCGTCGGCAACACCCCGCATCACCTGGCGCATTGTCTCTTCACTTTGAACTCCGAACCCATCGTCTGAAAATCCGATGACGTGGGGTGCTAATGATGGGTAGTCCACGGGAGCGCCACGGCCATTGCCGCCGGTGGTGAGGCACGAATAGGGAAGGACCTCTACCACGGCGTCGCGTCTATAGGCTTCTATCTGTTTTTCAAGTTCGGCGAGGTTATCTGGGGGAGGCGCAACGTTGGGCATTGCTCCAACTGTCGTGAATCCACCGCGAGCGGCCGCTCTGGTACCGGTGGCGATAGTTTCCTTATATGAGAATCCGGGTTCACGCAGATGCACATGGATGTCAGCTAGGCCGGGAAGAACATAGTGCCCGCGTATGTCGATATCGCGAGATGCATCTGCGTCATCGCGAACTACGCCCTGGTCATCAATCACGATATCAACGTTGCGAAAAATCCCATCCAAGAATACTCTTCCGCCGCGTAGTCGAATGCTCATGATTTCCTCTCTAAGGCACCAGATTTGCTCTACCAGCCTACATCGTGAAGTATCTCAAATATTCCGAGTACTGTGGGGCCTTGGCTGCGGATGCCGGTGACTAAAATAGTGTCCCGGCGACAAATATCTAGCTGCCATGGGATTTATGACACCGTGATGTGCCTAAGGGAGGCGGCTTAGCTCGCGGGCGTACGGACCTTTGGGTGTAGTGGGGGTGCCGTGGAATGTCCACTGCAAGATGAGTTCGGGGCGAAAAGAACGTGAGCAAGTTCCACAGGCGGTTACGCGTCGGGGTTGGCGAAAGAGACGACGCTGTGTGCCGCATCGCGGGCATGTACCAACCCAAGGCGCCTCAGGCGTGGGTAGCGCCGAGTCCAACCGTGCCTTGGGGGGAGTGCCCAGGCGGCGTGCCATTGCTTTCCATGTGGCATCGTGCCCGTGGCCGGGACCGACTAGTGCATGGGCAATTTCGTGCAATATTACGTGGTCAACACCGGTTGCTGGATATTGCGAGAGGAGAACCTTCGACAAAGAGATAGTGCGCTCGTGGCTGCTACACCTGCCAGCTCTGCGGCGAGCATGATCTAACTGGACGGTCCAATCGTCTAGGCCGTGCTTGTCCAGCAGTTCTCTGGCGCGAGAAAGCAACTCGGCGTCAGTCCAGGTCACGAAACACTCCATCAATGTAGCGCAAAAGACGTTCTCTCGACACTTTCTCAGATGTCCCCAGATGTTCCGCAAAGAGGGAGACGCGCAGTTCTTCGATGAGCCATTGGAGACGTTGGAGTCGGTCAGCTACCTTGAGAGAATAGGGACGCCCCTCAGCAGTGCGCCGGACATGTTCCAGTGAGTCTTCGACTTCTTGGACAATCGCCACACGCTTGGGGTCGTTAGCACGAGGACTTTCAGCGGCTTTTAAGTAGCGCGGTACGTGTGGCAACCACATAGCGGGAGTGCGAGAAAGAAAACCTGGGTAGAGCAGCCGCGGTACCGACACGCCAGCTTCTAATGCGCGTATGCAATGGCGCAAGTTCTGATATACCTGTTCTTCAAAGTTGTCGCGGGCCTCGGCGACGAGGTTGTCAAAGTCCTGTGCGGTCCGTACTGGGCGTGCAAGAGCTAGCGCGGCTGCCCATTGAGCGTCTTCAACCAGGTCTTCTGTTGTGGGATAGGGGGAAGCCGCCAGCATGAGAGCTTCTTTGCCAGTCCAACGCGTGGTAATACGGGCCGGTGAGAGCCGTAAGCGACGCAGCAACAGCCGAGCTACCCCACGAAGATGATCGGCCTGTGCCTGATCGGCATTACTTTTGAGAAGGAGGTCAACTTGATCCCCCTGATCAACCAAGGCCGGATAGGCGCGCACGCTCATGCCAGTATTCGTGGCCGATTCCACCGACTGGGGTATTTGTGGAGGAAAGTCAGTAATATTCTTCTTTTCCCACTGCTGGGAAGTCTCTTGTGCAACGGCAGTTTTTACCGCGTGTTTCACAGCACTAGAAACTGCCGAATCCGTCTGCTTAGAAAGCTGCCGCTGCAAAAGACTCAGAGATGGCCCTTGGCCAACGACTTTTCCTGAGGGATCAACTACCTGAAATCTGATGCGCAGGTTTTCAGGAATGGGGGCCTGTTCAACGTGCTGCGCAGATACTTCCACGCCTCGTAGCTGTGTAACGGCTGCAGCGAACGCCTCTGCGAAGCTACGTTCTTTCTTCTCGGGCACAAGTGCGGGTTTTTTGCGACTTCTTTCCTTAGAATCCCGCAAATTTCCAGCACTTGACGAGGTAGGGGGTGTGGAACTACCAGATACACGCCCAGTCTTTTGTCCCCACTGGGCGAGACGCTCCAAAGAAGCAGCCAGCGATGTGGGGGCGTCCTCTTCCGGCTCTTCTTCGGGCACCCAGGAAGAATCGGAACTGCGCAGATAATCGGCGATCTGGGAACCAACCTCTGGGGCAGGAGCCAACTGGCGACGAATTGGCTTGGGAAGTGCGCGGATAGTGGCAGTGCACAATTCGTTGAGTAGTCCGGGGACCTGCCAGTCAAAGCCGTAATCTCTTATTTGCGGCAATAGAGACAGAGGAACTCTCACGGTCACCGGTTCACCAGCAGGGTAGCTCACCTTGAGTGACAGATTTCCTTGCTCCCATGTGGTGGGGAAGTCCGCCTCGTCCATATCAGGATTTTCATGGAATACGTCGGTCCATGAGTATTCGAGAATTTTCTTGTCGGGCTGTTTCTTCCACCAGGCCTCAAAGGATTTGGCCGAGGTGATGAATGGGGGGATCCGGGACCGGAAGAATTCTTCACGCTCCTCTTGAGATGCTGCCAAAGAGGGATCCCGCAGGCGCGCCGCCATTTCCTCGGCCCGTTTGACCAGGGAACGATTGTGCCGAACAAAAGGAAGATAGTCTGCGCGCCATTTTCCTTCCACCAACGCGTGGCGGATGAACATTTCCCATGCCAACTCACGTGCGGTGAGTAAAGACTCGTCCTCAGACAGCAGCTGGGATGCCCACCTACCACCAGACCCTTCAGCAAGGAGCCCTTGCGCTATTGCCGCAATCGTGCCAGGTGCGGCGACACTGGTGCGGCGGGTCCCCTGATTTCCAAGTCGCATGTCTCCCAGCTGGCCGAGAAGAATAGACCGATCTGCGGCCAGAGTCATACCGTAGAGCAATACGCGCTCTTTTATCATGGCAGCACCCTTACCACGACTCCAGTAGGGTTCTGCGTATGAGCGGTTGACGAGGTGTCCACCGGCTGACTCAATCCACTCCACCTTGATGCGGGCAACAGTGCGGGCAAAAAGCCGTGACGTCTCCACAAGCTCAGCAGCCATCACCCAGTCAGATTTACGTCCTGAAAGTCCAGACCCTGGCCAGATGGTAAATCGGGCTCCACGCGCTCCCTGGTAGTTGCTGCGAAGCTCATCCCAATTCCCAATGTTCGAGAGCAAACCAACCAAGAGGGAACGGTGTACTTGGTCGAAGTCGACTGAGCGAACCCCAGTACCAAAGTCCACGATTGCAGAGGCCGTATCCGGATACGCTCGAATGTCGTGACAGTCAGGAATACCCACTGGTTGGACAGAAATACCGATTTGCTTACACATCTGTCGCAGCTGGGTGACAACATCACGCCACTCGCGAAAACGCAGATAGTGCAAAAATTCTGACCTGCACAGGCGTCGAAACGCTGAATGAGACATGTCGCGTGACTGTACGGTCAAATACCGCCACAAATTCAGATAGGTGAGGAAATCAGAGTCTGGATTGTTGAAGCGCGCATGGGCAGTGTCAGCAGCTGCTTGGTTATCCAAGGGGCGTTCGCGTACGTCTTGGATCGATAGTGCAGCCACGATAACAAGCACTTCCGAGGCGCACCCTTCTTTCTCGGCTGCAAGGAGCATCCTGCCCAGACGGGGATCAATGGGAAGGCGTGAGAGCTTTCGACCAATCCCTGTCAGATCGCCTTCATCGGTGAGTGCCCCAAGCTCAACCAGTAACTGCACGCCGTCACGAATAGCCTGTCGTGAAGGAGCATCAATGAAGGGAAACTCTGCAACCTCCCCCAAAGTGAGAGCCTTCATTTGCAGAATGACTGAAGCCAAGGACGTGCGAAGAATCTCCGGTTCTGTGTATTCGGCGCGGCCAAGAAAGTCCTCTTCGGAGTAGAGGCGGATCGCGATGCCCGGGGCAACACGTCCGGCTCGGCCAGACCGCTGATTGGCGCTGGCTTGGGATACACGTTCGATGGGAAGCCGCTGCACCTTCGTTTTGTTTGAAAAACGGCTGATGCGCGCAAGGCCTGGGTCAATGACATAGCGGATACCCGGCACGGTCAACGACGTTTCGGCGATGTTAGTGGCAAGAATAATGCGGCGTGTTGGACCGGGGTGGAAAATGCGCTGTTGTTCTGCTGCGGAGAGCCTGGCGAAGAGAGGAACAATATCGATTCGGCGATTGCCCATATGCTCAGACAAGGTCTGTTGAGCCTCACGAATATCGCGTTCTCCAGGGAGGAAAACCAGAATATCCCCGTCGGGTTCGCGCAGCAGTTCATCGACTGCGTCCGTGAGCAGAACGTCAAGGTCTTCATCGCCGGCATCGTCGCGATAGCGGATTTCCACCGGATATGTGCGGCCACTCACCTCAATGACTGGGACATCGGAGCCGGTGGCAGCAGAAAAATGGTCCGCAAAACGCTGTGAATCTATGGTGGCAGAGGTGATGATGAGCTTCAGGTCTGGGCGCCGGGGCAGCAGCCGGGCAAGATAGCCCAAGATGAAGTCAATGTTGAGGGACCGCTCGTGAGCCTCATCGACAATGATGGTGTCATACCTTGTCAGATCAGGGTCGACCTGAATTTCGTTGAGGAGAATCCCGTCAGTCATTAGTTTGACCAGAGTGGTTGGTCCAACTTCGTCAGTAAAACGCACCTGATAGCCAATAACTTGACCTGGTTCGCGCCCAATAGTCTGCCCGACTTCAAAAGCTATTCTTTCGGCAACAGAGCGAGCGGCAATACGTCGCGGTTGGGTATGTCCAATCATGCCCGCAATCCCGCGTCCTAGTTGCAGACAAATCTTTGGTATTTGCGTGGTTTTACCGGATCCGGTTTCACCTGCGACGACGGTAACTTGATGATGTTGGATCGCCTCGGCGATTTCGTCCCGATGCGCAGATACAGGAAGATCCGGGTAGGTGATGACCGGCAATGCTGCTGCTCGGGCGGCCAGCTGCGCCGGAGAATAACGCGACTCCATCAGCGCACCGGAAGGTGGGACTCCGCCCAGGAGGAAGCGAGATCAGACAGAATGTCGAGTCGTTGCCCTTGCCCAAAACTGGCGTCCGAGACTGTCTCAATTCGTGAGCCTTCAGGAAGAAGAGGCAGCGCTTCCTTGGTGAGGTCTAAAAACCCACGTTGGATATCGTCCGAGTCGTGAATAAGGAGAATCGGTACTTCAAGGTTCCTGAAGAGATCTTCAGGGTTGTTAAGGGACAGTTCTTTGAGAGAATCCCTACCGATCAAAAACTCTTCGCGCGGACTATCGGAGTCGTCATGGATGGTTGTGTAGCCCACCTGTTCAAGCTCATCCAACTGTGCTGAGGAAAAAACATCTTCCCAGTCATAGTCCAAAGGCCCTGTGATCGCGGCAGAAAGAACCATTGTCTCA
Source organism: Scrofimicrobium canadense (assembly GCF_009696615.1). Taxonomy (GTDB): domain Bacteria; phylum Actinomycetota; class Actinomycetes; order Actinomycetales; family Actinomycetaceae; genus Scrofimicrobium; species Scrofimicrobium canadense. Next base: position 69,779 of record NZ_VULO01000007.1, read on the forward strand.
ACGTGCTTTGGGGCAGCCTGGAGCGCGGGTAGCGTTCCAAATGAATGTGCGTGCACCAGCTGTCGGGTGAAGCCTTGGTCGGCAAGCCAGCCTGATGCAGCTCTGAGATCTTCGACCTGGTGGGTCACAGAAATCATGTCGTTTCCTGATGCGCCGTGTCCCGAATAATCGAATTTTAACGTGGCGTATCCCATGGACCGATAGATGGCGGCCAAGCGTGGAAAATGTAGCCCTGACATTCGGTCATCAAGCACTGAATGGGAAAAAAGGACCGCTGCATCGGTGGAATCAACCGGGTCAACGAAGGTTCCAGACAGCATCGTGCCACGCGGGGTGCCAATCCAAACCTCACTCACCCCTCCACGCTACCGCAGCTGTCCCGATTCGTGGAGGTAGTAATGATCACTGTTGCATTTTCGCACACCTGGCATGATGGGAATATGGAGAATACCGGTTTGAGTGAACCTGTTGAAGAAGCAGTCATGGCATTTTGGGCTATTTCACGCGAAAGCGTGGGGATGACCCGCATAGAAAATCTGGTAGGGCCGCAGCAACGCGCTGCCCTGCGACCCCCCGCGGTGCATCTATCGGAAGACCCCGCAGAGGCCACTGACTTGGCCGTTAAAATCGCTGAGGGTGAACTGACCGAGTTGGTCAGCGAGGAAGAACATTTTGATGAACTGCCCCGTGTGGGCGATCTTATGATCGTCTGTGATGGTGAGGGTATTCCTCGCTCACTTGTGCAGACGACGGAAGTATCCACTCGCGATAAACTCGTCACGGAAAGACTTGTATCGCTCTACCCCAAGCAACTGAGCAAGAAAAAGTGAGGCAGGCCCGTGGGAACTAAAACTACTCTGTTGGTTGGCTTGGCTGTTGGCTACGTTTTAGGTACTCGCGCAGGCCGTGAACGCTACGAACAGATAAAAGAGTGGGGGCGCAAACTTCGAGATACACCAATCGTGGCGCGTCCTCTTGATGCGGCAGGTGAAAAGACTGCCAATGCCATTCGCAATAAGGGCAATCAGATTTCTGATGCAGTTGCTGACAGCGTTAAAGAAAAAATGTTTGGCGTGAAGTCAGCTGAAATCGTTGTGGTGGAACGTCCTGATTCGCTTGAGCGATGACCCCCACGAAAGCACAAATTCGCAAGTGGAGGCGCTATTTAGCGGACGAACGTGTCGAGGCGCAGACCTACCGCAACCTAGCTGAACGACGTAGTGGTCCTACCCGAGAAATTATGTTGGAGTTGGCGGCTGCGGAAAGTCGCCACGAAAAGCATTGGTTGGATCTTCTTGGCGATAAGGCATACCCACCTCCTAAGCCGCGCCTTTTTTCCCGCATGCTTCCGGCTTTGGCCACAGTATTCGGATCGGTCTTTGTCTTGGCTTTGGCACAACGCTCGGAACAACGAACCGCCTATGACGCGGATACAGATGCTTCACGGCAGATGGCGGCTGACGAACATATACATGGTGAGGTGATCCGGTCGCTTGCGGCTGAGTCGCGAGCGCAAATGGCGGGTTCTTTCCGGGCAGCTGTCTTTGGTGCCAACGATGGATTGATCTCTAACCTTGCGCTTATTCTTGGCGTAGCTGCAGCCGGAATGGACAGTGCACTGGTGTTAACCACGGGATTTGCGGGACTTCTCGCAGGTGCATTATCTATGGCGGCCGGTGAGTGGATCAGTGTCACATCCCAACGAGAGCTCCTTGACGCTTCCACTCCAGACCCAGAAGCTCACCGATCGGTTCCTGCCCTTGATGTTGATGCTAACGAGTTGGCGCTTCTCTTTAGGGCTCGGGGTGAATCACCAGAACGTGCCTCGGAACATGCTCGCGAGGTATTCAATACGTTGGGGCAACCGACCATCACCTCATCGGGGTCTATTCCCTTGCGCAGTTCTATAGCTGAGGGGGCGACTGGGGCGTCTGAAGAAGTCGGTAAACCGTGGCAAGCAGGTTTATCTTCTTTCGTCTTCTTTGCTGTAGGCGCCTTTATTCCTCTGGTCCCCCACCTTTTGGGCATGCAAGGACTATTGGCGATTGTCACCTCGGCAGCAATTGTCGGAATAGTTTTACTCTTCACGGGAGGCTTGGTTGGTATTCTGTCGGGTCGAGCAGCTTGGAGAGGAGCGCTGCGCCAGCTAGCGATTGGTTATGCGGCTGCTGCTGTCACCTATTCTTTAGGGCTGCTATTTGGCGTGGCTACGGCATAAGGTTTCACCATGGACGGTGCGTCTCTTGAGATAGTATTTCGAGTTATCGACCTTACAGGCGTTGGCCTCAATGGGGTCCTTGGCGGGAAACTTGCGCGCGAAAAACGGTTCGATGCCGTGGGCTTTGTCGTCTTAGCAATCATGTCTGCAATGGGCGGCGGCATCATTCGCGATGTGATGTTGCAGGCAGGTCCCCCGGTTGCACTCACAGACCCCCTCTACATTGGTACGGCTCTTGTCGGTGCGTCAGTTGCGTTCTTGTGGCGACTTAACAACCGGTTTTGGCGGGTTGCGTTAGTCATCATGGACGGGACAGTGTTGGGCTGTTGGGCGGCAACGGGAGCCATGAAGACTCTGTCGTTGGGTTTCGGAGTCATGCCTGCTTTGCTTCTGGGCATCACAACGGCAGTTGGTGGCGGAATGATTAGGGACGTTTCAGCGGGAAATGTCCCTACGGTATTTGGGGGTAATAACCTTTACGCTACGCCCGCATTTGTGTCTGCAGGGATAATGGTTGCTTTGTTCTATACAGGTCATCCAATGTGGGGGATGGTAGCTGCAACACTGGTGGGATCAGCTTTTACTGTGGTAGCGCATTGGCGTCGTTGGCAGTTGCCCGTTCATAACGATTGGAGTCTGTCGTTGACACCGGCCCAGTTGAAACGTCTTTTGTCAATGCGGACGGGGGCGGCGCGGGGTTCACATGCCGATCGCGATGAGGAACTGCGGAAGCTCCGGGAAGAACTGGACGACTGCTAATTCAATTTCAATCATTGCATCACAGTGTCCTAATTCCCGTGGCAGTTTGATATTTGTCGCCGGGACACTGTTTTATTCAACGGGATAGCCACAACTGAGGACAAGGAATTGGTTCAGCCGGCACCATAGGACACAATTGGTCCATGTCTGACGATCACAAGAATCCGGGGTTCTTGCAGCAACCCCGCAACCTCCTGCTGTTGGTGGCGGGTGCCTTCGGACTCTATATGTTGGTCAGTGGCATTATCGGCATGGTTACGGGCACCGATGATGCTGATTCTCTCTTGCAAGATGTGCCGCAATCAAAAGCTAAGACGGCTCTCCTTGCTTTGCCGCAGCCAGATGATGAAAAATATCCAGGCTACATACGTTCTGAATTCGGTGACGGGTGGGCTGATCTGGATGGGGATGGCTGCAATACACGTAACGAGATCCTTGCGCGTGACCTTGAGGAAGTTGAATATCGCAACGGTGATTGCGTTGTGGCCGCGGGCGTCTTAGAGGATCCGTATACCGGCAAGACTCTCGATTTTGTTCGAGGTGAAGGTACTTCCGAAGCCGTGCAAATCGATCACGTTGTTCCACTTGCGAATGCTTGGATTTCTGGTGCGTGGAAATGGGATCTCCTTACTCGCGAAGAATTTGCCAATGACCCGCTGAATCTTCTTGCGGTTGAGGGGCAGGCAAACCAAGATAAGGCCGCGATGACGGCTGATTTATGGCTGCCAGCTAATGAGCAATACCATTGTGACTACGTATTGCGCCAGATTGCAGTGAAGGATAAATGGAAGCTTTCTGTTACCGATACTGAGCGCGTTGCCCTGGCGAAAGTTCTACGGACATGCCCAGATACCAATCTTCCCACCAACTAGGCTTAGGACAATGACAGATCAAAAAATGCCGCAACTCAATGCACGCACAGTTGTCATTCTGATTATTGTCGGTCTTGCGGCGGGCTTCCTTTCAGGCATGTTCGGGGTAGGGGGCGGAATTATCATCATTCCCGCACTCATTACCTTTGCAGGATTCGAACCGCGCCTTGCCTCAGGAACTTCGCTCACCACCATTGTTCCGTTGGCTTTGGTGGGGGTGGTGTCCTATGCCATCGAGGGGCACGTGTCCTGGGTTGCCGCGGGCCTGCTGGCATTGGGGGCACTGGGCGGATCGCAAGTGGGTACGTGGCTCTTATCCAAAGTTCGACAAAAGTGGTTGCAGCTGGGGTTTGCCGGATTCATGCTGGTATCGGTAGTGATGCTTTTTGTTGTGATCCCCTCACGCGATTCTCACATTGAGATTACGTGGGGAACCGCTCTGGCACTGGTCGTTACGGGATTCCTCACCGGTGTGCTTTCAGGTCTCTTAGGTGTTGGAGGCGGCATTATCGTAGTCCCAGCATTGATGTTGGGCTTTGGCGCATCTGATTTGGTGGCAAAGGGGACGTCTCTCCTCATGATGATCCCCACCGCATTGTCAGGGACAATACCTAACCTGATGCGCAAGAACCTTCACGTTCCCACAGCAATTATCGTGGGACTTTCTGCTTGCTGTACCACATTTCTGGGATCCTTCGTTGCGCATAAAGTATCGCCGCTGGCTGCTAATGTCTGTTTTGCCGTCTTCTTAGTCGCGGTAGCAACGAATTTAATCATTCGTGCATTGCGCAGTAAGTGAAGCTGCTCCAGTGTGTGAATTAGGTAGGCTAAAGCATCGTATGCAAAAGATGGGACGGGAGAAGATTACGTGACGAGGTCTTGGATACGGGACTATTTTGAGTCGTTAGTTCCTCGACCTGGGAAATTTGCCGCCCAGGATGTCGTTGCGCGATCAACCCTAGACCCTCGTCGAGTTCGAGCTGTCGCCCATGTGCAGAAGCTGGCGGAATTGTCTGGACAAAACTCTCGAGTAGTCTCTTTCGATCAACTTGAAGACCTGCATTTGCTTCGGAAAGACTGCGAAAAAGGTGCGCGCCTGTGGATTGTAGAAGCAACATTTGACCAAGTTGAAGATGCTTATCCGGGCATTGCCAGAGACTTAGGTGGGGATGTGGTGGGGATACATCCTCCCAACCTATTGCGATGGATGGTGGCAAATCATTCCGAGGCGACCGAGGTACTTGATGGTATTGACACCGTACGCATTCCCCAAGACATTGTTGTTGCCCTGGAGGATAAAAAAGTCTATACGCGGCGAGCGTCCGCGCTATCTCGACTACTTAAAAATCCACAGACTTTGGTGTATTTGGTTGTTTTCGTGTATTCCTCACTGAGAGCACTGCCGGTGGTGTTCGTCAAAGAGTTCTACGGTTCGGTGATACTGCTGTGGTCAATTGATGTCACCACCGCGATTCCTTACACGTGGGGTGTCCTTGCGATGGTGTTAGCAGCGAAGCGATGGGTGCGCGTTGCGGGAGCTCTTACAACCGTCATCACTTTTATGGCCCCCTACATCTACTTTTGGATGCACGGAAGCTCATACCCTTGGTATGTCACGGTTATTGTCGCATTTCTAATCTCCACTGGGGTCGGTATCGAAATTGCGAAATACGTCCAAGAAAAAAGTCTTGAAAAGAAATACTCGTCAGCTATTGTCGGCTCGGCCCCGCAGAGTTCTCCAAAATCCCACGCCTAGGAACCACAAACCAGAAATCCACCACAATAACTCAACCCACCACAATCGCACGGGATGCATAGCTAGCAGAGTGGTGGTGGTGACTAGCCAGATGGTGGTCACTGCAATGGTGAGCGGCATCATTTTCCGAACCCTGAATGGGTGAACGAATTTCACGGGAAGCACTGTGAGAACAGCCAAAGTCACGATGATGAGGGCATTCCAGTAGACCGGGAGATCAAGTATCCACATATATGCGGCTACGATGTTCCACGCGGCTGGGAAGCCAACGAAGTAGTAGTCAGTCGATTTCATGCCGGTATTGGCGTAGCAGAACATGGAACTGACACAAATGATCGTGATCATGATTGCAGCTGACGGAGGAGGCCCCAGCAAACCTGCTTTCATGAGGAAGAAAGCAGGAATAAAGGTCCATGTCAGATAGTCGATGATGAGATCAAGTGCAGACCCATCAAAACGCGGAGTGTATTTCTTGACGTCTACCTTGCGCGCCAGGGTACCGTCGAATCCATCGACCAGCAGAGCGATACCAAGGTAGAGCCACATCATCTTTGGTTGGCCGATAAAAACCGAGTGCAACGCCAGCGTTGCCCAAATGATGCCGGTCATTGTGAAGGCATGCACAGCCCAGGCGGCAATTACGTGCTTCGTGTGTGTGGTCATTGCACTATTATGCTCCCACTGTGATGATCTGATGAGCTAATTGCCTAGGGTGATTGATTTCCCAGTGTATTTTCTCTTGCCGATGCCACCCCTCCCACCACGCCATGTGATCTTTTCCTTCGCGGGCTGCAGCGCGCTGCCACGCAAGCTCAGGGTCAGCATCTAGCCAGATAGCAAGGTTTGCGTGCCCGACAGACTCGGGCGTGATCGCACCACAGCCTTCAATAATCAGACCCTGCGACGAATCAATATGAACCTTTGGTCCCAGGTTATTTCGTGCCCAATCCCACTCTTCGTAATAGCTGCGTCTACCTGCTGCGATCTCCGCAGCAATCATTGAGCCCGCTGCAAGACCGTTCCACCCCGGATACCAGTTATCCATGTGAAGCACCGGTACTTGCAGCAGAGCGCCAAGCTGGTTCGCCAAGGTGGTCTTACCTGATCCGGAGATTCCGTCGATGACAATGAGCATTACTACACTCCAAACCAGCGAAAATGCCCGGAGGCTATTGAAGCGAGGAGAGCTGTTGTCACAAATGCAAGCGCGACAAGAACCATCACGGCATCGCTCCTTGTCACAGTCGATTCCCTTGCATAGCTGCGACGAATAGGCGCTCCGAATCCCCGAGCCTCCATGGTTGCTGACAATGTGCCCGCCCGGCGAAGGGCAAATGCAAAAAGTGAGAAGGCGCCTAGAAAGAAACCTCGAAGGCGACTCTTCTCCGTAACCCCTCGTGAGCGTCGGGCGCGTTTGAGAGCGTCCCAATCAGAAAGCATGAGGCTTACCAAACGAATCCCCGCCAAAGTTGCCAAAACAAGTGCAGCAGGCAGGTGTCCGATTTGCATAAGAGAATCCGCGGTTTCAGTGGCATCGAGATCGGAAAGAAGACACAGAGCAGGGATCCCCACAGCTAAGACGCGCAGCGCGATCGCTGTTGCCAACTCGATGGAGTTTTCGGAAACTACCATCGGTCCCCAACTCCATATGATTGCCCCTGAAGCCTTGGCATATAGCAGCATCGAAAATGCGGCTAAGGGCGCCGCCGTAAGAAGGGGCCAGACTCTACGGATGAGACGCGTTGGACCCCAACCAAGCAATGGCAAAATAAGAAGTTCCAATCCGAGAGCCACTGCTGCACTCACGATATCGATGGTGAAAAGCAGCGGAACAGTGAGGACGGCCAAGGCGACTATTTGGACCAGGGGATTGAAACCTCGTAAAGGACTGTAGTGCACCTTCCTTTCAGGGATAGTGTGCGCAGGACGTGGGCCCAGTTCGACGATGCTCTCTCCAATAGCAGCGATAAAGGATTCATCATGCGTTACGCAAATGACCGTTGTGCCTTCAGAGGCAATCGTGCGGATCAAAGCCACCAAAGCAATCCAGGTATTGCGGTCTTGGCCAAAAGTAGGTTCGTCCAAAATCACAATGCGAGGTGACCGAATGAGTGCGGTGGCAACTGATAGACGTCGCTTTTCACCTCCAGAAAGACTGAGAGGGTGAGCCTGCTGAAGATGAGAAAGTCGCAGCACTTCTAAGAAGTGATCCACGCGATCGGCCGCAGCGCCACCTAATTCGAGTTCGGCCCGTACGGTTTGAGTAAGAAACTGATACGACGGTTCTTGAAATACCATCCCAATGGTTCTTGCGAGACGAGGTGCGTCCCACGAAGCAGGGTCACTTCCATCGAGATCAATAGCCCCAGCTTTTGTTGGTAATAACCCAGCAAGAGTCAATGCAAGAGTGGTTTTTCCAGTTCCATTTGCTCCAGTAATGCAGGTGGAGACTCCTTCGGATAGATCCAGCGTTACATTACTTCGCACAACAGTGTCATAGCCGATACTCACCCCATGAGCCCTCAGGACTATTGGCCCAGAACGGGGTGAGCAGGTAGAAAAAGGTAAAGGAACTCCAGGTACCCATACTCCGGCTTCCGCCAATACCTCCCGACGTGCACTGAGCACCTGGTGCGTGGGTCCATCGGCGACAATTTTTCCCTCTTCCATCACGATCATGCGATCCATCAAATCCGACCAGGCTTCGACCCGATGCTCGACCATGATGACAGTGATACCTGTAGCAGCTATGCGGGAAATCGCTTCGCGAACCAAAAATACGCCGTCGGGATCGAGATTTGCAGTGGGTTCGTCGAGCAGTAGCACTTGCGGGTGCATGGCCAACGCTGCTGCCAAAGCAAGACGTTGTTTTTGTCCTCCTGAGAGCTTGTCAGTGGGGTGATCGAGGGGAAGAAGTAGACCGACTTGATTGAGCGCACTCTCAACGCGAGACCATATTTCCTCTGTTGGTACCCCAAGATTTTCACATCCAAAAGCAACTTCGTCTCCGATAGTTGCCATGACAATTTGGGAGTCGGGGTCCTGTTGTACCAGTCCAACCAGACCGCGTGGAGAACCCTGGTCTCCGACCTTGAGACTGCCCGCAGCCTCGCCCTCTTCTTCGCCCAATAGTCCCGCTAGTCCTGACAGGAGAGTTGACTTGCCAGACCCTGAAGGGCCCACTATAAGGATGCGTTCACCGGGAGCAACCTGGAAGTTGGCGTCACGGACCGCCCATGCGGTGCGTCCCGCATGACGCCAACCCCAGTCTTCAGCTACCACGGTTGTGGTTGCCGTTATCGTCATATTCGGGCGCGCAACTCTCGTCCAGAAGCGAATCTATCGAGGACCCCAGTTTTTGCAAGAGCCCGGGTGAGTGCCCACGATAGGAGTCCCGCCAAGACGATGCCTGAAATGATCGAGCAGCTCCAGTAAATACCGTTGAAAAGAAAACCTTTGGCCAGGTTTCCTGAAGTAAATAGCTCTAACACCATTGCTGCCAGTCCAGCTCCAGCTCCCGAAAGAGCTGCTGTGAGTACTCCGAAACTGCGATAGAGGAAGAGGGCAAAAATAAGCTCAGCTCCTAATCCTTGGATAAAACCAGAAAGTACAGTCTCTAATCCCCACTGAGAGCCAATCGCCATTGATACGATTGCGGCAACCGTTTCCACGAAGATCGCGGCCCCAGGTTTGCGAATAATGAGCATTCCTAGCGGTCCACCCATAAACCATATGCCGGATACTAGACCGCCTACTCCTGGTGTGAGCGCGTCAAGGGCAGAAAAAGCGGCGTATCCAATCTGATTCCAGATCACGAAAATTACGCCGCATGCTACGCCCAGGACCGCTGCAGTGACCATGTCTACGACACGCCACTTGAGTGTGAATTGTGTGGCTTTCGCCATGTTGATCTCCTCTGCGATACCTAGTGCGCACAGGAAAGTGGCCGTTCCTCCGCCGGTATTGACCGGATCAGGTTCTACGGTTGGGACGAATGTCCCCTCTCAGCCCCGTGCGGGGCCCCCGTGGCACATCGAGAGTCTACCAAATGTGCATCACAGAGTCATAAAACCAAACCAAGGATGATATTTCGTAAGGTCTTTATGACTATTTCCGGGGTTTTGCCAAGCAACATCCTTGCGGTCTTCTTTTGTTATCTCCGATCAATGCGCAGATAGGACCTCAGACCCGATGGACCGCGGCAAATTTGTTCTCAACAGTGCTCTAAGATAGTGGAGGCAGTCGCAACGAAGGAGTTTCTATGCGAATTGGTGTTCCCCTAGAACGCCCTAATCAGCCCTTGGTGGCGGCAACCCCTGACACTGTTCGAAAGCTCATAAAGCTTGGCTATGAAGTGTGTGTTGAGGTTGGCGCAGGGGCGAAGGCGTCTTTTCCTGACAGTCATTACGAAGATGCACAAGCACAGCTCGTTGACCATGAGCAAGTATGGAAAGCGGATGTAGTTCTTTCTTTAGACGCACCTTCAACTCGGGACTTGGACGTGATGCGTGAGGGGGCGACGCTGATTGCTCGTTTGGCGCCGGCTCGTCATCCAGAGCTTCTTGACGATCTGGCGCAGCGCAAGATTACTGCGCTGGCCATGGACACGGTTCCACGTATTTCTCGTGCGCAGGCGATGGATGTTCTCTCGTCTCAGGCAAATGTTGCGGGTAACCGCGCGATTATCGAGGCGGCCCACGATTTTGGCAGGTTGTTTACTGGTCAGGTAACCGCTGCGGGGAAGATGCCGCCAGCTAGGGTCTACGTGATCGGTGCGGGCGTTGCCGGCTTGGCGGCAATCGGTGCTGCCAGCGCAATGGGCGCAGAAGTGTATGCCTCGGATGTCCGCCCAGAAGTAGCTGAACAAGTGGAGTCGATGGGAGCACGTTTTGTTCCCCTTCCTGGGCGCACAGAGGTGTCAAAAGACGGATATGCACGCGCTCTGACAGCTGAGGAAGCTGCAGCCGCCAACGCGCTCTATGCCGAACAGGCCGCGCAAGCCGATATCGTTGTGACAACCGCCAACGTGCCGGGTAGAAAGTCTCCGATTCTTCTGGATGAGGCGGCTATTGCCGCGATGAAACCCGGGTCGGTCATTGTCGATATGGCTGCGGCCAATGGCGGAAACACGACGGAGACGAAGCCAGGGGAAAAATATGTGACCCCCAATGGAGTTCTTATCAACGGACCGTTGGACCTGGCGGGACAGCTTCCCGCGCAATCATCCCAACTTTATGCGCAAAATATTGTCAATCTTCTGAAATTGATGACCCCACAGAAGAATGGTGATCTGGTTCTTGATCTTGATGACGAGATCGTTCGGGGGATCACAGTGACAACGGATGGCGGAATCTTGTGGCCGCCTCCTCCAGTACAGGTTTCGGCCGCACCGGTACAAGCCCCCGCAGAAACTCAAGACGCCCCAGAAGAACAGAATACTGGCAGCAAGCGCCTGTGGTGGATGGGACTGGCGGCAGTTGTTCTAGGTGCGTTGGTGATGGTCACACCCACCCAGGCCATTTCTCACTACATGGTGTTGGCCTTAGCGATCATCGTCGGGTTCTATGTCATTACCAATGTGACACATTCATTGCACACCCCACTTATGTCGGTGACTAATGCGATCTCCGGCATTATCCTGGTCGGGGCAATCTTGCAGATAGGCTCAGATAATATCTGGGTGACAATACTGAGCTTTATCGCAATTGTTGTCGCATCCATCAATATCTTCGGCGGGTTTAGAGTCACTGCCCGCATGCTCAGTATGTTCCAGAAAGCGTGATCGATATGCAATGGATAGAACATGGTGTCTTGCTCGCCTACTTGGTGGCAGCTGTCCTTTTCGTACTAGCGCTTTCGGGTCTGTCTTCGCACACAACGGCGCGCCGCGGCAATCTCTTCGGAATCGTCGGTATGGGACTGGCGCTCGTCGCGACTTTAGTTCTCACATTGGTGGGAAGTCCTGACCGCGGAGCACTAGTGACCTTGCTACTCATAGCAGTGGCGATGCTTATTGGCGCCGCAATTGGACTGTGGCGGGCGGGCAAGGTTGAAATGACCGGAATGCCGCAGCTCATTGCGTTGTTACACAGTTTCGTTGGCTTGGCAGCGGTGCTGGTGGGATTCAACTCTTTTCTCGCTCCCGATGAGCAAGCACATCTCCTGGGTGGATTTCATTTGGGCGAGGTGTATCTAGGGATTTTCATTGGCGCAGTTACCTTCACCGGGTCAATTGTCGCCTACCTGAAACTATCAGCCAGGATCTCTGGGGCCCCCCTCACGCTTCCAGGAAGAAACTGGATTAATTTGGGCGCAATCCTTGTCTCACTTGCTTGTATGGTGTGGTTTATCCTTGCAGGTGAAAGCAGTAGCGCATGGATACCTTTGATTATCATGACTGTTGTCGCGCTGCTCCTTGGGTGGCATTTGGTGGCGGCAATTGGCGGTGGCGACATGCCTGTCGTCGTGTCTATGCTCAACAGCTACTCTGGCTGGGCAGCAGCCGCAGCCGGCTTCATGCTCAACAACGATCTACTCATCATCACTGGTGCTCTTGTGGGTTCCTCTGGCGCGTATCTGTCATACATTATGTGTAAGGCAATGAACCGCTCATTTATTTCAGTTATTTTGGGTGGGTTTGGTTCCGATTCTGCAGTAGTTGCTAGTGACGGTGAACAGGGAGAGCACCAAGAAATTGATGCCGCAGGAGTTGCTGACTTACTGGCCAATGCGCGCAAAGTGATGATTACTCCCGGATACGGTATGGCCGTCGCGCAGGCCCAATATCCGGTCGCTGAGCTGACTCAAGCATTGCGCGATCGTGGGGTAGATGTGGAATTTGGTATCCACCCAGTAGCTGGCCGTCTTCCAGGCCATATGAATGTTCTTCTGGCCGAGGCGAAGGTCCCTTATGACATCGTCAAGGAGATGGACGAGGTCAACGACGATATGGCTGACTACGATGCCGTACTGGTCATTGGGGCCAACGATACGGTGAATCCTGCAGCAGAAGAACCGGGATCGCCTATTGCAGGTATGCCGGTGCTGAAAGTGTGGGAAGCTGGCAGCGTTATTGTCTTCAAACGATCAATGGCGACCGGATATGCTGGAGTACAAAACCCCCTCTTTTTCAAAGAGAATACCAAGATGCTTTTTGGTGACGCTAAAGAATCTGTGAATAGTATTCTCAGCTCGTTGCCGACCCGGGTGGGATAACCCCCTATTCCCACGTACGGGGTCATAAAACTGTACACCGGGCCGCATACCGCACAGGCACTTACCACAACGCCCCGGCTGCTGCACTGATAAGGAGAATCCTCAACTGATGTTTCGTGTGATGCTCACGTAATCAACATTGGAAGAGTGATGGTTCCTTCGAGTGTCTGGTTTTTACCATTGTTCGCCTCGTAAACCGGTAAAAACCCGACACTCGCCCGTGCGAATGAGAGAGTAACTACAAGGAGATAGCCGTAGTCCTACAAAATCAGAAGAGGGGGAATTTCCACTCAGAGTTCGGACTAGCTCACGCCCAGGCAATGCCAGAATTCAGAGTGCGAACTCAACTTCGATTTCAACGCTGGCTTCCAGCGGCAATGCTGCAACGCCAACGGCGGAACGAATGTGTTTCCCACCGAAGACCTTTTCTAAGAATTCAGAAGCGCCGTTGATGACCGCGGGATGATCTGTGAAGTCCGGAGTGGAGGCGACAAATCCGGTGACCTTGATGACGCTCTTTAGGTTTTCGAGGCCGCCCGCCACTTCTGCGGCCGCGGCGACTGCGTTGAGTGCTGCTACTTGAGCTGCCTCTTTTCCCTGTTCAATGGATACTGTGTCTCCCAAGTGTCCCCGGGATACCAGTTCACCTTCGTGAAAAGGGAGTTGGCCGGAGGTGCGAACGGTGTTGCCGATCACGAGGGCTGGTGTATATGCCGCGACAGGCTTGGGTACGGGAGGTAAATGTAAATCCATACCTCATATCCTAAAACTCACCAAAGCCCCCTACTGGCAGGTGCGTGTTATGTGTCCGTTATCGGATACCAAAACAGACGAATAACACGCACCTGACGGGGGTGGATGAAAGAACTTAAGCTTGTTTGACGGCTTCGATCTCCAAAGTGATTGCCACTTTGTCGCCCACCAAAACGCCACCAGCTTCTAGGGCTGCGTTCCATGTGAGACCGTATGACTTGCGGCTAATGGTGGTGGTTGCTTCGAAAGCGATGCGTTCTGCACCGAAGGGGTCGGTTGCTTCTCCCTCGAAAGAAACATCCAGAGAAACAGGTTGGGTTACGCCATGAATCGTCAGATTTCCCTCTAGGGTGAACTGCTCGCGGCCACCCTTAACTGCGGTGCTCTCGAATGTCCACTCTGGGAACTGTTCGACATCGAAGAAATCAGCGCTTCGCAGGTGATTGTCGCGATCGACGTTCTTGGTGTCGACTGAGGTTGCATCGATGGTGCCTTTTGCGGATGCCCCTTCCCACGTGTCGGCTTGGGGAACATCGATGGTGCCTTCGAAGACATTGAAGTGTCCGCGAGTTTTGCCGATGCCTGCATGGCGAACGGTGAATCCTACGGTTGAATGCGATTGATCTACTACGTAAACTGCCATTATTACTCCAGTGATTGAAACCTAAACTAACTAATTGACGGTTCAACTATAAACATGGGACTATAGTCGTGCAAGTCGAAGTGAAGACTTGACATATGAGAGGGGACACAGATGCCAGAGACAACATGCGGGACACGTGACGCACAGCCAACATTGCGTTTGTGGTTTTATCTCCACACTCTTGACCTAGAAATACAGGCGGAACTAGGACCATCAATTACTGAAAGTACTGACCTTTCACTTCCAGAGTTTGAGATTCTTCTAAAGCTGTTTGACGCACCAGATAATCGCCTGAGAATGTCGGCATTAGCGCATAGTGCAGCCCTGTCTAGATCACGTTTGACACACATGGTAAACCGCCTGGAAGACAGAGGGTTTGTTACCCGTTTCACCTGCGATTCTGACCGTCGAGGTGTCCATTGCCGACTAACAGAAAATGGGGCACAAGTAGTTGAAGAGTTTGCCCCTCAACATCAAGAAGAAGTCCATCGGCAATTGCAAAAACCAGAAATACAGGAGCAATTGCGGCAGATGCAGAAATTGATTGGCGAGATTCTGAGCTAATATAGCCATGTAGTTTTCAGGTCAGTTGCCAACTCGGGTGGTTATCATTCGGGCGCAAGAGACAAGAATACTGCTCGGCATTGCCGAATGATTTGCAATAACCACCCAAGGAAACACACATGGCAACAGGCGTAGTCAAATGGTTCAACGACGAAAAAGGTTACGGCTTCATCACCCCAGACGATGGTGGGGATGACCTTTTTGCTCACTTCTCAAACATTCAGGGTTCAGGACGTCGAACCCTTGTTGAGGATCAGCGTGTTGAATTTACCGTTCAAGAAGGACCTAAAGGTCTGCAGGCTGCTGAAATCGTCAAGATTTCTTGAGAGATCTAAACCCTTACGCTGCGCCGGGTGCAGCGCAGGGGTATGAAGCAATTAGGCCCCCTTATCCAGCGCAGGCTGTGAGTCTGGCGCTGGAGGGGGATCCTCGTGTCATCGCTGACGTAGGTGCTGGCACAGGACGTTTTTCTATAGCAGCTGCGCAAGCTCTGCCGCACTCTCAGATTATTGCGATAGAGCCCTCCGAAGAAATGCGCAGTAGCTGGCCTGAGATTCCACAACAAGTAGTAGTTTCAGGCGCAACAGCTGAGGATACACAGTTGCCTCGGCAATCATGTGATCGCGTTGTCTGGGCACAATCCTTCCACTGGATCGATCCTCATGCGGCTTCGGTTGAGACGAACCGAATCCTCCGAGATGGCGGGTATGGAATCGTTATCGCCAATCAGATGGATGTATCCCAAGCGTGGGTGCACAGGCTGACGCGGATTATGCGATCAGGTGATGTGTACCGGCCTGACCGTCCACCACAGTTACCGAGGTTTGTATCAACCTTCTTGCAACCAGTTGCATGGGTGCAAAATCTTCGTGTCGATGAAGTGCTGCTCTTGGCGCGCACTCGCGCATCGTACCTACGCGCCAAAGATGCTACCCGCGCCAAAATGCAAGAGAACCTCAGGTGGTATTTGCTTGAGCACCTTGGCTATGGGCCAGAAGACATCGTTGAAATCCCCTATTTCACCTATGTGTGGAGACTTGATCCATCATCCACATGACGTCCAGTGTTGCTTGCCAAGGAACGACAGGAGATTCCGTCATACCTGCGCGTATGCATCGCGCGGCTTCAGCAACTTGATATTGGAAGCCTCCCGGCACAGTTGCATCCCAACGGTGAACCTCTCCATGGAAGTGGTCGGCTCCCTCAGGGTAGGTACGTAGAACTACTTCTGTGGGCCTGTAAAACTGGGTAGGCATCTCAATGGAGAAGTTCTCAAAGGTGATCGATCCTGAAGTAGCACTACGCCCATCGAGGTTTGACGAGGCCAGACTGAGTGCCGTGGGGTATTTACCTACGACCATCTCTGCCGCAGTTACTCCCGTGGATGTAGGCCGGGTAAGGGCCTGAATCTCTTGGGGACGCCCCAAAACAAATTGGGAAAAATGGAGGGAGTAGACGCCAAGATCATGGAGAGATCCTCCGCCCAGTGAGGCTTCCATGAGCCTGGGGACATGGCGGAGAGACTGTCCATGGTCCGCATGAACGGAGACGACATCGCCGCCAATCCCAGCTGCTACAGCCGCGGCAATAAAACGATAGTGTGGCAGATGACGACTCCACATAGCTTCCATAGCAAAGAGTCCCTGTGTCTGCGCCTCAGTGAAGACTTCTTCCGCCTCTTTCAGTGTCATTGCGAAGGCTTTTTCAACCAAGACCGGCTTCCCAGCACGCAAAGCTAACAGTGCATCATCGCGGTGACGTATGTGGGGTGTTGCGATATAGATGGCGTCGACCAGATCACTGGCAACAAGGTCTTCATAGGATCCAAACGCATGTTCAACACCCATTTCTGCAGCGAATTGTTCAGCACGTGAGAGATCGCGTGACCCAACAGCAGAAATAATCTGTGAGCTGTGTGCAGGAACGTCGCGGGCAAAAGTCCGCGCAATACCACCAGCACCAAGAATTCCCCAACGCAGCTGAGGGGCGTCGAAGGGGTCAAGGATAGTGGTGTGAGGGGCAACCTGAGCGAAAGCCGAGGGAAGTTCAATACTCATGTTCTGATTGTCTCAGACATAGCCCTTCTTTTGAACAAAATGGAGGGCAATCCATGCGAATGGAACGCGACCGTAGAAAGTGAGAAGCCGGTAGAGCAGTACGGTTGGGACCGCTATGGCGGGTGGAACTCCGGCCACCTGGAGACCCGCAGTGAGGGCAGCTTCGGTGGTTCCGATGCCGCCCGGAGAGGGAATGGCAGAGCCCACGGTGTTGGAAAGCAAGAAGGTGATTGTCACCGTGAGAATACTGAGGTCATAATCAAAAGCTGCCAAGGACGCAGCAAACGCTCCTATAAAGCCTACGTTCATCAAGACGTTCCCGAAGAAGGCTTTGGCTAAGTCTTGAGGGTGTCCAATCAGCCACAAGAGTTGGGGGCGGATTTGTTCCCAAATATCGCGGGCTTTTGTCCATAGCGAGGTTCGAATCTTCGTGATTGCCAGCAAGCCAGCTAGACCAGCTCCGACAGCGGCTACGATCCATACAGTCATGATGGAGGGAATCGGCAGATTTACCGAAGTGCCCGTAGATGCAGCTATGACGACTAGTAGGAATACCGAGGTGATGACCTGCGAGATTTGTACTAAGGTGACGGAGGCAACAGCTACCGGGAGCTTCACCTTTTCTTTGGTTAAGTAGCGCAGGTTCATAGCGGCGGGGCCTATTCCGGCAGGTGCAACCAAACTGACGATGGATGCGGCAATCTGAACAAGCGTAGTTCGCCAGAATGGAAGTTTGACGGGCGCAAAAGCCACCAGAGGTATGGCTGATCCCAGCCATATGAGAGTGCTGAGGAGAAATGCCACAAGGATCCACCACGGATTAGCTCCCTTGACTGCTTCTATTATTTCTGTGAAATTCAAAGAGCCGACCACCGCGAAGAGGGCAAAGGCTCCCACAGCAAAGAGAATCAGTGTACGAGGTGCAAACCGTACAAGCTTTGCAGGTGCCATGTCTTCTGCAGAGACATCGGCTTCCTGAGCCACAGATGAACGTAGGTTGTCGAGTATGTCTGTTTTTCGTAATCGACGGCGAATCTCTGGTGGCATAATTGCTGACTGCATGACAACAGCAATAGCCGTGAGTTCTGAAGCAGAGAAAAAATCCATTGCTGAGGCTAATGCACGTTCAGTTCCCACCGCCAATGAAAGATGTGCCAGCATCTGAGCACAATCGATTTGTCTACTCAGATCAGTGGAGGCTACTTCTCCCTCATGCCAATCTAATATCCATAGGCGGCCTTGTGCGTCGACACCTAGTGAATGGACATCAAGATTTCTATGTGCGACACCGCGTGAGTGAGCATCGAGTAGCTGGAGCCACGCTTGTGCCAGGAAGTGGTCGGGTATATGAGCTTGCGCATCGTGTAATGCTAAGAGGTCGGCGAGGAGGGGAGTCGACTCCCATGCGACTACTACCGAGTCTCCGGCACGTGCGATTCCTAAAGGCCGGGGTGTTTTCACCTCTGCTTCCGCTGCTGTTTTCGCAGCTAAAACGGCTCTTTCTGCACTAGCGAGAATCGCTGGAGAAATCCAACGGGTAAAGCCCCTGAGCCTTATGTTATTCCACAGATCTCCCAAGGTAGATGTGAGGGCACTACCGGGATCCATTACGTGCAGCTCTAATTCACGACCGTCAGTCGTCCACAGGCGATAGTTGCGGTCAATGCGGTGGCCCCATGGCGGTGCCATTTCGTAACTGTCGATCGCGCTTGTCTCTATTGGTCGGGTCAGCAGGCGAGGTGCAACCCGGCTTGCGGGCGCTGAAGTAGCATCGTCATTTTCAAACACTTCCCATGATTCAAGTGGCTCAACGTCGGTAGCGACATCCGCACGAATTATTTGCGAAGGGGAAAGGCCCATATCGAGGATTCCCTGCACCAGGTCAGCTGGCAGTGCCCGGCGATCGTCAAAGCCGAAACCCCAGCGGGCAAGACAGCCAATCATCCGGCCCAGTAACACTGTGACGACCATTCCCGGCACAGTTGCAGTACCCCAAATGAGGCTCACAATGAGGAGAAACCATATTCCCACCCAAGAAAATCGCACTGCGCTACTTTGGCTTGCATCGGCAGCTACGGTGAGCGCGGCCGCTAAAACGGTGATGACAACATCAAGGGATATAACCCCACCAGTAGGGGTACGAACTAGCAGTGAATCCACCAACACGCTTGGCAGATGAGGAATTGCCATAACTAAAATCCACCCAGTGATGGCAGCGATAGCTCCCGTGGTGATGGCATTGACCATTGAGCGGTAGCGTCCTTTACGCGCCAAAGAAATCAGTACCGCAGCAGGAGAGACGATAACGAAGAAGCTTTCAATGACGGTGACCGGCATTCGCAGAATTTGGCGGACGATGCCCCCCAACGCCTCGCGCACATCCTCTGCCACACCTTGTGTTGTGGAATGTGCGTAGAGCCCAACCAGTATGACCAAAAGTATGCCGCATAGCGCGAAAAGGGCTTCCAAGAGGTCTTCTGGCCGCCTCAGGCGGGTAGGGAGATGATCGGCGACTAAAACGGGACCTTTCAGACGGTGTTTTCGTAACACCTCAACTTCTCGATCTTCCCGTGCCGGATCACTTTCCACACGCTCATTCTATCGGTGCACTCACAAGTACGAGGTTTCTTGCGCTAGGCTTCCAGGGGTACCAGAGGAGAAAATGAACGCGATATTCACTGAAGGCGGCTTTGGTCAACTGATCGAATGGTTCCGTGATCCTGAACAACTACTGATCGCCATGGGCCCATGGGTTCTTGTGGGAGTGGCAATCATTGTATTCGTCGAATCCGGAGTTCTCTTTCCGGTACTTCCGGGTGACTCTCTGATCTTCGCGGCCGGGTTATTGCATACCCAACTGGGAATCAACATGTGGGTGCTCATCATCACTATTTTAGTGACGGCGTTCCTCGGTGCTCAAGTGGGGTACTGGATCGGGAGGCGATGGGGAAGGCGACTCTTTAAACCTGATGCGCGAATACTCAAAACTCAATACTTAGACCAGGCCGAGAAATTCTTTGCGCGGTATGGCGGTCGAGCACTCGTCTTAGGACGATTTGTGCCTTTCGTTCGCACCTTTGTTCCCCTGGCTGCGGGAGCCGCACGCCTCCCCTATGGAAAATTCCTTTTTTTTAACACTTTGGGGGCCCTAGTGTGGGGAGCAGGCATCACATGGGCTGGCGCGGCTTTGGGTGGAATCGACTTCGTCCATGACAACCTGGAAATCATTGTTATCCTCATCGTGCTGGTTTCCGTAATTCCGATGGTGGTGGAATATGTACTACACAAACGTCGGAAAGCGCGGGAACCTCAGGAAGAAACAGTTGATGTGGATGTAGTTGTCGAGGAAGACTGAGTGGACTGGCTACTTCTTTTCCTTTTAGCCAGTGCAATGGCACTGGCCGCGTGGGCACCTGCGTATTTTTGGTTGCGTGCCGTACGCATTCCGCCTGGAATCGCCACTGCTCTTTCACCAGCCTTGGTGATAATTTTCCTCAGTGTTCTGGGCGAGGTGTATCACCTCCTAGGGATAGCTTGGTCGGGTCTTAGTGTCCTACCGCTTCTTGCTATTTCAACGGTGGCGGCACTATGGGTGTTTCGACGGCAAAAGCGACATGCCGAGCGTGCTATGGGATGGCAATTCTGGTGCGTCGTCGCATTAGCGTGGCTCATAGCGGCCCTACCGTGGATAAGTGTTGCGCCTGCGGATAATCCGATTCAACAATGGGACCCGTCTTTTCACATGAATGGCGTGTGGTCCATCATCGGCACTGGAGATGCGGGTTGGGACACGGCCTTAGCTCCTAACTATGCTGCCAGGGCAGCTAGCGAGTACCCTCCAGGGTGGCACATTTTTGTCGCACTCTTTGCCACGCAGAAGACCGTCCTTTTCGCCGCTAATGCGTCTACACTGGCGTTGATGCTGCTGTGGGTTGTGGGAGCCGGTGTGTATACCCGGGTACTCTTCAGCTCCCGGATAGCCTGGACGATAGCGCCTCTTCTTGCTGCGGGGATGCTCAGTATGCCAGCTGACGCGCTTGGCGCATACAGTCAGTGGCCCAACGCAACCTCTGTCGCACTGATGCCAGGAATTGCCGCATATCTTGTCTGGCTTGGTCGGAAAGCTGTCCGTGTGTGGGGAGGACGCAAAGTCCTCTCCGCAACAGAGTGGATAGCATGGCCGTCAGTTCTCCTTCTTGGATGTCTCGGGGGTATTCGAGCCCACCCAGTCATCGGATTCAACCTCCTCTTCCTATTAGCGCCGGCAATCATTGCTGGACTCATCCAACTGACCCGGATTGATTATCGGCGGAAGAGATGGTGGGCAGTACCTATATGGCCTGCCACTTTTGCGCTCGGTGTAGCTGCGGTGTTGTTCCTCTTCAACACCGCAGAAGTGCGGAACATGGGGGACTATCCGCGTCCAGGCCAATCGTGGGCAGTCGCGTTAGGTACGTTCCTCACCCCCACTCCGCCCTATGGGCGCAGCATCTCACTGACACTGTGGTTGGCGACCGTTGCTATTCTCATGATTTTGGCGCTCTTCTACTACGCCTCTGCCTACGGTCGCAATAAGTCGATACGGCTATGGCCGCTCATGTCTTTCCTGGTTTTTGCGGGCTTGGTTCTTATCGCATATGGACCGGACTCCGCCTTTAGAGAGTTCATTGTTGCGCCATGGTTCCTTGACGCCCGTCGCATCATGGAACCGCAGAATCTCTCGATGGTTCCTCTAGCGGCTTTAGGATTTGCCTGGGTTGTCGATAACGTTGCGAGCATTTCTCAAAGGGTAACGCGTCCTATAGTGGGCGCCGTAACCGCTGTGGTTGTTGTTGCGGTTTCAGGTGGTTTGGGCCTTTCAGCGCGGGCACACGCTTTTGCTAGTGTGTATGATCCACAGCGTTTGGGTAAGCCCGGTATGGCAACGCAAGGTGAACTCGACATGTTGCGTTCGCTGGATGAGATCCTTCCAGCCGATGCCGTCATATTAGGAGACCCGCAAAATGGGTCAGTTTATGCGCAGGTGATAGGACAAAGAAAGGTTGTCTTCCCACAGCTGACACTCAGTGGACTTACAGATGACCAGACCCTGCTGCGTCAGTCTTTCAAAGATCTGGCGACAAACCCACAAGTTTGCGAAGCAGTCAAGAGGCTTGGTGTCACTCATTTCTATTCTGACGAAGACGGATACTACTACCAGACTCTCCGGTCTGAGCGCACCCCCGGCTTGTACAACGTCAACCCTGCCGATGGGTTAGAGCTTGTCGCCGAGGGCGATACTGCCCGCCTGTATCGCATCACGGCTTGCAATTAGACGAATCGCAGGCAGCGGTGATAATAATACGACCTGAGACAAAGGAATGAATATGGTTGATCGAGCGGTTCCCACTAACCTTCCCGGACCTGCACCTGCAGGTGAACGGATGAAGATTGCGTTTTTGGGACCGTTTGGAACGTTTTGTGAACAAGCTGTCTGGCAAGTTGCCCCTACTCGCAGTGACCTACTTCCTATGCCGTCAGTCGGACAAGCATTAGCTGCCGTTCGACGAGGTGAAGCCGACAGAGCAGTGGTTCCTATCGAAAACTCGGTCGAAGGTGGGGTCAATGCCACTATTGACGAGCTTTCACATGGAAGTTCCTTGGTTATTGTTGCTGAAATGCTGGTTCCTGTTGCCTTTGCTTTTGGGGTGTTGCCAGGGACGAAACAGGAAGATATTCACGCAGTGGGCACGCACCCACACGCGTGGGCTCAGTGTCGCCACTGGGTTGAAGCACACTATCCCAATGTTATCCATGTGCCAACTGCCTCGACGGCAGCAGCTCCCGAAATATTAACATCGGTTGAGGACGTTCCCTTTCAAGCAGTTCTCTGTTCAAAACCATCAGCAAAGCTTTTCGAGCTGGAAGTGCTGGCAGATGACGTGGCAGATAATCCCGGAGCTGTCACCCGTTTCGTTATGGTCTCCCGTGAAGGGGACATTCCCCCTGCAACGGGCGCTGACAAGACAACTGTGCAAGTACGCTTACCCGACAACGAAGCTGGCGCACTGCTGACGATGTTGGAACAATTCAGTGCCCGAGGCGTGAACCTGTCTCGCATTGAGTCTAGGCCCAGTGGGAATGGACTCGGTTCCTACTCTTTCTCTATAGACATTGAGGGACACGTGCGTGAAGAACGGATTCAGGCCGCGCTGGTTGGGCTTCACCGGACCTGTCCGGAAGTAAAGTTCTTGGGATCCTATCCGAGAGTGGACGGAGTACGGCCAAATATCCGTCCAGGAACCACAGATGAGGATTTTGCTAGCGCCCGCGCATGGATAGAGAAGATACTGGGCTAGTCCACATCGCGGCGCCACCGCAGCAGGTAGCCAAGAGCTGCAAATACACCGGCGTAGGCCAGTAACACCAAGCAACCTGCCCACCATTGCAAAGACGATGAGCCCATTTGCATTACCGAAAAAGCGGAACTTCCGCAGAACGCATCAGAGGCGGCGCCAGGTAAGAAAGAACCGATCTTTGCCGAAACGGGGGAGAACATTGCTACCATCCGCAGTATTGGTTCAAGGAACTGCGTGAAAGCGATGGCAATCACCAGAACTGCTGCTTGGTTAGGAACCAGGCTACCCAGTCCGACTCCTATCATTGCCCATATTCCCATAGCCACCACACCCCGGAGGATCATTAACCATGTTTCCACTTCGCCCAAACCTGTAGTGTGTCCATTCGCAGTCAGGATGATAAGTGCCGCGATGATCGTGCTGCCGAATGCAATCAATCCGAATAAGAACCCAATGATGCACTGGGAAATCAGTTTGGCGCCTAGAGCAGTTCCTCGTCGTGCAATGGTGAGGAAAGTGGGAACAATAGTATGGTGCCTAAACTCGCCCGTCACGGCCAGAGCTCCGACTAACAGCGGAAAAACGTATCCTACGGATAGGGCCGTAGAGTAGACTGAACGGGCTGTATCTGAAGAGTCTAAGAAAACTAGTTCTTCGCTGGCAAGACCGGCGATTCCAGAGAACGCAAAAGCCAAAATTGTAGCCGTAAAAGCCACGTAGAGGGCCATGAGGAGTGCTAAAATCCACCACGTTCGTGTGGTAAAAGTCTTGAGAAACTCGGAGCGTAGTGCCTTCATCGTCGCCCTCCAACTAGACCTAGGAATACATCTTCTAGTCCGTCTTCATCGGCACTGAGGTGGGACAGAGGCAGCCCAGCTTGGAATGCTATCGTCCCCACAGTAGTGGGATCTGAATTTGACACTTCTAATCCATCCGGCGTTTCACGAACATCTAGTTGCGCATTTCGCAACGCTACATGTAGATCAGTGCGATGAGGGGAATCAACTGACACATGCTTACTTCCCATCGCCTCAATCTCACTGAGGCTTCCCGCGGCTACTAGTTGTCCGTGGTTAATGATGACAATGTGATCTGCTATCTGTTGAATCTCAGATAATAGGTGTGAGCTGAGAAGAACGGTTGCCCCCTGGCCTGCTAAAAAGTTCAAGAGATCTCGCATCCATCGTATTCCTTCTGGATCCAACCCATTTGCTGGCTCGTCCAGTACCAAAACGGACGGGTCAGATAGAAGAGCTCCGGCGAGGCCCAGTCGCTGTCGCATGCCTAACGAGTAGGTTCCTACCCGTCGATCTGCGAAATCGCGTAGCCCCACCTTGTCCAGAACTTCGTCGATGCGGGAGTACGACGTTCCTTCCGCGGCCGCAAGAATCCGAAGGTGGTTGCGGGCAGTGCGGCCCGGATGAAAAGAATGCGAGTCGAGGCTTGCTCCAACGACATGTCCTGGGGAAAGAAAATCGGCATAGCGTTTCCCTCCGATCAATGCCTGGCCATGCGTGGGGGCTGCCAGGCCAAGCAGTATACGAAGCGTCGTCGTTTTACCGGCCCCGTTAGGCCCCAAGAAGCCCGTAATGCGACCGGGAAGGGCCTCGAACGAGAAGTTATTTACAGCCGCAAACGAGCCATACTTCTTCGTGAGGTTGTGGACTGAGATTGTCAAGCCATTGTCCATGTGGCTCCTTTTTCTCCGAGGGCTTTCGTCTTGTCAGCTTGAGGTAGATAGAATCGATGGCATGACTCAGATGCAGGTGAAAGACAATGTCTTCACCATTCCTAATGTCCTTTCAGTAAGCCGATTAGTAATTCTACTTCCACTTTCACTGTATTTGCTTGCAACGCATCGCTACGCATGGACATTGGTAGCTTTGTTCTTTTTGGGAGCGACAGACTGGTTGGATGGCTATCTTGCTCGCGCTCTCAACCAGCAATCTGAACTTGGTAAATACATGGATGTTGTCGCTGATCGCATATCCGTTGTGTTCATTGCTCTTGGTCTAGTCTTTGCCGGGCTAGTACCGTGGTGGGTTGTTTGTGTCATTGCTGGTGTTGATGCGATTGTTGCGGCAACCACGTGGTTCTTATTCCATGGACCCCCCAATATCGCCGTATCCTTCGTAGGAAAGGTACGGACAGCGCTGCTTCTTTTCGCATTACCGGGGATGATTCTAGCGGCGGCACTTGATTCCCCTTCAGTGAGAGAAGCCAGCTATGTAGTTTTGGCGATTGGCTTGGTGTTTCACATCGTTGCCGCAGTGGGGTACATACGTGCCATGGTGCGTAACAGGCCTGGCAAGAATGTGCGTCAGGACTGACTACCTTCACCAGACTGCCCGTCAGACTGAGGTGAACCAGATTGCTCTGTATTTGTAGTGAGTGCTTTTTCCAGAGCTTCAGGACTCACATCGACGCATTCGGGTAGTGAAGTGAGTTGAGAACTAGTCGCGGCAATTTCTGCTATCTCTTCGGCAGTGGGAATTTTTTCAGCGCTTTCACCAATAGTAATTGTGATTGTGCGTCCCGGTATATCCGTGAATTTGATTCGAGTTTTTTCATCGAAATAGCGAGCCAAAGTATACGCATCGTCTACACCCGCGGGTCCTGCCTCAATCATGAATGTGCCCCTAAAAGGCGCTGCGTTATCCACGGGGCCTTTCTCATATCCCAAGGTAGCAAGACTGTCAGACAACGTTGCTGCTGCTCCTGATAGAGAAGAAGCATTAAGAATCTGTAGCTTGGCACCTTCTGGATCAACAGGCGTGGTTGCAGCAACTAGACAAGGAGTATCGCCCGCCTCAGCATACGTGGTCTTCTTGGAGAACTCTTCAGAAAACGGCATCGGAAGTATTCCCGTGAGCCCCAAGAGTGCCAAGGCTAAGGCAATAATCATCGCTAGGATGACGAAACCGTAAATAATGCTCTGCCTACGCGCCATGATGGAACGATACTTTTGACGAGGCGATTTTGACGGTATCGGATCCTGCGGTACTGGCGATGGAAAGCTCACATTACTAACCTAGTGGAGGTTGCGGTCAGAATGCGAACGGATCCCGCAATTTTTGCCAAGCCGTATCAGTGGGAGCAACACCATACCTGCTCGTCTTGGAGGTATCTAGTATCCCCGTGTAGCATGACTGCGTTAGGTAGCGTGTCCGAGCGGCCGAAGGTGCAGCACTCGAAATGCTGTGTGGTGTCACAGCCACCGTGGGTTCAAATCCCACCGCTACCGCCAAATAGTTGGCTAAATACCAACGAAAAGTCGGAATGTGAGTCCAACCTGTCCCACGTACGGGGTCATAAAACTGTACACCGGGCCGTATACCGCCCAGGCATTTGCTACAACGCCCAGGCAGCGGTTTTCTTATCCCATTAGCTACGGACCGGCCACGCGCTGCAGCGAACCATCAGGAGCGAACTCTACATACCCGCTGATTCCATCGGGACTGTCGACATAGATCCGCACTAGGAGAGCTAGCGGCTCGTCAATGCCTACCATTGATCGCTCGATGATGATGCGTGAGACGGAAGGCTCAGAAGCTCCCAATGCTGCGAATTCTTGCGTTGCACATTCAATGTTCGCATCGGCTGTTGACCAGGTGACCTCGTCGAGAGTGAAAATTGCATCTGGTGTAGTCTGAGCTCCGCCGTCGAGAACGCGAGAGTCTTCGATGCGTCCGCCTCGGAAATCGACCTCTGTGAGAGACGGTCCAGAATCCCCTGAAGGGATATACGAGTTCACCAGGAGCCGGTCACCATAATTGATGACCCGTGTTGACAGATCACTTCCAGTAGTTTCGACAATTTGAGATAGTGCATTTTCGAATTGTTCCTGCGAATAGCGCAATGTCTGATGATCTGTTTCTGGGAGTTGCTCGAAATACTCTATAGGCAAAAGTTCTCCGTTGGCATCCAACCGAACATTGACGTTTCCATAGGGATTATCGAAGGTAAGGGTAATCTGGATGCGGGCGAATGAAGTAGAATCACGCTGAACTCGAATAGCTGTAAGTATGGGTTCTGATAGGCCCTTTGCTGTGGCAACATTCTGAGCTTCTGGGATATGCGCAATCACCGATCCCCAATCAACTTCGTTGAAACTGAACCTATCTCTGGACGGATCGCTGGGTTGAATCAAAGCCGGTTGCCTGTCGTTAACCCGTTGATCTTCTACGGAGATTACATCCGCAGTGTCCGCGTCGGCCGAAGTAGGAATAGTCGCTCGCATCCATATTTGCGAGATGTGGAGGTCGAATACTTGGCTGTTGCCAAGCTGTTCTTCTATCGATGCGAATGTATCGAGGAGAGGCTCCGCCTCGAAAAGATAGTCGTGATCGAGGGTGATTGCTTCGTTGGATCGCCCCTCGATGATGAGTTTTACGTGCTCCAGCGCATGAGGGCTGACAAGGAATGGTGCACCCAGGCCTCCTATCAGAAACGCCGCAACCATCAAGATAACTGCCAATGTTGGGCGCATGTGGTGTCTGGCAAAAAAGCCATGAGACCGTTCAGGTAATTCTTTAGCCGACGATACGTCAGAGCTAGTGAGAGAGCCTTGCGGATGGGGCGGGGTCGAGTCTAATAGATACACATTTCGGAACTCAGCATCCTGATGCGAGACCGCGATGATACTGCCCGGATTGAAGAAGCCTGCATCAATGAGGGGGATAATTTCTTCGTACTAGTTTTGAAGGGGATCCCGTTGTCGCCGTCCACCAAAAGATTGAAAAGTACTTCAGGTTGTTCATTAATGTATGTACCTGTTTGGTGCCGTTCGAGTATCAATGCAGCACGAACCTGCCCAGCTGACACCCCCGCTCAGCTTCTTGCTGCTGATGAGCAGACTTACCGATTGTTCCAGCCGCTATGACAAGCACCAGCAAAATGCCAGCAGCGATCGTGAAACCAGTTGCCCATGGAAAAAATGTCCGAGGACAGTCTTGCCAATATGTTAAGAGAGATTGCACCGCCGAGAACGGCAAAGAACAGCAAACGCATCATAGATAGTCATTCTTGCATGTCTAGGTTAATGGGAGATGAAATTCCGTATGGGTGAGTGCAAGGCGCGAATAGCTTATTCCGACGGCTTTCTTGATAAGGCATCGGAAGCGGCAAAGAAGGTAACTGGTGGGCGCTTTGATGAGCACATTGATTCGGCCCGCGATGCCGCTGATAAGAAGTTGGGTACCGAGTAGCACTTAGTTAATGTATAAAATGTCCAGTTTGCGTGCGGTCTATAAAGACGTTTGCACGCAAACTGGACATTCTGCGTTCTAGGAGAAACTAGCTAAGGAGCGAACCGAAATTGGCAGTAGCCCGGTCATAGCGAGCTTCAACGTCATCCCAGTTAACGACATTCCACCATGCTTCAACGTACTTGGCTTTTACGTTCTTGTAGTCGAGGTAGAAGGCGTGCTCCCACATGTCCAACATCAGTAGTGGCACGGTACCGACAGGAACATTCCCCTGCTGGTCATAAAGTTGGAAGGTTACTAGGCCGCCACTAATGGTGTCATAGGCAAGAACCGCCCATCCTGAGCCTTGCAGACCCATGGCGGCGGCAGTGAACTGTTTCTTGAAGTTATCCAGTGAACCGAAAGACTTGTCAATAGCATCCTTCAATGCTCCTTCAGGGCCTGCCTTGGCCTCAGGAGTCATGTTCTTCCAGAAGACGGAGTGGTTTGAATGCCCTCCTAGGTGGAATGCAAGATTCTTCTCATGCAAGTTGATTGCGGCAAGATCGCCAGCTTCGCGGGCAGCTTCGAGAGCTGCAAGGGCGGCGTTGGCTCCATCAACATATGCCTGATGATGCTTGGAGTGGTGGAGTTCCATAATCTCCGCAGAAATGTGCGGTTCTAGCGCATCGTATGCGTAGGGGAGATCGGGAAGAACGTAGACAGCCATTTAATGATCCTCTCATGAGCAAAATAGGTCTGACTCATCCAACCTATCGCCCTTTGGTCCTAGGTGCGAGGTGGATTCGCGCAGGGCGTAGGCGACTTAGCTTTAACGCGGCATCGTGTATGGAATTCCGGGCCCTTGGTCTTCAATGGGCGTGCGAAGGGGGCGCGGTAGGCGAGTCCCGGCAAGCCTGCGCATGTTGACCGTCAGCCACACGTCACCGTATCGAGTACCTTTTCGGCCATCGTGGCGGTGTACGGGATCCATCATATGTTGGAAGTCGCAGGGGATCTCGACCAACGTGAACCCCTTGGCAAGGAGATCGATAGTCATTCCAATATCAACACCCCAGCCAGAAGAGAAAGGCATCACTGCATTGACTGCTGCACGGGTGAGGCAGCGTTGTGTAGAGAGGGGTAGGGTTGAATACCAGCCGGTAGTTCTGCGAAGTCCCTTGCGTGCCACCTGGTTGGGGGTATCCAGTTTGCCCGGAGTAACTGGGACACCAATCGCACAATCAGCTAATCCGGATATTACTGCCTCTACCAGTGCACTAGCTTCAACAGCTGACTCACCGATATCAGGGTCAAGGAAAAGAAGAAGGCGCGGCGGCCAGTCGGCGCGATCCCTCATAGCTGCAACCTTGATGCCTGTTTCTAGTGCGGATGCGCGACCGCGAGAAACAGAATGTCTTACAGCAACTGCACCAGCTGACCTGGCAATTTGTGCGGTATTGTCTTCAGAACCATCGTCAACAACGACTACTAAATCGACAGCGGGAATGGCACGACATGCACGAATAGTTGAGGCGATGCACGTGCGAGCATCACGGCACGCGATGATGACCGCAACTCGCTGTGGGCCCTTTACGGACTCATCGTCTCCGCTCACCGCATCTCCCTTTTGCCACTGCTTAGTCTAGCGAATGGTGACCTGCCGCGAGACCATGCCAGCCCTGGCGCGCCGTTCGTCTTCGTTCAGTGAATCGGTACTGGTCAAAGCCTTATTCAGGGCATCTCTGAGTTGCTTCGCTGGTTCGGCGAGATCGTCTACCGTGAGTTCAGCGGGAACTTGAAAGACGGGAATGCCTATTCCACATGCGCGGAAGGCTCCGACAAACCGCGACCCTTCTCCCAGTGAAGCGTGTCCAGCTACCTGCAACCGGGCAAGTGCAGTATAGAGAGAATCTTCATCGGCCTCGACAACATAGCGGACGAAGTTATTGTTCATAGAACACCAATACATGTGCTTGACACCCGGGATGTTCTGTGTCGGAACGATATCTTCGCGGTTTTGAGCGAGAGCATTCTCAATGTCGGCATCGCGTTCTTCTGTGGGGTCGAACCAGTAAGAGAAGTCCTCGACCAGTTCCATGCCAGGTTCGCTGTTCTCATTAACTAATACGTCCTGGAGGCGCGGTCCCGCGTCGCGCACATCGAACTGTGGCACGCCGTCCTCTCCCTGTTGCTTCATGGCTACGGCGGCGGCAATTGCTGTTCCCGCGTCGTGAGAAAGGTCGCCAGAGTGGAAGCGAGTCTGCAGTCCGATCAAAATGGCACCATCGGCTCTCACCATCGCGCCAGCACCATCGGGCAGCAACGTCACAAAAGTGATTTCTTCCGATCCATAGTCCCCATTGGTGTGAGCAATCATGGTGGCGGCTGGGATGATTTCACGCATGGCAACCAGCTCTGGCTCACGGACCAGGCCCTCAAAAGGGCGGGATACAAAGGGAATCGGGGCTTTGGTGGTCTTTTTCTTAGCCGGATTCATTTTCTTGCGACGATTAGCTTTACCCATGAGTAAAAGGGTAGCTCACCAAATGACTTCACCCCTCGTGTACACACGAAAAGCCATAAGATATGACCAAAGCCCCAAGGAGGTACCCTCATGCATGATCGTGCTGGAAAACTTGCCAAAGAAAGCGACCTCATCGACGTTGATGCGTTGCTTGCAGCATATTATGACGTAATTCCCGATGTGAATGATCCAGTCCAACGCATCGTCTTTGGAACGTCCGGGCATCGTGGCACCTCGACCAACGGTAGCTTCAATGAGGCCCATATTGTCTCGACTACTGCCGCGATTGTCGAATACCGGCGCATGCAGGGATACGACGGGCCCCTCTTTGTCGGGGCCGACCCTCATGCGCTTTCAGAGCCAGCATGGCGCAGCGCTATCGAGGTTTTGGAAGAAGCTGGCGTGTTCACGATGATTGACTCGCGGCGGTCATGGACACCCACGCCAGCGGTTTCCCACGCGATATTGCGGGCAAACGGGGCGCCCAATAATTTGCGTACCAGCGGACCGGGCTTAGCCGACGGAATCATCATCACTCCCAGTCATAACCCTCCCACCGATGGTGGATTCAAATATAACCCCCCAACGGGAGGGCCAGCCGATTCCGAAGCAACAACGTGGATTGCGCGGAGGGCAAATGAAATCATGGCAGGGGATTGGCGCTCTGTTCCACGTGCAACAACGTCTGAACCCAGCGGCCTAGCAAATATTCATTTTTATGATTTCCTCAGTGCTTATGTCAACGACCTCGAGTCTGTCATCAACTTTGATGCGATCCGTGAGGCTGGTGTACGTATTGCTGCCGATCCTCTGGGGGGCGCAGCAGTGGACTATTGGGGTGCTATCGCGGAGCGGTATGGACTGGATCTTGCAGTAGTGAATCCAAAAGTGGATCCCACATGGTCATTCATGACACTCGATTGGGATGGCAAGATTCGCATGGATTGTTCGTCTCCCTATGCTATGGCTTCACTGGTCCAGCAAATGAAAGACAACGATGAAGGATTCGTCATAGCAACTGGCAATGACGCTGATGCGGATCGACATGGAATCGTTACAGCTGATGGACTGATGAATCCGAATCACTAT
Organism: Scrofimicrobium canadense; assembly: GCF_009696615.1. Taxonomy (GTDB): domain Bacteria; phylum Actinomycetota; class Actinomycetes; order Actinomycetales; family Actinomycetaceae; genus Scrofimicrobium; species Scrofimicrobium canadense. Next base: position 101,756 of record NZ_VULO01000007.1, read on the forward strand.
CTTGCAGTTGCGATCGAATACTTGTTTCAGAACAGACCTGGATGGGGAGAAACCGCACGGGTAGGCAAGACCTTGGTGTCCTCCTCCCTAATTGACCGGGTTTCGGCAGCAATTGGACGTGAGGTATACGAGGTGCCTGTCGGGTTCAAGTACTTTGTCTCAGGATTGTTGGATTCTTCCCTTGGATTTGGTGGGGAAGAATCTGCCGGGGCTTCCTTCCTACGTCACGATGGGACTGTTTGGACAACCGATAAAGACGGTATTTTGTTGGCGCTTTTAGCCGCCGAAATCACCGCTGTCACGGGCAAAACTCCTTCACAGCTTCATGCCGAACAAACTGAGCGTTTCGGCCAATCGTGGTATGCGCGGGTGGATCAGGTAGCTACGCGAGAAGAGAAAACAAAGCTGGCTGCTCTATCAGCAGATGACGTCACCGCAACCACTCTTGCAGGCGAGGAGATTACCGCCAAATTAGTCAACGCACCTGGCGATGGAGCACCCATTGGGGGGTTGAAGGTGACAACTAAGAACGCATGGTTTGCCGCGCGCCCGTCTGGTACTGAAGACGTTTACAAGATTTATGCAGAGTCTTTTATTAGCGAAGAACACTTGCACGAGGTACAAAATGCGGCTCGCGAAGTAGTGGCTCGCGCTATCGGATAAGAGCTGCCGATAACACGAGCCACCGTGGTTACCCGATACCTTGGAACGCGAATGTAAAACTGAGCTTTCCCGTGGGTAGCAGGAATTCTGGATGGGGGCGTGCCCCCCACGTGTCATCCCCTGCTACGCCACGCCGCATGAGGGCTGGTCGCATATAGGTGTGGTGAATCGGTGGCAGCTTGTGAGCGTGGGTAGAGTTTTCGATTTCAAAAGGACTCCAAGGAAGCGCCGAAAACTCCATGGTGGGGTGTCCTTCAAAACGTATGCCGATACCGTTTGTGTCGGTCACTTCAGCCCAACGAACCCCGGTGTGATTCCCGCATTCTTGAGGAACCAAATATGGGGTGAACTGTTCTGCAACTGTGCTTTGATAGATGCCTAGGCGTGCTCCGCCTCGACGGTCAACATAGCATTCATCAGGTCCCTCACCGTACCAACGGAACTGGTCAAGATCGGCCGACGAGGTGAAAAGCATTCCGAATTCCGGCATGTCACCTAGCCCCTCACCGGGTATCACGTCGATGGTTGCTTCTACACGCCCATCTCCGTCGACCCTGTATTCCGTTGTGCAACTACTGGGTGGCGTGGTTGGAAGGTCGTAAGTGAAGGCAATGCATACTTTGTTGTCTTCTTGAGATACCCGGGGGTTATCCAGTGACGGCGTATGCATCGCGTATCGACTGGCTAAGAGCCACTGTCCGTCTTCGGCCGGTGCCTTCCATGCAGTTTCGTTCGAGGTAGGGGCATGCCAGAAATTAGGGACAGGAGGTGAATTGAAAAGTTCTTTACCAGCCCATTTATACGAGGCTAATCCGCCGTGCAGGCGTGAGAACAGAATATGAAAATGCTTTCCACGTACGCCGATATTGTGGGTTCCAACAATGATTTCTGGCGAACCTGTCGCCTTGACCGGCTGACGATCTCCCACCTCGAACACTGCCTGTTCTGCAGCAATTTCATAGCCCGTATCAGCCCAAGGTGTTCCTTGGCGAAGGTGAAAAGACACCGTGATGGTGTATTCGCCTGCGTTTGAGGGAATGCTGAGTGGAAGCGCATATGTGTGTGTCTGCCCCGGGCCAACGTCTGTTGGAATGATTGCATCGCCAACGACGACACCTTCGCGCGCAAGCGTGACACGACATTCAAAATCCCGCGAGGACGTGAAGAGGAAACGGTTCTCGACTGTGAAAGAATCGCTGCCGATAGCGATGTTGAAACCCTGGTATAAATATTTCACTTCTTGAATTCGTGGAGTGGGTGAGTGATCCGCGAAGAAAATACCATTACCGCAAAAATCTGCGTCGTGTGGTGATTCCCCACAGTCTCCTCCATATCCGAAGAACTCTTGACCATAGCGATCTTTGAGCTTGATTGCCTGGTCAGCAAAGTCCCAAATAAAACCACCTTGGAAAAGAGGCTCTCTGTAGGCAAGGTCGACATAGCGGTCAACAGCGCCGAAAGAGTTGCCCATTGCATGAGCGTATTCGCACAGAATCATTGGTTTGTTCCGATGAGTCTTAAGGAACTCTTCAACCTCTGCAGCTGGCGTATACATTTGACTAAACACGTCAGTTGTCTCCGGGTAACGGGGATCCCAGTGGACACCTTCGTAATGTACCGGGCGATTATCGACTTCCCGGAAGTAATCGGCGACCGCTAGAATATCGGTTCCACCAAAAGACTCATTTCCGCACGACCACATAACTATGCTGGGATGGTTTTTGTCGCGTTCGAACATATTGGCGGCCCGATCCATGAGAGTTGGCAGCCAGCGGGGATCATCCCCGGGTACCGCCTCTTCGACTGGACGTTGGAAGAATCGCACTTGGTCCCATAGTCCATGTGATTCGAGGTTCATTTCGTCTATCACATAGAAGCCGTACTGGTCGGCTAGCTCGTAAAAGAATGAACTATTGGGGTAGTGGCTGGTTCTGATGGCGTTGATGTTCGTTTTCTTCAAAGCACGCAAATCAGCTTCGGTTTGCTCTCGCGTCATCACTCTGCCGTTAAGGCCGAACTCGTGTCTGTTCACTCCGTTGAACACCACACGTTTGCCGTTGAGCTTGAGTAGTCCGTCTTCTATTCCAAAACGGCGTATTCCCACACTCTGAGGGATGAATTCTGTGATTTCGCCGGCTTCGTCGCGCACTGTGAAGAGGAGACGGTAGAGATAGGGGTCTTCAGGACTCCACAGGTGCGGTTGCGGAATCGTGATTGTGAAACATCTTGGCGAAACTTGTTCTAGTTTACCAATTCCTTCTAACGTTACTGAGACAGAACCTCGTCCGTGAAGAGTGGTAGCAACGTTGATATGCGCAGAAGAGAAGTCTTCTGCGCAGTCTGTGCGGACGTGGATATCCTGCACATGCGCCGATGGAATTACCTTAAGAGTGACGTCACGGAACAGTCCAGAAAATCGGCAAAAATCCTGATCCTCAAGCCATGATCCGGCCCACCATTTAAACACCTGAACAGCCAGCTTGTTCTCACCTGGCACAAGAGCGTCAGTGAGATCGAAACGGGAAGGCGTAAATGTGTCAGTTGCGTACCCGATGTATGTTCCATTGAGCCACACCGCAAGCGCGCTTTCAGCACCAGCAAATTCAACGACGAGGCGCTCTCCCTCGCCCAGTGAGGGGGGCATGAAAGTCTTCACGTAGCATGCGACAGGATTGAACGAGGTGGGGGCCTGCCCCTCGTGAACATCTTGGTTGCCGTCCCACGGATACTGTGTGTTGACGTATTGGGGAATGTCATATCCTTGCAGCTGGATGTGACCTGGAACCCGCATGTCGTCCCACCCCGCGCAGTCGAAGGTGGGGGATTCAAAACCCGGTATCACCTGAGAAGGGTTGTGTGCGTAAGAGAATTTCCACAACCCATTGAGGGACCACTCGTAGCTGCTGTTTCTACCTTCCCATTCTTGCGGGGTTTTATACCAGTGATGATCTGAACATGCAGGCAGCCGGTTTTCTTCCACAAGTTCAGCGTTGGATAGCTGGGCAGGTGAGAAAGGCATGAGTCCACTCCCTTGTGTTGTATTTGGGCGAATCGATTAGCGTGATGCGTAGGTGCCTTGACGGAATACAATCATCGCACCCTAATGTTTACGTTACCAAAAGTATAGAACTTCTATTGCCTGATGAAACGAGTCAACTGTTAGAGAAAAATGCCGAAAAAAGTTACGTTACCATTCTTGCTTGATACGATGGTGAAGTGACGCAACCAGGCATGCATGAGACCGGTGAGAAAATGCGACGACCGTCAATTAGAGACGTTGCAGCACTGGCTGGTGTATCAGCACAAACTGTCTCTCGGGTCTCTAATGGGGCTGACGTAGTTCGCCCTCAAACTAGGCGACGTGTGGAAGAAGCAATGCTCCGGTTGGGATATGTTCCCAATCGTGCGGCGCGTTCCCTGCGGCGCGGATCTTTCCTTTCTATCGGCGTGGTTGTTGCACAACTTGATCAAACTGGTGAGGCACTGGTGACTGCTGGAATAGTCGACGCAGCTGAAAAGTTCGGCTATACCGTATCCTTGGTGCAGGTAAGTACTCCTGGTGGAAATGCTGTTGTGGGGGCAATTGACCGGCTCGTTGCTAGCGGAGTCGATGGTCTTATCATTGTTCAGGCAGGACCGGCAGATAGTGATATTGGGGCACTGCCACTTGACTTGCCTGTGGTTGTTTCTAACACAAAACTCATGGACCGCTATTCTGCGGTGGTTTCGGATCAGGTGCAAGGAAGTAGGTTGGCAACAACATATCTTCTGGGGCTCGGGCATCAGACTGTCTATCATGTATCGGGACCAATTGAATCGATGTCGGCTGCACCTCGTACGGGTGCGTGGCGCAGGGTTCTACTGGAACAAGGAGCTGTTGTCCCCGATCCAATAGTTGGCGATTGGAGCGCCGAATCGGGATATATTGCCGGGAAAAAATTGGCTACTGAACGGAACATCACTGCGGTCTATTGCGCGAATGATGAGATGGCCTTTGGTGTGATCCGGGCATTCTCTGAGGAGGGTATTTCCGTACCAAATAAAGTATCGGTGGTTGGTTTTGACGACATCTCTCTCAGCAAGTATTTTCTTCCCGCACTCACAACAGTGCGGCAGGATTTTCGACGTATTGGGCATGAACTAGTTGAGGTCATCGTGGACCAAATCCAAGGGCAAAACAGAGGAGCTCACATTCAGAGGCTCATCCCCTGTGAGCTGAAGCCTCGGGGGAGTGCGGCACCTCCGCAGACCTCATAAATGGAATCGTTGTTTATGTGACTAAACGCAATCTGATTACCAGCTTTTTTACGCTGATAGGGCCATAGGATACATTTGTGTTCAAACGCTATGTAGAAATCCTTTCTTTGCCGGGAGCTTTAGCCTTTTCCCTGGCTGGAGTTGTCGCGCGTTTTCCTATGGCACTGGTGGGAATCTCTACAATTTTAATGATTGAACAGCTGTACGGAAACTATGCCTCGGCAGGTGTGGTTTCTGGGGCAAGCGTCATATCTTTTGCTGTTGGAGCGCCGATTTTGGCCCGGTTGGTAGATTCCTACGGCCAAGCACGTGTCATGATTCCGTCTATTACCATCTCTGCTCTAGCGATGAGTGGTGTCATCTATGCAGCTATTATGCGGGCACCCCTTGTGGTTCTTATCGTGTTGGCTATTGTGACGGGATTGACCACGGGGTCAATTGGTTCTCTTGTGCGCTCTCGGTGGGCCAAGGTTGCCACCGAGGGGTGGCAAATCCAGGCTGCTTACTCCATGGAGTCGGCCTTTGACGAGTTAGTCTTCGTTGTCGGCCCGATCCTCGCTACCTTTCTGGCGACTTCGGTCCATCCCACAGCTGGTTTGGCGTTAACTATAGTGCTTACCCTCGCCGGAGGCTATTGGTTTTTGCTGCAGAAGAAGACAGAACCGGTACCTACTCCGCGCCCTAAAGACACGCACGAACGTAGCGTGATGTTGAATCCAACTATGATTGTCTTGGCAATTACGTACATGGGAGCCGGAGCGCTTTTTGGCGCAAATGACCTCGCGGTTGTGGCTTTCACAAAAGAACATGGTGCGGCATCCTTGGCAGGAGCGATGTTGGCGATCTTTGCTTTGGGATCACTGTGCGGAGCGCTTGTCTATGGAGCCCGCACCTGGAAGATGCCATTGTGGAAGCTATTTGGAATCGGAATTCTTGCATTGGCGATCGGCGCGTCGACGTTCGTATTCGCCTCTTCTTTGCCAATCCTTGGCGTCGTCATGCTCGTTACGGGCTTGGTGATTGCTCCAACAATGACAAACGTTAATACGATTGTCCAAAGAATTATGCCCTCTGGTCGTTTGACAGAAGGACTGACGTGGATGTCGACGGCGATGAATATCGGCGTATCCATCGGCGCAGCCCTTTCGGGTCCGCTCGTGGATTCCCAAGGATCCCATGGAGGTTTTCTGGTCGTTATCGCTTCGGGATGGTGTATGGCTGCTGCAGCGTTTCTTGGAATGCGAGTGCTTAAGAAATCCACGACTCAGTGAGTTAAGCTAAACCTTTCCTGAACGGCTATCATCAGAATGTGTTCGTAGGCACGTTCGAAATTGGAGCGGAACTCTTTTCCTTTGGAGCTTCGCGGTACCTAGAGTTGGCGCGTTGGTTTCCGAGTGTGTTGGCTTTTGGAGGATACGGCAATGAACGCGAAGCGCGCGTCATGTGTCGCACGCTCATGGCAAAGACCTCTGACGAACGTGACTGGCTTGAGGACCGCCGAGGTTGGCGGCAATACTTTGACATTGAGGTGCCTCGGAACCCCGTTCTCATAGAACTCGGTGGAGCAATAACGATACTTGACAGCGACGGTGGCGGGTACATTGACGCTACCATTCGCGACCACGGATTGGCTCCTGGATGGCATGCAGCCCACGTTCACGTAATCGATAAGAAAGACCTTATTCGTCACAAGCGGGCACTCCTGCAAGAGAGTTCCTGGACAATGGCGGGGCGTGCACGTCTAGCACGAAGGGCAAAACGTCTTGGCATTCGTTTAGGTCCTCCGGTCAGGGTGCCAGTGCGTATTATCGGAGATAGCGAGAAAGTCGGTATCATCTCTGACGTTGATGACACAATTGTTGTCACTGACGTACCACGTCCTCTTTTGGCTGCCCGTAATGCTTTTGTCACGCGCCCTTCGGATCGCAAGCCGGTCCCAGGAATGGCACATTTTCTCCAATCCTTGCGTGTAGTTGCTTTGCGAGCAGCAGGTACACGAACTCCTGGATGGTTATCGACACGTGCTGACGAACCTGTTGCCTCGATTCCCCCGCCTGCAATATATCTTTCGACTGGTGCGTGGAATACCGCTCCGATGCTACGCAAGTTTCTGCGGCACATGGGGTTCCCACTCGGAACTGTTTTGCTGAGGCCATGGGGAATCACCGACACAGGTTTTCCTCCCAGTGGTATCGAACATAAGCTGGGGCAATTTGCGCGCCTTACGGAAATGGTTCCCCACGTCAAGTGGTTGCTCTTAGGTGACGACGGTCAACATGACCCGCTCATCTTCACTAAAATTGGCGAACAGTATCCAGATCGCGTGGCGGGAGTGTTTCTTCATTGCCTGTCAAAGCGCGAGCACGTCTTAGCGCACGGAAGTCTGCAACCTATGGAGCAGACTCCACAAATGCCTCCGGGTATTCCGGTTGTACTTGGTGACGATGGTTTTACTCTTACGGAGAAAATCCACTCTGAACAGTTCGAGGCGGTGCTGAGCAACCTGCTGCGCAGCTAGGTTTCCTCTTGTTAGTCGCAACTCCCCCCAGACTATCGCCTATACCCTGCTGGCATTTTTCGGGGTGTTTACTCCCTCGTTTCCACGTACGGGGTCATAAAACTGTACACCGGGCGGTATGCGGCCCCGGCACCTACCACATCGCCCAGGCTGTTGTCAGCGAGAGTTGCAGGTTCTTCGATCCGCAGTAAATAGAAACACCTCCCCACCAAACCTGCTCGGCGCCGCGGGTTTCGTTGCAATCCCGAGGAGCCGCATTTCTCGACTAAAGGCACTGATGGCGTATTGAACTTCCTCACCTTCCAAGCCAGTATTCAACCCAAAGGACGAATCAGGTTTGGGTGCGCGTCTCGTACTTTCTTGGTGACAAATCAGTTCTTGACCGTCTAGTCCTGTGGTGGTAGCCTCGCTGGTCGTTCTTGCGAATGTAGATGCATAGGAGTAAACACATTGTTGCCGTCAGTCACCAATCAGGCACAGCGCCTTATCGAGTTAGGTGTGCCAGGGCTGCTGGGGCAGGACCCAGGACAAGTCATGAGTGTGGCCCTAGCGCTTGAAGAGAAAATCGGCAAGGAAAGCACCGAGGCCTTGTTGGTGCCAACCCGAATTATGTGTTCTTACGCGGACCTTATGAGGTTGGTGACTCACCAAGGACACCCAGGTTTTGTTGTTGAGGACTTCACCGATGCTGCAGACTTCATTACTGTCACTGGTCCTGATTCGAAGCCGATCGAACTTCCCGATTCACCCTGGTATCTGTTGACGGACCCACGCCGTGGTGATGAATTTGAGAACTCATCACCAGCGGAAGCACTCGAAACCATCAGCGAGCATGGGCGAATCACAATGACGATTGGCGAGGGAATCTTCTGGCTACTGCAAAACCTCTCCGTCTTGGAACGAAATCACTGTTTCATGACCATTGGATCGAGAAAACTTAAATCCACAGGGGCATTTGATGCGCGCACTCCCGCGTTGTGGATCAGTAACGGTACTGGGAGGGATGGCAAAGAACATCGGGACGCACCCAAACTGGGGTGGTGCTGGTGGAACAACCGCCACACCTGGCTCGGAATCGCGCACGCAGAAAGGCGCGCCGTTGCACCCTAAATCTCTGGCGAGGCGATCCTGCACTGTGCAGCAATCTTCACGTGAGGCTCTCGTAGGACACGAGTAATCGACCTGACTGTACGCCCGTGAATCCTATCCCTGAGAAGCCTCACTTCAGCGGGTTCCTTGCGGGTTTGGCCCTCATGGACACCCGCCTCGATCTTGGCTTGGATCATCCTAGACAACATGATTCCATACCAACATTTTCTTACCGGATCACGATCTCAATAGCTCGCTCGTTCGACGGGTACTTACAACCATGCTCGCGAAGCGTGGGGTCAGTCTTCTTAGGCATAACCCTCTCTCTACTCAAAAAGAAATGGCACAAGACCTAGGACGGTTTAGAGATCGTCGGCGATGACAGTGCGTTCTGTGCGGACAAGTGGCTCCATAACCTCGACTCAACCAGCGCTCCGGCAAATTCAGTTAAGTAATGTGTACCCAGTACTATCTGCATTTATACGCTTTCGACGCGGACCTAGCTACATACCAATTAAGTAAACTCCTAGTCGAAACCGATAGCGGATACGGTCATATGCTTCTAAACCGGTGCAAAGTGAGCGGGCACAACTTTTTCGGCATCGCGCAGCAATCGGATAGCGAACAGTCCGTTCCTGCCGCGCACTGCGTCCTGTCCGCCCTTGTTATATTCGCGGAGCATTTCGCGGGCTTTAGCTCTGGCGGCAGCTTCGGTTTTGCGCACGATCGATGGTCGGTACCGAGTGCCTTTGGATGTCCACCCAGCCTCGATACGAGCAACCCAATATCCGTCCTTACGCTTGTAGGTTTGGATGCCGGTATTCACCCCGTTACGCCTCCCGCTCATGGGCGTCTCCAGCTGCCAATATTGTCAGCTTTTTTGTAGCCCTTTTCTAGCCCCAACGAGCGTATCTTTAGGGTCCGACAAGTCGATGCCAAGTAGCCAAGTAGGGTGCAGTAAACATAGTTCAATCTGGGGAAACAGTGGAGAAATAAAAGTGGAAGTGTGGAGCGGGCGACGGGAATCGAACCCGCGCTGTCAGCTTGGGAAGCTGAAGTTCTGTAGTAGTATAGGGCTATAAACCGTTGATATTGCAACAATCAGCGTTGTGATGATACCGTGTGGATACCGTCCCAATGTGTAGACTAATGTGTAGACCTAGAGAGTAGGCTGAAAAATGCGAGAGCCGAAAAAATCCCACCGCCCCAGATACGGCGAAGGCTCATTCAAATGGAATGAAAAACGAGGCCTCTGGGTCGGACGCTGGGACACCGGCACCTACAACGCCAACGGCAAACGCCATTTCATCACAGCCAGCGGACGCGACGAGGACAAAGCCTGGCAATCATTCGTAGCGAAAAAAAAGGATTTTTTGGTAAACGGACCAAAACTCCCCACAGTCAAAGCCGGTCAAACCGTGGAGGGCTGGTGCAAAGTCTGGCTAGAAATCCAAGAAAAACGTGTCAGGTCTGGACCATTCAAAAACGACCGAAGCCACGTCCAAAAATGGATCATACCCACCATCGGTAAAGCCCGCCTCGAAGAACTCACCGCAGCCCACATGCGTAAACTCGGTGCAGCAGTAAGAGCAAAACGGTCCCCCACAACCGCTGCCAACGTACAGCGCACATTCTCCAAAATTCTCACAGCCGCAAAAGCAGATGGCTACAAAATCCCAGATGCCGTCTACGCTGCAGAAAGAGTCCCCAACGCAAAAAGCGAACGCGCCGCCATGAGCAAAGACGAAGTGCAAAAGGTCTTTGATCTGGCATATGCCACCTATGACGACGCGGTCAGGTTTTTCATGTCAGTGCTCTACGGATCTCGTAAAAGTGAGGTGCTAGGCCTCACCTGGGACCGCATCACCATTTACGACAATGTGCCCGCAGATGCGCAAATTGTCGGAGAAATAGACCTCTCCTGGCAGGTGCAAGCCCTCGCATACAAAGACAAAGCCCGCAAAATTTTTCACATCAAAGACGACGAAGAGGTTATTCATATTGTTGACGCGTGGCATTTCACACGACCCAAAACAGCGGCAGGCGTGCGCAAACTCCCACTCATTGCCCCGATAGCGGCAGAACTCGACGCCTGGCGCGACGAATGCCCGACCGGAAAGCTAAACCCCTGGAATCTCGTTTTTCCACGTGTGCGAGGCAAGGCCGAATACCTGGGGTATCCGCGCAATAAAAAAATAGACCTCGCCGAATGGAAACAGCTACAGGCAGATGCGGGCGTATATAAGGTGCCGCCAAGCGGGGAAGATGATCCGGGAGAGTTCTATGTGCTTCACGAGGCGCGCCACTCGATGATTTCGATGCTCGCGGACGCAAAGGTGCCAAAACATATCATCGAGGCGCTGGTGGGGCAGGTGGAGCTGGTGGACGACTATGTGCATGGTAATGACCAGCTGGCAGGTGAGGCGGTAGGGCTACTGGCTGGGATGTTACCTAGTGTGAGGCGAAAGGCCATTTCCGCTTGAGTTCACAGTGTTTTCCACAGCCTAACGGTGTTATGCCGGCAGTGGCTCGCGCGCATCTAGTGTGGGTGTATGACTGATGATGAGTGGCGGGAGTGGGTGGGAGAGCGCATCGATGCGCTACAGGCTGAGTTGGAGTGGTGGTGGGATGAGTGGGAGCGCATGGACTGGTGAGTGTGGTGGAGGTCACAGTCTCCCATGTGGTAACCCAGGTATACACAGTGTAGACTAGAGTTACACGAGGAGATAAGAAAGGAACTCCAATGAACACCGAAATCACCACCACAGCCCGACAGATTCAGCGCGACGCCAAGGACGGCACGCCTGACACCAACCGCTGGTACAGCCGCGACGGCCAACTACTCGAGGTCACCGAGGCGGACATGTTCCACGCAGAGGGAACCCCCGCGCACCTGACTGACGCGATCGTGATTGCTGCCGGTGCGCACACCCAGCGGGCCATTCAAGACCGCCTCGACGCATACGATGCGGGCTACAGGGGCCTAGAAATCGCCCTCCAGGCCGGGCTCGCCCAGCAGGAACGCGACGCCGAGGCAGAAATGGCGGCCCAACGGTGAGCACCTCAGAACCCACCAGCTTTCCCCAAGTCTCCCAGGCCCGCCAAGCCTGGGAGGCCGCGAAAGCGGATCAGACCATGGCCCGCGACAGGTTGAGAGATGCTGTTCTAGCCGAGGTAGACGCGGGGGCAGAAATCGCCAAAATCGCAGAAGCCGCCGGGATCACCCGCAAAACCGTGTACGCGTGGATCGACACTCACGACGACCGCGCCAATGTCGCACGCACCATCAGTGATGCAATGGCCTGGCTAGCCAGTATGGGAGTGAGACAGGCAGCATCATACACGGCGCTGAGTGACGATGATCCGCTCCTCAACTCCGCGATCACCGTCCTACGAGGCTCACTTAAAACCATTCCCACCTCCAAATATTCCACCCCTGACGACAAGGCCAGAGTATGGTTGTGGGGTGAGGTTGCTGGACGAGCCTTGCAGTACTGGCAGAAACATCGCCGCTGGCCTCGCACAGTCTCTGTGGACGACGTGTCAGAATACGCCAACTAGGCCCCTGATGGAGGTTGACTGGTAGGCATGAGGAACATAATATGAAACCTATCCGGGCAACCGGACTCCCCGCTGATGCGGGGTTGAGCCACTGCTTGTTATCAGTCGCAAAGCGGCCAACGACCGCGTTTCCCTGCGTATGCGGGAGTGAACCGACTTGGTTATTGATGCAGAGTCTGTTGCACAACACGGTCCCGCGTATGCGGGAGTAGCCGGAACACAAAACACCCCCCACCCAGCGTGATGCCGGGCGGGGGGCGGTGTGTTTGTGTTCGATTATCGAACATGTCACGTGGACGTGTTCGTTTTAGTGGGCCAAATCGAACACATAAGGTTATTCGGGTAGGGGTGTCATGTCCTCAGCGATCAGATCAGGCGCAGGAGGATACTCACCCAGGCGCACCCAAAGGATCTGAATATACGCGATCGCTGCCGAGTACTTTTCTGATAGTTTCCTGTACCGTTTGCGTTCGCCCTCCATTTGAAGGCGCAGCTCTTTCACCTCATCGTTCAGCCTGGAATACTCAGCCCGCAACACCTCGACGCTGGCTTTCAACCCTGCTAGCTCGTTTTCCTCATGGCTTGAGCTGCGCGCCTGCCAATGACCAGCGAGCACACCTAGTAATGCCATGACAGCCCCCCAAAATACGGGGGATTCTAGGACAGCCCCCCAGTCAATCGGATCAGACACGCCCGCCTCCTAGTTGTCTGTCAGCTTGCCAGTCGGGTCAGTGTCATGACCTGCGAAAAGTGCTTCGAGGTGCTTGAAAATCCCGGTTGGCTTGAGTGCGGTGTAGACAACTTGCATGACACCGATAACTACGGCGAGGCCCGCGAGAATAGCCTCCCATTGTGCGGGGAACTGCTGGGCGAGCACACCAACCACCGTGAGACCGAGGGCAACACCCAGCGACACGAGGGCCTTGGTTTGGCCCCGCCACGACGCCCGGTTAATCAACGCCGCCACAACAGTGCCGACCACGCCTGCGATCAGCGCAAATGTGAGCGGTTGAGTGAGTAGTTCCATAAGCTGATCCATGAGTTGTCTCCTTAGTATCCGAGTTGCTTGTTGATTGCCCGCTGCATGTTGCGGATGGCGTCTTGTAGGTTCTTCCCGCCATAAGTGGCGATAGTGGCTTTGTCCCAGTCAGGGCCGACTAGACCATCAATAGGCCCCGCGTAGTTTCCGATCCGCTTGTAGTAGCGTTGAGTCGCTGCAATGAGCTGAGAGCCCTCTGCGTCATCAGGGTTTACCCATTCCCACCCGGTCGTAAGCACATGTTGGAATCGGCTCTTCCAATAGGCGCTTTGAGAGCTGACCGTCCGATCGCGCGGCGTGCCGTTGATGTATGCCAGGGCGTCGGCAGTGTCAGCACCGAAAAGGCCATCCTCGACAAGCTTCTTTGGCTTGTTATTAGCCGGTTTCGCGGGGGCTGTGGGTGTGGTGCCGTTTTTCATGGCGTCATACCATGCCTGAGCGCGAGCCATATACGAGCCTTGTAGGGAGCGTTGTAGCTCGCCAGGGCATGAGGTGGACGTGAAATCAGAGTGGGGGAACACGTTTGTGCGCCATGCTGGGCGTCCCAGCCCGTAGCCAAGACAGAGCGCTGCGACGAGGTGCGCGCCTTCTTCCAGGGTTTCTTTGGTGAACCCCCAGGTAGGTGCCCCACTATTGTTCGCATGCTCAATACCAATACTGGAGCTGTTAGCCGCCCAGTTTCCCGCATGCCACGCCGTATCCTTATCGCGCACCAGCTGGCCAATACGACCCGACGTTTCCACCTGATAATGTGCTGAGGCCTCGCGTGACTGCCAAATATTCCAGCAATCCTCCGTCGAGAGGCCCACCCCGGCGTTGTAATGCAAAACAATCTTGTCAATACTGCGATCGCGGCCAGGACTGTAATGTTTATTCATCAGCTTATACAAGTCCGGTTCAAGATCAGTCCAGTTCTTCATGATGCGTGTTCTCCTTTGTTTTCGGGCATAAGAAAAACCCCCACAGTGGTGGAGGCTTGGGATTGTGGGGGTGGTGGGTTAGTTGAGTGCCGTTTCGTGGGTTTCGACTAGCGTGTCTATCTCATTGGTTTCAAACGAGGTAGCTGACATGCGGGGCGTACTACCGGGGCTTCTGACGAGCTGCCAGGCAATCGTGTAGGTTTGCGTGGTAGTAGGTTTGCTATTCGCCACGTCCATGATTGTGAGTATTTTCGCTGACGCTGATTTGACTCCCACGAATGCCCACCGGCCTGACGTGTCACACATTGACACCGACAGCACATACCCAGAGGGCGGGGTAGGCAGCGCGGAGGCGATAACTTCTGCCATGTGCTGAGTGCTGCCACGCGTCACCCATCTACCCTCTGTAACAGACACAGTGACAGTGCCTGAAGGTGGTCCGCCAGCGGTTCCTAGGATGATGGCGCGGCGGTTCCACAACAAAACCAGTACACGGTCCCCCGGCATGACTGCCACTAGTTTTGATAGGCCCACAGTGGGGGCCTCGTCAGCGTCCAGGGTGACCGCCAGTGGTTCTATGCTGGTGACATTACCCCACCTGAATACGGGCAATAAACGCGTGCGATCACTGATCTTCCCAATCTGCTCCCGCAAAGGATCCAACAAACTCACAGCTCGGTCACCTCCCGCCACACGGCTTTGACATGCGCGTCGAATCCACCACTGATACTCATGCGTTGCACGGTCGCCCGTATGCTTTCGCGCCCATCCACGCCGCCAGTGGGCTCAAAAACAACCAGGTCGTTGCCGTCGAGGGGAACCATGGCGTGCTCAGCCTCGAGTTTCGCGACCGGACTCATCGCATCCAAAAGCCGCCGTTGAGCGATCTGATCAGCGACCACCTGAGATTCAGCCTCAATATCGTAGGTAGCAGTAATGACCCGCCCACGCGCGCCAGTAGAAAATGGTGAGTCAGGGTTATCATTGCGTGCGACCCCCACAATGGCGGGCTCCTCATCAGTGCCCTGGGTAGAGCAAACGACCTGGTTAGGGATTCCCGCCAGGTTTTGTTCTCGACTCCAATCAGGCCGGTGTAGGGACGCACCACCAGTAGCAGTAGGACCAGCGGCGAACACCCACGAGGCCTGCCGATCCTGGGGGTTGGTGTAGGGTTCGACGCGAAACTGGCCGGACCTGTCACACCACAGCGCCCAATATCCCGCGGCCTCCAGAAGGTCATTGATGATCGAGAGTTTCGAGGTTCCCGCATCCCACACCATTGCCACGCGTGTGGCAGCACCGGTATCGGTCACGGCGGTGCGAGTCTCACCAGTCGAGGTGATGATAGAAACAACGAGCGGCACAATTGGCGTGCCAGCTGCCACAGAGAATGTTTCATCGAACGCGTCCTCGTCAATGATTGTCATTTTGGTGAGGAGGCCAACCTTCCAGGTGCGCCTACCACCGCGACTGGACATTGTGGGACTGGTGAGGAGATACACACCTACCGGCCATGAAGGGTACCCCGTGCCCGGATCGTAGGTTGCGCGCACCCTGTGAGTCAGCCAGTCAATGTCTTGCCCCCGATCATCCAGAGTGACCGACGCTGCCCCACCCAACCGCTCGGTTGTGGCGATCTCAAAACTCGCGTCCCTCACCCCATCGAGAGCGCCGAGCGGCTCATCAGAGCTGTTGAGGAGTTCAAACACCCATCGGGGAGACCTCGGCCCCGCGAGTAGTTTCGGATCACCCACCACCACTCCTCCTTAGTGTTCGGTTTCGTCCAGCGTGAAGGACCATTCCCACGCTTTGCCCCACCTGCTGGTAGCAGGAATCGTTGACAGGGTGCCATAAATACGGTTACCGGCAGGGTCTCGGTATAGGTGTATGGGGAATGAGGCGTGTGCGACCCGCTCTAAATCAACACGTGCAGCGTTTTCGGGTTCGTCATTGATGATAAGCCCTGATGCTTTCACGGACCGCGACAGGTGCTCTCCCGCGTACGCGACAGGTAGCGCGCGGCCCTCGTAGTGTTCGGAGCTGCGTTCACGTCCGGCAGTGATCTCTATTTCGGGGTTGTATGGCAGTCTGGCGGTGTCCTCATATTTACTGCCAGCACCAAGCCATATTGCGGCCGAATCTGCGGGAATAATGAGCACTGTTTCCGCGTTGGCACCTGCGTGTGTCCAGGCGACGGCACGGTATTGCGTGTCCCCAAGGCTGAGGCCTTCCCAGTCAGACACCACAGCGTCGGTGGAAAGGCCCTCTGCGACAAGCTCCCACGTGGCGCCCTGGTCGACAGATCGCCACAAATCGATGCGCACCGTTTCAGGCTTATCCGACCCAGACTTATCGCCAGCAACTACGGCCAACGTGTGCGCGCCCATGTCCTCATCCCACGACCCCACCAGTTCTGGTAGTTCAGGGGGGAGGAAAGTGGCGGTGAATGTTTGTTCTGCCCAGTCACTCCATATTTGCCAGGTTGCTGCCCGCACACGCACCACATAGGTCACGCCGTTTTCAATGCGAGTGGAAAACCGCTTGCTAGTGGTTGCCCCAGAGCCTTGGAGTTCTTCGATCACCTGCCGGTCATTGTCGAGCAGCTCGGCGTTCCACGCGGACTGGGGGCGATACTGCGCCTGGTAGAACGACCAGGCCACGTCAAGCTCCGGAGTGTCCCACGTGTCCCCTTCAGGTGTGGTAACTGCCACGCCAGGACGGTCTACCACGTCAAACTGGGCTATTGCGCTCCACGGGCCGAAATCCGCGTGTTGGCCGCGCGTACGCACCCGCCACTGAATCGGATAATGTGACGACCCCGCATCCAGCGTTGCATACGAATTCTCGCCAACAGCTATCGTATGCCACGTGTCCTGGGGGCCCCATTTCCACTGTACTTCTGCCGCTGTTTGTTCGGTAGTGTCAACAGGGTTGTGCACCCAGGTGAGACGCACCGGTTCACCAACGGCCACCACAGTCCCGTTGGGTGCGAGGTTGCTAGGAGCGTTAGGAGGCTGCAACGACGCCAAAATATTGGACGCTTCGGAGTAGGCAGACTGCAAAGCCGCGTCGTTAATCCACGAGGCGACCTTGCTGGGAACTGTCCAGGCGCGGTATTGGACGCGCGCGCCGGCAGGAATACTTGTGTCAGTCCACGACCCGGCCCACGCATCCGCATAGGCAAACCTGGACTGCCACTGCTCCCACCCACTACCCGTGTCCACTCTGCGTTCGAAATATGTGCGTAGTGCGCCTTGCCCCGACTGAGACCAGGTCACTTTCGCTGACGTAGTCGTCACCAATGTGGCTTTCACATTGGTGGGAGGAATGGCCCGCGTGTACTGCTCAACAACGTTCGACCAGCCAGACTGGCCTTTACTGTTTTTTCCGGCGACCCGATACTCGTAGGTGTTTCCAGCTTTGACAGTCGTGTCAGTCCACGTTTTCGGCACCGACGATCCAGTAGTTAGAGAGGCCATCTGGTTCCACGCAGACCACCCGCCACTGGTCCAAAACCGGCGCTGAATGATTTGCTGATGCACCGGGGCGGAACTGGTACTGGCGGGCGTCCAATCCAGCCGGATAGACGTATCCGAGGTTTTCGTAGCCTTCAGATTAGTTGGGGCTGGTGGTGGGCCAGACGGTCCGGACGGGGCTATCGTCACCGTCCGGGAAACGGACGCGCTACCATTCCAATACGAAATGTTCGCCCCGTACGAGCGAGTACCAGGGCCAGTAGTTGTCGACCGGTGCAACTCTTTCGTGACAGTCTGACCGTGCCCAGAATAAAACGACACGGACTTTGACCCTGACCAGGAGCCAGTGAAATTCAGAGTCCCGGACCAGTTATGCCCATACCCATCAGACTGCCCATACACAATAATCGTGCATGACTGTCCACTATAAACAAGGTCGATACCGAGCCGGAAATACCCCGACCACGCGCCCCACACGACAGCCATATCAGCCCACCCCGTTCCGTGACATCAACGCGCCAGAAGACACCGGCCCCAACACTTCCTCAATCTCACCGCGAGCAAGCTCACGGAACCCACCAGCCTCATCCACAACCAACACAAACTGTCCAGAACGACCACCACGGCCACTAAGCGCAGACGACAACATATCCCACTGTGACCCCGTGAAAACAGGTTCCGGTTTGCCCGTCCGGTTCTCCACCAAAGTCAACCCTGGCGGCAACAGGCCGCCCCGGTCATATTTCAACCGCCCAAACGTCGGGTTGCCATAGATCGCGGCGTTACGTACCACGTCACCAGGTTTGGGGGCGTGCACAATCGAGTTCGCGCCCGTCATGATCGCGATATGATGCGCGGGGTTTCCCCAGAAAGCGACATCCCCCGCGCGAGGCTGTGCCACGGGCATCGCCACGTTCTGATAGCCTGCCGCCGTCAAACGAGGCACGTTCGTTTTCCCCATCTGCTGGTACGCCCAATACACGAGGCCCGAACAGTCCAAACCCGGAGGAATCGAACTACCACCCCACACGTAAGGCACACCAAGCGCTTTCCTAGCAGCCGCGACCAGGCCGGTCCCGCCGCCCGCGATTTTCTCCACCGCTTTCGCGAAAACCGCAGCGTAAGCGCCCGCGATATTGACGAACCCGGCACCTGCAGACTGTCCGAACTGGCCACCACCCGCACGATTCGCATACTCACGAGCAGGGTTCGCAACCAACTGGTTGATCGTGTCCTTCGGCCTGTCCAGTGCTTGGAACTGGAAGCCCATCGGACTCGTGTTCACCGACCAGCCGTTAGACCCCTTCTTCAGGAAGTCGAGGATGCCACCATTCGCGTAGCCACGATCACCGACACTACCAACACCACGACCCCGCGATTGGTTCCAAGCGTTGATCGTCGCCGCACCACCGAGCGCTTTGACGACCTCGGGACGGAGAATCCCCTCACCACCCGACAGTCGGAGCCGCCCAAACTGTGGGGAGTAGAAATCGTAAATATCCCTGCCTGGCGTGTAACCGGGGAGGACGCCACCAGTCGCGTACCCAATCGACCGGACCGCAGGCATATTCGCGGACACACCCACAGCCCTCGCAATAGCGTTCACAGCCGAGCGGATACCGTTCATGTAAACCGTGGAGATCACATAGTTGGATGGCCCAGCAGTCCCACTCCTGATCCGACCCCACGACGAGGACACTGCGCCAGGCACCGCCACGAACGCCGCTTTGATCGCGTTCACAGCCGAGACGAGCGCGCTCTTGAATGAGCCACCCACCCACGTCTGCAAGCCCCTGAGACTGTTCTGCGTCTGGGATTGCATGAGTTTCGCGGCGTTCGGCACGACCGTTTGGAAGAGGGCCGCGACTTGCGTGAGTTGAGTGGTCACACCATTCCTGAACGCACCCGACATCATGGAGACTAGCCGCTGCAAAGATGCGATGATCGCGTTCACCTGCTGGCCCACGGCCTGAGCGGTCGCGGTCACGCTGTTCTTCAGATTATCCGTCACCGCAGTGATCTGCTTCGATGTTGCGGTCATCGCCGCAACGGACGACGCGCCCTTACCCAGACCACCAGCCAATCCCGCATCAAGATAGCCACCAATGTCAGCCATGACAGTAGACGGCGAGTGGATACCAAAGAACCCTTTGACGCCGTCGAGGATATTCCCGCCGACACCCTTGATAGCATCGACCGCGCCGCCCGCCATGTCCTTGATCCCATTGATCAAGCCACCAAGCAGGTCTTTACCCGCTTGGAATAGTTGGGGGATCAAATCGAGGACGGCTTGCACCAGTTGGGGACCAAGATCAGCGACCGCTTGGAGGAGCGCGGGGATGATCTCCGGTAGTGCGTCCACAATCGCAGTGAACAGCTCGACCGCGCCCTGCAAGAGCGTGTCAATCATCGAGATCAGGGTCTCGACGATGACGGGAATCAGGTTCACCACCGCGTCGATCAGTTGGGGGAGGATGATCGGTAACGCCTGCACCAGTCCCATGAATAGCTGGACCGCACCGTCAATGAAGACGGGGAGCATGCTGACCAGTGCATCTAGGATCTCGGGCAGCAATGCGTACACCGCTTCGAGGAGTGGCGGCACAATGAGTAGCAACCCGTCGATGAGTGCCATGAAAAGCTGGAGCGCACCCTCGACGAGCTGAGGGACCAGCGAAATTAGGGTTTCCACGATCAGGGGCAGTAGGTCGAGAATCCCCTGCACCAGCGGCTCTACGATCCCCATGAGCCCCTGAACGAGCGCCTGGAACAACTCCAGGGCCGCCGTCACCAGTGTGGGCACCAAACCCAGCAGGACGGGCACCAGCTGGTTCACCAGGCCAATGAGCGCCGAAATCACCGAGGGCAGTACGTCCGAGATAGACGAGACGAGCCCCTGGAACAGCGTTACGCCCGCACCAATCAGGATTGGAAGCATTTGTCCCAACTGGGCGACCACCGCGCCAATAATGCTTGTTACGCCCTGTACCAGGATTGGCAGGTTCGTTGAAATCGCGTTCACTATGTCAGGAATGACATTCACCGAGAACTTGATGATCTGTCGGGTCATCCCGTTGAACAGTTCGGGGATTTTGCCGAGAATCGTGGTGAACCCGCTCATCATCTGGCCGGGGTCCACATGCGTAAGTGCGAGCAGGCCCGCAGCGGCAATACCAGCGGGCCCGCCAATCGCGCCCAGCATCTTCGGGAGTGGCCCGAGCAGCCCGGCGAGCGGCCCAAGTTTTGATATGAGTGGCACCAATCCGCCAGCACCGAGCGCGGCGAACATTGCACCAGCCGGGGCGAGAGCCGACAAGAGCGGCCCAAACTTACCCTTGAGATTGTCGGACCCGTCCGCGAAAGCATTGAGTTTCCCGGTCACAAAATCGAAAGCGGGGCCCAGCTTCTCACCAACCGCGTCACCAACCTTCGACGCAATATCCTCCACCGGACCCAACGCGTTAGTAATCGCCTGAACCAAATCCGTCAGCTTCGAGTAGATACCCGTGTAAGACCCGTCATCAAGTTCGAGGCCCTTCCACAAGTTCGCGCCAATACGCGAGATCGACGCACCAGCATTCGCTAGAGATCCGGGGAGAGTTTTCCCCATTTCTTCAGCAACAGTGCCCGCCGCATCAGACGCTGCCTTCTCAAACGTTGCGAAGTCGATCTTCCCCTCAGACGCCATTTTCTTGACCTCATCAGTGGTGACGCCAAGATTGGTAGCCAACGCCTGATAGATAGGAATACCACGGTCAGCAAGCTGATTCAGGTTCTCCGTGTACGCCTTACCCGTGGCAGCAACCTTGTTGAAGATAGCCCCCATATCCTCCATCGACCCACCGGACGCGGCAGCAGCGTTAGCCACAGTTTTTAGGGTGGCTTCCAACTGTTGTCCGGGTTTGATTCCAGCAGCGACAGCCCCAGCAGCCGTCGTAGCAGCAGCATCCAACCCAAACGACGTGCCCTTCACAGCAGCGGTCGCGTTCTTCATAATCGCCGCCGTGGAATCCGCGTCATTCCCCAGGCCACGCAGTTTCGCCTTAGCCGTGTCAATCGCGTTCAAACGCCCGAGGCCCTTAGTGAGCGCCGCCCCCATAGCAACCCCGCCAGCAGCCACCACGGTAGTAGCCGCAGCGGTAGCAGCCTTCACACCAGCGTTGAGAGCACGACCCCACCTAGACCCCGCCTGACCACCAGCCTTATCAGCAGCGGCAGTTACAGCACCAAACTCCCTAGCAATATTCCCCTGAGCGCCCTTCATACTGGGAACCAGGCTGATATACGCCACGGCGATTTCCTGGCCTGACGCCATAACGCCCCCCTCTCACATGCTGGATTGGAGGGCTTCACTCATAGCCCCGTACCTCTCAATAAATTTCTTGGCGCGACGATCCTCCGCCGCAGAACGCTCAGCAGCCCGCTCCAAATGCCCCCACTCAGGCGGCTTCGGAAGCGGCACATCCTTCGGGTTCTTGTTGAACCCCTCCTGGAACTGTTGGATTGCGTGTCGCACCATCAACGCCGCATGCGCCTCAGTGCTCCACGCCAACTCGCCGCCCTGAGCCCGCCAAGTCGCCGCGCCCGGTGGTAGCCCAAACAGGAGCACCGAGAACCGGCGGAGAGTCAAACGCCCCGAGAAAATATCACCCAAATGAATCCGGTAATAGTGTTGAAAATCGGCTTCAATCTCGGGGCAACGAGTCCCTAATAAGGTGAGGGCTGGCGCTATTTTCCCGCGCCCAACGCCTCCACCAGTTCGTTTACCATCTCCATAGCTGAAGACAGTTTCGGATTCCCAGCCGGTGACTTCTCACATGTCGCCAGAAGCCGCGACAACTTAGCCCTATCGGGAATGAGAGCGTTCAAAACACCAAACGGCATACCGCTACTTAACTGCTCCATCAGCGTGTAATCGTCCAACACCTCCGGGTCAATCGCTAAGACTTCCCCACGAAAATCAATGGTGACCTTCTTACCAGTAGCCTCCGCTTCCAACGCTTTCACCGCGTCCGTCTTGGTCGTAGTAGTTTTCTTTGTTGCCTGAGTAGCCACGCTTCCTCCAAAGTCAAAAGTTCAAATGACGGTCAATAGTTAGATGGTGGCTGGAGATGACCACGCCCCAGCCACCAAACTCTTTACGACGCTTTCAGCGCGTCGTCCCCCTGCGAGT
Source organism: Scrofimicrobium canadense (assembly GCF_009696615.1). Classification (GTDB taxonomy): domain Bacteria; phylum Actinomycetota; class Actinomycetes; order Actinomycetales; family Actinomycetaceae; genus Scrofimicrobium; species Scrofimicrobium canadense. The sequence goes on from NZ_VULO01000007.1 coordinate 124,452, forward strand.
ACAGGAAATAGTCACCAATGATTTCGACGGTCACGTTGTAGCCCGTGATTTCCTCACGGCCAATCGTGATCTCCTGGCGTTCTGTGATCTCCCCGTGGGGAATGTGCAGGAGCCACTTCACGTCACCATCGAACAGGCCAAGCAGGAACTGTCGTTTCTCGATCTGCCGGGCACCCTTGAGTGTGCTCTTAGTGACCCCGCCCGTAGTGGTCGCGTCGCCACGGCTCAATGCGAGTCCCAGTGATAGGGCCGTCGATTCCAGCATTTGGAAAGCAAACGACGTTTCTGAGCTGGTGATCGCCGTTCGGACAACACGGCCACCCTGGAAGCCCTTCAGCTTCGCGACCTCATCGGTGGGTGTGAGCGTGAACCCGTCCGGGTGAATCCACCCGACCTCAACAAAAGGAGCGGGGGCCGCCGCGCTGATCGACTCAGGCGCGGTAAACGCCGCGTCCAAATCCGCGACCGCCACATAATCGTCGTCTGAACCGAACAGGCGTGCGTTATCCGCATTTACTTGTGCTAGCGCCATAATGAGTTCCTTTCACTCGTGTCTTGCGCATAAAAATGCGCCTAACCGACTCTCGGTAGGCGCTAGAAAAACTGTGTTTAGGCGAGTCCCCGTATGTGAAACTCAAACGTGGAGCGAACCCGATAAAACGGGTCACTGCTCAGGCTTGCATCCTCCGGGTTCAGCACCTCGCGGACCCCGTAGATGAAGTAGGGACCGACCTGTGAGCGTGGCTTCGACCAGTGCTCACGCACCTGGCGGAGCATGTCCCACGCCCGCTTCTTCGACTGGGAGAGGACCGTGAACTGGAGCCACGGATTATCGGAGCGACCGAGGCTGGTCATGCCGCCACCAACACGCTCCACGATCACGAGGCCGTTGCTTGGTATGCCGTCCTTGTCTTGTGGTTCCTGCCCGGCGTAGCCACAACCCAGGATGGGGGCGACGGATTGGCCAGCGGCGTCGATCAAATCCACTACCCACCCCCAAGAGCCCTACCGAGCCGATTCTCTCTGGCCTGCGCTTGCTTTGCCGCCCGTGTCTCCGGATAGATACGGACGCCGGGACGATTCTGACGCTGCTCCATCCGTTTCACATCAAAACCGGGACCAGCACGACTAGCGATCTTCCGACCCTCCGACTCAAGCAAGGCAAGCATCTTCGGGTTGCTCCTCTGATCCTTCAAGAACTGGCCGATCCCAGGCTTGTTCAGTTCGATGCGAACCTTTGAGATAGCCATCTACTTCTTCCCGTCCCAACGCTTCAACATGACCTCAATGTGGGAGAGTTCCCCGGTCGGACTGTTCTGCTCGGACGGTTCACCGATGATTTCCCACACGCGGCCAAGGTGCCTGATCCTGTCGGTGCCACGAACGTCTGTACCTGGGGGCATGAACATTTGCCTTGCCCCGGCGACTACCTCGGTCCCGTTGATTGTTTCCACACCGGACAATGCGTAATCCGTGCAGCCCGGAACCTCGATTTCAGTTACGTCATCCCAATCGACAACAGTTTGCCCCCACTCCGTAGTAGACCCAGGGCGGAGGATAACCGGGGTCTGAGTTGCAAAAGAAACAGTCAACATGAGCACCCCTATGGCATTATTTGGAGCCGGTAAGGCTTCATCATCTCCAGCATCGACTCCGACCACGCCATACCCTGCGCAGTACCCCACGACACGGAAATCTGACCAGCCTGCTCCCTCGTCCTACCCATTGGGGAGGCGAGCGCAAACCTGGCCACCTGCGACGCGATAGCCGACAGGTCCGGCACATAGTCGTACCCATGTCGCAACGTGACCTCCACGCTCCGGTACCGTTTCGGGAACCGCTTCCCATGCAGTTCCAGCAGCCCAGCCACGGACCAAGAAAACTGATCCGCTGACACGGGGACACCGCTGACCTTCACCTCCAGCACGTCCACGACATGCTGGGACGGGAGTCGCAGCACCGAGCCGCCGCTGCCGTCCACCGTGATCGTCTCCTCAATCACCGGGGCAACATGCCACCGGCAATACCGACGCACAGCCGCCGAAGCCGCATCACACGCGACATCAAGACGAGGATCACCCGCTTTCAACTGACCGCCCGAATCGGCGACAACGGCTTGAGGCGTGACCAGCAGCGGTAACTTTTCCTCCCCAACAACAGGATCAATAACACGCATAACCGGACACGCCCCCAACCTATCTAACTGACTTATTAGCAGGCGCTTTCCGCGCCTTATTCTCAGGCTTCGGAGCCACCTTCACCTCAACAAGAACCGCACCCTCCGGCGCCTCATCCTCATCGAACTGATACGTGCCACCCGCGAAAACGTATTCTTTGAGAGCCACGGTTAGTCCTCCGACACGGTGATCTTCACGAACGCCGCAGGCTTACGAACCGCCAACGCGACCCGTTCAGTCGCGCGAACCGTCACCAAGCCCTTAGTGAAATCCGCCTGGTCCGAGTTAGTGGCCTCCACACGCACACCACCCTTACGGTATACAGTCGCACCAGCATTGAACGCGCCAACCACAGGCGCACCCACAGCCACAGCAGGGCTAACGACAGTGCGCAAACCCCAAACAGACGGCTGAGCGACAATGCCACCCTGCCCATACTGCCCAGCGAACATGCCACCACCGTAATACTGCCCGTTGGCATCCTTAGCAAGCCTCAGCCCCTCATAGTCGGCAGGATTGATCACCAACGCGTCAGCGTTCAGGCCCGTAGCGTTAGAAATACGCGTCATAGACTTGAAGATTTCATCAGCCAAACCATCCGCGACGGTAGAAGCCGTCTGCAAACCCGAACGATTCAGCAGACCCAACAGGTTGGTGCCGGTTCCATTTCCGGACAACAGTTGGGCTTCCTCAACCAGCGACAGGTCATACAGTAGCCGCCCGTCAATCTCGGAAACAACATAATCCAGATCTTCCAACATCTCGTCCGAGAGCTTGATGAACCCAGCGATCTTCGACAACGCATCAGTGACCTGCGTGGGGTCCTTATAGTGGAGTTGCCCCATTTGTCCGGCCTCGCCAACAGTGGCGAAGTCGCCCTCACGCGCACCTTCCACGAAGTAAGTGATTGCCTGCCCACCAATTTGTCCCTGACCGAACAGTCCGGTAATGGTGGGACGCCGGTAGGCTTGCACGATGGTGCGGTCAACGTCGGTCAGGATGTCACGGAACGCGCCCGTAGGCCCTCCGGTAACCTGCGAGTCGTCAGCAGCCTTGAACTCAGGAGCCGACACACTGCCGTGACGGCCCTTGAGCTGACGCAGCTCTTCACCGACAGTCTTACGAACATGCTCACCCAGCGACTTCGCCTGCACCTCGGGCGAGCCATTTTCAATGCCCACTCCATCTGATAGTGAGTCGAGCGCGGCCTTCGCTGCTTTCGCGTTAGCGATCCGCTCATCCAACGCCTTCACGTTGTCGGCGGCGTCCTGAGCTGCCTTGATCGTCTCATCTGTAGGGTCCGCCTCCATAGCGGCCTTAGCGTTCTGCGCGGCTTCGAGTGCTGCCGCGCGCTGTGCCTTCAGGTTCATTTTGAACTCTCCATTTCTGCCCCTCCTAGGGCGTCGATTTGTTTACTTAGTCGCGCGACAACCTCACCTAGTGACTTACTCGCGGCCTCACCCTGATCGGGATTGCCAGCTTCGGGAGCCTCGTCTGGCTTGCTGTCCACTTCCACCCCATCGGTGGCAAGATTCTGTGCCGCTAATTCTTTGAGCGCGGCGACTTCTTCCGCAGTGAAACGGTCAGCGACCGACTTCACCACGTCGATCGAGGTGTCACTGTTCGCACCTTGCGGAACAATGCTGACCTCGAAAAGGTTGAGTTTGCGCAGTTCTCGAACCTGTTTCCCGTCCTCCGTGATCGTCGCCGCATCATCGATGTCGAACGCAAACGACATCTCGTTGACCATCCGCTCCTTCAAGAGCCGATGAACCTTCAGCGACGTTGGATCATCATCGAAAAACTCACCTGTGACCTTCAGGCCGTGGTCATCCTCAACAATGTCAACGACCTTAGCGACGTAAGAGCCAGGATCATATTGGTCGTGCAGCCAAAGCACCGGTATTGTCTTGCCAGACTCAGCCCACGCCTTCAGCGACTCAGTAAACGCCCCCTTAGCGACCACATCCCCATACGAATCTGGGGTGCGTGTCCAAGTGGACGCATATCCCGTGAATGATAAAGGCCCCGACTCTGCCGGGGCCACCTTGAACGCTTTTGTGAGCCTCATTGTGGCCCCCTTCCAATAGATACACCACACATGCAACCGGCTGTTTCATCCACGCCCGCTGAGGAATCACCGGGCCAGGACTGACCGTTACTGAACCGCGCGCCGTAAGGCACGGTCTCCCCATCCATCGCAGCGTGAGAATCCCGTGGGTTACCGGACGTGACATGCCACTGTTTCCACCCCTGGCCCCCAAGAATCTGTTGGCCAACCTCTTTCGCCGTCCATGACGCGACGAAAGCGGCGAACGCCGCACCCGCAACAACGGAGCGAACATCAATAGCCTCTTTGAACACGTCCGCAGGGGCGACACCCTCAGCCAGAGCAAACTGTAGGGCCTCTACCGTTTTCGCGTTGATAAGCGCGGCCCGTGAGCGCGACACCTGCTTCAAATATGCGTAGGTCAGTTCTGGCACGTATTCGGACGGGTCCACACCCAGTGCTTCAGTTTGGGCGCGCCCAATCTCGGGGGAGTATTGGACCGCGATCTTGTAAAGGTCATCCGCTAGCTCACGGTTCCACCTGAGCCCGTCCCACCATTCAGGGAACCCCCCAACCGTTTCAGTCGCCTTCCCAATGACGGGTAACACTGCCTTGCTTTGACGTTCAAACGTCTTAGCCAACACCAGACTTGTCGCCTGCCCTATCTCGGGCGTGTACTCCCACGACTCCACCGGGGCCGGAGCCTTCACCTGCACAGGTTTAGCCCGCTCATTTTGCGTGCCTGAATCTTGCGGTGACGCCTGCCCACCAATCAACACATTCAGCGGCGTAACTAGATCATCCCCGCCAGGAACGTCCGGCAGGTTCATCTTCGCGCGCGCCTCATTACGAGTCATCACCGGAGCACCCACACTCGTTTGGAACGTCTTAGCCTGCTCCTCAAACGACCCACGCAGCTTCGCATCCAGGAACGCCTCAATATATTGGCCGGGCTCCCCAAACACGTCAACGAGCGGCGCAACCGCCTGCTCCCACCCATCAATGTAAGGCCCCAGATTGTCACGGTAGAGTGACTGCCTGAACGCTTCCATGTTGGAATAGTTACCCTGACGCGCTCCCACCATTTCCGGGGCAATATGGAACAGGGACGCAACCTCAATATCTGTCAGCCGACGCGCCTCAATGTCATCCAGGTCGCGCGGCGTGAAGGACGGTTTGCGGTCCTTCCACTTCATGCCCTCATCCAGCAGCATCGACCCGCCAGACCGCTCAGACTTCGCGTCAAACGCGCGTAGACCTTCGAGGAAGTTCTTACGCGCCTCCAGAGAGTCCCACGCCTGTTCACGCTCCACAACACCCGTGTGGGTGGCCTGCCGCTGCCACATCATTCGCCGGAATTTTAACGCATCGTCAGAATCTGTCAGAATCGCGCTTAGCGTTTCCATCGGGCTAAACCCCGCGACACCAGGAATCGAATAGCCCGACAGAATCAGGAACTCGTCAATGTCCCGCGTGACGTACTGGCCACGCTCGTTGACCACTTTGATCGTCTTGATTGTCCCGTAAACGTCGTCAATGCTCTGCACCCATGACGCTGGGGGAATCCGACGCAGTTTCATTTCGAGCGGGTCAATATGCACTGCGGCGCGGTCGTAGATCAGCCAGTCAATGAGGACACGCTTCCAGAATAGGTAAGCGTTTTCTTCACGCGCCATCGAGGGGGAGTGAAGCAGTCGTGCTAGGTCACTGTCACGCACCCGTTCGCGCCCATCGTCCGTGCGGTCATACAGGTGCAGCGGGATCGACGCAATATTGCTGGCGATGAAGTCCACGACTTTACGGACGGACGGCTGATCCCTCCACACGTTCACCGGGGACGGCTTGAAAAACGATTCGATAGATTCGAGGGGGACCGCCATGTTCATGTAGTCCACGTTCTCGACGCGGGCCGCACGCTCTGCCGCTGCGAGGAAGTTAGCCACTATTCGACCACCCTCCTAAGCCACGGGGGAGCCGGGATCACTAGGTCACCCGCATCCACGCCCTCAATCACACAACCCGTAATCAGCAGGTAGCCGGTACGCTCCACCGCCCGCAAAGTACCCTCACCAACGACATCCTGAAAAGGAAACACAACCTTGGAACCAACAAAAGACTTGAACAAACGCACCCCGGCCTCCTAAATCAGATCGAGAGCACCGAACGAATAAATCGACGGCGCAGGCGGTTCCTCCGGTGTTCGCAAATGGTCCCACAGCGCGCCCGTAGCAGCCACCAAGGGACTGGCGTCCTGCGCAGAGTTACGCCGATCCCAATACCAGCCGTCACCCGACACTCTTTGCGCCGCCGTAGCAGCCGCCAAATTCAACGCTTCCTGACCACGATGCGCCAACGGTGGGAACGGAGGATGATCCTCTAGGACGCTCACAACGCGGTCATAGATCAGGCCACAAGCGAGCGGCATATCAGGCCCCGCCCACTCCACAACCTCAACACCATCCAAATCATTGAGCGGCTCCAACAACGCGGCAGCCGGGTTCATCGCTCGCGATGGAACCACGACACGAACCGGCCGAGCCGGGTCCGCTATCTGCTCGAACCACTCCGGCACCCACTTCAACCAGCCACCACCAGGACGCCCAGCCGCGACTTCCACCTGCGGACGACCAGACGCCTGCGACCCACAAACAGCGATCCACGCCGTCGAACGATCAACAGAAACGTCCACGCAATACGACACGTCCACAGGATTCTCAATCACCCCAGTCAGGTCCGCGCATTGCTCCCAAGACCCACCCGGAAACGGCCCCTCCAACGTCCCCAAAATCCACTGACACAGACACTCGGTGCGGAACACGGGGTCCGGGTCCGTCGCACACGCACTAGCGAGCGCCTCCTCCGTGAGCGCCCCGTAACCCATCGCGGGATTCGCTTCCGCCCAACCCTCACGATCCCACTTCGACCTGCCCGGAGCGGCACTCCACTCAAAAATGCCGAGCGACTGGTCCGCGGTCTCCGGCGCGTCATCATCAAGCAGCGCCGCGTCCTTGTTGATCCCATCAGGGTCCCCGAGGGCGGCGTGCGCCTTCTTACGCAGTGACATGAGCACCACGCTCAACTCGTCACCCGCGTTCGACAACGCCCACGCCTGCGCCTTGGGGCGCGCCATCATCGTCTTAGTGACAGCCCCCCAAGCCTCCCAATTCGTATGCTCCCGCAACTCATCCAGCAGCAACAAATCACTAGACAGGCCACGCGCCGCCTTACGCGTAGAAGCCTTCACCTTGTACTCAGTGCCAATCGACAGAACAAGAGACTTGTTGACACTGCTCCGGTTCACGGCCTTTATGAGAGCGTCCAACTCTGGGACGCTCTGCGCCATCTCTGTCGCATCCTGCCAAAGCGATTCAGCAGTAGCCAAGTCTTGCGCGGTCCCCACAATCAAAGGCACCTGCAACACATACAGGGACCAGAGCGCTAACACCTGGCCCAACGTGGACTTACCATTCTGGCGGGCAATGAGAATAACGATAGTTCGGAACCGGAACCGACCCGACTCCGTCACCTCCAGACCGTGGATCAGCAAGAACTCCTGCCAGGGATAAAGCTTCATCTCTAACACCTGGTCAGCGAAATCAATCACCGAATATCCAAGAGTCCGCTTCTCAGTTTCCGGTGACCGTGGCTCCAAAGGGCGCAACGGCGGTGTGAACACGCGCGGCTCACGGCGCCCCCTAAGCGGTTGCTTCGCCCCGGTACGCTTTGAGCCCGACCCCTTCTTGGAGCGCCTGGAGTTTCCCAACCGGAGCACCCCCCGCCTTACTAGATGATGCCTTCATCGACTCAGTGCGTGCCTGGTCCTTCGCGCGCGCAACATCCGCCGCCGGAGTCAAACCCAAATCGTTCATGTACTTTAGGAACGCGGGGATCGAAGTGTTGTCGTTATCCGGCACAGCGGGGCGGCCACCGCCAGCGGCGCGAACATCATCGTTAGCCCACTGAACAATCACGTCCCAGGCGTCGATCTTGTCGGCAAGGGCGCGCGCAGCCGCAACCGTCCCCGCATGCCTGGCATAGATGAGCTTGTCCCGCCGAGCAGCCTTCAACGCCCGCTCAAAATCAGAACGAACCGGACCATGAGCCATGAGGCCACCCCCTAAACGCGGCTACCCTTCGCAGAGTTGCAACTCAAATGCGCGAGCTGGCTATTTTCCATCGAATGGTCGCCACCAAGAGACAACGGCACAACATGATCCAACGACGCCGACATAACATCCGGACGTTTCAACTCAGGATCTACCGGCCCACCGCATAACTGGCAGATCCAACCGTCACGCTCAAACACTACGAACCGATCCACCACGTCGAACCTGCCGCCGTACTTTGCCGTCTTTCCTCGCGGCCCGCCGGGCGCATAGTCCAAGATCGCCCACTCTTTACCCGCGTCAGCCTGCATCTTCACGTAATGGCGCTTACAAAGTTTCCGCCAGTACGTCGGCTTAGAACACCCCTCATGAGTGCAAGTCGGCGGATTAGTCCGCAACTTCGGTTGCGAGTACTTAGGGCGATCAAAAGGGATACCGTGTTGCCGCCGGTCATAATGCATATAGCAGAGCCCAGATGAGCACTGCCCCGGATTCTCGCACCCAACTACTGAACACGGCCTAGATGAACGCTTCGCGCGCCTGAGCCGATCCTTAGTTCTGTTGCTGCACGTTCCTGAGCAATACTTACGCGGCGACTTCTCGCGGCAAGTAAAAAACTGCCCGCAATCGTCAGCGGCACATATGCGGGTAACATCAACCATGTCGAGACTCCCTAAAGTCATCGGCCACGGTCCCGGAGATTGCCGTCTCGCGGGACCACTCACTGGCTCTATTCTACCGAAAGCACTAATATTCCGCGCGCGCACGCGCCTGCGCGACCCCGGTTCTGAAACACCTGAGAGCGAAAAGCCTCCTACCCGCGCCGCCGGGTCTGATGGTGTTGGTTCGCTCATGATTTGAACCCCCTTACCCTTGGGGGAGACTCCAGTCGCGGCTGGTGTTGCCGCTGGTGGGGAGCGCGTACATTTTGACGCCGCGCGACGTGTTGCATGAGCGGTGGCAGATTTGCGTGTTTCCGCGATCTAACCTGAGTTCGGGATGGTCTCGCCAGGAGAGGACGTGGTCCACGGTGGGCGCGTCGGGCGCGTTGTAGTCGCGCGTCTTGTAGTTGATTTTCATTCCGCAGATCGCGCATGGTGTTTGGTTGGCGCGTGCTTGTTTGAGTAGTGACTTGCGAAGCCTCTTCCATTCGTGACTGTCGCGGGCAATGTTGCGTGCCATTGTCACCGCCTCGCGTGGACTATTTCATTTCGGCGTGTGCAACGTGCTTGTTCATGAACATGTTGTGCCCGCAGTACACGCACTTCTTATAGAAGGGGAGAATCAGCAGCCCGAGTCCGCCAGTGCATAAGCCGAGGGTCCAGAGTGTCGCAGTTCGTCCTACGTTCTTCGCTCCGGTTTCGCAGATGCAGCAGCCGACACACCCTTTGCGGGTGTACATTTCGATGTTTTGGTTATTGAGTTGGTTTCTCATCGGTGGTGCCTTTCCGTGGTCAGCGGGTAGGTGTGTCTCTGATTCTAGCCGCCCGGGATGTGGAGCACCCCATATTTGGGCGCGTTGGATGTGCCGCTACTGAGATGATACCAGATCATTGATTTGCGCCAGGGGATACGCATAGTGTTTCTTGTTTCCCTTGCGGTCGAGTTTCCCGGCTTTGTGCCAGTCGCGCAGGTGCGCCCAGGTGAGGCTGCCTGAGTAGAGTTCGATGGCTTGTTTGCCGTATATCCAAGTGTCTCCTGTGTCGTCGGTGGTGGTGACGTGTTTGAGTGCGGCTGCTTGAAATGCGGGGATGTGTTCGGCGGGTATCCTGTTGCCGCAGTCCTTGTTGCTGCATGTGGCCTCGTCGTCGTATCCGCGTTTGGGGAGTGGTTGTTGGAGCATGTTGCCTCGTTTGCATTTGGGGCATAGGCCTCGGTTCAATGGCGCGTTGCCTGTTGCGTGGGCGACTTTGTGGTGGATGATTTTTAGTTCTTCGCAGTAGTCGTCCCAGGCGGTTTGGCATTGGAGCCCGTAGTCGTCTTGAGTGCCGTCTTCGTTGAGGTGCCAGCCGTTGACGTTGGTGAAAACCGGGTTTTCTTGGAGTTGTTGTAGCATCCACGCGCCGGGCTGTTCGCGGTAGGTGGGGGGTTGGTCTACCCAGTCGGAGAACCAGGGCACCCAGAATCTTAGGGCTTTATCGACACTCTCACTGTCGCACACGCCTATAGCGCCGTCACTGTCCACTGAGTCGATGACGCTGTCGAGGCCGAAGGGGAGGCGTCCTTGGTCGTCTCCCCCTTGAACCACATCCTGGTCGTAGCGGATGGCTGACACCTGTTCGACGGGCGTCCAGGGCATGAGTCGCCACCGTAGGATGTCCTCGAGGAGTTTGGCGGCGTGGTGGCCTGTCATGTGTGTCAATGTGGCTCCTTGGTTCTACCCGCAATTCTACTTATATTATGACTATATAAGCGTTTTTGCGGGTGTTAGCGTGTCGTGGTTTTGGTTGGTGTGGCGCGGGTTGGTGCTAGATTCGGGAAGTAGGTGTCCTCCCAGTCGTCCATGTCACGCCCGTACACGATAGAGCGAGCAGGTGCTTTTGAACGCAACGGGTGGACACGCAGCCATCGACGGTCTAATAGCCCACCATGTGATGCGGCATACGCAGGGTGAACTGGAAGATTATTGACTGCTAACAGGCCGAAAACCTGCGCTGCTGTCCATTTGATGATTGGGCGACATGAATTCTTGCTGCTCACGCCATGCCAACGAAGGGATCGGGCGCGCATTTGTGATTCTTCTGCGCGCACACCGTTGATCGACGGCTCGGGGATATTCTCCTTGAGCACGTCTTGCGACCTATAGTCGGGCCTGTCGAACTGTGCTGGATTGTAGTCCGGGTCTCCGCGCTTAGGGTTGCGTGCAGTAGCGGGCCGCTCCTCGTATGCGCCAGGAAAAGCCTTTAGGAATGCGTCGCGCACCTGGTAGGTGGCTTCCGCCTCGTAGCTCATTCCGTCCGCGCGGATGGTTGGCACCCAGACGAGCGGAATCATGGGGTCTGTTTGGCGGGTGAGCCATGCGACCACCACGGAGTCTTTCCCCCACGAGGTGGAGCACACGCAGTTTGGGTTGCGTTCTTTGAATGTGCGAATCTCATCGAGGGCCTCGTCAATCATGCGGGCGGGTAGGCGGCCGATCCGCTGGTCGAAGCGTTCCAGCTCGGACCACCGCGCACGGTCTGCCGCAGTCAATGTTGGCATGTCAATCAACATTTGACCCACACAACCTCAGTGCGGTCTACGAGCTTTCCGACTGTTATTCTGGCACGCCCGGGGAACTCATAGCGGTCCCAGTCTTTCAGCCTTTCCTCATAAAGTGGCGTTGAGTATCCAGAGATCATTACTGATGCTTTCGCATTGATTGAGGCATTTAGTAGCGCCTCATGATCGTCTGCGGTCATTTCGTCCCGATACCTACTTTCTGCACCTAAATAGGGCGGGTCAACATAGAGCAGTGCGTTCTTAGCGGGGCCATACATTTTTACCATTTCCACAGCGGGACGCTGATCTAAGCTGACGTGCTGCAGGCGCCGAGAAATAGATAGTAGTTGTTCCGCTTTTCTCACCAGAGTTTCTGGATGGCTACCCGTTGTGAGCCGTTTGGCCCACATGGGACGTTGCGGATTCACTAGTGACCGGTTTGTTCCCTGCGTGAGCCGAACCCACACTTTCCGCGCGATTTCCAGGTCAGATTTACCTTCATTCTTGAGTGCGTCGTAGTATTCATAGCGCGAATGTGGGGTGAGTTCTATTGCGGATATCAGCTCGTCTGGCTGGTCCCGCAGGACACGCCAGAAGGTGACGAGCTGTCCGTCTAGGTCGTTCGCTGTCTCGGCGGCGCTTGGTGGTTTAGCTAGGAGCAGAGCGAGACTCCCCCCGCACACCTCCACATAGTGGTGATGCGCGGGGATGAGCGGGATTAGTTTACTTGTGAGCATTGATTTAGTCCCCACGTAGGGGAGTGGCGTGCGGAGTTTAGGCGACATCTGTTTTTCCTCCCATAATGTCGCGTGTGGGTCGGTGGTCTGCGAAGCTGCCGTGTAGTGGACGATTGGGGACTAACTGCAGGTGTGATGGCACTACTAGGCGGATGAGTTTTGTTTTTAATGCTCGAGCGATTTCGCATGCGTCGTCAACGGTGGCGCGGCGCTGGCCCGCTTCGATTCTGATGAGCTGATCGCGTGTGATGGCATGCCCTCGGGCGCGGATTTGTTCTGCGAGGTCTTGCATTTCGATGCCTAGGTTTTTGCGGACGACCCGCATGTTGGTGGCAAAGGCTTGTCCATGTTCACCGAGATTTACGGGCGGGTTAGCCATGGCTTTTCCTTTCGTAATGCCAGTAGGGTGGGCGTGTTGGCAGGGTCATTGGTCGGTCTGCCCATGCTCCGGGCGTGCCAGGTTCGATTTCCCAATGTGTGACTTGTCCGAGGCCGATTGCGCGGTGTGAGCCGAGGTGTGTGATGCGGTCGAGCAGGAGACGTAGCCAGTCCTCGTCGGCGCATTCGATTTCCCAGCTGATCTTGGGGATGAGCGCCACGGGGATTACCACGTCACGCGCTTTGTGTGGTCCGAGCGCGTGGTGGTTTTTCTTTTCCTTGGTGAAGCGCACTAGCTCCGCGTCTGCCGGTTTCTTACGGATTTCTAACATCGTGTGGGCTTGCACCTGATAGTGGGCGCGTGAGTTCTTCCAGCCCCAAAGTCCGTTTTGTTCCCATTTTTCTAGGGGGAGTAGGATCTCTGGTGCGTGTTCACGGGTGATTGTCGGATAAGCGCTGTCGGGGCGGGTGGCTTCGGCCCAGGCCAGTGGCCCGTCGAGCAAGAATTCTCGCCCGACGATGCCACTGGTGCGCTCGATGAGGTGAGCGGTGACTTTTAGGCTGGTCATGCCGCTAACTCCCGCACGATCTCCACAATTTCATCAGCATGGTCCAGGTAGTGCTGGGTGAGCCAGGGAACCTCGTTAGATACTTCTTCCTCTGTGGTGATGCGTGCTTTTCCGTAGCCGGTCGCGGTTTTCGCGGCGAGAAACGCAACGCCACCTGGCGCCCACAGGTGGAACGCGGCTGCCAGGGTTTTCTCATGCTCACCTGTGGCGGCGGCATCTGTTTCCATGCTGCCAGCTAGTTCCGCGCCGGGCTTGAGTATCTGGGTGGACCAGATCATTTGTGTAGACGCGTTCACCGCATCGTCGGCTAGCTCGATAAACCGCGCAGCAGGCGTGGTGTCCAGGTCGTGGCGGGTTCCAAATTCTTCTCCCCGATAGTGGGCTGCTTTGTGGGTTGCCTGCACGGGAATGCGCGCATGGTTTTCCTCACACACCAGGATCCCGTCAGAAACACGCGCGGTTCCGGCAGTGATGTCAGATTGGGCGGCGTACCCGAGCAGTCCCAGCATGGGGAGTGCCGCGTTCGCTCTGCGTGTCAGATCCAGATTGGTTTGCGCCCCGGTAGTGGTGACCGCGCCACCACTCCAAATGAGCGACACTGCGGTTTTTGTCAGTGTCCCGTCTGCTAGATCGAGGGTTTTTGCGAGATGCCAGGCGAGTGCGTCCCGCAGTCCATGACGGATAGAGTTGGCGCTGAGGAAGGGAACCATTGCCAGGCTGCCGTCTTCAAGGACGACTTCCTGTGTGCGGAGACGCTGTGTATTCCCGCTGGTGCCAGCGCCGTGGTGGAACGGGCTTTCAAGGGTTGCAATGTAGTTGATTTTCATTCTTAGGTGCCTTTCAGAAAATGGTTACAGCGGGTTCAGTTTTTGTTTTTGCCGTGTCGCGCTGCTCTATTCGTTGAATATCAGCGAGCGCGAGGATGTAGACCGCGTTGCGGGTGATGTGTGCAGCCCAAGCCGGGTAGTCCTGATCGATCAGTTCCGCGACCTCAGCAACGGTTTTTGCTTGGCGCTTGTCGATCTGGGGGATTTGAAGTTTTTTAGCGGCTAGTGTGATTGCTTCGCTTGCGGTTGAGGCTCCGGCGGCGGCGGCTTCGAGAGCGCTGATTGCGCGCCCGCCACTCCAGAAATCGATGCGGCTTGGCCCGTCGTCGGTGAGACTGTCGCGTAGTGCGAAAATCAGGCGGATTGTGGCCTGGTCGAGTTGTTCAGGCGTGGGGGTAGTTATCATTTTCGGTGATTCCTTTCGTGATTGTCCACAGTGCGAGTCGCAGTAGTGGGGATCGGTGCCAGGCGGCTAATTCGCCGTCTAGCTTTTGCCATTGGGTGAGCATTTCGCGGGTTTTCAAATACTTTGGTGTGCCTGTGAGGATTGCGTCGGAGGGTATTCCGAGGCGGCGTAGGCCAAGCGTGGCGGTGAACACCTGCCGCCAGTCGTCACACCTGTAGGGGACGTTGATTGTTTCGAAGCGGATAACTCCCGAGTTCCCCTCACAGACTGTCGCGTAAGGGAGCACATGTTTTTGACCTGAGTCGGCCACGCTAACTAGCCATTGGCCAGCGGGAGGGTCCCAGAGCGTGTCGATAACTGGCGTAGTGTCTTTTTTGCTTGTCAGGCACAAACCGTTGTGCTGACCTATCCAAGCGGCGGCTTTCTCCTGTGAGGGTGGAAGCTCTCTTCCAGGGGTCGCGATAACGGTCCACTGGCGAAATGATCGGGGTGGTTTGCCAGAACATATAGCAACACACGCCCAACATGCCCGGTCCGAATCCTCCCGGGTGAACATTCCTCTGTCAGTAAAGTTTTCACCGAGCACTTTCTTTGCAGGCGCAGTATTGTTTTCGGTTTCACCACAAACACAGCAGATTGTAGGGGCTGTGCTAGTGAAAGCTTTTGCGCTGGCCCCCTCGACGGGGGGTTTGCCCGCGAGGTTGTGGACGAGCCTGGTTGCGTGGGTCATTTCAGCACCTCTGTGAGTAGGAGTCCGCAGCCGAACCTCTTAGCCCGCCCAACGCCGTGTGTGAGTAGGTGGGAGAGTGCTTTTGGATCGTTCACGGTCATAGTGCCGGTGAATGCGGTGCGTGTGTGTATCATTCGGGTTCCGTCGGGGCGGTTTCCTTTTGCGGGGCTCATTATTTGCACATCTACATGGTTGACCTTTGCAGCCGAGCCGATTTTACGGACGAACCAATCAGGTATTTCGTCTTGGCTTAGCGGCGTGAGTTTTCCGCGTTGTTCAGGTTGGAAGGTTCTTTTTACTGGGTTCAAGATTGCTGCAAAGGTGAGTTTTTCATGTTTCTGGTAGTTGGTTTTGCGTGGCGCGGCAAAAACACTAGTAGAAACGCGTTTTATTGTGTTCATATTGAGTGCCGATTCGGACTGGACGATTAGTTTTCCGGGGCGGGGGGATGCCCACAGATAGGTTGAGCTGTTAGATGCGAGGGTGAGAAAACGGTGTGTCATGTCCGTGTCGAATGTCATCCGGCGTTCACGTTGAGATAATTCGATACTGGTCAGCCACATGGGAACTCCTTTCGGTGTTAGTCGTGGTTGGGCATGTCGATTTGGAAGCCGATGGGTGGGGGGTCGGCTTTTTCGTCGCGGCTGTAGGTGTCGGTTTCGCGCGGCTCGGGTTCGGGCTGGTGGTCGCGGTTGATGCGGAGTTCTAGGCTGAGTCGGACTCTCACTGCGCCCCTCCTTGCCAGTTGCAGTCGAGTCCGCCGCCGGTGTAGATGACGCATTCCAATGGCTGTCCACTTTGTTGGCTGATGATGTACCTGGACAAATAGCCGTCTTGTACGCGCCATGATGGGACGGACATGTCAGGCGTGCTGTCGGTACTCTGTGCGGGTGCGGGTGTTGTCTCAGCCTGGGTTGCGCATCCTGTGAGTAGCAGGCACGCGGCCAACACGGACAGTAGGCGGCGTCTCATTGGTCGTCCTCCTTGGCTGTTTTCTCCCATCCGTTTGCGGCGGTGTTAACCCATCCGCGTTTTTTCCAGCAGTCTGCGCAGAGACGGAGTCCCGGCTCGCGCTTGTTGAAAATGGCTTTCCGCACGGTCAGGATGGGGAGTTTTTCTGACCATACTCGGAGGCAGTCGTCGCATTGTACTGCGAGCGGGTCGACTGCGACGATGCCGTGTACTCGTCCGGGGATGGTGGGGAGTCGTTTCATTGGTCCTCCATGATGCGTTTGATGGTCATGAGGTCGCGTTTCCACCCGCAGCCGATTGGCCCGTCTGGTGGGTAGGTGTCGCATTCGGGGTAGCTGGATAGGACCGCTTCGATGGCTTCTAGCCTCTTGAGCGCTTCTGGCACCCAATCGCGGCAGGCAGCAATAAACTCGGCGTCATTCTTCGCGTTCCAGTCCCCTCCACCGACCTCCGCAATCAACCATTGTTGCTCCTGGTCGTATTCGACTTTCCACTCACCAGTGAGGTCGTTTTGATTGGCTTCCCACGGCCCCTCAGTCGCACTGTCGGCCAACTGTCGCATTTCCTGGTCAGTGGTCATTGTGGCTCCTTATCCAGACGATTCCGAGGATGGTCAAGCATCCGATTAGTGTGGTTGCTACATCAGGCCAGCTCATTTCCCCTCCAGTGCGTTGAGTGCGACGCGGGCTTCCAGTAGGACCCATTTGTCATATGGGGCTTTGGTAGCGATTTCTGGCGTGATTTCTTCCGGATTTGCAGGCCCTAACATGCGCGCCTCCTTGATGATTTCGCGGGCTCTCTCCCGGTACTGCGACTGCACCGCTTCGGGGAGACAGTGCAGAAAATCAACCGGATATGTTTCGGGCACAACCTGACCTCCCCGTAGGCCCGCGCGTCGTTTCAGTGATGTGCATTCGAGTCCGGCCACCAGCTCCACAAGCCGCTGGTCACGGTCGTCACAGCTCATTTCTCGTTCCTTTCTGCGAGTCTTGCGATGATTGCGTCGATCGCAGCTATTACCGAGTCCTTTGGTAGCGCCTTGATTTCGTCTATGGTTCTAATCATCATGGGTGGACTCCTTTTGTAGTTTTTCGAAATAGAATTCGACGGGTCCGCGTGTGAATGCGATTTTCCCGTAGCGGAGTAGTGCTTTGACGGTGCTGTTGCGTTCGAGGTTTTGGATCATCAGGTCCATGCGTTCCCGGAACTGATCGAGCGTCATATCAGATTTGTAGTAGTTGCAGCTCCTACAGGCGGGCATTTTGTTGCTGAGCACGTCCAGGTGTGACTTGTCGCCCTTGTCTCCGCGTCGCAGTGGGATCACGTGGTCTTCCTGCATCGTTTTCAGCGTCAGGTGGCACCCGCAGTAGGCGCAGTGACCACCGGTTTTCGCTAACACTAGCTCCCGCTCAGTCATGGGTACCCCCTTTGCATCGGTGAGTTTTCATGTCCCATTTCTGGTGGGCTTTCGAGTGGTAGGGCTCCATTTCGTAACCGCATTTGCGGCACATCCACCCATAGTCCGGCTCGAAGAACCATCTCGAAGTGGTCAGGACCAACGCGATTCCCGCCGGGAAGCTGATGAATCCGAGAAGGAACCATAACCAGCTCATTTCCCGCTCCTTTCCGCGATCTGGGCGGCGATGTCTAGGCCCGCACTTCGACCTAGTGCGTATCCAAAATCGAGGCCTTCGGTCTTTGCTTTGTCGGGGGGCCACGCAGCCGCCCGTATTTCCTCCGCTACTCGCCGCCGTTCGTCAGCGCGAATGATCGGGGCAGCGGCTTCTAAAATGCATCGCCGGTTGTCCCTGATAATCTCCGCCGCATCGGGATCGTCTTTGGCGAATTGTTCCCATTTGTCGGAGCGGCCTAGCACCTCATCCCAAAAAACCTGAGTCGCCGCCTCTACCGCTTCATCTGGAATGTCAATGTCAGCCATTGTCTTGGTCCTTGCTTTCGTAGCAGCACATGCATACGTGCTCCATTCCTCGGTAAAACTCTCGGTTCTCCGTATTGGTCAGGTCTGGGTATATGTGCCCTTTTTCCATGCAGCGTGATGTGCGGGCGGGCCATTCCAGGTCGTAGATGTTGGTGCGGCGATGCTGGTCCCAGAGGCTTGGGTGTAGTCCGGCCCCAGATAGTTCTTTGTCGGACCAGTCGCGCCAATGATGCCGGGGCCATTCATCCTGAGTTTCTACACACTCGTAACCGGTGACGGTTGCGCAGTACGTTTTCTCGCTCTTGACTGTCTCTCGGCTCTGGTCGCACTGCAAACAGGTGCCGACTGGAACACTCACTGTTCCTCTCCGATCCCCAAAGCGGCGGGTAGTTCGACCTCGAACGCCACGGATAGTGCCCGCGCCTGTGCCCGCGTCCACTCCTCGCCATAGAGTCCACCGAACATGGCCACGAACTGCTGTTTTGCAATGAGTCGTTCCAATGTCTGCGTGTCGGCCTCTAGTTCGTTGGCGGTTTCCTGTGCTTCGACTAGGGCGAGAGTGGCTGCGACTTGAGCATTAGCTGAGTGCATTTGAGCAATCCATTTATGATCGGATTCCGCCATCGCGGCCTGTTGCCACGCTGCCCGCATACACTCCTCTGCATCCGCAAAATGCTTCTCCGCTTCGTTTTTGTGGCTCATGAGCGGTTCCTTTCGGCTCCTTTCGGCTTTGATTTCTTCCTCGATTGCGTGGGGCCAGTACCATGCGTCCCAAGTGGATTCGAGTTTCCTGTCTGGTGGTGCCGGGTAGTGTCCGGGGATGGTCCACCCGCATGTGCAGCGGCACCAGGTTTCCTCATCGCCGGGGATTATCAGCAGGTAGTGATGGTCCGGCGTGATGGGTGTCTGGTCCCACTTGGCAGGAGTGTGGCTCATGAGCGGGCCTCCCAGTCACAGGTAATGCCGGTCTGGGAAAAATCTTTGGCTTTGACACAGACAACTTTGCCGCCGTCTGGCAGGTCAACAACATATGACCTTAGTGATCCTGGTCCGTCTGCGGGGGTAGTTGGAGCGCACCCGGTCAGGCTTATTAGTGTGAGCGCGGTGATCAGTGCTATTCGCTTGCTCATTTCGTCCTCGTTTTCGTGGTGGTGGCGATTGTGTCGCCGCTGATGGGGTAGGGGGTGCCGGTGTTGTTGTGTGCTGCTATTAGGGCGCTGATGGGCAGTGGGCGGAACACGAACGCGGCGGTGGTCGCGTCGCAGAATTGTTCGGGGTCAGAAGGGTGCTGGCTCATTGAAGCTGCCTCCTCCCGCGTTTCCGAAAACGTCGTAGGTGCCGTTTTGCGGGCCGTTCGTGGCGGGGGTGTCCGAATACCCGCCTGTGGGGCTGTTCGGCTGTCCTGCGAACGGCTGGGCGGCGTTTTGGGGTGCTCTGGGGACCACGCCGAGGAACTTCGCGCCTAGTAGTTCGTAGCTGAGTCGCTGTGACCCGTCCTGAGCCTGGTAGGTGCGAATCGAGAATGTACCCTCGACGCTCACCCGGTCGCCCTTGTGGAGCACGTCGGCGAGACGTTCAGCCATTTGTTCCCAGAGTGTCGCGCGAATCCACAGAGGTTCGCCCACGTCAGACCACTGGTTCGTCTGACGATCCAGCCGTGAGGGTGTTGCCGCAATCGAGAGATTCAGGGTCGCTTTGCCTGACTGGTTGTTGAATTTCAGTTCCGGTTCCTGCCCGAGGTTGCCGGTCACTATCCCATGAAATGCCATGTTTATCGTCCTGTCTGTTGGTTTGCTGTGTCTATGGCTTGTTGGTCATCTGCTCCGTCGCCGATAGCGGCGAGGAAGGCGTCTTGCCAGGCGCGCCACGCGAGCGGATCGTCTACCTTGAAAAGTTCGGGTGGGATTGGAATATCACCCGACTGTTTGCGGGCCTCGATGCGCTGCTGGCGAGGATCAGACGTGGTGGGGGTTAGCCCCAGGTCGTCGGTCCATCGGTCTTTGTTGAGCCATCCCTGCGCGTATTTCGGGGACCGGTCGGGGTTTGCTTTGAGCCATGCGGCGTAGCGGTCAGCCCCGGCAGTGAGTGTTTCTAGGTCTGCTCTGGAGCGGGCATTGATGAAAGCGTCTCGCGCTTCTGTTTTGCCGCGTTTGACGGGCCAGTGATCCCACCATGCGTCAAACTCTGAGGCAAATTGCGCCTCTTGCGCTTTAAGTAATTCTTTCTTTCTATCTATCTTTCTATCTGTTACACGATTCGTTGAACGATTCGTTGAACGATTCGCTTTCTTAGCTTCTGCCGCAGCACGTCCCGCAGCGCTCAGTTGCTTGGCTTTTTCGGCGCTCTGTTGGTGCTCCAAATAGTCATGCACTTCTGCCATTCCACCTGCATGATTGATCCACAATCCCACCTCAAAAAGGGCAGTGATCGCGGCCTCTTCTTCGTCGGTTTGGACAACCGCAAGAGCCTTGACTGTGTCCACAGGGAATAACCCGTCGGTGAGGTTTTGCGCCGCATACAGAATTGACGCAAGATGTGCCTCACGAGCGGTTCGTATAGCGTTTCGTATAACGATTGGTTCAACGGATCGTAGAACGGATCGTAAATGGCGCTCGACGTGAAACCACTTCGGATTCAACATGTAACCGGTGTCGATCTTCGCCCAAGCGCGCTTATCAGCCACGTCTACCTCCTTTCAGAATGGGATGTATTGGTCGGTGAGGACCAACTGCAACGCGTGCATTTTGGGTTTCAAAGTGCGGTCTCTAGCTGGCCTGCCGTAGCCGACCAAGGGGACGTGTTCGCCGGTGTCATCAGGGATGATGCCTGCGATGACGAGGCCGTCTATGGCTGCTTTGACCATGGGTGCGATTGCGTCTGCGTCGCAGAGTGGGCCGGTGCGTATGTAGGCGCGGGCGTAGATTGCGACGGGGCCTTTTGCTGGTTCTAGGTTGGTTTTGGCGAGCCACGCGGTTTTGTTTTTGATCGCGACACGTTTCAGGCTGGCTGCCTGATAATGCACGCGGTGGTTTTGTAGTAGCCACTCATCCGGGCTTATCGGGACCATGAGCGTACTCACGCCTCCTCCTTGATCCAGGCGCTCGGAGTGGCAATCTCGATGCCTAGATCGATTGCGAGTTTGATCTCGATGCAGGCGCCCCGCGATTTTGACCAGCCCGGTAATAGCGCTACCCCGTCTGCCTGGATGAGCATGCCGATGGCGTCGCGCATAAACAGCTGCCAGGGGTCCGAGGTGGGCCGGTTGCTTTCGGCGGGGTTTAGTACCTCATAGCCCGCCTCCCGTAGCTCACGTGCAGCCTCGTGGAATGCGGGGTAGTTGTATTCGGGTAGGCCACTCATAGGGCCCGCCACATATAAGCGCGTCACGCTCCCACCTCCCACAGTTCCAGGACACCCTGAGATAGCCGCCTAGCCGCGATCTCACAGTATTTTTCTTCCAACTCCACGCCGATGGCTTTACGTCCCAGGCGTTTAGCGGCCACCAGGGTCGAACCAGAACCAGCGAACGGGTCAATGACCGTGTTCTCGATGCGGGATGAGCTGCGGATCAAGTGCTCCATAAGTGGCAGTGGTTTTTCGCAGGGGTGTTTCCCCGGGTAGCCTGCAACCGGCGAGAAGCGGAAAATGTCAGTCGAGAGGTCTCTACTATGGATGTTGAACGGCCGTCGCAATTCCTCGTACTCGCGTCGCAATTCCTCGTACTCGCGTCGCAATTCCTCGTACTCGCGTCGCAATTCCTCGTACTCGCGTCGCAATTCCTCGTACTCGCGTCGCAAATACTCGCCGCCATCCTGGTTCAGCAGTTCCCGGGCAGCCTCATAAGCCTCTTTCGTTGGCAGTGAAGAGCCCTCTGCCCACCGAACTGGTAGCGCACCGTCGTACCCAAGGGCCTTGCCGAGCTGACTTGCCTTCCACCCCGCCCGTTCCCATTCGGTTTGCATGTATCGTCCGAGGGGCGCGAACACCTCGCGGTGCAGAGCTTTTGCCTGTTCGCCGTACTCGTCGGCGAATTGCTCCGCGAAGATGACGGCCTCCCACGGCGAGAGGAAAGACCTCGCTTGACTGAGATCGATTTTATTAAGCCTGCTGACATCTTTGACCCAGCGCGCGTTGTTGAGAACTCGGAACCATTTGCCAACTTCGTTTTCAACCGCGGTTGACATCTGCGGGGATGCGAAGATCCAGATTGACGCATTGGCTGGCAATGCGGACTTGGCGATTTGTAGCCATTCGCCCATCCAAGCCAGGAATTCGTCTGCGCCTCCCCACTGGTTGTCCCACGCGTCGGGCTTCACCCCAAAATATGGCGGGTCTGTCACCATTACGTCGGCTCCGGTCCACCATTCGGGGCGTTCTAGGCAGTCCCCGTGGTAGAGCCTGACAAAATCATCCTCGTAATAAACGCTCACGCGGCTGCCTCCTCCTCGTTGTTTACGCATTGGTGTGTGGTCCAGTCGAGTACGCGCCGGTCGCAGTCTGGGCAGATGCGGATTGCGGCGTCGAGGCGTGCGAGTGTGGTGGGGGAGTATTTGCGGCTCACGCGGCCCTCCCCAACTCTGACTGGGCGCGGCGGGTTCTGTAGTAGCGTGTGCAGCAGCGTGGACACATGCCATGACCCCGGTTCTCCCACGTGCCCGGATAGTCGTCTGCGCTACTGCGTCCTGGCCGCAACACACGGGCGCAGTTCTCACCGGCACATTTTCTTGTCGTGCCTGTCAGTGGTAAACGCCGGAGAGTGACGCCGAGTTCTAGGCTGATGCGTTGTTCGGGTGTGAGTCCACCCCACATGCCATGCCGATACGCGCGGCCCTTACCGTGTTCGTGGCGCATTGCCTCGTCCAAACACTCGCGGCGCACAGGACACTCACGACACACCTGGCGGGCGTCGTGCTCCCACTGTTCGAGTTTTTCACCGCGCATACCATCCGGCGGGAAAAACAACTCAGCATCCACCTGCGCACACAACGCGCTAGTCGTCCACTCACTCACGCCGCATCACCACCACAGTCGCATTCCAGGAACCGCGCGGGAAGCGGCTTCGGCGGCCCGTAATAGTTGAGTTTCAGGTCGGCACCACAATGCTCACAAAACACCGCATTCGGGTCCTCGTCAGGGTGAATCACGTGCCCAATCGGCAACCGCAGTGGCGCATCCATCAGCGACTGACGCGGCGTAAACACAGAATGACGCTCAAACATTAGGCCTGGCCTCCCTCGATTTCGGCGACGCGCGCCTTGATTGCCTGCTGCTGGATTTCGTCCGCACCAGCCCACAACGCGCGTAGCTCATCCACCGTCGTAGCCGCCGCGATCTGCTCATCAGACACGGCAGGCGGGGCAGTAGGAGCCTGCTCAATAAGGGGCTGGACGGTAACCATTTTCGAGCGTCCCCGCGACTCGATAACCGCCGTCGTAACAGGCCTGTCAATGTGACTCAGGGCTTCGATACGCACCCCTCCAACAGCCTCCTTGCCGAAACGCACAGTCGGGTCACAATAGAGACGTGCGCGGCGCCCGACGTATTTACTGGCGTCTTTACCCCATGCTGCTACCAGGACACGACGGACATTCTTTGATGGCCTCCATGCGCGCCCACCAAGCTCAACGAGATGCAGGTTTACGGGCTGTTTAGCGTTACCCTTACTCACGCGGTCGATAGTGAATGTTCGCGGCTCAGTCAGTTCTGCCGCGTCTAGCTGGTCCGACTTTGGCTCAATCGTGGATGAAATATCCATCAGAACCCCTCCATATCAATGTCTTCAAAGTGATTCACGTACTCGGTTGCTGGCGCGTTTTTCATGCGCTCGTTAAAGGTGTCGACCATCTGTGTGATCGCTTTTTCGGCGTAGAACGCGGCGGCCTCAATAGCCTCAAACCAGTCGGGGTCAGGCAGGACGCGTTTCACGTAGAGCGGCATTCCAGCGGCAAACGACACGTAGTCGATATAGTCGCGTCCGGTCACGTACAGGCCCGTCTGCAACTGCGCCATATTCTCTTTTGGTGGCTCATCAGCAAGGACCGTGGACACCTGAATCCTGGGGTCACGCGATTTGATTTCGATTAGGCCGTCATCACCCACCAGCCCATCCGGCGAATAACCCAACGTAAAATCCGGCTCGACCATTTTGATAAACCCAACCTCACGGACCGGCGCATAATTGTCCGCGTAATACTGGCGTGCTAGCGGCTCGTCCAAATGGCCGCGCATAATCGCACGGCCCGTTAGCGGCTCAGGACCGCGCCCAGTGATACGCTCAGCTGCCAGTTGTAAAAGCTGTTTCCGTGCCGTCTCGCCGTGAGAGGCTTTCCCGCCCGGTGTGAGTAGCGCACCAATCACGGATGCGGTCACAATGCCCAGACGCAACTCCAACCACTCATCCGTACCCTGCACAACATCGTCGTAGATTTTGATGTTGCGAGACCGGCGGCGCATCTTCGGCGCTCTCTGTTTTGGTGACCGACGCCCCACATATCCCTGATTTTCGTCCTCCATAATCGGGGAATAGCCGCACTCAATCGCTTCTTCTAGCTGATCTGCCATGTCGCCCACCTAGGCCACCTCGCCGTCAATGTGCGTGCAGTCGTGCTTCTGGTCGCAGTATTCGCAAGCACGGGGGATAGTGATCGCCGGATAAGCGATAGAGCCATTGAGGCCGATAGCTCCCAGTTCAAAGCGCATTTCTCGGCAGGTTGAGTAGTAGCTGGCGGGGGAGTCAATTCCAAGCGCATCCTTGAGCGCTGTCGCAGCCGCTTCGTTCGCCATGTCGATTGATACGTACGGCTCCTTATCCATGTCGGAGGAGTACCAGCTCTGCATTTTCGAGTCGGCTTTTTCCATTGCGTCAGCGAGCTTCCTGAATTTCGCTGCATGATCTTTAGTGCTCATTGCCCGTATTCCTTTTCTATTACTAAGTCGTCGTCCACCTGCTGCTCGTAGCGCAGTGTGTCAATGTCGAAATCGTCTACTGTGTCGTCTGTGGCCTCATGCCCACGAAAAGTCATGTGCTCCCACTCAGCCTGGGGATTCACTGCTGCCTCGCTCTCACCGCGCGTACAGCCAGATCAATCTGATCAGCCAAACGGATAGCGTCATCTGGGGACAGATTGATGACAGCGCGACCATCACTGCCCCGCATTTCCACTGTCACCCGATCCCACCCATCACCAGCGCGGATAGCCTCACGCTGCAACTCGCCTGTAATCCACTGCGTCATCGGCCGTCACCTCCCGCATACGGGTTAGTAGGTTCCACAATTTCGCCGTCCACATCCCACGCGGCCCGCATCGCCGATGCGCCCTCAGACCACACACGCTGGTCGCGACGCCGAATCCACCGATCCCACACGGCCTCCACACCAGCCATCACCGCGAAACACGCAGGAATCGCAACCATCCAAAACACGGCGCCCATCATCGGCTCCTCGATATTTGCATGTGGATGCGTAGTGAGCCCGCCATCACCGGATGCAAACGCCCGTCACACAGAGGCTCAGGAAACCCATACGACTCGAGCGCGTCGTCAGGGTCACCAAGCGCGGGCTGCCTCTTCGCGCGCTCCAGAGCCTCATCCAAACGCGACACGATTGCCGCAGTATCAGCACACGCGTCACAAAACACGCCGCCACCAAACGACACCCAATCCTCAGGCATACACTCAATAGCCTCATCCGGATAAAACATCGCCGAAAAATCCCCATAATCCGTACACACCAGCCCGCACCGATCACACTGCACCTGGTAAAACGTCACCTCACGAATCGCCATCAGCACGCCTCACTCTCGACGCGTGCGGCGGTAGCCTCCATGCTCGGGACCAGCTCAGGATGATGCTCTGCCGCGAACGCAATCTGCGCATGCAGGGCCGCGCGGGTACGAAGCTCACGAGCCTTCTCCTCCGCGCGTTCCGCCTGCGCCTCCAAGCGTTCAATCTTGCGATGCCGATTCGCCTGCGCCACCGGAACCCATTCCGGCTCACACTCCAGCAGGACAGCCTGGCCGCCCCACCGTTCGATCAGGTCAACGCGGTATTGAGCTGCGGACCTGGAGCGGAACACCTTGTCCGTGCTAGGCCAAAAGAACGGCTTCACATAGTGGACCACCCCGTCAATGACCTCTTCGTAGTTAGGCCACTTGTCTAGCGCATATTCCGCCCAACCCTCGGGAGTGAACCCCTTGTAGAAGCCGACCCAGTTTTCACCATCGCGCACTTCCTCAGCCACAACCTCATAGTTTTCAAGCTCCCACTCGGCGCACTCCGCCTCGCGTTTCCACTCAATAGCTTCTGGCGGGTAGGCCGCCATGTCCACGGCGTACAGTTTTTGACGTTTCATGCTGCAATCTCCGGTAGTTTGTGCTGGTTAGAGGGAAGTCCCCACTTTTCGAGGAGCTTCACCAGCTCCGTTTCAGGGCGGCCAGGGCGAACCCGCGTGTTATAAAACCAGTCACCGAACCGGTCAATGTATGGGTCAAGAAAGAAGTACGGTTTCCCCGCATAGCCTGGGTGCTTGTGCTGCTTGCCGTTCTTGAGCTTCCCGTTGGCGTCCCGACCACGCGCCCCACGCTGGTCAATCAACAAATGCCGCTTATACAACAGCTCGAAAAACTGGCGTTCAGGCACGTCAGGGAAATAATGCTTATGGAACTCACGCAGAGCAAACCCTTTGCCGCCCTCAATCACATCGAGGCGTTCCTCAGACACTTTCGCGCGAGCCTCAGCCTCAATAGCCCGATTCAACGCGGCCTTACCCGCATCAAGCAGGGCAGAAATACTATCCAAACTCGTCAGGTCCAAGGAGGGCTTACCATAGCTGCCCGTCTTGCGGATGCTAGGAAGGACCTCGGAGAACAACCAGCGCTTGAACGGCTTGGCTTTTGGTGAGCGGCTAGTAGCAATCACCTCATACAAGCCCGGCTCGGAGACGAACCGCGCGGACTGGGGTCTTCCCATGGAGTCGATGACCTCATTAGTAATGAGGGCATCTTCATCAAGCCGTGAAGCGACTTGTGAGGGGTTGCTTAGGTCTAGTGCAGTACACACATCTGCTAGTGCGAACCAAGGATCACCGCCTACCAGGATTACGCGCAATGCGTTACCCTGGAAGTCGAATGGTATAAGGTCTTGCATAAGATTTTCCTTTCATCTGGTCGCCCTCGTTGCAGCGGGGGCGATTTTTCGTGTACCCCAAACGGGATTCCTCCCCAGCTGTGTCACCAACCGAGGAGGAAAACAATGGTCACGCACCCGCCTTTGCGTCCATCGCGCAGGCCAGTGACACGAGACCCTGGGACCGCGCCTCAGCAGCCAGAAGCAAAAACCGGACAGTCGGGCGAGACTCAACAAGCGAAACAAAAATCGGAGGAAACATACGGGCCGCCTTTCAAGCGTCTGGGAGGCTGGCGCGCCACTCGGCGGCCTGCTCTGCGGTGATATAAATAAGCCCGCCTTTACCGGGCTTGGTGCGTTTCGCCTGCAATGGTGGATAGTTGCGTGCGGTGCCGTTCAAACACTCACGGACCACGGACTCACTAATCCCATGCCACTGCGCAAAATCCTTAACGCTCATCAGCGCGGGAGTAGCTGGAAGCTGAACACTCATGCGGCCTCCTCTGACTCAGAATCGCTAAGAAGGGCTTTTGCAATTGCTCCAGTCACTGCACCGAGCCACGCCGGGGTCGCCTTTTTCGCCCCTGTCTCCACACGACTTAGGTGAGTGGCGGATACGCCAGCCTCTTTAGCTACCTGGTCGAGAGTCAGACCCGCTTTCATACGCAAGACTCTGAGTGACTTGCCTGGGGTATTTGCCATCTCTGCCATACCCAAGAGTGTAGTCACTGTTGCGATAAATACGCAACCCAGAAACGCGCATTTGGGAGTTGAGTTGCACTAAATACCCAAGAGTGGGTATTATTCTTGCATGTCAACGAAACGAAATGCGCAAGAATTGCCTAAAGCTCCTGCAATGTCAGAGCAAGAGCGTATGACATACGCGAACATGCTCAAAGAGGCGCGCGTCAAGGCGCGTCTCACGCAAGCAGAAGTAGCTGAGCAAGCTGGGATCGCACTCAACACCTATTCGACAATGGAGAACGGGAACCGTATTCCCCAGGCAGAGAAACTCTGGGCGGCAATGCTCGTTCTCGACCTACAGCCACAGGACGCAGAGCCTGAATGGTTGCGCGAATGGTGGGCGATCCTCAAACCCCTCATTATGGAACTCCCCCAAGCCACGCGTGGGATAACCATGGGGCGCATCGTTAACATCCTCGCTGACGCAATTAGGGACGGCGAGCCAGTAGGCCTCAAGGTCGTTCCCAAAGCGTCTTATTCTGAGGAAGATTTGGAGGCGATGGGGATTGCAGCCAAACGCGCACCGGAAGACCCAGACGAAGAGCTGGATGGAAACACTCGAATCTGACTTGTCGGAGCTGACCCCTACCATCGACATCATGAACGGGATCAGCGAAGATGAAGTGATCGAGCGTCTAGCTCAGTCGGGAATCCGGGTTGAATATGCAGAGCTTCCACGGGGCATGTGGGGCTTCTATTCTCTAGAGTGGCGGCTAGTGACATTGAGAGTAGGAATGCCACACATGTATCGGCTGCCCACGCTCCTGCACGAATGTGGTCATGTGGCGCGGATGGATAACGGGCACCAGTGCTCCAAGGTTGAGAAGGCCATTGACGAAGATGTTGCACTGGCTCTTATTAACCCTGCTGACTTTAAATGGGCCGAGACTCACGTTGGTTACCATACGGGCGGCATTGCTCACGAGTTGGAGGTTCCTAAGTGGGTTGTGCGCGCGTATCGGCGGGTTCTCCTAAAACAGATGCAAGGCGCTGCATAATACCTCCACGGTACCGTGAAAGAATGTGTAGACCAATGTGTAGAGTTGGTGTGTTTGTGCAGGTGGGTTTTGTTGGTTTTGGGTAAAAAGAATGGCTCGGTTTCGTTGAAACTGAGCCGTTGGAGCGGGCGACGGGAATCGAACCCGCGCTGTCAGCTTGGGAAGCTGAAGTTCTACCATTGAACTACGCCCGCACGTCTTGCGACCAGATGAGTCTAGCAAGTCAGAGCTACTTCGCGCCACATTGCCCGCAGCTAGACGCAGTGGGGTACCGCACGTAAGTGGGTGAGCCCTAGTTGGGTAGGCTAATCGCTGTGGATCCTGACTCTCAGTTAGTAGTTGCAGCGGCAATTGTCGATTCCCTTGAGCAACCCACGCGCCTATTGTGTGCGGCGCGCGCATACCCCGAAGAGCTCAAGGGGATGTTTGAACTACCCGGCGGAAAAGTGAAAACCCAGGAAGGACCTGAAGATGCTCTTATTCGCGAGATACGCGAGGAGCTGAATACTGGCATCATGCTCGGAGCAGAAATACCTGGTCCAACTAATGGGGCTTGGCCGATTTTGCATGGACGTCATATGCGTGTGTGGGCCGCGCAAGCTTCGGAAAATCCGCAGCTCACAGCAGTACATTCCCGACTTGTCGTGTGTGCGCCCAAGGACTTGAATACCCTTCCTTGGCTTCCGACCAACTGGCCGATAGTTGAGGCGATTGCTGATGCTTTCGGGTGGAGTGTTGGAGAAAAATGTGAAACGGTTGAGGTAACGAAATAGAGGGGAAGGAACCGCTATGGCCACCGTTGAAATCACCAAGGACAATTTCGAGTCGACAATCAACGACAACAGTATTGTCCTCTTAGACTTTTGGGCTTCCTGGTGCGGGCCTTGTCGCCAGTTTGGCCCCATTTTTGAAAAGGCTTCTGAAAAGTACTCAGATATTGTCTTCGGCAAAGTCGACACTGACGCTCAGACAGAATTGGCTCAAGGAGCACAAATAACGTCGATTCCCACGTTGATGGCGTTCCGTGAGGGGATTGCGATCTTCCGTCAGGCTGGAGCTCTTCCAGCACCTGCGCTTGAAGATCTCATCAAGCAAATTCAGGGATTGGATATGGAGCAGGTTCGCGCTGATATTGCCGCGCAGGACGGCGACCCAGTCTAAACCTGGCGACGTCCCTCAAGGGCTCGCCCGAGCGTAACCTCGTCAGCATATTCTAGGTCTCCGCCCACAGGCAGCCCTGAGGCGAGACGGGAGACCGTTACCTCTAAAGGCGCTAGTAGTCGCGCAATATAGGTGGCGGTCGCCTCGCCTTCGATTGTGGGATTAGTTGCCAAGATTACTTCGGTGATTCCAGAATCGGATAGGCGCGAGTAAAGTTGCCTGATTCGAAGCTGATCAGGGCCGATGCCGCTAAGTGGATCAATGGCACCACCAAGGACGTGGTAGCGACCGCGAAAGACGCGGGTACGCTCCAATGCTTGAATATCCTGTGCGGCCTCAACCACGCAGATAACACCTTGATCGCGCCGCGGGTCAGAGCAGATGGAACAGACCTCAGTTTCTGTAACGTTTCCGCACACCTCACACGTCTTTACTAAACGTTTGACCGCCTGGAGAGCGTTGATCAGGCTTTGCACTTCATCTTCTTCTTGTGCGAGGAGATGAAAAGTGAGCCGCTGCGCCGATTTGGGTCCGATTCCAGGAAGTCGGCCCAGTTCGTCAACAAGGTCTTGAATAGCCCCCTCATACATTTAGGCCTCCTTTATTCGTTCTTCCACAATGGTTCCACCGAGGATACTGAGCACTTGCGGAACTCCTGGGGGAGGGGGTGCCTCAATATCGCGGTCATCTTCACTGGGGAGGTCCTCCTCAGGCTCAGGCATGGGGGGTGCCTCATCGTAGGGAGCGGGGTCTTCTAAGACTGGTGCCGGTTCTGGAGGAGGTGGTGCTGGCTCAGAAGAATGTGGCGGCGCAGGTTGGGACTTTTCGATTGGATGCGGCGCCGCTTCAGGCGCTGGGACTTTTGGGTCTGCAGGTGGTGCCCCCTCAGATAACGTCCATCCTGGCCCCATTACGGTGGTGATGGCCTGTTCAATTTTTTCCCGATTGGCGGGTAGACGAGATGCTAATGGTCCGGCCAAAGAAACATACACCGTTGTGCCTGATACGGTCGCTTTTGCATCTCGGATGATGGCACCGGCAATGGCCGAGAGCTTCTTCGCCTCGTCTACGATGCGGTCCCACTGAGCCGTAAAGTTGGCGTTGGTAGCGTGAGTTGCAGGTTGAGGTTCTCTAGGTGTCGGTTCTGGGGCGGCCTGAGTGGCGCGAGGCTGGGGTGTGGCAGCGGGTGGCGTGCTTGTCTCTGTTGGCTGGGACACCACAGGAGCAGGAACAGGTGTTGGTCGACTTTGTGGCGCTGCGGCAACTGGCGGGGTTGGTTGCACCGTGGGAGTGCTTTCAGCTACCCCTGCAACCAAGAGGCGCCCCATGAGGAGTTCCAGCATGAGGCGAGGCGGTGTTGCCCCGACCATGTTGGCTAATGCCTCTTCGACTATGTCAGCTCTGCGTGAGAGTAAACGTGATCCCCACTGCTCAGCTTGCTGCTTCATGCGGGCCAATTGATCGTCAGCGATGTGAGGCAAAATGGCGGAAGCTTGGTC
This sequence comes from Scrofimicrobium canadense, assembly GCF_009696615.1. Taxonomy (GTDB): domain Bacteria; phylum Actinomycetota; class Actinomycetes; order Actinomycetales; family Actinomycetaceae; genus Scrofimicrobium; species Scrofimicrobium canadense. The sequence goes on from NZ_VULO01000007.1 coordinate 156,069, forward strand.
GGCAGCTAATGCACAAATAACAAGATCGCGGAGTCTTTGTAAGAGATCTTCTGCGAATCGTTTGGGATCTACTCCAGACGAGGTGACTCTTTCAATGCCGGTAAAGACTGCCGCTCCGTCCCCAGCACCAAGTGCGTCAATCACCTCGTCCAAAAGGTTCGCGTCGGTATATCCAAGGAGCGCTGCGCAACGTGCGTAAGGGAGTGACCCATTTTCTGCACCAGCGAGGAGTTGGTCCAGCACTGAAAGAGAGTCCCGTACTGAGCCACCTCCAGCCCGTATGACCAGGTCTAGCACCCCGGGTTCGACCTGGACGCCTTCTTGCTGACAGATGGTTTCTAGGTAAGGGCGTAAAACCTGCGGGGGCACCAGGCGAAACTGGTAGTGGTGAGTGCGAGAGCGGATAGTGGGCAGCATCTTTTCCGGCTCGGTGGTGGCAAAGATGAACTTCACATGGGCGGGAGGTTCCTCAATCAACTTGAGAAGTGCGTTGGCACCCTCTTTGGTGACCATGTGCGCCTCGTCCAAAATAATGACCTTATAGCGGTCTCGAACTGGGGCAAATTCGGCACGTTCACGCAAATCGCGAGCATCATCGATGCCACGGTTTGAAGCCGCGTCCATTTCGATCACGTCGAGGGAACCGGAGCCACCAGAAGCAAGCTCAATGCAGGACTCGCACGTGCCACAGGGAGTTGATGTGGGGCCTTCAGCACAGTTGAGGCAGCGCGCCATGATTCGAGCCGACGTCGTTTTCCCGCATCCACGCGGTCCAGAAAAGAGATATGCGTGCGAGGCGCGGCCACCATCGAGTGCTGCCCGGAGAGTGTCGGTGACATGGTCTTGCCCAACCAGGTGCGCAAAAGTGTCTGGGCGGTATCGACGGTATAGGGCTTGCGCCACTCTCACTCCTCGCTAGAGATAAGATAGTGGTCCCCCGCGCACCCGGCAGAGCAGCCCTATCCTTGCTGCCTTCCGGCCCTGGGGAGGTTCAGGTGATACCGTCACGCGGGGGACCGAGTACAAGTCTACACTGGGGCACCGACGGTTGATGTCACTGGACGAGTGGGAGAGAGATGTTGGACATTCCTGGGGTCGGAAATCTTGAGTTGGTGCCTGTCTCTAAGAGACTGGATTTGGTAGCCCCCGTAGTTGAAAAAGCCCTGAAATCATTGGAAGAAGAGCATTCCGGCTTGCTTGCCGAGGTCTTCGTCGCAGAGATAGATCCCTCCATCGCTGACACAGATGTTATGACGGCCACTCTGGGGACTTCTCTTGAGCTATCAGTGAACTGCATTCTCGTGAGTGGAAAACGAGCGGGAGAGGAGAGAGTTGCAGCCTGCGCCGTGCGTGCTACGACCCGGGCTGATGTCAACCATGTTGTCAAAGCGACTCTTGATGTTCGCAAGGCTTCGTTTATGTCTCAAGACATAGCTGTCGAGCGTTCCGGGATGGAATATGGCGGAATTACGCCAATAGGTTTGCCTGAAAACTGGCGTATTCTGTTGGACTCGCGCACTGCTGAAGGGTGGGCTTGCATTGGTTCTGGGCTGCGGAAATCCAAGCTTGTAGTGTCAGCGAACGTCTTGAAGGCACTACCTGGCGCCGAGGTAGTTGAAAGCTTAGCGATTCCTATTCACTAGGGAAGTAAGCGGATCGGGGTTTCCGAGGAGAGAGGGTTTTTTGTGTTGTGACGATACCCTCGCCGTTCCAGTTTCACCTTCACGGGGATAAACAGGTACTATGTCAGGGCGCGTTAAGCGCGACCGGAGGATTCGCCTAGTGGCCTATGGCGCTCGCTTGGAAAGCGGGTTGGGTGCAAGCCCTCGGGGGTTCGAATCCCCCATCCTCCGCTCATAGCCCCGGGATCTGTTGAGGTTCCGGGGTTTTTCGTTGCTATCTCAACAACCTGCACATATTCTGTTGTGGACACTAGCGCCCAAATATGGTCACTGCTAGACTAGAGTCTAGGGATACATTCGGGATTAGTCAAGGCGAAAGACGAAAAATGGCTACCAGATCTCCACGAAAAGCAACCAAGGGCAAAGGCAAAGGATTACCCCGAGGCATCACCATGCGCACGGGAAACTATCGCGTTCGAGTGTCATACGAGGGACGCCAATACGAGTGCGGTATTTACGAGACTCTGGAGCTAGCGAAGCTCGCTCTTCACAAGTACCAGGCAGAGTGCATCCTTGGCACTTTCGTGCCCCCGGTGGAGCGCAGACGCCAACTCAAAGCCATGCGCGCCGCTAACGCCGCTCGCAATGTCACCGTGGCACAGTGGTCGCAAACATGGATCGAATCACTCGCCACTGGCCCAAAGCCACGTTCGCCGGGCACAATCGCTAGCTACCAGTCCACAGTAAACAGCCATATTCTTCCCGGCCTTGGGAATAAGCCCCTAACTGAGGTCACCCCCGACGACATTGAGGACTGTGTCGCCACCGCCATGCAAAGTGGTGCAGGAGCGTCCCGCAACGTCGCCCGAACACTACGCGCCATGTTCAACGCCGCCGTCGAGATCGGCGCAGGAGGGCTCGAAGCGTCCCCGGTAAAGTTGAAAATCAGCAAAGGCACTTCAAACGCCCGTCAGGACGAAGAAGTTCCTTCCTTGGAAGAAGTGAACGGCCTAGCAGCAGCGATGCCCCCAGACACCCGCCTAGCGGTCCTATTAGCCGCCTGGTGTTCCCTTCGAGTTGGTGAAGTCCTTGGCTTACAGCGCGGCGACTTCAAACACCTGGACCAGCCTGGCAAGACCACGGTCACTATTGAACGCCAATGGCTCAGTAAAGCTAAACCCCCGGCGTATGGTCCCCCGAAGGATGATTCTTATCGCACTGTTGTGGTGCCCGCGGCCTTGGCTAGGAAAGTGCAAGCACACCTAGACCGCTACGTACTCCCCAATCCAGAGGCACCAGTGTTCCACTCGCCCATTGACAGCGCCCGACCCATGAGCCACAACTCGATAGGGAAACGGTGGAACGAAGCCCGCGCAAAGATCCGCCCCGGCACCGACTTTCACGCGCTACGACACTTCGGCCTAACCGTCTACGCCCAGGCAGGTGCCACACAAACCGAGATTATGCGCCGAGGTGGGCACCGCGACGCCGACGTAGCCCAGAGATACCAACACTCCAGCCTAGAGCGGGACCAAATACTCACCGCCAGACTCAACGACATCATGGAAGGGGTAGAGGAATGAGTGAAGAGCCTTACACAATCCGCATTGTCTGCGACATGAGGTCACACCCGCACCATAAGGGGCGGGATGCACATATAACTGAACTCCAGTTCTATGACCAAGATGAGATAGACCGTGCTAACCCGTGGCGTTATTCGGAAAGAGAGCTATCGAAATCGAGAAAGAGGCGACGAGGCGCACAAGACCGTCCATTGACTTTCGACTTTGGCGCAAGCACGGGCCCCACACGACGCTCACTTAACTACATGAAGCATGAATTGCCGGAACTTGAAGGAGCCTTTCGCGATGGCACAATCACAGCGGCTCGCTACGAACTCGAATGCGGTCGCTGCGGAGAAAAGGCATCTGCTCGAATGGAAACCATGAATTACTGTCTAAATCAACTAATGCAGGCAGGACTTCACAAGATCGATCTGCGAACGCTCGGAAAGAAATTGGATAAGAACAATGCACTAGCCGCACTCCGGGGCGGTAAAATGCTAGACTGACCTTTAGTGACCCCATGGGGCCACTCCGTGCCGTTCCGGTGAGGATCGGAAACAAGACGCCTTTGCGGGTGTGTGGATACATCACACCCTGGAGGCGTTTTCTATGTCAGTGGAAGCTCTGACACTCAAAGAAGCTGCATCACTCACTAAGTCATCTGAAAAGACTCTGCGCCGAATGATTGCGCGCGGTGAGTTGAAGGCATACAAGTTTGGTCGCGGGATCCGTATCAAGCCCGCCGACCTTGAAGCCGCCATGAGGCCCGTAACCCCGCTAGCAAACATCGTTGAGATCGATCTGGAGCTGGCTGGTGGTGTTCGGTGACATCACCTAATGAAAAAGCCGCCCGGGGCAAGGGCGGCGATCTCGAAGTGTTTAGCTATCCGTTGGATGACTCTATTCTAGCCCAGATCAAGGCCGGAACGTTGAAAGCCCCGGCCCCGAGGTATTCCAAACATTGGCCAGACTCGCCACTGATCTGGTCGCCCCTCCCGGAGGATCTGCCAACGCCTTGGTATCGCGCCGCACTGGAATACGGGGACGCTGGAGCACATCAACGACGCCACGACTTCAACATTATTCGCTTGGATCATTGTGCAACGTCTTATGACGAGGGCTACCAGGACGGTTACACCGCTGGCATGTTGGAAGCTAACGAAGAGATCGCGGAGCTGCAACGCCAGGCGGTAGCAGTAAACCGCGCCAACCTTCGCCTTACTGGTGGACGTTCTTTCGCCCAAATGTGTGACCTTCGTGGAGAGCCGGAACGCGCGGCAAAGGCGCGACGTTTGGAAGTGGAGCGTGGCTTATGAACCAGCCGCTTTACTTTGATGTTGCTAAGTTCCTGTCGGGAAAGATGCCGCCTGCCCCACAGCCGGTAGCGGTCCAATGTGATGACGGGATCGGCTTGTTCTACGCAAACCAGGTGAACTTGATCTTTGGAGATCCAGAGTCAGGGAAAACATGGTTAGCTCTCGCCGCAGTTGTGGAGTCCCTCGCTGTCGGTCGCCGGTGCATCGTCATCGACCTTGACCACAACGGTGCCGCTGCCACAATCCGACGCCTGTATGACCTGGGAGCAACCCCGGAACAACTCAGTAATCCTGACTTATTCCGGTACGTAGAACCAGAGGACGGGCCACACCTAAACGCGATTGTTGCCGACCTGAAGCAGTGGAAACCCGCTGTTGTCGTGGTGGATTCTTTGGGAGAAGTTCTACCCCTGTATGGAGCTTCGTCGAATAGCCCGGATGATTTCACGCGGGTTCACACCAATGTCATTAAACCTATGGCTACCGCTGGCGCGTGCGTCCTGCTAATCGACCACTTGGCCAAAGGTGCAGAATCTCGACAAATGGGATCAACGGGAACAGCGGCGAAAAAGCGGGCTGTTGGTGGTGTGTCTATCCGCGTGAAAGTTGCCGACCAATTCACCCCTGGCAAGGGAGGCTCAGCGCACCTGTCGATCTCCAAAGACCGTCACGGCGGGCTACGTGAGCATCGGCCAACGGGAGACAAGGAACCACTGGCGGGCACCTTCCGTCTCTACCCAGAAGGGCCGAAGCGGTGGGCAGTGATCGCCCCACAAGACGGGCAACGCAACCCCAGCGAAGCACCCCCGGCAGATGATCAAGCGGCCATACTCGCATTGGACCCGCCCCCGGAAACAGTCAGGGAGGCACGCGAGCGATTAGGTATCAGACAGGACCGGGCCGCAGCAGCTCTCAAATGGCTCAAAGCGCAGAATAGCAACGTTACCTCATTACCGAGTAGTGACCCGGTCACGGGTAACAGGGACGTTAGCTCAGCGTTACCCGTTACCCGCCCCCAGGGTACGGTAACGGGTAACGATACCAAACACACCTATGCCGATGCTGACAAGTGGACTGACTGCACCAGCTGTCATATCCCGTTCGAATCCCACAACCTCACGGGCGGAAAGTGCTCCAAATGCCAAAAGAAAGAGGTGGCATGATGGCCCTCCCATCAATGAAGGACCAGGCCCGCGCGGTGGCTCATGATGCTCTTATGCGCCAGATTGGGGACCGCTTGGACATTCCCTGCCGTGGTCCCCGTAGTGGTGCGTGGCAGTCCACGAACAGCACGTTGCAGGAATACGCCGCTAAGGAGTGTTGGCAGTGTCCCGTGGTCGAGCAGTGCCGTGCGTACGCGTTGGAACACGAGAAAGACCGGTGTGAAGTATGGGGCGGAATGCGGCCCAGACAGGCAGTAAAGCAAATGGAAATCGATTTAGAAGGAGTTGCGTAGTGAACCAGGAGGAAATTGTGGAGAGTCAGGAAGTTTTGGAAGTCGAGACGTCTGAGGTAGAGCCGGTAGCGGATGAGTCTGTGACAGACGCGCCAGTAGAGAGTGATGCTTCGGAAGTGGTGGAGGAGGAGCAGCCTAAGGGTAGGTCGGAGGCGGCGAAGTATCGGACTCGTCTTCGTGAGACTGAGGCGGAGCGGGACGCGTTGCGAGAACGAGTAGTCGGGATGCAGCAGTCAGTGGTCAGTTACGTGTTGAAGGATCATTTGGACGCGCCTGAAGCGTTGTTCAAGTTGGGCTTAGATGCTGGTGCTCATTTTGCGGAGGACGGCACTTTAGACATGGATGGCCTTATGGAAGCAGCGGATGTGATTGTCCAGGAGAACGGACTAAGACTCAAGGCGCGGGCAATGAGCAATCGTCCTGTACCGGCATTGATTCCCACTTCCCTTGTTAGCGGGAGTGGACGAGGGTACGAAGAGATGCCTTCATGGCAAAGGGCACTACAGAGACGCCACTAAGGAATGGGGCGCGGTGCCTGGTAGAATATGTGGTGAGAGATGTTCTACCAGGCCCGTGGCCCAGTTCGTTCTCTCAGGTAGCCCCCGTGGGGCACACCGGTTTGGCCCGTGGCCACCAGTGAACAGTTATTTACAGTTCAACGTGGTGGCCCCTTTTGTTGCCACCGGAAAGAAGGCTAAGAATGCCTACTAACAACACTCTTTTGACAACTACTGATGATGTCAGTGGTTTCCTTCCCCCCGAATACGGGAATCTTATTGTCCAGCCGGTACAAACTGGCGCGGTTGCCTACCAGGTGGCCGAGAATATTTCGACTGGTAGTAGTGAGTTCCACGTCCCGATCGTTGGTAAGGACGCGGGTGCGGGATGGGTAGCTGAAGGCGAAGAAATCGCGGTCACTGAAGGTAAGTATGGGGAAGCAACTGTCATACCCAAGAAGGTGGCCGGCTTGTCGGTTATCAGCCGAGAACTAGCGAATGATTCTTCGCCCGCAGCTTCCAAGATCGTTGGTGATGGTCTAGCTAGGAGCATCGCCCGCCAAGTCGATATTGCATTCTTCGGATCAACTACCGTCAATGGTCCCATTGGCCTCGAAGGAGTACCCGGGATCAACGAGGTGGAAGCGCCAACAGCGTGGACCAACCTAGACCCGTTCGCTGAAGCTATCGCCGAGGCGGAACAGGAGGGCGCGGTTATCACCTCTTTTGTTGCTAACCCAGAGGATGCCAAAGTGTTGGCAACACTGAAGGACCAGGCCGACTCCAACCGTCCCCTTCTTGGAGTGGACCCAACCAAGGCCACACAGCGCTTACTTCAGGGAGTGCCCCTACTGGTAAGCCCGGCAGTCACTCCCGGCACCGTTTGGGGAATCCCCCGTGACCGCGTCCTCGTGATTACTCGGGAAGGCACAGAAATCGCGGTCGATGAGTCCGTGTTCTTCACCAGTGACCGGGTAGCAGTACGGGCAATCATGCGCGTTGGGTTCGCCTACCCGCACGCTGAAGCAGTACAGAAGATCACTCTGGCAAGTGAATAGACCGCAGGAGCCCCCTCTAAACCTCCGGGGGTGAACCTGCATTATGGGGCGGCGTTTGGGTATGGCACCAGCGCCGCCCCTTCTTGCTACCAGGAAAGCGTCTCAGATAAGTCAGCTAGTTCTCGTGGCCCGTTCCCGTAGCGTTTGCCGGTGATCGTGATGTAACGACCCGTCGAGTAGCGTTCAACCTTGACGCCATCGCGGTAGAGAACGCGGCCGTGGTCCTCTGGGATCAACCCCCACACATGAAGACCATCCCCTGATGGCGAGATTTCCATCCACGTCGCAGGCAAAGACTCAACTAGGGTAGCCACCTTCGGATCGAGCACGCCGTTGGTGAAGCAGTGGTCAAAATCTAGACACCCAACACCGTCGCCTAGCACGAATCCGAGGCCATGGCCCGCAGTGGAAGCCTTCGCCGCAGTGAAACTAGACCAGGTAGATGGGGCCGTAACTGACGCCGCACGGCCCGTAACAGTTAGGGGACGTTTCTTGTAGTGGCGTATCCACCTGTCAGCAGATCGGAGCCTTCGCGGTACCCCTAAAGCCCGATTAGAAGCCTTCCGGCACCGTTGCCCACAAAAACGCTTCGGGCGACCAGTCGCAGCGGCAATAATCGCCTTCCCACAATGCTCACAGTGCCGTTCCATACCCCCATAATACCAGGCTAAATGCGCTTTGACCAGGTACGTGTCACGAAACTAGAGGTCGGTTGATTCTAACGGCCTCAAAACAAGGGAGTGCCACCAGAAAGCAAGAAAACTCTAAAAACGCCGCAGAAGTAGCCCCAAATGTCCACAATCAGCCCAAAAAACACAGAGCATCAGCGCACGCTCATTCAGAGCTGCTATCCGGCGGTTATCAGGGCAAACGGTTGGGGAGTCACCCCCCACCCCTTTGGGGCTTTCACTTCAGCATTGAAGCCGGTGGAAACAGTGTTCAGTCTAGCAGTGAAGCCAAACAACAGCAGCCTTGAAAACGATTAATCGGCATTGATCTCTGGAACTTGAAGCTCTTTGAGGAACAAGGATGCAAGCTCTCGCCATGCTGAAGCTGGAAGATCACCGTCAATGTTAAGTGCCATCTTTTCGAAGTCTCGCTCATTTCTGTATCCATCACGAACGTAAACATCGTAATCATCCCAGTAGCAGACCCGATTGCTTCGTCTTACTGTTGCCCAAGTCATCACGCGATCTTCGTTGAGTTTGCTGCGACCGCGAAGTTTGTATGTCACGTGAGGAAAACGCGCATGATATTTCCATCGTCCCCAAGCGATCTGGAACGCGCTTCGAGCTGCAAGAGTATCTGCACCAGGCTGAAGGTGTGGTCATTACGCCCATGCCTTTGTGGGGTAGTGGTTCGCTACCTCATCGGCAAGGGGATGATTCTAAATCACCCCATCGGCATAGAGATTGTTTTCAGTGGGTCTGCTGATAAGGATGCGGGGAAGGGGATCGTGTTTCGCGACTACCTTTGGATCGCCATGATGAAGATGGTCGGTTAGGCCTGAATGTCCGTTATGGAGGTTCAGCTCTGGGTGTTCTATGCGGTGCCCTATGGGCCTGGTTCTTCTGGTGTCCCACTGCCCCAAAGTGCCCGCTGGCCCCGCCTTCGCTCTCCAAGCATTTGCGCCACGCCAACTAGCGGCTACCACAATGGCAGTCGCAGTCATGTATGGCTTAGACAACGCCTAGCTAAAGCCTTGTCCCCTTGCAGCGGTCTACAAGGTTATGAAGGTTTATACCGCCCACTATCGTTTATGGCCTGACGTACTCCAGCGGCCTCGGAACATTCACCAGTGGCATGTGGTGATCTGCTACCTACTCGCCCCAAAGGGGGGTACACACAATGGACACCCCTTTGAGACTGGTTGGTGTCAGATCATTTAGCAGCCCCGGTGATTAGTGCGAAGGGGTCTACCCCGCACCGGCTTGCTATGCGGCCGACTTGTTCAAAGTCCCAGGGCGCAGCCCCAACCATGAGCCGTTTGAAAGTGTCCACATCACAGCCAATCACCTGGATCAGTTCACTATCAGACAGGTCGCACTCTTTTGCCAGAGCCTCGACCCTGGCGGCCACAGCAACATTGATATTGCGCTCATCAGCAGACTTCACTTCCGGGGAGACGTGCTGGGCTACCCACGCCCCGGCACGCGTGGCCAGACTGTTAGCTTCCCGGTCATGCAACACGCCAATACCTTTACCCAAGGCCTGTAATAGTCCAATTGCTTGGCGCCTGGTCATGGTGATCCCAGAGGGCTCAAGGATGAGCAGCGCGCCGCGCTCATCATCCAGCGTGCATACCCGGACCGTGTCGGGTTCTAGCGTGTCTACTTCGCCTAGTACCTCCATACGGAAAGACTCACGGTTATCCAGGTCATCGTTGAGCACCGCCAGGGCTAGGTCTACTTGTTCCTCAACCGATAGTGAGCCTTGCTTGTCTAGGCGTGAGTCCCATGCGGTAGCGATACAAGCAGCGTCACTGCCAGTAATCGTCTCCGCCAGAGAACCAAGCGCATCGCCAGTCTCAGAGTGAAACATTTGGACCGCGTCGAGGCGTTCTAACACGTCACCGGCTGTTGTTCGTGGCCCTAAGCTACGATCCTTGAAATACTGATCAACTGCACGGCTCATCTCTTGATGTAGTAAGTATGTGTCCACGCCGTCGAATCGCTCCACCACTTCCCGGACCGCCATAGCTACATCGTGAGCTAATGCGCCACGCCGATTGGCGAAATTCATTCCTTCCAACGCGTCGTAATCGCCAAGACTCACCTGTAAAGCCTCGACCTTGGCGGCTCCCACCTGATACCCTGCATCCATAACTAAATCCCTTATCTCTATGTCCCCTAAAGGGGTGTTTAGGACATATAAGGGAACTAGAGTTTACAACTGACAAATGTGCAGGTCACAAGGGTAGGGTGGAGATTCCCCCATCCTCCGCCGATATGTGGTTTGAACTGCAAAAATAAACAGCATTGTTAGAACAGAGAATGTCGCAAGGACTGTCGTATTCACTGTTCTACTGTCTAATAGAACGGGATGTTAATTTGAATCCCACTTCTCGCGCTCTGAGGAATGGATTGACAGGTTGGGACTTTGACATCTTTTGTTAGCCGAGGAAACCTACTACAACTTTTTGTGCTGGCTACTATAGACCTGACTTCTGACGCGGCTAGTGCCCCGGTTCGGTCTTGAGGTAGTGGCGGAACTCTTCGGGGATATGGCTGGGTAGCGTTTGCTGGGTCCCGGCGATCTCGATTGTGACATCGCATAAGGGT
>NZ_VULO01000008.1 GCF_009696615.1 Scrofimicrobium canadense
CGAATGTAAGCCACAACCCCATTCTAACAAGGCCCCTAGTGCCCCAACCCAGACACCCAAACCGCGTAAACAAGCCAAAACCAACAACCCAAAACGCCGTCTCAGGACCCCATGTCAGAAGTCAGGCCTATGGCACCACGGCGCAAGATGCTAAACCTGCCGGACTGGGGATTACCTACACTCACTTCGTCCTCATGCAAATCATCGGTGTGGTCTTCTTCGCGATCTTCACCGCGGTGTCTGGAGTGATGGCAGACCAACTGGGCCGCCGCAGGCTCCTACTGTGGATATCGGCGCTTATCGCCGTCTTTGGGCTGGCTTTCCCAATATTTCTTACCATGCGAACTGAGCTCATGTTTACCGGCGCAATGACTCAATCTTTCCTCATTATTGGTTTCACTCTCATGGGCCTCACTTTTGGACCAATGGGTGCCATCTTGCCTGAACTATTCCCCACCAATGTTCGCTACACCGGATCCGCAATCGCTTACAACGTGAGTTCAATCCTAGGTGCGGCGCTGGCTCCCTTTATTGCCGTGGCTCTATGGGCGGATGCTGACGGATCAACCCACACCGTCGGGTGGTATCTTGCCGGATCCGCAGCTTTGACGTTCATTGCCCTATGGATCACTCGCGAGACAAAAGACGTCAATTACGACCAGGCTTCGGCTGATGATATCGCATTAAGCGAGGCGATGGAGGCTGAAGGACTCCAAGTCTAGATTTACCGATCTCCCCTTCCAGATCCTTTGGGCAAGAATAATGGCACACTGAAATCATGACTTCGATACGGAATCTTTCTCGATGGATATGGCTGCCTGTGATGTCAATACTGGTATTTGCTGCCATATATGGCATTGCAGTGCTGACATCACAGGGACAGGCTTTCGAAAATGCCGCTCTGGCCGGGTCACGCCTCGAAGCTCCAGCTTTCATCACCGAGGCAGACGATGAGCTAGCCGCAATATCGTACACTTCACTGGCAGTTTCCATTGTCGTTGTATTCCTCATTGGTCTCATCCGTCGACGTCCGCGGCTGGCAATCGCTGGAGCGGGAACAATCATCGTTTCGGTCCTTGCAGCCGAAGCATTTAAACGCATAATTCTCCCAAGACCTGCACTTGTCCAGGCGGCTGCGGATATCAGTCACAACTCCTTTCCCTCCGGACACACTACGATCGCGATGAGTATTCTTATGGCAACAATCCTGGTCGTCCCCTACAGGGGTCGCGGCTGGGCAATGTTCATCGTCTTCACATGGTCAACTGGAATCGGGGCAGCAACACTGGCCGCACACTGGCACCGGCTCAGTGACACTATCGGTGGCGACATGATTGCTTTAGGGGTGGGATCTCTCTTTTCCTTGTGGCTGGCGCGCAGCGGCGATATAGTTCCGTGGCGCGGTAAATCCTTTCCTTTTCGCACCGCATTGGTTGTGTTCATCGCGCTATTTGCTGCCGTCACTTTAGCTTTGGCGCTGGCCTTCGCATATTTTCTCCCCACTCTTAGTGGTGCGGATTATCAAAGCGGCGCTTACCAAGTCACCTATGTTGCGGCAAGTGCCGCCTCAACCATGACGGGACTGGTGTTTTGGTGGAGCTGGCATAGGTTGCAGGTCCCTGCAAAGTCCTAATCCCCCGAACAAAACAGTGTCCCGGACTTTTATTTCCCGCCGGGATAGGTATTATGACACTGTCACATGTCAGGGAGGGGAAATTAGCCCTCCCAGCCCGCCAGCACTCGCGTAACGTAATCGGCCATAAGGCGCCCTTGTACCGTCAATATAAGACGTCCGTCGTTTTCAGTAACCAAACCTTCTAATTCAGGTCGCATTGGCGCCTGGACCCCCTCGCACGTGCGAATACTGAGCATCAGGCGTTCTAGTTCCCGGTCCTCGACACTAAGTTTTTCGCCTTCGTGCATGGGAATTTCTTCGTCACGAACCCTCTGAGCGTATGCCAATGGGTGTTTCACATTCCACCACCGGGTATCTCCCACGTGGGAGTGAGCACCGGGCCCATAGCCCCACCAGTCCCAATCTCTCCAATATGCAAGGTTATGACGCGAAGCGAATCTTCTCTTACTTGCATCGAGGTGATCCTCGCCAGGAAGTGCCCTTGCAAAATTAGAAATTTCATACCAAGCGAAGCCCGCCTCGGAAAGCACTTGGTCTGTTAAGAGATATTTGTCGGCGGCTTCATCTGGGTCTGGCTGCGGGAGGATGCCACGGGCTACCTGCGCATGCAGCTTTGTTCCTGGTTCAACAATCAAGGAATAGGCACTCATATGGTCGGGCTCTAGAGAAAGCGCATGCTCAAGGCTAGTCTTCCAATCCTCAAGAGTCTCTCCTGGAGTTCCGTAGATGAGATCCACCGAAAAATCGAGGCCTGCATCTCTGACCCACTGGGCGACCACAGGTAGTCTTTCCGGGCGGTGCTGGCGGTCCAGTGTTGCTAGGACCTTGGGGACAGCCGATTGCATTCCAACAGACACCCGCGTAAATCCAGCGCTGGCTAGATCTTTCAAAGATTGAGCCGTGACCGTCTCTGGATTTGCCTCAATCGTCACTTCAGCATCTGTCGCTACAGGGAGGGCGTGCAGTATCTCAGCGAGGCTTTTGGCATCGAGCAGAGTAGGCGTACCTCCACCAAAAAACACTGTCCGAAATTTGCCTTCGATACAGCGTTTACTCATCTCGATTTCGCGCAAAACCGACTGATGATAGTTTCCCCGGGAGGCTCCCGGCCCAAAATCGTTGATATAGGTGTTGAAGTCACAGTATCCGCACCGCACCGTACAAAACGGTATGTGCACATACGCGGACTTTGCCTTATGTGCGGGACTGATGGGGATGGCTACTTGCGCCATGCGGTAAAGTCCCACGTTTCTCTGCCAGCTTCAATCCCTCGACGTTCAAAGCGAGTGAGCACTCGCCCTTCCCACCGTGAGGTTTCCTCGAAATCGAAACTGGGCGAGTTTGCTAGCACTTCACGCATCTGCAGTGCGTAATCTTCCCAATCTGTCGCAAGTCTCCACGGCCCCCCACTCACGAGAGTACGGGCCACTTCTTCAGCGAAATCTGGGGAGACGAGTCTGCGCTTGTGGTGGCGGGCTTTACGCCAAGGATCTGGAAAGAATGTCCACAGTTCTGCAATCGCACCGTCTGAAAAAACTATTGGGAAAGCCTGCTGGGCGTCAGCTTCCATAATGCGCAGATTGGAAACACCAGCTTCCACAGCACGCGAAACAGCTTTGGCTATGCCTGGCTGCCACACCTCAAATGCCAGAAAATCACGCTCAGGTTGTTGGCGCGATGCCTCGACAATTTGTTCACCAACGCCAGAACCGATTTCGACAACGAGCTCATTCATGCGTCCGAAAATACTGCGCTGGTCAAATACGTATTCCTCATTAATGGTTGTATGCCCATCGCTGCGAGGTACTTCAATCACAAAGTCTGACCCGTGATGCGCCAGGGTCCGCTGAAGGTTCTCAGGAAGTGCCCTGGCACGCCGAGTAAAAGACTTCGTGCGAGCCTGGTACCTGTTCACTTTTTTCCTGTCGGAGCTTCGGAAGTAAGAGCCGCAATAAAAGCTTCTTGAGGGACGTCTACGCTGCCTATCGACTTCATGCGTTTCTTTCCTTCCTTCTGTTTTTCCAAAAGCTTCCGCTTGCGTGAAATATCTCCCCCATAACACTTTGCCAGCATGTCCTTACGCAAAGCTTTGATCGTCTCACGCGCAATAACCCGTGAGCCAATAGCAGCCTGAACAGGAATCTCAAATTGTTGACGAGGAATAAGCTCCTTGAGTCGTTTAGTCATGCGCACACCGTATGCGTATGCTGCATCTTTGTGGACGATTGCCGAAAAAGCATCCACTTGTTCTCCATTGAGAAGAATATCGACTTTCACCAAGTCTGCGGCTTGCTCCCCCGCTTCGTGGTAGTCCAGCGAAGCGTAGCCTTTGGTGCGGGACTTCAGCTGATCAAAAAAGTCAAAAACGATCTCAGCCAGCGGCAACCGGTAACGCATTTCGACCCGTTCAGGCGACAGATAGTCCATGCCCCCCAAGGTTCCCCGCCGCTCTTGGCAAAGCTCCATAATTGAACCAATATATTCCGAGGGCGCAAGGATCGTTGCGTCAACCACCGGTTCGCGAACCTCAGCTATCTTTCCATCAGGATACTCAGAGGGGTTATCCACCCGCAGCTCGGTTCCGTCCTCAGCAATCACCGTATAGACGACGTTGGGGGCCGTGGCGATAAGGTTCAAACCAAACTCACGTTCAAGCCTCTCACGCACGATCTCGAGGTGAAGCAGCCCCAAGAAACCTGACCGAAATCCGAACCCTAATGCCGCCGACGACTCAGGTTCAAAAGTCAAAGCGGCATCGTTGAGTTGTAGCTTTGTGAGAGCTTCACGCAGATCAGGAAAATCTGAACCGTCTACCGGGTAGATTCCAGAGAACACCATTGGTTGCGGATCACGATAGCCTTCTAGTGGCGTTGTAGCCCCCCGGATGGCGGTAGTCACCGTGTCACCTACGCGTGACTGGCGCACGTCCTTGACGCCCGTAATAAGGTAGCCGACTTCACCGGCTCCGAGCCCTTCGGAAGGCTTGGGCTCGGGTGAGATGACACCGACCTCTAATAGCTCATGGTTGACACCAGTTGACATCATCTTAATACGTTCGCGGTGTTTCAGCGCCCCATCAACCACACGAACATAGGTCACCACGCCACGATAAGAGTCATACACCGAATCAAAAATCATTGCGCGAGTCGGCGCTTCCAGATCCCCGTTAGGTGGTGGAACCGAATCGACAATGCGATCAAGAATGGCACGCACACCCTCGCCAGTTTTCCCTGAAGCGAGCATCACTTCCTCTGGATCAATCCCAATCAGACCGGCGACTTCTTCAGCATATTTTTCTGGCTGAGCACCAGGAAGATCAATCTTGTTGAGAACCGGGATGATAGTGAGATCGTTTTCCATCGCCAAATAGAGATTAGCGAGAGTCTGCGCTTCGATTCCTTGCGCGGCATCGACTAGCAGCAATGCCCCCTCACACGCTGCCAACGATCGAGAAACCTCGTAAGTGAAATCCACGTGCCCCGGTGTATCAATCATATTGAGAGCAAAAGATTCACCCCCGACAGTCCAAGGCATACGCACGGCTTGGCTCTTGATGGTGATGCCACGCTCGCGCTCAATGTCCATGCGGTCAAGGTACTGGTCACGCATCTCCCGATTATCGACCACTCCGGTCAGTTGAAGCATGCGATCAGCAAGTGTGGACTTGCCATGATCAATGTGAGCGATGATCGAAAAATTGCGTATGCGTGCTTGCGTTGTATGCAATGGACTCAAGGCCGTTGCTTCACTCACTGGGACCTCCCGATTGATGCTGCCTCAATATGGTCCCATGATGCGCGCATTTTAGGAAAACTAGTGTGACACTCCACAAAGATCGCGGTACCGATTGCGCAGTTGCTGCAGTCCGGCACTCATCTGACACGGGTCACCCGTATATTGGGCTTGGTCAAGGAGCCGAGTGGTCACCTGGACCACAGCGGCAGCATCGTCTTGTTCAAGAGCAATAGATAAAAGCACAGATAAAACCATCGATGTGAGTGCGTCTGCCACGTCAAGATGTTTCGCGCAGTCCTGCGCCAACCCCTCTAACTGTTCACGGGCACTGTCCATCTGTCCCAGGTGCAGCGAAAGAATAGATGCATCATAACGGCCTCTCAGTGTAATCGGAGAGTACTGGCCGTAGATCTTGGTAAATATCAGGATTTGCTCCAGCATAAGATCCCTAGCCTCACTCACGCGCCCATCCGAGGCAAGGAACTGGACGTAGTTATCCCGCGTCGTGAAACAATGCTCAGTCTCAGATTGTCCCCATGCTTCAAAATCAGAGATTAAGTCGATGTAGATGCTTTCAGCCTCCGCCCGGTGCTCCCCTCCCTCAAAAATTCTGGCAGCATTGTTACGCACGGCCGCGTGCAGTGGCTCTTTCAGATCCAGCACCACAGCAGCATCGGCTAGGAGACTCCTGGCACATTCCTCAGCTTTGGACTGTTTTCCGGCCTTCCCCAGCCAGTACATTTGTGTATTGCGCATCACCAACGCCATCGGATCTAAAGATCCCCATAGCTGGATGGCGCGCTGCGCGCATTGTGTTGCAACTTTTGCCGCGCGGTCTAGGTTCCCCAGTTCTGCCCACCAAGGAACTGTCTCACGCAAAGCAAAGATCGCATGATCTTCCGGTGGATCATCATTGAGAAACTCCGTGATCGCGGCGATCGCGCGCTCAAACTCTGACCAGTAGGCGGCAACAAGGGCTTCTTTGACTTGGGCATGCTCAAAGAGGCCCTCAGGGGCTGGTATTTCACTGTATAGCTTCATTCTTCCTCCGTAATAGTCGAATAGTCGTGACCACACTCTGCACGGTTTTTCCCAAGCTCGCCTCCACCCCCAACAGAAAATGTGGATAAGATCAAAAGGAAAGCCTGTGGACGAATAGGTGACACCTTTCACTGCCAGGAATAGTTTCTGAGTATCTGACGCTGCTAAACTTGGTCATTGGATTCTCGGCCAGGTCGGGCCGCGGATCTGCTTCGCGTCGTTTGCAGGGTGCCCCACGCCCAGTCCCGACAGTGATTCACCCCTCACCGACCGTTGTATCTAAACAAACTGACGAGGAGAAACCGACCAGTGGCAAATATTAAGTCTCAGAAGAAGCGCATCAAGACCAACGAAAAGCGCCGTGTCCGTAACCAGGCGGTCAAGTCTGAGCTGAAGACTCTAGTTCGTAAAACCCGTGAAGCTGTAGACGCTGGTGATAAGGCAGCTGCAGAAGAAAATCTGCGTGTTGCCAGCCGCAAGCTGGACGTTGCAGTATCAAAGGGTGTTATTCATCGTAACCAGGCTCGCAATCGTAAGTCGAAGCTTGCTAAACGCGTAAATGCAATGGACTGAGACCTTCTCACTCTATCTTCGGCCCGGCTCCAAGCCGGGCCTTTTTCTTACCTCTAGGGTCTTCCTTGCGGAGGTCTTCATGCAACAGACTGGGCGATATGGCAAGTGCCTGGGCGGCATGCCGCCCTGTTTACAGTTTTATGACCCCGTAGGTGGGACCCGTACGTGGGAAGAGGTACCGCACATCATCAACGCGAAGCATTAGACCTTAGCCGGGAAATATCGATGATGCACTTTTCGATGGCGTGGTCAGCTGATCCGGGGGCTCCTTTAAGGACCGAATCTGCTTGAGCAAGGAAACACATGGCTTGCCCCAATTGGTCGTCATCCCAGCGCCGCAAACTCTCCCGAGCCGCCGTTCCCCGGTATCCTGCAGGTGCACTACCCGCACTTGCCAAAGCCATATCGCGAAACTTCATGGCAACCGCACCTAAAAGTGGAATATCTTCCACTCCAACCGAGCGCGCCTGCCTGTAGAGCAACAACGCCCGTGGTCCCTGCCCTGCAACGATGGCATCGGCAACCTCAAAGGCAGTTGCTTCTGTCTGCCCCGCAAAGAAGGACTGAATATCATCGTCGGCTACGCGCGGACCATAGTCGCTCACCAGTTGACGCACGGCCCCCAACACCTCATACAAGTCGCGTCCCACCGCGTCGACAATCATTGCTGCAGCGCGAGCACTAATAGTGCCACCACACGCTTTGGCTTCCTCTTGGACCAGTTGGATTTTCGCCCGATCATTGCGCAACTGAGCGCATTCGATCATCGTAGCTCCGGCTTTCTTTGCCTCATCAATAATTTTTCTATTCTTGTTGCCCCCGCGGTGACGCAAAAGCATCTGAACGCCGGAAGCAGGCTGCGCAATATACGCTAAAACGTCCTCTACACACGCGGCCCCAGCACGGTCTAGATCATCGAGAATAATCAGTCGTGCTTCCTCAAAAAGAGATGGTGCGCATATCATCTGCAAGCGCCCCGGCTGGTAGCTAACCGCGCTGAGTTTTGTCACCTCAGTTGAAGGATCTGCAGACAGGACTTGTGTCCGTATCCGCGCCACCTCACGATCCCCCAGCGCTGCTTCGCTGCCCCGAATGAGAGTGATACCCTCCGCGTGTGCCACCGATGCGCCTCCTAAGCGATTGCCATACCACCACTAAAACTATCAGGGGAATCCATGCTAGTGGAGCCAACCACCCTGAGAACCAGGGCACCTGCGCTGCCGGCAACTGTGCACATGTTGTCGCCACGAACGCTATCCAATCAGCGCAAGGGGCTACCAACGCGCACAAGACTTCAGCACACTGCGGCGCCCACATACCGCAAGCGGCGGCAAGCATTCCCCCAATGGTCACTACAGGAATTACTGGTGCAACAAGGATGTTTGCCAGCGGTCCCCACAGGGGCAGCGCATCGTTGAAAGTCAGCAGTACTGGCATTGCCCATAGTTGGGCTGAGAGAGTCAATGCGGCCGCCTCGATAAAGAACCGGAATATTCGATTCTTCACACGCCAACATTCCATCAGCTCTCTGCCAGTGAATAAGAGACCCCATGTGGCCAGTACTGACAGTGCGAAACCGATCTCTACGGCGATCCACGGGTGAATTAGCACGCAAAGGAGAACCACAATCGACAGTGTGGTCTGTGGCTGTCCACGCCTACGCCCAGCTAATCCCCACGATGACACCCAACAGGTCGCTACAGCTCGTATAACGCTGGGTTCTGGGCCGACGACACCCAAGAGAAGTAACGCAAATACGGCCGCGATGGTTGCCCGAGTGATCCGGCCTCCTGGAATAACCGCTCCTAATACACCAAGTGCAATCGCTAAATGCGCCCCTGAGACAGCGGTGATATGGATGAGTGACACCGTTTTCATCGCGTCTTTCACTTCAGATTGCAAGTTGCTTTCATCACCTAGTGCCATGCCTGGTATGAGACCTTGGGCCGCCGAACTCAGTTTTGCAGTTCGCTGGTGCAGGTTTTGCCGTATCTGCCCTACTATTGCTTGCCATCCTCGGGCCGGTTCGTAGTGACGCACCCCTTTCGCCTTCACGACTCCAATCAACGGCGGAGTATCACGAAAGCCCTTTTTCAGTGCCCCATATACTCTGAGGCGGTCGTATCGGTGGAATGCTTTGATGGTATCGCCGGAGATGACTGCTTCTGCCATTGACAGATGCACTACATTTCCACTGTCAACCTCTACTATTTCTATGCGAGCATCCCACTGAACTGAGCCCCAGGAAGAGACTCTCCGTTGCGGATCTTCTTTGAGGATCACCGAGAACACAGCAGTCTGCCCGTCATACATCTTCGCTGCCGCATCTCTTTCGTACCCCTGCATGGCAAGTGTTCCCGCACCAAAGCCAAGCAACAATGCCAGACACCATACGCCGCCCGTCAGCCGCATCTTTGTATACACCAGGCACGGTAGCGCAGCGATTACGGCCCCCCACACCAGACCGGTCAGACCAAGTACGACTCCAAGCCATGTTGCTGCCGCGATGGGCACCAAACGGTAGTCTTGTGGTTTCCTCTCAGGGGCAGAGGCTATCACGTATCGCTCGCAGCTTTTTTGTGCCTATCCCTGTCACTTCGACTAGAGACTCAGGCGATGAAAAGGGACCGAATTCTTCTCGGTGATCAAGGATTCTTTGTGCCAATGCTGGCCCCACGCCGTCGAGTTGCTGTAGCTGTTCCATATCGGCGGAATTGATGTCGACGCAGGTGGTATTGGTGGTTTCACGCGAGGTCTCCTCCCCTGTTCCCACGTCTACCTCGCCTTGGACCGTCACATGAATTTGTTCTCCATCCATGACTTTTCGTGCAAGATTGATACGTGCCACATCTGCTTCAGGAAGTGCACCACCGGCTGCCTCTAGGGCGTCACAGACTCGTGACCCCAATGGAAGGTGCACAACTCCCGGGGTACTCACTGCCCCAGAAACATACACCACCGCATCCTCACCAACCGGAGTCTTCGCGATTTCGCTTCCGGAAATGGCCTGGGCTAAATCCTCGGCTGTATCTTCTACGAGCACCCCTGCAGATTGTCCCGCAGCTGCGTGGTCACTGCCTCCGCCCGGGTCTTTCATCCATAAGTTCACGTAGCTGAATACTGAAAGCCCAACCAATAAGACAACTAGCGTGACGGCGGCCAAAGGATCTAGCTTCCAGCGCTGCACTTTCCATATTCCCTTCACGCCGCCACGCTAACAACAGTCTTGTGACTTACCTAGTCACAACCTCAAGAAATGTGGATAACTCCCCCATCAAGACCTGTGGATAGCCTCAGTCTCTCTTTCTCATTAGTGAAGTTTGCAGGTCGAGGCGTTGGAGGACTCGATCAACAACGACAGGGTCCGCGCCAGTTTGGTTGCGTGCCTCGATGAGGCTTTCCCGCGCGGCAGCAAGTGCAGTTTTCTGAACCTGATAGAGAATCGCCCGGTTTGTGCGCCTGGTGTTAATATCCTCGTCAATATCTTCTACCACGGTACGTTCCAAGAGGCCCGATTCCAGTTGTTCGACAACAGCATCGATGCGTTCAACGACAGGATCGGGAAGGTCCTCCATCTCATGGATGGCGTCAAAAGCCCGTCTTGCAGCACTATGTGCCAGTTCCCGTTCTTGTTTGCGTTCGACCTCCGCCTCAGATCCCACGTTGAGGACTCTCAGTAGCCAAGGCATTGTCAAACCTGCAATAAGCAAAGTCACGACTAGAACCATGCAGGAGGCGACAATAAGTTGCGCACGTTCAGAGAAGTACTCGTCCCCCGGCCCTATGAACCGTGGCAGTGAAACTGCTAGTGCCAGGGTGATCAGGCCGCGCATACCGCCCCAGGTCATCACGATGGCTTCTTTCCATGTTCGCGGGGCCATGATAGGCGTTCCTCGCATGCGGTTGACCCTGGTCAGCACGACAAGGTAAACCAGCCTCACAACAACGACAACCAACGCGATGATGAGGCCTTTGCCAATCATTCGCCAGACTTGCGAACCATATTCAGACAGGACATCTTGGAAGCCTTCACCAATAAGCCCGAAGGCGAGGCCCGTCAATATCAGCTCCGCCACTTCCCAGAATGATGCCCTCACCAGACGCTCTTCCACGTCGTCAGGGGACTCGGTCCGTCGGTATTCGAGGGCAGCCACAACTACAGCAAGTACACCCGATGCCTCGATAGAGTCAGCAATCAAATATGCACCGTAGGGCAAGACGACGGTGGCGGCAGCAGACGCAATGGCATTATCTGATAGTCGCACGATGAAGCGAATACCCGTGGCCAAAACCAAACCGACAATAACCGCTAGGACTAATCCGACGAGAAAATCCGCTAGAAGTTCCCTGGGTTGGATTTCCTCACCACTTTCAAGAGCTGCCAAGGCAACTTCAAAGATCACCAAAGCAACCGCGTCGTTGAATAGACCTTCGGTCTGCAAAGTGGAGAGGATACGGCGCGGCAGGGGAACAGTTTTCGACACTGCTTCGACCGCTACTGGATCAGGCGGAGACACCATCGCACCCAACACCAGGGCAGCTGGCAGTCCCATACCTGCATACAGCAGCCACGCGGTCCCCGACACCATCGCCGTTGTAAAAATCGTAAGACCGACCGCAAAGATCACAATAGTGCGCCATCTCATACGAAACATCCGCCAGCTGGTGCGTTCGGCAGCTGTGTACAACAACGGAGGTAACAGTAGAGGAAGAACTAAATCGTTAGGAACGTTAAGGTGCTGCCCAGGAATCCACGCAATCCCTACACCAACTAACACCATAAGAGCTGGCCATGGCGCATTTACTCTATTGCCAATTTCAACTACCAGTATCGTAACCAGCGTCAGCACCATGATTCCAACTAGTGTGCTCATGGTTGCCCCTTCGATATACGACTACTGGTCTATTTTAGGGGACGTCAGGCACAATAGAGTACGGAAAGGATCATCATGCGCTTGGGAGTCATCGGTACGGGGGCCATGTCGGGTGCCATTGCCCGCGGCTTGACTAAGACAGACAACGCAGCACAGTTCGTTCTCTTCGACGTGAATGACGCCGCTGCCCACACCTTGGCAACAGATATCGGCGGCGAAGTTGCTCCCGATATCGAGACAGTAGTCAAAGAGTGCGATCTTGTGATTCTTGGGGTCAAGCCTCACATTCAGCGTCTTGTCCTACAAGAAGTCGCTCCTGCTCTCACCTCCTCTAAGCGACCCGGGATCATTTCGATTGCAGCCGGTCGAACCCTCACCGCAATATTCCAAGATTTGGCAGAATTTGGTGTATCGGAATGCCCTCCGTTGATTCGCGTGATGCCCAACGTCAATGCACAAATCGGCATGTCAGCGTCAGCAATCTGTTTCTGCCCCAATGTTGCCGATGATATGCGGGCCTCTGCCATCTCAATTTTTGAGGCGATCGGCGAGTGCATAGAACTGCCAGAAGCATCGTTTTCGGTATTCTCCGCGTTGGCGGGAGCGTCGCCAGCATGGTTCTTCCAGATCCTCGATTCTTTCGCCCGAGCCGGAGTCAAGCACGGTTTGACAAAGAAACAGGCACTACAGGCTGTCACCCAGTCGATGCTTGGGTCAGCGCGTATGGTCCAAATCGAATCTGAAAAGGACACAGTCCCATCCGAACTCATTGATCGTGTCTGTTCTCCGGGGGGAACCACCATTGCTGGTCTTCTGGCTGCTCAAGCGGCTGGTCTAGACTCCGCTCTAGTGCAGGCCGTCGATGCCACCGTACTACGCGACCAAGAACTTGGCGGCTAGAAACTGGACCCAGTTGGCTCTACAGCCGCTGAGGAACTACCGTTAACTCCGCTACAAACCACCATCATGGAGAGTGTCAATGAACCCCATCCTTCCTGCCCACCTTCCGTCGCCCTCTGCTCCGGATCGGGTTTCCACGGACGGCTTGGAATCCAAGTGGAATGAAGCCTGGACTGCCCAGCAAACCTACAGCTTCAACCGCAGTGCCACGCGAGACCAGGTCTACTCTATTGACACGCCTCCCCCCACTGTTTCAGGGTCATTGCACGTGGGCCACGTATTCTCTTATACCCACACCGATGCGGTAGCTCGCTTTCAGCGCATGCAAGGCAAGGAAGTCTTCTATCCGATGGGATGGGATGATAACGGTCTTCCCACCGAACGGCGGGTCCAAAACTATTTTGGTGTCCGCTGCGACCCATCTTTACCTTACGATCCCAGTTTTGTTCCCCCTCATGAGGGTGGAGAAGGCAAGTCCATCAAAGCCGCCGACCAGGTGCCAGTTTCTCGACAGAACTTTATTGAACTCTGCATGCGCCTATCTCAAGAGGATGAAAAACAGTTTGAAGAGCTGTGGCGCTACCTTGGATTGTCGGTGGACTGGGGCTTGACATACCAGACCATCGGGTCTGATGCTCGCAAAGTAGCTCAGGCTGCATTCTTGGGAAATCTGGAACGCGGTGAGGCATACCAGGCCGAGGCACCCGGACTATGGGATGTTACGTTCCAAACCGCCGTTGCCCAGGCAGAGTTGGAAGCCCGTGAATACCCCGGGCACTATCATTCGCTGGCTTTCCACGGCAAGGCTGGAGATGTGGTCATTGAGACGACCCGTCCGGAACTGCTCGCTGCATGCGTCGCTCTCATTGCGCATCCAGAAGACGAGCGTTACCAGCATCTCTTCGGCACCACGGTTACTTCCCCCGGTTTCAATGTGGAGGTGCCAGTCTTGCCTCACCCGATGGCAGAGATGGACAAGGGTGCTGGTATTGCCATGTGTTGTACTTTCGGTGACCTCACCGACGTACAGTGGTGGCGCGAGCTGAACCTCCCGACGAGAGCAATTCTTGACAAGGATGGACGCATTACGCGTTCGCTTCCGGATTGGATTACTGACGTCCATGGAAAAGCTCTTTTCGAGGCGATGGCAGGTAAGACAACATTTTCTGCCCGCAAGGCGGTAGTGGAGGCTCTCCAAGAGTCGGGAGAGCTGGTCGGAGAGATTACCCCGACAAACCGCATGACAAATTTCTTCGAAAAAGGCGACAAGCCTCTTGAGATTGTCACCTCACGGCAGTGGTATATCCGCAATGGTGGAAAACCCTACGAACATCAAGGGCAAGAGCTACGAGACGAGCTGTTAGAGCGCGGCCGTGAACTAGCGTTCCACCCAGACTTCATGCGTGTGCGCTACGAAAACTGGGTTGAGGGCCTCAACACTGACTGGCTGGTCTCCCGCCAGCGTTTCTTCGGTGTCCCACTCCCACTGTGGTATCGCATCGATGACAGTGGTGTCGTGCACTACGACCAGGTACTCACCCCGTCTTTGAATGCACTTCCCATCGATCCCACCATTGACGTTCCGGCGGGTTATGACGAATCACAGCGCGACCAACCCGGTGGTTTCACTGCTGAAGTAGACATTATGGACACGTGGGCCACATCCTCACTTACCCCACAGATTCCCACAGGCTGGCTGCGCGATGAGGATCTGTACTCTCGCGTTTTCCCCATGGATTTGCGGGCGCAAGGTCAAGATATTATCCGCACGTGGCTGTTCTCTACAGTGCTTCGATCAGACTTGCAGTTCGGTTGCCTTCCCTGGGCAAATGCTGCAATCTCCGGCTGGATTTTGGACCCAGATCGCAAGAAGATGTCCAAGTCCAAAGGCAATGTCGTCACGCCTATGGGCCTGCTTGAAAAGCATGGCTCCGATGCTGTCCGTTACTGGGCGTGCTCAGCTCGGCTGGGAACCGATGCGGCTTTCGACGAAGGCCAAATGAAAATCGGACGCCGCCTAGCCATCAAGGTGCTCAACGCTTCAAAGTTTGCACTGACCATGGGAGGCGACGCTTCGCTCACTTTAGATCCTTCCGGTGTCTCTGAGGCAGTTGACCTTTCAGTCTTGGCTGCTCTCAGACAGGTGATCACCGCCGCGACGAAGGCTTTCGCCGACTATGACCATACGCGCGCCCTCGAAGTGACGGAAACATTCTTCTGGACATTCTGCGATGACTATGTCGAGCTGGTCAAAGAGCGGGCCTACAACCGCGACAGGGTGTGGACTGCAGAACAATCGCACTCTGCACGCACAGCTCTAGCATTGGTTGTCGATGCCATCATCCGCCTGCTGGCCCCGTTCCTTCCTTTCGCAACAGAAGAGGTCTGGTCGTGGTACCGCGAAGGTTCCATTCACCACGCACCGTGGCCGAAAGCCGATGAATATGGAGAAAATGGCGACCCGGATATGCTCTCGGCAGTCTCTGAGGCTCTTATCGTACTGCGCAGAGTGAAATCCGATGCGAAGGTTTCTCCGCGCACGCCCTATCTGCAGGTGAGTGTAGCCGCACCTGCAACGTTGCTGGACAAGCTGCACGCTGCCTCCGCAGATCTTGAAGCGGCGGTGAAATCAGAAGTGCCGATAGAGTGGCTCGAAGGGGACTCACTGTCCATCGCATCACATCAGTTAGGTGAGGCCCCTAAGAGAAACAAAAACTAGAACCGGGGAGGAAACTGTGGGTGACAATACCGCTCATATGTCAGGGAGCAATGGAGAAGAGAACGGCGATACTGCCGCTCTGGAATGGCATGCCCCTGTGCTCGATCGCATTGACGAACACAGTACGATTCCTTCCATGCTTGCCAAGCGAGTCGCCGCGGCACCGAAGGCACCGATTATCGAAGTTAAAGGCGAAATGGGCTCGTCATGGCGCAAGATTCTTGCAGCTGACTTTTGGGAAGAAGTGCAAGACATTGCTGCTGGACTCATCGGAATGGGTTTGGATTACGGGCAACGGTTTGCAATCATGTCACGTACCCGTTATGAATGGACGCTTCTGGACTGCGCGGGCTGGGTGGCCGGATTAGCGCCCGTTCCCATCTATGAAACCTCATCCATGCAGCAAATCGCCTATATTTTGGATGACGCCGAGGTGAAACTGGTTGTTGCTGAAACGGCATCTATGGCAAACCTTGTTCGTGCAGCCGTGGACACGCTAGATCGAAATATTGAAGTTCTTTCTCTTGACTCTGAAGCCATTCAACGCCTCACCGAGGCTGGCCGCACTATTCCCAAATCTCAAGTCACCAGTCGCTCCAACCGGCTCACAACAGATTCATTGGCGACATTGGTGTACACGTCGGGAACGACAGGGGAACCCAAAGGCGTTGCAATCACTCATGGAAACTTCACAGATCTTGGTGTCAATTCCCACTTGTGGATGTCCGAGATAGCGAGTCACCCCAAGTCACGACTTCTTCTCTTCCTTCCCCTGGCTCACATTCTGGCGCGCTTTTTGCAGTATTTTCAGCTCACAGGTCAAGGCGTATTGGGACATACCCCGGACATTAAGAATCTCCTTCCAGATTTGGGGTCTTTCCGCCCCACATATCTTCTGGTCGTACCTCGCGTTCTGGAAAAAATCTACAATTCGGCTGACGCCAAGTCCGGATCAGGCACAAAGAACAAGATCTTTCGCTGGGCAGCGAATACTGCCATCGAATACTCGCAGGCTCTCGATACCGATGAAGGCCCATCAAAATCTCTCAAAGCGCGTATGCGTGCGGCCCAAACCTTAGTGCTCGGCAAGATTGCCACCCTCGTCGGCGGCAATGTCGATTATGTTATTTCGGGTGGAGCTCCCCTGTCTGAACGTCTGGCACACTTCTATCGAGGTGCTGGGCTGCCCGTGCTTGAAGGATACGGCCTCACCGAGACAACTGGTCCAATATCGGTCAATACACCCCGACTCAATAAGATCGGAACTGTGGGCCCGCCTCTGCCGCCAATGTCGGTGAGAATCTCTGACCAGGGCGAAGTCTTAGTCAAGGGCCCGTCCGTTTTCAAAGAGTATCTCC
Source organism: Scrofimicrobium canadense (assembly GCF_009696615.1). Classification (GTDB taxonomy): domain Bacteria; phylum Actinomycetota; class Actinomycetes; order Actinomycetales; family Actinomycetaceae; genus Scrofimicrobium; species Scrofimicrobium canadense. The sequence continues at coordinate 16,837 of NZ_VULO01000008.1, forward strand.
ATAAGCCCGAACTGACAGAAGCTACCTTTGAAGACGGCTGGTTCAAGACTGGCGATCTAGGATCACTTGATCGCGATGGGTACCTTCGCATTACCGGACGCGCCAAGGACATCATTGTCACTGCCGGGGGCAAAAACGTGGTTCCATCTCTGTTAGAAGACGATTTGCGCGCCCACCCACTGATTAGCCAGGTGGTTGTGGTCGGTGACAAGCGACCTTTTGTGGCTGCTCTCATCACTTTGGACGCAGAAATGTTGCCACTGTGGCTCAAGAACAAAGATCTTCCACCCATGTCGGTTTCGGAAGCAGCTGAAAATGTTCAGGTGCGTGCCTCGCTCGAACGCGCGATCGAAAAGGTAAACCAGCGAGTTTCTAAAGCCGAGTCGATCCGCAAAATTGAGATCATTCCCACCGATCTCACTGAAGCGAACGGCATGTTGACCCCCTCACTCAAGGTCAAACGTTCTGTGGTCTTGTCAGAGTTTGAGGACGTCATTGACTCTATTTACGGTGGTCCATTACAGGGTTAGAGCACCAGACATCCCTTACAGAAGGATGGAGGCCCAGTTTAGATGGGTTCAGAGAAACATATTCTCAGAACCTCCTAAACTCCATCGTAGGCTTCCTTAATGACCTCATGGTGTCGGATGACCTCAGTGACCATGAACGACAAGAACTTTTCTGCAAAATCCGGATCTAGACCGGACTCTTCTGCTAGCGCTCGCAAGCGCTCGACCTGTTGTCTTTCGCGCTCGGGGTCTGCTGGGGGAAGTCCGCCGCGTGCTTTGATATGTCCCACGCGTTGTGTGCAGCGGAATCGCTCTGCAAGGATGTGAATGAGAGCCGCATCGATGTTGTCGATCGTGCGGCGTTCCTCGTCCAACTGGACCAATGCTGCGGTATCTTCCATGGCTTCCCCTCGTATGCCCTACGCTAGCTATGCGACTCCTTGTTCGACGATACTGCCGTCGCTGGAATATACCTCGGGAACAGATTCACCCATCACAGATTCGGGAGTGACCACCACTCTCTCAACCTCAGGACGGGACGGAATCTCGAACATCAAATCAGCAAGCGTGCGCTCCATAAGAGTGGCAAGACCGCGGGCACCAGTCTTCTTTGTCATCGCCTCGCGAGCAATGGCCTCCAAAGCCCCCGGTTGGAACTGTAAATCAACATTGTCAAGGTCAAAAAGGTGCTTGTACTGGGCTGCTAGACAGTTCTTCGGCTCCGTGAGGATCCGCACCAAGTCTTCTTCGCTGAGCGCTGATGTCGACGTGAGGACAGGCAAACGCCCAAGAAACTCGGGAATCATTCCGTACTTATGGAGGTCCTCCGTGGTGATCTCTTGATAGAAATCTTCAATCTGAGCAGTTTCTGCCAAGTTGGTACCAAACCCGGTGGAACGTTTACCCACGCGGGCTTTCACAATGTCCTCAATGCCAGAAAAGGCTCCCGCTGCAATAAAGAGGATGCCGGACGTATCGATCTCAAGGAACTGTTGGTGAGGATGCTTCCGTCCGCCACTGGGTGGAACGGAAGCTTTCGTTCCTTCGATAATCTTCAGAAGAGCCTGTTGGACGCCTTCGCCTGACACATCCCTGGTAATCGAAGCGTTCTCACCCTTGCGGCTGATCTTGTCGATCTCATCAATATAGATAATGCCCCGTTCAGCTTTCTTGATATCGCCGTCAGCCTCTTGAATGAGCTTGAGAAGAATATTCTCCACATCTTCGCCGACATATCCAGCTTCTGTGAGCGCAGTAGCATCAACGATGGAGAAGGGAACGTCCAACAGACGGGCCAAAGACCGCGCCAAATGTGTCTTGCCAGTGCCAGTTGGGCCTAGCAAGAGGATGTTGGACTTAGTGCCCTCAAGATCTTCTTCATTGCCTGACTCGCGCGAACGCACCCGCTTATAGTGGTTATACACCGCGACGGAAAGCGCCTTCTTTGCCCGTTCTTGGCCGATTACCCAGGAGCTTAGAAATTCGTAGATTTCTTTTGGCTTAGGCAAGGAAATTTTTGAAGGTTTCGCTTCCTTTTCGACGTCCTCATCAAGAATCTCTTGGCAAAGATCGACACATTCGTTACAAATGTATACGCCCGAGCCCCCAATGAGCTTACGCACCTGCCGCTGCGACTTACCGCAGAAGGCACACTTGAGCAGTTCAGTACTGTCCCCGAGGCGACTCATTCAGGCTCCTCTTCTTACGTGCTATGCCTTACGTGAGGATAGCACCTCATCAATCAGTCCGTACTCAACCGCCTGGGGCGCGGTGAAGATTTTGTCTCTTTCGAGGTCCCCGCGCACTCTCTCTACTGGCTGTCCGGTATGATCGGCCAACGTATCTTCTAGCCACGCGCGCATACGGTCAATCTCATCAGCAACAATTTGAATGTCCGAGGCCTGCCCGCGCACACCGTCCATTGCGGGCTGATGGATGAGAACTCTCGCATTCGGCAACGCAAGACGTTTACCAGGAGATCCTCCCGCCAGAAGAACCGCAGCCGCCGACGCCGCCTGACCTAGACACACTGTTTGAATTTGTGGACGCACAAACTGCATGGTGTCGTAGATGGCAGTCATCGCAGTGAAAGACCCACCAGGACTGTTGATATACATGGTGATGAGACTGTCGGTGTCCTGACTTTCCAGGACCAATAGCTGTGCCATGACGTCATCTGCTGAGGCGTCGTCAACCTGCACTCCTAAGAACACGATCCGCTCTTCAAAGAGTTTCGCGTATGGGTCCTGCCGTTTGAAACCATAGGGCGTACGTTCTTCGAAACTTGGGAAGACATAGCGGGCCTCTGGCATCTGCCGGGCGATGGCCTCAAAATAGGGTTTTGTGGTCACGTTAGTCTTCCTTTCCTACAGACGAGGCCTTCTCAACTACATGGTCAACAAACCCGTATTCCAAGGCTTCTTCGGCTGTGAACCACTTGTCGCGGTCGAAATCTCTGTTGATTTGCTCGACAGATTTCCCAGTCCTGTCAGCAATAATCTGTGCAAGCTCTCTCTTCATGGACAAGATGAGCTCTGCGTTGATACGAATATCGGTTGCCGAGCCCCCCGCACCGCCAGAAGGCTGGTGCATGAGTACGCGGGTATGAGGGGTAATGTAACGCTTTCCCGGAGTACCCGCAGTGAGAAGAAACTGCCCCATCGAAGCAGCCATTCCCATTCCCACGGTGACAATATCGGGACTGACCCACTGCATGGTGTCATAAATAGCCATGCCCGCGGTTACTGAGCCGCCGGGGCTATTGATGTAGAGGAAGATGTCCTCATCGGGATTTTCTGCGGCTAGGAGGAGCAGCTGCGCACAGACCGTATTGGCACTCTCGTCTGTAACCTCACTGCCTAACCAGACAATGCGTTCCTTGAGAAGTTTTTGGTATACGTTGTCGCCCAAGCCCAATGGACTCTGGCTTTGCTCACCAACGGGGAGAGTAGACATCAACGGTTTCCTTTCATCGCTCTAACTCAAAGGTAGCGTGCTCCGACGATCGCGGCTTGTCTTTTCGCTGACGGCGCATGCCAATCTCGTTGTCATATATGACAACTGCCGGGGCTTCACAGGCCCCGGCAGCTACCATGTACGCCACAGTGGAGACGACTATTCTCCTTCGGGGTCCGTCACGACCTCAACGTCTTCTGCAGGGTCACGCGTGAACTCACTGATGTCAACCTCTTCACCATTGGTATCAACAACTTTAGTGTTGCGTAGTACCGATACAAGAGCCTTTGTACGTGCTAGTTCGCCCATCATTCCCTGGATCTGGTTCTGATCAGAGAAGAGCTGATTCGGGTCTATACCGAAAGTTTGCGAGGTATGCAGCATGAAGTCAATCAGTTCTTGCTGAGCGATCTTCACCTCTTGCTTTGCCGCCAAAGTATCGAGGAAAATCTGCTGACGGATTTCACCTTCGATCTTTTCGCGCAATTCTTTACGCTCTTCATCAGTGGTGTTCTCATCGACTCTCTCATCAACTTCTGCAGCGACAGGAGCCTCCGGTAAAAGAATCTCTGTTTCAGCAATCAGCTTTTCAAGAAGTGCGTTGCGAGCCGCAAGCGCCTGATCGGACTTTGTGCGAGTAGCAACCTGTTTCTTGAGGTCTTCAGTAAGTTCCTCAATGGTGTCGAATTCCGAGACCATTTGGACGAAATCTTCGTCGACCTCCGGTAGTTCACGTTCTTTGACAGACAGTACCTTGGCGGTAACATCTCCGTCTTCACCCGCGTACTCGCCGCCCTTGATAGGGGCTACGAAAACGACCTCGTCCCCTGCTGACTTTCCGCGCAGCGCCTCATCCATTCCATCAAGCATGGTTCCTGAACCCAGCTCGTAAGAAACGTCTGACAGAGAGTCGATGTTTTTTCCATTCACGTCGACGCTGAGATCGAGTGACAGGTAGTCCCCGTCTTCCGCAGGACGCTCAAGTGTCTTGAGCGTTGCAAAACGTCCACGCAACTGATCGAGTTCTTCCTGGATGGCTTCGTCGGATACCTCAGTGGCTTCAACCTCGACCGTAATGTCTTCCAAGGAAGGCAACTCGAAGGCAGGAACTACGTCAACTTCCGCAGTGAACTTCAGCACACCGCCCGGTTCTCCCTCCGTGGCAGGAACCTCAACCACGTCAATCTGGGGCTGAGCCATGGGACGGAGTTCATTTTCTTGCAATGCGTCGCCGTAGTATCCGGGCAGAGATTCATTCACAACCTGTTCGATGACAGCACCCCGGCCAAACCGCTGGTCGATGATACGGGGAGGAACTTTGCCTTTACGGAAACCAGGAATCTCAACTTGACCAGCAATATCTTTGTATGCTGCATCCATGTGAGGTTTTAGTTCGTCATAGTCAACCTCGACGGTGAGCTTTGCCCGAGTGGGCTCCACGGTCTCAACTGTGCTCTTCAAAATTCACTCTCCACGTTTCTTAGCCCACGCCCTGCGGGCACCCCGCCTAATCTTAGTGCAGCAAAGCGTCTCAGCCTAGCTGGCGTCAATACTCTAGAACCAGGAATCAAAGCGCGCTAACCCTTGGGGTGAGAAGAGCGCATCCAGTTTCTGCAATGAAAGGTCCGCGTCGCTATCCATAAGCCCCACTGCAGCAAGGGTACTGGGGGCTGTTGACCCGAATGCCAATGCTGCTAATGCCTGTACCGATACTTTGACACCGCCCTTCGCCTCAGTCACAGTCCCAATCCCATCACATACCTCAAGCTGGAAATCGCCACTGGCATACCCCATCGGGTCGTCAATAGATAAACGGAATACTCCGTCTGTGCCATACGGACGATTTTCGAGGATGTGGGCGTCGAGGACGCGTGCCCAGAGCGCATCTGACTGGCTCTCGACTCTGATTACACGTCGATCCACTAACGCTTCTGGAAGCAGCCACTCCTTTGGCGCACCGTCCCACCGGATTTCATCAAGCCATTCGATGCTCCCCAAAAATGCCCATAATGCTATTTCAGCAACCGGTGTAAGCGTGATGAAATCCTTGATTGCAAGTTTCGTCTCATCTGCAATCGAGTAGACGACGTAGCCGTCAATAGCTCCCTGCTCATCGCAGTGAATGGCCCCACGATATTTCGGATCAGGTTTTCCCGCATCATCTAAGTACTTCGCCAACCCATAGAATCCTTCGAAGCGACTCACAGATCCTCTAGTGATCTTGTGAAATGCCTCAAAAATGGTTGGCATCTGTGGGAAGAGCCATTCCATTGACACCATATGTACGTTCTCGGTACTCCCGTCCCGCAAAGCAAACCTGGGATATGGGTGGATTTTTACGGTCGACACTTCGACAACATTTTTGAATCCGAAACGGCCATATAAAGCAGCAGACGACGCAGTCAAGAGTGCAACTCGGTAGCCTTCGTCAGCTACACGATCGAGATTGTCGGTCATCATGGCACGCAATATGCCCTGTCGCTTAGATGTGGGACGCACGGACACCGCGGTAATTTCTGCTGCTCGAATCGGCGTGGTTCCAAGATTAACTGTTCCTTCGAACGTGACAAAAGTCCCCTCAGGTGCAGCTGTCATCTTCGGATCAGGGTTCGTAGAGCCGTCAGTAAATACCTCCGTCACATCCGCATTGTTATCTACCATGAGTCCCACGGTGCGCGAGAGCTCCACGTCACTTATCTCACCACCGTTGAAGCCCATCTCCACAGTGCGGGCAAATCTTTCGAGGCGAGGCTCATTCTTTTCAGGTTTTAGATGCTCGATTCGCATCGCACTATTGTACTGATTCTTGGTACACATTTTGCTACCTCAGTGCATCCGTTATCATGCTGACATACCTACCGGTAAGTGAGCCCGAAACTCATGTCTATGCTGGAAGCCCATGTAATCTAGCACAAGAAGGAGCGTTCATGGAGCAAAACAATAATGCAGCACGTTTCCCGTACGGTAGTCAACCGAAGCCTTCACCGCCCCCACCGCCCATGGCATATCCTCATTCCCCCAATATGCCAGGTGACTTTCAAGCGCCAGCACCATCCTCCATCCACAATGGTTCACGGCGCCCCCATCCAACGTGGGTATGGGTTGTGCTTGGGCTTAGCATCGCCATGTTCCTTGCTGGGGCAGCAATGATGGCCCACGGGCAACGCCTTATCCGGGATGCTGAAAATCTTGTGACGTCTACTTCTCCTTTGAGTTCATCAACAAATTCCTGGACCCCTCCAAGTGATATAGACGTTGAGAAGTCTCAACTCTCTTTCGGGGACACCGCCGTCTGGGATGACAACTTGGAAGTCACGATCTCTGCTCCAAAAAGCTTCGAACTCGACGAATTTGATCAAGAGTATTATGGCAAGACCGGATACACACCACTCGAGGTCAAGGTCGAGGTTTCCAACAACACGGGAAATACAGTTGAAACTGTGATGTTTATGACTGACATGCTATCGGGAGGTGAGCAGTCAGAGCGCCTCCACCAGTGTGCCGAGGGATATTCCTCCATGCCAAATCTTCCTCTTTCAGATGGAAAAACATTGGCATATACGGCCTGTTTTATGGCCAAAGATGCCTCGGACCTGGAAGTAATTTGGAGCGGCGAATACGGTCGAGCTTCCGTTAGCTTTCAGTAGCCACACTTAAATGAAGAGTTCGAATTCCGAACATCTCAGTTTCACCATTTTGGATTTTGACGCTATTATTGACGAGTCCAAAAGACACGCGGGCGTAGCTCAATGGTAGAGCCCTAGCCTTCCAAGCTAGTCATGCGGGTTCGATTCCCGTCGCCCGCTCCACGCGCTCTGCAGAACACAGGATGTTATGTTCTGCATTTTGTTCTCACTTCCCAGCGCACTGAGCGATGAAACCGGCTCTTCGGATTCTGGTGAGGCGGTTGGACCTCCCCTATTCCCAAGTACGGGGCCATAGAACCGTACATACGGTGTATACCGCCCCAGCACCAACTACGTCGCCCAGGATGCTGCACGAGCTCAGGTTGGGACATGGTCTTTGTAAAAAACGCACGTGTAGCCGATAGACCTCAGCATCGGTGCCCGGAACGTACCCTCGGTGAATTCTAGGGGTCGTTGCAACGGGTTTGCTTATGTGGCTTCTAGTAAAGCAGAGAATCGTTCGGCTGGGGTGTCCCAGTCCAAGGATTTTCGGGGGCGAGTGTTAAGTTCTTCGGCGATCAAGGCGAGTTGGTCTGGTGTGAACTGGCGAAGATCTTCGCCTTAGGGGAGGTATTGACGTAAGAGGCCATTGGTGTTCTCGTTCGTGCCGCGTTGCCAGGGCGAAGCAGGGTCGCAGAAGTACACATCAATGTTGGTGCAGACAGTGAAAGCCTTATGTTCTGCCATTTCCGCGCCTTGATCCCATATCAAAGTGCGGCGCAACTGTTGTGGTAGGGGCTCTAAGCTGCGGACAAGGCTCTCACGCACCGACTGGGCGCCGTGATCATCTGGTAAGTGACCCAGCACGACGTATCTAGTATTGCGTTCGACCAAGGTCGCCACAGCTGAACGATTCTGGGTGCCGGTAATCAGATCACCTTCCCAATGTCCTGACAGCACCCGATCATCAACCTCACTGGGACGCTGGGCAATTGGGGTCATTTCATCAACAAATCTAGCAGTTCGTTTTGCTGCATTCTTGCGTGCTTTTCGTCCGCTTCGACCTCGGCGCAGTGGGGCGGTAAGCTCGCGTTTCAACTCACCCTTAGCATGGACGTAGATCGCTTGATAAATGGTTTCTGGGCACACTCTCATCTCCTCACTATCGGGATGATCCTTGCGCAGCCGATGAGCTATCTGCTCTGGCGACCACCGTTTCTTAAGCTTAGCCCTGACGTAGTCTTGCAACGGGCCCGGAACCGCAAGTTTGGCTGTTTTTGGTCGAAACCGACGCTTGACCGAAAACCGATGCGCCGTGTAAGGCAAGTACTCTCCCTTACTGGTCGCGTTACGACGCAGTTCCCGACTAATAGTTGAAGCCGGCCGCCCCAGAAACGAAGCAATCTTACGGATCGAGAGTCCCTGGACTTGAAGATCCTTGATGTGTTCTCGCTCAATCAAGCTCAAATACCGCGAATCAATAACTTGCTCGACCCTCTCTAGAGCAATGTGTTCGCCCTGGGCCCACGTGGTTCTTGGTCTTCTCACATTAGCCAGTATCTCGTCTTGGTTATAAACAACGACTCGACCATCAGGATAGATTCGCCCTTTCGCAAACGAGTGGATCCCACGATCCCAATCCGAGGCCTGATGAGCCTCGATATCTAACCGACGTGCAGCCTCAACACGCCCTACGCCTTGCTGGCGCAACCGGAAGAACTCCTTCTTCCTCTCATTTGCATCATCGCTAGTGAAAATGCCAGCGCGATGCGCCCACGAGTACGCAGTCACTCGATTAATCCCCAGCTCCCGCGCAACCTGCGAGACGTTTCTCACTTCCCCGACCTGCTGTAGAAATGCTTCCCTTTTCCTCTGTCGTGTACTTTCTCGGGGAGCCCCGCGATGTCGAAAGGCCCGCCTGTTTAACCCACCGTTAACCCGCGTTGGGAGAGACCCCCGGCAACGACCGCAGCGGCGCGAACCGTAGATCCGCGCTCAACCGCCGCTAAAACCGCCTGCTTCTGCTCATCACTGTACTTCCGTTCAGCCACCACAACTCCTGAATCCTCAGTGTTGCAACCACCAATAGAATCCAAGTGGTCCGCACGTACGTTATGTCCGCTACCCACAGTCGGTTAGGGCCGACAGCGGTGAAGTCCCGGTCCACCAGGTCAGGGCGAGTGTCCACTGCTTTAGACCGGCAGGTGGTGATGGGTTTACGGCCCCGACGGATCCCACACAAGCCCGCTTTGCGCATGAGCCTGCCGGTTTGTTCCCGGCCAATGTCCCAACCCTCACGGCGCATCGCATGCCACATCTTGCGTTTGCCGTACACCCCATAGTTGCGAGCATGAACCTCACGCAACACGGGTATCAACTCGCTGTCGCGCACTTCCCGGTCACACACAGGACGCGTTTTCGCGGCCCGGTAACCCCTAGAAGTGATGAACCCGCCCTCTGTTGCACACAGGGTGCGGCAGACCGGCCAGGCCCCGAAACGATCCCTATACAGGTCGATGTACGCGATCATCTCGCCCGGGGGCGGTCGAGCTCGGCTGCAAAAAACGCTGACGCTGTCTTCAAGATTTCGTTAGCTCTTCTCAGTTCAGCGTTTTCCCGCTTCAACCTGCGGATCTCAGCGGACTCCTCAGTGGAAACACCAGGGCGTTTTCCCTCATCCACCAGTGCCTGGTTCACCCACCTACGCAGCGTTTCCCTGGCCACCCCCAACCGTGGAGCGACCTCCCGGATCACCGCCGACCGGGTTTCCGCATCATCATCGTTCAATCGATCCAGAACCATGCGCACCGCGCGATCCTTGAACGACTGCTCATACTTCACTGCCATGAATCCATCCTCTCAAAAAGGACGGAACCAAACCCAGACCACTTCACATCAGGCCCATCCAAAACGAACTCGTTACGAGCCGCAAACCCCTTTAGCTCGTTAATGCGCTCATTCAACAAGCCCATCCGCAACCGAAACAGAGCCCGCGCCTGGCGTCCACTCACCTCCCCCACACGCGCCAGATCGCGAGGCGCGAAAACCTCGAACCCATCCCAATCAACCATTACAGCACCCCCGCACCTGACACCTCAATCACTCCGATTCCTCGGCGATCCAAATACTCACGTAAGGGACCAGTCGGCCCCACTTTTCCTGTCACAGGACTTCGATAGAACATCCAATCTATTTTCTTGACACGCCCATCGACGAGAGGTTCAAAATCTTTCTCAATTTGTCTCCTTGGTGAATGCCTTGCCCTACAGGCCATCTTTGATGTCATTCAGACCTCGGAAAAGTGCATCCTGAATCAACGTGGCATTATCCGGATAAGCAGAACTACGAGAACGCACAACATCCAAAAACTGCTTCAATACACCATCAACGATAATCGTCACCCCCTCAACCATCTCCCCCGTCCGCTCATTTTCAAACTGATCCACCATAACCGTCATAGAACTATTCACACGAGACCTCCCACTCGTTATGCTCCAAACGGGCAAATACATTCACCCCACTATCCAGCACCCAGTAACGGTATTCCTCCGGTACCAAGTACAAGAAACTATGCCATTGAGACCTCCATCCTTCTGGCGCACAGCGCTCCCATGAGCCAGGCTCTGTATAGGAGGAATAAAACACTTTCTCATCAAAATTCACATAAAACGTAGGGCGCCACGCCCAGTACCACATTCCATCATCATTTTCATCCGTATGTTGTGGATGCCAAACTATGCTCAGCCATTCACGCAGTTCCGCCACTGATGCGCGGTCTCTAGCGATTCTCTCTAGAAATACAGGTGCCGACTTTGAATCCAGAATCACCATATCCTCGCGTGGCCCAAAAACAGAGCCCTTATTATGAAAATACCCATCGCCAAAAAAACTGCGATACTGCTCAAGTTCCTGCTCATCCGCATCACGCCAAATACGTCGATAATCCAAGCACCAATAGTCCGGTGGAGTCACATACCAGCTAAACTCACCACCCAACACAGACGCAACGACAAACGCATCACTATAATCTGGTTCTAACTCCATCTATCTATATGACCTAAACTACTCTTCCAGACACAGCGACCTCTTCTATCCACTCTATCCAAACAGGTGGTAGCTCAACTGCATAGCCCGGCTTCGTACTATCAACGCGTTTCGGTGCGAATCCACACTGATTCGCTGAATTCTTTCTATAGCCTATTTGAGGTATCGTATTTTCCTTAACGAAATCATCAAACCACTTTGGTACCTTAAACTCTACGACTTGCCCACCCGATCGTCTATTCGCCGAAAAATAAGCTGCATGCTCCCCGTTATCGGCACTCACCGTCAAATTGGAGCCGTGTTCAGCTATCTTTATGCGTCCACTCTCAATTTTTATACGGACCTTACTTACCCTATTTCCTGTTCCTCCTCCCTAAACTATGCCATTGAGACCTCCATCCTTTTCACACAAGCGACAATTTCAGACACATTGCCGTCGCCAACGGTGCGGGTGGCACGAGGGCTGCGTCAGGTTCGGGTCATGCAAACTGGGCTCTGCTATCAGTGGATTAGCGGCGCCACGCTGGCGGGACGTACATCTGGTCAGGTGTCAACTCACGACCAGTTGGCGTCTCGACAATGTGTATCCCCTCTTCATCAACCACGATCTGTAAATCGCTTCCAACAGGAAGATCATAGATACCGATCAAAGCGGGCTCAATCTCACAAGCGTCGTTGAAGTCAGTGATACGCCAGTTCGCAGAGTCTGCAAGATACTCACTGGTATCTGCCGCACTCATAATACGCCAACCATTATCATAAGGCGCCTTTGACGACTCACGCAGCATCCACCGCACCGGGGCCCGACCTTCCCACGCATTCACTGTCATCAAACACGCACCAGCTTGCGGAATAAACTCCATAACTACTCCCTTGTCCTAGGAAACCACGTCGATATCTTGCCCAGACGCCGCAGCATAGGCAAGAACCTCATCACTAATCACACCAAACATCGTTCGAGCAAGCGACCGCCCCACACTCATATCGCGCTTATTATCAACATGTGCCGTCAGGTCGGGCCGAGAATGCTCCGTGACCGCAACAAAAGCAGCCCGTAAATACTCCGGCGTAGGCGAAATTTCTCTGGAAAGCATTTTCAGCGGAAGACCGAATCTGGGGGAGCGCAGATCAATATCCGCCCCACCATCTAACAACCGGCCAATGAGAGCAGCCTCACCCTCCACATCCCGCTCACGCTCACGCCCCCACAACACATGAAGCACATTTATCCGGTCACCATCCACACTAACCAGGCTGGCGTCCGCACCATCATCAAGCAAACGATTCGCAATCGCCAACCGCGCCACAGGATCTCGATTCGCCAGGGCCTTACCAAGGTATCCAAGCCCACTCGCTGTTACAATAAACGGCATTGTCACGGGATCATAGACAGCCATAAACTCTTCATAAGTCCCATACTCCGCCAGATAGAGCGGTGAAGACATTACATCCTCCTATTTTCGTACTATTCATCAATATGTGATTGGTTTCTAAGCGGGTCCTCAACCCGATAGTTCTCTGGATTGCGATACTTTTTCAGGAATTCCTCCTTTGAGATCTTCCCGCTAAGATATTCCTCCCGGAGGTTAGCATATCTAGCTTCAGGGATGTGACCCATGTCCCAGAGTCCAGCGCGAGGATCCCCAGGTCTCCACTCAATCAGTTTCCACTCACCCGCAATATCCTTGACCCACAGCTGGTCCGCTCCCGGAAGTCTCGGCGGGGCATCTAGAACTCCATTTTCGATGTCCCGAATTTGCCGTGCACGAGTATTGTCCTATACCTGCTCAATTTGCCCCGACGCATAGCGAGGCCGACTATTAGCATACGGAAGACGCTTCCCATTAGCGTCATACCCAAAGGAATTCGGCTCACCACGGCTTGGCAACCGACCAGCCGGACGCTCAACTGACCCGTTACTGGGTGCGTATTGCGTTGCGGAGTCCGTTTTGTGTGCTTTTGAGGATGCGTCCTACTGGGATAAAGGTCAGGGCTGCTTCGGCAAGGAATTGCCGGGTAGATGTTTCACCGTCAAGGAAACGCCGAATCATGTCAGCAGTAAGAATCGCCCCAGCAACGGTCCCGATAATCAGCCCAATAGGAGCAAAAATGAAAGCTGCAACAAACCCACCTGAGCTGACAAAGCCTCTGCCGCGCAGCCTTCCCACGTCAGTTTAACTTCCGTGTTGGGAATGCATGTCCCAAGATTTGTTCGTTTGAGTAGGGCAACACTGATTCAGTCGGCTGTTTCCAGCTTCCACTCACTCAAAAAGCAACACTATTCAAAGGTAAAGTTCACCGACGCACCTTCAGGTAGGTCCTTTACCTGAGCATAAATCTGTGCGCCAACAGTCCAATTCACTTCCAAATCAGCAACCTCAAGGTTATCCACTCCCTCACTGCCCCCAAGGAAAATCGGGACCTCATAAGCCACACAACTATCGAAAGGGATCACCGAATTCTCAGCACCGACCATCCCACGCCATTGATCTAACAACTCCCGTTCAAAAACAGTGTCAAAAGCATGATCATCTTTCAACGCCGCAATAAAATTCTCAACACTACACACCGCGTCAATACTTCCACGCCCTATATCTGCCACCCAAATATCAGACTCTCCCCCACCACTATCAACAGTCGCATACTGACGCCCCTGCCAGTCAAAAGCCAACACGTCAACCCCACGCGCAGCAAAATCAGGGAAAGCCTCACCCACCAAAGCCCGGTACAGCGGCCCCGTCTCAGCATCATGAAACCGCAACATACCCTGATTCAACGACACACCACAATACCCATTATCAGCAAATACCGGTCGCATATGCTCAACCACATACCTACCACCCTTACCACCAGTTAACTGGTCAACAACAACACTCATACCACTCACCATCCGCTTTTTTCTTCGCTCCACGGGCCTCTGCCCGGAAACGACTGTAACGCTTCAATCAACCGATCCACCTGACCCACAATCCGCTCCCTAGGCCACACATCACTGCCACCATCAGCCCACATCGACAACAAAACACCAATATCATGCCCGATGTCGTCAATCATCAAACTATCTATAACCTTCTCACTGTAATAATCCTGCCAATACTTCTTCTCATACCCCTCAAGACCTAACTCCAACGGATTACGCAACCACTCCCCCCTCAACTTGTCTTCACGAAGCGGCCTCGGCTCACCCGTAAACCAATCACGACGCCGATACCCCTGCAAAGGCTCCAACACCCCCACAGACTCCTCATCCCCAGCCTGCACCGCGAAATAATACGGATACAAAAAACACCTCTCCACATACGACAAATCAATCTCCCACAAATCCCGATCCACCGGCTCCAACAACACCGCAGTCCCCACCGTGCGCCGATAATACCCATACAAACACAACGTCAACACCACCGCACGAACCGTGCGAATACCCCCACTATTCACACTCAACTTAAACTTCCCCCGGTCCACATCACGAAAACCATTAGAAAGCCACACCCGCGGAACCGGCACACCCCGCACATCCAAAGACTCCCGAATCCGCCCCACCAAAACCTCAGCCTCACCACGAGACTGCCGATACCTCACAAAACCCACAACACACACCTACCCATCAAAAACAAAAACCAAACGATCAGATTCCTCAACATGTCCCAGCCTATGGTGTATCTGAGAGCCAAAACTACGGTTGACACTGCGATCCAAGAGCTGCAGATTATCTATATGATGTTCTCCTCCCAGCTGCAAATCGAGAATATGATCTACATCCTTTCCTCTTGCTGAACCTTTCCCATGGATGCTTTCCCAAAGCCTGCGAGCGTTTCCCCTGCGACTGAGCGAGTTAACATCATCGATTTTCTTGGGATTTCGCGCATTGATCTGCTCAATCTTATGTTTCGCCTCCGCAATTTGCTCGGGAGTCCAATTCTTCTTCGGCCGCAGACGGATTTCCAGCGTCCCATCACTACGACGATAAACTCCCTTTGCTACACGGACCGGCGGCTGCGCATCGACTCCCTTGCTCCCACCAGTATCTATAGATCTACCATTTGGTTTCCTCGAAGACCCTTTTATTCCAGTTTTTTGGGAAATCCGGCCGCCACCCAACGGATTCTTTGGCGAACCACCCCTCACGAATCTGTTTGCGTTGCGGAGTCCGTTTTGTGTGCTTTTGAGGATGCGTCCTGCTGGGATGAAGGTCAGGGCTACTTCGGCAAGGAATTGCCGGGTAGATGTTTCACCGTCAAGGAAACGCAGGATCATGTCAGCGGTAAGAATCGCCCCAGCAACGGTCCCGATAACCAGCCCAATAGGAGCAAAAATGAAAGCGGCAACAAACCCGACAACGGTGGCGATAGTGACGATGGTTTGCCATAGTTCACTGTTAGCTACAGACTCCCACCAATGATCCCTGCGAACACTTTCTTCTTTGGCTTCTTCAACCCTGGCAACAAAGTTTTGCGCGGCCTCCTCATAATCTTGTTTAGCAGCCAGAATCATCTTTCTCGCCGCTTCAAAACGAGACGTAGCCCCGCTAAGAGCTGATTGAGCATCCGTAACACCCATTGAGGCCTGCGCCACCTGGGACCGCGCAGAAGATATGTCCTGAACTGATGGAATATCCACCCATGATGGTGGCTCATCCACATTCTTGTACCGCCAGTACACTTCCTCTTGACTGGCCAGGTTCCCTTGCCACCATGACTGGTGAGCAAGCGCCTGATCGAGAGCGGCCTGCGCGGCATCAATATCTGCTTGAGCGCCAAGCGCGTCCTCTAAACCCCGATCCGCTTGCCCCTGGCAAGAATCCATAGCCGAAGACCACGCTGCGAGTGCATCAGCTACCATCCCATACGCCATCTCACACTTAGACATGTTGGCAGGAAGGTCACTGACCTGAGCTGAAAAAGCCTCCGCAGCGTGGCCTTCCCACACCCCATGCGCAGTATCAACCCGGGCGAGGATGCTTCCAGCTTCCCTAGCCGTGTCCTCAACCTGGCAAAAACGTCTAGCCAAAGAATCCACTCCATGGGTACTACCAGGAGTCGGATCAGATGCTAAACCAACCAGCGACCAATCCCCACCACGGCTCATAAACCACTTCCTCTTCGACCTCTTCGTCCGCTATTCGTGTCTTCTTACCGTGCGTGGGACCACACCACCACTGATGCCCTAATACTGAGGGACAACAGCAGAAGTACTCCCTTGTTCAACCTGAAGAGAAGCCGCAATATCAGCATCACCGCTCTCATACGTTGCAGCCGAATCAATAAGCATCTGGCCTAGAGCATCAGCTGAACCCCGCAAAAGACGACGCCCCCGCGACCAATGCGACTCAAAACCCCCAACCGCTGCTATCACAGCAGGGGACCCTAACGAGTCTTCTTCCGCGGCAATCCTTTCCCCTAACCCATCCAAAAGATCACGAACCTGAAACAGTGAATTCCCCAGGTCATCTAACGCATCTATATCTGCTACCAACCGATCTACCACAGGCTAGCCTCACTCACCATTGTTCTTACGCAACCACACCGCCAAAGACCACGTGTATCCGCAGCATCAGCCACTAATCGCCGAAGAAAGCTCACTATCTAACTGCTCAAAAGCCTCCGCAGCCTTCTGCAAGAACAAACGCATTCCTTCCAACCCGCTAATAGTCTCTGTAGCACCCCGATTGAACTCTTCATACGAAGTCTGGAACGCACCCGAAGCCTGATCCGTTTGGAACCCCGCCGACACCAACTCATCAACCGCGTTCTTCAACTCAGTCAGTTTTCCCTCAATATCACTTTGCCCACTCTCAAGGCGGCCCCTCACAGATTCCAAATCCTGATACGTAACATTCACATTAGCCATAACACAATCTCCCAAGACCATCACTACATATTAATTACCGACCGGAAAGCTCGGTCTCGACTCGGAGACTACCACCCACACAACACCATTTCAGCTGTTAAGCCCACATTTCAAACAAAACACTGTCATAGCACATCACAGAAACCGAACTCCTTGACAGACACCACGAACACATGTACCACTATTTACTGAACTATCGGTAATCTACGATCCATACCACCACACCCCAAAGGGGACACCCCTTGCTCATCACCGCGCAACTCACCCCAACCCACCCAACCTCGCTCATTCATATCGACACCCCAAAAGACACGCACATAGAGCATTCCCTCAACGCAATACGCGTTCGGTTAGGTGGAGATATCACTACTGAGAGCAAAACATGGGCATATCCATACCCCCTAGTTCAGGGCCAAG
The DNA here is from genome assembly GCF_009696615.1 of Scrofimicrobium canadense. GTDB lineage: Bacteria > Actinomycetota > Actinomycetes > Actinomycetales > Actinomycetaceae > Scrofimicrobium > Scrofimicrobium canadense. Next base: position 34,235 of record NZ_VULO01000008.1, read on the forward strand.
ATCCTGTGGGACAAGGATCTCATCTGTGTTTCACGGAACCTGCCTGGCAGAACCTTTCTCACGAACCAGCCATAAGTTATGTCCGCATCGTCAGTGGTACGGGAACTGGAACGATATACGCATGTTCCTCAGGAATTGTTGCTATCGGAGCAAGCCCCCGGGCAACCATTCAGGTTGGACAACCTTATGTAGGTGCAGATGACCTAGTTATCAATATTGCTGCCGATGGGACAATGACACCCACCTATATTCCTGCCCATGATCCCTTGATTCGTCTCTCTTCCGAGATAAGAGTGGGACAACCGCTTCAAGGCATTCACCACATCGGTTTCAAAGACTGCGTTGTTGAACTAGGCGCTGGCCAGTGGGGAACCTCAGCGGCAGTGATACCCAGTGAGAGCGGAACACTTAAATACACGCGCCCCCCGCGCCTACTACCCGAAGAGAATCCAACAGACTTCCATCTGCCTCGCAAGCCGGATGAACCCGAAAAACAGCCACTTCCCTGGCTGATGGCAGTAATGCCACTCGTGACGGGAATCGTGATGGCCCTGGTATTTTCCAATCCCAGAATGTTGATCTTTGGTCTGCTCTCGCCATTCATGTTGGGGGCAGCGTACGTTACTCGTGGCAAGAATACGAAGAAACGCTACCTATCGATGGTCAAAGCGTATGAGGAAGAACGTAGCCAAACAGAAGCTGATGCGCGTCAAGCATTAGATATGGAAGCTCAGCAACGTCTCTACGATCATCCAGATGCCACAGTATTAGGAATGACCGCCACGACACCAACAACGCGTCTGTGGGAAAGACGGCCAGGAGACCCAACATGGCTGAATATCAGGTTGGGTTCAACGACAACCAAGTCGAATATCAAACTCAACGATCCCAACCAACTACACCACAAGCGCGAGGTGTACTGGGAAATTCCTTTCGCACCGGTATTTGTTGATCTCACCAAAGTCGGTGTCCTTGGTGTGGCCTCAAGAAACCTCAACCCCGCCGAAGCCACTCACATTGGCAGCTGGATTACCACACAATTAGCATTACTCCACAGCCCCTCTGATCTCAGCCTATATCTGTTAGTGTCACCTGGAAATCAAGGCGCATCACGCAGTACAACCTGGAGTTTTTTCCCTTGGCTTCCCCACAGTTACCCGCTCACATCCTCAAATTCTTTGCGCCGCATTGGTTCTACAATGACCACGATTTCAGCGCGCATTGCTGAACTCAACGCACTCTTAGACCAAAGAATAGAAGAGTCACAAGAACAAAACTCTAGCCGATATGTGGGACCCGTTGATGTCGTTGTCATGGATGGAGCAGCTACTTTGCGTTCCCTGCCCGGCATGGCACGAATCCTAAAAATAGGACCACGCTACGGCATATATTCGATCTGCCTCAACCACGATGAACGCGTACTTCCCGAAGAATGCGAAGCCGTATTCGTCGTTGATGGTCCTCGATCTATTCTCACTCAACACCGCAGCGAAACACAGACCAAAGTTTCCGCAGATCTGGTGACACCAGACTGGCTGGATTGGGTATCACGATCAATCGCTCGCATTGAAGATTCAACGCCAACCACCAACGAAGCCACTATTCCCGATCAGTCCCGACTGCTCGAAGTACTCAGCCTTGAGAATCCAACAAAAGAAGATATTTTGGCCCGGTGGCGCATGAGGGGACGTTCAACCGTTGCCACTATAGGGGAATCTCTGGGCGGACCTTTCAGCATAGACCTGGTAAAAGATGGGCCCCACGGGCTGATTGGCGGCACCACCGGCTCAGGAAAGAGTGAGTTCTTACAGACCATAATTGCTTCACTAGCAGTTGCCAACACACCCTCAGAAATGAACTTTGTTCTCATCGACTACAAAGGGGGCGCGGCGTTCAAAGATTGCGAACACTTACCTCACACGGTTGGAATGGTTACCGACCTCGACACCCACCTGGTTGAGCGCGCGCTAGTATCATTGGGAGCCGAATTGCGACGCCGCGAGCACCTGCTGGCACAAGTCGGCGCAAAAGACCTTGAGGATTACCAAGATATTGCCGTGAAACAAGCACTACCCTCATTACCGCGATTACTGGTCGTCGCAGACGAATTCGCCTCGCTGGCACGTGAACTCCCACAATTTATCACTGGCTTGGTGAACCTTGCGCAAAGAGGGCGGTCGTTAGGGATTCATTTATTGCTGGCAACTCAGCGCCCCTCAGGTGCGATATCACCCGAGATTCGGGCCAACACCAATCTGCGTATCGCGTTGCGGATGACAGATGGGGCAGAAAGCACTGATGTGATCAACTCCCCCGAAGCCGGAAACATTTCGAAATCAACGCCCGGCAGGGCCCTAGCCCGACTTGGAGCAAACTCACTCATTCCCTTCCAAGCATCACGTGTAGGGGGCAGGGCACCCGGAACCACAGAAGATAACGAACTCATCGCACCGATGGTAACTACCCTCACCTTTGATGACCTCGGCTGCCCGCCGCCAAGACGCGAAAAAGAAGAAGGTGCTACTGATGTTGAAGTGACTGACCTGAAACTGCTGGTGGAGTCAATAAAGCAAGCTTACGTCGAAGGTCAATATCCGCAACCGCGGCGCCCATGGCTGCCACAACTTCCCCCGCAGATCGAGCTTGCTTCCCTGCTATCAACCGTTGCAGAAGGCTCAAAAAACATTGTCTTTGGTATTCAAGACGTGCCCGAAAAGCAGGCACAGGTACCAGCAACATTCGATCTTGTGAGTTCCGGTAATCTCTTCGTGATCGGCGCGCCACGATCAGGCAGAACAACCACGCTACGAACAATCGCAGTCTCCGCAGCGCATGCCTTTTCACCTGGTGAACTGCACATGTATGTACTGGACTGTGGTAACGGCGGGTTACTTTCCCTCCAAGAATTGCCGCACGTCGGCGCAGTCGTTTTGCGACACCAAACAGAAACTATCCGCAAGTTTCTCTCTCGATTATTGGGGGAACTAAGTAGACGGCAAGAAGAAATGGCAAGTACCGGCACAACCTCACTTCAGGCACTCCAAGCCTTGCGTTCCGATGATGCCCCTGCTGATGTGCTGGTTTTAGTTGACGCGTGGGAGGCATTCTATTCCGCGTATCAGGGAACCGACGGTGGAGCATTCATCGACTCAGTTATTCAGCTGCTTAGAGAAGGCCCCTCAGTAGGAATACACCTGATAGTTGCTGGTGACAGGCAGCTAGCTACCTCAAGCAAACTGGCAACTCTTGCAGAAGACAAGGTCATGTTACGCATGGTTGACAAATCCGATTACTCAACTATTGGAGCGAACCCCCGCCAAATATCAGACGATATGCCACAGGGGCGGGCACTATCGTCATCAGATGCAACCGAACTGCAAATTGCAGGCTTAGGAATCACCGTTGAAGGGGGACCCGAATCGTACATCAGCACTACGATTGCGGGTATTGCCCACCACTGGTCCAACACCGCGCAGGAACGATTACCCTTTACCATTGCTGAACTGCCACGCCTACTCTCTGCACGCGACGTCGCCCTCCACACAATGCCAACTGACCAAGAACACTATCTCCTTCTTGGGATAGGCGGCGACAATACGGCTCCGCTGTATTTTAATCCTCTGGAAGGACCCTGTTTTTTGGTAGCTGGACCTCCAAAATCTGGGCGCACAACCGCCGCGATATGGCTGGCAAGCGAGGGAGCCCGCCGCGGATATCACACCGTCTTCGTCAGTGCCAAGAATGAGACTCCCTCCACCCCTGGATGGGAACAATCAGGGGTGGCCGTCCTCCACGGAGCAGACCTGGATGAGGATTCATTAGCCCCTCACATCGGGCTTGAACAGCCAACCCTCATCGTTGTTGACGACGCCCACCTGTTGGCAAAGTGTCCAGCAGATCTGTACCTGCGAGAGCTCATCACTCACGCTACGACCACAAAAACTGCCCTTGTCGTTGCTGGAGATATTGACGAGCTAGGCAAAGGGTTTTCGGGGTGGATTGTTGAGGCGCGCAAGAGTAAAAACGGGATGTTGTTGTCCCCTAGCGAGCTCACCCATGGCAATCTGATCGGACTGAAACTTTCACGCTCAGAGACACGCCCTGACATACCACCCCCACCTGGTCGCGCATTCACAAATGTTGGCGACCCAACATCGACAAAGAAATCCCTGCAAATTCCCATCTACCTGGAAGTGCCATGACCAGTACCGTTCGTTTCTCAGTGTCCCTTCCCTCCGATTGGCGCCAAATTGACCTGCACCCTGAGACGCGCGACCAATCGTGCCGTGAGCTGGTTCGGGAGATGGTCGCTGCCATGCCTGACTTGGCGCCTCGCGCAGATGACATCACCGCCTATACCCGCAACCTCACCGACAAAGCCTGGCGAGTCGGAACCAAATTCTGTTCCGTATGTGCCATTCCCATGGAAGAGGGTGTACTCCTCGCTTCCCTGACCGCCACAGCTCTTCCCAGGCCAGCCTCCAATACAGAACTATCATCGGTAGAGTGGCTATCTCAGTCGCTTCCTGACCCACAATGGGTTCAAGACGGCGACTGGCTACAGACAGTTCCTGTGTCTCTGCCATCTGGCCACGACGCCGTACGGCGCTTTGGAGTGGCAAGCCAAGAATTAGAGCCCCATACCCCTCTGGTGAGAGCCGTGATCATGGAAACCTATATTCCCACCCCCACGGGGACACTCATGATCGGGGCCACGTCACCAGCAATCAGTATGACAGATGAAATCCTAGAGCTGTTCGATATTTTGACACAAAGATTCGAGGTCTTATGAGTTTTCCTGCACCACCTCCTGAAGTTACGCCCACAGTGCCCGACGGCGATCCACCCACGAATCCTGCTGCGCAACCTCCGTCGAGCGCTCAACCGACGGCCCGCGTTTGGGTCATTCCTCCACCTAAGCCGTGCTAAACCACTTTCGCCTCCCCCTACAGCTAACCCCGTGAAGAACTGCCAGGCTGGCCGCTTTTACAGCTACCGCAAATGAAGCCTTGCTTCAAGACCGCCACCATCACGGGGTTCGAGATTCAAAGTTCCATCAAAATGCTCGGCTATCGCCTGCACCACGGTGAGACCCAATCCAAGCCCACCGCCAGATAGTCGAGTCTCACTGCCTCGATTGAACGGTTGCGACATCTCTGCCACAGCGGAAGCCTCAAGCACCCCACCGGTATTCAATACTCGCACTGTCCGCTCATCAGCCTCAACCCACACTTGCCCATCCACCGTGTTGTGAATTACGGCATTACGAAGCAGATTGGCAATAGCGACAGTCACCAGGCGATCTGCCGGATCCGTAGGGTCACCGGCGGGAAACTTAGCAGAATGGATAACAATACCCACTTCCTCAGCCAGGAGCCTTACCTCTTCTAATGCGCGGCCAACTGCAGATAAGAAATCACCTCGATACTGCCTGTCGTTTGTCAGTTGTACTGATGACAAGAAAGTGAGAGCTTCCAAGAGCTCCAAACTCTTGTGATTCGCGGCCAAAGCTCTCTCGACAGAAGCTGATACATCCTCAGGAAAACGCCCCTGCAATGCTGGTACTTCAAGAGAAGTGCGGACGGTGGCTAGAGGCGTACGCAGCTCATGAGAAGCGGCAGCAACAAAACGCTCTTGCCGGCCCAGTGCCTCGTCAAGCCTTTCTAACATCCCGTCGATAGTGTCGGCTAGAACTTTGATTTCATCATTCGGGCCATCCAATTGCAGTCGAGCACTGCGGTCTGAAGCCGTGACACTCTTCGCTGTCTCGCTGATGGAGGCGACTCTCCTCAAAACTTTCCCAGCCAACCAATTCGCAACGGCAACAGCAACGATGGCAAATACGACGAGGATCACTGCTGACCACAGCAATAAGCGTTGAGCAATCGCCGCATTGGCTTCATCGAAGAAATTCACCATCTGCACAGAGACACTTCCACCATTGTTATCGGCAGATACTGAAGGCATCTGCGAAGGAGCAGCCTCGTCAGGCCCCCACAAGGGTCCTGACTGCGGTCCTTCAATGCACTCATCACTGTCTTCAGATGTGCAGATCGATACAGGAAGGCTCCCTGTCCCAATCGACACTTCACTGCTGACAATCTCGCGAACAGTAAAGTACTGGACTGCCAGTAAAACGGCAGCTCCGGTGATGAATACCACGGCTATTGTCGTCACTAACTGTCGGCGAAAAGTCCACTGCTTCATCATGGCGTTGGCTCCACCAACCGGTACCCCCTGCCCGAGATCGCCTCGATTAGATCGGGTTCTCCCAAGCGCTTTCTCAGCGTGTAGATCGCGGTCTTAACCACTCCCCGCGTGTTGTACTGGGCTGACCCCCACACCTCGTCCAGCAACTCATCGACAGTAACGAACCCCCCACCGGCAGCCAGCAGCAATTCGATCACGCCGTATTCTTTTTGAGTCAGCCCTACGGGGCGTCCGCCTCGTTCAACAAGGCGCCTAGCAGTATCTAAACGGAGGTCAGCAAACTCTGTGATGGTGGGGGTGCTTCCAGCCCTCCGTCCAAGCGCTCTTAGCCGCGCTAACAGTTCCACATAGGCGAAAGGTTTGGTCAGATAATCGTCGGCCCCCAAATCGAGTCCCTCGACTCGATCAGAAACCGATGCGGCTGCCGTCAGCATGATGACAGGTACATCTAACCCTTGTGCTCGCGCGACTCTACACACCGCATCCCCACTGAGGAGGGGAAGGTCACGGTCCAAAATCATCACGTCGAAATCAGTTTCTGCAAGCATCTGCACAGCTACTTGCCCATCCCCCGCCACGCTGACTTGATACCCATCGTGAGATAGTCCTTCAGCCAGCGATTGCGCCAAATCGGCTTCGTCTTCCACCAATAGCAATCTCATGGTTCCCATCTTCTCAGGTACCAGTCAGCTACCGGTCAAGTGTTTCACGACCGAGCCTTGACCAGCACGGGGGCACAGTAGAGACACACAAACCACCGGAAAGGAAAAAGAATGACATTGCATTCATCCATAGGCCGTTTTGCCGCCGCTGCGACAGCAGCCCTCTTGGCACTTGCTTTTACAGGCTGCTCAGCATCAACCCCCACACCTGAATCGGGAGGCAGCTCAGCGCCAACAGATAGTTCCGGCTCGGCAGCACAAATGGTGTCATGTCTCAAAGCGGGCGGCGCGCAAGCTCGAATAAGTGAGCATTCGGGACTTCTCCTCGTACAGACAGATGCAGGATTTGACATAGAAGATAGCGGTGACGGCGCATCAGTTACTATGACACGCGCCGGCTCATCGGACGAGGGTTCCCAGGGGCCTATTGCTATTGAAGACATCGATACTGGTACGGGCAAGGCTTGGGCAGCCTATGATAGCTCACGAGATCTGAACGAAGACCCAGACTTACAGGACATATATAGGCAGTGCGAAGAAAAGATTCCCGGTTTCACCCAGCCTCAATTCTCCCCTGAATCCAACCCAGAGTTCGCCGCATTCCAAGAGCAAGCACAAAAAGATGGACTAGAGTTTGCCAAATGTGCACGAGACGAAGGTTTCGATTGGGCGGAAGATCCTCAAGACGGAGCATTCTTCGTCGGTGAAAACGTTACCGAAGATGAATTACGGGGTGCTCTCAAAGCCTGCTTCAAGCCTAACTATGCATTCGGATGGGGAAGCGGCGGAAATATCGATCTAGGTGGGATTCTCGGTGAATTCATGAAAGCCGGAGGAAGTGACCAGTGAGAACTGCAAAGAAAGTAGTCATCGGAGTTACTGCCTGTCTACTTACGGCATTAGCGTTGGGAGGAATGCTCTGGTGGAAACCGTGGAATGCCGCAGCTGCAGGCGCCGATGAGCAGTCAGGAACATCCGAAGCGGTCGTCGTCCCTTTAGAACGAGGAACCTTAGCAACCAGTACGAAACTCACCGGAAGAATCTCCTATGGAGATCCCATTGCACTGCCAGCATCTGCTGGGATGCTCACTGGTCTGCCCGAGGCTGGTATGGAAATAGGCCGAGGAGCAACGGTGTATGAGAACGAAGGCAGGCCCGTCACCCTCATGGTGGGGGCCCGCCCCTTCTGGCGGGAGCTTTCTGTCGGTTCAGAAGGTGAAGACGTGCGCCAGTTGCAACAAAACCTTGCCGACATGGGATATTACGACTATTACGTCGGTGACAAATACGACTGGTACACCGAGCAGGCAGTGAAGGCTTGGCAGAAAGACTTAGGAGTCGAAAAGACTGGAGTGTTCCTTCCCAGCGACGTCGTCGTAACAAGTGCTGCGCCGGTAAGGATCGATCGTGTCACTGGCAAGCTTGGGGAATCGGGGGTGAGCCCGGCCACCTACACCTCCCCTGAAAGACAAATCTCGGCACCATTGACCTCTGGCTTGGAAAAGGAAATAGAGGTCGGCCAAAAAGTGGAGGTGAAGCTCACTGACGGGAGCGTATTGGAAGGTGAAGTCACCGACATCATTCCTGGAAAGCCTGCTACTGGGGAAGAAGAGGAAGTCAAAGCCCAGGCGATCATTCGCGCCGAAGGCATTGAGGATGCCTCGCCCGGCGAAGTACGCATTGCCGCCATCCACGAGGGCGACTCAGACGCGCTCCTTGTACCTATTACTGCGCTTCTTGCCAATGCTGACGGACAATACGCTGTCGAAGTTAAACGGATGGCCAATGGCCAAGCCACCATTGTGAGGGTGCCTGTGGAAATCGGACGGGTATCAAACACAAAAGCCGAAATCTTGTCGGGAGATGTAGCGGAAGGCGACAATGTGGTGGTGTCACGATGACCGTACCTGTTGTAGAGCTTGAAGCTGTACGAAAAGTCTTTCCTGGACCACCCCCTTTGGAAGCGCTTCAACCAACGTCCCTCCACATTAACGCTGGCGAAGCGGTAGCAATCGTCGGCCCTTCAGGATCCGGGAAATCCACGCTGCTCAGTATTCTGGGAACGTTGGATCAGCCGACCAGCGGAGAAGTTCGCATCGAAGGGCAGTGCACCTCGCACATGAAAAACTGGGAGAGAGCCGCGATGCGGGGAACCCGTCTGGGATTCATATTCCAGCAATTTCATTTACTCCCCCGGCTCACCGCCGAAGAGAACGTCGCAACGGGCCTATTGTACGCTGATGTTCATCCGCGCGAGCGCCTTGAACGAAGCCGCGCAGCCCTTGAACGTGTCGGTTTATCAGGCAGAATGAAACACCGTCCTAGTCAGCTGTCCGGCGGTGAACAGCAAAGGGTTGCCATTGCGCGAGCTTTAGTACGTAGGCCTGGTGTCCTCTTCGCTGATGAGCCGACGGGAGCATTGGACTCTAAGAGAGGGTTAGCAGTACTAGACCTTCTTCTAGAAGCTGCTGAAGAGGGTACGGCAGTCGTCATAGTCACCCACGACCAGGCCATCGCTGACCACTTTGAGAGAAAACTCCACGTGCTCGATGGGGCGGTCCAGGAAAGTCGAGGTAGCGAATATGCCGTCCACTAAACTCAAGCGTTCGCACCTCTCGCCCCTAGATGCATGGAAAGTGGCCTGGCAAGGCGTAGCTTCCCGACCACAAAGGAGTTTTCTTGCCGCTATAGGAATCGCCGTCGGGGTGGCTGCCCTTGTCGCATTGACGGGAATCTCGGACTCTAACCGAGCCGCCCTCATGGAAGAGCTCGATAGTATGGGGGCAAATCTACTGGTAGTCCAACCCGCCAACGGCCCAGACGGTAAACCAGTACCCCTCCCCGCGTCTGCCGTGGATGCAATTAGGCACCAAGACGGAGTGGAGGCAGTTGGCGGTCTCAAGAAAATCCCCGATTCAGTTCATGCCTATCGGACCGATGTTGTGGCTCAGGGAGAGACCAACGGCCTCGGTATCACGGCTGCAACCCCATCGCTCTACGATGCTCTGGGCGCATCTATGGAATCGGGAAGCTGGTTCGATGAGGCTTCTCGGGCACTTCCCACCGTCGTTCTTGGTGCTGAAGCTGCGGCGCGTCTCGGTGAACCTACTATTGGTGATCGCCTCTGGATCGGCAATGAATGGTATTCACTCTTAGGAGTCCTTTCGCCAATTGAGCTTGCCGAGGGAATCAACACCGCCGTGCTGCTTGGCGACCAGTGGTCAGCCCAGCATTTTGCGAACGATCCTTTGGCCACCGGACTCACTAGCGGCGACTGGTCGCAAATTTACGTCCAGTCGGCGCCCGGTGGCGTTGCTGATCTCCGCGATCGCGTCGCGGCGGCAGCCAGCCCCGGCTCACCCCACGTGGCGGTCGCAGCATTATCGGACTTAGGTGGGGCAAGGACCGTGGCTGACACCATGTTGGAAACCCTCGGTCTTGCTTTGGGAGGGATTGCGCTGGCTGTTGGGGGTGTCGGAATCGCCAATACTATGGTTGTTTCAGTGATGGAACGCCGAGGAGAGATTGGCCTGCGCCGCGCCCTTGGGGCGCGCAGTACACAAATAGTTGCCCAATTTCTTACCGAGTCAACGGCACTGTCATTCCTTGGGGCCTGTGGCGGAGTGATTCTTGGTGTGGCCGCAGCACTTGGGTTCTCTACTCTCACGGGAACCCCGATCCGCATTCCCCTTGAGGTAGCAGGTTTGGGACTTGGAGTCGCTTTAGTAGTAGGAGCCCTAGCAGGCCTGCAACCGGCAGCTAAAGCAGCTCGGATGCCGCCGGTCGAAGCATTGAGAAGCAGCTAACTGCCACTAATCCTATCCCCCCGAATAAAACAGTGTCCCGGCGACAAATATTAAACTGCCATGGGAATTATGACACCGTCACGCGCGGGGAGAGTTGAGAAAAGAGCTGTTGATTGAGGCGGAACGCCACCACCGCCTCATCAACAGCTTTTTCTATCTGTACTTCATCAAGACTAAGTGAATCTAGACGCTCTCGATACAGGTCCTTAAAGGGCTTCGCCTTATCAATCTGTTCAAAAACGTAAAAGTTCAACCCCTCGTCGCCCATGCCATAGTGTCTCTGCATCATGCGATGAATAATCCGCCCACCTGAGAGATCCCCCAAGTATCGTGTGTACGCATGCGCAGCATACGTGGCAACATCATCCACAGCTGCAATGCGTTCCACGTACTCAAGTGTCGCCGGCAGGGCAACAATATCAATCGGCCATTCAGGTCCGTAGAGGTAAGCCAAGTCCTTTTCGATGGAAGGAACGCGTTTGAGCTGTGGGAAATCCAGCTCAGCGGGCGCTTGGAGCTCTTCCAAGGCACGATAGATAAAATACTGTTGAGCTGCCAGTCGAGCATAGTCGTCTATCGATAAACGCCCTTCCATCAAATCGCGTATGAAGGATACGCTTTCTGCTTCTGCGTGAACACGTCGAGTTCCCTCACGTAGATGGTGAGAAAGAAGAGTAGACATAGGCACCTCGCCCCTCGGAATTAAGATAAGGTCATCCTAACCCAGGACCAAGGTCCTGCGCCATTCCCTTTCGGGCTCCTACGCTTCAAATATCCAATCGCGCACTTCAGGCATGTCTTCTAAATGCTCCACTTTGTACTCTTCGTGCTTGTCCAACTGTTCCTTACACCAACGTTTCACATCGGCACCGCCGCGGATCGTGCGCTTACAGTTGTTGATTGCGTCCATCACCAGGTGGTAACGGTCGACTCTATTTCGCACAACCATGTCGAATGGAGTGGTGGTGGTCCCCTCCTCAATAAACCCGCGCACATGGAACCGATCAGCATCAGGTCGTCCGTGTACCAGCTGGTGAATCACACCCGGATACCCATGGAAGCAGAAAATCACGTCTTTGGTATCGGTGAAGGTTTCGGCGAAATCCTGTTCGGACATTCCGTTGGGATGATCCTTGGGACGCTCCAACGTTTGCGGGCGCACCACATTGACAACGCGAACAGTCATATTGGGTAGCTTTTGACGAATGATCTGCGCTGCGGCAATAGCTTCAAGCGTGACAACATCGCCAGCGCACGCAATGATAATGTCCGGTTCTTTATCCGCACCAACCTCTTCATTTCCGGCCCAGTCCCATATGCCATAGCCACGCTCACAGTGGACGTGTGCCTCATCAGGAGTGAGCCATTGGAACTGCGGCTGCTTGTCCTGCACAATCAAATTGACACGATCGGTCGACTCAAAAGCGTGGACGGCCGTATCCAATAGGCAGTTGGCATCTGGAGGAAGATACGCGCGCACCACGTCACCGCGCAGATTAACCACCATTGACAGCACTCCGGGTCCCTGATGAGAAAAACCGTTGTGGTCATTGCGCCAACAAGTCGACGAAAGCAGGATATTGAGCGATGGTACTTCAGTGCGCCAGTCCAGCTGAACCCCCTCTTCCAGCCATTTTGCATGCTGGATGGTTTGAGAAACACAGACCATGCCGAAGGCTTCATACGAGGCGAATAGCCCATGGCGGCCCGTGAGGTTATATCCTTCGAGCCATCCATGGGTGTTGTGCTCAGACAGTACCTCCATCACACGACCGTGCCTCGATAGTGCAACGTCAAGGTCGTTTGTCTTTTCCATGAAGGCTCGATCAGAGACATTGAAGACATCCCCGATCCGGTTAGAGTTGGCTTCATCCGGGCAAAATAGGCGAAAAGTCTGCGGATTGAGCTCATAGAGCGCCTCCATCAATCGCCCCAAGTAACGGGTCGATTCTTTCTTGATCGTTCCGCGTTCTTCTGGCTTGAAATCAAGAGCAAATCCACGCCAATCAGGCATTACTAAAGGCGTATACTCATTTCCACCATTCGCTGCCGGAATCGCCGACATCCGCTTATCCCCTTGGGGATTGTTACGAGTGACGATTTCTGTTGGCTGACCTTTTTCATCGAAAAGCTCTTCAGGACGATAGGACTCCAACCACTCTTGCAAAATCTGTAGATGTTCAGGATTCTCACGCACGCCCGACAGAGGCACCTGGTGAGCACGCCACGTACCTTCCATGACCACACCGTCGACCTCTTTTGGCCCAGTCCATCCTTTAGGAGAGCGCAAAATGATCATTGGCCACCGAGGCATTTCCCCGTTGCCTGGGACGTCAGCAAGCCCTTGAGGGATGCCGTCGGCGCCCAGTTCACGGGCCTGAGCTTGAATATCTTTGATCTTGAGGTAGGCATCGGCAAGCGCTGCCGCAAATCGTTCATGCATTCCAGGAATGTCAGAACCCTCAACTTCGATTACTTCGTAACCGTGCCCCTCAAAGAGTTTTCGCACATCTTCGGGGTCTTTTCTGGAAAGGACCGTAGGCGAAGCGATCTTTCCTCCGTTGAGGTGCAGTACCGGAAGTACTGCGCCGTCCCGCGCCGGATTGAGGAATGAAATCCCTTTCCACGATCCTTCCAAAGGACCGGTTTCTGCCTCACCGTCACCTACGACCGCGAGTGCGATCAAGTCAGGATTATCGAACACCGCACCAAACGCGTGGACCAAGCAATATCCCAGTTCACCGCCCTCGTTGATAGATCCTGGCGTTGTGACGGAAACATGGGAGGGTATTCCTCCCGGAGCAGAGAACTGCCTAAAAAGCTTGAGCATTCCCTGTTCGTCTTGGGACACTTTCGGGTACACCTCAGAGTAGGTTCCCTCAAGGTATCCGGCAGCAACAAGTGCTGGACCACCATGGCCAGGACCTGCTATATAGATCATGTCTTGGCCGGTATGGCGGATAAGACGATTGGCGTGGGAATAGATGAACGAAAGCCCCGGCGAGGTTCCCCAGTGTCCCAGAAGACGTGGTTTTATGTCATCAGCCGAAAGCGGAGTGTGTAAGAGTGGATCCGATTTGAGGTAGATCTGTCCGACGGTCAAATAATTGTCGGCCCTCCACCAGGCATCAACAGCTTGAAGATCGTCAGCGCTAAGAGTGCGCAGCTCTTCTGCATTCATGGGCATCCTCATCTAGAGTATCGGCTTACTTCTCCAGCCTAGACGTCCTCAGAAAAGATGCCACAGGAAAAACCAAGCATTGTGTTAACGCTAACACGCCGTGGATAACTGCTGGACCCTATATAAGACTTAGGACCCAGCAGTTGTCGACGTATCAGTCAGAGATTCCTGGTGTTTGCAGTTGTGACAGTTTTAGGTCACGGCGCTGATTACGAGCTCTCACATATTTCGCCAATGCAAGTTCACCAACCGCATCGACCATCAGCAGGACACCAGCAACAGTCCCTAAACGCCCAAGCCAATTGCGAGGCCGCCCGCGTCCCCGCCCTAAGACGATCAATGCAGTACCGACAGCTGCTTCGATGCCCGAGGTGACCGGCACTTGCCAGGGGCGTTCACTCACTCGCTGCGAATAGCGTTCCCACACTTCAGAATCGGACTCTTTCTGGTCCAGCATGATATTCATCGAACGTCCGATAGCGTTCGAAACTCCCCGCGCTTCATGAACGGATGCGCCTTCGATATCACTGAGCGTCTTGTTCCCCAGCAAGTAGTCAGCTACTGAGTCCGGTAGGCCCAATGCGGCAACGAACTGGTGAACTGCGGCCGAACCGCTGGCAGAAGCCGACTCCCATGCTGCGTCTCCCGATACTCCGGGGACTCCGTCATGAATCCGAAGCACTGTACTGCGAGAACCTACCAGTTCTTCAGCCATTGCCACGGCATCCGCATCAGAAAGCGATGCCGCTCCTGGGACTAGTTTCTGTTCCATTGCCCAATTGAAGGTGACGACGTTCTCTGGGTCTTCGTCTTCGACCAGAAACGCCTGGAACTCACCATCGTGATAGGTCAACGTCACTAGGGGAACATCTCCGAGGTACCAGCCAGATCGTTCCACTGGCAGTTCAGCCATCAGTGCGCGCTTTTGACCCGCTAGTTCAAGATCAGCCACGTCGACACCTTCAAAAGCTGCCATGAGTGGGACCGCTGAAGCGGGTGTTGAGCTTATCTCAACCACGCGCATGGGGCCAGTTTCTTCGGAGTCACTACGTTCAGCTGGCTGAGCATCTTCAGGAAGACGATCAACCCCCATGTCACCAATCATTACCTCAGCGTTGAGCTGTCCTGCCAAGTCCTCTACAAAACTGATCAGTGTTGGTCCGGGCACAACGCCATCGGTTTTGTTCTTCCATGATGCCAACGCTTCACCGTCAGTAGCGACGGTGATCCCCATCATATTGGGGGTCTGCGGGTACCACTCTAGCTCGGCAATAACACCGGTCTTTGCGACGTAGGCACTCACCGCCTCCGGATCCAAATCGACCGCGATGATCATGCCTTCTAGTTGTAGCCACTCGATTTTTTCCATGAAGAGCCTTTCTCCCTGATCCCATCTCACCATGAATGAGTCTACTTGTCTCCCCCTTAAAGCCCGTAAAAGAGAAGATAAGCAAATAGCCCGCCACTATCCGCGGCGGGCTACTGCATGATCAGTATTTACTTATTGGTTGATCCGACCGAACCGAGACGCTCACATGCCTCAACAACGCGGGCAGCCATGCCAGCTTCCGCAGCTTTGCCCCACGCACGTGGATCGTATTCCTTCTTATTGCCAACTTCGCCGTCAATCTTCAAGACACCGTCATAGTGCTTGTACATCCAGTCGGCAACTGGACGGGTGAACGCATACTGAGTGTCAGTATCCACGTTCATCTTGATGACACCGTTTGCTACTGCCAAAGCAATCTCATCGGCCGTAGAACCAGATCCGCCATGCATGACGAGGTCAAAGGGCCGATCGCCAGCATTGTGGGCAGCGCCGACAGCTTCCTGGATCTCTCCAAGAATCTCCGGACGCAGTTTCACCGCACCGGGCTTGTACACGCCATGTACGTTTCCAAAGGTAAGTGCGGTCAGGTAACGACCCTTTTCACCGAGGCCAAGGGCCTCTACGGTCTTGAGGCCATCTTCAACAGAAGTGTAGAGCTTTTCGTTGATCTCAGCCTTGACGCCATCTTCTTCGCCACCAACGACACCGATTTCGACCTCAAGAATCGTGTCCGAGGCAACAGCCAGGGCCAACATCTTCTTGGCGATCTCAAGGTTCTCGGCCAGTGGCACCGCGGAGCCATCCCACATATGCGACTGGAAGAAAGGAAGACGCCCAGCTTTGACCTCTTCTACTTCCAGCTCCATGATCGGAATGATCCAGGAGTCCAGGTTCTGCTTGGCGCAGTGATCGGTGTGCAAAGCAACAGTCACGGGATAGTCTTTGGCTACCTCGCGAGCATAGGCTGCCATGGCAAGTGAACCGGAAACGCGGTTCTTAATTGTTGAACCTGACCAGTACTCAGCACCGCCAACAGACACCTGAATAATTCCATCAGACTCTGCATCAGCAAAACCCTGCAGGGCAGCGGTGAGCGTCTGAGATGAGGTGACGTTGATGGCGGGGTATGCGAACTTGCCTTTCTTGGCTTTGTCCAGCATTTCCTTATAAACATCAGGTGTTGCGATTGGCACAGGGGCCTCCTCTTCAAGGGAACAGTTCCAGGCACTATTCTGCCATAAGGCAGACTACCCCCGTCCATGCGTATCGCGTAGGAATTAAGGCCCTAGTCACCAGTCTTATGGGTAGTTACCCACGCCCACATTGCTATGGCAGCAGCATGCCCCACGTTCATCGAACGAGTAGAACCATATTGGGTGATGTGGTGAATCGCGTCGCATTGAGCTCTCATTGCCGGGCTGAGGCCCGCACCCTCTTCTCCAAAAACAAGCACCGCGTTAGGCGGTAGCTGAGCAGTCTCTAGTGGTGTGGATTCGTCAAGAATATCGATGCCCACAAGTGTTCTGCCCCGTCTTCGCACATCAGTAACAAAGCTGTCCACCTCGGAAAAATGGTCAACCGGCAAATATCGATCGGTCACCATTGCACCGCGACGATTCCACCTGCGTCTACCCACAATGTGGACACTTGAAGCGCCGAGGGCGTTTGCAGTACGCACTATAGAACCAATATTGAAATCGTGCCCCAGGTTTTCGATAGCGATTTCGTAGCCTAGAGAATGAGAGGCTATCGCCTCTGCAATAGCCTCCCGCTTCCAATACCGATATTCGTCGAGGACATTACGCCGGTCCCCCGATGCTAATAACTCTGCATCGAAATGGTCTCCTTCAGGCCACTTACCCTGCCATGGCCCCACACCAATGCTTCTGTCAGTCATGACCTCACACTAGCAAGGCGTACGGACGACTCATTCAAGTGGCGTCTGGCAACTAACCACGCGGGAATCAGAAGACAGACAGCCGCGACCCAGGCCAGCGGGTTTGCCCATGTGACGCCAGCAAATCCGAACGTCCCTCCCAAAATGGTGGCAGCGGCGACTCTAAGGACAAGCTCTAGCACACCAGTAAGAGTTGGGACAAGCACCCTGCCCAGCCCCTGAAGCGCTCCACGAGTAACAAAAAGAATTCCAAGAACGATGTAAAACAGGCCATTGACAACAAGGAAATAGTGCGCCATCGATACAACTTCGCTATTTCCTCTACCTACGAATGCGTGAATGATGTAATCTCCACACGAAATAAGAAGTACAGCGACAGTGACAGCCACGATACTGGCAACAACCGCACACTGTCTGGTCCCCACCCGCACGCGTTCATACAGGCCCGCACCATAGTTTTGTGCAACGAAAGTCGATGCTGCCAACCCGAGAGATGCCAAGAAAGCATTGGCTAAACCATCCACGCGAGTTGCCGTCGTATATGCAGCAACTGCTTCTTCACCGAGAAGATTCAGCCGAATTTGCACTGCCAAAGTACCAATAGCGATGATTGATGCCTGAAATCCCATCGGAAGGCCCAAACGCAAGTGGAGTGAAAGCCCTTGCCAATTAATACGCCAGTCGTTTCGGCGCATGTGCAAAACAGGAATTGCCCGCCGTACATAGATGAGGCACAGAGCAACCGAACATGCTTGAGCGATGATGGTGGCACCAGCAGCGCCCGCAATTCCTAGGTGCAGATACTTGACCATGAGAATTACAAGAGCCACATTTACTGCGCAAGAAATAACCAAGAAAATCAAAGGTGTACGGGAATCACCGATGGCTCTGATTATTGCTGATAAGTAGTTAAAGAACATCGTTGCAGTTGTGCCCCAAAAGCTGACAACTGCGAAAGTGGTCGCATCGTTGAGCAGTGATTCTGGTGTCTGCAACAGTTGCAAGAGGGGACGCGAAAAAGTAACTCCCAGTACGGTCACTAATAAGCTGGCAATCGCGGTGAGAGCAGTTCCTGAAGCGATTGAACGTCGTAGTGCCACAAAGTTTCCGGCGCCAAATGCCTGCGCGGTAGGAATGGCAAAACCAGTAGTCATTCCCCAAGCAAATCCCATGAGTAGAAAGAGAATAGCTCCGGTCGTCCCGACGGCAGCGAGGGGGTTAACTCCGAGGTTTTGCCCCACCACCATCGCATCAACAACTTGATAGAGCTGTTGCACGACATTGCCTATCAGTAGCGGGATGGCGAATACAACAATTACGCGCCAAGGCGTACCCGTGGTAAGGGTCTTCGACATGGGTGGAATACTCCAAGCTCATTGCAGGTGCAGTCTGTGGGGTCCCGCGGCTCTTGTCCGCATGGGCTGTGCCCTGCCCCTCTTTTTCACGAGGCCAGCGACACCACTTAATCTTATCCCTCTTCCCCCCTAGTCCTCTAGCTCCAATTCACGTGAGCTAGCTCGCTAGTTGAAGAGGTTTATTCCTCAAGAAACCCCTGCTTTTTTCATATCACATGAATAAAAGGTGAAGTTAATGTCAATCGGCGCATTTATTCCACGCAACTAGCTAGAGTTAAACCATGACATCAGAGAAAGAAAATATGATGACGGCAACCAGTCGGGTTCCCCATGCACCTATCACTGCATGGCTAACAGACATGGATGGTGTGCTCGTCAAGGAGAATCGGGCTCTGCCCGGCGCGCAAGATTTTTTGGACGCTCTCAATGAGAACGGTCTGCCATTTCTTGTTCTCACCAACAATTCGATCTTCACAAACCGCGATCTTTCCGCACGGCTGGCTCAGTCAGGTCTCAGCGTGCCAGAGGACCGAATTTGGACTTCAGCGAATGCCACCGCAGCATTCTTGGCACAGCAATCACCCGCATCAACTGCTTATGTTATTGGCGAAGCAGGGCTCACTACCGCACTGCATCATGCTGATTACATCATGACTGATGCAGAACCCGAATATGTGGTCTTGGGAGAAACCCGCACCTATGATTTTAATGCGATCACTCGCGCAATCCGCCTGATTGAGCACGGTGCAAAGTTCATCGCAACAAATCCAGATATTACTGGTCCGTCAGATGAGGGAACTCTCCCCGCCACAGGGGCTGTCGCCGCCATGATTCAAGCCGCAACGGGACGCAGACCATATTTCGTCGGCAAACCTAACCCTGTCATGATCCGAGCTGGTCTCAACCAAATTGGGGCTCACTCAGAGGGCGCCGCAATGATTGGTGACCGGATGGATACCGATGTGCGGGCGGGCGTTGAGGCAGGTCTACGAACGCACCTGGTGCTTTCCGGTTCTAATACCCTTGCAGATGTGGAAGCATTCCCGTACCGCCCCGCAGTTATAGCAGAGTCGATTGCTGACTTAGTTCCCCTTGTCGGTGCCTCGGACTAGGTGTGTGGAAGCCTACGGGTGACCGCGCGTACCACCGAGCGCGGCGCTATTCGTGAAAGTCCTCCGACTGCCTTGTATAGGGCTGTCGGAGTGACAACCACCTGTTTCCTTCTGGCGGCTTTGAGAGCATCTCTCACAACAGTACCGGGGTCGCCCCATACAAACTGGGGAACGTCTGAAAGGTCGGCTCCCATCCGCTCATGGAATTCTGTGCGCACCAGACCCGGTAGGACAACCGTCGCGCTTACCCCAGTTCCGCGAAGCTCTTCTGACAGTCCCTCGGTGAATGCACGAACCCACGCTTTGTGGGCCGAATAGGTCCCCATTCCAGTGTCAGCAGCTACCGATGAAACATTGATTATGGCCCCACGTCCACGCTCACGCATTGCACGACCCGCGAAATGACACGTAGCCATCACAGCTTGGACCATCACGTCTAAAGCATAGAGTTCGCGGTCTAATGCGCCATTGAGGAAGCTTTCACCCAGGCCAAATCCTGCATTGTTGACCACAATATCGACTGAGCTCACCCTCTTGCATACCTCTGTGAGGTCACGGGGATCGGCTAGGTCTGCTGCTAAAATGTCAATCTTCGCACGAGTCACTGTTTGCAGTTGTTGCGCTGTGCGTTCAAGGCGCTCTTGATTGCGAGCAACAAGAATAAGGTCATGTCCCTGTTCCGCAAGCTGCCAGCAGAACTCTTTTCCTAACCCTGAAGTTGCACCTGTTACTAATGCACTTGCCATGCAATAAGACTAGCAGTCACTATCCTAGGAGCATGAGAATCGCTACGTGGAACGTAAACTCCGCCAGAACCCGAGTCGACCGTATTATCGCTTTTTTGCAACGCTCTAACGTTGATATGTTGGCCATGCAAGAAATCAAATGCCGCCCCGACCAGTTTCCAATTGATGCTTTCACTGAAGCCGGATATGAGGTTGCCATCCACGGCTTGAATCAGTGGAACGGCGTTGCCATCGCAAGCAAACTTCCACTGCTCGACGTACGTGACCAGTTCCCATCGCAACCTACCTGGCAAGACACTGTGGAAGCACGGGCCTTGGCAGCAACGGTAGAGTCTCCAGCGGGACCACTAACGTATTGGAGTTTGTACATTCCTAACGGACGCGAGATCAGCCATCCGCACTACCAATACAAACTGGAGTGGTTAGCGGCTCTGCAAGCGGATGCATCAGGGTGGCTGCGCGAAGATCCCGATGCGCTTATCGCTATGGGGGGCGATTGGAATGTCGCGCCACGAGATGAAGACGTATGGGATATTGATTTTTTTGCTGGTGCCACTCACGTGACCCCCGCTGAGCGTGAAGCATTCTCAGCCTTTGAAGATGCCGGGTACCGCGAAGTGACACGGCCCCAAGTGGAAGGCTACACGTATTGGGACTATCAGCAATTACGCTTCCCGAAGAACGAAGGGATGCGCATCGACTTTATGTACGCATCACCGGCTTTAGCAGACCGGGTTGTTTCGGCAGAAATTGACCGCAATGAGCGCAAAGGAAAAGGAGCCTCCGATCACGTACCAGTAATCGTTGATTGGGAATAGGCTCCGCAGATTTGCGCGGGCCGCATTGCACTTACTCCAGTGGTAAAGTTGGCCAGTTCTTCTTATGCCAAGGACCAAAAGGCTCTTCACCAAGAAAAACACCTGCCAACCCTGACATTGGATCGGCCCACACGAATGATCCGGACTGGCCAAAGTGGCCGAATGTCTGCGCACTGACTGTCGGTGGCGTCCAGTGATCAGTTTTATTCCCTCGAATCTCTGGGCCAAGACCCCACAGATTAGGATCCTGACGGCCGTAGCCTGGCAGTATCCCCACCAGGTCCGGGAATGCAGGCGTATGCATAGCCTGCGCAGTGGTCGAATCGAGAAGCTGCGGATCAAGAAACTCTTGTGCGAGTATCGACAGGTCTGCCACATTACCCTGGCCGCAATGGGCTGGCGATCCGTTCACCTCAACTGAGGCCATTCCAAGTGGCTCTGACACTTCCCGCCGCAACCATTGTGGTGCCGAACAACCGGTGGCTGCCTCGATCTCATGCCCTAAGACTTCGTACCCCTGATTGGAGTAAATCCGGCGTGCCCCCACCCGGGCTGCTGTCTGCGTCCCGTCTCCTTCAGGCGCTAAACCAGACGCATGTGCCAGTACATGCGCGATTGTGGCCTGCGGGGGGCCGGCCGCCTGATCATATGACATAAGCTCACGTTGAATTGCCACGTGTACCCCTAGTGCGGTAATCAGTTTGGTGACCGAAGCCAGGGGGAAAACTCGGCCAACGTCTCCGTATTGAACGCGCACTGCCCCCGATCTGTCGATTACTGCGTAACCGTAGTCAAAGGGAACGTCGATCATCGGGTGAGTTCTCGATTCACAATGAGAACTCTTTGGAATGATCCAGCCAGTTCTTCTGGCACAGCGGCCGCAATTGCCAGTAACCCATCAGAGCCAAGCTGCAGTATTTTTACTGCTAAAGCAAGTAACCTACCCACAAGGTACTGCCCGGGCTCGAGACCATCAGGATACTCACTGACGATCAGGCCCCCATACCAAGCGCCGATAAGCATGTCGGCAATACCTTCTGAAGAGAACAATGGCACGCACCATTTTTCTTCGGCTAGGAGGTCAACGCGCTCAACGATGAGGGCCCGAATATGTTGCATCCGTTCAGAATAGTGGTCATGGAGCGGGTGGCCAGGCGACGCCGCTTCAGTAGCCATGGTTGAATCAAAACGTGCCAACATTGGAAATTCTTCAAGAGCCGTTAAGCGCAAGAGCGCGGCTCCAAGGCCGGTGAGACTATGCTTGTAGTCCCCAACTGTAGTCTCACCGGTCCCTGGATTTACTTTGATTGCGTCTATCCCCAATTGGCTGTGCCAACGCGCCATGGTTGAGAAAAGAAGAGCTTCTTTGGTCGGGAAGTGATAGATCACCGCCGGATGCGATATACCAACGATCTTCGCGACGTCTCGCAAAGAAAAACCATAATATCCTTTGTCTCCAAAAAGCTCAGTGGCGGCTACAAGAATTGCTTCTTTTGTAGCGCGCCCAGAGCCATATGCGCCCCGTACTTTGGGACTCTCCGACATGGAGCACCTCCGAGCTTTCAGTCAACTCTTCTATTGTTCCACGTGTTGTCACTGCGTCCGAATTCTTAGCCCCTCGTTTTCGTTATTTAATTCAACTTCTACCTGATCACCGTCGTTGATCTCCCCGGCGAGGAGCTCGACAGCAAGACGGTCGCCCACTTCCTTTTGGACGAGGCGACGAAGTGGACGGGCTCCAAAAGCAGGATCGTAGCCGTGGTCTTCCAACCACTTGCGGGCTTCTGGTGCAACAGAAAGCTCGATGCGACGGGACTGCAAACGTTTCGCCATCTGTGCAACCTGCAAATCGACGATCTTACCCAACTCTTCTTTGGTGAGTGGATCAAAAATGACTATCTCATCAAGTCGATTGAGGAACTCGGGCCTGAATGCTCGGTGAACTTCTCCCATCACGGCCTCACGCTTCCCTTCGGATGAAAGCTCAGGGTCGATCAAATACTGAGACCCTAGGTTTGAGGTCAAAATGAGTATGGTGTTTCGGAAGTCTACGGTTCGTCCCTGGCCATCAGTGAGGCGCCCATCGTCGAGGACCTGCAATAAAATGTTGAAGATCTCCGGGTGAGCCTTTTCCACCTCGTCTAAAAGAACGACGGAATATGGCCTGCGGCGCACGGCTTCGGTTAGCTGCCCACCTTCGTCGTATCCCACGTAACCCGGAGGGGCACCCACAAGCCTGGCAACCGCATGCTTCTCAGAGTATTCACTCATATCGATGCGGATCATTGCCCGCGGATCATCAAAGAGAAATTCCGCGAGTGACTTCGCCAGTTCGGTCTTACCAACACCAGTAGGCCCGAGGAAGAGGAACGAGCCGGTTGGACGATCGGGGTCCGACACGCCCGCACGCGACCGCCGAACAGCATCGGCCACAGCCCTGACCGCGGCTTCTTGTCCTATGAGTCGCTCACCAATCCATTTCTCCATTTCGAGGAGTTTTTCAGTTTCTCCTTGGAGCAGGCGTCCCGTAGGTATGCCGGTCCATGACTGGATAACTTCAGCGATTTCTTGCGGCCCAACCTTGTCAGCGATCATCGGATCGAGAGAATCCTCAGCTTGCTGCGCGTCTGCAAGTTCAGCCTCGGCAATTTCTGCCTCGATAGCAGGAATCTCGCCGTTTTGAATCCGCCCGGCTTCATCATACCTACCATCACGCATAGCCAGTTCAAAAGCCGTACGCAGCTCATCAAGTTTCGCGCGCAAGTCACCGACGCGGTTGCGTCCAGCTTTTTCATTTTCCCACCGTGCCACTAACGCAGAAAGCTCTTCGTCTTTGTCAGCAATTTCGTCTTGGAGCCGCACGAGGCGCTCTTGGGCCGCGTCATCAGCCTGTTCGGGATCAGACTCACGCAAGTACGTCTCTTCCATCTTCATGCGGTCAAGCGCCCGGCGTAGTTCGTCAATCTCTACCGGCGAAGAGTCCAACTCCATCCGCAAGCGCGAAGCAGCCTCGTCAACAAGATCGATTGCCTTATCGGGCAGTTGCCGTCCCGTGATGTAACGGTCTGATAGCTGTGCCGCCGCTACCAACGCACCATCGGAAATAGTGACCTTATGATGCGCTTCATACTTTGGTGCGATGCCACGCAATATGGCCACGGTATCTTCAACGCTGGGTTCTCCAACAAAGACTTGTTGGAATCGGCGCTCTAGTGCGGGATCCTTTTCAATATTCTCCCGGTACTCATCAAGTGTGGTGGCACCCACCATGCGGAGTTCACCGCGTGCCAACATTGGCTTGAGCATGTTGCCCGCATCCATGGAGCCTTCTGATGCTCCTGCGCCGACGACGGTGTGCATTTCATCAATGAAGGTAATGACTTCCCCGTCAGAGTTGGCGATCTCTTCTAGGACGGCCTTGAGTCGTTCTTCGAACTCTCCGCGATATTTGGCGCCAGCAACCATGGCCCCTAGGTCTAGTGCAATGAGTTTTTTGTCCCGCAGACTTTCAGGAACGTCACCTTCAACAATGCGTTGTGCTAGTCCTTCGACAACAGCTGTTTTACCCACGCCGGGTTCTCCAATGAGCACCGGGTTATTTTTTGTGCGCCGCGAGAGAACTTGAACTACGCGCCGAATTTCGGCGTCGCGACCAATCACCGGGTCAAGTTTTCCTTCCCTGGCCACTTCTGTCAGATCACGACCGTACTTCGCCAATGCTTGGAACGTGCCTTCTGGGTTTGCGCTATCAACAGGCTCGGGGCGCAGCCGTGTAAGAGCCGCCTCGAGTTCTTCTGGGGTCGCCCCATCTGCTTGGAGAATCTTCCCTGCTTCAGTGTCTGACCCAGCCAGTGCGATCAATAGATGCTCTGTGGAAACGTAGGTGTCCCCCCGCGATTCTGCCAGTTTTTGAGCGGCTGTAATAATATTGAGGAAGGCCCTGCTGGGCTGAGGTTGCCCGACACTGCTTCCAGAGCTTGCTGGAAGCGCCACAAGTGCCGTACGGGTTTGAGCGCCAACCTGTCCGCGCTGCGCACCAACCGCCGCTAGGAGCGAAATGGCAATTCCTTCTGGCTGTTCTAGCAGCGCCTCGAGGAGGTGCAGCGGTTCTACTTGCGGGTTCCCGGCGGCCGCTGCCATCTGTACTGCAGCGCTCACCGCCTCTTGAGATTTAGTGGTGAGATTTTGACTCACGAATAACTCCTTACTATGCGTTCATAATGTCTTTTGCGAGGCGTTACCACCTCGTTCACATAGTTGAGTCTACCCCGCTCAAGTTTTTCTTGCGCGTTGAAATCACCACAGTTTTTCTACTACCAAGAAGTGCGCATGTACTCTCTTCGCGCCCGGTTGCGCGACACCAGCCACACAATTCCGCCGATCGTGAGGCCAATACCAATGACGCCAATGACGGAGGCAACGATGAGCGCAATGACGGTTCCTTGCACCATATCGCCAAGCTGACCACCCTGCATGACCATGAGTCCACTACTTCCTGCAGGTCCACAGTCAATTGTGTAGCTTCCTGGAGTAATACCCGTTCCCGAGACAACACCATCTGTGCTTTGGTAGAGGGTGAACTCTCCACCGTCACCACTGAGTGTGCACTCATCGGGCTGTTGCACGCCCGACCCGAATACTCCGATGGTGCCAGAGTCATCGACGGTGACTGTCGAACCGTTGGCCCCCATGCCTCCAACCAGCGTCCCGAAGTCTGTACTTCCTAGGATGATGCCGATCGCGGTAGCAATGGGCAGAATAAAAACGCACACCAAACCAATGACGAGCATCCATATTGCACCGGCCCGCGAGGGCATCGGGCCAGTAGGACCAGCATATGCTGCCGGACCAGGAGGCGGCGGTGTGGGTGCCTGCCCACCCGAATACACCGGCCAGGGGCGTTCAGGCTCTGTGGGAGTCGAAGCTGGCTGGGTACCCCAGTTCTGAGACCGCTGCCCATATCTGGGGGCATCCTCATTGTGTGGCGGAATAGAAGGTGCCGAGTCCTCAGCAGGATCAGGACCAGGTTCCACGCCTTTATTTTCTTCAGGTTCACTGGGGGGCATATAACGCCCTATCGGGTCACTCACTCTTGATTCTCCTAACGTCGAGTCTATGCTACCGGCCCCACGCCTCATCAGCCGTAGATGGCGACGCAATAGGTAAGAACTGACATCGCGATCTCTCCTGCCCCAATGAGTCCGGGACGCACGCGAGTTCCTTTTTTCTGCATAAGCGGAAGCATTACCGCACGAGTCGCGAGCACAGCCGCCAGTACCATGTACCACCACGAAAACCCGCGCGAGATTGCCAGCAGTAGAGCAACTACCAGCAATGCGCCGTGGTATGTCCAGCTCACCCACATCCACCTGGGGTTATTACGCCCACGAATCATAGATCGAACGTAGAAAATCGAGCCTAGAAGGTAACACAAAACAACGGCGGTGGCGATAATCTCCTCGCTCCACGAGCGAAGCATTGGACCGATCATGTAGGCCGCCGGTGAGAGAAATACGCAGACAACGACAAGAAGAGCCCTCGCCCACACTCCAGTACTTCTTCCGCAATACCACTCGTAGATCAAGAAAGGAATATATGGCAGAAGAACCCAGGACCATGTAAAGAGAAAAGGGCGCGAAATGAGCAGTATGAGTCCAAAAATGGCCGTCAGCCCAACATACGTCACAAGAGCGGGATAGTAACGGGGTTTTCTGCGAGATTTGAGCCAGGTTTCCCACACCTGCGCCGCAAGGAACGTACTCAATGCAGCTCCTAACAAAGCCAGCTGCACAGGTGCAAAACCGCCCACCCCCATCCCTACCAGTACGGGTAACAGCACAATGGCCCAGCCTCCGTGCTGGCTAGGAAGCCACCCCTTTCGCACTAACATGCGTGAGCGTGATCCCACCTGTACCTCCTTGGGTATTTATTACAAGGATAATAGGTAAAAACGCAAGTTTTTAGACCTTCCTTCCTTTTCTTAGAATTGCCATTACCGCAGAGTCGACTAAGACGAACTACCTGGCGAACACTATCTCATCTGCCTCACCAGCTGATCCGCGCACGCAATGACCCCGGAGCGCTATACAGAGCTAGGGACATAGTTCCTACTGTAACTAACCTTGCATGATAGCTCCTCGTCCATTGTCGCAGACAACACACACTGACTTTATGCAAGTGACAATATCCCGACTCCACAGCACAACCAAGAAACTTCACAAAACTTAGGGTAGCCTAAGATGGACTGATAGCCGCTGTGTATTGACGTTAGTTGATAGTGATTGAGGTTTTATGAGCGTAGTATTCGCCCGCGAACGCGTGAGGCATCCCCTCCACAGGCGCACTCTGCAGGTTTCCGCCTCCTCGAGAATTTTTCCTTCGTTAACGCGGATTACGTTGCGCGGAGAAGAATTAGCTGGTTTCACCGCGCCTGGTCCTGCTGATCATATAAAAGTATTCTTCCCTGATCCTGTCACTGGCGTGACAGCTGTCCCACAGTTCACTTCCGAGGGGATACACCCACCCGCTTCTGGAACTGTTATCGCCAGGGACTACACGCCTCTGGAGTTTCGAGCAGACGGCCCCCACGGCCCTGAACTTGATATTGATTTTGTGTTACACGGCGATGATGGACCGGCCTCAGCCTGGGCAGCGCGGGCTACCCCTGGAGACTCGCTCACTATTGCAGGCCCACGAGGCTCCCATTTACCGCCGCCTAATATCGAACACTTGATCGTGGTGGCCGACGAAACTGCACTTCCTGCAGCTAAGAGGTGGCTGAGCTTTGCGGGCGACAATATACCTGTCACTGCCCTATTGTCGGTCAGCGATCCTGAAGCAACAAGCTATCTAGACTCAGACGCCCCGCATAGTCTCCGTTGGTTCTTTGGCGATGACCGCTCAACTCAAGTAGAGATAGCACTGCGGGAGTTGACGGTCACCGATAGAACGTTTGTTTTCCTCGCGGGCGAGGCAACTGCACTTATTCCATTGCGCCGGCATTTACGCCGAGACCTGGGGCTTTCTGCCTCTCAGGTTGACGCCAGCGGATACTGGAAGCGCGGTGAGGCGAACCTCGATCACCATGCGCCTCTCGACCCCAGCGACCCCGACTAGTCACTACTTTTCCTCTAGAAAAAGCGGACTGCGCCTCTGCGCAGATTTCTAGGTTTCTGAACGGTTCGGCGTGCAGATCGACTTTAATCAGAAGAGCAACGCCACCGAGCTTACGACGGTGAGAACCAATACGATGGGATCGAATATGCGATTCGTCATGCGTAGGGCAAAAAATCTTCCTGCTACCGCCCCCAGAATAACTATCGGAGCTAATACAAGGGTAGAAAGAAGCGTTTGCGAGGTAATGAGGCCAATGCCGGCAGAAAAGGGAACTTTGAGAAGGTTGACGACAAAGAAAAACCACGCTGAAGTCCCTAAGAATTTCACAACTTCGAAACGAGCGGCTAGAAAATAGAGCGACATGACAGGCCCACCTGCGTTTGCTGCCATCGTCGTGAATCCCCCCAGAGCGCCGTACGCTCCGCGTATAAGAGGATTGGCAGTAACCGACACCTTAGTGGAACTCTCATTATTTGCGGCAAACATGCGTTTCCACATTGGAGAACGCATAGTCAAAGTAAGCCCTATCAGACACAGTAAAATAATCGCAATAGCTTTTTTCATCACTGCGTCATTGACGTACAAAAGGAAGATTGCGCCCAGAACAATTCCTACAAGAACAGTGGGGACTAAGTTTTTCAGTACTCGCCAATCAGCATCATGGCGATATGTCCACACAGCAATGAGGTCTCCCATAAGGAGCAATAAAAGCATTGCCGCGGTGGACTGGCGCGCTGGCAAAACTGCCGCAAATAGCGCCACAACCAGCGTCCCAGCACCGGGCAATGCTGTTTTAGATATACCGATAAGAAACGCTGCAACAGTGAGAACAACCCACCCCAAAAGATCGACATCGAACATGTCCGCTATCCCGCGTTTCCGTTGTCGTTATCGGTGGCACTACATGAGTTGGGCGCTTTTTGTCCTCAGCAATTCCACTACTTCCGCTAGCGAGAGCTGAGCGACATTGTTCTTATAGTTATTTGCTTCCAGAGTCTTTTGCGCAACTATCTCAATATCTTCTAGGGGCACATTGATTTCTTCAAGAGTCATCCGCATACCGATATTCGCCTTCACCACGTTGAGACGATCAGCAGCCTCGTCAGCATCCTTAAAGCCAATCCTCTGTAGCAGCGTGTTAATTTCGGGCCTAGCCTGAGCATTGACACGTATCCATGCATCTTCTGTAAAGGCTGTAGCCTCGCCATGGGGGACCCCATACTTTGACGTGAGGTAGTACGATGCCGCGTGCGAACCAGTGGTTCCAGTCTGCGAGAACGCTAAGCCTGCAATCAGACTGGCAAGCATCATTGCATCAATGCTGTCATGGTCTTTATCATTCACAGCCTTCTCGAGGTTCGCGAAGGCAATCTCAGCCCCATTGAGCGCATTCATGTCGCTCAGTGGAGTGTGTTTGACGCTGCTGAGAGCATCGAGACAGTGAGCTATGACGTCTACGCCCGCTGTAGCAATAATCCGTGGCGGTGCAGAATAGACCAGCGTTGAATCGACTATGGCAAGTTCGGGAAATAGGAGTGGGCTTCCCAAGGGAAACTTGATGTCTTTTTCTTCCCAGCTAATGATTGCCACCGGTGTAACCTCGCTGCCGGTGCCGGCCGTCGTAGGAACCGCGATAATCGGCAATGCACGCGAAACGGGTGAACCGGTCACCAAATCCTCTGCACTGACATCGGAGCCGATTGCCGCTGCCGCGGCTTTGGAAGCGTCAATTACCGATCCCCCACCAAGAGCGACAATCCCATCCGCCTGTATTTTCTTCGCAGCGGCTACAGCACCGTTGACATTATGGACGGTGGGATTGGGATCTACGTCAGAGTAGACCCCGCGAATAATTCCTTGTGAGGCGGCAACCAGTTTGTCTGCGACGCCAGAGTGCGCCATAAAAGGGTCTGCCACCAGGAGGACACTGCGGTGTCCGGTTTGACTCAGGCTATTTCCTACATTTTGCGTTTCACCACGCCCGAAAATGATCCGAGTCGGCGAGTACTGTACCCAGCTTGTCATCGGTAACCTCTCTGTTCGTTACGAGTGCGGGTCACGCCCACACCACAAGTGTACCATTTGTACTGACATTTAAAGTAGCTACTTGCTGTTCACGGCTTCCACCTTTAGCCATAATGCCGGTAAATCTGGGCACTACGACCTTGAACAACATGAACTAGGGCTTTAGGCACTTATTTTGTCCTAACAAAGATGTTATTCTATTGTGAACTACTGTGCGGCGTGCACACTCGAAATCCATGTGGGAGTATCCGTGGGAAACACTTTTTTAATCGTTGTCTTCGCCATTGACCTCCTCTTGGTCATAGTCCTCATTCTCAAAGCTCGATGTCATGCCTCGATCGCACTACTGCTCGCTGCTTTAGCAATGGCAGTAGTGACGAGAACTCCCCTCTCCGACATTATTGGCATCATTGCTGAGGGGGTTGCATCGATCTTAGGATCACTCACTCTCACAATTGGCTTGGGTCTATCCTGGGGAAAAGTGTCGAAGAGTCTGGAGGGGCGCATTCGATAGCTACTACTTTGCTGGCGAAATCTGGCAGTCGGCGCTCCCTACTTGTGATGGCCACTCTAGGCTTAATCTTCGGAATTCCTCTGTTCGGCCCCGTCGGCATCGTGCTGCTTACACCGTTAGCGGCGACAGTGGCAAAGGAAGCTCAGCTATGCACGCTTCGGGTGGCGCTGCCACTTGTCATCACCTTGTCCATTAACTGACTCAGTGCAGCAGCCTGGGCCATGTGACAAGTGCCGGAGCCGTATACGGCCCCGGGTACAGCTTTATGACCCCGTACGTGGGAAGTGGGAGTTAAAGATGGGCGAAGTGGAATGCACTCCACTTCGCCCACCGCGTCGGGTCAAGGACTACGCGTCTATACGCTCAATCCTCACGTTTGAAGGACATTGACGCACTGTACAGACCCGACTCAGAAGGCCACCGCTCAGTGACGACCTTTGCACGGGTGTAGAAGCGCACTCCCTCAGGTCCGTGAATGTGCTGGTCTCCGAGGAGAGATTCTTTCCATCCTCCAAAGGAGTAGTACGCAACAGGCGTAGGAATTGGAACATTCACCCCGACCATGCCAGCTTCCACATCGAGAGTGAAACGGCGAGCCGTTCCCCCATCATTAGTGAAAATGGCTGCGCCGTTGCCAAACGGCGACGCATTCACCAAATCAATTGCTTCCTCATAAGATTCTGCCTCGACAATCACCAAGACTGGCCCGAAGACCTCTTCGGTGTAGAGAGGAGAATCCAAGGGTACTCCTGTGACAACGGTGGGACCCACAAAGTGCCCTGCCTCATGACCTTCAACAACCAGTGAACGCCCATCAAGAACGACTGTAGCGCCGCGAGACTCCGCGTCATCGATGAGACCGACGATCCTGTCCTTATCTTTGGCAGTGATCACCGGGCCCATCTCTACCCCGTCGCCCATGCCATAACCGACCTTGATGGCTGCACCCTTTTCAGCAACCTTCTTCGCCAGTTCTTCACCGATTCCCCCTACAGCAACTGCCACAGGCAGGGCCATGCACCGTTCACCTGCTGCCCCGAATGCGGCTGCAGAAAGGTGTGCGGCGGTGAAATCAAGGTCGGCATCGGGCATCACGATGCCGTGGTTGTTGGCTCCGCCCAGCGCTTGCACGCGTTTTCCGTTGCGTGTGCCAACTTCCTGAACGATGTGCGCGACCGGAGTCGATCCCACAAACGAAATCGCATTGATACCGGGGTGCTCAAGAATCTCCGTCACCATGTCGCGCGTTCCCGATAGCACGTTGAACAGCCCGTCTGGCAATCCAGCTTCTTTATACAGTTCAGCAACAATCAATGAAGCCGTGGGAGTAGCCGAGGCGGGCTTAAGGATGAATGCGTTGCCCGTAGCTAGAGCAACAGGATGCATCCACATGGGCACCATCACAGGGAAGTTAAAGGGACAAATACCAGCGACTACTCCAACCGGTTGACGCAGACTATGGACGTCAATTCCACGAGAAGCATCCGAAGTGAATTCTCCCTTGAGCGCCGCACCAATTCCGCAAGCGAAGTCTAGGGTTTCACGACCACGTTCGATTTCGCCAATCGCGTCTAAGTAGTTCTTCCCGTGTTCCTCAACGGTGGCTTTTGCTAAACGGTCTTGATTTGCTACGACGAGTTCGCGCATACGAAACATGATCTGCGTGCGCTTTGACAGCGGTGTGGCAGCCCACTCTTTTTGTGCGCGACGGGCCACGTCGACCACATGATCGAGGTCCTCACGCGAGGCCGTGAGCAGCTCTCCGATTTTTTCACCGGTCCCGGGATTTTCGACAGGAACTGTTCCAGTTGGTGTCCCCTCATAGTATTCGCCATCTACCCAATGGACAATTCTCGACATTTTCACTTCTCCTGTTTCACCGTTGAATGTCTATCTCTTGCTACGCCACACGCTGGGCCGCAAGTGACCTTGTACCCAAGGTTAGCACAAAACGGTCTTTTGTCCTAACAAAGATTGCTATGCGGTAACAAGCTGCTCAGCGCAGCAAAAAGGGGGTTGTCTGTTGACCCTCCTTTCAACAGACAACCCCCTCATCACCCCTATTTCAGGTAATGTCGCTGAGGCTTTTTGGCCTCAACGTACTCCTGATAGGCCTTCTGCGTGGATTCAATGCGCGATACTTGCGATACCGGCACATCCCACCACGAAATTGAATCTGGGTTCGGCCCCTTCAACGCGGTCTCCACATAAATCAAGGTTGGACGATCCGAAGCCTCAGCCTTCCGATACGCTTCACGGAATTCCTCCACCCCGCGCACTTCCAGAACATCAAATCCCCAAGAACGTGCATTAGCAGCAATATCGACACCATCGATACGGTCGCCAGCACCAAGGTGTGCTCCCTGGCCCTTTTGATACTGGGTTCCAAAGCGCTGAGATCCTCTCGACTCCGATAGAGAACCAATCGAAGCAAACCCATAGTTTTGCAGAAGGACCAAGATGACCTTGATACCTTCTTGAGAGATCGTCGCCATTTCCATTGGAAGCATCTGATAGGTACCGTCACCCACGATCGCCACAACTTCTTGATCGGGAGCCCCCAGCTTCACGCCCATCGCAGCGGGAATCTCATAGCCCATACAAGAGAACGCATACTCAACGTGATACTGCTCTGGAGTCTTCGCGCGCCACAGTGCCTGCAGATCGCCCGGCATCGAACCTGCAGCATTGATGACGATATCTCTATCTCCCATCAACTCATTGAGAGCACCAAAAATCTCCGTCTGCGCTGGAACCGGCTCCAACCCACGGTGATAGCACGCTTCAATTTCCTCATCCCACTGGGCCTTCCAACGCGCAATCTCAGCCTCATACTCAGCCTCTACACGGTATCCCTCAAGAGCCGAGTTCAGGGCAACAAGAGTCTCACGGGCATCAGAAACCAGCATCTGCGCCCCATGCTTCACAGCATCAAATGGCTGCACATTAATGTTCACAAAACGCACATCAGGGTTCTTGAACTGCGTATGGGAGGCGGTCGTGAAATCCGAATACCGCGTCCCAATTCCAATCACTACATCAGCCTGATCCGCAACATGATTAGCCGCATTTGAGCCAGTTGACCCGACACCTCCCACTGACTGCGGATGATCAAAGTTGATAGCACCCTTACCAGCTTGAGTATCAGCAACAGGAATTCCCGTATTCGAAGCAAATGCACGCAGCTCTTCTGATGCCGAAGAATAGATCACACCGCCACCGGCAACAATCATCGGTCGCTTCGCATTCCTTATTGCCTCAGCCGCACGTTCTACAGCAGAAATCTCAGCAGGAGTCCGGCGAACATGCCAGACTCGCTTGCGGAAGAAATCGACTGGGAAGTCAAAGGCTTCAGCCTGTACGTCTTGAGGCAGCGCAATAACCACTGCTCCGGTTGCTGCGGGATCAGTCAGCGTTTGCATAGCGTGGATCAAGGATGGAACCAACTGCTCCGGGCGCTCAATACGATCAAAGAATGCCGCTACCGGGCGGAAGCAATCGTTGGCGGTGGTAGCCAAAGTTTGCGGGTTCTCAATCTGTTGCAACACCGGATCGGGGTAACGGGTAGCGAACTGGTCGGAAGGGAACAGCAAGACTGGAAGTCGGTTCGTCGTCGCGGTCGCCGCTCCAGTGACCATGTTCAATGAGCCTGGCCCAATCGATGAAGTACACATCATGGTCTGCATACGATTGCGAGTTTTCGCAAAAGCTGTGGCCGCATGCACCATGCCTTGCTCATTGCGAGGCATGATGTATGGCATTGCACCGCCATCAGCGTCAGGATCAATCTCATTTTGCAGGAGCGCCTGGCCAATTCCAGCGACGTTGCCGTGTCCAAATATCCCAAAGGCTCCTGCTATCAAGCGTTGTTCTTGGCCATCACGCTCAGTGTACTGGTGCACGAGAAAGCGAATAATTGCCTGGCCTACTGTCAAACGCACAGTTTCTTGTCGTTCCATAATGTTTCCTTGAGGAGAGTTGTTAACTAGGGGTTCATAGGGGTCATTGGCAAGCGCGGATCTACTTCTTGGTCCTTCCACGAGTCCCGAATCCACGCATGCTTTGGGTCATCTGTCATCAACCACGCTGCGTCCTCGGCAGGACCAGCCATGACATTGAGGTAGTAGAGGTCATACCCGGGAGCCGCGGCAGAGGGCCCGTGGTACCCAAAAGGCATCACAACAACGTCACCGTCACGAACCTCGGCACAGAAGTCTATTTCGGCAACATTTGACGTATATATCCGTTGGAATGCAAATCCTTCAGAGTCCTGGGCACCTGGACGCACCTGATAGAAGTAGATCTCTTCTAACTTGCGTTCCACATCGGTGTGTTCATCGTGTTTGTGCGGTGGATACGACGACCAGTTTCCTCCAGGTGTGAGCACCTCACATGCCAACAGGTGAGAGGTCTTCACGTCATTTCCAAGAGCATAGTTGTTCACTTGGCGTGAGGAAGGCCCTGCGCCACGCAAAGATGTAATGACCTTTGACCGATCACAGTAGGTCACGGGAAGGTCTGCCGAGGCGATTGCACCCGGAAGTGCGAAGCGCCCGCCTTCCTTACTGCGAACCACAATATCGGTGTTGCGTGGAATATAGAGATAATCCGTAATATCGGTCCAGACCGATTCCCTCCCCTCCAACGCATAGCTTTCCGCACCTAGTACAACCTCGCATGATCCTTCTAAAGGAAGAACCAGGAACTCTGCATCGGTGCCAGGCACCGACACTTCTTGGCCCGGCGCAAGTGCCAGTACGCGGATCGAGGAATACTCCCAGCCGGCTCTCTGAGTCGTAATATCAGTCTGGTAAGGCCCGTGAGCCGTCTCTCCAGCTTTGATGAGGTACTTGTCATGTTGGCTCATAGCATCTCCACTAATTTGTTAACTGTCCCGTCAATATCCCCATTGGGAGGGAACATCAATGAGCGCCCAATCACCAAGCCAATCACATTAGGAAGGCTCAGCGCATCATTCCACTGACGGAAAGTGGTCTCAGGGTCCTCACTTACCGCCCCACCCAAAATCAACGATGGAAGTGTTGTCGATTCCATAACCCGTTCCATTTCAGGAACGCAAGGAAGTTTCAACCACGTGTTGCGCGAAGTCGTACCCAATCCAGAAGCGATAGCTATCGAGTGGATCACCGCATCAGGACTCAAATCGTTGACGATTTTTCCATCGCTCCACCGGGAGATAAACGGCTCAACCATCGCATTCAACCCATACGACGACAGATCATCTATGGATTCAGCGCAGGCTTCAAGAGTGGCAACAGTCCCGGCATCCTCATAGTTGATTCGGGTGAGCATTTTCCCGCCGTCAAGGTGGGAAGCATCAATCCCCTTGGCTGTGTAGCCAGTAAAACGATCATCCATCTCGAACGATGAACCGAGCAGGCCACCTCGGTTCATCGATCCCCACACCAACTTGTTATCCAAAGCTCCCATAAGGGCCAGATCTTCAACCATATCTGCAGTACCCAAAAAGCCAGATACTGATGAATGCGAGAGAATCTGCGCGCAACGTTCCAAAACCTCTTCGCGCGAAGCCATCGCCATCGGATCATTTCCTGCTCCTAGGGCACTGCGCGCCGGATGGTCACACGCTAGAACGAGAATCTTCTCTCCTTGAATTGGCATCGAGCGACGAGCCCGACGACGAAGAGCCGCAGGTATGGCATCTGGATCGTAAGCACGGGTGGCCACGATTTCACTGAGAATACTCATTCTTCTACTTCCGTTTCTCAACAATGGGCGCTGATGCCGGATTTTGACTGATCATTTCTTGTACTTCAGACTCAGTTGGCATCGCAGTCGAACACTCAAGCCGAGACGCTACGATCGCCCCCGCTGTCGAGGCGAACTGAACAGCTTCGGCCACGTCCCATCCACTTAGCAGGGCATGACAGAAAGCACCACCAAAAGCATCTCCTGCGCCTAATCCGTTCATCACCTCGACGGGGGTGACAGGAACAACAATGCGTTCATCAGCTGTTTTTGCTAGCGTGCCCAGAGGCCCTTGTTTGACTACCGCTATCTCTACACCTCTATCTAGCAGGGCATCTGCAGCGCGGTCCGGTTCGGTCTCCCCAACAGCAATTTCACATTCTTCGCGATTGCCTATCGCCACATTCGCGTAGGTCAATGCGGCCTGCACCTGTGATCTTGCATTGACTGGAGAATCCCAGAACATGTCTCGATAATCCAGGTCAATGATGGTCCAGTGTCCAGAGGAGCTACTGGCAGCCCCCCGATGTTGAAGCGCCGCAAAATGCGCACTGCGCGTTGGCTCTACCGACAAACCCGTCGCCGAAAGCCAGAGAATTCGTGACTTCGCTACGGATTCCAGGGGAATGTCTCTTACTCCCAATTCAAGGTCAGGTGCTGAAGGTGATCGATAAAAGTACAAGGGAAAATCGTCGGGCGGAAATATTTCACAGAATGTGACAGGAGTATGGAAGTTTTCGTTCGTCACGACAAAAGCAGACGATACTCCCAAACGTTCCATTTCTTGGCAAATATAACGACCAAAAGGATCATCTCCGACACCAGTGATTGTTGCAGAACTATTTCCATACCGCGCAACGGCAACTGCCACGTTGGTAGGTGAGCCTCCCAAGAATTTTCCAAATGATGTGACTTCTTCAAGCCCCTTACCGATTTGAAGTGGATATACATCCACCCCACAGCGACCTATAGAGAGCACGTCGAAGATTGGTTCTACTTCCTGAATAGATGACATATCGGTCATAGCCACAAGTAAACACCTCATTGTCTCGCGCCAACACCGCGTCATCGCCCGGCAAAACCGCCACGCCTCTATGACACGCTTAGCGTCGCCCGAAGTTCGGGCTGTTGCACTAATGATGCAACACTGAGAGACCTACAGTCAAGTCTTTGTACTTACAAATATGTCGTCAGATTCCTCCTTTGGGACCTAACATCAAAATTTGCTGTGCTAACGTAATGCCATAGTTGGCCTGACTTTCGTACAGTGCTGTGGGAACAATATCACCAGGAGATACATAGCAATGCCTGAGAAAAAGACGAAATCTGAAGTCGCGAATACTTCAGACGTGAACACTGACATTCCATTCCGATTGGAAATCGAAGTTGATAGGTCTTCCTCCACTCCTTTGCATTATCAAATTTCGGGGCCGCTAGAAGCACAAATCCTCTCGGGCTCCCTATCTGCTGGAACACTCATCGAGGATGAGGTTTCTATGGCACGGCGTCTCAACGTGTCCCGCCCTACCGCAAGACGCGCGCTTCAAGACTTAGTCGGAAAAGGACTTTTGTCGCGACGTAGGGGAGCCGGAACCCGAGTAACTCCGACACATGTACATCGCCCAATTGGGCTCACATCTCTAGAAGATGACCTCACAAAAGCTGGGTTTGAAACAAAGACAGATGTCCTCAGCTACGAGGTGCTTTTGGCGGGAGAAAAAGAACAGCAACTACTCCACTGTGAGCGAGGTGTCGAAGTCGTCCGCGTCAAACGGCTTCGCTGGAGTGACGGAGAGCCTCTCGCAATTCTGGTAAACCTCTTGCCCGCGGCCATCGCACCTACTCTGAGCGATCTTTCCCGCGCCGGACTATATGCTTGTTTGCGATCCAACGGAGTAACACTTGCCACTGCCCAGCAGGCTGTCACTGCACTGGCGGCGTCATCGGAGCAGGCACAACTGCTGAAAGTGTCAAAAGGGGACCCCCTCCTCACACTCAGTAGAACTGTCTACGATCATTCGGGAGCAGTCGTCGAGTATGGAGACCACGTCTACAACGCAGCCCGCTACACACTGAGTTTCGCCTCAGCTGCCGAGTAACATATCCCCAAAGTCAAGTCTTTGTCCGAACAAAGACTTGACAAAGCTGCTCTATTGTCATTGAATACTGTGTGTAAGGCAAAGGCACACACCGAAGTGCCGATCACTGCGAAACTGCAGCTTCCTGACGATGGAGATTCAATGACGATCAAACAGACACCCGGTCCGCTCCTTGAGGCGACAAAAGAGTTCCCCACTGTTCTGTGGAATGACTCGTCAGACCTCGATGAGCTACGCCAGTCCATTTCTTTTGGAGGCGTTGGGGCTACGTGCAACCCCGTGATTGCATATACGACGATTTCTAAGCATCCGGAAATCTGGAATGAACGTATCCTCAAGATCGCTCAAGAGAACCCCACATGGACAGAATCAGAAATCGGTTGGAAAGCCGTACGGGAAATGTCGATCGAAGCAGCGGCACTGTTAGAACCGGCTTTTGATCACTATAACGGACGTAACGGAAGGCTTTCAGTTCAAACTGATCCTCGCCTATATCGCAATGCAAAAGCCTTAGCAGACCAAGCCGTAGAGTTCGACAGTCTGGCACGCAATATCATCGTAAAGATTCCTGCAACTGCTACCGGGCTAGAAGCGATTGAGGATGCAACATTCCGCGGTGTATCCATCAACGTCACCGTGTCATTTTCCGTACCGCAAGCGGTAGCTGCCGCGGAAGCAATCGAAAGAGGCCTCTCACGCCGAGCAGATGCAGGATACGACATCTCACAAATGGCCCCTGTCGTCACAATCATGGTGGGACGCCTGGATGATTGGTTGAAACACGTCGTCGCGCGCGACGGCATCTACATTGACCCTGCGTGCCTCGATTGGGCGGGGGTTGCGGCGTTCAAGAAAGCCTATGAAATCTTCCAGGAACGAGGCTTCCGGTCTCGTCTTCTATCAGCTGCATTCCGCAATGTTCTGCAGTGGAGCGAATTCCAAGGTGGTGACGTTGTGGTTTCTCCTCCATTCAAGTGGCAGGAAATCATCAATAATTCGGATTACACACCTGTTGAAAGAATGAGCGTGCCGGTTGATCCGTACTACGTTGAGCAGCTCCGTCGTATCCCCGATTTCAATAGGGCCTATGACGAAGACGGAATGAAGCCGGAGGAGTTTTTGACCTTCGGAGCCACAGTTCGTACGCTACGCCAGTTCTTAGGCGCTGATGAACAGCTAGATCAACTAGTACGCGATCTTATCACTCCGGCAGCAAAGTAAAGGGAAACCATGAAACTCGGAATTATCGGTGCAGGAAGAATCGGCCAAGTTCATGCACGCAGTGTGTGGCAGAATCCCGACACCACTCTGGTCGCAGTTTCTGACCCCCATATCGAAGCCGCACAATCTGTCACCGCTCGTTATGGTGGAACGGCGGTTGCAACTGCTGAAGAGGTCATCAATAACCCTGAAGTTGAGGCTATCGTCATATGTTCGCCCACGCCTTTTCACGCTGAGCAGATCTTGGCAGCAGCGAAGGCAAACAAACCGGCACTGTGCGAAAAGCCCATTGCGATGGATAGCGCAACTGTTGAGCAACTCTACCGCGAACTCGAGGGACTCAACCCACGAGTCATGATGGGCTTCAACAGGCGTTTTGATCCCTCTTTTGCCGCTGCTAAGCAAGCAAGCGATGCGGGCAAACTGGGCAAGGTTGAGCAGGTCACTATTATTTCGCGTGATCCTGCTGCTCCTCCGAAGGAGTACATTGCTGTTTCAGGTGGAATCTTCAAAGACATGACAATTCATGACTTTGATATGGCGCGATTCCTCATTGGAGATATTGCTTCTGTGAGTGCTGTAGGACAGAACCTGGACCCAGACTTGGCAGACACCGGAGACTTTGACGGTGCTGTTATCACCATGGTGAACACTGAAGGAGCTTCCGCGACAGTGGTGAACTCCAGGCATTGCGCAACTGGCTATGATCAACGTCTTGAAATCTTTGGGACCCAAGGATCAGTATTTTGTGAAAATGTACTGCCCACAACCGCCCACATTTCGACTGCGAACCATTCACGAGCTCAAGATACCTACCTGGATTTCTTCCTCGATCGCTATGCCCAAGCATATGCCCTAGAATTAGCTGCTTTCGTTTCTGCAGCAAGGGGAGAACGTGATTTCTCGCCATCAATTGCTGATGGAGCGGCAGCCCTGCGTATCGCAGAAGCTGCTGAAACTTCAGCCCGTGAGCTGCGCACGGTGACACTCTAGTATCACTTAGTTTTATTCACTGCCAGTGGGGGCGTCTTTCGAGACGTCCCCACTTTTTCATGCTGTCAATCACGTTTTTCACACTCGCCTTGAATGTAAGGACAAATAGTGTGATGATAAAGGCGTCTTGGAAAAACCCCAGGACGGTGAGTTGTCTACTCACCTCACACAGCCGTGCGGGGCAGCACGGCAAGTGCTTTTCCGCAGGGCACCGCTGCAAGCGGTACAGGAAAGGAAAAGATACTATGTCAACTGATCAAATCCACTTGAGTGGTGTTGTCCAGCGTCAGGAAACCGCTATTCCTACAAGCTCACTACTACTGTTAGCGATTGTCATTGTTGGAGTCGTTGCTATGGGAGTGGCTGTCCTCGGCGTCGTCACTGGCGCATTCTGGGTCACCATTTTGGCTGGCCTTACTAGTGCTCTCGTCACTGCTACCCTAGTGTTCCGCGCTCAACTTGGAGAATAGTCGGCGGATACTGGGATAGCCCCAGATAGCACAACACTAGGGTCGTGACAGCGAAGTCACGACCTTTTTTGCTGCTCTCTCCCCTTCCTCCACTCCCTCACCCATCACGGTGTCATAATTCCCATGGCAGTTTGATATTTGTCGCCGGGACACTGTTTTATTCGGGTGGATACAATCTTCTGGATGCCCAAAGGAGCCGACCCCCCTGTGGGTGCCGGCTCCATCCGTAGGTCACTCTAGGAATACTTTTCCTG
This sequence comes from Scrofimicrobium canadense, assembly GCF_009696615.1. Taxonomy (GTDB): domain Bacteria; phylum Actinomycetota; class Actinomycetes; order Actinomycetales; family Actinomycetaceae; genus Scrofimicrobium; species Scrofimicrobium canadense. The sequence goes on from NZ_VULO01000008.1 coordinate 75,774, forward strand.
CAAGGTCTCTTCGATTTCCTCTAACGTCGAGGTCTTCGTTTCTGGGACAAACTTGATGTAAAAAATCAACGCGAACACATTGATGATTCCAAAGATCCCATACGTCCAGGCTGCACCCAAACCTTTGATCATGACGGGGAACGCGAACGTGACAATCGCGTTCATTATCCACAAGCCGCCAACTGCAACGCCCTGGGCGACTCCGCGAATCTTTGAAGGAAATATTTCAGATACAAGTATCCAGGCGACTGTCCCGGATTGCTTCACGAAAACGAAAATTGCAACAAGAATAAGTACCAACCACGGAACGAATTGTGGAACTGAACCTAGAATGTTTCCGTCCCCATCCATGTGCGGGCTAATACCGAAATGGAACACCAAGGCTAGAGCGAAGAGGGATATGACAACACCGAGTTCTTGGTAAATCCCGACGTGCCGACGCATAAACTTTGCAACCAATATCAGTCCTATGCCGGCTCCAATAACAGATGCGATTCCTGTAATCACATTGAGCATGATGGAGTCCGCTGACGAGAATCCGGCCGAATGAAGAATTTTTGGCAGATAATACATAGCGGTGTTGATGCCAGTCAACTGATCGAAAAATCCCAAGAAGATACCGATGATCAGGATCTTTCTGGTCCACTTAGTCTTTATGGTTTGCGTCAAGTTCCATTTTTCTTGCCTAGCCTCCATTTCGTTGACTTCAACGATTTGGGTTATTTCTTCAACGACGTCATCTTTGCTCTCATCACGTACGCGTTTTAGCGCACCTATTGCCTCGAAGTATCGCTGTTTCATTCCATACCAGCGAGCAGTCTCCGGCATCATTCGCATGCCTATCCACAATGCAACCGCGGGAATAGTGGCAAGAACCAGCATGTAGCGCCAAGCAACGCCGTTTCCATCTTGGACAATAACTCCAGAAATTGACTGGACCGCATCCCAGGCAACCCATTGCCCTTCAGAGTAGGTACCACTTGGGTCGCTGGCTATTTGGACCTGTGGCCCGCCGTGTGATGAAGAAAGCCATGCGTTCATTGAATAGGCTAAAAGCTGCCCGAAAACGATCATAAATTGGTCTATGGCTACTAGCGGGCCACGAATGCGAGCAGGTGCCGTTTCAGATAGGTAAATAGGAACAGTCGCAGAAGCCCCGCCAACGGCCCATCCGAGAATAAAGCGGAATGGGTAGAGGACCCACACTGTCGGTGAAATGGTGCAGCCTATGGTTCCTATCGCAAAAATTACCGCTAGTATCAGGATATTCTTTCTTCGCCCATATCGGTCAGAGATTCGTCCACCAATAACAGCGCCAAATGCCGCCCCAATTGCCAGTAGGCCGCCTACTAAACCCTCCTCAACGGCAGTCAGGTGGAGCCCATCGGCTTCCATCGGTAAATACATGTACGGCAGTGCACCAGCTATTACTCCGGTGTCGTAGCCAAAAAGCAAAGATCCTAGCGTCACGACTACGGCCATAAGACCGATAGAACGCTTCTTTCCTGACGGTGGAGTTTCTTTCACCATCTCGGCAATTTCCGACCGAGACGGGTTTGCCTTTTCCCTGGTCAAATTATAATTCGACATTACGTTCTCCTAAAACAGGGGTTACGCCCATCTGAAAGAGACCAGCACGTCAGTGGTCACTGGTGTCTATCAGTGGAATCTCTCATTACTAGTGTTGGCGTCACGACAACGTCTGCGTCCTGAGTTTCGCCAATCAGCATGGTTTGTAACAGTTCCAATGCACGTTCAGCCATCACCTGAATGTGCATATCAACAGTGGTGAGTTGCAGTCCTGAATACTGCGATAGATAGGAATTGTCATACCCAGCAACTCCCACCTGAGAGCCTAAAGCTAGGCCATGGTCAATCGCGGCACTCGCAACATCTAGTGCAATCTTGTCATTGTGACAAACAAACGCCGTTCCATGTCCATGCTCGCTAAGAAATCGATAGATTTCACTTTGATACTCGATGCGCGTCACAATGCGTACCGGGAGCAACCCTTGATTACACATCGTCTGTGAGTACCCTCTATACCGCTCCTGGGATGAGTCGCCTTCTCCTTCGCGGAAGGGGCCGACAAATACAACGGGATCGTATTGCTGATCAATTAAATGCCGCGTTACTTGTGCTGCGCCAGCTTCATCTGCTGGTCTGACAAAGCTAACTCCAGGTACCCTGATGTTACGACCGAGCGCAACAATGGCCAAGAGTTTGCCATATTCTTCCAAGGTATCGCGGTCAGCCAAAGGCGCAACCATGATTGCGCCCGCTGCATCCGTTTCAACGAGACGTTCTAATGCTTCTCGTTCTGATCGCGCATTCTCGTCGACAGGAAAAACTACGACTGAAAATCCGGCTACTCTGGCAGTTCGTCGAATTGCTTCGATTTGCTCAGCGATAAACGGGTTGAGTAGATCAGCGCAGATGATACCAACGGTGTCACTTCTGCGAGAAGCAAGTTGCCTAGCAGCGGCATTGGTACGATATCCGAGTTCTTTCATTGCTGCAAGAACCGCATTTCGACTTTCCTCCGACACGCGAGGATCTGCATTTGTCACCAGGGATACGGTTTGGCGAGAGACGCCAGCCAGGCGCGCAACATCATTTTGAGTTGGTCTCACATATTTCATTGCGCGCCCTCTGGAATCTTTCTACGTCCACCGCATGTTAAGCGAGTTCATCTTGAATGCGTTTGAGCATACGCCGATTTATTTCGTCGGCTTTTTCATGCCATCCAAATACGCACACCGACACTATCCCATCGAAGCCAACTTCCCGTAGCGTTTCGAAGGCACTGTCCCATTGCACATCGCCCAATCCGATCTCATTATGTTGGTGAACGCGAGCATCAACGCCTGGAGGATTAATGATGTAGCGGTTACCATCGTTGGCCAAATGGTTGAACGAATCCGCGATGTGAACCTCACGCAATTTGGCTGCCGTATGCTTAATCATACGACTAATGTCGCCGTCTCCTTCCGAGAGGTGGAAAGTATGGGGGAAACAATACTCATACCCTATCCAGTCCTTGTTGACACTTCGCACAATGCTGTACGCAGCATCGTTCGTTTCTACGAAATCATAGGGGTGGGCTTCCATGTTGAGCTGGATCCCGTACTTCTCAAAGTATGGGGTGAGCTCTTCAATTGAGCGGTACCATTGGGCTTCGCATTCGCGTGGAGTGTTCGGGTTCCCAGAGAACTCAGAGACAATATCTCGAACATCGAGTTGGTCTGCCAGCTCTAAAAGCCGTTTCCAATTACGCACTTGAGCTGTGCGCTCAGCCTCGTCAACTGATGACCAATTGAACACTGGATTCAACGTGCGAACCCGCACCCCAGTATCCTTTTGGGCTTTCTTTAGCTCGTCAACAAAAGCATCATCTGCTTTTGGATAATGATGCCAGAAATGAAACTCACTGTTGGGTGAAAGCTCAACGTACTGGTACCCAAGCTCGGCCGCCTTATGCAGAGTCTGGGCAGTAGACATGGAGCGATAGTACATATTCGGATCTAACGCGATATCAACCATGATTTCACCTGTACAGTTGGGGCTTGTCGATCATATCAACCTTTACCTCGCCGCCATCGCCTCGTAGAGATTCCAATGCGGCATCGACAATAGCAGTTGCCGCGTAGCCATCCCACGCAGAGGAACCTGTATGCCGATCGGCGCTAGCAGCATTGATCCATTCTTGCACCTCACAGTTGAAGGCGCTTTCAAAACGGTCAATATGGCTTTGACACATAGCATTACGGTCACCATGAATGTCGCGCACATGTACCTTTTCTTGATCGCCGAGGCGCACGGTGCCTTGTTCCATCACCAGTTCACATTCGATGGAATACCCAAATCCGATATTGACGTTAACTTCATCGTCGATGCGCACTCCGCTTTCAGAGTATGCGACTACGACAAGGGGGTCGTGAAGATGATCGAAGCGGTGTGAAGTCGCCCGAGCTTTATCTACACGAACCCGCGTGATTTCTTCACCCAGAAGATAGCGACAGATATCGAATTCGTGAATAGCGGTGTCGTCAATCATATTTTCGGTCGTGTAATTCTCAGGCACACTTGGATTGCGATGGCGACAATGAAGCAGTGTGGCATACCCGTAGTCTTTAGACTCTAGCGCCTTCCGCATCTGCTGATACCCCTCGTCAAACCGACGCATGAAGCCAACCGTCACCAGCTTCTTTCCTGCTTTTATCTCAGCGTCAAGGATAGCTCGGCAATCAGCAGCGGTGGTCGCTAAAGGCTTCTCACACAGAACATACTTTCCTGCATTCACGGCCGCGAGGACATCAGGAGCGTGGGCTTTTCCAAAGGTTGCGATAAGTACTGCGTCAACATGAGAATCGGCAATCAATTCTGAGCCCGAGGCATAGGCCTTCGCCCCCAGAGGACCAGCAACACCCTTGGCTGCATCAATATTCATATCTGCAACAGCGACAATTTCAGCCCCTGATAGATCATTTTTGATTCTATCAACATGAGCTCTTCCCATACCGCCTGCACCAATCAGACCGACTTTCAGTGTCATTTTCATATCTCCAATCAATGTATCTTTAGGCAAGACCCAGGCCGCATTCAGCAAGATACTTGCGCATGTTGATTGCATTGGGCAGTGGGAAATCTGGCGCACAAGGGTAACAATCTTGTTCGCATATACAGTAGATGTCTTTATCAAGTTCAGCTAAGGCATCGACAAATGCATGCATTTCAGGTAATCCTGCAGGAGGACATACCGAAGCGCCTTTAGCAACAGCCTCACCGAAGGGCCAGTCCTTCTCATGAGCTTCACGTGTGATGTCTTCATCAAACGCCTTGATATGTACATACGTAATCCGGTCCGGGTACTTCTTGATGAGCTCCACGGGGTCCCCTCCCCCGTACACGACGTGGCCTGAGTCAAGACACAGATTCACGTACTTGGGATCCGTTGCGTCGAAGATGCGCGCGATTTCTTCAGGGGTCTCAATGTGCGAATCTCCGTGTGGGTGTAAAACCATCTTAAGACCGTATTCGTCGAGGAGCATTGCACCCAGCTTGTTGGCGTTTTCGACGTAAAGATTCCAAGCATCGGGCGATAACACCCGATCATCAGTCCATTCCCACGTCTTATCGTCGCGGTACAGTGGCGGCAGATGGACAATGTATTCCGCACCTACAGCGGCATGAGTTTCAGCGATTCTGCGGAAGGTCTTTTCGGTTTCGGCCCAGGCTTCTGCTTTGTGGAGTATACCCCAGCCGGTCCCCGCGACAACTTTTAAACCTAGGTCTGACGTCCAGCGTTCTAATTCTTTAGGATCCGTTGGAAAGTAACCAAACGGACCAGTCTCAAGAATCTCGAATCCAGCTTCTGCCATCTGCTCCATTGCTTTACGAGGTTCCATCTGGTGTTCATCTTGCGGGAACCATACACCCCATTGGTCTGGGCAGACTCCAATGGCAAGTTTTGAGTACTTCGGGTCCGCTGTGTTTCGAGCCTTCGATTGAGCGCTCATAATACTTCTCACCCTGACTTTCATATTGGCACTATCACTTCGTCGTTAGCCAGCACGAGGCTGTTTGATCGCTGATGCACCCTCATTGGCGCGCGCCAACGATCAATGCATTGAAGCGTAGCACTAGTTATTTGTTATTACAAGAGATGCGTAGACAGACTATTTAACAGAACAAATAATGCCCCGTGATGGGTTAGTTAGGTAACCCCACTCACTTCAAAATCTACCGCATGTAAGCTGCAACCAGTGAAGACATCACCACATACACCGCTGTTCCGCAGAGAACACTCAGAATCATGTTGGACCGCCACAACTGCAAAGTAGCTGTAATCAGGAGAGCCACCGCCGCCGGAACAACGGCGCTAGGAGAAAAAACATCGAGATCACGCAGGGTATAGGCAACGAGAATCACCATGATAGCCAGCGGCATGTGGTCGCCTAGGAATCCAAGAATCTTACTGCGCCTCAAAGGGGCTAGCATGGCAAAAGGCACCGACCGAAGAAGCCACGTGACACTCGCAGCAACAACTATGGAAACAATGAGATATGTGGGGCTAGGCATGACTTCTCCACCGCGATATTCCATAGCCACCTATCAAAGCCACAACCGTTGCTGTCATTGCAATAGCTAACAGGTTATCGGGTGAAATAATCATCGCTATCAGGGAAGACAATAAAGCTACAACCGTCACAGGAACTGATCGGCGTTGCTTGTAGGCCTCTATTGCCAGAGCTAGAAAGAGGGCAGTCACCGCAAAGTCAAGCCCCACCACATAGTCAGGAACCAGAGAACCTAAGACCACGCCAGCACAAACTGAGAGTATCCAGGCCAAGTGAAACGACATCTGAATACTCACGATGCGCGCGCGAGACCACGTTTGGGCAGCTTCAGAACTGGTGAGGGCAAAAGCCTCATCGGTCAGCGCAAAGGTGCTATACGCTTTCCACCCTTTCCCTTGGACACGATGGAGAGGAAAAGAAAGTGCGTAGAATATGTGCCGAAAGTTCACTAAGAATGCGCTTAGAGCGATCTGGGTGAGTGGGGCAATTGCCGCAAGCATCCCCACCATCAAGAATTCTAGAGAACCAGCGAAAACCAGAGCGGCTAACAGAGGGGCACACCACCACGGCAATCCCGTTTGGTGTGCCATCACACCCAGTGCCAGACCCAGTGGAGTTACTGCGGCGCAAGCGGGCAAAGCGATAAGCCATCCGGCCACTACTTCTTTTCGTCCATGCGGAGATTGCGTCTGGATATCGGTTGGCCGTCTCACTCCCATAGAAGCAATAGTAAGAAAAAACTCTTGTATTTTGATTGCGCGTTTGCGATGCTAAAGTGGCCAAATGGGCAATGATCACACACTAGACAGCCTTGATTGGGCGATAATTGCTGAACTTGAGAAAGACGCACGTTTACCCAATACAGAGATTGCCCGCAGAGTCGGACTCACCCCAGGTCCTTGCCTGCGTCGCATCCAAAGGTTAGAAAAGAGCGGAGCAATCCGTGGCTATCATGCACACGTAGACCCCCAGTTTTCTCAACGCGGGTTCGAAGTAATCGTCGCCATCGATATTGCCGTCAACGACGGCAAAACCATAGAAGATTTTGAGGCTGCCGCTGTGGCTATTCCTGAAGTAACGGAAATGCGCAGAATGCTTGGACAGCCCGATTACTATCTACGTGTCCAGGTTGCTGACCCCGACGCCTACGAACGACTCACATTGCGGACGCTCTCAAGACTTCCTGCTGTCAGAAGGCTCTTATCCCATCAGACAATGCGCCAGCTCAAAGGCTGATCCACTACGCGTGTTCCTCCACAGTCAGCCTCCCCGCCCCCTAACTCCAGGTAACCTAGGACAGCGGCCATTATGTTTGGAGGTTTTCTCATGGAACATTTTCCATTGACACAACTGAGACGTTGGCCAGACTGGGAAAGCAACAACCTTTTTGCCTCGGACGCAGCTGATCGACTCATTTTGGACAATGCCAAACAGAAGATTGCTGACAATCCGGCAGGAACAGTTCTTACTGTCGAGGATTCTTATGGCGCACTCGCACTTGGAGCGCATGCGCTGGGTGCACGTAGCATCCGCTCTATCCAAGACTCAGCTATTGCGGAAGCAGCTCTCAAGGCGAACGCCAGGCGACTCTTTCAGGTTGGGTCACTTGAAGAACTAGGTATCGCCCACTGTGGTTGGACGCCAAGCGCCTTTGATGGAGTCGACCTCATCCTCATGCGAGTCCCTAAGGACCTCGGCCTTCTGCGCATGATTGCGGAGTTAGCTGCGAGATTTGCTTCCCCTCACGTCACGGTGATTGCTGGCGCGATGACCAAACATCTTCCCGCACGTGCCACCGACAGCTTTCACGCAAGTTTTGCCTCGGTCTCAAGGTCCCTTGCAGAGAGAAAAGCTCGGGTGATTCTGGCTCTGCAGCCTATTCGCCATGAAGGTGATTGGCATCTGCCATTTGTCGATGAAGTTGACCCTGACCTGCACATGACTGTGAGCTCTTTACCTGGTGTGTTTTCGCATGCCAGCGTCGATATCGGAACCAGGTTTCTCATATCGCAGCTCACCTCTGATAACCTCCCAGATTCTGTGAATCTCGCAGTTGATCTGGGATGCGGTAGCGGACTCCTCACCTCTCACCTTCTCAAAGTACTTCCCCACGCATCAGTCGTGGCAACTGATATTTCATCTCTTGCCACCCTGTCTACCGAACGCACAATAGCCATGAATGGACCGTACACTTCTCAAATGGACGAGGCGAAAAGATACACGGTTCGTCGTGACATGGGGCTCAGCAGGCAAGAGGATGCCTCCGTCGACTTGATCGTCTGTAATCCCCCATTTCATTCTGGTCACGCCGTCAACCCTCATGCAGCCCGTTCTCTCTTCGTGGATGCTGCCCGCACATTGAAACCTGGGGGAACCCTTATCACTGTGTTCAATAGTCATCTACCCCACAAGCGCACGCTGGAGAGAATCGTTGGACCAACCACGCAGATCGCACGCAATCACAAGTTCACTGTGACAAGGACGTTAAGGATTTAACGCCCTCAGAACGAAATATTTTTACTCTTCACACGCCTTCCCCTTGAATCTCAAAGCGCGAGTCTCATTTCAGATCCTCGGATTCATGTCTCACTATGTTTAGCTGACACGCGCTAGCTATTTCCAATGCCACATAACTTCTATGATTGGAAGCTACGTTAGCAAAACGTGAATGGGTTCGCAGCACTCTCGTTATGAACACTGCGAACCCATTTTTCTCAATACTATTCGGGCCGGGATCTTCTCCAGGCGAAGATTCCTCCAACCGCGAGTGCAAGCGCCGCGCCAGCTACTATAGGTAATGCATTTGCACCAGTGTCTGCTAATTTTGACTGTCGGCTCAGAGTTCCAGATTCTTCGCGTTTACCCGTTTCTTCATCCGTTAGCCCAGGTCGGAGAGGATACGTTTCAGATTCACCGTCATCAATATCTCCAGATGAGTCCGATGACAGGTACGTAAACCTGCCTATAGGCACTTCCTTGTCGTCTACTCTCGCGACGACAGGAACCTCTCCTGCCGGATGAGCGGGGGCAAGAACTGTAAGAAGATCAACCCCTTCACTCTTCAGCACTTCTGCTTCTTTGTCTCCAAAGTAGACGTTAGAGGATTGGTCAATTCGCTCCCCAATCAGAGTCACTTCGATACCTCCGTTCTCCGAGCTCTCGGAAGGAGAAAGGGAGTTGTCAATTACATCAAGAGGTAGATGCACCACTAAATCTACGCCGTCGGCCTGCAAGGGCTCACTCATTTCCGAGTCACTCAATCCACGTCGATACACCCGAACGTCGGCTATACCTCCTCCAAAAGGGTTTTTCCCATCAAGTCGTTGCCCAATAAAGAAGCCATCCATACGTAGATCACTCCCCTTAGTCACTGAACCAATGGGCGCCGGGGCTTCGGCTTCTTTCTGACCATCTACCCACAAGCTAATTTGGTCATGATGCCGTCGAAACGCAATATGATGCCACTTCTGGTCAGCATAACTCGATGGAGTCTGTACGGTTCTTGTACCATTTTCGGTTCCCAAAAAGGCTCGAATTCGATTGCTACCTGGTTCACCACGAACCCAGATTCCCGGTGTCGGCCCCTCACCTTGCAAATATGCCCAAAAGATAACTTGTTGATGGTTGAATTCACCGTAATTTACCCATGCACTGATTGTGAAATCATCATCTGCTAGGTCGGTTGCATCACTAAAAGGCACTTCTACTCGATCATCATAGGGGTGTGCGGTAGTGAGTCCCGAAAACTGTAGAGCACCATTGCCTTCTGGTCCGGCGCCGATTTTTGGTATCCCACGCACGTAGGCAGTGACGTCATTTTCTGACAGGTCTGGTGTTGTCCGTCCCATTGGATACTTTGTGATCCCCTGTGCCGGGTCGTTGGGGGTGTCTAGCTCTTCCTCAGTCAATCGTGCATATCTGATTTCTTCGTACGCACTCTCCTTCCCAGCCTCATAAAGCACCCCCAATCGTCCGTCGGCTTGAATTGCCATATCCGAGTATGCAGAAGGACCCCAATGCAGGATCTTTCCTTGATTCCAAGCCTGCCAAGTCTCGGCCTCGTCGAAAGACGAACGAATCGCAAATGTCTCTCTAGATGCAGGATGGACAGGAGAGGAGAATAGTATCCTCCCAGGCAGATCTATTTCTTCTTGTCCTTTTGACCAGCGCAAGAGGGACGCCTGGATGATCGGTGCCTGCAGCCCCTCTGTAGTTTGAAAGTCGCCAGAAAATGTTAGTCCGCCATCCTCACTAATCGCATGAGCCCGATGACCAATCCGAACTCCAGCACTGTCCCGCGCCGCAACGTAAATGCCACCATTGGTCAGCTCAACCAGACTCATCTCTTGGGGCTTTATTGAAGAATCACTTGTTTCGAACAGAGCTCCAGCAGTCCAGCTGTCACCTTTGTCATCGCTATAGACGAGGCGGGCGCCACGCAGAGCCCCGCCTTCTCCCTCAAAGTTGACGGCAAAGATCAGGCGACCCGCATGGGGCCCGTTCTCTAGCTGGATACCGTGTCCTGGACCGGTAGCTAACCAGTAATCCCAGTCTGGCTCAGTCGCTTCAGGCAACGAGCGACGCTCACTCCATGTTCTTCCTCCATCGTCACTTACTTGAACAAACGGCGTGCGAATATGGTCATTCTCTGCCGGATTGTGAGTAGTCACCAGAACAATTCGACCAGTTTCACGTTCTACGATCGGAACCGGATTACCGACCGTATCGCCATCTTGCTCAGCAACCACCTCGACTGGTCCCCAGGTCTGTCCGTTATCACTAGACCGACGCAAGACTGTGTCAATATTGCCTTTGTCTGCGCAACTGGAAGTACGGCCTTCAGCAAAAGCCAGTAGTTCTCCCTCGTTGGTGGTGACAAGTGCAGGAATGCGATAGCAAAAATACCCCTCTTGTCCGCGTGAGAACAGGACTTGTTGGTCAATCTCATCAATCGCATCAGCACCGGCCGTTCCTGAAATGAACAACGATAGCCCCAGTACGCAGCCAACCGCTATCCCCACTCGTCTTACAATCATCCGCTTGTTTGGGTTAATCATCAGAACTCCTTACTTCATTGCAAAGCCCTGATCGGCCCCATATTGCGTCAATAATGACTGCCAGTCTTCCAATCCCTGTTGCAGTGTGGTCTTACCAACATATGCCTGCCCGACGGTATCTCCGAACACTGAATTCGCATAAACCTGGAAAGGAAGGAATGACCATCCCTCAGCCACTGCGTTGGCAGAGTCAACGAAAATCTCATTCGCCTTTTGCCCACCGAAATATTCGAATTCGCGGTTTTTAAACTCCTCAGAGTTCAGCTCAGCAGTCGTGGCAGGAAATGCACCCAGTTCAACCCGAGTTTTTACCCCCCCTCCCAGATTTGCGTATTCGAGGAAGGCATAGGCTAATTCTGCATTCGGAGTTCCCTCCATAATGGCCAAAGAGCTGCCTCCATTTTCAGCGCTGGTCCGCTGGTCAGCCTCCCACTGAGGAATCATGGCCACTCGCCAATCACCAGAGCCAGTTGGAACTCCTGACTCCAAATTCGCGGGCATCCACGCTCCGGCTACCAAAGTCGCGATCGAGCCATCAGCCAATCCCTGATACCACTCGTCAGACCATAAACTGAATGGTGCAAGCAAGTCCTCATCAATGAGCGTTTGCCACATATCGGTATACTTGTGCACACCAGCCTCATCAAAGTTGATCGATACATCCGTCCCCTCAACTTGAAACGGTCTTCCGCCGGCCTGCCAGATTAGCGCCTGAGTTACGCCCGCATTACCGGTATCGGTCATGATGTATGCCTTGGCATTGCTTTTCTTTAGTGCTCGCCCAGCCTCGACGAATTCCTCCCAGGTAGTTGGAACTTCAACACCGTTTTCCTCAAATAGCGTCGCATTGTAGAACAATGCAATAGGACCGGAGTCCATAGGCATTCCATAGATTCCCTCGCCAAACTGGACAGAGTTCCAAGGGCCCGGACTGAATTTTCCATCGAGATCGGCGGCACCGAATTGGTTTAAGTCAACGAGGGAACCCGGTAACGCAAACTGAGGAATCGCAAAATACTCGACTTGGGCGATGTCGGGGATCCCCGATCCAGCAGCGATTGCATTTTGAAGTGCTGCGTAATGGTCATTTCCGGAACCGGCATTGACCAAGTTAACCTTGACCCCAGGATTATCCGCTTCAAAATCCGCGACGACATCTTTGAGTGTTCCCTCCCAGGACCAAATGGTGATTTCACCCCCTTGCGCAAGCGCCTCATCTGACGAGGCGGTTGTTCCGCTTTCTGCTATTTCGTTATTTCCGCCTCCATTGGCAGAACATCCGGCTAAAGTAAGTGCTCCAGCAGTGAGGAGTGCCGCAACCGTGATGGGCAGTTGCGCCCATTTTGAAATATTCATTTTATTCTCCTTTTCTTCATTTTTAGGTGCAGTTAGTTCTGCCCCTTTGACGGGGCCAATAGGTAGTGGGTTATTTATCAGAACCGGCGGTGAGACCCGACTGCCAATACCTCTGCAGGAAAAGAAATGCTGCAATCAGTGGCAGAATCGTGAGTAACGAACCAGTAATCACAAGGTCATAAACGACCTCACCTCCAGCAGTTGCTGCCTGTTGGCTCCACGAGTTCAACCCCAACGTCAGTGGATACCATGTGGGATCTTTTAACATAATCAGCGGTAAGAAATAGTTATTCCAAGTGCCTACTGTGGTGAACAGAAGGACCGTAACGGTGCCAGGAGCCAATAACGGCAAAGACACCATAAAGAAAGTTCGAATTTCTCCTGCACCATCAATGCGAGCGGCTTCCAGGAGCTCAGTGGGGATAGCTTCAGACGCATAGACCCACATCAAATACAATCCAAAAGGCGAGATCAACGACGGAATAATCACAGCCCAAGGAGTATTTGTCAACCCCAGTTTTGAAAACATCAAAAACGTCGGGACGGCCAAGGCAGTTCCAGGAACCGCAACTGCACCAATGATGATGGCGAACACAGCTTTTTTTCCAGGAAAATTGAACTTGGCCAGTGCATATCCACCTAGAATGGATAGTAGGGTTGCACCTCCGGCACCAACCACCACATACATGAGCGTATTTCCGAACCAAGTGAGAAAGATTCCATCGTCATATGAGAAAGTCCGTGCAATATTAGAAAAGAGATTGAAATCATCCGCGAACCAAAGGCCAAAAGACGAAAATAGCCCCGACTGAGCCTTTGTCGAGTTGACGACAAGCCAAAAGATTGGCAACAAACTATAAATAACTACTATCGCTGTCAAGAATGTCAATAGCGGACTTCGTCGAGGGCGCCGGTCAGGCCGCAACGTCGAATACCCCGCATTCTTCCTCGCCAGTGGGCTACTGCGCCGCTTCGACAGCAATTTGTTCTCATTAATCGACGGACTAGTAATAGCAGACATGTCAGATGTCCTTTCGCATGCCACGCAGCTGAACGACGTAAGCAATCACCATAGTGACTATTCCCATCACGATGGCGACAGTGGCAGCATAGTTATATTGCTGCCCCGAAAACGACAGAGAATACGCATACATATTGGGAGTGAACCCTGTCGTAATCGCATTGGGAGCAAGATTTTTCATAATGTTCGGCTCGTTGAACAACTGGAAACTACCTATGATGGAGAAAATCGTTGCCACCACCATGGCTCCACGAATAGCTGGCAATTTTATGGCCCAAACCATTGTTATCTCTGAGGCACCGTCAATACGGGCGGCTTCATAGAGCGACGGATTAATTGTTCGCAATGCCGAATAGAAGATAAGCATGTTATAGCCAACATATTCCCAAGTTACGATGTTTCCAATGGATGCTAATACCAAATCTGAGGAAAGTGGATTAGGAAGCGACCAGCTAAACATTTCATTGAGATTCCCGACGAGTCCGAACTGGGTCCCGTACATAAACCCCCACATCAAAGTAGCGACTACGCCGGGAACTGCATACGGCATGAAAATTGAGAGTCGGAAAAAACTCTTTCCCCACAATCGACCAGAGTCAATAGCTAATGCAACCAACATGGCAATTCCAAGCATGATTGGCACCTGAACGATTAGAAAAACACTAACACGGCCCAACGCCTGCAGGAACTGACCGTCAGAAAAAACGCGCAGATAATTATCAAGACCCACAAAAATCTGACCGCCAACAAGTGGATTGCGGTAAAGACTTAGATATATCGAATAAATAATAGGTAAAATAAAAACTAACAGGAATATCAGCATAAAAGGTCCCATGAAGACCCATCCTGACCATCTTCCCGCCACGGTTCTCTTACGCACCCGCACATTCGGGTCGACCGTGATTGACTTCGTTGTCATATGATTCCGATCCGTCTCGTGTCGATTTTCATCTCATAGGTAATAGCGAAAATGCTCTATCTGTTTCAACTGCCGCAAGTTCTTGGATCTCCGGAGTGGTTGGAGGCAGTGGCCGCCGTGATTGCCCAGTTTCGATTCCAAGATGCACCAAAGACGCCCGAAGAAAAGCTAAGAAGTTACCAGCATTCATGACAGCGATGTAACGATTAGCTCGTTGTTGAAGATCACTGGCTTGTTCCATATCTTGCTGTGCAAAAGCTTCGGCGATGCCGCGGTAAAGGCCTCCAATGACGTTGTAGGTCGACCCCACTCCGCCATCTGCTCCTAGGGCCAAGCCTCCTAACAAAACTTCATCCGAGCCGTTGAGGATTGTGAATCCTTCCGGTGCCATACCAACAAGCTCCGTCAGAGGATACAAATCTGTAGAGGTGTATTTGATTCCCTGCAGAACTCCCTCGGCCCCAAGCTGAGTAAAAAACCGAGGACTCAGTTCTTGATGGGTTCGCGAAGGGATGTGGTAGGCAAATAGCGGAAGATCGGTTGCCCGTGCGATTGTGGTGTAGAAGTCTCTGCAGTCAGCTTCGCTGTACTGATAGTAGATGGGGCTAACCGCACTTAATGCGTCCACGCCCACTTCAGCAGCATATCTGGCAAGTTCAATCGATTCTGCAGTGTTGAGAGCCGACACATGAGCATAGACTTTCGCGCGACCGTCAACATGTTGGACTGCAGCAGCAATCGTTCGTTTGCGTTCCTCAATTGACTGAGTAAAAGCCTCACCGGTAGAACCTGACACGAAAAGACCGTCAATCCCCTGGGAGAGAACATAATCTATAAGTTCCTTTTGTCTACCGACATCAACGGAGCCGTTTTCGTCATAACAAGCTATGAGGGCGGCAAGCAGTGTAGTCACAAAGACTCCTTCGTGGAAAGCGAAACGTAGCCCACAACGTCACTGTCCTTCAGCTCAATCGCAGTGCTTATCGGCGCGAAATGGACGGCAATCGCCCTCGTCATTCGTTGTGGATCACCGGAGCGAATTGCGGCAACAATTTCCGCGTGATCATCAACAACATGCTGGTTCACTGGTGTTTCTGTCTCAGCGGCGAATTCAGAATAGATCTGCCAAAAGAGTTCAATCAGCCGATTGAGCAACACGTTATTGAGGGGTGCAAAAAGTGTCATGTGGAACTGTCGGTCAATTTCTGGGGGAATGTCTCCTTGATGTGATGTCTCCCGCATCTTTTCAACTAAGTCATCCAGAGCGGTCAAGTCATCTTCAGAAAGAAGTTGCGCTGCCCGGGTGACCATGCCCTGTTCAAGCGCAGCACGGACTTGAAGAATTTCCAAAAGTGGAGTGTCATCGATTCGTAGCTGATATGGCAATACTTTGAGGACAGGATCGAAAGTAAATTCTCCTACGTACAGGCCTTTCCCGCGTTTTGCCTGAACAATTCCCAACATTTCTAGTTGGCGAACTGCTTCTCGAACCGTAGCTTTACTCATTGAAAATAGTTCTGAAAAAGCGCCTTCACTTGGAAGAGCGTCCCCCGGCTGCAGTGAATTCTCGGCAATGTACTCCCGAATCCCATCTTGCGCCTGCTGTGTCAACGAAACTCTCATTTGGTCACCTCACTGTTGTCGAGTACAGTACATCTCAGTTATCTGATATCTGTCAAGTGCCGATGGAGAAGTGTCTTGACAGACTTCGCTCTGGAGAGGATCAGGATGAATCAGACTGCCGATTACATTGAGAACACTGCCCCCGGCGGAGGGTCTCGGGTCGCCCCTCGCGCAAACCTGCCTACTGACGCAAACTCCATCGATCTCTGCGGGACATGGGAATTTCGGTTCTGGCCGGAAGTTCCAAATGAGCCTCCCACTGAGTCCTTCGGCAATGCACCTTCTAACTTGATTGAAGTCCCATCCCATTGGTGTCTCCAAAATCCACAGTGGGGAAAACCGATCTACACTAACTGGCGTTTTCCCATCCCTGTTGACCCGCCCCACATTCCTCATTCCAATCCAACTGGCGACTACCAGCGTTGTTTCCATCTTCCTGACGACTTCGTAACTGGACCTGAAGACCGAATCTACCTTCGGTTCGAAGGCGTAGAATCCGTCTACATTGTCTACCTCAACGGTCATTACATCGGATGGGGACAAGGCTCACGGCTTCCGACCGAGTTCGACGTGACTGACTGGGCTCAAGATGGAGAAAACACTCTGATCATCCGAGTCAGTCAATGGTCTGCAAACACTTACTTGGAAGATCAAGATCAATGGTGGCTTCCAGGGATTTTCCGTGAAATTACAGTACTTCAACGTCCCGGTAATGGAATTGAAGATGCCTGGATTGAAGCGGACTATGAAGACGGCACAGGAATCATCATTCCGCGCATCAAGGCATCTGCGGAGTCGTGGCCCCTCACGGCTCGGATCCCAGCAATCGACTTTGACCACACCTGGGATAGTCAAGAAGAACTTGGGGCTATCGAAGTTGGCAACGTTGAACCTTGGAGCGCAGATTGTCCAGCTCTTTATCATTTTGAGCTCGAAAGCCGCGGCGAAACTCTGAGCTGGAAAATCGGTTTCCGTCGGATTGAAATTGAAGGCCGCCAACTACTGGTCAATGGCATCCCTCTGCGGCTGCGCGGCGTCAACCGCCACGAGATTTCGTCGCTGCGGGGCCGAGTCTTCGACCGCGCTGCGGCACGGGCCGACCTAGAACTAATGAAACGCCACAACGTGAATGCCATCCGCACATCACACTACCCACCCCACCCGCATCTCCTAGATCTCACTGACGAAATGGGATTTTGGGTGATGGACGAATGCGACATAGAGACTCACGGTTTCGAACGCGCCAGTTGGGTTGGGAATCCGGCCAATGATCCCATCTATAGAGACAATATGGTGGACCGCATGCAGCGGATGGTCGAACGCGACAAGAACCATGCCTCCATCATCTTTTGGTCACTTGGCAACGAGTCTGGAACTGGAGAGAATCTTGCCGCCATGAGCGCGTGGGTAAAACTACGCGACCCAAATCGGCCACTCCACTACGAAGGAGACCATGAAGGTGTTTATACCGATCTATATTCTCGGATGTACCCGTCACTTGAAGAACTTCGGGCCTATTCAGAACCAAGTGGACCGCTTGCCCCAGCTCATCATGAAGTCAGTCGACTGACTCCGGCAGAATGTGCACGCCAAAGAGAGCGTCCCTTTCTATTGTGCGAATATGCGCATGCCATGGGAACAGGCCCCGGTGGAATAGTGGACTATCATCAAGCATTCAATTCTATTCCTGGATTACTAGGTGGATTCGTCTGGGAGTGGCGCGATCACGCGCTATCTCCCACCTACCAGGAGGCGTCAAAACTCCTGTATGGAGGTGACTTTGGTGAGGTCATTCACGATGGAAACTTTGTGTGCGATGGCCTGGTTGATGGCAATGGACAAGGCCGTGGTGGGTTGGCAGCGTGGGCGGCTTCGTCATCACCTATTTCCACACAAGTCACCACGGAATGGCTTACCATCACTAACCACTATCACAGCCGAAAAGCGAATCTCTCTGTCCAATACAGATTAGAGAGCGCAGACGGAGAATTGAAATCAGGAAGACTTGGTTCGGTAGAACTGCAAGCCGGACACTCAACCAAGATGTCATTGACTTCACTCATCCCGTCTTTTCCGTCCGCTTCTGAAGAAACTTGGTTGACTTTCTTCCTCACAGAAACTGAAACAAGGTGGCCAGCCAACATTCCCCCTTCCCAACTGGTCTTTCCAGCTTCCTCGGCGCCTGCTCCCACCAAACATCCGTTCGTGTGGGCAAAACGCAGTGGGTCAGTACTCGGCAATGCCACATTCGGACCTCATGGAGAACTGCTTCGAATTGGGGATTTCAACGTTTTGAGCTTGACGCCAGAGCTATGGCGGGCGCCTACCGACAATGATCGCGGTCGTGGCCCGTTGGATTATACTTTTTCAGATCCAGGAACTAGTCTGGGGGCGGGATCTGGCCAGCGAGGAACGTCAACCGCCGATCGCTGGGATAAAGAGCACCTACAGCATCTCACGCATCGCTGGTTAGAGCCGAGACACTATAAAGATAGTATCAGTGCCGTGGTCATCAGTTCTGCTCCTGGTGAGAGGAACCGTCTAGAAACTTCCATCACCTACCGCGCAAATGAATATGGCCTAATGTGCGATGTGACGATGGTACCTCTGGGGCAGTGGCAAGGATACTGGGGCCGTGCGGGTCTTACTCTATCCATTCCGGAACATGCTCATTCACTTTCATGGTGCGGTCTAGGTCCGGAAGAAACCTACCCAGACATGGAGGCTGGAAGCTATCTAGGACATTTTTCCCTCCTAGAACCGGGGAGTTCTAAAATGCCGCTGCGACCACAAGAGTGGGGACGACGTTCTCGGTTGCGATGGGCAACATTAGATTTTTCTTCGAAGACTTTAGCAATCAAGTTCGAGACCGATGACTGCTC
Organism: Scrofimicrobium canadense; assembly: GCF_009696615.1. Classification (GTDB taxonomy): domain Bacteria; phylum Actinomycetota; class Actinomycetes; order Actinomycetales; family Actinomycetaceae; genus Scrofimicrobium; species Scrofimicrobium canadense. The sequence goes on from NZ_VULO01000008.1 coordinate 94,712, forward strand.
AATTAGTGTTTCAGACTGGAGCAACTCAATTATTGCCGAGACTCCACACTCTTGGGAACTCCCGCCCTCTAACGACACTTTCATCTCAATTGATTTAGCACATCACGGACTCGGAAGTCGATCATGTGGACCTGATGTTCGCCCGGGTCATGCGTTAGCACCGCGGGCACTGCGCGCACAATTCTGGCTGAGCACTTAGCACGTAGCTGCAGTCCAGTAGCTGCGGGACAGCCGTCACATGCAAGACCGCATCAGAATACTCGACTGCCTCTGCAACTCTCAATACTTCGGCGAGAAACCTGCAGAAAATGAAGTTCCGACCCCAGTTGCATCAGGTACAGCTTCCCTAACAGCGGCGATTGAATCAGTTGACTGCAGTCTCAGCAAGAGGCCTCTAACCACACCGTCATGAGTAAGCTAAGCAGGCATGGAATAATACTTGCGCACGACATTGTGCTATATGAAAATGGCGTTCTGGATGTTCGGTCGAGAGTTCCGAGGCCGGATCAGCTAGGAGTCGAGGATATCGCGGGTGAGTGGAAGCTGGTTGAGTGGCGACCTGGGACTACTGGCACCCGCACGATTGTCGGACTGTGAGTGAGACGGGAAATACTTGGTGGTCTATATCTGTTGATTTTGGACGTAGAACTCCTGCGACAGCCGCCTCAGCCATCGCTTGGACGGGCTGAGTTACCGAAGATAATGGCGGAGAGCTATATCGAGCCGCGTCCGTTCCATCGAAACATATGACAGCTATGTCGTCGGGCGCATGCAAGCCTCTAAGGCTCAGAGCGCTAAGAAAACCGACCGCCATCATGTCAGAGAAACAAAAGACTGCATCGGGTAGCTGTCCCCGGTCCAGTAAGACTTGGGCTGCTTCAAAGCCTCCCCTCATTGACCAAGCAGTTATTACCGACTTCTGCTCTGGCAAACCAGCAGCCTCCATGGCTCTCTGATACCCAATAAGGCGGGAGTTGCGCTCTCCCGCATGCATGGGGCCGAATACGGGGACGACCGTTCGCGCGCCATGACTGATGAGGTGCTCGGTTGCTATGAATCCCCCTTCCTCAAAGTCCGGGCAGATTGTCACCAGACCTTTCAAAGGACTTTGCCGATCCATAAGTACTGCTGGAACCGATAGGTTGCGTTCCATCCACTCGATCTCAGAGGTGTAGGTCATGAGGCTAATAACCCCGTCCACCCCACGACCAATCATGTCGTTGAGCGTTTGCTCCTCCATGCGGGCCGCACCGCGAGCATGAGCAAGAAGCATCGATAAATCCCGCGCGGCCAACGCGTCTTCAAGTGCTTGCACTATTGCCGCATGGAACATGTTCTGCACATTAGGAACCATCACACCGTAGGTAAAAGAGGCCCCAAGACTCAACGCCCGGGCGCGCGCATTGGGTCTAAAGCCCAGTTGGTCGATGGCCCAACGCACGCGCGCTCGGGTGTCTTCAGCAACCGGCCGTGGACCGTCGTTGATGACGTAACTTACTACCGCCGTGCTAACCTGAGCCAGTCGAGCAACATCTTCGCGAGTGACTGCACGCCTTTTGGCCGCGCCCATGTGCAGACCTCCTGCAGAGTCTTAGTACTGAGAAACTCCTATTTTACTTCACGGCGCCGTCAGTCATACCTTTCATAAAATAGCGCTGCAAGAAGAGGTAAATAACGAGAACTGGAAGCACGCCCATCATCGATCCTGCGATCGCAGCGTTGACATTGGACCCTGCTGAGCCAAAGAACGACGCAATTGCGGGAGCCAAAGGACGGGTTTCATCTGTAGTCATGATGTAGGTTGACAGGGCAAACTCATTCCATATTGCCGTACCTGTCAAGATAATGACGCTGATCGTCACGGGCTTCATCATCGGTAAGACAACTGAAAAATACGTCCGTAGTTTTCCTGCACCATCAATCCTGGCAGCTTCTTCCATACTCTCAGGAATTCCGCGAAGGCTCTGTGTGTAAAGAAAAATTGCCTGCGGGAGCGCTAAAGCAGCCAGCGGCAAAATAAGACCTGGATAGGTGTTCATGAGTCCCAGACTCTTCAACAGGCGTATTAATGGGACCAGAATACTCAAGGGAGGAATCATCATCACGGCGAGGGTCCCCAGGAGTATCCAGCGATTTCCACTGGTTCTTCGTCTGGCCAAAGGATATGACGCCAGCCCTCCCAGGACGACAACAATCAGAGTTGCACCTAGCGTGACGATGACAGAATTGATTATTGCTTGACCAATATGGCCTGCGCCCCATGCAATCGCAAAGTTTTCAAGAGTGCCACTAGAAAACGGAAGTGCCCACACTGATCCTTGGTCGTGGGGGTCTTTGAATGCTGTGACTAATCCCAAGTAGAAAGGAATAAGCTGAACTAGGACAACGATGAGTAAGAGCGCAACGACGAGTGTAGGGGTACCTGGTTGTTTGACCTTTACTTTATCCATCACCATCACATTCCTATCCGATTTGCGCGCAGATCAAGCCATTTGTTGGTAAACACAGTAAAGATGGCAATTACGAGGAAGAGGATCACTCCCTGTGCCGCCGCGTATCCCGCAGCTTGGCTACCGAAATACGTCCGACCAATGAGCGTGGATACGGAGTTTGTGGCAAATCCCGGTCCCCCATCAGTGAGCACTTTGACAATGTCAAACAGCTTCAAACCGCCTATGAGATTGAGGACGACAGACGAGGCAAAGGCCGGGTGAAGCATGGGCCAGGAGATTTTTGTGAAACGCTGCCATGGACTGACACCGTCCAATGCTGCAGCCTCATAGATTTCTTGGGGAATAGCCTGCAAACCCGACAGATAGATGATCATAGAGACGCCAACAAACTGCATCGAGTTAATGAACACGATTACCACAATTGCAAATCCTGGATCAGCTAGCCAGGCAACCGCCCCTCCCCCAAAAGCTTCCATAATGTCGTTGAGGGCACCTTGACGGTACCGAAAAATCAAGTAGTAAAAGGTTCCCATGACGACGGGTGAGATCAATACTGGCAAATAGACAATTGCGCGCATCACATTAGTGTTGCGTCCAGCACGATCAAGCAGTACTGCCAAAAAGAGACCAACAATCTGTTGGATGATGGTTGATCCGATACCAAAAATAAAAGTATTGCGAAGAGCCACCATAAAATTCGGGTCTGACCACAGTCGCTGATAGTTTTGCCAACCAACGTCTGCGTACGAGGGCGAATATCCGTCCCAGTTGGTGAAAGACAAAATCGCACCCTGAATTACGGGCCACACCAGGAATACTGCAAACATCGCAAGTGCGGGGAAATACATCAGGTTAATGGAGGCCCCTCGCAAGCGGTTGGACTTTCGAAGTGTCATTGTTTGGACACTCACCTTGCGCTCCTTCTATCCGTGTCAGCATCGTTGCTGACGAAAAGATACGGTGGCACTCAAAGGATCTTTTCTCCCGAATGCCACCGCAGGGTCAGCCTTGCTGACCGTAAAGTGTTTTGAATTGTTCTTCCATCTGCTTAGCAGCCGCCGCCGAATCCATTTGACCAGTAAATACCCCATCGGTACTGGTAATGATCGTGTTCCACATTCCATTTGGAAGATAAACACGGTCGAAGAATGCCTTGGTGGGGATAGTCCCAGGCGCTACGTATTTGTCGAATGAAGGTTGGATATTGCCTAGATCGACCTCGACGTTGGTCAGTCCTGAGTATGCTCCAGACGCTTCAAGAAGTTTCTTCGCATTGGCGGGTTCTGCCAAGAACTCTAGGAATTTCAGTGCTTCTTCCTGATTTTTGGCATCCTTTGCCACGCCAAACGCACTCACGCCCTCGCCGCCGACAAGATAGGGACCGTCTATTCCTGGAAGAGGAATAAAGCCAAGGTTCACATCTGGGTTGAAATCATAGGCATCGGAAAGAACGAAAGGCCATGACATTGCAAAGGCTGCAGTTCCTTCGGCCAGCTGACGTGCCATGTCATCGTAGGTTGCGGAGACATAGTCAGGATTGATCCAGCCTTTGTCAGTCCACTCTTGGAGGTGATTAGTCACCCCTGATTCCCACAACTGAGGGTCAAAGGTACCGTCTGCGAACTGCTGTAGTTCTTGTTGCGTGTACTGCCCAGAAGCAATGAAGTTACCGACATCGCCAGCATTCTTGTCTTTACCGGCCGAGGTGAAAGGAACTGCATCAGTTTTCTCGGCTACGGCGGCCATCGCCTCATTGAGTTTATCCCACGAATCGATTCCCTCAGCATCGACACCGGCTGCCTCTAGGACATCATAATTCACCAACATACCGGTGGTCCCGTACTCCAGTGGCAACGCATACAGGTGACCTTCTGAGTCGAGCATCACCTCGTCCAGAGAAGGATTCATATATTCAGCCCAAGGCTGGTCCTCCAGTGGCATGAGGAAGGGGCTATAGCGTAAAACCGACCATCCATGCGTTGAGATGACATCGGGCATTGAATCCGACGCCATTTTGACTTTCATGTCATCTTCATAACTTGCCGCTGCCGTTGTGAGATTGACCTTGACCGCTTCTTTCTCTTCGAAAGTCGCGACTAGTTCTTTCATTACTTCTTCTTGCGGGCTACCCGCTGGCATATTGAGAAATAGGTCAAGTGCCCCGCTAGAGCCACCACCTGATTGGTCACCACCTGAACTGCATGCTGCCAATGCCATGGCACCGGCAGCGACTATTGCTGCTACATGTATTCCTCTATTGTTTCGCATGGGCGAACCTCCTTCGGTTTCCTGGTGCGGTTATGGGTTGTCGACTCCACCTGGGAGTCCACGCTGAATGTGCTAGTTTTCTGAGGATATTTCGATGAGTAACGCCTGGTCTGGGTGCATAAGCGGTGTTTGCACTCCCACATGACGCAATGCTGCCCCCGTAAGAGTGATACCAGGAAGATCGGTATCTACTGGAATAACTCCCTGGTTTGTCGAGACGTAGAAGTTCTCTTCGGCTCCAAACCAATCAACCATTTGCAGACCGCTGGGAGCTGCGCCAATGAGAATAGGGCGAATCTGGTAGGTCTTCTTGTCGTCAAGACCCGCAAAGGTGATGCGCCCCCACGGAGAGATAGATGGACGATGACGTGTCACTAGTTGGAAAAGAGCCCTATCTTTATCAGGGGCGACGATTCCCTGCAACCACAAAGAGTCATCCGGTGTCTCGCACCGAACTAGCGACCCACTATGAAGAAAAGCTCGTTGTTGTTTGTAGAAAGAAATCCATTGCCGCAGTTCTTCAATCTCTTCAGGGTCGGCACTGGATATGTCCCACTCGATACCGAAGTGTCCCCATAGAGCGGTGGCACCCCGCATCGACATCGTTGACCAACGTCCTGTTGTATGCGAATGCGGAGACGCCACATGAGTTCCCATGAGCTCAGGTGGCAAAAGTTGCGCCAGCCACCGAGTCATTTCTTGGCGTTCTACAGGGTCAATACAATCGGAGACCCATACGCGATCCGTATGTTGAAGAATCTCTAGATCGATACGACCGCCGCCTGAGGAACATGATTCTATTTCCAATCCGGGGCACTGCGACCGAATGTCGTCAAGTAGCTTATATGTCGACAGCGTCTGAAGATGGACAGCGGCACGTCCTTCTTGTTGGAGATTTCCAGCGTCGATGAGGTCGCGATTGTGATCCCACTTGATGTAGTCGATTCCGTACTCTTTGACCAGGGAGACAATCCTGTCTTCTAGGTACTTTCTTGCCTCAGGAATCGAAATGTTAAGGACTTGCTGGTGCCGCCATTCTAGCGGGAGCGATTCTGAGTCTGTTCCGCGCGCCCCCATCACCCAGTCGGGATGACTACGTGCAAGATCTGAGTTCATACTGACCATCTCTGGTTCGAACCACAGACCAAACTGCATTCCTTTGCTGTGAACGTAGTCGGCTAGTGGCCCTAAACCCTGCGGCCATACCTCTTCATCGACGTACCAATCTCCCAAGCCTTGGTGGTCATCTCGTCGACCTCGAAACCAGCCATCATCGAGGACATATCGTTCGACACCAATGGATGCTGCTTTATCTGCCAAAGCAAGTAGCTCAGGAAGATCATGACGGAAATACACCGCCTCCCAAACATTTATTGTCACTGGACGAGGGGTCTTCACGTGGTTGTTGCGGCTACGCATCCACGACTGCACGCGATTTGCTGCGTCATCCAACCCCACCGCGTGAAGAGCATAGAAGTATGGCGTCGCGTATTCTGCTCCCGTCTCGAGAGACACCTCGCCAGGATATAGGGCTTCAGAGCCACCGATAATTTCTTCCCCCGAAGGAAGTTTTTGCACCCACGTGCGGTGGTTCCCCGAAAACGCCGTATGCAAGCCCCAAATATTTCCTGACTGGAAGGAGAATCCTTTCTCACCCACCATCGTCATATCGGGTGCGTCAAAGCCAGTGCGCCCTCTCCAGGATTCACGTAACCGGCAAGCCACCTGAACATCTTGCCTTTGAGGATGGCGTTCTTTCCCCCAACGCCCCGTCATATCGAGGACTTCATTAGCTGTGAGAGGTAGGGGCAAAGCGATCCCTAGTTCTTGAAGATGGTAGACACCATCGCCGCTGTTGCCCAGCCTACAACGAGTTCGGAAGAGTCCCTGGGGAAAAAGCTCCACCTCGATTCTTAGATCAAGATGAGCGCGCTCATCGGTCAGCCCGAAAATGAGTTTTCCGGCACCGCATTCAAGTACCCCGTCAGATTTCACTCCGTCGGTCTCTGGGGTTTCAACCGAGACTAGATCGAATCGTGGCGACCAGTCGACCCCGCCGGAGCGAAAACCTTTGAGTCCGGCCCGACCCAGCCATCCATCAGATTCTAGCGGAACAATCCCGGTGGCCGCGGGGAGGTCTGGAGCGTTGCCTGCCAACGGCTCGCGGGAAGCACACACTAGTGCCTCAAGAGTTACAGACGTTTCACCTGTGAGTTCTGCTCCCCAATAGACGATTCGGGGAATCCGCTGAGAACTTGTGTCCAACACCAAAGATAAACCACCGGCGCGTGCGTGGATCGTGCGTGCAAGCGCATCTTTGCCCATGACATTTCCTAACATTTATAATCCACCCCAGTAGATGCAAATTCTAACTACCAGGCTTTTTCGCTAAATCTAGTCATATATTCTGCTTTTTCGAGAGTCTACCCGCATAGACTCTGTAGATGCAACCGCCTTCAGAATTTCGTCGTCAACTGTTTTTGTCAGAGCTGGATAAACAGATTCTCAGGATGCGGCGACAATTCTTGATCTAGAACCATAATCCCGGCCCCCAAAGCTCCAGAGATAATACCGGCCCCTTCATGGCGATCGAGCTCAGTTTCCACCACATGCACAGCGCCAGCGGCGGCCCGAATATCGTGCAGCTCTCGGCCTAGCACTTCCATTGCTCGCCGATATTGGGGCCATAAAGGACCGGTGAAAGCCACGTGGTCGGCGTCGATAAAATCAACCGCAATTCTCAGCAACTGACTCAAGCCAGTCAGTGCCGAATCCATCAACGATAAAGCTCTGGCATCTCCAGACTGGGCCACATCAACGAGTTCCTTCAACGCGGCTGTGAGACTTATGTGCGCCGGATCGACATTAATACCGGCTGCCACAGCACGCCCAGCTAAAGCACTCGGAGCAAGCACCTGCGCAACGCACCCCACCTGCCCACACTCACACACAGAAACGTCAGCTGACGTATCCACGACTATATGCCCCACCTGTCCCGCATTTCCAGAGAAACCCTTGACAATAGAGCCGCCACTAACAAGGCCCAGTCCAATGCCCGTTCCGATATATACCAAAACTAGGTCGTCACCCAAGTCAGCATCGAGCCATCGAAGAGCGGTGACAGCAGCCATCACATCCTTAGCCATCCACACTGGCATTCCGGTCAACTCTTTCAAGAGTCCCACTATCGGTACTCCCTCCCACCGGGGAAGATGTGGTGGTGACAAGATTTCTCCGCGACCCATATCGACGGGGCCGGGTACTGCAAGACCAATGCCCAATCGGCGCCCAGCAAGTTCCTTCGATGTGGACATTCGGCATATTGCCTGCGCAGCCATCTCCATGACACGTTCTGGCTTTTCATCTCCGTCTAGCCCAAAGGATTTTTCACATTGAATCGATCCTTCAAGATCAACTGCGACCACGGTGAGTAGCGCGGGGTCAAGATGCACTCCAAAAGCATGGGCCCCTGCAGCCCGCAATCGCAGAAGTTCGCGAGGCTTACCTGTCGCCTGCATCTCGGTTCCGCAGACTTCCAGCAGCCCCTCTAACAGAAGTTTGCGGACAATATTTCCCACAGTTTGAGTACTGAGTCCCGTTGCTTGCGCCAGTTCCACCCGACTAGTTTCTCTTGCACGCCGGACCTGTGACAGCACCAACCTTTGGTTGTATGAGCCAACGCGAGTGATATTGCTGCCAAGTGATTCCATTGTCCAATCCTATCGTTGCCACCACGTTAATAAATATGATTTACTAAGTATCGATCGACTTACTCCAACGTAGCCAGGAAGTTTCATGCACGACAACACTCCTTTGATCAAGACCCGGATTGAACGCCTTCTTCGAGATCGCATCTCCCCGGCAAAATACCGCCAACGTGCACCGTTGACCATTACCAGGTGGGAAGCTCCTGGAGAACCAGTACCCTTCGCGGAAGCCAAACACCAGACCTTCACCTCCTTCGGCAACGGCCAGTCATGGGGAGAGCCATGGGGAACCACATGGTTTCACCTCACCGGCAAGATACCCAATGAGTGGCTGAGCGAAGAAGGAACAGCTCCTGAAATAATTGCAGATATCGGATTCAACACCACACAAACCGGGTTCCAATGCGAAGGAATGGCGTATCGATCCGATGGTTCGATTATCAAAGCAGTAGAACCCCATAACCGTTACATTTCTCTTCCCGGGGCAGCGACTGACATTGACATTTTCCTCGAGGCGGCTTCAAACCCTGACGTCATCGACAACTGGTCTTTTCGCCCGACCTATCTTGGAAGAAAAGAAACCAGCCGTGCGCGCACCTGTTACCGCGTAAAGGAACTTGCCCTAGGCCTCCTTGATTGTGAAGTGTGGTCGTTAGAAAGAGACATTCAGGTTCTGCTGGATTTAGCTCTCACCTTGGACGAGGCGTCATCGCGTCGCGCGCGGATATTTGCGGCGCTGAGTGATTGCCTTCGCGCTGTCAATCCTGATGACGTTGCTGGTTCGGCCAAGGCGGGACGCCAGGTTCTACGCGACGTTCTCGCTTCTCCTGCAACCGCTTCCGCTCACACTCTCTATGCGGTCGGGCACGCTCATATCGATTCCGCATGGTTATGGCCGATACGCGAGACCGCAAGAAAAGTCGCCAGAACCTTTTCCAATGCTCTTGATCTGATGGATAAGGATCCCGAGTTCGTATTTGCGGCTTCCTCAGCCCAACAATACGCTTGGATCAAAGAACTCTATCCTGAACTTTTTGCACGGCTCAAAAAGAGAGTTGCCGAGGGACGCTTCGTACCCGTAGGTGGAATGTGGGTAGAGTCCGACACCAACCTACCTGGCGGCGAAGCCCTGGCTCGCCAATTTGTCCGAGGCGCTGGATTCTTTCGTCGCGAATTCGGCATTGAACAGCCCGAAGTGTGGCTACCTGATTCTTTCGGCTATTCGGCGTCCCTTCCGCAGATCATTCGTCTTGCCGGTGCCTCACGTTTCCTCACCCAAAAGATTTCCTGGAATCAAGTCAACCGCATGCCCCACCATACTTTCTGGTGGGAAGGTATAGACGGAACACGAGTATTCACCCATTTCCCACCCGTCGACTCTTACGCATGTGAGCTCACCGCAAAAGAACTCAAACACGCTGAAGATGAATATGCGGATAAGGCAGTTGGCACTACTTCCCTAGTACCATTCGGATACGGCGATGGCGGAGGCGGCCCCACCCGCGAAATGTTAGGGATTGCCCATCGCACCCGCGACCTCGAGGGATCGCCTAAAGTACAACTCTCTTCCCCATCAGCTTTCTTTGAAGTGGCGGCAGCTGAGTATCCGAACGCCCCCGTGTGGTCTGGGGAACTTTATCTCGAAATTCATCGCGGCACATACACCTCACAGGCCAGGACTAAGCGTGGGAACCGGACTACTGAGTCGCTCTTGCGAGCTGCAGAACTCTGGGCAACCACAGCGACCGTTCGAGGCGGATACGAATATCCATATGAGACTCTTGACCGCATATGGGAAAAAGCCCTTCTCTACCAGTTCCACGATATTCTTCCAGGTACCTCCATCGGATGGGTTCATGACGAGGTAGAACGAACCTATGCTGAGTTGGCAGAGCAACTCAAAGCAATCATTGAGGATGCTGACCAGCACTTGTCCCCACGATACGGCAGTGATTCCAAGAGCTCGGTTCTCAATTACGGCCCATTCCCTGTGCAGGGGATTCCGGCGCTGGCAGCCGGGACCCCAGCTGAGCGAAACTCCATTGAACAAACCCCTGAGATTCGCGACAACAATGATGGATCACATACGGTCATCACTCAAGCACTGGAAGTAACGGTTGCACAGGACGGGACTTTACCCTCAATCGTTGATAAAACATCGGGCCGTCAAGTGGTGCCGCCAAGTACACCACTCAACCAGCTGCAGCTTTTCCGTGATACCCCAGCGCAGTGGGATGCGTGGGATATTGATATTATTGATCGCGAAACCCGGATAAATCTCGAAGACGTGACTTCTATGCACATAGAGGAAGCCGGCAGCGAAGTACGCATCATTACAAACAGACAATGTGGCGCCTCGACAATCATTCAAGAAATCTCAATCCCTGCCGATGCTCCCCTCATCACAATCACCACAAAAGTCGACTGGCACGAGAAAGAGAAGATGCTGAAACTGGCGTTCCCTCTTGATCTTCGAGCTGAGCAGGCCACCTCCGAAATACAATTCGGACATATTCATAGGCCTCTCCACACGAACACGTCCTGGGATATCGCCCGCTTCGAAACGCCTGCGCATCGTTGGGTGCATGTAGGCGAGCCCGGGTTTGGCGTTTCTCTCGCTAACGACGCTACGTACGGCCACGACTTTGGGCGCTGGACGCGAGAGGACGACGGCGGAACGACCACTCAGATACGTCAATCGTTACTTCGCGCACCCCTCTACCCTGATCCGCAAACAGATCAAGGTGAACATTTTTTCGTCACTCGGTTGCGCATTGGGGCGACAATCCCGCAAGCGATAGCTGACGGATACCAGTTGAACCTGCCACTGATCCCTCTTCCATGCGGATCTGCACCAACGCCACTACTGCAGGTCGATAATCCTGCGGTAGTGATCGAGTCAGTCAAACTAGCCGAAGACCGTTCAGGCGATGTCATAGTGCGCGCATACGAAGCTCATGGGACGCGGGCTGCGGCGACAGTGATGGGTGACTTCGATTTTGATTCCGTTGCGGCCGTCAACTTGCAAGAGCAACCCCTGGATAATCCGCGCATTACTGCCGAGGCGAAGTCTGTCTCCTTTTCCTTGCGGCCCTTCCAGATTGTTACTCTGCGGTTTCGGCTAAACGGTGGGCATTATCAGGTGGAAGAGTGATGATGTGAAAGGTCTTCGTCAGGCAATCTAATTCGGAGGGGAGCGCGGTCATGCGCGTTCCCCTCCGTCACGCGCCACAGCACTCGAGCAACTCTTTTTCGGCTGCAGGGGTCCAACGTCCATCACTCAGAAGGCGTGCAACCGATGGGTAGGTGCGCATCAAATCACTCATGGTGAGGTAACCCAAGTCATGCAGCTGGGGATACACCATGATTTTGCCTGGTGCCGTTCGGTTTTGGACCGCTTGGAAAGCTTCCGGCACACCGGCCATCCCGGTGATTGCCCCCAGTGCAACGGTCGTATCCAGTGTCCCTGCTTCGATGCGGGACAGAACCGTCTGCATGTCTGCGGTGGTAGATCCAGAACTGCCAATCAGAAAAATATGTTGAGCGATGACTCGTTGCAGATCAATCGGCCCTAGGGTACCTGCGGGAATCCCTGCGAAAATATTCAACACACCGGAAGAGCCGGCAGCCTGAATCGCCTCCGCCACTAACTGCTGTGAAGGAACCAAACACACCACATAGTCGTAACCATCCCCCATAGGACGTTGAGCAGTGTTGACTAGCTGCAGATTGATGCCTCGACTTTCTGCTGCTGGGCCCGCTAGGGACGCTAAATGGTTCAAACGCTCATCACTGACATCAGTGCCTATGATTTCCGATTTGGACCCCAGCAGCGAAATTGCTCTAATAACATGCATACTTCCCATGGGTCCGGCGGCGCCGATCAGTAGTATGCGCCCACGAGGTGGCAACTCATCGCTACTTGGAATCCACCGATACCCATCCGCTGGGTTGCTGCCAGTTGTGCCGCAGTAGCGAATAAAATCGTAGTGGATCCTACCAATATCGACCGCCACCTCACGCTCGATGGTTTCCCCCGACAAAACAACATTGAGAATTCCATGAGCCCGCAAGAGAGGTTCGAGTTTTTCTATAGTTACGGCCTTAGAACCGAAATAAACGATGTCATCGAATCCCTCAGTTGAAGGTTTTGGTAGTTGGTCGCCTTGGGACAAATCAACATATTCCACCTCACCAGCTGAGGCTTCTTCTAAGAAGGCTTCAAGCTTCCTGTCAGTGGAAGACGATTCGAATACTATAAGCATTCTCCCCTCCCGCAGGGGTCCTTTCCTCTCTTCCTGAGAATACGCACCCTCGACTGTTGCCCACGGCTCAACAAGGCCCACTGAAGCCGCCGATGGAGTTTCACTCACAGGCAAAAGAAATTTTTCGCCGGATTTCGTTACAACGCAACGCTCATCGACTACTACGTATTCTTGCAGAGCACCCTCAAAGTTGTACCCGAACGCAGCATTTGAGTGGGCAGTTGGAAGATGCTTCCAGTCAGCTTGGACTAATACGCGATCACCGACAGAGAAATGACGAACATCAGTCCCTGCTGCTATAATTCGCGCAACCGGTTCATGCCCCGGCACCGTCGCCTGACTTCCCGGCACGTATGAGGGAATTTCGAGTAACTCCTCTCCAGAAATTCCGCCGACCACTTCTGCTTTTCGCGGATGTTGGTCGTAGGATCGCAGAAGTTTCGTATCCGAAAAACAAATTCCACATGCTTCTATTTTTAGTAGTAGTTGTCTCGGGCCCACAGGCCGCACAGGATGCTCTTTATCAATTCGAATATCATCTTTTCCAACGAACTTAACTGCCCACTGAGTACGTTCCATTTTCCTTATATCTTCTGTTGTCATGTTTTCTGTCAGCACCGTCTCAATTACTAGGCCACCCAAGAACGTTTGAATGGCTGATCAACAATCCTTAGCTGCTGTTCACAATCGAATCCGCCCTGAAATGCTTCTAGCTGGGCAAACACCTGTTCTCGTTCTTGTTCACTTAGGAGGTCCGACTTGTAGAAGACCTCACGCATAGTGACACTAGACCCAGGTTCATTCATTTCCATATAGTTCAATGCAGCGGCTAAACCAGTGAGAATAAACCGTGAAGGAATACTCTCCTGTCGACACAGTTGCACCGCACCCAAAAATCGGTCCTCCGGGGATAGTTTTCTCCGAGGATCGCGTCCAACTCGCGCAACCGTGTCCGCAAGAGCTTCGTTGGCAAGCCGGTGCAAAAGATCGTCTATGTGGTCTAACAGGGGCCCCATTGGTTGCCCGTAGCGAGCCGCGACAGCCGTAGCAGATTCAATCATTGCAGCGCGAACAAAGAAACGGACCTCAATTCGGCCAATTGCTTGCCAAATATATGTGTCCCCACAGCAGGCACCGAGATACGCACACATCGCATGCCCCATGTTGTGCACATACAACTTCCGATCAGAGTAGTACTCGAATGGAATATCAGGGGCGATAACGAAAGCCTTAGCGTCCACCAATTGGCCTTTGGCGGCCGTCACATCTAGCGGAAGGAATCTATACGGTTCCACTTCGATAGTCGTTATCTTCTGATGACTTCGTGACTGGTCTGCAACTGGAATCATCCGACCGATTGACGTCGATATTAGTGCGAGGTGCTGGTCAATAAACGCGTCGGTCATGGCTGGATCTGCTGCCTTTAGCCACTCTCTCACTTTGCGGGGCGCATCATGAAGGTTTTCGGCCAGAAGTAGGTTCAGCGGAGGTCGTCCCTGGTTTACTCGGAGTCTCACGGCTCTCGCAATGGTCCGGCAGACTGCTGGAAGGGCTCGTGGCCCTACACAAGTAGCGGCAATTTCAGCGTGGCTGATGGCGATACCTACTGCCTGCTCATTTTCAGAGTGGATAGCTTTGACTGGTGCGATGGTCTTGGAATCACGTGTACCTTTGTCGACGGTAATGTGTGTGTAGCTGCCATCTCTCGCAAGCTCATCGAGTAAGGCTTGATCGACATCGATGAAGACTACTTCTAGGCCAGCCTCGTTAAAAATTTCCCCAATGAATCCCCTGCCAACCGCACCGGCACCAAAAATCACCGCTGATGACTGGCTCATGACAAATCCTCATACTCGGCGTCAGCGTACGCTTGAAGCATTTCTCGCCACGGACCTACGCCATCCGTGGAATTTCCGTGGTGCAAAGACCCAGCAGCTGCCGCACTTCCCAGCTCTATAGACTCGGCCAAGCTGAGTTCTTTCCATGCCCCATAGAGCACGCCTGAGGCGAAGGCATCACCAGCACCTGTCGAAGTGACAATCTCGTTGGGGGCTAGCCGTATAGAAGGTCGTACAACCCACTCACCATCAGGCGTCAGCCCTGCCGCACCTCCAGCCCAATGAATAACCGCCCAGGTGGAAACTCCCATCTCTACAATGGCTTGTGCGGCTCGCCGCAGTGCCTCAACGTCAACCGTTCCTTGATGTGAAATCTCTATGCCCGTCGTTCGGGAAGCCTCCACCTCGTTGACAATGCAGTAGTCGCAATATCGCAATGCGGCTGGAACGATGCTGCGGAATCGATCCGATACTTCACTGACAACATCGACAGATGTCTTGATGCCGCGACTTTGAGTCTGGGCCAACAATCTGGCCATACGGGTTCCGAATTCCGGATCCGGGGCATCTAGCCGGTCTAGTAGAAGAATGTACCCGACATGTAATAGATCAATGTCGGCACTCGCAAAGTTGATGTCTTCCTCGTCCAAGAGTGCGTTGGCTCCACGGAACTGGAAAAAAGTTCTCTCGCGAGTTTGAGCGTCCTCCATCACATCCGAAAATGATGTTTGTCCGACTCTGCGGATACGGGATGTGTCAATCGAAGGATACGGGTGAAAATGGCTCACAATGGCATCACCATCACTGTCGTCGCCCACTAGACCAACCACCGAAATCGGAAGGCTGGGATCCAACCGTGCCAGGTCAACGGCACAGTTATACGCTAATCCTCCGGGTGACGGAGTCACGGAATGGATCGTTGTCAGTGAGGCGCGCTCTGGATATGCTTCGATTTCCATATACCGATCGAGGATGAGATTGCCAGCAACACCTATGCCACTCATACCTGTCCCCTATTTCCTGTGGGCTCATCCCGTAAACACGTTGCTAGACCGTAGCCAGTCGGAACTTCCGCATAGAGAGTTGCCTGGTAGGCATGATAAAGGTCGGGTTTTCCTTCCCACGTATGTCGAGCAGGCGTCCCATCAGCGCCTATTTCGTGGTACCAACCACCGCGGTCGTGATCGGTTAAACGATTGTTAACAAATTCCCAGAACCGTTGATACCAGTCGAGATATTTCTGGTCTCCAGTCGCATCATGTAGCAGTTTTGCTGCACCGATCGCTTCCGCAGGAGGCCAAAAGTATCTTTCGGGAACGACTGGATTTCCATCCCAGTCAAGCGTATAGCTAAAACCACCATCGGCGTGCCATCCCTCAGCGACAGCATGGTGAAATAGCGTCTCGGCTGTAGGCAACAACCATGCCTCGTCCACTTCAAGCCCCCACAGCTGCATGCATAACTTGGACCACTCTAGCCAATGCCCCACCTGCGTGCCGTAGGGACGAAAAGGATGACGTGGATCGTCTCTGTTGTAATCAGGGATCGGCTCCCAATCGGGAGTGAAGTGCTCCGGTAACCTCCACGGCGCTGGACTCTCAGTGTCCAGAACTGCACGCCCCGCGATGAACCTCGCTATTGAAGTAGCGCGATCCAAGAGCGTTTTGTTTCCCGTAGCCTCGTAGGCAGCTATATAGGCTTCAGTGAGGTGCATATTGGCGTTTTGTCCGCGGTAGCTGTCCAAAACCGAGAACTGCCTGTCGTATGCCTCAACACACCGCCCCTCAGATTCTTGCCAAAAGTGACTATCGATAACCCGCAGAGCTTCATCCATTAATTCGGGGCCTCGTGTAAACCCAGCAACTGTGGCAGAGCTGCCCGCCAGCAGCATATGCGCAATTCCGTATAGTTCTTTCTGGTCTTCTGGACTATCGCCTCCCACTACCGGAAACCAGCCTCCATATTCCCGGTCACTGCCCGGACCACCACAGTAGAAGTCCAACCCATGCTCAACTACCTCCGCAGCTCCTTGCCGCCCATTGAGGTGAGCTAGAGCGAAAACATGGATCATCCTGGCACCTAACCACAGCTGCGCTCCCTTGCTAGCTATCGGCTCTCCTGATTCAGAAAGCCAAGCCATTCCCCCTTCTTCCCTGCACACTTCTGGCTGGTAAAAGTCCAATAGTTGCTGACGCTGTTTGCGCAGCCATTCATGATGCTCAGAATGAGCTAAAGACATGTGCGGTTCCATTGCTGGATGCATCCTTTCATTCATTGTGTGGTCGTAGGCCACAACTCGTAAAACAACGTTGTCTGAAAGTAGACTAGAATCTTTCCTATAGCCGTGTCAATCGCTTATCGGGCCTCTGATCCTCTAAGAACCAACTCGGTAGGAAGAACCACCTGTTGCTGCTGGCTAGTTTCGCGGGTCATCTTCGCCAACAGCATCTGCGCCGCGGCTCTCCCCATTTCTTCCACTGGCTGACGGACAACGCTAATACCACCGCCAATAAGACTGGCACTTTCAAAGTCGTCAAAGCCGATAATCGGTCTCTGTATTCCAGTTTCCTGCATGGCTTCTAACGCACCTAATGTAGCTCGGTTATTCGCGGTAAAAAAAGCTTCCACTTCGGTTTCCTGTAACAGTCTGATCGCTCCGGCCTTGGCTTCTTCACGCGAATGAGCACCCGTCCAGTTCGGAAGACTAACCGGATCGACACCATGGCATGCCATCGTCTCCAAGTACCCCAACCAACGCTCACGGATAGTAAATACTTCGAGGGAATCCGACAGGAAAGCAACCTGACGTAGACCACCATTAAGTAGGGCTTCAATGGCACTTCTGGCCCCCCCGCGGTTATCCGCCAACACACAGTCAGCACCACCCGACAGCGGCGGCCTATCGAGGAAAACAGCAGGAGAGAGCAGCGAATCTGAGTCAATCCGATCATGGCCTCCTCGCGGGGGGACAATGATCAACCCATCCACACGTTGCTCCACTAGACGACTCACCAAGTGATCGTAGCGGGCGATATCGTCAGTGGAACTTGAGACCACCAAGACATAACCCTGAGCCATCACTTCTTGTTCTGCGGCCGCTGCCAGTGCGGAATAATAGGGGTTCGCCAGATCGGAAATAATCAGACCAATCAATCGACTTGCCTGCCCCGGACGAATGCTGGCTGCAGCCAAGTTCCTCCGATAACCTAGTTCTGCAATCGCAGCAGCAATTCTTTCCCCCAGTTCAGGAGCAATATTGGTCTCGCCATTGACGTACCGAGAAACAGTCTTCAGGCTCACTCCCGCACGTTCAGCAACGTGGTTCATTGTCGCGGGACGTTTACGCACAGATTTCCTTCCCAGCCAGAGTACGTCAGAACAGCATCACTTATTGGTGCCCCATCCCTTCAATGAGTCCAAAGCAACCGCCAAGACAATGACAACACCTTTGACGATCAACTGATAGAAGAACGGAACATTCATCAATACTAGGCCATTGGAAAGCACTCCAATGATTAGTGCCCCCACTAAAGTTCCCAGGATCCTGCCTCTGCCTCCCGCCAACGAGGTTCCGCCCAGAACAACAGCAGCAATGGCATCAAGTTCATAACCGGTTCCGGCGGTGGGCTGCGCTGATAACACTCGCGCAGAGAAAATAATGCCAGCCAACCCTGCAGTAACTCCGCCTATTGTATAGACCCATGTCAATACTGCCTTGGTATTAATACCGGCCAAACGCGCGGCCTCAATATTGCCTCCCACAGCATAGATGTGGCGTCCAAAACGCGTCCTCTCCAGCAAAAACCAGATAGCTACATACACGATCGCCATCACGACAACGGGAGCAGGGATACCCGCGAGAGCACCATTACCAATCCCACCGTAGTTGAGATCGGATGCAACAAGTGGCATTCCCCCAAGAAGTGAATAGGCAGTGCCTCTCAGATACGTCATGGACCCCAACGTCACAATAAACGCAGGAAGAGCCAACCACGCAACCAGCGCCCCGTTGAGAAATCCCGCGATTCCGCCTGCTAGCATTCCACCCAATACCGCCAGGAAGGCAGGGACTCCTGCCGTGGCCAAGAGAACACCAACAACTCCTGCAACAGCCAGATTTGACCCGACAGACAAATCGATTCCGCTAGTGAGGATAATAAGAGTCATTCCAGCGGCAAGTATCGCATTGATTGAGACTGCGCGCACCACATTAAGGCCATTGTCGACTGTGAAAAAATTAGGAGCCAACAACCCCATAATCACGATGAGCAAAAGCAGCACCAAGACAATACCCACTCGATCCCACCAATAGGAGATGCCCCGAGAAGATTTGTTAGCAGCCGTTGTATCAATGGCTGGTGTACTCATTTTTCACGTCCTTCAGCTTCGTTGGAATACACGCCAGTTGCGTGCTCCATCACTTTCTCTTCAGTGGCGTCTACGCCCAATAGCTCAGCAACAATGCGACCTCCGCGCATCACCATCAAACGATCACTAATCCCTAGGGCTTCAGGCAAATCTGAGGATACGACCATGACAGCTGTACCGCTGTCCGCGATGCTACGAATGATCCGGTAGATTTCGCTTTTTGCCCCTATGTCGACTCCGCGTGTGGGCTCGTCAAGTATCAGCATGGCAGGGGCTTGCTCGACCAGCCGCGCAAAGACAAGCTTCTGCTGATTTCCACCAGAGAGGCTTCGTGCTTCCGCAGCCGGGGATGCAGCACGCACCTGTAATGCCGAAAAGGTATTCTTCACGCTTTGCTTAATCTTGCCGGAGTCGAGTACTCCAGCCGTGCAGAACTTCTTCAAAGTCGATATGACGGTATTATCACTAACCGACATTTCTTGAAAGAGCGCCTGTTCTTTCCGGCTCTCGGGTAACAGACCGATTCCCTGTGCCATGGCAGCAGCCGGACTCTGGAGGTTCACCTCTTTCCCATCCAAACTCACGCTGCCCCCAATGGACGGGTCTGCTCCATAGAGCATTCGGGCTACTTCAGTTCGCCCTGCTCCGATTAGCCCGACGAATGACACGATTTCTCCCGCTCTCACATCAAAAGATACAGGCCCAACCGCATTTCCTTGTAGCTCACGGACTATCACTCGCGGTTCGCCTATGGAACCCTTTTGATCTCCATAAAGGTCATCGACATCACGACCTACCATCATCCGAACGATGTCGCGCGGCTTAACCTCTTCGTCGCCAAGAGCTCGCATGTCACGCGTTCCAACCAATTTTCCATCGCGAAAAACGGTAACCCTATCAGCCAGTTCCCATACTTCTTCCATACGGTGAGATATATAGATAAGGCCCATTCCTTTGGCCTTCATCCCGCGAATCAGCTCAAAAAGACGTCGTGATTCAGTTACCGACAGTGCTGCCGTTGGCTCATCCAACACCAATATGTTGACATCTTCGGCTATCGCTCGGGCGATCTCAACCATTTGCTGCATACCAACCGACAGTCTCCCGATAGGCATACGCGGATCCAGGTCCGCTCCAACAGCTGCCAGTTTTTGCTGAGCTGCCTCAATCATCCTCCGCCGGTCTAGCATTCCGAACGAGTTGACGGGTTCTTGCCCGATAGCCAGGTTTTCGGCGACTGTCATTTCTGGCAACGTGTTGAGCTCTTGATGGATGATTCCGATACCGTGGGTCATCGCATCTCTGGGCGATGCCATGACCACACGGTTTCCACCAACCACTATTTCCCCAGAATCCGGAGCGTAATCTCCTGAAAAGATCTTCATGAGTGTCGACTTCCCGGCACCGTTTTCGCCCATCAAGGCATGCACTTCACTTGGTCGGAGATCAAAGTCAACGTTGTCTAGCGCCTGCGTCGCCCCAAATCTCTTACTGATACCCACTGCTTGAAGCAGATACTCATCAGTCGTTTTCTCACTCATGTCCATCTATTCCTCATAACTCAGAACTACGGAATCACCAACCGGCGTATTCGTTCACGTTATCTTTGTCGACTGTGAAGGGCTCAATAAGGATTTGGGAGTCAGCCGGAGGATTACCCGCGACAATAGCTGCTCCTACTTCGTACCCCTTAACTGCCATAGCTGCTGGATCCTGTGCCGGGGTGGCCCAGAAATTCGATGCGGTATCCTGCAGCGCCTTCACCGCCTCCGGTGAGCCATCAACTCCAACGATGACAATTCCATTTTTTCCAGCCTGCTGAACAGCGAGGTCTGCACCTAATGCTGAGGGGTCGTTAATGGCAAAAATGCCATTAACATCAGGATTCGCGGTAAGCATATCAGTCGTCACCTGTAAAGCAGATGCTCGGTCGTTGGTGCCAGACTGCTTTGCCAGTACCTTTACCTCGGGATTGTCAGCCAGGACCTCTTCGCATCCCTTCACCCTGTCTTGCACCGCAGTTTGAGGGGTTCCGTCAACGATAAGGATGTTTCCTTTTCCGCCTAATTTATCTACCAAGGCCTCACAGGCAAGACGTCCTGCCATCACATTGTCTGTTGTCACCTCAGCATCGGCTCCCTTTGCTGCTGCGTCAACAGCGACAACTGGAATACCTGCGGCCTGTGCCCTCCCAACCGCTGCACCAATTCCATCAGTGTCGACTGGAGTCACAAGAATAAGGTCTACCCCCTGTTGAATGAAGGTATCAATCTGGTCACTCTGAGTTCCCACATCCTGACGGCCATCTTGGATGTTAATCTCAAAGCCTTTGGCCTTGGACTCTTCTTCCATACCATTCTGCATAGCCGCGAAGAATGGATTAGAGACATCTTGCAAGGTCATGCCCACCTTTTTGATCTCTCCAGAGCCAGCCTTTTCAGTCGCTCCGGACTCTGCAGTGCCAGAGGCGGGACTCTTTTCAGCAGTACCGTCAGAACACGCTGTCAGCGATACTCCCAGAACTAAGGTGGCCGCAAGTGCGGCTATTGAACGTCGTGTTGTCTTCATTGTCACTCCATTTTTCTTGGGGTTTACACACTAGATTCCGAGACCTCATTGCTCTACGGAACGGTGTCTTTTGTAGACAAGGCGAGTGTATTGTGAATGAGACAACGTTGTCTAGTGGAGACAAAGCACCGTTACTATTTCGTAACAATAGCCTCTGAGACCTCCAAATATCGCCAACCTACATCAGACACACTCTCCAAGAGGCTATTCTCCTAATGCGTCGCGCGACCGATTGGACGCGGCCCAATCTCTTTTCAAAGAGAGATCTCAAGAGAGACCCCGTTGCTTTATGGTTTCCCAGAACTCTAGCTAGACCGCCCCATGCACATACGAGTGAACGATTTAAATAGGAGAATAATTGTGCTATTTCCAGGGACAAGGGACTCTCACTAAGCATGCGAGGGGCCTACCTGAATGATCGTCAAGTTTGAAAGAATGAAATAAAAAGGATTCTGTGATCATGGTCGCTAGCCGTATTTGAAACACACAACTAGGGCTTGTCTCACTTCTACACCCACGCAGTTACAATGACATTATCGACGTTACTAACGAAAGCTTAGACACAGCCGTCACAAAAAAGAATAATGTGAAAATCCCGTAACGAATAGAAATTTTGAGGGGCATTAATTTAGGTTCGGGAGGTGTCAACACGCAGGCTCTTCACTGTACATGAAGACAGAAACGTGCGCTCAGTGCGTACTACTTCATTTCAATTGAAGTCGCTGATAGAGACCTTATGGCGTCGTGGACGAATCTCCCTTTCGTTCTCATCGGAGAAAAACCGTGGGGCAGGAGTACCACATTTTAAAATAGACGGGAAGACTGCGTCCGCACAGGTCGCAGAACACCTCGTTGAGAAGGGCACGCAACTTCGTAGCACATGGATCTATGAATACTGCGAGGACTTCTGGTCCCGGTACCCCGAGAACTGAAGGACTCCGAGAATATTTGGCCGCGGCAAGCATGATGGAGAGCATTTACCGGCGAATCGAAGTGTCTCCGTGCACAAACGATGGAGCTCACCGTCAGACGGCAGTATGGCTAACAGAAAACGAGTTACCTGACGCGATTTTTGCCATGAATGGCATTCATGGCAGCTGGTGCTTTGCGGGCGCTTGCGGACATCGGCGCAAACATTCCAAAAGGCATTCTATTGGTCGGATGGGACGATACTGACGTCGCACGGTTTTCGTTGCCGTCCATCACCACCATTCATTCGACCCGACAAGGAGAGCATTGCTAGGCAGGCAGTGGACGCGCTCATCACACTGAATGATACTGGTGAAAAGACTATCGAGAGAATTGACGATATCAACGTCCCACACACACTTATTCCGCGGGATTCTACTGATAGGCACTGAAAATAGCGCCATTGCCTTGGCGGATTCGTTCTCAAGATTGAGTGTGAGCAGAAGAAATTTTCTGTAGGAACCTTGTTCATCTTTTGCTTTATCACAGAAGACGAGGTACATGATCTTTTCAGAAGGGACGCTAAGTCCGAAAAGGTGTCGCCTCCGGAAGTAATTGCACTGCAGATTCTGGCAGCCATGGACGGAATCCAACTACGCTGGCTACAACGGATTGACCAGGTAGATCTAGTCGAGCAGTGGGACTTGATGATGGAACACATACTTGCACAGAGCAATGATTCCTAAGTTCAGGTTTGATGACATAGATAATTCCCATAACAACCCTTTTGTCAGGAGATTGTGTCTCCGTTCCTCCTGTGCGAGAGTTTGTAAGTCAGTCCTCGCAAGAATTCCTTTTTCTATAAAACCAGGACGTCCACCATATGGACCTCTGGGCCAGCCAAATACTTGTCACCCTACTTTTAACTTCATTGCATATCAATAAACTGCAACAGTAATTAGAGTAAGTAAACGGTTATGCATTGACGCCAACTGTGAAGGGCGTCATACGCGCACCCTCACAGGCCCAGTACTGGTAAGTGAAAGGGTGCCTCATGAGTGACACTGAGTCCTCCACAGGTATCATTGGAACGCGCGTACTCGGTGAAGATTTCCGGTTCACCCAAGTGGCCAACTTGGGCTGGTCTGCTGGCACTTTCGATTTCTCTGAAAGTGGTCGCATGCCTATCTCAGGCGAAAACTTGTGGGTGGTTCCTGGATTCGTTGATGCCCACGTCCACTTGGGGTGGACTGATTTCTCCGAAGACGACAGGAAGAGACGCTCCCCCGAAGAACTACAAAGGCTGATCTCTCAGAATCTGCATTCGACACTAACCGCAGGATTTACTGGGGCTCGCGACGCAGGAGGTCTGAGCAAAACCTGGATTGGTCGCGCTAACAACGGAGAACTCCCCTCTCCTACCATTTCAGGAAGCATCGATTGCATTACCGCGGCGTCTGCGCAGGAAGCTGGAGGCATTGAGCGCGCGACTGAAAGGGTATTGAGCAATGGAGCAAGCTGGGTAAAACTCATAGCCACCGACGGCATCAGCTCACCATCAAGTTCTCTCAATTCCCATTTTTCTGCCTCACAGATCCGAAGCGTCGTCAATATTGCAACTCAGTCCGGTTGCCGCGTTATGGTCCACGCGTGGGGTGGAGAGGCTATCACTTGGGCAATCGAAGCTGGCGCATCTTCGATCGAACACGGTATTTTCCTCGATGACGACCAGGCCCGTGCTGCCGCCGAATCAGAAGTCACGTTTGTCCCAACTTTGTGCATCTATCGCAAGGTCTACGACATGATCACCCTAGGCTCGTTGCCGTCATTCCTTCACGACCGCGTCAAACACATTGTTGATGTGCACCCCCGAGCAGTTCGCACAGCCATGGAACACGGTGTAAAAATTGCCGTGGGCACCGATTTCGGAAGCGTAGAACAGCATGGTTCCAACGCCGATGAACTTCTAGCCCTTCTTGATGCCGGACTGTCACCAAAGGAACTGCTGCAGGCAGCTACCACCAATGGAGCAGAACTCCTTGATTGTCGATGTCGCACTTCTTTCTTACTGAAAGAGCGAATGCCCGCCGACGCCGTTATCTTTGCTCGCAACCCGCTAGAATCCGCCACATACGCGGATCCACATGCAATCGCAGCGGTAGTCAAGACTGGACGCGTCGTCACAGTTTAGGGACTATTTCTTTCATTACCTGAAGGCGTCGTAGTACCTCGAACAGGTAGCACCATACGTTACTTCAAACCATCGTCACGCAGTTTAATAATTAATTATAGGAAGATGACCCCCACATGAGTAATACGTCACGCTCAATCCAGCAGCTATCAAAAGCCGCCTCTATATTCCTTATCTCAGCACTCGCGTTAGCTGGCTGCGCGGGAAGCCCCCCACAATCACAGTCAAATACTGCTGCTAGTGGCGACATTACATCCAGCGCGGGCGGGACTCTAAGAGTAGGACGAATGAGCGCTGTCACAGCACTAGACCCTGCCACACAGATTACTGCCAACAACGCCTTCGCAATCGATAAGGTATTTGAATCATTAGTTTCTTTTGATGCCGATGGCTCCATTATTCCTTGGCTCGCCTCTGAATACGCAATCAGTGACGACGGACTCACTTACACTTTCACATTGCGTGATGGTGTGAAGTTTTCAGACGGCAGTGAATTGACAGCTGAGGACGTGGTTTTTTCCTTAGAACGCCACAAGGACCTTGGGGATGAGTCGCCCCTCCCCCTCGCGGGACCAATAGATTCTATTACTGCTCAAAATGACACAACAGTAATCATCACTCTCTCGAGCGCTTACACTCCACTAATATCAGAACTAGCGAATTTTTCTAACGGAATCTACCCAGCCAACTTTGGAGGAAAAACCGAAGAAGAATTCTTTCAGAATCCGATTGCTACCGGACCATTTGTCGTCGACCAATGGGACCCCAACGGTGACATATCATTTGTGAAGAACGAAAACTATTGGCAAGAAGGGAAACCCTACATCGATTCGTTAGTGTACAAACTGGTTCCTGACGACACCCAACTGCAACAACAGTTAGTCGCGGGGCAACTGGACGTCATTGATCATGTCCCATACGCTAACGTGTCTGAACTTGAGAGCAACCCTAGTGTTCAGGTGTTGACGAATAAATCTTGGGAAATAGAACAAGTCTTCTTCAATACTCAAAACGAGTATTTTGCTGATGAACACGTTCGCAGGGCTGTGGCTCATGCCATTGATCGAGAAGGAATCGTCAACGCAGTTACTTTTGGTACTGCAACAGTGGCAAACTCACTCATTCCGCCCACTATTGAATACTCTGCGAATGGTGAAGGCTACGCTCTCGGCTTTGATCTTGATACTGCAAAAGCTGAGTTAGCTAAGTCCGCATATCCCAACGGGTTTAGTGCCACACTGTCAATAAAATCCGGAAATGCGGCGCTTGCTCAAGAAGCTCAAATCGTCCAACAGTCTTTGGCAGAGCTGGGAATCACCGTCGAGATCGAATCCTTAGAGGCTGCGACATTCAGTTCCAAGGTCTATGGGGACTATAACTACGATTTCATGATCAACTCTGGACAGTCTGACAGCGCTGACCCCGACGGCTTGGTCTCATTCCAAGCTGATCCGGAAGGCTTCAGTAAATCGTATTGGACTTTCTACACCAACGATGAGGTCACAAAGCTACTTCACGAAGGTCGCAGTACAGCTGATGGCGAAGATCGGGAGAAAATCTACTTCGACATTCAAAAGATCATGGCAGAGCAAGTTCCCTACATTCCCCTCTACTACACGAGTGCAGTCAAAGCCACAACGGATTCAGTTGAAGGTCTCACCGTTCTTCCTAATGGCAGCATGCTATTCCAGGATGTTCTCCTCGGCCAATAAGAATTAACAGACAAAGACATGTTCACATTTTCGTCTATAAAGAATGTCACTTGGCGTATTGTCAAGCGCTTTCTTTCGCGAGTACTGCCGGTTGTCATCGGGGTCGTTGTCGCGGTATTTTTCCTACTGCGCCTCGTCCCCGGTGACCCAGCCCGTATTATCTTGGGAGATCAAGCTACTGACGCATCGGTAATAGCTCTGCGAGAACAACTGGGGCTTGATCAACCTGTATGGGTGCAGTTTTCTCACTTTGTTACGCAGCTGTTCACTCATTTCGATACAGGTGAGTCATTGGTCTACGGCGAATCAACCCGCACGTTGATTCTGGAACGAGCTCCTTTAAGTCTAGGAATTGTTGCAATCGCGGTAATGCTCACCCTCGCCATCGCCGTACCACTTTCGGTCGCTGCGGCTTCCCACCAGGACGGTCCTGTCGACCATATGGTGCGGGTGATCCCTGCTGTCGGAATGGGAATGCCAACTTTTTGGGTCGGCCTTCTTCTCATCATCGTTTTCGCAGTCAACCTCAAATGGCTGCCTGTAGGAGGGATAGGCGACGGCCCCCTCCAACCATTCCTAAGCTTGGTGCTGCCGGGGGTTGCTGTTGCAATTGCCGCGATTCCGCCCCTCGTCAGATCACTTCGATCAGAACTGTTGGACGTTACGCACGCCGATTTTGTAACGACTCTACGAGCAGCACATATTCCAGAGAGAACCATTCAGTTCCGGCATGTTCTTAGGAATGCGGCGGTACCAACACTGAACCTTTTTGGGGTCAATGTTGCTTTCATGATTGGCGGAACCTTAGTCGTAGAAAAGGTCTTTGCGATTAACGGTGTGGGAAGCCTACTCTTCAATGCGATTAGCAGCCGAGACTTTCCTGTTGTCCAAGGCGTTGCACTATATTGCGCTTTTTTCGTCGTACTCATCACCATCATTGTCGACCTCTGCAGCGCAGCAATCGACCCTCGACTACGACTTGGATCATCATGAGAGAAACCTTCCCAATGGTAGAAGAGGCTGAGGCACCCGCTACTCGCGAGGACTCCCCTCGCGCAATATATGTCCCCTATTGGCGCAGAGCATTCGCATCGAAAGCTTTTGTGGTAGGCCTTGTGATGTTCAGTGCCCTAGCATTACTGGCAGCATTAGCCCCAGTAATAGCCCCATTTGACCCAGCTGTTCAGGATCTGTCCAGCGGACTGCTTCCCCCCTCGCCGGAACACATCTTGGGTACTGACCAACTGGGGCGCGATATCTTTACAAGGATGCTGTACGCTGCACGCACCGACCTACGCATCGCCATCTTTGCATCCATTATTCCTTTCATCGTTGGGGTTTCCCTCGGTATCGTCGCGGGCTTCTGTGGTGGCTGGTTCGACGCGATCATCAGCAGGATCACTGACACGGTAATTGCATTCCCGTTCTACGTGATTGTCATTGCCCTCGTGTTCGCGGTCGGAGTCGGTGAGCGTGGAATTTATGTGGCATTCGCACTGGTCGGGTGGATCGGATATTACCGAGTGATGCGAGTAGCAACGCGCGCCCTGCGCAGCTCAGGATGGGTGGAGGCAGCCCGCGGCGCGGGAATGCCGGTGCCTCGCATTCTTGCACGCCAGCTTCTTCCTAACGTATTGCCCCAAGCTCTGGTATTACTCATGACAGAAATACTTCTGATTATGGTTGCCGTCGTCACCCTCAGTTATCTAGGTCTTGGCGTGCAACCCCCTACGCCAGATTGGGGAACCATGATCTCTGACGGACAATCCTTTATCACCACAAAATGGTGGATATCAGCTATCCCAGGATTCGCAGTCGTGTATGTGGGGATTTCATTGTCCCTCATTGCCGATGGTTTGGGGGACGCTTGGAGGGTCCAATGAAACCAGTTCGCGACGACAACCCCGTGCGGGGTTCAATCACCGTCAGCAATCTCAGTATCTCCACCCGCGGCAAAAGTTCTACTTGCTTGGTTGAGAACCTCAATCTTGTGGTTACTCCCGGAGAGATAATAGGACTGGTTGGCGAATCTGGTTCGGGCAAAAGTCTCACCTTGCGCGCGATCCTAGGAATCCTTCCCCCAGGAATCCAACAAAGTGGGGGAACCGTGAACGTAGAAGGCAGAGTTGGAATGGTATTCCAGGATCCTCTTGCGGCTCTCGATCCTCTTGAAAAAATCGGTAAACAAATAGCCGATTCGGTGCTAGCCAACAGCCGTCTTGGCTGGGGACGTGAGGCTCGCGTCCAGGCGAAAAAACGCGCGCTAGACCTGATGAGTGCAGTTCGCCTGCCTCAGCCAGATGAGCGTTATCACTGGTATCCGCACCAGCTTTCCGGAGGTCAACGTCAACGGGTCGTCATCGCAATAGCTTTGGCGACAAGTCCTGACATTTTGTTGTGTGATGAACCAACCACGGCCTTGGATGTAACCGTCCAACAACAGGTACTGGAACTACTTCAGGACCTCCATGTTGAACGCAGACTCACCATTGTTTTTGTAAGTCACAACCTTGCAGTGGTGTCAGGAATATGCTCTCGCATGGCGGTGATGAGTCACGGAAAAATCATCGAGTCTGGCCCAACGCTGGAAGTATTGAACCATCCTCAAGAGCAGTACACACGGATGTTGATTGATTCGGTTCTTCCTCTACCCGATGAGGATCAGAAATGACAGATCTAGAAGTCTCCCACATCAACGTGCGTTTCGGCAAATTTGATGCCGTAAAAGATGTCTCGCTTTCCATACCTTCTGGCGGCGCGTTGGGACTAGTCGGCGAATCTGGATCGGGCAAAACTACTGTTGCCAGAGCAATTGTAGGCCTACATCCTGCAACTTCCGGCTGTATTCGCCTAGGCGAAGAGTTACTACCCAGAACACGCAGCCGGGAACAATTTCGGCGTATACAGATGGTTTACCAGGATCCATACACCTCCCTCAATCCACGCATGACCATACGAAATATGCTTTCAGAAGTCCTGCGTCTACACCGGATCGTGCCCAGGAATAGAGTACGTCAACGCTGCACCGAACTGATGGATATGGTTCAACTGAGTGAATCTTCTCTTGATGCTTACCCCAGCCAGTTCTCCGGAGGTCAACGCCAACGCATCGCATTAGCACGAGCTTTAGCGCTAGCACCGCAAGTGCTAGTAGCAGATGAACCTACCAGCGCACTAGATGCGTCTGTACAAAGTAAAATCGTTGATCTCTTAGCAACTCTACGTTCAGAGCTTCAGTTGACACTTGTATGCGTCTCACATGATCTAGCTGTCGTTGCGGCTCTCTGCGATTCGGTAGCCGTGATGAAGGATGGAAAGATTATTGAGAATTCTCCAAAAAACGAGTTCTTTTCTCATCCCAGCAATGACTATAGTCGCAACTTGCTGGCCGCAGTTCCCCGACTACCCTCAAAATAGCCCATAAGAATGAAAGTGCAACCAATGCCGATCTCCCCCCAACCACAGCTTTCTTCCACAGCTCTACTTGACCAAGCACCGCTCTCCCCTGATGAAATCGACCACCTTTCTGAACTGGTGGCACACACTTTGGGAACAACAAACGACATTATCCTTGTCCAATCCGAGGCAATAGTCGCCTTGGAAGCAATCGCAAAGAGTGTTGCAGGGCCGGGAATCAAAGCTTTCAATGTGGTCACTGGTCCCTATGGCGTGGGCTTTGGAAATTGGATGCGAGAAGTTGGCTCAGACGTAACCGATTTTGCATTTCCGTTTGAACGCGTTGCCGATGCAGAAATCACTGCCACCGAGATTCTCAGGCATCGCCCCCAGATTGTATCTCTTGTCCATGCTGAGGCTGCCACTGGAGGCACGAATGATGCTGCAACGATTATTGATGCCGCTCATCAGGTGGGGGCGATCACCGTACTGGACGCGGTCGCATCTATTGGCGCCGAACCGGTTCTCACTGATAAGTGGAATGTAGACGTCGTTGCTATAGGAGCCCAAAAAGCCCTAGCTGGTCCAGCCGGCATGAGCGCAGTTTCAGTATCGCAACGAGCGTGGGAGTTCATTGATGCGAACTCGGTCTCCCCCTCAGGATCAGTGCTGTCCCTTACCGATTGGCGGGATTCGTGGTTACGGTCGGATCGCCTCACCGTCCCCGGCTTACCTAATTGGTTGGAAGGACGCGCTTTGACCGCGGCACTTGAACGTATCCACAACGAAAACCTCGCGCAAGTCACTAAGCGACACAACGCCGCCGCTCAAGCTACCCTTGCGGGAATGGAGGCTTTGGGGCTAGCTCCTTGGCAGCAAGGAGATCCCGTTTCCTATGCTCCGGTTGCCACCGCGATATCCATCGCAGGTTTTCCTCAGCTACTGGCTTTGAATACTGGTCTTATCACCCAAGGTGGAGGAGTCCTAGGAGGGAAACTGTTGCGAATCAACCATTATGGATTGGCAGCCAGCCTCGATAGTGTAAATACGGCACTAAGGCACTTAGCCCATGCACTGAAGCGCGATCTGCAGCCAGCACTCGAAGCAGCTCAGTTAGCATGGGACGAAAGGTGTCTATAGCTGAACCGACTAGAGATCAGCAAAAGGATTGAACAGGCGAACTGGTAGCCCCTCAAAATCGGTTACGTTCCGCGTTACTAGAATCAGATCGTAAGCAATCGCAGTTGCCGCCAATAGACTGTCGATCACAGGATACGTTCGCAGACGAGGGAGTTTCCCCCATGCCTGCACGGTTTTCATATCCACATTGAAAATCCGATCAGAGTATTGATTACATAATTGCTTCAGCCACGAAGAAAGTTGTAGTTTCTTCTGATGTTGCTCCTGCGGCAAGCGCGTAATTCCCCGCTGTATTTCACCAACTGTCAGAACACTCAGATAAAGCGAAGGACCACCAGCAAGCCATTGAACAACGGCATCGTTGGGAACGACCTTCGTCATTTCGGATACGACATTAGTATCCACCAGATAGTGATTAGTCATGCCTCAGCCATAGCAGCGTGCCGTTCAGGGTCGGTACGCCTAGTCTCCAAGTATTCATCCATGTCAACGTCAATCTCCCCAGCGCTGCGCGCCAAGAAAGCTGACAAAGGCTCCGGCCCACCTGTCATTTTTTGGAAGCCGTCATACTCGACAATTACTGCTACATTGCGCCCATTCTTCGTAATGACTTGAGGATAGCCAGCTTCGACTTGTCGAATAACCTCACTCAAGCGCTGTTTTGCTTCCTGTAGCTGCCACACATTACTCATGTGACTGAGAATACACATTCCATCATATTCTGTCTAGACT
Organism: Scrofimicrobium canadense; assembly: GCF_009696615.1. Lineage (GTDB taxonomy): Bacteria > Actinomycetota > Actinomycetes > Actinomycetales > Actinomycetaceae > Scrofimicrobium > Scrofimicrobium canadense. The sequence continues at coordinate 126,259 of NZ_VULO01000008.1, forward strand.
GTCTAGACTAATTGCATCTAGTAACAGATTCGGTTCCGACCTCCGGGATTACACATCCCCACACCTCTATTTGGGTGAGAGCCGGAAAAGGAGAGGGCTCAGAAGACATCACCAAGTCCTTGATTGTCACCTCGCGCGCCTCCACGTCCACTGGAAACACCTGGGGTTCTGCCAGTTTCTGCAACGCCACCATTTCTTCACTGGCTTCAGCCCCACCCGCAAAGCACAGTGTTGCCGCCGTCCAATAATTATCGTGAGGAAAATCCGCGCGAAGAGTCAGCCGTACCTCATCAATTCGACACAACACACCTAGCTCAAGACACAGCTGCGCATCCGACCTTCGATTGATCCCCCAGCTCTGATAGGGGTACTCTCCGTGCGAGGCGTTAGCAAAGATTCCATCAATCGTATTCCTGGCCGCAAACACAGATTCACCACGCGTCTCCACATTAGCGCTGGCATGGGGATACACCCCTACTGCACCCGCATAGCCATAAGGGTTGAAGGCCAGATTCCGACGAGCATATGCTTCTCTATCATCCACAATCCGAGCAGAAGTCACATGTTTAGTACCTGCAAAAGACTTGGGAGAATACACCAACTTTTGCTCACCGTGGGGAACAGGAAAAGATACGGAGCGCTCAGTCACATAGACAATCGCTGGCGGCATAGAGTCGTCATAGCGTACCTCGCAAAACGCACCTGGATGCTCAATTTCCATACCGATACGGTCACCAGGCTGATACTCGCGACTGCACACAAGATTAACGAATGCGCCCGCAGCAGAGGCAGCTACCGTATGCCCGCGACTGTCATACACTTTGATACTCAGTTGGTTGCGCATAGATTCTCACAGATTCCAGTAAAGACGCCCCCACGTATTGCTCCGGGATGAAGCAACAAGTCCATCCTAGAACTAGAATAGGAGTTCCAAGAATTTTTCCCAGTACCGCTGCGCGAAGAGCAATGCGGCAGATATGTGAGCAACAATCTTGCGATCGGTGGCACCACACTTCCCCTCGTACGGGGTCATGAAACTGTACACCGGGCCGCATACCGCCCCGGCAGCTACCACAACGCCCAGGACGTTGCACCGAAATTATGCATGAGGACAGCGGAGAAAATACGCCACCATGGGCGATTATGGTCTTGTAACCCCCAGTTATAAAGAACTCAGCGCCACACAGGATCGACTATTCAACCCACAGGATCGCCCCCATTCACAGTGCACATCACATGAAGCTACATGTTCGTCACTGCGGCCTCGACATCTCCGGGTGAGCCTTTTCTAAAGCGACAGCTCTAGCCATTTCAGCGTTCGCCGCGGCGAACGCAGTACCCGCGATCGACACATTGTTCGCCGACGATCGCACACGTGGCCGAGAGGATCTCACACTAAGAATCGATGCAGAATTCTACCCGACAGGTCTCACTATGCTCCCATTAATAGGTTTCCCGTCCAGCCCTCGTTTTCAATGCAACGTCTCACAACGTATCCAATACGGGGCCATTCACGACATGGACGTGTCAGTACACAAATAACACCCTTCTGTCAGGTGCGTGTTATATGTCCGTTATTGCATATCGAAACACACACATAACACGCACCTGACGGAGGGGTATGAGTGTAGGTCGACCGACCACCACGTCCACTCTCACCACAGTACCAAAATGCTGAAATATCACCGTTATACAAACGTAACCCATTTTTACCCCATTTTGGGAGCGCTCCCGGTATAGTGGAAACAGTTCCTGGGAGCGATCCCAAGAACCAAGACGTCTGGGAAGAACCCTCGTCTCGTACCTAGGCGACTGCGGTCGCCTCAACACAAGGAAGTGAAGATGCTCCGAAAGAATATCTCTAGGGCGACATTGGGTGCATCGGCGGTAGCTGCAGCATTCGTGTTAGCCGCGTGTTCGTCCGGCGGAACGGCTGAATCCGGTGGAGAAGCCGAATCTACAAGCTCGGCTTCATCAGACGAAAAAATTACTCTGACCGTCGCGACATTCAATGAATTTGGCTACTCCGATGAGCTTCTCCAGGAGTACATGGACGCCCATCCAAACATTACGATTGTCCATAACCGCGCGGCCAAATCTGACGATGCTCGCGCCAATTACTTCCAGAAGCTTGGCAAGACAGGTTTGGCTGACATTGAAGCAGTCGAAGTCGACTGGATGCCTGAAGTGATGGAGTATGCCGATCTGCTGGCGCCGGTTCCTGAAGACCTCAAGTCCCGCTGGCTTGACTGGAAGGTCGAAGGTGCAACCGACTCGGCAGGCAACCTAATCGGTTATGGAACCGACATCGGACCTGAAGGCATCTGTTACCGTTCAGATCTCTTCGAAGCAGCAGGACTCCCCACCGACCGCGAAGAGGTAGCGAAACTGCTCGAAGGCGACTGGAACAAGTTCTTCGAGGTAGGTGACCAGTACGTGGCGGGTTCCGGTGGCAAAGCGTTCTATGATTCTGCCGGTGCTATCGCCCAAGGTATGTTGAACCAGGTCGAGGCTGCCTTTGAAGATCCTGAAACAGGCGAGATTATCGCTACAACAAACCCTGAGGTCAAAGAAATCTGGGATCAGTTGAACAAGGCGTCAGAAACTCAATCCGCGAAACTAGGACAGTGGAGTGACGACTGGTATGCCGGCATGTCAAACGGCGACTTCGCAGCAACGCTATGCCCCGGCTGGTTCCTCGGTATCATCGCTGATAATGCTCCTGATGTCACCACGTGGGACATCGCAAATGTCTTCCCCAATGGCGGCGGTAACTGGGGAGGCTCATACTTGACGATTCCCGCCAATGGAGCTCACGTCACGGAAGCACAGGAATTGGCCGACTGGCTAACTTCACCTGAAGTCCAGCTCAAGGCGTTCGAGAACGTAGGCACTTTCCCCTCACAGAAGGAAGCTCTTTCTTCTTCGGAACTGCTCGATTCCAAGAATGAGTACTTCAACGACGCGCCAATCGGTCAAATCCTAGCCGATCGCGCAAATGCCGTGACTGTCAGCCCCTTCAAGGGACCGAACTATTTCAAGGTGATGACCGCATTCCAGGATGCCCTTACCCGCGTTGCTGATGGCGCCGAAACACCAGACGTATCGTGGAATAAGTTTGTTGAAGAAGTCGGCGCTATCAAATAGCCCGCGGATTCTGTAAGGAATATCAGTGGCTAACCAAGCTACAAAGATGCGGGGTGCGAGCGACAAAGCTCGCGCCCCGCGGCGCATCGGATTCGGAGACACAATTGGTCGTTGGGACTTCAAACTAGCCCCCTACCTCTACATCTCCCCATTCTTCATCGTCTTTGCCATCGTAGGGCTGTTCCCCATCCTCTACACCGCTTTCATTTCGTTCATGGATTGGGACATGATTCGAGGCACCGGCAGTTTCGTCGGCTTTGAACAATACGAGTACGTACTCACTTTGCCAAAGTTCTGGATTGCTGTTCGCAACACCTTTAGTATTTTTATACTTTCTTCAGTACCGCAACTTATCGCTGCGGTATTCATTGCGGCAATGCTGGACCAGAACCTTCGAGCCAAGACCTTCTGGCGTATGGGCGTCCTTGTCCCCTACGTCATGGCCCCGGTTGCCGTGGCGTTGATCTTCGGCAATATGTTCAGCGACAAGTACGGGATGGTCAACAATCTATTGAGTGGCATTGGTATTAGCCCCGTCCCGTGGCACGTGAGTCCTTTTTGGAGTCACATCGCGATCGCTACAATGGTGAACTTTCGTTGGACAGGCTATAACACCTTGATTCTCCTGGCAGCAATGCAGGCGATTCCTCGTGACCTTTACGAAGCCGCAACAGTTGACGGCGCAGGAAAGATTCAGCAGTTCTTCTCCATTACCATGCCTTCGCTGAAACCGACTCTCATCTTCGTCATCATCACATCGACAATCGGTGGCCTACAGATCTTTGATGAGCCGCGCATGTATGACCAGACGGGTCTGGGTGGCCCAGACAACCAGTGGCTCACTATTTCACTACTCCTCTATCAGACCGGTTGGGGTGATTGGGACTTTGGTCAAGCCGCGGCAATCGCTTGGATTCTCTTCCTCATGATTTTGGTGATCGGCGTAATCAACCTGCTGGTAACCCAGTCAGTGGTAGCTGACACCGGTTCTATGGACCGCAAGACTCGCAAGAAAATGAAGGCAGATGCGAAGAAACTACAGGCCGAAGTGAAGGCTCGCAAAAAACAGCAGCTGGCCGAAGCGAAACAAGCTGCACTAGTGACGACGGGAGCTACTGATGAGCGCAATTGATCCAGTACCTGTAGCGACGCCTGAGGTACTCATGGAAGACGCCCCCCAGCAAAAGAAGGGGCGGCGTTGGATTCGCCGCCACATGGACCGGCCAGCCTGGTACATTTACGGGATTTTGGCCGCGATCCTACTTGGCTTCCTATTCCCGTTCTACTGGTCATTCTTGGTGGGCTCGAAAGATATGTACGCTCTGCGTGACCCCAATATGAGCTGGCTACCTGGCGGAAACTTCTTCAAAAACGCAGCCGCAGTCATCAATAATCCTGCGGTGAATTTCTGGAAGGCACTGTGGAACTCGTTGTACTCCTCAGCCATCATTGCCGCTTCCGTTGTACTCTTTTCCACGTTGGCGGGATGGGCCTTTGCGAAACTCAAGTTCCGTGGTTCGCGGGTACTCTTGGTGTTCGTGATTGCAACGATGGCGGTTCCAGCTCAACTGGGCGTCGTACCGCTTTACATCATGTTTGCAAAGTTGGGATGGACCGGCCAGATTGGTGCGATCATCATCCCCGCTCTCACCAGCGCATTTGGCGTTTTCTGGATGACTCAATACTTGCAGCAAACGGTTCCTGATGAACTGGTCGAGGCGGCGCGCGTCGACGGGGCTTCACAATTCCGAACATTTCTCACGGTCGGTTTGCCTGCAGCACGTCCCGCAGCGACGATGTTGGCTCTGTTCACTTTTGTCTCCGCGTGGAATAACTTCTTCTGGCCATTCATTGTTTTGAATCCGCAAGATCCAACGTTGCCGGTGGCGCTATCCCTTCTGCAAGCCAACTACTCGGTCGATTATTCGGTGGTGCTGGCAGGAGTACTCTTGTCCACCATTCCATTGTTGTTGTTATTCGCTGTCGCTGGTAAACAACTAGTAGCAGGCATTATGCAAGGAGCTGTTAAAGGCTAATGACGAAAGATACCAGACTGCAGGAGGCTCTTACTGCCGCTCACTGCGAACCTCCTCGACCATTTCCTCATGATTTCATCCTGGGCGCTGCAGCAGCGGCATTCCAGATTGAAGGCGCTGCAAACGAGGGCGGCCGAGGCCCCTCGATATGGGACACGTTTGCTAGGGTTCCAGGTGCCGTGGTCGGTGGGGATACAGGTGACATTGCATGCGACCACTATCACCGCTACAAGGATGACGTCGCCCTCATGCGAAAGCTGGGACTCGATAGTTATCGGTTCTCTGTATCCTGGGCACGCGTGTGTCCTGACGGTGTTTCGATCAACAAAGAGGGTCTCGATTTCTACAAGAGACTGGTCGATGAGCTTATAAACTCTGACATTATTCCATGGCTCACCCTCTACCATTGGGATCTGCCACAACGGTTGCAGGACGGTGGCGGTTGGGCGGCGCGCGACACCGCGCAGCGGTTCTTTGACTATTCGATGACTGTTCACGAGGCGTTGGGTGATCGGGTCCACGTGTGGACAACTCTCAACGAACCCTGGTGCGCCTCTTTCCTCAGCTACACGGCCGGGGAACACGCGCCTGGTCATTTCAGTCTGGCCGAGGGGATGCTGGCCAGCCATCATCTGCTTCTAGGTCATGGTTGGGTCATCCAAGAGCTGCGTCGCCAAGATCCAGCATACGACGTCGGATTGACACTCAATATGACAATTGCGCAGCCTCTTGAGCCCGACTCGCCTGGCGACCAGAAAGCGGCGCAGCTAGTTGATGGTCAAATCAATCGGTGGTTCCTCGACCCTCTTTTCCGAGGCCATTATCCATCCGATATTCTCCAGGCGTTTGCTGACGTTGACCCTACGGCCGTCGATACGTTCCGGGCAGCGGTACTTCCCGGTGACCTTGATGTCATCAGCACCCCTATCGACACGCTGGGGATCAACTACTACAAGGGGGACGTTGTGACGGCAGCTACTCAGCCACCGGCACAACTGCGCGAACGGGGAATCGTGGACCTCGGTTTACTTCCCTCAGGGGGTGCCCCCACGACTCGCGCCACTCAGTCGCCGATGCCCGCATCACACGGCTTCACCTGGCCTGATTCTCGATTCCCGCGAACCGACCAAAACTGGGACGTGGATCCAGCAGCATTGAAAGCATTATTGCTGCGGGTTCATGAGGAGTACACGGGCCCTGCAGAAACAGCCATCTACGTGACAGAAAACGGGGCTGCCTATGATGACGAGGTCACCTACACCGCTACGGGGCCGAAAGTACACGATCCGCAGCGCGACGCATATATTCAGTTGCACCTAGGTGCAGTCTTGGATGCTATCGACGAGGGCGCCGACGTGCGCGGCTACTTCTATTGGTCACTTCTCGATAATTTCGAGTGGGCCTGGGGCTATGGAAAGCGGTTCGGCATTATCTACGTCGACTACGAGACTCAAGAACGTATCATCAAAGACAGCGGCCTTGCATATTCACGCATTACACGCGAGCGGACGCTTGCTGTGGCTCCGAACGCAGGCAGTGTTGTTCGACGCGATACGTTACTAGAGGGCAGAGACTCGTGACATGATTGCCTTGATGGAAGGGAGGAGCGACCGTGACAGATGATCCTAAAGCGGTCACATTGGAGTCTGTCGGCAAGTTAGCTGGGGTCTCTCGTTCTACAGTGTCACGAGTGATCAATGGGCTTCCCGGCGTGAGTGAGCGAGCCGAGCAGGCTGTCCAAGATGCCATCAACCAACTGGGGTACATACCCAACAATATGGCTCGGGGCCTTGCGACCCGTCGCGCTGCTGTTGTGACTGCTCTGATTCCAGAAAAGATGGACCGATTCTTCGGCGACCCCTTTTTCGGATCGGTGATCTCAGGAATTGAAGATTACATGTCTGAGACTCCCCTGGTACTGAACCTCATGGTCACTTCGGAGAAAGCATTTCAGAAGACTCTCGCGTTCCTGGCTGGGGGTCAGTCCGATGGCATTCTCGTTCTTTCCCATCACACCTCTCATGAGATGGTCGAGGCTTTAGAACGCCGCGTTCCTGTGGTCTACGGTGGACGCCCCCTTCGAGACCCCACTCACGCCACCTATGTCGATGCGGACAATAGGGATGGGGCGCGCAAGGCGGTGCAGCACCTCGTAGATCGCAAGTGTCAAAGGATCGCTATGATCACGGGACCTGACGACATGCCTTCGGGCAAAGAACGGCTGTGGGGGTTTATGGATGTCACCGAAGAATCAGGAACTCTAGGCCCCATCGAAAACGGCGATTATTCGGCCCAAAGTGGCGCCAATGCTGCTCGCCGCCTCCTAGCTAAGCACGAGCCCTTTGACGGTCTCTTCGTCGCTAACGACCTCATGGCTCGCGCTGCCGTCGATATCCTCTTGGCATCGGGGAAACGTATCCCTGACGATGTTGCGGTCGTAGGGTTTGACGACTCGAAAGCCGCTGTGTCCAGTGAACCTTTACTGACAACGGTGCGTCAAGACAGTTGGAAGCAAGGCTGGCTCATGGCACAGTTGATTACCGAGATGATCGGTGGGGCAACCGAGCCTCGCAGTATCCAGCTACCGACATCACTAGTGGTGCGCGAGACGGCGTGAAGTACGCTCACGCCCTCACGTACACGGTTTTAAAGCTGTCCCCAAAGGCAAAGCCCCAGGGACACTTCAGCGAACCAACGGAAATTGACTGCTGATAGAGGCCTTCCTGGGGCTAGTGTCAGATTGGCATAGAAGCTATGTCATATCCGAGCATTAACCCTAGCTGGGTATCGCCAGAGCGGTTCGAAGAGTATCTCCAGGCAGCCCACATGAACAAGGAGCTTGCAGATGCACTCTATGTTTGGAATGCACGGGCATCCGCAGCACTATTCGAGCTGATTCACCACTTCGAGGTCCTCCTAAGAAACACAATTGTACGTGTGCTAGAGACTGTTCCCCCGCAAAAGAACGGAATTCCTGGAACGCCTTGGATTCAACAATCGGCGCAAGTATTTGACGTTGTGAGGAGACTGAAAACGCGACAGTAAGCCCGTGACACCAGGGCGCGTTTATGTGTTTCAGGCGGGTAGGTCCTTCCAAAACGTAGATTATGTAGCATTCTACGCTGACCAGCAGATCAAACCATGCGTACCAGCAATTCTCCAGAAAATCAGCGGGATGCGGTGGACGCAGGCAAACGGAAAGCGACTATGCCGAAGTCGGGACCAAAATGAGCGGCTCTTAGGGAACGCAGTGCTTGCGGGGCTAAAGGACAAGTGGAAGGCAGGTTTCTACCAAGTGTGGATACTTTCAGCACCCGATGACCATCGGACGATTCGGCTGCCCTCTCCTATCACGCATAGCGGTAGGGGACGCGGATCCGCTTTCAGGGACTATAACGTTATCTGTGTAACTGGCGTTTTTCATTTAATAGTCTTTCGCGTCTGGCCAGCGGTGGGCGAAAGTGGGGGTACCTCCCGCTTCGTTGGCGGGGGAATGGCAAACGCGTTCAATGCGGGTTTCCATCGCATTGTCCAGCGTACCTGGCCCCTCCCGGTTGGGTCGAGGGACCGCACCGTGAGGTACAAGCATTTCAGTGCTGCTTTCGGTAAAGGAAGTGTCCCCGGGTCCTGACAGAGCGTCGGAACCTAGCATTCAGACTCTCAATAGCATTAGTCGAGCAGATAACTTTACGGATCTCGGCGTCGTACTGAAGGAACGGGGTGAATTGTTCCCACGCGTTCTCCCATAGCTTCCAGGTCGCGGGATACCGGTCCCCCCATTTCTCAAACATCAGGTCTCTAGCGGCTTCGGCTGCCTCCAGACTGGGTGCGTGGGGGTACCTCCCGCTTCGTTGGCGGGGGAGAGATGGGTCGGACATCGCGTTTGAGTTCGTCCCAGTACTTCTTGGATGCGTAGCGGAAAGTGTTCCTGATCAGGTGAAGAACACATGTCTGGACTGTAGCTTTGGGCCAAAGGGCCTCGACCGCGTCGGGGAGGCCCTTCAGTCCGTCGCAGACCAGGAAGAAGGTGTCGGTAACGCCTCGGTTCTTGATTTCGGTGAGCACCCAGAGCCAGTATTTCGCGCCTTCGCCCCCAGGGGAACCCCAGATACCCAGTACGCCCCTAGCGCCATCCAGACCAACACTGATAGCAGCATAGAAGGCCCTGTTAGCTACCTGGCCGTCACGCACTTTCACAACGATGGCGTCTATGAAGATAGCGGCGTACACCGAATCCAGAGGACGACTGGCCCACTCGTGCATTTCTTCTACGACCCGGCCTGTGACCGGGCTGACCGTCTCTTTCGACACCGACGCCCCGTAAATATCCTGGAAGTGAGCACTGATCTCCAGTCGTGAGTCCCTTGGCGTAAAGCGATAACACCACCTCATCCACGTCGTTTAGACGGCGTTGGCGTTTCCGCACAATCACCGGCTCAAAGGTCCCTTCCCGATCCCTGGGCACCTCGATCTGGACCTCACCGACGCTATCAGTCAACACGGTCTTCTGCGTGGTGCCGTTCCGTGAGTTCGATGCTCTTCCTTCGGCTGACTTCTCGTGTTTCTCCCGGCCCAGATGCTCAGTCATTTCCTCATTCAACGCGGTCTCCAGGACCGTTTTCGTGAACTACTTGGGCAACCCATCAGGACCCGTCAAATCCAATCCAGCGGCCTTGGCCTGCCGGACCAACTCAGCCGCAGCGACCATCTCAGGCGTCGGCTCCACGCTCGTTTTCTTCTTCTTCGATGCCACAGCATCCAGTGTGCGGGCAGACATAAACCATGCCCACCTTCCACGCCGACCAACCAGCCAGCGGATAAGGCCACTTACACAGATCCCAGGACAGTCCCCATCTCGTTGACGCTTGGTGGTGGAGCGACCAGCGTGGAAATTTAATGCACTAGATTCAACTTCCGGAGGATTCTTTCGAACAGAATACTGAGTTGGATAGTCAAGAATTTCGCCTAGTTTCGAAGCAAGCTCAGCCGATGTGAACATTGATTCATACTTTCTGAGTATCCTGTCAGAAATACCAAGCCTCTCGGCAAGCGAGGCCTGAGTCAGGCCTCGCCTTAGCCTCGCGAGACGAACTCGCTCTGGAACTAGTAACAGCGTATCTGTGCAATTCAAAGGTGTAGTTGGTTCGGACGCAGGCAGGTAAATAGTGGAAGTGCGAAGAGGCTTGACAGCATACAGGTTAGCGCCCCGGGGATCTTGGGGGGGAATCTCCGGGGCGCTTTTTCGGGGGGCGCAGTCCTTAGACGCGCCTAGCTTTTACCTATTTCAACCGTTTGGTCCTCACTGTCGTCACAGCAACACCGCCACCTAAGAGGAGAGCTGCAGCTGCCGCGGCAAGCCAACCAATAGTCGCACCAGTTACCGCCAGCTTTTCAGTTGGTTTCTTTGGTTCAGGTGTTTCCTTGGCAGGAGTCTTAGGACCGGTGGGTGCATTCGGGTCAGTAGGTTCGGGTGATGTGTTCTTGGTGTAGGTGTTGGTTGCGACCGCGTTCACGGTCTCGTCTTTGACTACAGTCACCGAACCGGCGCCCTCAGCAAAGACTGGAACCTCAGCATTGAAGGAGTACCCCTCAATCTGTGCAGGCTCAGTCTCTTCGAAAGTCACCACAGTCTGGGCAGGGAAGCTCACAGGCGTGCCATCAGCATCCGAAACAACAACCGGAACCGCATCACCCTTCACAGTGACACTACCCTGGGCAGGAACATCACCAAGCTCCACGCCCTCAGGAGCAACCGCAGACCACGAGAACACAAAGTCATGATCCCCAGCACTCTCGCCTTCATCAAGACCAACAACAACCTTCGACAACGACACCAAACCAACCTCAGGTTCAGGTGCGGGAGGTTCTTCTTCCTCATAGGTGTTCGTTACCGTGACAGTAGCAGCCTTATCCGTTCCTACGGTTACGGACGATTCTGTAACTCCATCACCAGAAAGTGTCGTGCCAGTGTAGTTGTATCCTGGGATTTCGCGATCTGCTTGCTCCAAGATGCTAACAACTGTTCCAACGGGAACTTCCGGTCCTGCAACCTTTTCACCATTGGCGGGCAATTGGAATTTTTGTTCCTGTTTCTTTCCGTCAGCAGTCCATGTCGCAGTGACTTCAAAGCTCTTGTCAGCTAGATCTGCCTCCGCTACACCAGATACAACCTTCTGTAACTGGAATGTCCCAACCTCAGGCTCTGGCTCGGGTGTGGTGGGGATGAGGACTACGCCTGCATCCCAGGTGGGGTCTATCCCCTCGGTGGCGGTGAAAGCAATACCACCGGCGGCCTCATACGTGGCAGAGTCCTTGACCAGTTGAGTGTTCTCATCGTTTAACACGATGGTCTGGGTCTTACCCGTTTCAACATCAGCATCAGATTTCAGCGCCGGATCGACACCTTCCTTATTCGCTGTTGTGAACTGGTAGCGAGCCTTCTGCTCATCAGTCAACTCAAAGTGAACAACATACTCACCTGCAGGTAGGTTATCGAAGATGTAACGGCCATCCTTGTTTGTGTATGTTGGCTCAACACCCTCAACAGGATTCCCTTCAGCATCAAGCAACGACACCTTGACACCCTCAAGGAACTTCACACCACTATCGCCCTCATCATCACCCTGATTACCATTCAAAGCTGGATCAACATCAGCATGAGTATCAACCCACACCACATCACCAATCGCATAGGTCTTAGGCTGCTCAACGGTGTAGGTATTCACCACTGTGAGAGCTACTGGCTCTTCAGTCTCGCCAATCGTGAGTTTCGAATCAGTGAGTTGGGTGTTGCCGTCCATCAGCGCGCCCTTCACCCACTGATAGCCGGGTGTTTCAGCATTGGGCTTGAGTGATTCAGAGAACACAACTTCAGTACCAACAGGCAGTTCTGGTTCAAGAACTACAGGTTCACCACCAGGTTTGACGGTAAAATCTTTACTTCCACCCTCCCATGATGCGGTGATGGTGTATTCGACGTCTTTCAGTGCTTCCGTCGCGGCTTCATTTGCAGCCTGGTCACCATCCGCAACCTCTACTAGCTTCTGCACCGAGAACGTGCCCGTCTTGGTTTCTGGAGTCTCACCCGGATCGTTGTAGAACTTAACTTCTTCCGATCTGCCATTTTCGTCGACTACCACTGTGATAGGTTCAGTAGCCAGCTGGTACCCAGCAGGTGCCTTAATCTCTTCCACTGTGTAGGTGCCTGGTTCTTTGACAGTTGGGACGGCATCTTCACCCGTATCAGCATTCTTGACCTTGAGCTTGCCGTCAACAACGTAGGCGTCAGCAACAACAACTTCGCCATCTGCATTCATGATGTTGAATCGTGCTTCGCGGTCAGTGATATCCACTGCGGCATTGGACGAATCAACCTTAGAGATGTTGAGCGGATAGTCACCTGTCGGTGTGATAATAGCGCCGGTGCGTCCAATGACGTTATTAATGCCGATTCCAGGGCTATATTCTGAGATTTGCACCGCAAAATATAGCGTCAGTTCCTTGCCCTCCTCGACACTTCCTTTTGCGACGGTGATTGAATTTGCGTCCACATCGTAGTTGACTGCAAGGTTACCAACCCGCGTCTCACTGACGTTAGTACTGGGAACCTCAGGCTCGCTCACCTGTGATTCGTTGAGGAATCCGAGGAAGTTCATTCCTGCAGGCAACTCGTCGACAACATCGCGAACCATACGATTGAATGATCCATGGGGAATCAAATCGACCCGGTAGATAAACTTGTCTTTGATAAGCTCACCGGTATCCTCATCAATGACCGCGCGCAGGTTAGTAGTGAAATCAGCGCTTCCCTCTTCAGTAACGCGCTTACGGACCTCCATTTCGCTACCAAAAGAGCTGGCCTTGGTAACTGACTCGGAGACGAAAACTTCCTTCTCATCGGTTCCCTGATAGGTGGCCTTGTTACTGACAGTAATCGACTGCTTACCCTGCAATAGCTTCAGCGGAAGAGTAATAGAGACCTCAAAGCGCTGTGTGTATGGCGCTTCAGCGGTTGCTCCCCAGCTTGCCGCATGCGGGAATCCGTTTCCCGCCTTAGGCGTGAGAACCAGGTTTCCGTCCGCGTCGATTGCAACATCAAAACTGTCTTTATCGAGAGGGTAATTCCAGTGATACTTTCCAGTTATCGACTCTTTGATTGCCGGCAAAGTCCTTTCTGAAACATCGAAAACTGAATGGTCGACATAGTCAATGATGGTAGATTTCGCTGCATCGAAGCCAGCGTTGACTGTGAACTTGTAGGTGAGGCTTGCTGGTTCCCCGGGTACAAGCGTGAGTTTTCCGCCGTCGAGTCCTTCCGCTGTTTTGGAGAACTTGTTGCCGTCTACAACGCCTTTGCTGGGATCTTGCTCACGATAAATCGTGTGCGTAACTTCACGAGGTACCGTCTTGTCGTTGTAGGCGAAGGAAGCTCTATTCTTTAGGCCCTCATATTTAAGGTCAACGTATTTTTCACCCTGGTTGGACTCCCACTCCCCCGGAACCGAAGTTGACAACCCCTGAAGAGTGTCGATTTGAGCTCCGGCAGTTACAGTCACATCGGAAGAGGTGTCTTTTCCAACGTTAACAATAAGGGTCTTGCCTTCTAGCAGGTACATTCCCACATAGTCGTCACCGGCAAGCTGCTCAGCAGTCACCCCTTCTGGTGCTCGTTGCAGCGTTTCATGCCCGGCGATGCCTGTTGCACTGACAGTTCCTGTCCAGGAAGTCTGGTCCGGAAGGGTGTCCGTAATGACAACATTCGTTGTCAGGGCATATTTAGAGTCTTCAAAATCTGCCCACGTACTAAGTTTCGCATTCAACGTATACGTCACGGGGATCGATGCTGGCAGTGTCCCATCCTCGTTAACGATCGTCACGTAGGGAGACGGCAAGTCACTCGACTTTTTGAATGCGTCATCGACGGCAGGTTGTGGTTCTACTGGCTCGCTTGGAACGTTTCCGCCAAACCAGGTGTCATGGGAGCCGGTTTTTCCGTCCCCGTCTACCACGGTGTTATTGAGTTTCACGCTAAACGAAGAGCCTGGCTGCTGAGAGCTGTTGTCATAGGCTTCCTGTAGCCGCTGCTGCAAACCCTCGAGGTCGGCAACCTTCGCTTGATACGTGAAGGTGTACGTAGAGTTTGCTTCGGCTTCAAAAGTATGAGTGAAGCCCGTTCCAGAAATGAGGACTGGGGCCACCTCTGACTTTGTGTAGTTCAAGCCTTCACTGTCCCGTGTTTCTTTTGTTCCAGTGAGTGGTCCTACCAGTTCAAGGTCACTATCGAGAGTGTCCGTCAAGGTGACAGTGCGAGCCTCAGCGCTCTTAACTGTCACTGTATATGTGATCCTTTTGTCTTTGAGACCTTCGGGGAGAATCACAACGCCATCTTCGACAGTGGCGTTCCCCAGTGACCCATCACCCCTTTTGCTCAGGCTATTCTCTGTAATCACCGGCACATACTTATCACCGGGTGTGAGCACTGTAATCGTGATGGGAGTCGACTGACCGTTGATAGTCCACGGCCAGGAAATCTTTTCTGACTTCTCGACATTGTCAATAGAAAAGTTTAGGTCTACATACCCCTGGCTAAAGCCTGGGGAAAAAGTGTCTTTGAATACGATTTTGAGACCGTTTTCGCCATCGCGTTCGATTGAGGCGATCTCCTTATTTCCCGCCGGTACCACTAAAACCGAGTCTGGGAACTTCACGCCAGCCGGTGGAGTAATAGTGGCTGTGGAGCCCTGCGCTAGAAAGCCGTAGTCCACGCTGAACGTATAGTTTGTGCCGGGCTCGATTCCCTCGTTAAATACTTCGTCTGGAAAGTGAAGAGTGACGTCGTTGCCAGCATCAACTTCGGCCGCATGCGCCATAGTTCCAGGCGCAACAACACCGGCGAATATGAGCGCCGCACTCACTATTGTGGCGAATACTGCGCGATATAGGCCACGCAGTCCTCCGCCCGATTGTATTTCCCTGATTCTTTTCATTCCCGAAATCCCCAGTATCAAAAATTGGGCGCACTAAATAGCGCTACCCTTGCCGGAATGTAAACCGGCAATCTACTTTGCTTGTGAAAAAGAGGCTGAAACTGTGTGAATCCTGATGGTATTCACATGCCTCTTGTGGAGTGTCGCCCTACACCCCGCGTCAGCCCACCTCCCCAAGTCACTTATACGCGAACTAATTTCCCAACTTCAGTCATGTAAGAGGCTAACATTTTTCTAGTTGCCCAAAAGGGGTTTGCGGGTTACCGGCCGGTCGGGAAAGTGCCCTATTTTCTATCCCAACAGTGTCATATTAACGTCAACACCGCCGCGAGAAGGCACAATAGCCAAATAATTCAATACAGGACCATGTACCTAGGTAACATTGTGCATCGGCACACTTTTTTTCGATTATTTTGCTAATAACACTTGACCCGCAGTGTTATAACAGCGTTGCTTGGACCTTTACTTACTCCCATTTTGAGAATGCTTCCAAAACGCATTGCGGACTACAGGCTTCGAGATTCTGTTAGACACTCGTAGGAACACTTACTCCTCACCTACATGCATAGGCATAATTCCAGGTTCCCGTTCATAAAAAGAGCACACAAAAACCCGCCTAGAACGTAAAGTTACTACGTATCTGAGCGGGTTTCCTATGAAGTCCTCTACGCCGAGAAACCGGCGCGTTGAAGTTACAGGTCTACTCCCAGTTTCTTCACAGCGTCGCGTACTGGCTCAAACTGGAGAGCGACGACTCCTGCAGCGGCAATGGCGCCAGCCCAGAAAGTAAGTTTGAAGAGTTTCTTAAACATTAGTGCTCCTATCGGTCGTTGCTCTTACGAGGCTACCATTGTCCAACCCACTTTTAACGGCTGAACCCTGAGAATCAGGGGACTCTCAGGGTTCAGCTCAGGTTTTCTACGACTTATTGATTAGATGAGAAGCCCAATCCGAAGTCGATGTTCTCCAAGGAGTGGACGAAGTCTTCCAATCCGGCCTCGTCCTGGTCGATCTGGAAATCGACTGGAGAGTAGTTCATCTCCGCCATGGCTTCCGGAGTCGGCTCCACGGTGACCTCGTTGTAACGGGCAAGACCCGTTCCAGCTGGGATCAACTTACCGAGAATGACGTTCTCCTTGAGTCCTACCAGTGGATCAACCTTGGCGTTCATTGCCGCCTCGGTAAGAACCTTGGTGGTTTCCTGGAAGGACGCAGCCGAGAGCCACGAGTCTGTCGCTAGCGAAGCCTTGGTGATACCCATGAGCATCTGACGTCCATCAGCGAACTTACCACCTTGAGCGGCAATGCGGCGGTTTTCTTCACGGAAGGCCACAGCGTCCACCAACTCGCCAGGCATGAAGTGCGTGTCACCAGCATCGAGAACGGTGACGCGACGCATCATCTGACGGATGATGACCTCAATGTGCTTGGCGTGAATGTCCACGCCCTGGCTACGGTAAATAGCCTGAACTTCGGCAACCAGCATTGTCTGAGCTGCCTTGGCCCCGCGCAGGCGAAGAACTTCCTTCGGATCCAAAGGACCTTCGGAAAGCTGCTCGCCAGCCTTGACGTGATCGCCGTCCTTGACCAGAAGTTTCTGGTACGAAGGAAGCTCAGTCTCCCACTCGCCCTTGTCATCGTCGCGAGCGATAATGATGCGGCGCATCTTGCGGCCCGGCTGTACTTCTTCTTCAATGGTGACAACACCTGAAGCCTCAGCCATGCGCGCCTCACCCTTGGGGGTGCGAGCCTCAAAGAGCTCTTGGACACGAGGCAGACCCTGGGTGATGTCCTGACCACCAGAAGCTGCACCACCGGTGTGGAAGGTACGCATCGTCAGCTGGGTTCCAGGCTCACCAATCGACTGGGCGGCGATAATACCGACTGCCTCGCCAATATCGACACGCTTACCAGAAGCAAGTGAACGGCCGTAGCACGCTGCGCAAGCACCCACCAGTGAATCACAGGTGAGGACCGAACGGACACGAATCTTGTGAACGCCAGCAGCTACCAGCTTCTCAATGAGGACATCGCCCACATCAGAACCGGCCTCAGCAATAACCTCGCCCGCCTCATTCACAGCGTCGCGGGCCAGAGTCCGCGCGTATGCGGTAGTCCCGATGATGTCCGAAACAGACCAGGTGCCATCCTCATTGCGAGTAGCAATGTCAATATCGATACCCATCCGGGTGCCACAGTCCTCTTCACGGACAATGACATCCTGAGACACGTCGACCAAACGACGGGTGAGGTATCCAGACTCAGCAGTACGAAGAGCCGTATCAGCCGTTCCCTTACGAGCGCCGTGAGTAGCAATGAAGTACTCAGCAACCGTCAAACCTTCACGGTAGGAAGCCTTGATGGGGTTCTCAATAAGCTTCTGCTTCGGGTCAGACACGAGACCGCGCATACCAGCGATCTGCTGAATCTGGCTCCAGTTACCACGGGCACCCGAGTCAACCATGCGATACACGGTGTTCGTCGGCGAGAAGCTGTCGCGCATATCCTTAGCGACAACGGCGGTACATTCAGTCCAAATATCAACCAGTTCTTCGTAACGCTCTTGTTCGCCAATCATGCCCATGTCGGCTTCAGCCTGAACGCGAGCAGCCTTCTCCTCATACTCAGCCATAATCTTGGCTTTGTTAGGAGCACCCTGGATGTCCGAGAAAGCGATAGTAACGCCTGACCAGGTGGCCCAGTGGAAGCCAGCCGCCTTGAGCGCATCAAGGCACTCCGCTACCAACACGTTCGGGTAGTTTTCAGCCAGTTCGTTGACGACCTCTGAGAGGAGACCCTTCTTGACAACCTCATTCACATAGGGATAGTCGACAGGAAGTGCCTCGTTGAAGAGAGCACGGCCCAAAGTGGTGACCAACTCAACCGGTTGTCCCTCGCTCCAGCCTTCCGGTGCCTCCCAACCTTTCGGCGGAACCAAGTCGGTGAAACGCAGGTTGATCTTGCGGTTCAAATCAATCTGACCCGCATCGAAAGCCATAATAGCTTCAGCAACCGACGAGTACGCAGGAATATGATCGCCAAGCGTTGCCTCATACTCGGCATCGTGTTCTGCAGTGAGGTAGAAGATGCCGTACACCATGTCCTGCGCGGGCATGGCTACCGGGCGTCCATCCGAAGGCTTCAAAATGTTGTTGGTGGACAACATCAAGATGCGTGCTTCAGCCTGGGCTTCCGCACCCAATGGCAGGTGAACTGCCATCTGGTCGCCGTCAAAGTCGGCGTTGAATGCGGTACATGCCAGTGGGTGCAGCTGAATAGCTTTACCCTCAATCAGCTGAGGCTCGAAGGCTTGAATGCCAAGGCGGTGCAGCGTAGGTGCGCGGTTAAGCAACACGGGGTGCTCACGAATGACCTCATCCAAAACGTCCCACACCACGGGGTGTTGGCGCTCAACCTTACGGCGTGCAGCCTTTTGGTTCTGAGCAAAGTTCTTATCAACCAAACGCTTGATGACGAACGGTTGGAAAAGCTCCAAAGCCATCTGCTTAGGCAGACCACACTGGTGCAGCTTCAGCTGAGGACCCACAACGATGACCGAACGGCCCGAGTAGTCCACACGCTTACCCAGAAGGTTCTGGCGGAAACGGCCCTGCTTGCCCTTGAGCATGTCAGAGATGGACTTGAGGGGACGGTTGCCCGCGCCCTGCACGGGGCGACCGCGACGACCATTATCGAAGAGTGCGTCCACAGATTCCTGCAGCATGCGCTTTTCGTTGTTAATAATGATCTCAGGTGCGTCCAGTTCCAGCAGTCGCTTCAAACGGTTGTTGCGGTTGATGACACGGCGGTACAGGTCGTTGAGGTCAGAGGTTGCGAAACGCCCACCGTCAAGCTGGACCATCGGACGAATGTCCGGTGGAATCACAGGAAGCTTGTCAAGCACCATAGAGGCTGGTGAGTTGCCGGTGGCCAGGAAAGCGTTGACAACCTTCAGCCGCTTGATAGCACGGGTCTTCTTCTGACCGGTGCCACTGGCAATGATTTCACGCAGCTCAGCCACTTCGCTCTCAAGATCAAAGTCAAGAAGGCGCTTCTGGATTGCCTCAGCACCCATGCCACCCTCAAAGTAGGTGCCATAACGGGTCACCATCGCACGGTAGATGCGCTCGTCCCCCTCAAGGTCTCCGACCTTCAAGTCACGGAAGCGTTCCCACACCTGCTCTAGGCGCTCAATTTCTGCTTCCCACTTACGGCGGATCTGCCCCATCTCGCGGTCAGCAGCCTTCTTTTCAGCCTCAATGACACTCTTCTTTGCATCCGCGGCTTCAAGCTCAGCTACTTTGGCCTCAAGGGCCTCCATGCGCTTGCCAATAGCGTTGTCTCGCGCATTGGCCATACGCTTCTTTTCGACCTCAAGCTCATCACGCAGCATTGCTTCGTCTTCGCGGCGCCCTGCCTCGTCAACAGAAGTAATCATGTATGCGGCGAAGTAGATGACCTTTTCCAGGTCCTTTGGAGCCAGGTTCAGCAGGTAGCCAAGGCGTGATGGCACACCCTTGAAGTACCAAATGTGAGTGACCGGCGCGGCAAGGTCAATGTGTCCCATACGTTCACGGCGAACCTTGGAACGGGTTACCTCAACCCCACAACGCTCACAAATAATGCCCTTGTAGCGGACACGCTTGTACTTTCCGCAGTTGCACTCCCAGTCTTTGGTGGGACCGAAAATGCGTTCGCAGAAGAGACCGTCCTTTTCAGGACGCAAGGTGCGGTAGTTGATGGTCTCTGGCTTTTTCACCTCGCCAAAAGACCATTCTTCGATGTCAGCAGGCGTCGCCAGCGAGATCTTCAGACTCTCAAAAGTCTTTGCGTCTAGCACTTGTTATTTCCTACTCTCAGATCGCTTCGATAGAGCTGGCAGTGTGCGGGCGGACATCTAGGGCAATCCCCAGTTCTTCACCTGCACGCATATCCTCTTCAGATTCCTTCAGGTCAATGGCATTACCCTCAGCGTCTAACGCGTCAACCGCGAGACAGAGAGAACGCATTTCCTGGATGAGCACGCGGAAGGATTCCGGGATGCCGGGTTCGGGAATGTCTTCACCACGAACGATGGCCTCCCACACTTTCACACGACCAGACGTATCGTCAGACTTGATGGTGAGGAGCTCTTGCAGAGCATAGGCGGCGCCATACGCTTCCAACGCCCACACTTCCATCTCACCGAAACGCTGACCACCGAACTGTGCCTTACCACCCAACGGCTGCTGGGTAATCATCGAGTACGGGCCAGTTGAACGTGCGTGAATCTTGTCATCCACCAAGTGGTGCAGCTTCAGCATGTACTTGTATCCCACCGCAATCGGGTAAGGGAATGGTTCACCGGAACGTCCGTCGAAGAGCTGGGCTTTACCAAGTTCGTTCACAAGGCGCTTGCCGTCGCGGTTCGGACGGGTTACCGACAGCAGACCCAAGAGTTCATCGGCTTCTAAACCGTCAAAGACGGGGGTAGCCACAGTGGAGCCTGGGTCAGCTTTGAGCGCGTGGTCTGGCAGACGACTTGTCCACTCAGCCCCCTGGCGCTTCGCTTCTTCAGCGTCCCACCCCTCATGAGCAATCCACCCTAGGTGGAATTCGAGAACCTGGCCGACGTTCATACGACCGGGAACACCCATCGGGTTCAAGATGATATCGACTGGGGTTCCATCTTCCAAGAACGGCATGTCCTCCACGGGCAAAATCTTAGAAACAACACCCTTATTTCCGTGACGACCAGCCATCTTATCACCAATGGTGATCTTACGACGTTGCGCAACGTAGACGCGAACAGTCTGGCGAACGCCCGGAGGCAAGTCATCCTCGTCCTCATTGAATTCGCGAACGCCAATGACGATGCCTTCAGCCCCGTGAGGAACTGTGAGCGAGGTGTTGCGAACTTCGCGGGCTTTCTCGCCAAAGATAGCGCGCAGCAGGCGCTCTTCCGAGGTCAGCTCAGTTTCACCCTTCGGGGTGACCTTACCAACCAGCAGATCGCCAGCGCGAACCTCAGCGCCGATACGCACGATGCCGCGCTCATCCAAGTCGGCCAAAGATTCCTCAGAAACGTTGGGGATATCGCGGGTGATCTCTTCGACACCCAGTTTGGTTTCACGGGCGTCGATCTCGTATTCCTCAATGTGAATCGAGGTGAGAACGTCGTCTTCCACCACGCGGCGCGAAAGAATAATCGCGTCCTCATAGTTGAGGCCTTCCCAAGACATGTAAGCAACCAGCAGGTTCTTACCGAGGGCCAGCTCTCCACCGTCGGTCGCAGGACCGTCAGCAATCACTGCACCAGCAGTAATAACGTCACCTTCAGAAACCAGTACGCGCTGGTTGATGCAGTTACCGGGGTTAGAGCGCTCAAACTTTTCGAGGCGGTAGACGTCGCGTCCACCCTCATCGTTAGCGACAACAACCAGGTCAGCAGACACCTCAGTGACAACACCAGGGTTGCGAGCAAGAATCATATCGCCCGCGTCTTCAGCTGCGCGGCGCTCCATGCCGGTTCCCACCAAAGGAGCTTCAGTGGTCAGCAACGGAACAGCCTGACGCTGCATGTTTGCACCCATAAGCGCGCGGTTAGCGTCATCGTGCTCAAGGAATGGAATAAGCGACGTACCAACAGAGACCATCTGACGTGCAGACACGTCCATGAAGGTGACCTTATCGGCAGTAACCAGCTGAGGATCCTCACCAGCAATACGGCATAGGACATACTTCTCAGCAAAAGTCCCATCCGGGTTCAGACGAGACGATGCCTGAGCAATGTACTGGCCAAACTCGTCATCAGCCGTGAGGTAGCGAATCTCATCGGTCGCGCGTCCGTCACGAACAATGCGGTACGGAGTCTCAATGAAACCGAATGGATTGATGCGAGCGAAGGTTGCCAGCGATCCGATCAGACCAATGTTCGGGCCTTCAGGAGTCTCAATGGGACACATGCGTCCGTAGTGTGATGGGTGAACGTCACGAACGTCCATGCTGGCGCGGTCACGGGATAGACCACCAGGCCCTAGAGCAGACAGACGACGCTTGTGAGTCAAACCTGCAAGCGGGTTGTTCTGGTCCATGAACTGTGACAGCTGTGAGGTTCCGAAGAACTCTTTGATAGCTGCAACCACAGGACGAATATTGATCAGTGAGGTAGGAGTGATCGCCTCAGCGTCCTGTGTGGACATGCGCTCACGAACAGTACGCTCCATGCGCGACAGTCCTGTGCGAACCTGGCCTTGGATCAGTTCACCGACGGCGCGAACGCGGCGGTTGCCGAAATGGTCAATGTCGTCACTTTCGACGCGAACCTCAATCGGCTCACCATTCTTCATGCCTGCAACGGTCGATTCACCCTCACGAAGTGCCAACAGGTACTTCAGCGCAGCAACAATGTCATCCAGAGTAAGCGTGGATTGGCGGGGATCAAGATCCAAGCCGAGCTTCTTGTTGATCTTGTAGCGGCCAACCTTAGCAAGGTCATAACGCTTATCAGCGAAGTAGAAAGAGTTCAGCAGGTTTTCACCAGCTTCACGCGACGGTGGCTCACCCGGACGCACCTTCTTGTAGATGTCGATGAGGGCCTCGTCCTGGTCCTTCGCAGAATCCTTGCGCAGGGTTTCCAGCATCACTGGGTAATCGGCGAACTCGGTTTCAATCTCAGCTTCAGTAAGGCCTAGTGCCTTCAGGAAGTGTGTTGCCGACAGCTTACGGCGACGGTCAATACGCACGCCCACTGCGTCGCGCTTATCGATTTCAAATTCCAACCAAGCACCACGCGATGGAATGAAACGAGCAGAGAAAATGTCGTGTTCAGAGGTCTTATCAACCAGCTTCTCAAAGTACACTCCCGGAGAGCGCACCAACTGAGAAACAACAACACGCTCAGTACCATTAATAATAAAGGTACCGCGGGGAGTCATCAGGGGGAACTCTCCCATGAAGACAGTCTGCTTCTTGATTTCCCCCGTGTCTTTGTTGAAGTACTCAGCTCTGACATACATCGGAGCAGCGTAGGTCATGTCCTTCGCCTTGCACTCTTCAATCGAGTACTTAGGTGGCATGAGCTCAGGATCCTGGAATGACAAGGACATTGTTTCGCCCAAGTCTTGGATCGGAGAAATCTCAGCGAAGATCTCTTCTAGTCCCGAAACGTCAGGAACGTTATCATTCCCAGTTTCTTTTGCAAGAGCCACCCGGTTCTTCCATGCGTCGGAGCCCAAAAGCCAGTCAAAGCTTTGAGTCTGAACGTCAAGAAGGTTCGGGGGCTGGAGTGGTTCATGAAGTTTCGCGAAGCTGATGCGAGTCTTAGGCTCGTATGCGGCATTCGAACTGGCAGCCAAAGGGTGTTCCTTCCCAGCAAATGGTCTCGCGCACACGCACCCCGATCCCTAACTGACGCTGCCGTCTCCCGCTTGGCGCTTTTCGGCGGAAGGATACAGCTCACCTCGGATACTAGGGCGCAACTATCTATGTTAGGGTTGATTCTTTGCTTGAGCAAGGGGGGCTTGGGGTGATCTTGCTCTCGCTCTCCCCTCTCTCCCTCACCACGTACGGGGTCATAAAACCGTACACGGAGCCGTATATCACCCCGGCAACTACCACATCGCCCAGGCTATGGTTAATATCGTGGTGGAGGATGCCACCACGCACTAAGTACAGATTGCGGCAAGTGATTACTTAACGTCCTTTCAGGACTAGAATGCCGCTCATGCATCAATTGTGCGCTATCTCCGCAGAGGACTACGTTGCCGCAGCGCAAGCACACGGCATCACCCTGCGTGCGGAGCAAGATCCTCTCCACGAGGACGACGACCCCTCCCCTAAGCACTACTGCTTGACCTGGGGTGACTGTGCTCTCGTCTATCTGCGTGAGTATCAACTCAAAGGGAAAACCATTCTCTGGGCGCCGGACGGTCCTCTCTGGTTCGCGGACCCCTCGGCATCCAAAGAAGCGGCCTTGCTCGACGCGCTGCAGCAATTCGCTGTCTCACAGACCAAAGCAGTTGCACTGCGCTTACACACCCGACACTCTCACGATGAGGAATACCCCGCGTACGGGGACGAACAGGTCTGGGAGCGTCTTCCTGCCAAAGACTATCCGCTGCGCCCCTGGTATCGCTTCCTGCGGTGGCGCACCGGACTGATCGATGTCTTCCGTGAACCGCCCGCATCCACCTCGCACACCACCAATGAGTAACCTTCACACAGTTCTAGAGAACATTTCGCGCGCCGCCCAAGCTGCCGGACGCAGCCCCGATGAGATCACGCTGCTTCCCGTCACAAAATACTATGACCTGGCGCAGATTCAAGAGCTCATCGACGCTGGGGTGACCCGCATGGGAGAAAACCGACCCCAACAATTAGCTGAGCGCGCCCAACTATTCCCCCAGATCAACTGGGTGATGATCGGGCGGCTACAGACCAACAAGGCGGGACTCATTGCTCGTTATGCGTCCGAATGCCAATCAGTCGACTCGGTGCGTCTTGCCCGCGCATTAGACCGGCGTCTGGACCGAGCGCTTCCCATACTGCTGCAGGTCAACATCAGCGGCGAAGAAAGCAAGACGGGTTTTGCACCCCAGCAGGTCCCGGAGGCCCTCGAGGTCGCGGAAGGTCTTGAGCACCTCGATGTCCGAGGATTCATGACGATGGCACCACACAGCGACGATCCGACTGTTGCTCGCGAGACTTTTCGCAAGCTGCGAGAACTCCGTGACAAAGTCGCCCCGACTCTGCCGGAGCTCTCTATGGGAATGTCGGGCGATTTTCCGCAAGCGATAGCCGAAGGGGCCACAATAGTACGCGTTGGAAGTGCCCTTTTCTAAGCCGATGTTTAGAAGGTCTGGTACCCAGCCCTCGCCAGGGTGAAACCCGCTCCTGTCTTCTGATTCCAACATGTCATCCCTGTTTCTTCGACCGTGCAGGCAAAATCCCCGTTGACAGTGGTCTGCCCGTATTGAAGCTCATAGAAACGATCGCCTACATTCCCCAAGAAGCTCTGCCCACAACGTTCTTCCACTCCCTGGGTGGTTGTCGCAATGGAGTACCAGGTCGCGTCGGCGCTGCAACCCCCAGACCCAAAATCTCGGTCCTTGATGGAGCAGTAGGCTCCGTCGGAGCGCAGTTCGCAGGAGATATTCTTCGACGGAGTATCAACTTTCGCCTCGCGAAGAGCGTTCGCAGGGGCCGGACGCACATACCGCTGTGGCGACTGCTCCAGTTCTTGCACCGGTGCGGTCTGCTGCGAGTCCTCACTTTGTCCTGAGTTATCCGACGCAGTCCCGGACGCGCCCTGCGACTGAGACGACTGAGTTCCGTCGGCGACTGGGATTGACTCGCCGCTGCCGCGGGGCCACAAAATGACCGCCAGCACGATTGCCACCAATGTAACTGCTAATGCGGTAAGTCCGACAACAGCGATGGTTGACATGGGCCTGCGTGCCGGTGTCGGCGCCGCTGCCCCCGCCGTTGGTAGGGGTGCTGGCATCATGGTCGGCGTAGGTTGATACGGCTCAGGCACAGGTGCTTGACGCGCAGGAAAAGCCGATTGACGCAGTGGCGGCTGAACCGCAGCTTCGGACGCGATACGCGCACGCACCTCGGGTGGACATGACGGATTCTGCGCAATCACGGGCCGCAACTCTGGGTAGCTGGCTGCCAACTGCGATAAACGTTCAGGGGACGTACTGGGGTTTCTTGCGTCTTGCCACTCTTCCTGGCTGGCCACATTTCCTCCTTGCTCGTGCATCCAGTCTATGCCGGGCACCGCGCGCCCCCCTAGTTGAAAGCAGTATGCTAATGCACGAATCAGCCAACAAGGAGAACCCCATGACCGTGCGCATTGGCATATTAGGAGCAGCCAATATTGCTCCTACTGCTGTGATTGTTCCCGCTAAAGATCATCAGGATATCGAGGTAGTTGCGGTGGCAGCGCGCCAGCGTGACCGCGCTGAGGCTTTTGCTACCGAACATAGCATTCCGCAGGTTCTTGACGACTACCAGGCGGTGATCGACTCTCCCGATGTGGACGTTGTGTATATTCCGACACCAGCGGCTCTTCACGGCCGGTGGACTCTGAAAGCCATCAAAGCGGGCAAACACGTGCTGTGCGAAAAACCCTTTACCGCTAATGGTGAGGAGGCTGAGGAAGTAGCGCAGGCAGCCCGGCACCGCGGGGTCGTGGTCATGGAGGCAATGCATTCGCAGTATCATCCGCTGTGGCATGAGGCTCTTACTGCGCTGCGTAGCGGGGAGATCGGCACTGTCCTAGAGGCCTCAGCAGTTTTCGATGTGCCGATTCCTGATCGCGGTGATATTCGGTGGAATCCGCAGCTTGGTGGCGGAGCCCTCATGGATTTGGGAGTTTATCCGCTGACACTGCTACGGTATTTGTTCGGCGACTTGGATCTCATATCTGCTAAAGCGGAAGACATTGATGGTGTCGACTATTCGCTGGAGGGGCACTACAAGAGTGGCGCTGGCGCAGATGTTGCTCTCTTTACTTCTATGGAGGAGGGCACCTCAGAGGTCCAACGTCTAGTTGTTCGTGGCACTGGCGGCACCCTCACCCTGGACCATTTTGTTCATCCACAAGGCGGGGGATCGCTTGTGATTGATGGAGACGGGGGGCACCGTGACGTTCTAGCTGAGGGTGCGTCCAGCTATTCGCACATGTTGGGTGCCCTTGCCGCCGCAGTACAGGGCGGTGGCACAGTTCCCACCGATGCACAGGCTGCAGTGCAGACGATGCATGCTATTGACGAGCTATACCGCGAGGCTGGGTTGGAGCCTCGCAGGCCGCTTGCCTGAACCTCCCCATCCGTCAGCTGCTGGTTATGTGCCTGTTATGAAAGACCACAGGTCGCAAAAACCCAGCACCTGATGGGCGAAGGCTATGAGCGCGCCAAGTCCGCGGTCTTCGGATCGACCTTCGGAGCCTTCGTCACCAGCTTATGGACCGCCCACAGCCCAAAGAACAGCGGCAAACCAATATAGCTGGATATGAGCGCCGTGAAATCGTGGGACCCAAAAATGGCATCGTAGCCTTGCCCGAGGATCACCACGGTACACATGATGAGCGCAACAACGGGGCCCGCTGGATAGAACTTGGCGCGGAACGGCAAGTCTTTCGGGTCATTCCCCTGGGCCACGTAGGCGCGACGGAACTTCCAATGCGACCATGCCACGCCCATCCAGGTGATGAAGCCAGCAAGACCCGAGGCGTTAACCAGCCACACGTAAGCATTACCGTCGCCCACCAGCGAAGACATGAAACAAGCAGCGCCGATCAGTGTTGTTGCGATGAGGGCAGCCATCGGTACGCCTCGCTTATTCGTGCGCCCCAGGAAACGCGGCGCTTGTCCCCGTTGCGCTAGTGCGTAGAGTGTCCGCGTTGATACGTAGAGACCTGAAGTTCCCGCAGACAGGACCGAGGTGAGAATGACTGCGTTCATCACAGCTGCGGCCGCAGCGATACCGGCCCGTTCAAATACAAGCGTGAAGGGAGATACCGAAATATCTTCAACTCCTGCACGCAACAGGTTTGGATCAGTATAGGGAATCAGGAAGCCAATGACTGCAATGGCACCGATGTAGAACAGGAGGATGCGCCAAAAGATAGTGCGGATTGCCCGGGGAATGTTCTTCTCGGGGTCTTGCGCCTCTCCCGCCGCCACAGCAACCATCTCAGTTCCTTGGAATGAGAACCCGGCAACCATGAACACCGCCAGGATGCCCATGCCTCCTCCGACGAAAGGCGCCTCCCCGACTGTCCAGTTCGTAAACCCTGGAGAGGCGCCACCCATCACTCCGAAGATGGTGAGTACCCCCAGGATCAGGAACAGGATTACTGCAGCCACTTTGATGAGGGCAAACCAGAATTCACTTTCCCCGTATCCCAGTGCCGAGAGCGCATTCAGTCCGAAGAGAATCGCCAGAAAGATAGCAGACCATATCCAACCGGGCACCGTTGGGAACCAAAATTTCATGACCAAGGCCGCCGCGGCCAGTTCAGCGGCAACAGTAATTGCCCAGTTGTACCAGTAGTTCCAGCCGATTGCAAAACCGAAACTGGGGCTGATGAAGCGGCTTCCGTATTCTCCGAAGGATCCTGCAACTGGCAGGTATGTGGACATTTCGCCCAGGGATTGCATTAGCAAGTACACCATGAGTCCAATAACGACATAGGCGACTAGCGCCCCGCCTGGCCCCGCGGTTGAGATCGTTTCACCGGAAGCGACGAAGAGCCCCGTACCGATCGCTCCACCAATGGCAATCATCGCCATGTGTCGGGCTCGTAGCTTGCGGTGCAACGAGTTCTCTTCGATAGCAAGCTTGTCTATGGCCATGCTGGCTCCTTCAGAAACAGTGCTAACCCCGACACTTCACAGCTATCTGGTCGGTTTTCATCCTGAGCGTAGCGAAAATTGTATTGATGTGGTGCGCCGTTCCAGTTTTGGAGGACAGGTTCGTTGCAAATCCCCCCGAATAAAACAGTGTCCCGGTGACAAATATCTAACTGCCACGGGTATTAGGACGCTGTCATGTGCGCGAGGCGCATGCACTGGCGCTTCCCCTCTAACCTTACGTACATCTTGTACAAGACGTACTATGTTGTTATGACTTCGGTTACCCTTTCCCAGTTCCGCGCGCAGCAGAGCGAATACATTGCTGCTGCGCAGCGAGAACCTGTTGAAATCACCTCACGCGGAGTTGTCCGGCGCGCGGTCGTCGTATCTCCTGACTTCTTCGACCGAGCTTTGGAAGCACTGGAAGACCAGAGCGACATTCAAGCAGCAGCGCAGGCCCGCAATGAATCCGCGCCACGTGTTGGACATGCTGATGTCATGGCTGAGTTTGGCCTGTAAGGTCCGAATTACATTTCAAAATAACGTACGCGCACTCCGCACTCTAATCTCTACGCAAGATCGACCGCGCTTCTGCACAACGCATTCTTCGCTCCATTGATGCGTTGGCAGCAAACCCATGCCCTAGAGGCTGCAAACAGTTGAAAGGAGGCTCTGGGGAACTACGTATCCGCGTCGGAGATTATCGCGTGGTCTATGAGGTTATAGACAAGGAAATCGTGATCCTCGTGCTCAGTGTTGGCCACCGGCGGGAGGTATACCGCTGATGCGAGGCCTCCTCAGAGTAGGCTTCGAACCCTGCTAAGCCCGTTCCTGATTGCTCTCCTACAGTAATTCCATCAATTACAGTCGTTTGTCCCCATTGCAAATGCCCTGGGGACAAACATACACATCGAACCGCGCGCGGGGGACCGAAATCATGAAGCGTCTGAGATTTCTCCCCAGCGCCCTTCCATTGGCTGCAATGCGAGTTCAACGCATAATCCGTGCCCGCTGATCATTGACGTCACAGACTCCAGGGTGTTGTTGTAGGCGTAGTAGCAACCTTGTTGCGGATACCAAGCAACTTCAACCGCACTATTGCTGCTGGCCAGCACGTGGTCCCAGTTCTTTTCCTGTTTGGCCGCCCACACTAGCGCTCGATGCAGTAGCCGCGAGTTATCCGAGGTGTAGGGCAGTCCAGCGCAGTAGACTGCTCTTCCCTGGCCAAACTCGTTGACAGCGAGGCGAATTGAACCATCACTTTCATACAGGACTTTTGCACCAAGAGAGACGATATCGCCTGGGTCTTCTCCGAAATCATAAGGCTGAGGAATGTCGGTGGTAATGAAGTGCGAAGATGCAGCATGGTCACTATAGCGGTCCGTTGACAGGCCCCAACCTATTTCTTGATCCACACCAAAGACATCCGCAAGCGCAAACGTCGTTCCGACCTCTCCGTCACGCGCAGTGGGTGATCCAACTCCGATAAGTCCACCTCCGGCATATACGAATGCGCGCAGGCGTTCTTGTAATGTGATGTCATTCCAGGCGGGTCCGCCGCTAAAGGCAGTTCCACGCGCGCCAGCGTTGATGATGACGTCAATGCCTGCAAGGGCATGAGGATCGTTTATGACCTCATCGAAAGAAATGAAGCGAACCTCAAATGGGAGTCCTGCAAGGGACTCGATCACCCCCTGATAGCTGTAGATCTGCTTGTACCACAGGGCGTGTGCGACCATGTGCGTTTGCCAGGTTCGCAGTGCCCCCCATGCGTTAAGGATCCCTATAACGGGTTGCGCGTTTGCGGGACGATGGCCTCCACTGCGCTGATGAATTTGCCTAAATTCGTTGATGATCTCTTCAACGCGGTCAATAAAATCTGGAAATTTCATGGCGAGGGACAGGTACCCTCCGTAGCCAATTCTGTCGAGCGGCGATCGCACTATTGCCCGCCGGGCCGCCAGCCATGACTCGTTAGCTTCGGCGACGGGATCGCCGCCTGGAGAGAATACGTCGGGGAAGAAGTAGGGCAGGAACCGGCCTTCCGTGTAGCGAACACCTGGTATATCGGAGATCATCCGGCAGGTGGCCGCTGACCCCACTGAGCCAACAACTGCATCGAGTCCGATCTCGGAAAAGTATCTTCCGTAAGGTTCGGTGCCTATCCAGTTGTCGCCAAGGAACATCATGGCTTCGCGCCCAGCGTCGTGAACGGTTTTCACTAGGGTTTGTGCCTGGCGGCTCACGCGGCGTGAAAGGAAATCTACCCAGTCGAGGAACTGCGCACGGGGCGGCCTGAAGGGAGAGTTGTAATATCCGGCATCAACGAAGTCTTCGGGCGTGAGCGCATATCCGTATTCTTTAGCAAAATCTTCAAGTGCCGGCACTGAAACGGACGCTGAATACCCGAACCAATCGACATATTTTTCTCTGGCACGATCATCAAAAGTCAAAGTGAAGTGGTAGAAAAAAGTTGTGAAACGGACAACGTCAACTTCTGGATGGGACTGTAACCACTGGGATAAGGATGACTGCACACGCTCCCAGGTGCGAGGATACGCAACGTCGTAGGGTCGCGATTTCACGCGGTTGGGATCTTTTGCCCACTCGTTGGTCAAGTAGTTGTAGATCTGAGTTGAGTCCCAAATCTGTTTGGCCAGGAAGTTCACGGTGTAGACATGGAACGGTTCTGGATTAGCGATGGTGACGATCGCTGACTTTGCTTCAACGGGAAGTTCACCAACGAGTCTGACTGGGTCTCGTAGAGGAAGTGGCGCGGCATCAACCACTGACCAGGACTCGTGGGGCAAGGTCTTGCCAGTAGTCCTGTCGATAACCTGCCAGTAGCGGTTAATGTCAGCGGTAGGATCGGGGGCGAACTGCGCTGGCAAATAGCCTTCCATAACGTTGATGGTGAGGGGTGCGGATGACGGCGCCGTCGTGGGCGTTGACATCAGGAACTGGCGGACACGCTCTTCGCCAGCAAGGCTTGCCCACTCTTCGTCGCCTCGCGCGCAAAAATATGTGGCATAGACCTTAGCTGATTCATCGATTACCCAGTCGGGAAGTTCTGTTCCATCTAAGTTTCGCACCGCGTCTGCTCCCAGGCGTTGCATGAGCGCGCGGATCTCTTCATCTAGTCCCCGCTCAATGGGTAGAGTGAGGCGTAAATCGTTGGTCATTGTTTTCTCCAAATCAGGTCAGCGAAGCATCGAGCTTCGCTGCGCGCGTTATCCCTTGACTGCTCCTGCTGCAAGCCCCGCCTGCCAATACTTCTGTAGGGTCAGGAATAGGACGATCAGTGGGACTACTCGAAGGAGCGCACCCAACATGACGGCACCCTTTTGCGGAGCAAAATAGCTCATCATTCCATACAATCCCAGCGTGACCGGTTTGATCTCAGCTGAGCTCACCATCATCAGGGGCAAAAGAAAGTTATTCCAGGTGGCAACGAAGATGAAGAGGAAGATTGTTACCATTGCTGGTCCTAAAAGACGCAAAACAATGGTGAAGAAGATTCTTGCTTCTGAGGCTCCGTCGATGCGAGCAGCTTCCAGGAGTTCCGTTGGAACTGAAGAGTCGGAATACACCATGCCAAGGAACACCCCAAAAGGTGAGACCCAACTGGGAATGATGATGGCCCAGACGGTATCGGTCATGCCAACAGAGTGAAAAACAATGTAGAGAGGTACCGTCAAAATCGCGACGGGGATGAGCATACCGATCATGATGAATGCAGTGGCGACTTTTTTGCCGCGGAACTGGAACTTAGACAGCGCGTAGCCGCAAGCAACCGAAATGAGAGTACCTATGATCCCAGCAGTAAGAGAGTAAAACAGCGAGTTCCCCACCCAACGCCAGAAGAGACCCTGAGTCCAGGACATCAATTTTTCATAGTTTTCAGCAAGATTGATGGTGCCAAACCAAAAGCCATTCGTCGAGGTGAGCTCGGCATTCGTCTTTGTCGAGGACAATGATCACCCAGATGATCGGCAAGAGGAAATAGAGTAGAGCCGCAATCAAAACCACGAGGGTAATAGTCCTAGCCAGTGATGAGGGCTGGAGTGATTTGGGAGGAAGGACACGCCCCGACGAGTGAGTAGTTGTGGCCTTGCGTTTCCTTGCGTCAGGACGTTTTTCTATGAGTTCTTCGGTGGTACTCACTTGCTGAACCTCCTTTGAGCAAATGCGTAAAGGACAGCTAACAGACCTGCGATGATCGCCATGACGATGGAAACAGCAGAGGCAGGACCATCGCCAGAGGGTGAGATCGTCCCCATCATCGTGTTGTACGACATCATCATTGGCGTGTAGTCCTTCCCCATCCACGGGTTGACGGTTTCCATCACTGTCGGTTCGTTGAAGAGTTGGATGGTTCCAATAATCGACAAGAGCACTGAGAGAAGTACTGCGCCGCGAACCATGGGGATTTTTACGTGGCGGGCAGTCTGCCATCCACTAGCCCCATCGATATATGCCGCATCATAAAGCTCGTTCGGAATTGACTGTAAGGCCGCAAGAAAAATCAGCATGTTATAGCCGGTGTATGTCCATGTGGTCATATTGGCCATCGATGCCAGGATCATTCCTGACCCCATGAAATCTATGTGAATACCTATGGACTCAAGCCCTTTTACAAGCGGAGAGATTTCAGGTGTGTAGAGGTAAAGCCACACCATCGCGGCAACGATCCCTGGGATCGCGTAGGGAAGGAAATATCCCAGACGATACACCGTGACGTGCCTGGTGAGAAATGAATCAAGGAGGAGTGCCAGCCCCAAGGCCATGAGCGTCATCACCGGTATCTGGAATAGTGCATATCCGATGACACGCCCCATACCTGCCCAAAACCGGCCGTTGGTGAGAACTTCTTGATAGTTGTGAAATCCGACGAATACATCTTGCGATTCACCTCCGCCGAAAAGGCCCCCGCCTTTGGGTTGCGCTTTAAAAAAAAGACGAATATGCAGAGACGCAGATGGGAATGAGGAAGACGACGGCAAATGAGATGAAGAATGGCAGTGCGAAACACCATCCTGTGATGCTCTCACGCCGCTCTCGACTGTGAGATTTACGCGGTGTTACTGGGGCGGTTTTTGCCGCTGTGACCGGCAAGATAGTCTCCTAAAGAATCGACTGTTGTCGAGGCGGGACACCACTGATGAGCATCCCGCCCCTGACTGTAATGTTCTACTCAGCTACTGGAAGACCGTTGTCTTTGAGTACCTGAACTGAGGTATCTTGCGCAACCGTGAAGACGTCGGCTACCGACCCGCTGCCGCTTCCAGCCGCTGCAGCAGCTTCCATCATCTGCGCACCAACTGCTGAGAAGAAGGGCATGTACCCAAAATCAGCGGTCATATTGGCATTGGCCGTTGCTAGTTCTCCGTAGATGTCTTGGCCACCATAGAATTTCTGCAATGCTTCTGGGGTCTTCACGTCACCGCGAGCGGCTACGACAAGTCCTTGGCTGACTAGGTCATCAATTTGCGTGTTGAACCAGTTGTTAAACTCCATGGCCTGTTCAGGGAAAGCACACCCCTTCATCACTGCCACACCTGAGCCGCCGTCGGGTCCGGTCAGAGCGCCCGCCCCGAAATCAGGAATCTGCGCCACTGCCCACTGTCCGTCGTTAGCGGTACCCGCCATCGTATCCATGAGCAAAGGAGCCTCCCACGCAGCACCGATTGTACCGATGAGCTGCTGATCAACAAGGGCTTTGCTAAAGGCTTCTCCCCAGCGTTCTAGCGAGACCACTGTCTTATCGTCAAGCATCTTTTGCCAGAAAGAAGCGACCGTTTCGGAGGCTTTGCCATTGGCATCTACCTTCCACGCATCATTTTCGGCGTTATACCAGCTACCACCCGCGGCAGCCGACTGAGCTGAGAGTCAGTATTGCGCCTCGTCCGGCTGAAAAGCGGCGATGTATTTGCCGTTCTCGGCGGCTTTCGCAGCAGCAGCCTGGAACTCATCAATAGTGGTGGGGACCGAAATACCAAGCTCATCAAAAGCGGCCTTGTTGTAGTAGTAGACCAGTGGGCCAGTATCTTGTGGAAGACCAACTACGGTTTCCCCTACCTTCATGAGTGAGAAAGCCCCGGCAAAGTTCTTTTCGTATTCTTTTGCGTACTCAGTGACGTCTTCCGTCATTCCCTTGACGAACATCTCGGGAACCTCACCGTATCCAAGCTGAGCTAGGCAAGGCCCATTGTTCGCTTTGATATCAGTTTCCAGCTTTTTGATCATCTCAGCAGCTTTGCCATCAGATTTCGTGGCTGAGACCTGAATATCAGGATGTTCGGCATTCCACTTGGCAACAATTTCATCAACTTTGACCATGCCATCGCCATCTGGCAAACGGTGTAGGTATTCGATGGTCGCAGCTTCGCCAGCCTCGGCCGACTGCGATCCTGAAGAAGTAGATTGCTCCGTTTTATCCCCAGAGCCCTAGCACGCGGCAAGCACACCCGAACCTAATGTGAGCACGAGGCTCAGAGCCATAGTCTTTCGTAACTTACTGGTATTCACCCTTGTCTCCTCAATATGTGCATCCAACTAGACCGGGACATGACCTAGTTCCTGATATTCCTCAGGTGAAAGCCTTTTGACGTCCACATTGACCTATTATTTAAAGACTCTTTCCATAAGACTCTTTTGTTCGTATAGAGGCGTCCCCTTGCGCAGCGCAAGAACAGAAAGGCAACAGAATGGTAACGGAGCATCTTCGGCGCCCAGCAAGCCCCAGTTCTATGCGCTCGTGGAATGAATACGTCGTGTTGAACAAGCTGACATCCACTCCTCAGCGAATCTCCGAGCTCACACTCAGCACCGGTCTCACAGCACCCGCCTTAGGGGACGTGCTGCGGGGGCTCCAAGAAAAAGGATGGGTGCGCTCAAGTGAGCCAGACACGCCTGGACGTGGAAGGCCAGCTCAACTGTATTCACTACGTCAGCCCCAAGGGTGCGTGGTCGGGGTTGACATCGGTGCACACGCGGTGAGACTGACAGTACTCGATTTATGGGGTAAGCAACTGGGAACTGCCGAAGATAGGCTGACTCCCGCAGCAAATACTGAACAGCGCCGGAAAACAGTCAAGCATCTTACCGTCGACCTTTTACAGAAGCTTGGCAACCCCGCCGTGTGGCTGACCGTCCTCGCCCTACCTGGCCACGTGAGTGAAGATGGACGCGTCGTTGATTCTGTGGTGGTCCCCGAATGGCACGGTGCCTATCCGGCAGATATTTTTCGCGATGTCTTCTCCTCGCCGATCATCGCCCTTAACGACGTGCGTGCAGCAACGTGGGCAGAAAAATGTATTGGCGCTGCGCAGCAATACTCCAATATGCTCTTTGTAAAGCTGGGACGCAGACCATCGTTGGGCCTCATTGTCGATGGGAAACCACAACTAGGTTCCCATGGGATTGCTGGTGACCTTTCACGCAGCACTCTTCTTCCCTCTGAAGAACACATTGACTGGCTTTCTTCCCTCCCCCAAGAAGATCCCCTGCACGAGACAATCATTGCCGGCCTTGAAGGAGATACTTCCGCAATCGCACGAGTCAAAGATTACGTAGAGAGCATTTCTGATGCCCTCATTCTTGCAATCTCTGTCATTGACCCGGCTGTTTTTGTTCTAGCTGGACCGCTCACTCCACTGGCGCCGCACTATCTCCCCGCATTGAAGACAAAGATACG
Source organism: Scrofimicrobium canadense (assembly GCF_009696615.1). Taxonomy (GTDB): domain Bacteria; phylum Actinomycetota; class Actinomycetes; order Actinomycetales; family Actinomycetaceae; genus Scrofimicrobium; species Scrofimicrobium canadense. The sequence continues at coordinate 162,467 of NZ_VULO01000008.1, forward strand.
CCAGGCAGTATCTATTCCACCTGTAACAACGGCTTCTACTCTCGACCAGTTTGCAAGTGCGCAAGGAGGTGCGTTGATCGGAATTCACAGACTGAAGACCGCGCTAACGTCCCCTGAAACTGGGGTCAAACCTCTTACACGCTCAGGATTCCAAGAGCAGCTTGAGCAGGACGCTCCCCCTTTCCCACGTACGGGGTCATAAAACTGTACCCGGGGCGGCATACCGCCCCGGCACCTACCACATCGCCCAGGATGCGGTATAAAGAACTAGAGCCTAAGGAGAAGTGCATGCATCAGTTGGCACACACCATTCGCACTTGGCAACCAGCCACCTTTTCCTTCGTCATGGCTTCAAGCGCATTATCGATTGCTTTGCATCTAGTAGGCTACGCATTTCTCTCTGAGGTGCTGTGGGCAATCGCTGCTTTGGCTCTCCTTGTGATTTCATGCCTATTTGTCATTCGCCTCATCATTGGATGGCAGTCAGTACGCACTCAGTTTGCAGACCCCACCACCGCTTTCGGTTTCCTCACCATTCCCTCAGCTTTTGCAGTACTGGGATCACGCTTCGCCTTTGCTGGCATGTGGACGTGGGCTTTTGCCCTGTGGGTTTGCGCAACCGTAGTGTGGCTACCACTAAGCTATGCCGTGCCCTGGTCGGCCATCGCACATACCCACGGATTCTTCGGTACCACTACTCCAACATTTACCCAAGAAACCAGCGCGGGAAACCACCTGCTGACAAAAGTCAATGGCAGCTGGTTTTTATGGACCACTGCGGCGGGAACAGTAGCAATGCTCAGCGCGTTGGTCGCTGGCCGATTCTCGGGGTTAACTCAAGAAGCCCTCGTTATCGTGGCACTTATCGGGTGGGCAAGTGGTTTGGCCCTCTATGCAATCAGTGCCGGGCTGCTATCAGTGAGAATTCTGCGATACGGAATCCCACCTAAGGATCTAGGTCCTTCATTTTGGGTGGTCATGGGATCTCTTGCAACATCAGGTTTAGCTGGGGGGGAAATCGCACTTCTAGCACAAAGAAGTAATCTGGCAGCCTCTGTACATGATGTAGCAGCGAATATTTCCGTTGCACTGTGGGGAATTGCGGCGTGGCTCACTGTAGGACTAATACTTCTTAGTGCGTGGCGCCTCTGCGTGAGGCGTATCCCCGTCAGCTACAGCATTGAGCTGTGGTCACTGGTCTTCCCTATCGCCACCTTTGCCTCTATGTGCGTGCGAGTCGGAGTCGTCACATCATCAGACCCACTCCATACTCTGGGCCACGCATTCACGTGGGTAGCTCTGGCCGTTTGGACCATCGTGGTTATCGACGGCATCATTCGCCGCCTAATAAAGACGCCAAGAGCTGACTGACCAGTCCCAAGTGTAAGATAGCTCGGGTAGGTCGGGACTGATGCTCTATAAGTGTGATGCTTCTAAGCACAGTCCCTCGTCGCGGATACAACTTTGTCGATAGAAACGATGAGTTAGGCCGTTTGGACGCTGGACTGTTTTTCATAGCCTACGTCAACGATCCAGACCGCTTCGCACAGGTTTTCAAGAATATGTCACGTGATGACATGTCTATTGAGTACCTCAAAACTACTGCCACATGTGCCTTTATCGTCCCTGCGGGTATTACTGAAGGAGAATAGGTGGGGCATCGCTTGTTCGAGGCGACGGTATAACCGCTTTGTAAGTAAGTGCTGCTAACACGTGAACTCATCTGTAGAAAATCGCTGTCTTGTGGAGATTTCTCGTAAATCCAGAATACGGAAAATAGCCAAAACGCGGTCACTGTACATTCGATGACCGCAGCAGGTCCCAAGAAATACGAAGAGAATTTTGTTCTTGCGCTAGCCATCTTCGGAATAAAAAGATCCCCTCAGGGGACTTTGGAGGAGGTTGCCGACAAAAATTTGGCGTGTCCCGCACTGGAGTACTGGACTATTTTGGCTCAAAAGTTCGATCCATGGGCCAATACATAGTGTGTGTATGGTATTAAAGCGAGATAGCCCCGCACCGTGTGGTGTGGGGCTATCTCGGTTTGGTTGGTTTTGGGGGGTGTGCTTTTCTCCCACATCCTCTCGGGTGCAGTACCTTTGCCGTTGGCCAGCTTAGCTTCCGGGTTCGGAATGGGTCCGGGCGTTTCCTGGTCGCTGTGACCCCCCAAAGTGGGTCTACCGTTTTCTGTATTTATTTTTCCGTGGCCCCCCTTTTTTTGGGGGGGGTTGGGTTGGTAGTGATGTTGTATAGTGGTTGTTCGCGTCAGGTTGTTATGCGTGTTTTGTTTGTTGTTTAGTGTTGGCCGATTAGTACCAGTCAGCTTGGAACCCCTTGCGGGGCTTCTA
>NZ_VULO01000009.1 GCF_009696615.1 Scrofimicrobium canadense
GCGAATGTAAGCCACAACCCCATTCTAACAAGGCCCCTAGTGCCCCAACCCAGACACCCAAACCGCGTAAACAAGCCAAAACCAACAACCCAAAACGCCGTCTCAGGACCCCATGTCAGAAGTCAGGGGAAATTCTCAGAGCTCGCGGCCAGTGGCAGGAATAGCTGTCGCTATTTTCTCGCGATAGGCCAGGCGTGCGTTTCTGTATGAGCGCGAGCCGAATGACTCACCACGGTTTGAGGACCATCGTGACACTGAGCATACTAAGCGGGTCTACGTAATGTTTAGGGCCCAATTTGGCTCCCCAGTGCAAAGCTCCTGGCGAATGCCCCTCCAATACCGTGGCGACAATATCACCTTGGCGCACTTCTTGACCTTTAGTCACTACCGGTTCTACGGGTTCAAAAGTTGAGCGCACTCCATCACGATGAAGAATGGAAATGACCTGACGGTTCACCAACATTCCTGCGTAAATTACAGTGCCATCGGCAGGGGCGTGCACGGTCGAGCCAACTGCCACATCGAGGTCAACTCCTCTATGTCCGCTTCCCCACGGGACTGCTGGCGGATCGAATGCCCTAACGATTGATGGGCGAGGAGTTACCGGCCAATCCCAGGATTCTCGAGGCGCAGGGGCGGCCATTGCTAGTAAAAACGTACTGAAAAGCGCAAATAGTCGAATCATAGTGGCTAGTCTCATTCTTCCTTCCCTATGGATCAACCCAACTATGTGCGATCTGTGGAAAACCACCATCTATGGGGGTGTGGAAACCTCAGGGCAGACTTTCTAAGTCTGCAAAGGGCCCCTCTCTTTTTACTAGGACTGGCCTCACATCGATCTGATTGGGTTTGCGGCGCCGGGCCAACTAAGATGTTGGGAGCACTCGTGTATGCGAGTGACTTCGCGCATCACGTAAACGTGCTGAGGCAGCAGTCCAAAAGGTGCTTCAGGCAGTGATGCCAGGGTCGCAGCGAAAGCTGAGGCAGTAACTGAAAACCGGGCGTAAGCCCCTGAACGAAAAGGACGAACATGGCTGTTGTAACCATGCGTCAACTCCTCGAAAGTGGAGTCCACTTCGGTCACCAGACTCGTCGCTGGAACCCGAAGATGAAGCCGTACATCCTTACCGATCGTAACGGCATTTACATTATTGACTTGCAACAAACTCTTACCGATATTGACACGGCTTATGACTTTGTGAAGAACACTGTTGCCCGTGGGGGATCAGTTCTCTTTGTTGGCACCAAGAAACAGGCTCAGGAAGCGGTAGCACTGCACGCCAAGCGTGTTGGTATGCCATATGTAACTCAGCGTTGGCTGGGCGGTATGCTCACCAACTTCGATACTGTTGCCAAACGTATCGGCCGACTCAAAGAACTAGAGCAGATTGACTTTGATGATGTGGCATCATCAGGCCACACGAAGAAAGAACTACTGCTCATGCGCCGTGAGAAGGACAAGCTAGAGAAGACTCTTGGCGGTATTCGCGACATGGCTCGCACGCCTGCAGCGGTGTGGGTAGTTGACACCAACAAGGAACATCTAGCAGTGACAGAAGCTCGTAAGCTGGGAATCCCCGTCATTGCGATTTTGGACACCAACTGTGATCCTGAAGAGGTAACCTACGGTATTCCTGGAAACGATGATGCTATTCGCGCAGTGGGGCTCCTCACTCGCGTGATCGCTGATGCCTGTGCCGAAGGGCTCCTGGCTCGTAACGCTCCCAAGAAGGACGCAGCTGCAGCTGACGTAGAGCCATTGGCTGAGTGGGAAAAAGAGCTTTTGGAAGCTTCTGCAACTGAAGCCGTTGTTGCTGAAACCGACGCAGCTGTTGCAGGCGAAACCGGAGACAAGGACGCGGCCGAAGCCGCTGTCCAGGCTGAGGCAGTTGCAACAGCTGAAGCCGCCAAAGCTGAAGTAGTCGAAGAGGCGGTAGAGGGCGCTGCCGAGGCTACTGAGAGCAAGAAAGAAGACTAAGAATGGCAAACTTTACTGCTGCAGACGTCAAGGCTTTGCGCGAAGAAACAGGCGCAGGCATGATGGACGTCAAGAATGCGCTTGTTGAGGCTGATGGAGACAAAGATAAGGCACTTGAGATTATTCGTCTCAAAGGTTTGAAGTCTTTGTCGAAGCGTGAAGGTCGCGAGGCGACTGCGGGACTTATCGTTGCTGAAGTTTCAGAAGACGGTAAGAACGGCGTCATGATTGAGGTCAACTCAGAAACTGACTTCGTTTCTAAGTCCCAGAAGTTCATTGATTTCGCCAACGAAGTACTGGCAGCTGCTGTCGCGGCTGATGCTCAGGATGTGGAAGCTGTTTTGGCAGCTCCTGCAGGAGACGGTACGGTTCAGGACCTCGTGGACAACATGGGCGCTGTGATTGGCGAAAAGATTGGTGTTCGCCGCATCGCCCGGGTCAGTGGTGACAACGTCGGTTTGTATCTGCACCGTACAAATCCTGATCTTCCTCCTCAGCTTGGTGTCTTCGTTGTTACCGACGAAAACGCGAAGGATGTTGCACGCGACATCGCTATGCACATTGCGATGTACCGGCCAGGTTGGCTTGATCGCGATTCGGTTCCTGCTGAAGTCGCTGATAAAGAACGGGACACTCTTACTAAACTCACCTTGCAAGACGGCAAGCCTGAGGCCATCGTTCCCAAGATTGTGGAGGGCCGCATGAATGCTTTCTACAAGGAGAATTGCCTGGTAGATCAGGATTTTGCTAAGGATCCTTCTTTGACCGTCGGCAAAGTACTTGCTGGTAAAAATGGCAAAGTAACCGAGTTTGTGCGCTACCAAGTCGGCGCTTAACTAGACTTGATTGTGGCCCCGCTGATAGGCGGGGCCACAACTACAATCGGCCCCGTCAATAACAGGAGACAATGTGAGCCCACGTCGAGTGCTACTGAAACTGTCCGGTGAAGTTTTTGGTGGAGGCAGAGTAGGTCTTGATCCCAAGGTAGTTGCCGGGGTTGCTGGACAAATTGGCGAAGCCGTCGAATCGGGAGTGCAAGTTGCGGTTGTCGTGGGGGGTGGCAATTTCTTCCGTGGAGCAGAGCTATCACAACACGGTTTGGACCGTGCTCGCGCTGACTACATGGGAATGCTGGGGACGGTGATGAATGCGCTTGCACTCCAGGATTTCCTGGAGCAATCAGGTGTGTCAACCCGAGTGCAAACAGCTATTACTATGCAACAGGTAGCCGAACCATATATTCCATTGCGTGCAATCCGCCACATGGAACGGGGTCGCGTCGTAGTTTTCGGCGCTGGCTCCGGTATGCCGTTCTTCTCGACGGACACAGTATCAGCGCAGCGGGCGCTGGAAACGCACTGCGATGAACTTCTTGTGGCTAAGAATGGCGTTGATGGCGTATATACAGCGGATCCAGCAGTTGATCCCCATGCGCAATTGCTCAGTACCCTCACCTATGCCGATGCGCTCCAGAGAGGACTAAAGGTGATGGATGCTACCGCGTTTGCCTTGTGTCAAGAGAATGACTTAGGAACGCGAGTGTTTGGAATGACTGAGCCTGGTAACGTAACAAGAGCCCTGCGTGGCGAGACCATCGGAACATTAGTAACAAACTGACCGCGTCAGGGGAATACTGGGAAGAGGATTTAATGGATATTGATGAGATTCTCCTCGAAGCTGAGGAGAAAATGGAGAAGGCTGTTGAAGCAACACGCCACGATTTCGGTAACATTCGTACGGGGCGGGCGAATCCTGGAATGTTTACGGAACTATTGGTGGACTACTATGGTGCCCCTACTCCTATGCAGCAGCTAGCCTCGGTGAATATTCCCGAAGCGCGGACAGTCCTCATTACCCCGTTTGACCGAAGTGCGGTCGCCGAGATCATCCAAGCCATCAAGGACGCCGATCTCGGTGTGAATCCGAATGACGATGGAAAAGTGATCCGCGTAGTGCTCCCAGCCCTCACCGAAGAACGACGTAAAGACTATGTCAAGCAGGCGAAGTCCCGGGCAGAAGATGGTCGGATCTCCGTTCGAGGGGCTCGGCGCAGTGCAAAAGATGCTTTGGACAAATTGAAGAAAGATGGGGATGCGGGAGAGGACGAGGTCGCTCGCGCCGAAAAGGCTCTCGATGTTCTCACGAAAGACCACGTAGAACAAATTGATCGTGTCTTGGAAGCGAAAGAGGCAGATCTTTTGGCTGTGTAACAGTCTCGGATCAAAGGAATGCTCTATTGCAGGCACGTGATATTTGGATAGCCCCTCCAACGCATAATTCCACGCCTTTACCTTCGTCAGGGCGTGCAGGGCGAAACCTCCCAGCAGCGATCACGTCGGCGCTGGTTCTTGTAGGGGCACTAGGTGCAACTCTATTTTTTTCGCGCCCTATATTCCTTGTTCTCGTTACGGCACTGGTATTGGCTGCTATATGGGAAGTCGCGGGAGCCCTTGCCCGTAATGACATCATTGTTTCTTTGCCGCCGCTGTACGTTGGGGCTATTGCAATGATGGCTACGGGTGCCACCATTGGCGCTTTCTGGGTGATGGCTTCCCTCTATTTTACTTTTGTTGCCGCCGTTCTGTGGAGGCTTGGCTCCACGTCGTTGCCGTCGCGTCCGGTCTACGACATCATGGCCACATCCTTTTTGGCCCTCTATGTCCCCTTTTCAGCATCATTCTTGGCGATGATTTCTGCGCATTCGGAACAGCCATGGACGCTGGTTTTCTTTGTTGTGATAGTGGCCTGCAACGATTTGGGTGGGTGGGCTGCGGGTGTCCTCTTCGGCAAACACCCCATGGCCCCAAAGCTTTCACCAAAAAAATCGTGGGAGGGCTTTGTCGGATCGGTATTCCTTACATGTGGGGCTGCGGTGGGTGCCACCTTTGTCATCGGGATACCGTGGTGGTGGTGTTTTGTCTTGGGATTGGGAGCCGCGATTATCGGCACATTAGGGGATTTAACCGAGTCGCTGGTGAAGCGTCAGGTGGGACTCAAAGATATGTCCAACATGGTTCCAGGTCACGGCGGTCTCATGGATAGGTTTGATTCTATGCTGTTCTGCGCGCCAGCTTTCTTTTTCTTTTATGCGATAGCTTTGGGGTGGGCACTGTGAGTTCGCCTGCTACCCGCGAAGTTCGTCCCACTGACCAGCCTCCTGAAGGTGCAACCGATCCTGGTGCCCGTCCCGTCCTCAGCTTTGCTGCCAAGCGACGAGGGAAACCTCCGGTTCATTTTGCTGACCTCGCTACTTCTGAGCGTCGAGATCTCCTTACATCCCTGGGTGTTCCTGCCTTTAGATCTGACCAGCTGGCGCGTCACTACTTTATGCATGACACAGCAGATACCACGGTAATGAGTGATCTTCCGAAGAACTTGCATTCGACAGTTTCTGAGAAGGTCTTGCCGTCTTTAGTGACACCAGTACTACGACAAACCGCTGACGGCGGAACCACTTTGAAAGACTTATGGCGTCTCTACGACGGCGCGCAGGTGGAAAGCGTGTTGATGCGCTACCCGCAGCGTACAACCCTATGTATCTCCAGCCAGGCCGGATGCGGAATGGCATGTCCATTCTGCGCTACCGGACAAATGGGACTAACACGCAATCTTTCGGCCGCGGAAATCCTCGAACAGGTTCGCTTAGCACGCAAAGCCTGCACTAATGGTGATTTAGCTGGTGGTCCAACAAGACTGTCCAATGTAGTATTCATGGGCATGGGGGAGCCGCTGGCTAACTGGAAGGCGCTAAAACAGACCCTCTATACCCTTGTATCAGAGCCTCCTGAAGGATTTGGCATGTCAGCACGAGGCATCACTGTTTCCACCGTGGGATTAGTTCCTGGGATCGGAAAATTGGCGGACCTTGGACTACCTGTCACATTGGCAGTGTCACTTCACGCCCCCGATGACGGACTACGTGATGAACTTATCCCCATCAACTCTCGATGGAAAGTGGGAGAGCTACTTGATGCTGCTCGCAGTTATTTCGTTCACACTGGTAGACGAGTTTCTATTGAATATGCTCTCATAAAAGATATGAATGATCAGCCGTGGCGGGCACAACTCTTAGCTGATGAGCTCAATGCCCGCGGAAAAGGGTGGGCACACGTCAACCCTATTCCGTTAAATCCAACGCCAGGGACTATTTGGACCGCCTCGACGAAATCTGCTCAGAACCTCTTTATTCAAACTTTGCGTGACAGCGGAATCCGAACAACCCTGCGTGATACTAGGGGTGCGGACATTGATGGTGCCTGCGGTCAGTTGGCCACGGCGTGGGAGGAGCGGAAAGTGAAGCTCAAGTCCAGTAGCATCGTGGACGGAGAGGAAGTGCAGGAATGAGCGAGACATTTCGCAAGGCCGGTTTGATGAGACGCGGCTATGACCCGCAGGCGGTGGACGCATTCTTCAATCGTGCCCGCTCAGCATATGAGGGCGGTGTGCCTGCAGAAGAGTTCTCCTACGTTCAGGTCCAACGTGCCAGTTTTCCGTTGAAGAGACGAGGCTACGATACTCGAGAGGTGGACGCCGCATTAGGCCGATTAGAGGCGGCTTTTCTGCAACGAGATCGCATGGATTTTATTGCGGTGAACGGTGAGGCCGAATGGTTTGCCCGCGCCTCTCAAAGGGCTACTGATCTTTACCCCCGACTTTTGCGCCCTCGCGGAGAGCGTTTTTCTCACCCCGAAAAAGGTAAAGGGTATCGAGCAGAAGAAGTCGATGACCTCCTCGATAGGCTAACCAGATACTTTGACCAACAAGAAGAACTGAAGGCAGCTGAGCTTCGCACCGCGCTCTTTTCCACCGCGAAAAGAGAGAAAGCCTATGACGAGGCGCAAGTGGACGCGTATTTGGGTACAGCAACAACGGTCCTCATGTCAGTTCAGTAGCCGCCATGACGACGCAGGTCATTATTCTTGGTTCCACCGGTTCAATAGGAACACAGGCTCTCGATGTGATTCGAGCGCACCCGGATCTTTTTGACGTCGTCGGCTTAGCTGCGGGAGGCGGACAAGAAGAACTCTTCCTTCAACAGATTCGGGAGTTCTCTCCCCGAATGGTCGCGACATCCCGGCCCATTCAGAACCTTCCTTCAGGGCAGAGCGCAGTCGAAGAACTGGCCGGTAGTTTTCCAGATGCTACTGTCCTCAATGCTGTCGCCGGTGGTGTGGGCTTGGTGTCAACACTTCGAGCCCTTGAAGCCGGTGCGACGGTAGCTCTTGCGAATAAAGAGTCCCTAGTTGTGGGAGGACGCCTCGTTAAAGATGCGATGCAGCGTCCCGGTCAGGTGATTCCCGTTGATTCGGAGCACTCTGCGATTGCGCAAGCACTTCTTGCAGGTACTCACGAAAAAGGAATGGTCTCTCCCGTCGTTACTGGGAAGTCAGACCTGCGCGAAATTGTACTGACCGCTTCTGGTGGCCCCTTTCGAGGTAAGAAGACGTCAGAGCTTCGCGATGTTACTGCTAAGCAGGCGCTTGCTCATCCGACATGGAATATGGGCCCGGTCGTAACCATCAATAGCTCAACATTGATGAATAAAGGGCTAGAACTTATCGAAGCAGCACTTCTTTTTGATGTTGCGCCGGACTCTATTACTCCGGTCATTCATCCACAATCGGTTGTCCACTCTATGGTGACGTGGAACGATGGGTCAACAATCGCGCAGGCCTCCTATCCAGATATGAAGGTACCCATTGCCTTGGGGTTGCAATGGCCCACCCATATTCCACATGTCGGTGCTCCACTGCGCTGGCGTGAAGCGCAGAACTGGGAGTTCGAACCTGTAGATCACGAAGTTTTCCCTGCACTGCGCCTTGCTGCCGAAGCACTCAAGTCTTCTGCCACCCATCCTTCGGTGATGAATGCGGCTAATGAAGTCTGTGTTGACGCATTTTTGCACGGACGTCTGGGATGGCTTCAGATGATGGATGTTGTCAGTCGTGTGTTATCAGAGCACGTGGGAATCGAGAATCCAGATGTGGATGCGGTTCTCGATGCTCAAGAATGGGCTGCGGCTCGTGCGGGAGAACTACTGTGATGTACCTACTGGGACTTCTCATCCTGGTTGTCGGTTTAGTGATTTCGGTTGCTTTGCACGAGATCGGCCATATGGTACCAGCAAAAAAATTTGGTGCCATGGTCCCCGAATACTATGTTGGTTTTGGGCCGACCCTCTATTCAAAACGTGTGGGACAGACCCGGTACGGCATAAAAGCTATCCCCCTGGGAGGCTACGTACGGATACTTGGGATGTTTCCACCCCCAACAACGCAGCCGAAAGCAAATGCTAGAGGACAACTCACCCTTGCTGACCAGGCTAGAGAACAGTCAGCTGAAGAACTTGCGGCTGCCCGAGAAGACGGCATACACGGAAAGCCCTTCTACGAACTGCGCACCTACCAAAAACTGATCATCATGTGTGGTGGTCCGGTAATGAACCTTGTGCTTGCGGTCCTACTGACACTAGTCATTGTCTTGGGAATTGGGTGGCGAGAAGCAACGACGACTGTAGCAGAAGTGAGCGAGGCGGGTCCCGCGGCTGTTGCCGGTGTACAACCAGGTGACACGGTTGTGGCGTGGAATGGTCAGGAAACCCCTGACTGGGAAAGCGTCCGCCAAGCGGTGGGAAGTTCCACTGAGCACGCTGGAGAGCTCACTGTCATCAGAGAAGGGCAAACGCGCACAATCACCGTCACCCCTGAAGTGGTCGATGGGGTCGGACGCTTAGGAATCCTCGCGGAAGAAACACGAGTCCGTGGAGGTTTCGGTGATGCCGCAGAATCAACGTGGCAGATGCTCACAGGCACAGCCTCCGCATTGGTCAATTTGCCTGTCAGCCTATGGAATCTTGCTACGGGTCTTTTTTCTGATACGCCGCGTGACCCTAATGGTGCGCTATCAGTGGTGGGAGTAGCCCGCGTAGCTGGCGAGATTACGGCGGCCCCCAGTGACGGTGGATGGCACCTAGCGGATCGGGCTGCCTTGCTGTTGTCTCTGTTGGCTTCGCTAAATATTGCTCTTTTCGTGTTCAACCTCATTCCCTTGCCACCATTGGACGGCGGACACATCGCAGGTGCCGCCTGGGGAGGACTTAAAAACGGCTGGGCTCGGATGCGCGGAAAACCTCGGCCAGTTCCCGTTGATACGGCAAGACTGGTGCCGTTGAGTTATGGGGTATTTGTGGTTCTTATGGGACTCACCTTGCTATTAGTTATCGCCGACTTCGTCAAGCCCCTTCGGCTGTTTGGCTGATGGCATAGCGCTGAAAGCAGAATGTATAGCGGCTTTGGTGGATAATAAGAACGTGACTGAAATTTCTCTAGGCATGCCTAAGGTCAAGGAAGCTCCGTTCCCACGGCGAAAAACCCGCCGTATCAATGTGGGGAGCGTACCGGTCGGGGGTGGAAGCCCGATCTCGGTGCAATCCATGACTACCACTAAGACGTACGACATTGGTGCCACGTTGCAGCAGATCGCTGAGCTCACTGCAGCCGGTTGCGACATTGTCAGAGTTGCATGCCCCACCGACAAGGATGCTGAAGCCCTGAGCATTATTGCCAAGCAGAGCACTATTCCTGTGATTGCAGATATCCATTTCCAACCGCGCTATGTTTTTGCAGCGATCGAAGCTGGTTGTGGCGCGGTACGTGTGAATCCGGGCAATATTCGTAGATTTGACGATCAAGTAGCCGAAATCACAAGGGCCGCATCCGATCATGGTACTTCGTTACGCATTGGCGTCAACGCCGGGTCACTAGATAAGCGAATGTACGCCAAGTATGGCGGTGCAACAGCTGAGGCACTGGCCGAATCGGCTATGTGGGAGGCGTCGCTCTTCGAGGAACACGGATTCCATGACTTTAAAATCTCAGTGAAGCACCATGACCCCGTCACAATGATTCGTGCGTATGAAATTTTGGCTGATGCAGGGGACTGGCCTCTCCACTTAGGAGTGACAGAAGCAGGTCCGGCATTCCAAGGAACCATCAAATCAGCCACCGCATTTGGTGCTTTACTTCGCGAGGGCATCGGTGACACAATCCGTGTTTCTCTTTCTGCACCACCTGTGGAAGAAGTCAAGGTGGGTATTCAAATCCTCCAGTCAATGGGGCTGCGCGAGAGGACCCTTGAGATTGTTTCGTGCCCTTCCTGTGGGCGTGCCCAGGTAGATGTATATACTCTTGCCGAAGAAGTCACGGAAGGCTTGAAAGACTTGACAGTCCCCCTACGCGTGGCGGTAATGGGATGCGTCGTCAACGGTCCGGGAGAAGCAAGAGAAGCAGATCTCGGTGTGGCCTCGGGAAATGGCAAGGGTCAGATTTTTATCCGCGGTGACGTGGTAGAGACCGTCCCAGAAGACCAAATTGTGGAGTGCCTCATTCGGCACGCCAATGCTCTGGCCGAGGAAATGGGGCTAGAGGAAGAAGGACAGGTTGAGGTCATCGTCTAAGAAAAAACTGGTCTGCTCTACCGTCGGTATTGCAGGACTTACATCAGTAGCTCTGTTTGGCAGTGGATTTCCTGGAAGAACCGGTGTGACGAAAGCTGACGCTTTCCTGTCACTGCCCGGTGACCTTCTTATTCCACAAGCGCCTCTAGTCGCAGACCGGGCAGTTCAGACTAATGTCAAGGCTGAGCGTCTATCAGAACTGTTACCAGTGGTCGAATCGGTCTACCAGCATGCGTGGGCGCGACAGTTTGAACTGGTGTATGAACAGGTGCCTGATGTTTTGGTGTGGCGTACTGTCGGAGATGACGTGTGCGGGTGGGGGGCGACGCTCAGTGCTTCAGTCGATGCGTCCGTTGATGGAACGTCAATCCTACGAATCCGTGAGCGTTTTACTACCGCGAGCCGAAAAACCCGACAATTGCGTTTGATGACGGCTGTCGTTGTTCCATTGCAGATGCGTCAAGTAGTGCGTGAAAATCTGCGGGCTAAAAGATAACTCATACCACATATGATGTAAATCACATCAGGGTAATGGGTGGATTTCTGTTGCGATTATGCCGCTCACAGGCTTGAGTTTACCTTTTGTCGGAGTTGGACTCCTTTAGGAAAACTTCAGTTAACCTAGCGTCATCGTCCCGTAACTTACGTATGCTTCACTGCCATTGTCATCAACATGAGACAAGGACGAGTGATGAAACGAAAATATCGTGCAAGTGGTGCAGCGGTAGGCGCCATTGCCATTGGTCTATTGCTGGCACTTCCCGCAACTGCGCTGGCGGCTGAGAGCGATCACGGGGGAGCGGCAAGAAATGAAGGCGATAAGAGCGCCGAAGTGTCTGAGGCAATAGTCGCAGGTCCTGCTAAAAACGTTATCCTTCTTATCGGCGATGGAATGGGTGACTCAGAAATCACCGTGGCTAGAAACTACGTCCATGGGGCATCCGGAGTGTTCCCAGGTATCGACGCGCTTCCGCTGACAGGACAATACACGACCTACAGCCTAGATGCTGACACCGGTCGACCCAACTACACTCCTGACTCGGCCGCCACTGGAACCGCATGGGCGACCGGAACAAAGAGCTATAACGGTGCTATCGGCGTTGACATTCATGATGTTGATCAGCCCACTTTGCTGGAATTGGCAAAAATTCATGGGAAAAAGACCGGGAATGTTTCGACTGCGGAGATCCAGGACGCAACCCCCGCTGTCCAGGTTTCTCACGTATCGCAGCGCAAATGCTACGGGCCGGAGGCCACTAGCGAAAAATGCGCTGCTGACGCGCGAGAAAATGGAGGCAAAGGATCCATCAGCGAGCAACTCCTCGATGTGCGACCGGACGTCACACTTGGCGGGGGTTCAGCCTCGTTCAACGAAGTGGCTAAGGCAGGTGCCTACGCGGACATGACGCTCTTTGAACAAGCACAACTGCGCGGTTACACGTTGGTTGATAATGCCGATGAGCTAGCCGCAGTCTCCGAGGCTAATCAGGAGACACCGTTGCTGGGACTTTTTACGAGCGGGAACTTCCCCGTTCGCTGGCAGGGTGCCATTGCGACTGAAGGCGGGGCAGATGCTGGCCCACTTCGTTGTGAAGATAACCCAGAACGTCTTTCGAGCGGCCTTTCGTTAGCATCATTGACACAAAAAGCAATTGATTTACTAGACAGCGATGAGGGTTTTTTCTTGCAGGTCGAAGGAGCTTCCATCGACAAACAAGATCATGCAGCCAACGCATGTGGGCAGATTGGTGAAACCGTTGACCTCGATGAGGCCGTCCGTGTCGCGCTTGACTATGCCGAGAAAGATGGCAATACGTTGGTCGTTGTGACAGCTGATCACGCCCACACTTCACAGATCGTTGGTGGCACTCCTCCTGGGCTATCGGTTCAGTTGGAAACTAACGAAGGCCAGCCGATGATCGTCTCCTACGGAACCGCTCCTGCTGGCGGTTCGCAACAACATACTGGGGCGCAGGTTCGCATCGCTGGATATGGTCCGGGAGCCGCGGATGTGGTGGGACTAGTTGACCAGACGGATGTGTTCTTCACAACGCAGCGAATGCTTGAACTCAACGGGACATTCGCCGAACAAAGCGCTGACGCGGCGGCAGTGGTTCCTACTGAACCAGTCGCTCCTAAAGGAAAGGTGACAGTCGGTGCTTCAGGATTCCGCGGCGATTGGACTGCTGAAGTGCGGGTTGCAGGGCAAGATCCTCGTGAGGTCGATGTCATCAATGGTGCGTTCACGGTGGAACTTGACGCTCCATCAGCTACGGGGCCTGTTGAGGTGTCAATTGTGGGCAAGCAAAGCGCTGCGACGGTATCGGCTTCGTTTGTTGTCGCAGAAAATGGTGGTGGCGTGGTCACCCCAGGTGAAGGTTCTCAAAGTGGCCAAAGTGGAGCTGAAGAGCCTCAAAGCGGTGCTGCCGCAGCAGGTATCGGCGGACTATCGCACACGGGTCTTGACGGCAATCTTATTTTTGCCATAGTCCTGTGTGCATTGGCGCTAGGCGGTATTGGGTATGGCGTTATCCGCTCACGCGGTACACGTGTGGCTGTAATTCAAGATTAAGGTCCGTCGGGCACCTAATGTTGCCGGGGGCGTCACAGTGGTGGTTCGCTGTGGCGCCCCTCAAGCAATTTGCTACACTACACAGCGGAACCTGGCAATCGGGTTCGCGGACGAGGGAGCAGTACCCGCAACTGACAAGACTGACTCATAAGGAGTTGACGTCATGTCATGGCTCATTCTTATCGCGTCGGGAATGCTTGAGGCCGTGTGGGCCCTTGCACTCAGCGCATCTAACGGATTCAAAAAAATTGCTCCAACAGTGCTTTTTTTGGTCTCTCTCACTGTAAGTATGGCGGGTCTGGCCTGGGCAATGCGTGAGATTCCTACAGGGACGGCATATGCGGTCTGGGTGGGGATAGGTGCCACGCTCACATTGTTAGTCGGCTTTCTCCGTGGGGAAGAACGCCCAACACTGGTGCGTGTGGGGCTTCTTTTGGTTTTAGTTGGATGCGTTGTCGGGCTCAAGGTGGTGAGCTAATCATGCCGTGGCTTGTACTTATTTTTTCTGCGTTGTGCGAGGCCGTGTGGGCTACCGCATTAGGTGACTCACACGGCTTGACTGAGATTGTCCCGACGATCATATTCTTCGTTGCTTTGGTTATATCGATGCTTGGGCTGGCCTGGGCAGTGCGAGAAATTCCCATTGGTACTGCCTATGCGGTATGGACGGGACTAGGAGCTGCTCTCACCGTCTCATATGCGGTAATCAGTGGGGCTGAAGTTCTTACACTATGGCGAGGTGTGTTCCTCGCTGGAATTGTCATGGCCGTCGTGGGCCTCAAGCTGGCGCCAACACCAGCAACAGAGTCACAAAGTCCTTCCGAGTAAGTGGCCTTCGACTTCGCTGTGTGGTGGTTAGGAGTTCTTTTAGGCTGGTTAATACTCCCTTGTTATTGAGTTATGCCGATACCAGGTTGGAAGATCGATAGGGCCAAGCCTGTGTACGTTGCTGGGCTCTTCGGACTTCGAAGGGGTGAAGGTGGTTCCTTTCCTGGGTCTTGTCGCATTCGGTGAAACCTCTATCGCTATCACAGAGGCTCCCAACCCCCATCGAGTTACCGGAAATCTTGGCAGGAGCGCTTCAAGCAAAGAGCTGACCAATGTCATTTTTCATTGGCGGCATACCGGGCGATGTGGTAGGCGGCGGGGCTGTATACGGCCCGGTGTACGATTTTATGACCCCGTACGTGGCAATTAGGGAGCAGCTCATCAGTCTGAGCGATCGTGATGCACATTACATGGGTTGCGGCTTGAAGTTGACGCAACGTCAACATTTACGCTGAGAGTGTCAACAAAAGGAACGCAGATGGAATGGTCGATTCAAGAAGTATCGCGCTTGACCGGAGTGACTTCTCGAACGCTGCGGCATTACCACGCGATCGAGTTAGTCACGCCTAGCCGTGTGGGTGATGACGGAAGGCGGTTTTACGATGCGCGCTGTTTGCTCATGCTACAACGCGTGATGTTACTCAAGGAGTTAGGTCTCAACCTGACAAAGATACGCGAAGTTCTCAGCCGATCAACCGATGAAGTTCAGGCTTTACAAACGCATCTCGAATGGATCGAGACCGAGAAGGAAAGGCTGACAGCACTGCAAGCGTCGGTTCAGTCGACTATCCGTGCACTACAAGAGAAGGAAATGATGATGCCAGAAGATATGTTTGACGGATTCAACCATGCTGACTACTACGATGAGGTCAGCAAACGTTGGGGAGCTGCGACAGCGGAGCAGAGCGACACTTGGTGGAAGAACATGAATGCAACAGATAGAAGTGATTTCCAGGCAGAGATCAAAGTTCTCATCAACCAGTGGAAAGCACTTGCGGGTGCCGGTGTGGAACCATCCAATAAAGAAGCACAGGAACTGGCGGCCCGGCACGTCCAATGGCTTCGCACTGTACCGGGCATTCCTGATGACATGCGTAGTTACGTTGAAGGTCTAGCTCAGCTATATGCAGACGACCCAAGGTTTGCCGTGCAGTATCAACTCAGTGAAGATGACACCAGGGGTGCAGAGTTTGTCAAAGAAGCACTGCTCATATTTGCACAAGAGAATCTGTGAGATTGCTGGCGCCCCATTGAGCCTAAAACTGGATTGTCAGAGTGTGAGTCCGGTACTGGAGACATCGGGCCGAGCAAGGTGGGGGTGACTAGAGAAAAGCGGTAGAGTATTCCCCGTGATAACGACAATGTCTAACCTTTTCTTGCGCACCTTGCGCGAGGACCCTGCTGAAGCTGAACTCGACAGCCACAAACTTTTGGTTCGTGCGGGATACATTCGCCGGGCAGCGCCCGGCGTCTACACGTGGTTACCGCTTGGGCTGAGAGTATTGCGCAAGATAGAGACAATTGTTCGTGAAGAAATGGAGCGTGCCGGGGCCCAAGAGGTACTTTTCCCGGCGCTGCTACCAGCCGATGCCTATAAAGCAACCGGACGTTGGGAAGAATATGGGCCTTTGCTCTTCAGACTCAAAGATCGTCGTGGTGGTGACTATCTATTAGCACCTACGCATGAGGAACAGTTCACACTATTAGTGAAGTCAATGTTCTCTTCGTACAAAGATCTTCCACTGACGATCTATCAGATTCAGACAAAATATCGTGATGAGGCGCGTCCGCGTGGGGGACTACTGCGCGGGCGCGAGTTCATCATGAAAGATGCATACAGTTTCGATCTCGATGCGGATGAACTTGAGAGCTCCTATCAAGCCCAGCGAAAGGCTTACCAAGCCATTTTTGACCGCCTGGGTTTAGAGTACGTCATTTGTTCTGCGATGGCGGGAGCGATGGGTGGTTCAAAGTCGGAAGAATTCTTGCATCCAAGTGGTGTGGGTGAAGACACCTATGTTGTCTCACCTGGAGGATACGTAGCCAACACCGAAGCCGTGACGACTGTCGTGCCAAATCCGCTTCCAATGGAAGGATTGCCACCCGCGCAAGTATTCCCAACACCTAACACGCCGACTATCGACTCGTTAGTTGCGGTTGCAAACGCGGAGCATCCTCGCTCAGACCGCGAGTGGACGGCCGCAGACACTCTGAAGAACGTAGTTTTTGCCGTGACCTCACCAGAAGGTGAGCGAACACTGGTGGTCGTGGGTTTGCCAGGAGACCGTGAAGTCGATGTCAAGCGGCTAGAAGCAGCACTAGCACCAGCCGAAGTTGAAGTGGCGACGGAAGAAGATTTTGAAAAACACCCCGAGTTAGTTCAGGGCTACATTGGCCCTGAAGTGCTCTCACCCAACGGCGGCGAAGTTCGATATTTGCTAGACCCAAGAGTGGTCGATGGTACAGCCTGGATCACGGGGGCCAATAAGAAAGACCATCACGTTTTCGGTTTAGTTAAGGGCCGAGACTTCCAGGCTGATGGCACAATTGAAGCTGCTGAAGTTCGCGCGGGAGACCCCGCCCCTGATGGATCCGGCGCCTTGGAAATCCATCGCGGGATCGAAATAGGGCACATTTTCCAGTTGGGGCAAAAATATGCCAAGGCATTGGACCTCAAAGTCCTTGACCAAAACGGCAAGACTCAAACGGTAACGATGGGATCGTACGGGATCGGAGTTTCGCGAGTGTTGGCTGCTATGGCCGAATCGTTCCGTGACGAGTCAGGTCTGGCATGGCCCAGCGTCGTGGCTCCTTTTGATGTCCAGGTTGTTGTTGCAGGTAAAGGTGAAGAACTGGATACCGTTGCTCTCGATCTAGCCACTCAGTGCGAGGCTGCTGGCATGGATGTGTTGCTCGACGAGCGTCGGGGTGTAAGTGCTGGAGTCAAATTTGCTGATGCTGAGCTTTTGGGTGTTCCGCTCATCTTGGTGGTGGGCCGCGGACTCAAGGATGGCGTAGTGGAGCTACGTGAGAGGCGTACCGGTGTTCGCGACAATATTCCGGTAGCTGAGGCACTCGAAGAAGTGTGGAAGCGCCACGGTCTTCTCGTAGAAGAAGGACGATAGTATGGCCATCCGAGATATTCGAATTATTGGTGACCCAGTACTAAGGACTCCTTGTGAGTGGATTACAGATATTGACGAGCGGGTAAAGTCTCTTGTCGAAGACTTGCTTGAGGGCGTCGACATGGAGGGGCGCGCGGGTCTTGCCGCCAACCAAATCGGTGTCGGATTGCGGGCATTTTCATGGAATATCGAGGGAGACATCGGTTATGTGCTCAACCCTCGCTTGGTAGAAGTCTCAGAAGATGAGTATCAAGACGGCGACGAAGGATGCCTGTCTGTTCCTGGGTTATGGTTTCCGACCGAGCGCGCATGGTACGCACGTGTCGAGGGGATTGACCTTGATGGGAAGCCTGTCGTGGTCGAAGGCGAAGAACTTATGGCGCGTTGTCTGCAACATGAAACCGACCATCTTGAAGGTATGGTGTACATCGATCGTTTGGACCGCGCTACTCGTAAACGAGCTTTGAAGGCTATTCGCGAATCTGAGTTCTAGCCTCTATTTTCGCAGGGGTTTAGTAGTCCGCTACGGGGTTTTGCCAGCAACACGCATGGTCGGATTGAAGCTCTACTCCACAACACTGTATAGTTGACGTGTAACCGCTGGGCTCAGGCCAGTTTGACGGTCACAAGGACGTTGGGGAAGACGACCCTTGGACAGAAAACTGGAGGTTAAGGATGAGCAGAAATGTCACCCGCGGGGTACTTTTTGTGCATACAGCACCCCCCGCCCTGGGACCCCATGTGGAATGGGCTGTGGGGAGCGCCTTGGGAGCCGAGGTGAGTCTACGCTGGACAAATCAAGAGGCTGAGCCGGGAATGATTCGGACCGAGTACTCGTGGGTCGGCCCGGTTGGAACGGGAGCTCGCTTGGCATCAGCTTTGCGTGGCTGGGAGCACCTTCGCTATGAGGTGACTGAAGAAGCGACCCCCGGCAGTGATGGGGGACGGTGGGCGCACACCCCGAGCTTGGGAATCTTCCACTCACAGATGGACTCGGTGGGCAATACTGTAGTGCCTGAAGACCGCATTCGGGGGGCTCTTGAGAGAGCCGAGGATTTCTTCAGCCTTCGTGAGGCGCTGGACCTCGCATTGGGACAAGCATGGGATGACGAGCTGGAACCATTCCGCTACGCGGGTGCGGGAGCGCCGGTGAGGTGGCTACATCGTGCCGGATGAAATCCCTTCCGAAGATGCGATTGTGCAGCATATCGCGGCTGAAAGCATTCATGTCGATGGGTCAATCCATCGAGACCAAAAGCTATCAGACATCGGTCTCACCGGAATTGCATTGTGGGCGTGCGTTGCGCAGATAGAAAGAGAAATCGGCAGTCCGATTCTCGATAAGCATGTCCAAAGTTGGGTGACAGTGGGGGACATTCTTGACGAGGTGACCCAGTCCTCACGTTGATTCCGTCTGGCGGCGTATATGGACAAGGCGGAGGGAAAGATACAGCAGGAGTACCCTCAAGTAGGTGCGATAATTGGCACTTACCGACGTGGAATGGCTCATGACGACGACTGACGAACGCTCTGATAGCGGTAGTATCCCCGTGTCCAGTAGTTACCAGCAGGCGGAACCCACATTGAAACGTGGCCTGAATATGCGCCATATTCGTTTCATTGCTTTGGGGTCGGCTATAGGGACGGGACTTTTCTACGGCTCATCAAAAGCAATCCAAGCAGCTGGGCCTATAGTTTTGCTAGCTTACATTGTTGCTGGTGCGGCCGTGTATGTCGTGATGCGGTCTCTGGGCGAGATGGCAGTTCGTAATCCTGTTTCGGGTTCTTTTGGGACGTATGCAACGCGATATCTTGGACCATTTGCGGGCTTCGTTACTGGCTGGACTTTTGTCTTCGAAATGATAGTAGTGGCGATTGCAGATGTTACGGCCTTCGCTGTGTACATGGGGTTTTGGTTTCCGGGAACTCCTAAGTGGATATGGATTGTCGCAGTTATCCTCTTTATCGCTGGCATCAACACTCGACATGTCAAAGTGTTTGGTGAACTTGAGTTTTGGCTTAGTCTGGTCAAAGTTGGCGCCATCATCGCTATGATCGGCGGGGGTGTGGCCCTTCTCTTGATGGGAATGTCCCTATCAGATGGAACCAGCTCAGGTGTTGAGAACCTTTGGGGTAACGGCGGGTTTGCACCCAAGGGCATTGAAGGACTCCTAGCCTCACTCACGATTGTTGTCTTCGCCTTTGGTGGCATTGAGACAATCGGCATTACTGCTGGCGAAGCAGCTGACCCCTCACATTCGATTCCTAAGGCAATCAATACGGTCCCGTGGCGAATTCTGTTGTTCTATGTGGGAACGTTGGCGATCATCATGTCGTTGGTTCCCTGGGACACCATTACGGGAGAAGCCAGTCCGTTTGTTCAGATATTTACGGCTCTTGGTCTGCCAGCCGCAGCTGATATTCTCAACCTGGTGGTGATTACCGCGGCAATTTCTGCTATCAACGCGGACACGTTTGGTGCTGGGCGAATGCTCTATGGCTTGGCGCTCGAAGGGCACGCACCCAGGTCTTTTGCGAAGGTATCGAATAGCGGAATTCCTTGGATGTCTGTAGCCGTCATGTGTATGGCATTGGGGGTTGGCGCACTGCTCAACGCACTTATTCCCGAGAGGGCTTTTGTCGTCATTGCTTCAATCGCTACATTTGCGACAGTGTGGGTATGGTTGATGATTATGCTGTCGCATGTAGCGATGCGCCGTAGAGTGAAGGACCACTCAAACTTTGATGTTCCGTTGTGGCCGTATGCCTCGTGGTTGACTATAGCTTTCATTTGTTGCGTGGTGGTTCTTTTGGCGTGGTTCCCCGATACTCGAACTGCGATGATTGTTGGAGTCGTGTGGCTGGGTGTGCTGGCACTTTCGTATCGGCTGGCTCGTCGTCGCCAGAACCGCACTATCGCGGTGTCATAATACCCGTGGCAGTGCGATATTTGGTGCCGGGACAGTTATCTACCAACCGGCATGCGAATAGATGGGTGGTAGCTAGTAGCCTGTGTGCGTTGAGGGGATAAGAGAAATCAGAGTGTCGCGCACTGTTGAGGCTGGGATTTTATAGGTGTCCCTGTCGTAGGTCAGTAATCCATTGATCTCATCCTCAACATCGCACAGTTGCGTATAAATGACCGCCCTGAGACCTCGATCAACAACTTTGGGCATCTCATCCAGGTGGAGGGCGCAAAACGCCTCTTCTAGTTGCTCTGAGGATTCGTAGGTTGAATATCCAAAAGTATTGTCTCCCCACGTATGCCCCGGCACGGGATAGGAAAAGCCTCCATATTCGGTGAGAGCTAGTACGCGCGGGTCGCGGCGAGAAAAACCTCGCCCGACGGCACGGGGAGGGCGGAAGTATAGGTGCACACTGCGCACGTCACCGCCTCCTTGATCGAACCAGCCGGATGCGTGATCAACCGGGCGACTTGGGTCGAGATTTTTCACGAGCTGCGCAGCCCTATTTGCCTCGAATTGACCCCACCCTTCGTTGAAGGGGACCCAGAGAACTATCGATGGGAACGACCGTAGATGGGTCACCATCTCAGTGAGCTCATCGCGGAAGGATTGAAGTCCGGCTTCGTCTTGACGCCCAAGTATTGGTCCTGGCTTATCCGGAAGCCAAAATGGAACAACGACGCGACCGTTTAGAAGACTAGTCCGAGGAATTCTGCCCCCATTAGGCATATCCTGCCACACCATCATTCCGAGGCGATCACAATGGTAATACCACCGTGCACATTCGATCTTTATGTGTTTGCGGAGCGTATTGAAGCCAAGCTCTTTTGCTGATTCGATATCGAAAACTAAAGCCTCATCAGAGGGAGGAGTATAGCCTCCATCAGGCCAATACCCCTGGTCTAGAGCGCCCAGCACCATATAGGGTTTTCCGTTGAGAAAGAATTCGCCGCCCTTAGCTTCAAAGGTCCTCATTGCAAAGTACGAGGTGGTGTGGTCTTGGTCCAACTGGATGGTCGCGGGAATGAGATGGGGATGCGTAGGCGTCCAGAGTGGAAGGCCTGGGGTGGATAGGACTACTGGAATACCTACGGGAACTGAGAAATCATGTCCGTCGATGGTGACGATAGCTGTGCCTGGAGACCCCTCCACAAGAACCTCAACTGAAGAGAGGTCAGGTTGGGCGGTTATTGATGTTCTCTGGATGTAGTTGAACGGAACCTGTTCAAGCCACACCGTCTGCCATATTCCCGATTGGGGTGTGTACCAAATGCCACCGCGTGAGAGTGACTGTTTGCCATGCGTGAGCCACGCGCTGTCGGTGACATCGCGCACTGCAATAACTATTGTGTTGATGCCGTCGCGTATGGCGTCGCTGACATCGAAAGAAAATGGAAGATAACCACCGGTGTGGTACCCCACTTCAATCCCATTGATACTCACCCTGCACGACTGGTCGACAGCACCACAATGGAGAAGAGTGCGCTGCGCTGGGTCAAGATGGACGGTGAAATCACGCTGATACCACAGAGTTTGGTGGGGAAGGAGCTGCCTGTCGGCCCCCGAGAGAGGAAATTCTGGAGAGAAAGGGACGACTATGCCTCCAGACCAATCCGATGGTGGGGAGGTTGGATCATCCACGGCAATAGGATCGCTGGTGTCGATGAATGCCTCAGTGATGGAATATTGCCATATTCCATTGAGGTTCAGCCAGTCATCGCGAACTAACTGAGGCCGAGGATATTCAGGCAGAGGGTGATGAGGATCGAGGGTCTTGCCCCACCGTGTGTACATCATGCTTTTGAATGTAGCGCAAGCCAGCCATTGGCACCAGGACAAAAAGTGCAACAACGGCTGCCGCAATGAATATCCATGGGGTGGGGACTTGTTTGACTTGACCTAAATCGGTGTAGGTTTCCGCCGCACTGGAGATGACAGTGGCGCCTACGGTGGGCCCGATCCACATGGGGATCAAAACCATGGCAATCATTCGTAATCCCTGGACCATTCCAGCGTGTTGAGCTGGTGTGTTGTCCCGCACTTCAGCGGCTATCGCAGCTACCGATAGCATGAATCCGGCAAACATGATGGTGCCACATAGGATGACTGGCCATGTTGTGCGGGCAAAGAACACTCCGAGATAACCGGCAATCATGATGGCTGTTGCGGGCAATATTGAACGGACTTTTCCGACTCGGTCAATAATGCGTCCACCCAGAACAGAAAGAATAGAAGCAGAAATGATGACCGCAGCGAGCACCAGGGCGTATGCATCTATCTGGAGACGCCGCTGCAGGTAAACAATGATGTACGGCAGAAATACTTGCGTCGATGTACCGATGATCGCCCAGGCTGCAAGAGTGAGATATAGCGAAGGGTTACGTCGAATGCTTGAGGGACGCAGTCCCAGGATTACTGAGCTGAAGTACCCTTCAGTAGATTTCTTGAGAGTAGGTGCGTCTTTAGCTAATGGCCATGCAAGGACTCCGATTCCCGCGGTGCAGATGCCGATGATAGCAAAAAAGAGAAACCAATGGCCATCTTTAGTGAGAGGGTCCAGCGCGCCAAAAACCACCAGCATAGCGACCATTGGCATGATCTGGAGGACCGCATCGATACGACCACGGTTTGAGTCATCGGTGTTGTCAGTGACCCACGCGTTGAATGCGGCATCATTTGCTCCGGCACCAAAAAAGGACATGACACAGTCAAGAAGGATAATCGCAGTGACAGCACCAGCAATAGCCATCCCAGGTCCCGCATGGACCAGGCCAAATGTTGCAGTGACTGCTCCCCATAGAAGATACCCGATGACGATGAATGGACGCCGAGTTCCAGCCCGGTCTGACCAGGCGCCAAGGAATAGTGTTGCCAGAGTCGCGGTCAGAGCTCCCAAAGCCACCATGAGGGCAATGACATGGGGAGAGTCAGTGAGGGTTTCAAAGATGAATACATTGAGATACATGTTCTCTACGGTCCACGCTAACTGACCGGTGAGACCGAGAATCACGACTCCACTCATGAGGCGGGGGCTGATGGGAGAGAGTTTCTCACGTTGGCGCATAGGAATCTCGCCTAGACCAAACGGGCAGAGGACGACTCATCGTGAGTGTGTGCTTCAGTAATCTCCTCTCCTGAAAGCCACCGCAACCAGTGTGTCCCTGGATCATTTTCAAGTACTAATGCGCGAACCGCGAGTGTGAGTGGTACAGAAAGAATGGCGCCCAATGGTCCAAGAATAAATGTCCAAAAAACAACGGAGAAGAAACTCAAAGTGAGATTAAGGTTGACTGCGTCAGAGATGAATTTGGGTTGGATGAGAACTTGAAGCAGTACGTTGACTCCACAGTAGATGGCAATGACGATTAACGCTAAAGGCCATCCTCCCACGACGAAGGCTAAGAGTGTTGGCGGGGCCATGCCTAAGAAGAACCCTATGTTGGGAATGAAATTGGTAACGAACGCCAATACCGCCCATACTGCTGGGCCTGGCACATCGAGAAACCATAGGGCCGCTCCGTCGATGACGGCTACCACGGCACCAAAGAGAGCGTTGACAACGAAGTAGCGTCGAACTCCGGAATTAAACCGCGCGAATGCTTTTATCGATGGAGTTGAAGACTCTCCGTAAAGCTCTTTAGCACGAGAAATTCGGGAGGCATCTGCAGAAATGAAGATGACATAGCAAACGACAAAGAAGAAGGCGACGACTGTTCCAAGCGCCATGTTGGACAGATATGTGACCCATGAGAGAATATATGAGGGCTCAAGGAACGAAGAAACTGCGTTGGCTGCTTGTTGATCGAGTCCCACCGAATGAAGCCATGCGATGATGCTTCCAGCGGTCGTCTGGAGTTCGGTTGCGATCTCGGGCACCATGTCTGCAAAACGTGAACCTGCGTAGTACAGAAGGCCTCCCATGCCTGCCAGGAGAAAAAATGCAACGACTATGACCGCAGTAGATGCCAACCATCCAGGTGCACCCATGCGTATGAAGGGGTTACGCACCGGAAGACAGATGATCACTATCAACCAGCCCAATAGCAGTGGGCCGAAAATCTCCGATGTAAAGTAAATGCCTGCTAACGCTATCGTTGCAGCTGCTGCACTGAGAAGTAGTGTTAAAGAAGGCGGAAGCACGCGCGTGTTCCCGGGTTGACTGGTCATGAGATGAACCTCCGTGATCTGCTGAGATCACGCTACCAGGAATCTGATTGCTTCCGCCCTCTATACGTTTGTGTCCCTATTACTGCAGTGCAGTAAGGACGCTTTGATAATCGGGCTCTTGCTTGATCTCAGGAACCTGCTCGGTGTATATCACTTCGCCATCTTGGGCGATCACCACGACGGCACGAGAAAGCAATCCCTCTAGTGGTCCATCGACCTGGAGAACACCAAAATCTTTGCCAAAAGTTGATCGGAAAGCTGAAGCGGTTACAACGTTTTTGATGCCTTCGGCTCCGCAGAACCGATCAAGGGCAAAGGGAAGATCATGGGACACGCATACCACTACTGTGTTTTCAAGTCCCGAAGCAAGCTCATTGAACTGTCGTACTGACGTGGCACATACCCCAGTGTCAACTGAAGGGAAGATATTGAGAACGATCCGTTTCCCCTCAAAATCTTTGCTTGACACGGGAGATAAGTCGGCAGCGACCAGATCGAACGAGGGGGCGATCGTGCCTACTGCTGGTAATTCACCACTGGTGTTAACGGGCTCTCCGCCCAAAGTAATCGTAGTCATGCTTCTATTGTGCCAGCGCAACGCTGTCCATGCCTCTTGGAAATGCTACCGGAAGTGGGGGATTGCCCTAGCGTCCTAGCTCAATGGCTAGTTCGTCGAGTTCATCCCCACCGGCCATCATGCGTGTGAGAGCATCGAGAGAGAGATTGTCTTTGGAGAAGTTACCTAGTGATCTCCCATTCTTGAGGATCAAGAACTGATCGCCGATAGGGTAGGCGTGGTGTGGATTATGCGTAATGAAGACGACGCCAAGTCCGCGGTCGCGTGCGGCAGCAATATATCGCAGCACTATAGCTGATTGTTTGACCCCGAGAGCTGCTGTTGGCTCGTCAAGGATGAGTACTTTCGCTCCAAAATACACGGAACGGGCGATTGCCACGCATTGGCGTTCACCTCCGGAAAGAGTCCCAATCGGCTGATTGACATCGTGGAGATCTATTCCCATAGCCGCAAGCTGTTGACGGGTAACTTGTTTCATCTGTGCGGTGTCGAGGCGGCGAAAGGGGCCACGGCCGCGAGTCAGCTCTGACCCTAGAAAAAAATTTCTCCATACTGGCATGAGAGGTACAACAGCTAAATCTTGGTAGACAGTTGCGATACCGGCGGAAAGTGCTCCAAGAGGTCCGTCAAAATCAGCTGGTTTCCCCTCGACCAGAAAATGGCCTGAAGAGGGCTTGTGTACTCCAGAAAGCACTTTTATCAGAGTCGATTTCCCTGCGCCGTTATCGCCCAGAATGCAGGTGACACGTCCGGCATCCACCGTCATTGATACGTCAGTGAGCGCTGCTACAGCACCGTAGTTTTTGCTTATGCCACTCACGTCGATCAGACTCACGATTTACCTCCCAAGCGGCGGCGAACCCAATGATTCACAAATACTGCCAGAAGAAGCATGATTCCCATGAAAGTTTTTAGCCAGTTGGTGTCCCATTGCGCAAAACTAATGCCCTGGAAGGCCATGCCATAAATGAGTGCCCCCAGAGATGCCCCTAGCGGCGACCCGAAACCGCCGGTGAGCAGGCACCCGCCGACTACGGCACAAATAATGTAGATAAATTCTTGACCCACTCCCGTATTAGCCTGCACAGTTGAGGTCCTGAAGAGCGAAATCATTCCAACGAGCCACGCAGCGGCCGCAGTCCCCATAAATAGAGCAATTTTCGTCTTGTAGATGGGAACTCCAAGCTGTCTGGCAGCCCCAAGGTCTCCGCCGACAGCGAAGGTCCAGTTTCCTGGACGAGTATGTTGAAGAATCCACATGGCCACTGCGCAAACAGCAATCCACCACAGCAACGAGATGTAAAAGCGTCCGCCAAAGGCCTCGACGGATGCGCCAAAGAGCGGTTGAATACTGTCATAATGGGGGACTTTAGCCATCCCCTGAATGGCAACCTGGCCGGTGAGTATTTTAGTGACAGCGAGATCGATACCTGCGAGGATAAAAAAAGTTGAGAGTGTAACAATGAAACTGGGCAGACCCGTGCGTGTCACCATGTAGCCATTGAGGAAGCCGATTCCCAGTGCCAGGATCAGCGACACTAGGACTGCAATCCAGATGTTCAATCCCCATTGGGTCGTGAGCACGCCAACCACCAAAGCGGTGAACCCCGTCATGACACCGGCTGAAAGGTCGAATTCACCGCCAATCATCAGCATGGCCACAGCTACCGCCATGATCCCATATGAGGCAGCGGACTCTAACCACACTCCTATTCCTGCAGGAGTCATGAATGCCTGGGTGTAAACAGAAAAGAAGAACATCACCGCTGCCGCGGCAACCAGTGCACCGATCTCTGCGCGCGCTAAGAGTCTACTTATCCAGGGATCGACAGTGCGCGCTTCGGCGGGCTTAGCGGGTACCATTCTTCGCAAATTCCGATACCGTATCGACATTATCTTTGGTGATGAAAGCTGGACCCGAATAGACGGGTTCACCTCCGCCAATGACGTTCCCGTTAATACTGTTGAGGTACAGTGCGGTAATGCCGAGGAATCCTTGTACATAAGGTTGCTGATCAACAGCAAAGAGAATACTTCCACTTTGGATGTTGTCGATGACATCTTCGGTGAGGTCAAATGTGACTACCTTCGCATCCGAATCGGCTTCTTCTACCGCGCCAACAGCATCGATGCTGAACTGCGCACCCAAGGCCAGGATACCGTTGATCGTTGGGTCCGCTTGGAGCTTTGCCTTGATAGTGGCCTTTACCTCAGCATCGTTCGTGCCATCAACCTGTAGATTTTCTACGGTGCCTCCCATGGTGGACGCTGCCGCCTTGCAGCGTTCTTCGTGACCAATATTGCCTGCCTCGTGAAGAACACAAATGGCCTTAGTAATGCCTAGTTCTTTCATTTCTTTACCAGCAGCTGCACCCGCGACCGACTCTGATTGGCCGATATGCGTGAACGCCCCGAACTCAGCGGAGCGTTCAATCCCTGAATTGATGGTGACCACGGGGATTCCTGCTGCCACTGCTTTTTCAACTGAAGCCTCGAGCCCGTCGGGATTGGCCATGGAGATCACTAATCCGTCAACACCTTGCGCCACTGCATTGTCAATAAGCTGTGATTGCTTGGCCGGGTCTGGATCGGAACTGTAAGTAACAGTAGCCCCATAGTCCGATCCAGCTTTTTCAGCACCAGATTTTACGCGATCCCAAAATGCATCTCCTTGAGCAGAGTGGGTGACTACTGCGTACGTGGCAGCAATCGCGTTTCCGCTTTCAGAAGTGTTGTCTTGCCCCGTACCGGAGCACCCCGCTAGTGTGGCCAGCGAAAACGCGGCGATTGCCAATGCAGCGCCTTTTCTCATTTGTGCTCTCCCTTTTGCATGAGTCCACTTCTTGCTATGTAACTATAGGTGACCGACCCTGCGGCGGCCTTTGCTGGCCAAGGCTCGGGCGCGCTAATCTGGTGGGGTGACTCCAGAAGAACTTGCCGAGCAGATTCGCCTCGCCCTCATTGCCGCTGTATCAGCCGAACGTATTCAGCTTAGTGCTGATGATGTTCCCGCGTTAGTTAAAGTCGAACGTCCTCGAAGCCGCGAACACGGTGATTGGGCTACAAATATCGCCATGCAGCTGGGGAAAAAGGCTGGTGTGGCTCCCCGTGAGCTCGCTGAAATACTGGCTGAAACCCTCAGCGAACATCCGAGTATTGAGGCTATTGACATAGCTGGCCCCGGATTCATGAACATCACCCTGACTGCAGATTCTGCAGGGGAACTTCCTCGCAGCATTCTTGCTGCTGGAGACTCCTATGGAAAAGGGGACGCGCTTGCGGGTTCAACGGTCAATCTCGAATTTGTTTCAGCAAATCCCACAGGGCCTGTTCATTTGGGAGGTGCCCGGTGGGCTGCGGTTGGGGATTCTTTGGCCCGTCTGATGGAGGCTGAGGGAGCTCAAGTCGTCCGCGAATATTACTTCAATGACCACGGGCGCCAGATTGATCGGTTCGCCGCCTCGCTTTATGCGAGAGCCAAGGGATTGCCAGCTCCTGAGGACGGATACGGTGGTGAGTACATCACCGATATTGCCGATCGTGTGCGCGCCGGGGCAATTTCTGAGGGGTTGGAAGACCCGGTGAACCTTCCCGAAGATGAGGCTTTAGAAGCATTCAGATCTCGCGGCGTTGCTCTCATGTTTGACGAAGTCAAGGCTGAACTCCACGACTTTAGAACCGACTTCGATGTATTTTTTCACGAAGATACTCTTCATGAATCGGGCGCTGTTGACGAGGCGATTAATCGTCTGCGCCAGCGCGGTGTCATCTATGAAGAAGACGGTGCCACATGGCTGCGCTCCACCGATTTTGGGGACGATAAAGACCGGGTGCTGATCAAATCTAATGGTGATGCGGCCTATTTCTCGGGGGACGTTGCCTACTACCTGGATAAGCGTGGACGTGGTGCGGACAATGTCATCATCCTGCTTGGCGCCGACCATCACGGGTATGTGGGGCGCATGATGGCTATGTGTGCTGCTTTTGGCGATGAGCCTTATGTAAATCTGCAGCTGCTCATCGGGCAAATGGTCAATTTGGTCAAAGATGGGGAACCCGTGCGCATGTCAAAGCGTGCGGGAACGGTCGTTACACTCAGTGACCTCGTTGATATCGTCGGCGTTGATGCGGCGCGTTATGCGTTGGTACGCGTTTCACTCGACACTGATTTGGATATTGACCTCGATCTTCTTTCTAGTCGAACAAATGACAATCCCGTCTACTACGTTCAATACGCCTATGCCAGGACCCGCTCTGTTGCGCGTAATGCAGCCGAGCATGGCGTTCCAGATGATCTAGACTATGTGGCTTCCGAACTCAACCATCCCGCAGACGAAGAACTCCTGGCCACTTTGGCACGTTACCCTTCAGTTGTAGCGCAGGCAGCAGTTTCCCGCGAGCCTCATCGGGTTGCCCGTTATCTAGAGGAAGTCGCCTCTGCTTATCACCAGTGGTATGGGCAATGTCGAGTGACGCCACGTGCAGATGACCCTGTGGACGGCGGCCATATTGCGCGCCTCCAGCTCAATAACGCCGTATCAACGGTGCTCAAGGCCGGGTTAGGTTTGTTGGGAGTAGAGGCGCCAGAAAAAATGTGACCCTATAGGCTTGAAAGGCTGTTGTCACCAAAACCGCCCATGTAGTCATGGTTTCGGTTTCTTAACTCTGACTGAAAGCTCTCTACCCACGTCGAGTACGGATTGTGCACCAAGGAATCGTTGGAAAAGCGAGCGTCGTCAGTGACCTCAATTGTGCAGAAACTAGGAATAGCTAGATCGGTGACAGGACCAGTGCGCTCACACTCGGCAATAACAAGCGGGGCATTAGGCGTACAAAAGAGATCAATGACCCATCCATCTTCGTCTAGCCAAACACCATAGCGTTTTTTAACAAGGGTTTTCCCACCCCGTAGACACATTTCGATGCCTATGCCAATGTCCAGTTCACGTTCAGCTTCATAACGGGTGCCACCAACCATGGGTCCTTTAACAGTGAGCATGCACAAATCAAAAGAGTCCTCCAGAGTTTCGATCACCGATTTTCCCTCAGAGGATAGGGGAAGGTCACCTTGGAAAGCAGTTGCTTGCAGCCGCACGCGTAA
Source organism: Scrofimicrobium canadense (assembly GCF_009696615.1). GTDB lineage: Bacteria > Actinomycetota > Actinomycetes > Actinomycetales > Actinomycetaceae > Scrofimicrobium > Scrofimicrobium canadense. The sequence continues at coordinate 29,770 of NZ_VULO01000009.1, forward strand.
GGCGTAGCCGTCTTCGGCAAGGAAGTAAGTCTGCACGATGACGTTGGGGTCAGATCCTTTCAGGAGATCCTGAGGAGGATGAGAGACAAAAAACCGGCGCTCGAACTCAAAATCGGGCTGTGTCCCACCCATCATCGCCTCGCTCATAGCTCCATCGTAGACTGAAGTCGTGACATACACTGCAAGTAGTATGAAGCACGGCCGCCGGGGAGCTTTTGCCGTGGTACTTGTGGCGGGCTTCATGACACTTCTTGACGTCTCAATCGTCAATGTTGCCCTGCCTTCGATTGACGCGAGTCTTGGCGCCTCGGAAGCGGCTGTCCAGCTCATTGTGGCGGGCTACTCGCTGACATTTGGTCTCCTTCTTGTCGCTGCGGGCAGAGCCGGAGACATTTTTGGAAGGCGGCGACTTTTCATGATTGGTGTCGCCGGTTTTGTTGTGACATCGTTGGGATGCGGACTTGCCCCAACAGCGCAATGGCTGGTGTTTTTGCGTTTACTGCAGGGGGGTTTTGCTGGAATTCTCAACCCGCAGGTTCTTGGACTCATCCAAGACTTGTTTAAGGGGAATGAACGGGCAAAAGCCTTTGGTGGCTATGGTGTCATGGTGGGGATTTCAACAGCGCTGGGGCCACTCATCGGAGGCCTTCTCATCGCGTTCATTGGTTCTGAACACGGGTGGCGTGCTGTTTTTCTTATCAATGTCCCCATAGGCTTAGTTTTGGTTCCATTGGCCTATCGATGGCTTCCGCGTTCGAATGGCACAAAAACGCGGTGGAGTTGGAAACTATTCGATCCAATCGCGATGGTGCTCTTGGGAGGGGCGGTCGTAACAATCATGTGGCCGTTCCTCGTTGCTTCAGAAGGGGGCGCTGGTCTGGCGTCTGCACCGCTGTGGCTCATTGCGGTTGGGCTGCTGATATTGGCGGTGTTGTGGGGATGGGAGCGGATATGGGTTAGGCAAGGTGGGGCACCCCTCATTGATAGCCGACTGTTCCGTTCCGCCTCGTACATATTGGGGGTCGCCACAGGGTTTACATATTTTGCGGGATTCACATCCATTTTTGTTGTGGTTACTCTTTATTTCCAACAGGGCCTAGGTTTTACCCCGTTACAGGCTGGGCTAGCGCAGATGCCATTTGCAATCGCTTCAGGAGCTGCTGCTGGCATGTCGGGGGCACTCGTCGGACGTTTCGGACGTACCGTGCCTGTTATCGGTTCGATGACCATGCTGATAAGCGTGATGGGAGTGGGGATAGTAACCGCAGTGGTGCCCGAGAGTCAGGTGGCATGGTGGATTATTGGGATTCTTGCTCTAGCAGGGATCGGGTCAGGGTTGGTTATTTCCCCCAATCAGGCTCTCACTCTCGATAAAGTGCCTGCTGAAGCTGCCGGAGTGGCTGCCGCTCTGCTGCAGACTATGCAGCGTATGGGGACTTCGATTGGACTTGCCGTCGTCATCACCACCTTCTTCATGGGTATATCGAGCCGGGGTTACCAAACCGGTGCATCGTGGGCAATGTGGGTGATCACCGCGCTCATCTTCGCTACCGTGGTGCTCAACCTGGTTGATCGTTTCCGTCGGCAAGAGGGGAAGCAAGACGCGTCGTCTATCGCCTAGACTGGCACCATGAAGCAGCCTAACTCAGAGGATGACGAATCGATGGCGTCGCAGGTTCAACGCCTGACAGATGAGCTTGAGGCCGCCCGGTTAGAACGCGATAAATACAAGGCTGCCAACAAGACGATGTCTGCTGCACTTGCCCAAATGGATGAGCTTCTTCAAGGTAAGAAACGCTCTGGAGGGAAACAAGGCGACAATGCGCCTGGTCAATGACGAGGTTACAGTTCGAGCCCCAGCTATAGCAACCGGCGTTGGATCACCGTTTGGGACAGTTGGACTGTGCTTGGGACTCGCTGACACTTTTACCGTGCGGGCTACAACGCTGGCAAAGGTGAGTGATGACGCTTTTACTCGGGGGTTGTTTGCTGGGCTTGAAAGCGTGGGAGCCCCACTTTTTCGCCCAGATATTACTGTGGGGACGAGGATCCCGGCCGAGCGGGGACTTGGTGAAGAAACCTCACATGTCATTGCAGGGCTGGTTGCTGCACAAGGAATGCTGGGTAAACCCGAGGATTTCGATATCTTGGGGCTTGCAGACGATCTGGGTGTAGATCCGTTGGCAGCCGCAACCAGTCTCCAGGGGGGCGCACTAGTGGGGACGCTTCATCTAGAACCTCCCACTTATATTAGGCCTACTCTCTTTATTCCTGATTTTTCGGCGCTATCGTCTCGGTGGACACCTGAGGCGAATGAGCATGTCAAAGCCGATAAAGTATGCCGAGCCATGCACACCAGCGCACTTCTTGGGGCTGTTTTAGCCGGTGCAGGGGATGTTCATGACCTATTTGAAGCAACTGAAGACGTGTGGGCCCTTACGAACTACGCCACCATTGTCCCTGCCAGCGTTGCCTTAGTGGAATGGCTCCGAGAAAGTGGATTCCCCGCGACATTGGCAGGGAAAGGGACAGCTGTTATTTCACTGACACCCGTGAGCGTCGCGGTTACTGAGGCCGCTAAGTCTGCTGGTTGGCGTGTTCTATCAACGAGTCTGGATCTACGCGGAACCGAAATTCTGTGACATCGGACGCACACAGGTACACAATTGACTAGTCTTAGGCTCTGATGCTGCTAGTATTACTTCTGTCGCAAGAGCGATTTGCGGTTACCTGTCCGGATTAACAGGTGATATAAGATAAGCGCTTCAGGGATTTTAAGCGCTATCCTCTCACATTGTGTAGTTAGGATTAAGAGACACACATGGAAAAGACTCCATCTGCGGACCTTCAAGGCTTGAAGCTGACAGAGCTCAAAGAACTGGCAGCCGAGCGCGGAATAAAAGGCTTCTATCGCATGAAGAAGGCTGACCTAGTCGCCGCTCTGTCTGAGGTCCCTGTTTCCGCCCCGGTAGAAAAATCAGCGGAACAAGAGCCCAAAGCGACTCGCAAAGAAAAGGCGCCAGCCAAACAAAAGACAGAAGAAAAGCAGCTGGCCGATGCCGTTGCGGAAGAAAAGCCGGTCCTTGAAATAGCCGCTACTGAGCTGGAAAAAGACCGGGCCAAAGAGCAACCGCCTCGTCGGGAAAGTCGACGCCGCGCCGTTTCTCAGAAGGCTAGTGAACCAAAAGCTGAGCTGGATATTCGTGCGGTCGTCGCCGAAGAACTAGCTCACGCTAAACCAGCTGAAAAAGAGCCTGCAGCTACGGAAGAAAAGGCCACACCTGAAGAACCTATCAAGGTTCTTGAACAAATCGATCTTCCCGAGGGCGGGGAAAACGGGCGTAGCCGTCGTCGTGAACGCGGACGTAGGCGTGGGCGTGGTCGCGACAATCGAGATAACGGTCGTAGTGAAGCACAGGCCGCACCTGAACAAAATACGCCCAATCTCAAAGACGAAGATCTGGTTCCTATCGCTGGAATCTTGGACGTACAGAATAACCATGCATTTGTGCGTACATCGGGGTATCTTCCTGGTCCCAATGATGTCTATGTGACTTTAGGGAATGTGCGTCGGTGGGGTATGCGGGCTGGCGACGCGGTCGTTGGCGCGGTACGTCCTATGAAGGAAGGTGAGCAACAACGTAGGGGCCAGAAATATAATGCGCTTGTCCGCGTTGAGTCAGTCAATGGCCTCACTATTGAACAGGCCATGGAGCGCCGAGAATTTGGCAAACTGACGCCCGAATATCCCAATGAGATGCTTCGCTTGGAGACTTCGCCCAAGGCGATGACCCCGCGACTCATCGATTTAGTTTCCCCCATCGGTAAGGGGCAACGTGGGATGATCGTTGCACCTCCTAAAGCTGGTAAGACAATTATTTTGCAGCAGATCGCTAAGGCTATTGAGGTCAATAATCCAGATGTGCACCTCATGGTGGTGCTGGTGGACGAACGACCTGAAGAAGTCACCGACATGCGCGGACTAGTCCGCGGTGAAGTAGTGGCATCTACTTTTGACCGTCCTGCTTCCGATCACGCAATCGTTGCCGAACTTGCGATTGAACGCGCAAAGCGTCTGGTTGAAATGGGCCAGGATGTGGTAGTCCTTCTCGACTCGCTCACGCGTTTGTCAAGAGCGTACAATCTTGCAGCCCCGGCTTCCGGGCGTATTCTCTCCGGCGGTGTGGATGCTGCGGCACTATACCCACCAAAGAAGTTTTTCGGTGCTGCCAGGAACCTCCGTGAGGGTGGATCCTTGACCATCATTGCTTCTGCTTTGGTGGAAACTGGTTCAAAGATGGATGAAGTCATCTTTGAAGAGTTCAAAGGTACTGGCAACATGGAGCTGCGATTGTCTCGTCAGCTTGCTGATCGCCGTATCTTCCCAGCTATTGATGTCAACGCCTCTGGAACTCGTCGCGAAGAGCTGCTACTGGCTCCTGAAGAGTTGAAGATTATGTGGAAGCTGCGTCGTATGCTCGGCACTTTGGACCAACAGTCGGCTTTGGAGGCCATTTTGGGAAGACTCAAAGAGACCCAGTCAAATGCTGAGTTCCTTATGATGGTGCAAAAGACCACACCTCAAGACTAGACCTGAAGGCAAGAACCTGCCAGAATAGACGATTGGTTCCGGTTCACCTCTGGACTTCCCAGCGGACCCGGCGCCCTCGAACCCCTAGGAGACAGATATGAAACAGGGAATCCACCCTGATTACGTAGAAACCACCGTCACATGTACGTGTGGTAACACATTCGTTACCCGCTCAACCATTGCTGATGGTGAGATGCGCGTGGACGTTTGCTCTGAATGCCACCCGTTCTACACTGGCAAGCAGAAGATTCTGGACTCCGGTGGCCGTGTGGCTCGTTTCCAGAAGCGTTACGGCAAGAAGGCCGATTAGCGACTTTTCAGGGACCGACGGCTACGGCCGTCGGTCCCTTGTCGTTAAATAAGCCACGGATAGACCAGGAGGATGTAGTGCTAGATGCCGTCGCACCGATGATCGAGGAATACCACCAGCTAGAGAAGGACTTAGCCGATCCTTCTATTCACAACGATCAGGCGCGTGCACGCAAGGCAGGCAGGCGCTACGCGGAACTGGGGCGGGTCGTGGCTGCAGTCGAAGAGTTCCAAAGGCTCACTGACGATCTTGAAGCTGCAAAAGAGCTTGCTGATGAAGACGAATCATTTGCAGCTGAGGCAGAAGAACTCGAGGTAGCATTGGGTGAATCTCGTGAACGCCTCGTCAAGATATTGGCTCCCCGCGATCCAGATGATGCTTGTGATGTCATTGTCGAAATCAAAGCAGGTGAAGGTGGGGACGAATCGGCCCTCTTTGCTGGGGACCTAGCACGCATGTATATGCGCTATGCCGAGCATAAAGGGTGGACGGTTACAGAGCTTTCTGCTACGCACACTGAGTTGGGCGGGTACAAAGAGCTGACATTGGCTGTGCGAGCCAAAGGAAACCCCGCGCCTGAAGATGGTGTGTGGGCACATTTGAAATATGAGGGGGGCGTGCATCGTGTACAGCGCGTTCCGGTCACTGAGTCTCAAGGTCGTATCCATACGTCTGCGGCTGGCGTCATGGTGATGCCAGAAGTTGAGGTTGATGAAGAGATCGAGATTGATCAAAACGACCTCCGTATTGACGTCTATCGTTCTTCGGGACCAGGGGGACAATCGGTCAACACTACTGACTCGGCTGTTCGTATTACCCACATTCCTACGGGGATTGTTGTTTCAATGCAAAACGAAAAGTCGCAGCTTCAAAATAAAGAAGCCGCACTTCGAGTTTTGAAATCGCGTATGATCGCTGAGGCAAAAGCGCAGCGAGAAGCTGAGGCATCGGCTGCTCGTCTGTCTCAAGTTCGTACAGTTGACCGCTCAGAGCGCATCCGAACCTACAACTTCCCAGAAAACCGAATTGCTGATCACCGCACGGGGTTCAAAGCATATAATCTGGACCAGGTTCTTGCTGGTGCTCTCGATCCAGTGATTCACTCTGCAATTGAGGCCGACGAGGCTGCCCGTTTGGCTTCTGCTGGGGGAAAGTGAAAGACCTAGCGTGGGGTGCACGGCGCATTCCCATACATGAAGCAAAAATGCTCTTAGAGTGGGTTCTGGGGGTAGAGTCCCTCATCATCGCAGATGAACCCACGCATGCGCAGAGACGTCGCTATCGTTTGGCGGTAAAAGCCAGAAGTCAAGGTTTCCCTTTGCATCACATCACCGGTGAATGTTGGTTTAGGGGAGAACGTCTTACAGTTGGGCCCGGAGTTTTCATTCCTCGACCCGAAACCGAAATGCTTGTTGAATATGCGTTCGAAGAAACAGGAATACATACAGCAGTTGACCTGTGTACTGGTTCGGGAGCGATTGCGCGCTGCCTGGCTTTGTCCGGTCTCAAAGTTGATGCAGTTGAGCTTTCCGCGCGCGCACTGCGCTATGCGCAGGAAAATCTTCACGATACCTCGGTTCGTCTCGTCCGCGGTGATGCCTTGGAGTTTGAAGGCCACTATGACATGGTTGTTTCCAACCCACCCTACGTCGTCGAAAGGGTTGCAGGGGACGTGCTCTTTGACCCGGAGATGGCCTTGTATGGGGGAGGCGAAGACGGAATGGTTTTTCCGCGCGGCTTGGTCACACGTGCACGCGCGCTGTTAGGCCCCGCCGGTGTACTCCTCATGGAACATGCTGAATCTCAAGCAGACAATCTTGTGGACTTTGCTTTCTCAACAGGCTTTAGTCACGCCACCACCTTGACGGACTTGGCTGGGCGTCCGCGCTTCTTGCGTGCGGTGGTCTGAATCGTATTCCTCACTCAGGTGCCGGATTTTTGTGAGTTGTCAGGTTCCATAACGGGCACATAACCCGCACCTGACGAGGGGACCGGGGACCGAAGGTCTAAAGCTTGCCGCATCCGAGTGAGGATAGGGCCATAAAAAGAGTCGCGGTATTCCTTATTTGTTGCGACAGAGACCAAGAAGTTCAAGGATGAAATGAAAGCTAAGAATACTGAGGTCTTGAGCAATGAGGCGTCCACTGACAAGGGAAGACCTAAGAATCTGGCTGAAGAAGGATCTTTTCCAGCCCACGAGCTAATAAGCTCCGGGGTGAAAGCAATTTCCCCAAGTACCACAAGGAAAACCGCTGTTAAAAATGTGAAAATGACGATCTGGAAAAACATAGCTAGGACAAAGACAACGACGAGGTTGATTCTCTCACCGGCTGTTAAGGGTGACTTTTGCTGAACTGCTTCTTCGGAGAGTAAACCGATAAGCTGCCGCCTGCCGATGGGGTAGGAGACTGCCATTCCCATAGCCAGAAATACAATACCCACCAATGTGAGGCGCACTCCTGTTATTTCGCGGGTGACCTGCCAAAAAGATGCATCAAAAAAGGCAAAGACAATGACTATCATCAGTACTGGTAGTACCCGGCCCATGAGAAGCCCCATGGTGCGAATTTCCCGCAGTGATTGCCGCACCGACCAGGATAGTACGGAGCCGATACCTAGAAGAGTGAACAGTAGAGCTGCCAGAGCTAGGCCTGAGTTGAGGGCAAAAACGTACCAGGCGTCGCGCGATAAGAAAAAAGCAGCAGATAGGGGAAGAACGACTAAGCCGTAAAGATACACTATTGCAGTCGCAATAATCCGGGAAATACCATCGCGATGGATCGCCCACGTGGTGAGAGCTGAGGGGATAGCTGCAATGACGAAGAGAGCGAGGACCAGGCCTACGGACAGAACAATGTTGAGCAAGTAGGCTAGTTCTTCTGACCCCTCAAACCATGTGGGGTCAGGAAGCGGATCGCTCCAGTCTCCTTCGGAAAGAACTTCAGGAAGCACCTTCGCTAACAGTGCTAGCACCACAGTGAGCACTGTGGTCAGTGTGTAACAGAAAGCCAAAAAGGGGGCGGCACGCCAGGCCAAGCCGGAAGCGCGCCGCCGCGGAGGAACGAAGAGCGGAAGGCCCGCCCTTCGGAACCACAAAAATTGTTCTGAACTCACACTGTATGGTCGCCCAAATCGATCTGAGGCACAACTTCAATCTGCTCAAAGTCCGCAACCGATTTACGTACAGCTTTAGAGACCGCCCTGGCAACCCTGTCGTCGAAGACGCCAGGGATAATGTAGTTTTCTGAGAGTTCTTCTGGTTCGATAACCCCCGCAATTGCCTCGGCCGCGACGCGTAAGACCTCGGTGGTGATCTCGGGGACTCTCGCGTCGAGAAGCCCACGGAAAAGGCCTGGGAACGCAAGAACGTTGTTGATTTGGTTGGGGAAATCTGAGCGTCCCGTTGCAACGATCTTTGCTGTCTTTGCGGCATCCTGGGGTGGAACTTCGGGTGTTGGATTTGCCAACGCAAAAACGATGGCTCCAGGGGCCATCTGGGCGATGTCATCACCGGTGAGAATGTTGCCTTGCGAAACACCGATGAACACGTCAGCGTCCTTGAGACCTTCCTGGAGGCTGCCCTTGACTCGCCGCGGATTCGTATTCTCAGCCAGCCACTTGCGGGATGGATGCATTCCTTCAGTATTATCGGCTGAAAGTGCGCCATCGCGACCGTACCCTACGATGTCTTGAGCCCCTTGTGCCTGCAAAAGCTTGATGATGGCGGAACCTGCGGCACCAACTCCTGACACCACAATGCGTACATCTTCGATCTTCTTGCCGGTCACCTTCAGCCCGTTGAGCAAGGCAGCTAAGACGACGATAGCTGTCCCATGTTGGTCATCATGGAAGACCGGGATGTCGAGTTCCTTGCGTAGTCGCTCTTCAATCTCAAAGCAGCGGGGTGCAGAAATATCTTCCAGGTTGATCCCGCCATAGGCAGGTGCGATCGCCTTAACTATGGAGATGATTTCTTCAGTATCTTTGGTATCGAGTACAACGGGGATAGCGTCGACACCACCGAAGTGCTTGAACAAAACGGCTTTTCCTTCCATGACTGGAAGAGCCGCTTCAGGGCCGATGTCACCTAAGCCCAAAACCGCTGTGCCGTCGGAAACCACAGCAATCGTATTGGCTTTCATTGTGAGGATATGGGCCTTGGACGGATTGTCGTGGATAGACCTACACACGCGCGCTACCCCTGGCGTGTACACGCGTGAAAGATCGTCGCGGTTACGTAGGGGAGTGCGGGGGGTAATCTCGATTTTTCCACCAACGTGGTCCAGGAACGTCTGATCTGCGACACTCTTGACAGTGATGCCGCGTAGGTCTTCTAAGAGTACGGCTAGCGAGCGCCGATGTTCAGTATCACGAACATCGCAGGTGACGTCAATGATGATACGGGGAGCTTCAGCCTCAGCAATGTCAAGACCTTTGATACCGGCTCCAGTTCCAGTTATCGCAGCAACAACGTCTGCGACACGGATCTTTTCCTCATTGACTAAGAGCCTGTATGAAGCGGTGTAGGAGGGAGAAACATACATCTTTGGGGCTTACCTTTCGTTGGTATGTACCCTAATTTTATCCCTGCACTACACCGCAGTCATAGGCTGTCTCATAGGCCCAAAGTCTGGGCTATGAGTTCGCGCACACGAGCAGCGTCAGCTTGGCCACGCGTTGCTTTCATAACGCCACCCACCAGCGCGCCGATGGCCTGTACTTTACCGCCACGAATCTTCTCAACAACATCGGGATTGTCCGCAATTTCCTGATCAATAGCACTTTGGAGAGCAGAGTCGTCGGAGACAACTTCCAACCCGCGTGCAGCAGCAACCTCAGCAGCGCCGCCTTCTCCTGCCAACATGCCCTCAAGTACCTGTCGCGCCATCTTATCCGTGAGTTTGCCCTCGTCCACCAAGGACTGCAATTCGGCGATTCCCTCTGCACTCACCGGCATATCAGCAAGCGCTTGACCGCCTTCTTTTGCGAGGCGTGAGAGTTCTCCCATCCACCACTTGCGCGCAGCAGCAGGACTTGCCCCAGCAGCAACAGTGGCCTCGATAAGATCGACAGCTCCTGCCGAGACGACGTCACGCATTTCCAGGTCTGAGAACCCCCACTCGGCAAGAAGTCGCCTGCGCTTTGCATGGGGCAGCTCAGGAAGTGAAAGCTTGAGTTCCTCAACCCACTGTGGGGTAGGTTCAAGAGGAACTAGGTCAGGTTCGGGGAAATACCTGTAGTCGTCCGCGTCCGACTTCTCACGGCCCGACGAGGTTGATCCGTCGTTCTCATGGAAGTGACGGGTCTCCTGGGTGATAGTCCCGCCCGCAGACAACACAGCCGCCTGACGCCCAACCTCGTAGCGAACCGCGCGCTCGATAGAACGGAACGAGTTGACGTTCTTCGTCTCAGTGCGCGTCCCAAAAGGATCCTCGGGAGTGCGACGTAACGACACGTTGATGTCAGCCCGTACATTCCCGCGTTCCATCCGAGCTTCCGATACGTCAAGGGCCCTAAAAATATCGCGCAGCGTCTGGACATATGCCGCAGCTACTTCAGCCGCGCGTTCGCCAGCACCTTCAATCGGACGCGAGACGATTTCGACAAGGGGAACGCCAGCTCGGTTGTAATCGACCAGAGAATAGTCGGCTCCGTGAATGCGCCCGTCAGAACCTCCCACGTGAGTGTTCTTTCCCGCATCCTCTTCCATATGTGCTCGCTCAATCTGGACGCGGAAAATCTCTCCGTCAGAGAGCTCCACATCGACCCAGCCATCGGCAGCAATAGGCTCATCCGATTGCGAAATCTGGTAGGCCTTCGTCAGATCGGGGTAGAAGTAGTTTTTGCGAGCAAAACGGCAATACTTGGCTATCGTGCAGTTAAGAGCCAGCCCGATACGAATAGCCGATTCTACGGCTTTCTCATTGACCACCGGCAAAGAACCAGGAAGTCCCAAAGACACAGGGGTAACAAAAGTATTGGGATCCCCACCAAACTGGTTTGGTGCGGCATCGAACATCTTAGTATCCGTGCCCAGCTCGACATGCACCTCGATACCCATCACGGGATCAAAGGCCTTGACTGCCTCCTGGTAGTCCATTACTTCGTCAGTCATGTCTCATCCTTCCCAGTCTGTGGCGGGCGAGGCGGCAGCAACGGCCGGACTCACATCTTCAACGAGCTGTGCCACCTTGTACATCACCGGATCGTTCTTCGCAGCAGCCACCACCTGGAAGCCGACCGGAAGCCCGTCCTCTGTGACAGCATTAGGAACAGACAGAGCCGGAGTTCCTGCCAAATTGGCTGGAATCGTAGCGGTGTCGTTCAAATACATTGCCAGTGGATCATCAATGCGCTCCCCAATGGGGAATGCTTTCGTGGGGGTCGTAGGTGAAACCAACACATCAACCTCACCAAAAACTCTCTCGAAGTCTCTTTGAATCAGCGTGCGAACCTTTTGCGCCGATCCATAGTAGGCGTCGTAGTATCCAGCCGACAGGACATGGGTTCCCAAGATAATGCGGCGCTTCACCTCATCACCAAACCCGGCTTCACGAGTGGCTGCCATGACACGTTCTGCCGTCACTGGCCCCTCGGTGGGATCAACACGGAGGCCATAGCGCATACCGTCAAACCGGGCCAAGTTAGAAGAGGCTTCTGCAGGCATGATGAGATAGTAAGCTGCCAGTGCATAGTCGAAACTTGGGCACGATACCTCTTTGATTTCGGCTCCAGCTTCACGCAAAGCATCGACCGTGCGGTTGAAAGCCTCGAGAACTTCTGGTGAATAGCCTTCGCCGGAGAGCTCTTTGACAACACCAATCTTAAGGCCAGATGCATCACGCGTTCCGCGAGTCTGCGCAACAGTAGAACTCACAGGGGGCGCCGGTTCTGGAAGCGACGTGGAGTCGAGAGGATCATGACCACCAATGAGTTCTTGCAAGGCTGCTGCATCCGCCACATTACGAGTGACCGGACCAATCTGGTCCAGCGAGGAAGCAAGTGCAACCAGGCCATAGCGGGAAACACCGCCATAGGTGGGTTTTACACCGACAGTTCCTGTGAATGCACCCGGTTGACGGATTGATCCGCCCGTATCTGAGCCTAATGCCCACGGAACCAGGAACGCCGACACGGCAGCTGCCGATCCGCCGCCAGAGCCACCAGGTATACGAGACTCATCCCAGGGATTACGTGTCACTCCGAACGCTGAAAACTCTGTGGATGAACCCATAGCAAATTCATCCAAGTTGGTTTTACCAACAATGGGTAGCCCGGCTTCCTTGATGCGTTCAACAACGGTTGCATCATAAGGAGGTTTCCACCCATCAAGAATCTTCGACGAACACGTAGTTGTGAGACCACGGGTCACAATATTGTCCTTAACCGCGATGGGGATTCCGGCCAGGGGGTGCAGCTTCTCGCCCAATGCGCGCTTGCGGTCCACTTCTGTGGCCTGTTCTAAAGCACCTTTAGCATCTACTGCAAGAAAAGCGTTGATACGTGGGTTCAGTGCGGCAATGCGGTCAAGGCATGCTTGAGTCAAGTCCACCGAGCTAATCTCACCAGATTGCAGGAGTTCCGAGAGCTCTAGTGCTGACTTCGTCAAAAGGTCATTCATCAGTCTTCCTCCAAAATCTGCGGCACCTGGAATTGCCCCTCTTCGGCTGCCGGAGCCTGCGCTAACACTTCAGAGCGGTTCAATGTGGCGCCAACGATATCGGGACGCATGACATTAGTCAGTGGCAGCGGATGGGAGGTTGCCGGAATATCGGGCGTAGCCACCTCGGAAACTTTAGCGACGGAGCCTGCAATGAGGTCAAGCTCGCCAGCTAGACGTTGAATCTCGTCTTCCGTGAGGGCAATGCGGGCGAGTTCTGCGACACGCGCGACTTCTTCTGCGGAGAATCTGGACATGATGCCAATCTTAGCTCGGTCTGTCGTTCCTCCAGTAACTCTGGACGGTCCACGATAAGATACATAGGTGTTTAATGATTCGTCGCGGTGGGTGAAGGCTCTCAAATATGCTGGCCTTGGGGTAGTGACGGCTCAAGCGGCTGCTGTGGTTGCAGTTCACCTAGTTGACCGCGTTCGACGAGCACGCATACCGGGCGGTGTTCGGGGTTTCCCCACGCTTCCACCGCGTAATGTTGCTGTAGGCGATAACGACCTGCGCGTATATGTGGAAGGTAAATCGCTCTACCATGACATGCTAGAGGCTATACGCCAGGCGCAAGAGACTATCTACTTTGAGACTTATGCGTGGCGTGGAGACTCCATCGGCAAGATGTTTAAAAACGCTTTGTACGAGGCGGCGGATCGGGGAGTCAAGGTCTACATAGTTTTCGATGGCTTTGGAACTCTCAACCAAAGTCCGCGGTTCCGTCATTTTCCAAAACACCCAAATTTGTGGGCGCATCGGCTTTCAGAGATTCGTGCCGGACTCTTCTTGATGGATATGCGACGCACGGGTAGAACCCACCGCAAGATTTTGGTTGTTGACGACGCCGTCGGCTTTGTCGGTGGCTTTAACATTGGTGAGGACTTTGGGATTGAATGGCGAGACACCCATGTGCGCGTAGTGGGGCCAGCAGTCGAGGAGCTCTCAAATGGTTTTGTAGGGTTTTGGAATACTCTTCGCGGAAAGCAACCGAAGTTAGAGCGCAAATTTGTTGGCCAATGGGACGCCCCTATCAAGGCGGCCTTTAATCTTCCATCGCGATTACTCTTTCCCGTTCGAGGGCTCTATTTGGATGCCATTGAGCGGGCAAAAGACCACATTCTCATTACAACTGCATATTTCATTCCTGACCGAGAACTCCTTGGCGGATTGGTGGCTGCGGCCGAGAGAGGTGTGAGGGTGCGCGTCCTCATTCCCGAATACTCCAATCACATTCTTGCCGACTGGGTGGCATGGCCTTTCTACGGTGAGCTTTTAGGGGCTGGCGTAGAAATTTGGCTTTATCAGCACGCGATGATTCACTCGAAGACAATGACAGTTGACGGAGTGTGGTCGACGGTGGGGACTGCCAACCTCGACCGGCTTTCGCTTATGGGCAACTTTGAAGTCAATCTGCAGATATATTCGCCAGAGTTTGCTGCCGTTCTTGAGGACGTATTCGACAACGATCTAACAACTTCACGTTGCCTTACCTTGAGCGAATGGGAAGGGCGCGGGCCGCTGCAGCGCCTCGGGGAAAAACTCATAGCACCATTCCGCGCTATCGTCTAGCTTCTCAGCGCAACAGCCTGGGCGATGTGGTGGTTGCCGGGGCGGCATACCACCCCGTGTACGGTTTTATGACCCCGTACGTGGTGAGGAGAGGATAATACCCCCAGCCACTCAAGAGAATCCGTTGAGTCTTAGTTATCGTCGTGCACTGCCTGGGCGGGATTACTAGCTTTGGTGCGCGCCTCAACCTCGGCAGGGGTTTCACCGCGGCGTGTTCCTGCCAGACGGATCACAGCAAAAATCAATGTGACGGCGAGTAAGGCCGCAAAACCACACATCACTGAAGGAATACCGCTGCGAGTGGCAGGGTCGATGAGTCCGACAGTAATGGTTGGCAGAATAAAGACCGCATAGCCAATGGCAAGCCAGTAGAGCGCCCAGGACGTGCGATGATTATCGGCCTTATAGCCCCAGTAAAGGGATACGAAAGTACCAATAGCCAAGAACACATAGTAATAAGTGCCGTACATCCACATCGCGTCGGTGTTTGCTTGGAAGACAACCCAGTTACTGCTGGGAGCCTCACATTTGTCACCGGTCACTCCGTGAATAGCGAAGAGCCAATAGAGAACAAATGCTGCGCATAACACGTACATGACGATCTGTGCCCATAGGTTCTTTTTCCCCGCAATCGCCATCGCCAGGGAGATTCCCAAAGGGGGCAGCATGGTAATTGACGCATAGGCAATGTGATACCAGGGGAAGCCCCCTCCAAGACCACACAAGATGAACTCAGACATCTGCATTCCACCAAGGAATACCAATAGTCCGATGGTGAGCCAGCCAACCTTGTTGAGTCGGTAGCGCAGAGCAACCCATAGTGCGCCTCCAAACTCTAAGACCATGGTGGCGAGCATTGCTTCGGGGGAAAAACATCCAATTTTTCCCAGTTGTACAGCCTTGCGAACCCTTTTCAGCATGAAATTCCCCTTGTGTTGACATGCGATAGTACATATCTTACGGATTATTGGGGATAATGGTGTCATGACGAGGTTAGAAGTGGGCGAAAGCGCCCCCAAGTTCACTGTGGAAACACCGCGCGGCACCGTATCTCTTGACGAGTTGATAGATCGGGCCAGCAAAGGAGTTATCGTCTATTTCTATCCAAAAGCTGGTACCCCTGGCTGCACGAAGGAGGCCTGCGACTTTCGTGACAATCTCGCCGCTCTTCGCACCGATGGCTATGAGGTCATCGGTATTAGTCCCGACTCAGTGGAAGCACTGGAACGCTTTGCCAGCAAGAATGATCTCGGCTTTACTCTGGGATCCGACAGTGATCACACCGTCATGAACGCTTGGGGAACCTGGGGAGAAAAAAAGAACTATGGGCGCGTATTCGAAGGCGTGATCCGTTCTACCTTTGTGGTGGGAAAAGATGGGAAACTCGCCCTCGCGCAATATAACGTCAAAGCCACTGGCCATGTTGCTCGGCTCTTGCGTGATATCGCATGAAAGCGGTATTGCTCGGAAGTGGGGAATTAGGTAAAGAAGTTGCCATTGAGCTTGCTCGCTTGGGGGTGGACGTTGTTGCTGTCGATCGCTACGCGGGTGCGCCTGCTATGCATGTCACTCCCTTCCATAAAATCATCGATATGACTGATGCGGATGCTATACGTTACCTCCTTATAGAAGAAGAACCCGATCTAGTGATCCCAGAAATTGAAGCAATCGCAACGTCTGTTCTCGTTGACCTTGAGAGAGATTTCCCGGTTGTTCCCTCAGCACGTGCGGTGCATCTAACGATGAACCGTGAGGGAATTCGCCGACTGGTTGCGGAAGAACTGCAGCTCCCCACCAGCCCATATTGTTTTGTTGATTCTCCTGAGGAAATGAGAGAAGCCGCGCGAAGCATTGGCTTGCCCTGTGTGGTCAAACCCGTGATGTCTTCGTCTGGAAAAGGACAGTCGGTCCTGCGGGACATGAATCAGGTGGACGAGGCGTGGCGGTACGCCCTGGAAGGTGCACGCGGAAAATCTGTTCGATGCATTGTCGAAGGATTCGTCAATTTTGATGCGGAAATTACCCTGCTCACAGTGCAACACTCAGGCGGGATCACATTCTTTGACCCGATCTACCACCTGCAAATAGATGGAGACTATGCAGAATCGTGGATGGACCTGCCCGGAGAGACTATCGAACAGGCACAAGACTTGGCGCAGAAAGTTGTCAAAGCCTTGGGCGGATGGGGTCTTTTTGGGGTTGAGCTATTTCTAGTCGGTGACGAAGTCATTTTCTCCGAGGTTTCTCCTAGACCTCACGACACCGGACTGGTGACGATGGCAGCGGGTGATATTTCCGAGTTTGCAGCCCATGCCCGGGCTGTTTTGGGTATTCCGGTCCCACCACCGCAACGATTTCCGCAAGCGGTAGCTTCAGTTCCCATCAAAGTGCGCGGCAAAGGAAGACCTATTCTGACAGGTCTAGATGAGGCTTGCCGTGTTGATTCCTCCGTTCAAGTGAGGGATTTTGGTAAACCGTATGTGGATGGTGAAAGACGTATCGCAGTTGTGGTGGCGCGCGGCGCGTCGTCTGAAGATGCGCGGCGCCTCGCCCATAGGGCAGCCTCAAAAATTGATGTGATGCTGGTCGACTGACTGCTCGCGGCCGTACGTGCAGGCCCCGTGACTGCATACTCGGGTATGTGGCACAATGGCGTAGTGCTCGATACAGCGCAGGATGCGATTACTCAAGGTGACCTGATAGTCATTCCCACCGATACTGTGTATGGCATTGCCGCAGACCCGTTCAGTTCAACAGCGGTAGATAGGCTTTTGGTAGCAAAAGGGAGAAGCCTGACAATGCCGCCTCCCATCTTAGTGGCGGACATGGAGCAGGCGCTTTCGGTAGCGCAGGTGCCAGGTTCTTTGCAGGCACTATGGCCCGGTGCGGTGACAGTAATTGTGAAGCCAATCAAAAAACTGGGGTGGGAGGCAGAAACTGTCGCTATAAGAGTCCCGGATTGGCAAAGTACCCGGAGCCTTCTATATGAGACGGGCCCCCTGGCTGTAACATCGGCCAATATCACGGGAATGCCGCCAGCAACCACTATCGAGATGGCTCAGGAGTATTTTGGAGACAGCGTAGCTGTCTATATTGATGGGGGAGAGTCTCCCTTGGGGCTTGCTTCGACCATCGTTGACCTGACTGGAGTAACGCCAACACTTGTGCGAAGAGGCGCGGTAGAGTGGGATGACGTTATGGCGGCTCTCAATTAGATAATGCGCACTTACCTTCTTCTCATGTTCCTCGCTGCGGCGGTGACGATGCTTCTCACCCCAGCGGCTCGGCGTTTTGCACTGACTTTTAGAGTCCTCACCCCACTGCGTGAACGTGACGTACATACTGTGCCAACACCGCGCATGGGTGGCTTGGCTATGACTGCGGGATTTGCCACCGCGATTATCCTTGGAAGCCAGATTCCTTTTCTTCATGAAGTTTTTTCAAACCGACCCGTTTGGGCGGTCTTATGTGGTGCTTTGGCTATCTGCCTACTGGGGACAATTGACGATATTCTTGAGCTCGATTGGATGACAAAACTGGCGGGGCAGGTGCTTATCGCAGCTCTGATGGCCATGAACGGTGTTCAGCTCATTAGTTTCCCACTGTTTGGTCTCACGATCGGTTCCTCACGTCTATCGATACTGGTGTCGATCTTGGTCATCGTCACTATCATTAACGCCGTCAACTTTGTGGACGGGTTGGATGGCTTAGCCGCAGGTGTTCTGGCAATCGGGGGGGCCAGTTTTTTCACTTATTCGTATTTGCTCACCGTAGTGATGGACTCTGCATCATACGCGACATCGGCAGCGGTCATCATGGCGGGCATGGTAGGTGCCTGTATTGGATTTTTGTGGTTCAACTTTCATCCAGCCTCCATCTTCATGGGTGATTCGGGTGCAATGGTGCTGGGGCTTTTGATCGCCTCGGCAGGAATCATCGTCACCGGGCAGGTTAGGCCCAACCTTCTTGAGGGGGACCCGATAATCACCAGTGTGCTACCGCTGCTTCTTCCTCTAGTTGTCATCGTGATCCCTCTTGTCGATCTGGTCATTACTGCAGTGGGAAGAATTCTTCACGGAAAGAGTCCTACTACCGCTGATCGGACTCACCTCCATGACCGGTTGCTCGATGCAGGACACTCACACCGTTCGGTGGTTTTAGTTCTGTGGGCATGGACGTTATTGCTATGTGCAGTAGGTGTGGCTCTTCTGGTAGTTCCCCTCCACATAGTGGCTATCAGCGGGACAATCGTTGCCCTACTACTTGTTCTTGTGACTGCCCAGCTTTTCCCCGGAATGAAACGTCCTAAAGGAATTGGGGTTCCAGGTGGGCGCACGGCGGTCGATGATGGCATCAAGGTCATCAGCCGTGGCCAATATGTTCACCCGTTCCGTCCGACAGGGAAGGATCATCGTGAAGACTCTCAAGACACGTGAGTATGCCCACCGAGTGCGATCGGGTCTCCAATGGGCTCTCGCCATTGTTGTCGTGGGCGGACTGATTGCTACTCTATTGTTGCCTGGCAGACCCATAAGCTCTGCTCTGATTGGTATTGCCGCGGCCACAGTCATCATTGAGGTGAGTGCTTTCAGTATCTCCAAAATGGTCGATTCTGATGATCTAGGTATTGGGTGGGTGATTGCGGACTACCTGATCAAAATAGCCGCAATCGCGTTAGCTATCCTCATCCCCAAGTCGGTGGGAGGATTCAATTTGCCAGTCATAGCTGCGATCGTCGTCGCATCAATTGTGGTGACTCTGGTCATACAGTTGCGTTCCATGCAGGTCAAGTTGGAAGAATCATGAGATGTGAAGATGCGAAGAGCGACTGAAGTGCTATCATCTGAAAGGATTTTGCCCGATACCAACATGGGAGTTGCCCTGAGTTCTGTTGACGCAGTAGAAGTCGCGCCGACCAAAGCTGAGAAGGCGTCTGATTTGCGACGATTCCCAACTTGGTGGTGGATCGGTGCCATTGTTATTGTTGCGATTCTTATCTGGTCTTTCTTCGCTGGTTTTCTCCCGATGATGGAGAATCCCGCAGAAATCCATCAGCCCGGCGTTGGGGACTTTTTCCCTGAGGCAGCGATATGGGAAGGGACCGTTTTTGAAGTCAACCGCCTCGTCATTGCTCGCATACTTGCTGCTGTGGTTGTGTGTGCGGTGGTCGGTATTGTCGCTCTGCGAGTGACGAAGGTACCCACCAGGGGACAGGCTGCTATCGAAGTTGTTGCCGAGTACGTTCGCCGCAATATTGGTATTGAACTGATGGGTAATAAACGTGGACGACGCTATGCCATCACCCTGGCCGTGATTTTCTTTGGCGTCTTCGCAATGAACCTCACGGGAATAATCCCCGGTATTAATATTGCAGCTTCGTCTGTCATGTCTGTTCCATTAGTTTTTGCAGTCTTTGCGTACGTGTCATTTGTCGTTGCAGGTATCAGAGAGCGCGGCGGACTGAGGTTCTTCAAAGAGCAGCTTATGCCTGCAGGCGTTCCTAAGCTCATGTATTTGTTGCTTACGCCGATTGAGCTATTCTCGACCTTCGTTGTGCGTCCTTGTTCGCTGGCTATTCGACTTTTAGCGAATATGATTGCGGGTCACATTCTCCTTGCGACGTGCTACTTTGGTACACAATCACTATTAGTTGCAACAGGTGGTCTCAAGATTATCTCTGTAGCCACTTTCGCGGGTGCGATAGCCGTGACCGCATTTGAACTTTTTGTCGCGTTGCTTCAGGCGTATGTATTCACTCTTCTCACCGCCGTCTATATCAAAATGTCCGTTGAGGCACACTAGTCCCTCACATACGAAAGTAAGGAAATACAATATGACCGGTTCCATCGCCATTCTCGGATACGGCTTGGCTACACTCGGCCCAGGTATTGGCATTGGCATTCTGATTGGTAAGACTCAGGAAGCTACTGCGCGTCAGCCCGAAGTTGCTTCGAAACTCTTTACGAACATGATTCTCGGCGTTGCGTTTGTTGAGGTGCTGGGTCTGATTGGCTTCGTTCTAGCTCTGATCAAATAGTCGTGATGGTATTTTTAGCAGCAGAAGCAGGCGAGGCTAGCTCAGGGAGCTCAAATCTTCTGCTTCCACCCGTATATGAGATCTTCTGGTCCGCCATCATATTCTTGGGACTGTGGATTGTCTTAGGCTTGGCCCTCAAGAAGATTTACGCCAAAATTGATGAGCGCAACGAAGAAATCGAAGCTGGCTTAGACGCGGCTGCGCAATCTCAAGAACAGGCCGCGTTGGCAGAGCGTGAGCGCAAAGACCTTCTCCGGGATGCCAATGAGCAGGCACGTGAGGTGCGGGAGAAGGCCTCACAAGACGCTCAACGGATTGTTGCTCAAGCCAAGACAGAAGCTCAAAGTGAAGCAGCGCGTATCACTGACAATGCTACGAAACAGATTGCAGCTGAGCGGGCGGCGGCCGAACTTACCCTGCGACGCGATGTTGGCGAGTTAGCGACTGAGCTAGCTGAGAAAATCATCGGTGAAAAGCTCAAAGATGACGAGGTTTCGTCCCGAGTCATCGACCGCTTTATGGATCAGCTGGAATCCAGCATGGAAACTGAAGGAGCGAATGCTCAGTGAGTGCGGAGCAGCTAAGTAACCTGGCGGAAGGCCGCTCGGTTTTAGAGACGGTAGTTACGTCTGCCGATGCGGATGTCATCGGTGCTGAGCTGCTAAACGCTGCCGACCTCATTTCAGGTAATTCGGGTCTGCTTCGAGCGTTCACCGATCAATCACGCAGTAGCGCAGACCGGGGTCGTCTTGCTGAGAAGATATTTGCCGAGCATTGCACCGAATCAGTGCTGAGCGTCATTCGCACGATTGTGGTTCAGCATTGGTCTAGCCCAAAGGCATTTCTTGAAGCCTTAGAGAACTTGGGGGTAACTGCCTATCTTTTAGGGGCCCGCCAACGAGCTGAACTGCGGTTGGTCCAGTCGGAGCTTTTCGCGGTAACTCAGCTTTTGTCCGATAGTCGAGATTTACGAATTCAGCTTTCGGAACTTGGCCAAGGAACGGTAGGTGCGCGTGCTGCTCTCATGGGGAAGATTCTGGGTGACAGTGTTCAGCCGACTACTCGCGCCCTCGTGCAGCGTGCGGTGGAGCGGTCTCATCACGGTAGGCTGCTGCAAACCCTCAGAGAGTATGAAAAGCAAGCTGCTGAACTTGGCGGCACGCAATTGGTCACCGTCGCTACTGCCCGAGATCTCACAGGCAGTCAGCGTGAACGCATGAAGAACTTGGTGGAACGTCAGTTGGGACATCCAGTCACACTCGCTGTGGCTGTAGATCCTGACTTGGTGGGCGGTTTCCGCATCAATTATGGCGAGGAAGCGGTGGACTCGTCTATCCGCTCAGACATCGCTAAAGCCAAACGGGCTCTCACGCGCCCTAAGACAAGGTAGAGGAACGGAACATGGCAGATCTGGGAATCAGTGTCGAAGATATTCGCGCTGCGCTTGACGACTATGTCGAGTCATACCAGCCAACAGGCGCCGAAGCCGAAGAGGTTGGGCACGTTACTGAGACAGCCGATGGTATCGCCCATGTCGAGGGGCTGCCAGGCGCGATGGCCAATGAGCTCCTGCGCTTTGAAGATGGAACCTATGGCCTTGCCATGAACTTAGAGCCCCGCGAGATTGGCACGGTCGTGTTGGGCGACTTTGGTGGTATCGAAGAGGGCCAGGAGGTACGTCGCACTGGTGAGGTTCTCTCCGTTCCGGTGGGGGACGGCTACCTCGGTCGCGTCGTTGATCCCTTAGGCGCACCCCTTGACGGCTTGGGGGAAATCAAAGATATTGAGGGACGGCGTGCCCTAGAGCTCCAGGCCCCCGGTGTGATGGCTCGTAAGTCGGTGCATGAACCACTTCAGACTGGCCTCAAAGCTATCGACTCAATGATTCCGATTGGCCGTGGGCAGCGTCAGCTGATCATTGGAGATCGTCAGACTGGCAAGACAGCTATTGCGTTGGACACCATTCTCAACCAGCGGGAAAACTGGTTGTCAGGTGATCCGCAGAAACAGGTTCGTTGTATTTACGTTGCGATTGGTCAAAAGGGGTCAACTATTGCATCGGTGCGTCAAACACTTGCTGATGCTGGAGCGCTGGATTACACAACAATCGTCGCCTCCCCAGCCTCTGACCCAGCTGGCTTCAAATACTTAGCCCCCTATACGGGGTCGGCTATTGGCCAGCACTGGATGTACGAAGGAAAGCACGTTCTTATCATCTTTGATGATCTTTCGAAGCAGGCTGAAGCCTACCGTGCAGTGTCCCTGCTTTTGCGACGTCCACCGGGCCGTGAAGCGTATCCTGGCGACGTGTTCTACTTGCATTCGCGTCTCTTGGAACGCTGCGCAAAGCTCTCCGATGAACTAGGTGGCGGTTCAATGACGGGGCTTCCGATCATCGAAACCAAAGCAAACGACGTGTCAGCCTATATTCCGACCAACGTTATTTCGATTACTGACGGACAGATATTCCTTCAGTCGGATCTTTTCAACGCCAATCAGCGCCCAGCTGTTGACGTAGGTATCTCAGTATCCCGTGTGGGTGGTGACGCTCAGATCAAGGCAATGAAGAAGGTGGCTGGTACTCTCAAGCTTACTTTGGCCCAGTACCGATCCATGGCAGCTTTTGCCATGTTTGCCTCAGACTTGGATGAAACCACTCGAAAGCAGCTCATCCGCGGTGAGCGTCTCATGGAACTGCTTAAGCAATCGCAAAACTCGCCGATGAAGGTTCAAGACCAGGTTGTCGTGATTTGGGCCGGAACTAACGGTTTCTTGGATGATTTGACTCTTGATCAAGTTCGCCCATTCCAAGACGGTCTATTAGATTACGTGGGAGCGCATTCGAAGGTCCTGGAAACTATCGCAGATACGGGCCTGCTCGAATCAGACACGGAAGAAGAACTGCGGCGCGTAGTTACTGAGTACCACGATACTTACCTGACCGAAACCGCAAGCGATTCCGGTGAGGTTGAAGCACACCGCACAGAAGAGACAATTTCGACTGCGCGGAAGGGCTAGTCTCGATGGGCGGTCAGCAAAGAGTTTTTAAGGCGAAGATCAAGGCTACGGAAACGTTGGCAAAGGTCTTTCGCGCCATGGAGATGATTGCGGCTTCCCGGATCAATGCCGCCCGCAAACGCGCAGAGATGGCTGATCCCTATACCAGGGCTCTTACACAGGCTGTGGCTGCGGTGGCTGTCCATGGACATGTCGACCACTCGTTGACTAGACCTCGCACGGATACTCGTCGAGTCGCCGTCTTGGCAATCGCTTCCGATAGGGGACTCGCGGGTGCCTATTCGGCGACTATCCTCCGCGAAACGGAGAGGCTTCTTCAAGAGCTCCATGACGAGGGAAAAGAACCTGTCCTTTTCACTTCTGGACGGCGCGCTAGACAGTATTTCTCATTCCGGCGTGTCCCGATAGCTAACTCATGGGAAGGGTCGTCGGATAATCCCAACCAGGAGATGATCGACCAGATTGCCCACACCCTCTTAGACGCTTTTTTGAACCCCGATCCGACGCAGGGCGTGGCTGAGGTCCACCTGGTGTTTACGCGATTTGAGACAATGGTTCGACAGGTCCCTGAGATTCGCAAGATGCTACCACTGACTGTTGTCGATACCCCAGAGGCGGATGATTCTCGGAACCAGGGCGGGGACAGATCTTCTGCCTCGGATGATATCTACCCAGAGTATGAGTTCATACCTGATGCAAGTACGGTACTCAATGAGCTTTTGCCTCTCTACGTCCGTAATCGCATTACTCATGCAATGCTGCAATCGGCGGCGTCAGAGTTAGCGTCTCGCCAGCAGGCAATGCATACTGCTACCGATAACGCTAACGACTTGATCACCAACTACACTCGCTTGGCCAATGCCGCGCGGCAAGCCGAAATTACCCAAGAAATCACTGAGATTGTGTCTGGGGCAGATGCCCTTGCGCCTCAGGCATAGGAGAGATGCAGATGAGCGAAAAGACTAGGACAGCCGAGGGTCGCGTGGCCCGCGTGGTGGGCCCCGTCGTTGACGTAGAGTTCCCACCTGACGCGATTCCCGCCCTCTATAACGCATTATTGGTAGATGTTGATTTGCGCGGTCAGGGTGAGGGCGAAGGCCTGATGACGATGACGATGGAGGTTGCTCAGCACCTGGGTGACAACATGATTCGTGCGATTGCCCTCAAGCCAACAGACGGGTTGGTTCGCGGTACTCCCGTGACGGATACCGGTGCGCCGATTACCATTCCTGTGGGAGAGGTGACAAAGGGCAAAGTATTTAACGTCACCGGCGAATGTCTGAATCTTGAAAAAGATGAGACTTTAGAGGTCAAAGAACGCTGGCCTATTCACCGGGACCCTCCTGGTTTCGACCAGCTAGAAGGTCAGACCAAGATGTTCGAGACTGGCATCAAGGTTATTGATCTACTTACTCCCTACGTTCAGGGTGGAAAGATCGGCCTCTTTGGAGGTGCTGGCGTAGGCAAGACAGTTCTTATCCAAGAGATGATTCAGCGCGTTGCTCAAGACCACGGCGGTGTCTCCGTGTTTGCTGGCGTTGGTGAGCGCACCCGCGAAGGCAACGACCTCATTCATGAGATGGAAGAGGCAGGGGTCTTTGATAAGACAGCCCTTGTCTTTGGACAGATGGATGAGCCACCTGGGACGCGCTTGCGTGTTGCGCTGACAGGGTTGACGATGGCCGAATATTTCCGTGACGTACAAAAACAGGATGTGTTGCTCTTTATCGACAACATTTTCCGTTTCACTCAGGCGGGGTCTGAGGTCTCTACGCTTCTGGGACGTATGCCGTCCGCAGTGGGGTACCAGCCTAACCTGGCTGACGAAATGGGAATGTTGCAAGAACGCATCACCTCGGCTGGTGGGCACTCCATCACCTCATTGCAGGCTATTTATGTCCCCGCTGATGACTACACCGATCCAGCTCCTGCCACAACTTTCGCTCACTTAGATGCGACTACGGAGCTCTCTCGTGAGATTGCTAGCCGCGGGCTGTACCCGGCGGTAGATCCGCTTGCTTCAACTAGCCGTATTCTCGATCCCAAGTACGTCGGGCAGGAA
This sequence comes from Scrofimicrobium canadense, assembly GCF_009696615.1. Lineage (GTDB taxonomy): Bacteria > Actinomycetota > Actinomycetes > Actinomycetales > Actinomycetaceae > Scrofimicrobium > Scrofimicrobium canadense. Next base: position 55,020 of record NZ_VULO01000009.1, read on the forward strand.
CACTACGATGTTGCTACCCAGGTCAAGCGGATCCTGCAGAAGAATAAGGAACTGCAAGATATCATCGCTATCTTGGGTGTCGACGAGCTCTCAGAAGAGGATAAGGTCACTGTGGCGCGTGCTCGCCGCATTGAACAGTTCCTCTCGCAGAACACCTACATGGCTGAGAAGTTCACAGGTGTGCCAGGATCCACTGTTCCTCTTTCAGAGACGATTGAGGCCTTCCGCCGCATTGCTGAGGGTGTCTATGATGAGATTCCTGAACAGGCATTCTTCAACATCGGCGGTATCGAAGATTTGGAACGCCGCTGGCACGAGTTGCAGCAACAATGAGTAAGTTACTGAATGTTGAGATTGTCACCCGCTCACAGATCCTGTGGGAGGGTGCAGCAACACATGTAAGTATTCCTGCTGAGGATGGGCGTCTAGGTATTTTGCCTGGACGCCAGCCGGTTTTAGCAGTACTCGCTGACGGCGTGGTTGAAGCTCATAGTGAAGACGGTGAAACTATCCGTTTTGAAGTCTCGGGAGGCTTTGCGTCTGTCGATGTTGATTTTGTGACCGTCGTGGTCGAACAAGGGAGCAGACTGGAGGCGTAATGACCGGCTGGGCGCTGGCAGTGCTGGGCGTATTGTGTGCGTGCGGTCTTTTCATCATTGTTCGGTTGTGGCGCCTCAGTACGTTGCGTTATTCCTTTCGTGCGCTGCTACGCACTCCCGGTGGCCAATGGCGGCGCGGTTTTGCATGCTACGGTGCCACCAATATGGCATGGTATTCTTTGGTCCGGTTCGCGATAGCGCCGGACCTTTTGCTTCCCCGGACAACTCTCGAAGTCGTGGGAAAACCTGTTCAAGATCACTCTGAAGGCACTACGACTCTGTGGCTGCAGTCAGGGGATGATCGCTGGGAGCTGGTAGTCTCGACGGGTGATTACACAGGTTTGCTTTCGTGGATTGACTCAAACCCTCCCAGTGAATCCCGAGAGTTCTAAAGTAGTGGACGCGATGTCGAAATATAGAGGTCAATAACATGCGACTGGTAATTGCAGATTGCTCGGTGGACTACTCTGGGCGACTTGACGCTCATCTGCCACGAGCAACCCGCGTGTTGATGCTCAAAGCTGATGGCTCAGTTTTGGTTCATTCCGATGGAGGATCATATAAGCCTTTGAATTGGATGTCGCCACCATGCCGCGTGGAAGTTATTGAACCTGATGAGTCCGATGCGGGAGTACAAGAAGTCTGGCAGGTGATCCCTCTCAAATCTGATGGTGAATTGCGCGTACGTATCTACGGAATAGTAGCCGATATCGAGCAAGACCTTGGTGTTGACCCGGGGCTCACAAAAGATGGAGTGGAAGCACACCTCCAAGAGCTCTTGGCGCAACAGGTCCCTACAATATTGGGGACTGGTTGGACACTGCTACGACGCGAGCACCCAACGCCTATTGGGCCGGTTGATCTTTTAGTATATGACCCTGAAGGTAAACCGGTTGCTATAGAGGTAAAGCGGCGCGGTGGTATTGATGGGGTTGAACAGTTGACACGGTATCTAGAGCTACTGGGGCGGGAAGAACGTTACCGGGAGATTCGCGGGATTTTTGCGGCTCAAGAAATCGCCAAGCAGGCGCGAACTCTGGCAGAAGATCGCGGTATCGAATGTCTTATCTTGGATTATCAGGCAATGCGCGGAATGGATAACGCCGAGGATCGGCTGTTCTGATGGCAAGGCGTAGCTCGAAGCGGCCCTGGGGGCAGGAACATCGGCCCCTACACCTGTCGGCGTCTATAGCGCGCACAGAAGTTGGCGGGGATGGTCGCAGGTATCAGGTACAGCGAGTAGTAAAGGCAAAAAAAGAATATATATGTCCCGGGTGTGGAAGGCCGATTTTTGTGGGAAGTGAACATATTGTTGCCTGGCCTGAGGAAGACCAAGCATGGCGCGGAGTCGGTATAGAGGCTCGCAGACACTGGCACACAAGTTGCTGGGAACGTGGGCTGTGGGCGTAATCGCGTTCTTTCACTTTGTTGCTCTTTAGTAACAGTGGTAACGTCATTCTGAATCGGCAGACTCTGGGAAAGGGTGCCTGGTGGCAGCAGCGAAAAGGTTTTGGCTTGCGATCGTCCTTGCGATCGTGGGAGTAGTAGCCCTAGTATTCGGTATTCTGGCTGCCACAATATGGCAGCCAGCTCAACATATTTCCGCATCCGCAGATCCCGACGAACCTTTTGTCATGGTGCGAGAAGGAGTTCTTGGTCTCTATGGCAACGAGGTCACCGTCACTCTCACTGCTGATGATCCTGATGATTATGTGTGGATGGCTTCGGGACTGGGCCCTGATGTGAGTGCGTGGCTTCATGGACACGACTTCAACGTCATTACCGGCACCGAGTCAATGACTCAACTTGCTATGGAAAAGCAGGGTGTAGGGACGTCACAATCTGGTGATGAGCAGTCCGGCATGGAAACCTCTCAGTCAGATGAGGCAGCACAATCAGAAGACGTATCCGAGGAACCATCCACCGAAGATACCGCGCAGGCGCAGTCTGGAGAAGTATCTCAGTCTGGTGCAGAACCGCCGGTAAGCCCTATTCAGTCAGACATGTGGTCAAATATGCGTGAAGGCAAGGGAGAGCTTGCTGTCCCTCTCTCCGGTGAGGGCCTTTCTAGTGTTCTCCTCATCAGTGGTAACGGTACTGACCCGGCCCCTAAAGTTACACTTACTTGGGAATATCCACGCCCCAATGTTGCAGCATGGATCCTTTTCCCAGTTGCATGCGTATTTATTCTTCTATCTATTGCGGTAGCTATAGCTGTGAGTGCGCGAACACGTCGCCTCAATAAAGCTAAGAAGACTCTTAGTGATCGTGCAGCAGCAGATGAAATGGCTACCGGCGCCGTTCCGATTGAAGAGGTGAAGAGCAAGCTTAAGCCCACCCCCGAAGAACCGTCTGAAGCTGAGGTACCTGAAAGCGAAGAGTCTCCTGTGGAGCAGTCCGAAGAACTGCAGACATTCGCGCCGCCCGCTGAGAATGAGCCTGCTGTGGTCACTGGTGATGCGGAACCACCTCGGACAGAAGAGGAAGCACCTCAGCACCATGAAAGAACCGAGGCGGTTGATGAACGCACGGAGCTTGTCACTACCGAATCGGGAATGATGAACTTGGCGGCCCTACAGGGTGGTGGACGCTTCCCGACCCGGCGGGCTTTACGTGATGCGAGAGCACGAGGCATTGAAAAACTGGTCGTTGAAGGTGTGGACTACTCTACGACGTCGATCCCTCCGTCCCCTAAGTCAGAGACTTCATTATCTGAAACCACGATTCCCCCCACCTCTATCAAATGGCGCTCAAAGAAAGGGGCTGCGAAGTTCGGCTCTGGAAAACCGAAGGACCAGAAGTGAAAACGAAAGCAAACTGGACAGCGCTGATTGTGGGTGTGGCTGCACTATCTCTCTCAGGATGTGCCCCAGATTCGCGCGAGGTGACGGCGCAATCGTATGAAGTTCTTGCTACAGATGGTCAGTCAAACGCGATGTCAGGAGAGATCGCCGCAGCTCCCGTATTGGATGAAGCGCAAATCCGCAAGATTGTTGCCGGAGTGCAAGACGTACTAGATAGTGCCCAAGAGAGTGGTGATCCTGCGGTCCTCAGTGAAAGACTCACGGGATCCGCTTTGGCAATGCGCACTGCTGAGATGGTTCGTGCGCAAAAAACCGGCAAAGAACTGGCTCCTCTAGAAATAGAGATCAACGTGGCTTCTGCGACAGTTGCGCAGTCTTTCCCTCGAACGCTTCTTGTGGGTTCTTCCGCATCAGCTGACGATCCCGCTGAAGTGTTTTTGTTTACTCAAGCCGATGCCAAGTCAGACTACATGCTAGAGAACTGGGTACGTGTCGTGGGAGGTAACTCGATCCACGGGGTGGCTATTGACGAGGGATCTCAGACTCTGACTGCCGATGATGAGGGGGGAATTATGTCTCCCGACGAGGTGGTACAGATGTATGCGTCTTTTTTGAAAGACCCTGATAACGCAGACTTTCAGGTATTTGTCGATGACACTTTCTCTCCGAAGCAACGTGAAGAAATCACTCAGCTGCGCACTGCAGTGGAACAAGTTGGCACCATAGGTTTTGATGCGTGGCCTTCCGACTATCCCGTCACCGGAGTCACGTTGGCCTCTGGGGAAGGCCTCTTTGCGGCCTCACTCAAAACCAGTACTACGTATCAACGCACAGTGGCAGATTCAAAAATGGCGGTCGGTGGTACTGCGGCATCGTACCTCGACAACGCTGATGTTATTGGCACTGTCACTGTCAACTACCTTGTCAACTTCTTTTTCCTTTTGCCGCCTCAAGACTCACAAGAATCTATTCGCATCGTTGGTGTAGAACGAGCAATCGAGAGCGTCAGCCGAGATGACGCTGCAAAGCCCGAAGGAGAAGAATAATTCATGGTTGAAGAGAATGTAGCTTCTGGTGGACCATCCCAGTTTGGCGCAGTGGACCTTTCATCTGCGGCACAGGCGTCAGAACCAAGCGGCGGAGGAATCAATGTTCCTCTGATTGCCACCGTCAATGAGGCTAATTTTGAAGAGCAAATGGGATTGTCACAGACTGTGCCAGTCATTTTGCTTTTCATTTCTTCTGCGTCCCTTGCCTCCACTCAAGCAACGCGTGAAGTCGAGAACGTCGTTCGTTCACAAGCTGGTGCGGTTGCTTTGCGAACAATTGATGTGTCGCAAGAGCCGGGCATTGCTCAAGCATTGCAGATTCAGAATGTCCCATCGGCAATGGCCCTGGTAGCGCGCCGCCCAGTCCCTCTTTTTGAAGGCGCCCCCACAAAGGAACAGCTAGTGTCACTTATCGACCAGCTTCTCCAGGCGGCTCCCCAACTTGGTGTGACTGGACGCGTGGCCGTGAGCGAAGAACAACTGGAAAAACCGGTTCCTGACACTCATTTGGCTCCGCGCGCAGCAGAAGATGCCGACAACTGGGAAGAAGCCGTTCAGCTGTGGAAAAAAGTATTGGCGAATGACCCCGGCGATAAGGAAGCAAAGGTTGCTCTGTCGCGAGCTGAGTTCGAAGCTAGGCAGCAGGCCGAAGGACAGTCAGAGTCTGTGCTGTCTCGCGCGGATTCACTCTTTGCCTCCGGGGCAGAAGAACAGGCTTTTGACCTTCTTTTAGGTGAGATTGCAGATGCAGAGGATGAAGCTGATAAAGAAAAGGCCCGCGAACGCCTAGTCCAGTTGCTTGGACTGGCAGTCGATAAAGACGCGGTCAAACGGGCGCGTTCGCGCCTCACGGCGTTGCTCTTTTAGTAGCTGCCTTATAGTCCCCACGTACGGGGTCATAAATCCGTAAACGGGGCCGCACGCGGCCCCGACAGCTACCACATCGCCCAGGCAGCTGCACGGGCAGTGCGTCGGTGTGCACGGAGAGCGCCTCGTCAACTACGGGCGTTCTAAAGCGCGTACAGGGCGCAGCCACGTCGCTCCTAGGGGAGGCACGCGCAGTGCAACCGAGTAGTCCCGTCCATTCCACGGCTTTTCCTCGGCTTTGAGGGGGAGAGGATTGGTTACTCCCGAGCCACCATAGCGAAGATCATCCGTGTTGAGGATTTCCTCCCAGGCGCCGCCATCTGGCAAACCGACCCGGAAATCTTCATGGGGTGTTCCGGCGAAATTGAGGACACAGACAATCTGTTCAGTCTCGCCCTTAGCATTGTCACCCTGACGAATATATGAGATGAGGTTACGGTCTGCGTCACCGGCATCGATCCACTCAAATCCCGTATAGTCGTCATCCCACAGTGCTGGACTAGTCTGATACAGCGTATTGAGGTCCCGCACCAAGTCGGCAATTCCGCGGTGCGCCGGTTGGTCAAGTAGCCACCAGTCAAGGGAATAGGATTCGGACCATTCTCCTTCTTGAGCGAACTCTTGGCCCATAAACAGTAGTTGTTTGCCTGGATGAGACCATTGATAAGCATAAAGAGCGCGAAGGTTAGCTAATTTTTGCCACTTATCACCAGGCATTTTAGCCACCAATGAGCCCTTACCGTGGACTACCTCGTCATGGGAGAGTGGCAAAACAAAGTTTTCAGAAAATGCGTAGACGAGAGAGAATGTCAGCTCTCCGTGGTGCCATCGCCTGTTGACTGGATCCTCACTCAGGTATCTCAGGGTGTCATTCATCCACCCCATATTCCATTTGAATCCGAATCCGAGACCTCCACCAGTTGTGGGAGCGGTAACGCCGGGCCACGCTGTTGACTCCTCGGCAATCATGACGATACCCGGATTGCGCCGATAGGCGGTAGCATTGGCTTCCTGCAAGAACTGGATGGCTTCGAGGTTTTCCCGGCCGCCATACTGGTTGGGACGCCATTGGCCTTCTTGGCGAGAGTAATCAAGGTAAAGCATGGATGCCACTGCGTCAACGCGCAGTCCGTCCACGTGAAACTCTTCTAGCCAGTAGAGAGCGTTGGCAACAAGGAAGTTGCGGACTTCGGAACGACCAAAGTTAAACACGAGCGTGCCCCAGTCAGGATGCTCACCCCGGAGAGGATCGGGGTCTTCATACAATGGTGTGCCGTCGAAGCGGGCAAGGGCCCACGAGTCTTTCGGGAAATGGGCAGGCACCCAGTCGACAAGGACACCAATGCCTGCTTGATGGAGAGTGTCAACCAAGTATCTGAAGTCATCGGGGGAACCGTAACGGGCGGTAGGTGCGTAGTAGGACGTGACTTGGTATCCCCATGACCCGCCGAATGGGTGCTCAGCAACGGGCATAAACTCTACGTGGGTATAGCCCATATCGATCAAGTAGGGTACCAGTTGGTCTGCAAAACTGCGGTAGGTGAGCCCTTGCTTCCACGAGCCAATATGGCATTCGTAGATCGACATGGGGCCCTGGTGAGGATTGCGCGAAGCCCGATCGGTCATCCATTGGCGGTCTTTCCACACATACTCCGTCTCAGTTACAACCGAAGCTGTTGCTGGAGGAACTTCAGTGTGCCTTGCCATAGGATCGGCTTTTTGGAACCAGTTTCCATCAGGGCCGCAAATCTCAAATTTGTAGAGGGCACCAATGGGAACATCAGGAATGAATAGCTCCCAGATTCCCGATGACCCCAAAGACCGCATTGCTGAGCCGGTTCCGTCCCAAAAGTTGAAGTTTCCGACCACTCTCACGGCTTTGGCATTGGGCGCCCATACTGCGAAGGCGACTCCCTCAACATCTCCAAGTGGGCCTGAGTATTCTTTGCGGTGTGCTCCCAACACGCGCCAGAGCTCTTCATGACGTCCCTCACCAATGAGATATGTGTCGAGTTCGCCCACAGTTGGAAGGAAACGATAGGGATCATCAGTGGTGGCTTCAGAGTCCCCGTAGCGCACTTTGAGACGGTAATCGGGGATTTCCTCACCAGGAACTACAGCAACCCATATTCCCGAGGACTCATGGTGGGCGGGAAATTCGCCTTCGGGTGTAATAACCGTCACTTCGTCCGCGAGATGGCGAACAGTGCGGATAGTGACGCTTCCATCACCAAGGTGCGCGCCCAGAACCGAATGGGGGGAGTGATATTCACCTGCTCCAACGAGAAAGAGAATACTGTCTTCTACTGGGATTGCACTCATACTCATACACCTGATTCTCTCATGTTCATGTGGTGACAGTCGCGGTTTCGTGTGTTGCTATTAGGACGCATTTAGCTCAGACCTACCTGAACGGAAAAGACGTGACCCAGGCGTTCCCATGGTGAAAACTTCACATAATTAGTGTCTCCCCACAGGTATTGAGTACCGTCGAGCTCATCGGTAAGCACTAATGTGTCATTGGTTTCGGGGCTGCGTGACTCTGCGCTAAGAGTGGGAAATAAGAGGTCTCGATTGATGTAGACGGTGCCTTCCACTTCAGCGTGGGGGTTCAAACTGATAACCACGACGACAGTGTCGTCTTGACCAGTGGGGGAGAACCGTGCTGGTGTGTGCTTCGAGAAGCACACAATGTCGTCAGAAGACGTGGGATGTATTGAAATCTGGTGCAGCTGTTGCAATGCGGGATGCATCGCGCGGCTGCGATTGAGTAGCTCTAGTAGTAGCGCAATACCGTGATCTTGGGCTTTGTCCCAATCGCGTGGCCGATACTCATATTTTTCATTATTATTGTGCTCTTCAAATCCTGGTCGAGGATCTTTTTCTACCAGCTCGTATCCTGAGTAGATTCCCCACGTTGGTGACCCGGTTGCTGCGAGCATCGCGCGAATCGCAAACATTGCTTCGCCGCCGTCTGTCATTTGCGGGGTAAGAATGTCGTGAGTTGTCGGCCAAAATGCGGGGCGCATCATATGGGAGGTCTCCTCAGCCACTTCGACCAGATAATCTTCGATTTCCTTTTTGGCTGTTCGCCAGGCGAAGTAGGTGTATGACTGCTGGAACCCCACCATTCCTAGGGTCCTCATCATTGCGGGACGAGTGAAAGCCTCAGCCAAGAAGAGTACTTCCGGGTGGTCTCGGTGCATCTGGTCAAGGAATTTCTGCCAGAAAGGCATCGGCTTCGTGTGCGGATTATCGACGCGGAAGATTGTCACGCCGTGCTGGATCCACACCTCGACCACGTCAACAATCGCGTGGTATATGCCGTCAGGATCATTGTCGAAGTTGAGGGGATAAATATCTTGGTACTTCTTAGGAGGATTTTCCGCATAGGCGATAGAACCATCTACCCGGGTGGTAAACCACTCGGGATGTTTTTTGACCCAGGGGTGGTCTGGGGAACATTGCAAGGCTAGATCGAGCGCCACTTCCATCCCTAGATCGCGCGATGCGGCAACGAGAGCATCGAAATCAGCAAAACTGCCCAAATCGGGGTGTATAGCATCGTGTCCACCTTCGGGCGATCCAATACCGTATGGACTGCCAGGATCGTCTGCCGTGGCTTCTAACGAATTATTCTTGCCTTTTCTGAAGGTAGTGCCGATTGGATGGACCGGAGTGAGGTAGAGAACTGTGAAGCCCATGTCTGCGATGCGTTCTAACTCAGATACAGCCGAACGCAGCGTGCCAGAAACCCACCGGCCATCAGGTCCAATGTGAGCGCCCATAGAACGAGGGAAAACCTCATACCATGAGCCGTAGAGAGCGGCTTTCCGGTCAACCTGCAGAGGGTAACGCTCAGTTGTCTCAAGGAAGTCACGCAGTGGACAAGCGGCCATCGCAGCTTTTACTTCCGGCGTTGTGGCCAGAGAGTACCGAGAAGCTGGACTCACGGTGGTGTCGGCAAGTATTCGGGCTGTTTCTTTCAACACCTGTGCTGTTGTACCCGACGGTTTCGTCCGGGTACGTGCGGGTTTTCGAGGCGGTCTTTTTCCAGGGAGGACCATCCCAATAGCTGCACGCTCGAATAGAACGGCACCTTCCTGACACATGAGTTCAGCGTCAACATTTGCAGAGATCTTTAGGCGCGCATCCCGCTGCCACGTACTCCACGGGTCCGACCAAGTCTCAATGCGGAAACTCCAGTCCCCAGGTGTATCCGGCATCAGCCAGGCTTCAAAGCGGTCGAGACCAGGCGCGATGTCATACATACGTGCCCGCGAATGCTCTTTTCCTTGAGGTGTGATCAGCACAGCTTCAGCGGCGAAGGCATCGTGTCCTTCCCGGAATACCGTGGCACGTACAGGGAAAGGCTCGCCTTCGGTGGCCTTTGCAGGCAGCGTGGCATTTTCGAGTACGGGGAAGACTTCAATGGCAGGTATGCGCGGCAGGATGTTAGTCACATCACCATCTTATCGAGAAGTGATGCTTACTTGGAACCACTCTGGTCTAAGTGTTTTACCTTGACGCATTCGGCGCATACTGTAATTCCTGAAATTCATCTGTAATTTACATCGAATTTCGTGGTGGAATTAGGCGGTGATGCGGAGCTGTAGCGTATGGTTGGAATGTGAAAGCTATACGTAGATTTACTGTGCGAACCGTTCTTCCTCCGCAGCTCGCTGGCCTCGATACTCTGGCCCGGAACCTGCGCTGGTGTTGGCATGAGCCAACTCGAAAATTCTTCGAGTCACTGGACCCACAGGCGTGGGAGCGATCTGGGGGTGATCCAGTGGCCGTTTTGGGGGAAATTACGCCAGCTCGTTTTGAGCAGTTGGCGGCAGATGCAACCGTTGTGTTGGAAGCAGCGCGTTTGGTTGAGGAACTAAACCAATATATGACTGAACCCAAGTGGTTCCAGTCGATTTTCTCTAATACGGACAAACCTGCGTCAATTGCCTATTTCTCTGCTGAGTTCGGCATTACTGCAGTCATGCCACAGTATTCGGGTGGGCTGGGCATTCTTGCGGGCGACCATCTCAAGTCCGCATCCGACCTTGGAGTACCCATCACAGGGGTGGGGCTTCTCTATGGGGCCGGATACTTCCGCCAATCACTTTCTCGTGATGGGTGGCAGCGTGAAACCTATCCGCTGATTGATCCCAACAATATGCCACTGACACTCCTGCGTGAACAAGATGGCATGCCAGCTCGTATTTCTCTACCACTCCCAGATGGACGCACCCTGGCTGCCCAGATCTGGGTGGCGCAGGTTGGCCGAGTACCTCTGCTACTCATGGATTCGGACATTCCCGACAATGACGACATTTCCCGATCGGTGACCGATCGACTCTACGGAGGCTCTGCTGAGCACCGCTTGGAACAAGAGTTACTTCTGGGAGTGGGAGGCGTGAAGGCGCTTCGCGTGTATTCCCGATTGATGGGGACGCCAGCGCCCGAAGTGTTCCACTGCAATGAGGGCCACGCAGGCTTCCTAGCAGTGGAACGTATTCGCGAGTTGATGGAATCCGACTCATCCGTCGACTTTGGCGCAGCAATCGAAGCCGTCCGCTCCGGCACACTCTTCACCACGCATACACCGGTTCCTGCTGGTATAGATCGATTCGATAAGTCGATAGTGCGTCATTACCTGTCGGCAATGCCCTTGCCAGGAGTCAACGTTGATGAAGTACTGTCACTAGGCAACGAGTCCTACCAAGGTGGCAACCCTCATGTTTTCAACATGGCGGTTCTGGGACTGCGCATGGCCCGCATGGCAAATGGCGTGGCTCAGCTCCATGGCAAAGTGTCCCGAGGTATGTTTGCTGCGCTGTGGCCAGGATTTGACGTTCCCGAAGTACCTATCACCTCCATCACCAATGGTGTACATGGGCCCACGTGGCGCAATCCTGGTTTCCAGTCGATGGCCTTGGAATACATGGCAGAAACCGATGACGCCGACGGAACGGGCTGGTTGAAGTCAGAAGAAGAGGGGGGCGTTCCCGACGTCGTCCTGTGGGAAAAGCGCCGCAGTTTGCGAGCTGCTCTTGTTGAGGTGGCGCGGGCTCGCACACGTGCCTCATGGCTTGAACGTGGAGCATCCCCAGCAGAACTTGGGTGGACAGAGTCCATCCTTGACCCCGATGTTTTGACTATTGGTTTTGCGCGGCGCGTTCCCACATACAAACGCTTGACACTGATGCTTTCAGATCCAGAACGTCTCACCCGTCTTCTCACCGATCCTGAGCGTCCCATACAGTTGGTGATTGCAGGAAAGTCTCACCCAGACGACGAGCAGGGCGTGGGGCTCATCCAAAAACTGGTTCAGTTCGCTGACAATGCGGAGGTACGTGATCGCATTATCTTCCTGCCGAACTACGACATGGCACTGGCTGAAGTCTTAATGCCAGGATGCGATGTGTGGCTGAATAACCCGTTGCGTCCGCTGGAAGCATCAGGTACTTCCGGGATGAAATGCGCTCTCAACGGTGCACTTAATCTATCCATCCTTGATGGATGGTGGGACGAAATGTATGACGGCAACAACGGTTGGGCGATCCCCACCGCTGACGGAGTTGAGGACCCGGGTCGCCGCGACCACATTGAGGCCGCAGCGCTGTACGACCTCATTGAAAACACTGTGGCACCGCGCTTCTACGATCGCGATGAACGAGGCGTTCCGCGGCGATGGATGGAAATGATGCGCCACACGCTAGCCACACTTGGACCCAAAGTCCAGGCAACTCGCATGGTGCGTGACTATGTGGAGCGTCTCTACACACCTATTGCCGCTGCTTCACGCGTTATCGACGCGGCGCCATATGAGAAAGCTAAAGAATTGGCTGCGTGGAAGCACAAGGTTCGTTCAGCATGGCCTGGGGTGCGTGTCGACTTCGTCGAGGCAGAAGTCCCTGACGTGGCTGAGCTGGGCGACGAGGTATCAATCTCAGCAGGTGTGAGCTTGGCGGGATTGGAACCGACTGACGTGCACGTTCAACTGGTGTCCGGACGCGTTGGAGCTGATGACCGCCTGGAAGACTTTGATATCTCTAACCTGAATCCAGCCGGAGAAAAACATGGTCACCAGGTTTTCACTGGAACTGAGAAGCTTTCCGCTTCGGGATCAGTGGGCTACGCGGTGCGCGTAGTACCCTTTAATCCGCTCATGGCAGGGGATACCGAACTAGGATTGGCAGCTAATGCTGAACCTTCTGCGGTGACAGCACATACGCATACCAGTTTCGGGGACTAAAAACTCTAGCTAAGGGCCCCCAGCCTCACCGTTGGGGGCCCTTTGTAGTAAAAGGAGGAAAAATGAAAGCTGTTGTTACGGGGGCTTCAACAGGAATTGGTGAGGCGACTGTTCGCCTTCTGCGCTCTCACGGTTGGGACGTTGTTGCGGTAGCCCGTCGTGAAGAACGGCTTCAAGCACTTGCGGAACAGACCGGGTGCGACTATTTCGTGGCTGACTTGACGGATGAAGAACAAGTGTCCGCACTGGAAAAGCACGCGGGCGTTGTCGACGCTGTAGTCAACAACGCGGGGGGAGCGTTGGGTACCGATTCGGTGGCCGATGCCAAGCCGGAGCGTTGGCGGCGGATGTATGAGATGAATGTGATGACCGCCTTGCAGGTAACTGACGCATTCCTACCGGGCCTTCAAAAGCGTGGTGGTGACCTGGTGTTCCTTACTTCCACGGCCGCTCACGACACCTATCCTGGCGGGGGAGGGTATGTTGCAGCCAAACATGGTGAACGCATTATTGCCAATACTTTACGTCAAGAACTTGTGGGCGAGCCGGTTCGCATCATTGAGATTGCTCCAGGATTGGTCAAGACACCAGAGTTTTCACTCAATCGTCTGGGCGATGCGCATGCCGCTGCAGCCGTCTATGAGGGGGTGAAAGAACCACTGGTCGCAGACGATATCGCCGAGGCTATTGTGTGGGCTCTGGAGAGGCCCCGTCACATGAACATTGATTCCATGATCATTCGTCCCAGAGCCCAGGCCACAAATACGGTCTTATATCGGGAGAATTAATGAAACATCAGGGGACCGTCATTCTTCGCACCCCCCGGCTTGTCTTGAGAAGATTGGCGTTATCTGATGCTGAGCTGATGTACACCAACTGGGCTGGAGATCCAGCTGTGACTGAGCATTTGTCGTGGCCTGCGCATGTAAGTGCTCAGGCCACCGCTGAGTATCTTTCGACAGTTATCCCCGGGTATGCGGCGAACGACTGTTACCTGTGGGCAATCGAGCTGAAAATTCCGGGTGAACCCATTGGCACAGTCGGCGTGGTGGGAATGGATGAGACTATCGGCGAGGCGGAAATCGGCTATTGCATTGGGCGTCCATGGTGGGCACAGGGACTAATGACTGAGGCCGCTAGTGCAGTTGCAGATTTCCTGTTCTCTCAGGTGGAGATCAAGCGACTAGTGATTAAACACGCCAGTGACAATCCTGCCTCGGGCGCGGTAGCCAGAAAACTAGGGATGAGACATGAGGGGTGCTTACGTCAAGGCATCCGTACTAACCAAGGCCTTGAGGACGCTGAAGTGTGGTCGCTCCTCACCTCCGATCGCATCACAGTGTGATAATTCCCGTGGCAGTTTGTTATTTGTCGCCGGGACACTGTTTTACTTGGGGGGATAGGGAGTCTCTACTTAGCGAGTGCCTGAGCAATGTCAGCAATGAGGTCGGCGGGGTCTTCGAGACCTACGGCAAGGCGCAGGTGCCCCAGTTCCTTGTACCGCTCAGGGTAGTAGGTTACTCGCGGACCATCGGTGCCGACATGAACGATCAGTGTTTCTGGATGTCCCAGTGATACTGCCGAAGTAATGAGACGCAAACGAGACACAAACTCATTGTGTGCGCTGTGACCACCCTTGAGCCCAAAAGCCATGAGACCGCCGAAACCATCAAACTGACGTGAAGCCACCTTGTGGCCCGGATGGTCTGGCAGTCCCGGATAGTCCACGTATGCGACAGAAGGATGTGCAGAGAGGAACTGCGCCACCTGTAATGCCGAGTCCTGGTGTTGTTTCATGCGTAGCGGCAATGTGACGAGGCCACGGGAAATCAGCCAAGCATTGAATGGTGAAATGGTGGCTCCGAGGTCCACCATTGGGTCCGACTTAAGCTCAGCAATAAGGTCGGCGCTCCCCAAAACTGCCCCTCCCATTGCATCACCGTGACCATTAATGTACTTGGTGAGTGAATGGATCACGAGGTCAGCCCCATCACGGAGCGGCCGATACGTGGGGGGTGGCGTAAACGTAGAATCGACAGCGAAGAGAGCATCTGCATCATGGGCAATAGCAGCAAGAGCTGCCACATCAGAGACTCTCGTTGTCGGATTGGCAATGGTCTCTGTGACGATCAGGCGAGTATTGGGCCGAAGTGCTGTTTTCACCTCGTCCAGATTGGAAGTGTCGACAAAAGACGCTTCGATGTTGTACTTCTGAGGCAGAAGTTCAGCAAAAAGTCGCCAGGTAGCTTCGTAGGTGTTGTCGGAGACGATGACATGGTCGCCAGAGTTTAAGAATGAAAAGAACACCGAATAGAGTGCGCCCACCCCAGAGGCAAATACGACGCAATCCTCAGCGCCTTCCAGTGCAGCTAATTTTTCCTGCAATGAGAGTTGATTGAATCCTGAGTTGCGCGTGTAGAGAGGGACGCGCCAGTCAGACCAATCTACTTCTGTGGGGTCAGGGGGAAGATTGTAGGAATTTGCCAGCACTAAAGGAGTAAGTACCCCGCCTGTACTTTCTTCACCGCGATTACCCGCATGGACTGCTGCGGAAGAAAAATTCAGGGTGTGTGGATCGTGCTTATCAGGTGCTGTCATGCGGGGTAATCCATATTCATTGCTTGGCGAACTTCGGTCAAAGTGAGGTTGGCGCGTTCATTCGCGATCTCGTTTCCGCGAGCCAGCACATTCCACAAATATCCGGGGTCTTGGATTAGCTCGGCGCGCCGCTGACGGATAGGGGCCAGAAGATCATTGACAGATTCGGTGACCAGGGCCTTGAGAGCTCCGCCGCCACCGTCACCAATACGCTCAGCCAGCATTTCCGGTGCCTCGCCAGTACTCATAGAGGCTAGAAGCAGCAGATTTGAGACCTCCGGGCGGTTATCCGGGTCATAGGTAATGACACGGTCCGCATCGGTTTTAGCCTTTTTGAACATCTTGGCTGTCTCGTCAGCGGTCATTGCGAGTTCGACCGTATTTCCCCGAGACTTTGACATCTTTTGCCCATCGGTGCCCAAAATACTGGGGGCAGCTGAGAGCAGGGCATCTGGGCGAGGGAACACGGGCTTATCGCCACTGCGACCATACCGTTTGTCAAAACGGTTGGCGACGACCCTGGTCTGCTCTAAGTGAGGTAGCTGATCTTGTCCCACAGGCACCAGATTTGCTTTGCAGAAAAGGATGTCAGCTGCTTGGTGAACAGGGTAGGTGAGCAGCAATCCTGACATGGCCCTGCCATCGGTAGCATCAAGTTCAGCCTTGACAGTGGGGTTACGGTGAAGTTCTGCCTCCGTGACCAAAGACAGGAACGGAAGCATCAGCTGGTTGAGTGCAGGAATGGCCGAGTGCGTGAAGATAGTTGTCTGCTCAGGATCCAAGCCAGCGGCTAAATAGTCAGCGAGAAGGCCGAGCACTCTTTCCTGTAAGGGCCCAACGCCATCCCGGTCAGTAATGACCTGATAATCGGCAATGACAATCCACGTTTCAACGCCGCGGTTTTGCAGTTCCACGCGCCCTTTGAGCGTCCCAAAATAGTGACCCAAATGGAGTCTCCCCGTGGGACGATCCCCGGTAAGAATCCGGAAAACAGAAGGATCTTTATCGATGTGGGCTTGTATCTCGGCAGAACGTTCCTTAGCGCGAGCCAATGTTGCTTGATTTGAATTGTCAGTCACAAGGCGATTCTAGCGCGGGTTACGATTCCCCGAAGACGACGTCCGATATCAGCTCACGGGTGCCATATAGATATGTAAAGACTGGGGTTCTAACTGGACAGCTTTTCCAGGACTTACTTTGTGTCCCTCATCCAAGGCCGTGTCCGCATCGTTGATCCTTCCGGTTTTGGGACGCATCCACGAGGTGTCATAGACCTGCACCCACTGAGGACCATGAGAGTCAGGCAGGACCACCTCTGCCACATCCAGCTCTCCATTGAATACCACCAAAAGATCCGCGTCATCAACCGGTAGACCAGACCTGCGCATTTGGAAGACGCGGTTCCCCGCAGTCCTCCAAGCATCGCCTTCAATGGTGTGAGAGGAACGATCGAACCACGCGACGTCGGGAAGAATATCGCCATCGATAGGGATCCCGTGAGCGAAATTCGTGGGTCGCATAACCGGGTGAAGTGAGCGCAATTTCAGTAAATACTGCGTGCTTTTCAGCTGCCGTTCCTGGTGCTTTTCCAGATTCCAATCAATCCATGAGATCGGAGAATCCTGACAGTAAGCGTTGTTGTTTCCTCCCTGCGAGCGGGCAAATTCGTCACCAGCCACGATCATGGGGGTCCCCGCAGAAACTAACAGCGTCGCCAACAGATTTCTCCGAGACCTCTCACGAGCGTAGAGGATTTCTTCGACGAGGCCTGTCGGGTCGGCCATATCATCTTCCCGGCCATCGCCTTCAACACCGTGATTCCACGAACGGTTGTTTTCGCTGCCATCCTGGTTGTTCTCGAGGTTTGCCATATTGTGTTTATGGTTATAGCTAGTTAAATCTGCCAGGGTGAAACCATCATGGGCAGTGACAAAGTTGATAGATGCCCGGGGCCCGCGTTCTTGTGAAAACAGGTCTGAAGAACCAGAAAGCCGCGTTGCCAAATTTGCGGCATTGCCCATGCCTCGGCCAGCTAGATAATTATTGAAATCCGCTAACCAAAAGTCGCGGATTGCATCGCGATAGCGGTCATTCCACTCGGAAAAAGGAATGGGGAAATTGCCGGTCTGCCATCCGCCGGGGCCAATATCCCACGGCTCCGCAATGAGCTTGACGTCGCGAAGTACCGGATCGGTCGCCAATCCGACCAGGAATGGGTGGAATGAGGTGTACCCATCCGTAAGACGTCCCAAGGTGACAGCAAGGTCAAAACGGAAACCGTCAATACCCATTGATTCACTCCAATACCGCAGCGAATCCAAGGTCATCTGCACCACTTTTTCTTCAGAGAAGTTCATGGTGTTGCCACACCCCGTGTCATCGATACTGCGACGCGGACGCCCCTCGGTGTACCGGTAGTACATCAGTGAGTCCAAACCCCGCCAACTCACCGTGGGGCCGGTGTCCCCACCCTCGCATGTGTGGTTATACACCACGTCCAAGATGACTTCGAGGCCAGCCTCATGAAGAAGCGATACCATCCCTCGGAATTCGTCAACTACCGCTTGCGGACCTGCCTGTTGGGCTGCGCGGGTCGCATAGCTTGGTTCGGGAGCGAAAAACCCTAACGTTGAATAACCCCAATAGTTAGTGAGGCCACGCTCGGTGAGGAAAGGCTCATCCATTTTTGCCATGACCGGCAGTAATTCGATGGCGGTTACGCCCAGTGACTTCAGGTGAGTAATGCTTGAGGGGTGCGCGAGCCCCGCATATGTTCCCTGTAACTCTGGTGGAACGCCCGGCATATTCTTGGTGAACCCTTTGACGTGTAACTCATAGATAGAGGTTTTCTCCCACGATGTGCGCGGGCCAGGGACGATATCGAAGCCATTATGAACGACGACAGATTTGGGGCTCTGGAGTGCAGAATTGAGAGAGGACGGTGCCATGGGGTAGGTGGTTGGATAGAGATCTTTATCCACCTGATGAGCATGGAGTGATGCCCCTAATACAGGGGCGCCAGATATCCCTCTCGCGTATGGATCCAGGAGTAGTTTGTTGGGGTTGTAGTAAAGCCCCTCGTCAGGGTCCCACTTGCCGTGGGCGCGGAAACCGTAGGTGGTGCCAGAGTGAAAGCCCGGAAGTTTACCGTGCCAGATGCCCTCTGTTGGTCCCATAAGTGCAAAGCGTCGCTCCCACACTTCGCGCCCGTCGCCGTCAAAAACACAAAAATCTATGGCCGAGGCATGGGGAGCTGCCACCGCGATTTCCAACCCATCGGAAACAGCGAAAACTCCGAGATGACGGAAATTCGGGTTCGGGAGGGGGACCGTGGCGGTCGCTGATTGCAGAACCGGCTCGGTTGGGGAGTGTGTTCCAAGAGGTGTTTTCATTGAAATGAATTGCACCGGGATTCTTCACCACTGTCAAATGGGGGAGATTACAAGGTGGTCAGTATCACTATTGATTGGTGCGATCTGGCACAGACAGCTTTTCGCTGAGATGGCATGCTTAGACGCATGAGAATTTTCGTGTGCGTCAAGAATGTTCCTGACGGGCAGGCGGAGCGGCGCATTGAGGACGGGCGACTGGTTAGAGGCGACGATGACATCCTCAATGATCTCGATGAGTACGCAGTTGAGGCTGCAGTACAACTAGTTGAAAATGTGGGCGGCGAAGTAATCGCTGTGACTATGGGACCTGAAGGTGCAGAGGATTCGCTTCTTCGAGCACTGCAAATGGGAGCTGACAGGGCTATTCACATATGTGATCCCGACCTTGAAGGGACGGATGCTCCTGGAACCGCAATAGTGTTGGCTGCTGCGATTCTCAAAGAGAACAGCACTGAACCTCTCGACTTAGTTCTCACAGGGATGGCGAGCTTAGATGGTATGACATCCATGGTGCCTCCTGCCCTCGCCGAGGTGTTAGGCGAGCCCTTTGTTGGCGCCGTCGATAGCATTGAACTTACAGATGTGCAGCATATGCAGGTAGAGCGCGAAAGCAACGGATGGCATGAGGTTATTGACATCGAACTTCCAGCTGTTATCTCGGTGACCGATCAAGTTAACGAACCGCGCTTCCCCTCATTTAAAGACCTTAAAGCCGCGCGCAATAAACCCATTGATACAGTGACATGGGCAGAACTAGAACAGTATGTGCCTGAAGGAATTGTGCGAGAGTTGCACCGTACTTCAGTTATTTCAGCCAAACCATATGAACGTGGTACCGAACGAATCGTCATTGAAGACACGGGCAATGCTGGCATAGAGCTTGCAGAGTATCTCTACAAAAGCGCTGGCTCGGAGGGATGATGGAAAAACTGAAAAACGCTATTGTCGTCGGTGTTAGCCATGTGAAAGACGGCGAACGCTGGACCCTGAGTGGGGATAGTGCTAGCACCTTGGCGTATGCAAAAATGCTGACTGACGGACCGGTCATTGCAGTAAGCATCGTCCCAGAATGTGACCTTGAGGCGATTCGTGCATGCGGCATCGGGACTGTGTATGCCCCGATGGAAGTGGGGGCTTGCCTTCGACTCTCTGACAATGCTGCGATAGTGGCCGGTCAGGCAATCAAAGAAATACAAGATACGCAGGACATCGCCGCGGTGTTCCTTCCTAATACGAAGCGTGGTCGGGAAACTGCCGGGCGCCTAGCAGTGCGAATGGGTGGCGGTGTCACCACGGATGTCTCTGACATCCAGGTTGTTGACGGGAAACTCGAAGCAACCAAGAGAGTTCTTGGTGGGGAATGGGAAACGAAAACGTCCCTGCAAGATGGCATCCCAATTTTTACACTGTCGCTAGGGTCTGAGCCGGAAACACCAGCGACATTTACGCGCACACCTGATATCGTGCGAGTTGCAATTGACGGTCTTGTCTCCTCGCGGCTACGCATGGTGCGAGCTCGCCAGCAGCCTGGGGGAGCCAACGGTGACCTACGCGACTCTGATGTGGTTGTCGTGGGTGGCCGCGGCGTTGACGGAGACTTTGATACGGTCCACTGGTTGGCGGATGTGCTCTCTGGGGCCGTGGGGGCTACCCGCGTTGCATGTGACGAGGGGTGGGCACCCCGCTCAATGCAAATAGGACAAACAGGTGTCTCCATTTCACCAAAAATCTACGTTGGTTTGGGCGTATCAGGAGCAGTGCACCACACCTGCGGAATTCAAGGCTCAGATGTGATAGTAGCTGTCTGTGACGACCCAGATGCCCCAATTTTTGAGATGGCTGACTTCGGAGTGGTCGGTGATGTTGCCGAGGTGGTGCCGCAAGCAATCAAGCGTCTTGAGGAGTTGAAGTCAGAACGCTGAAACGCACCTATCTTGATCATGCCGCGACGACAGCGCTGAGCCCAGTCGCAGAAGAAGCATGGCTCAAGGCCGTGCGACAGCTTCAAAGTATGCCCGGAAACCCCAGTGCCCTCCACGCGGGGGGAAGAGCCGCCTCGCGCATGGTTGAAGACGCTAGAGAAGAGATTGCCGACGCCATTGGCGCGGAGCGAGCTGAAGTAGTGTTCACCTCGGGAGCCACAGAAGCAAATGCGTTGGGGGTAATCGGAGCGGCCCGGCACACAGGGCGCCCCGCAGTGCTGATTTCCCAAGTAGAACATGACTCCGTGGCAAAACTGGCAGACGCTGCTCCCGACCTGCAATGGCGTCACATTCCAGTTGACTCAGAAGGAGTCAGTATCGTCCCGTCTTCCCTGGGAGACGACGTCGCTTTGGCCTCCATGTCACTAGTGTGCGCCGAAACAGGAGTCATCCAACCAGTAGAGCGCCTCGTCGCAGCCTCCGGAGACACCCTTGTTCACACGGATGCAGCGCAAGCCATCGGTCACCTTCCCGTGAGCTTCTCAGCTCTAGGCGTTGACCTTCTCACTCTTGGCGGACACAAGATCGGCGCACCAGTTGGCACCGGAGCGTTGATCGTACGTCGCGGTGTGGAAATAGACAGCGACCGCCCCGGGGGAGGCCAAGAGCGGAAAAGGCGCTCAGGGACCGTTGATGCGGCTGGCGCCGTAGCACTGGCAGCCGCTTTGACCGCCACAGTCAGGGAACTGGATGTGGTCATTGAGCGTCATCAGGCTCTCAAAGATCGCCTTGTTGCGGGACTGCCTCCCGAAGTACATGTGACATCTCAGGCACCCTCGTCGCCGGGAATGGTCCACCTTTCCCTTCCCACATCCAGTCCAGAAGTCCTCCTCATGGCCTTTGACCAGGCTGGAGTGATGGTTTCTGCAGGCTCAGCCTGCCATGCGGGGGTGACTCGTCCCAGCGAGATCCTTCTCAACATGGGGCGTGACACCGCTGGAGCCCTGGGAGTTTTACGAGTATCCTTTGGGGCCGACACTGATGCGTCCGACATTGACGCATTCTTAGAAGCATTGCCGGGGGCGCTTGCGGCGGCCCAGCGAATGGATAAACACTTTAAGGAGCGCGCGTGAAAGTCCTAGCGGCTTTATCTGGAGGAGTCGACTCCGCCGTAGCTGCTGCGTTAGCGCAAGAAGCAGGTCACGATGTTACGGCCGTCCATATGGCGCTCTCAGCTAACCCAGCATCCTGCAGGATTGGCAATAGAGGCTGCTGCTCAGCTGAAGACGCGGTGGACGCGGCCAGGGCCGCTGAAATCATGGGCATTCCCTTCTACGTGTGGGACCTCGCCGAAGAATTCGAGGAGACCGTTATCGACGATTTCCTCTCCGAATACTCGGTTGGTCACACCCCCAACCCCTGTGTGCGTTGCAATGAGTTCGTTAAGTTTCGCGAATTGGCCGACCGGGCTCGCGCCTTGGGTTTCGACGCAGTCTGCACAGGCCACTATGCTAAGCGCATCGATGGTGCGGGCGGTCCCGAGCTACACCGGGCCGAGCATTTCGAGAAAGACCAGTCCTACGTCCTGGCAGTCATGGGAAACGAAGAACTCTCCCGCGTTTTGCTGCCCTTGGGCGACGCCCCCACGAAAGACTGGGTGCGCCAGCAAGCCGAAGAGCGCGGACTAGGTGTGTCCAACAAGCCAGATTCATACGACATTTGCTTCATCCCTGACGGTGACACCCAGGGGTTCTTGCGGTCTCGCCTCGGCGAAAAACCCGGTGAAATTGTCGACGTTGAAGGCAATGTGGTGGGGGAGCACAGCGGCTACTACCAGTTCACCATTGGGCAACGCAAAGGCCTCAACCTGGGACGGCCAGCCCCCGATGGGCAGCCGCGCTACGTGGTGGAAACCAAGCCTGATACCAACCAGGTTGTGGTCGGTGCGGCCTCACTGCTCAGCGTGGACATTATCGATGGTTCAGATGTGGTGTGGCTGGTTGATCCCCGCGATATTGGCGAAGAAAACCTTGGCGTGCAAATGCGCGCCCACGGGGCAACATCACCCGTTGCGTCGTGGGAAGTGACCGCTCAAGGGCTGCGCGTTCATTTGGACGAGGCGGCCCGCGGGATTGCGGCCGGGCAATCTTTGGTCCTCTACCGGGGAACCCAGGTCGTGGCACAGGCCACTATTTGCTCAACTGGTAAGACACGGGCCGCGGAGCGTGTAAACTAGCTGAGGTTGCGCGCGAGTGGCGGAATTGGCAGACGCGCTGGATTTAGGTTCCAGTGCCTTCGGGCGTGGGGGTTCAAGTCCCCCCTCGCGCACCAGTGATAATGCAGGTCAGAGGGTGTTCCTTCTGGCCTGCATTTCTTTTTTCGTTGCTTGCGCCTTCGGCTGTTCCGCGGCCTGGGCCATATGGTAGATGCCTGGGCTGTATGCAGTCCGGTGTACGGTTTTATGACCCCGTACGTGGTGTGCATACTTGTCGTAGCGTTGCGGTACCTTTATTTAGAGACGGTCAAAGAGTACTTGGTTCAGTAAGTGGTACAAAGGAGACAACTTCCCTATGTCACAGTCGTGCGTTCAATCATTCGTATGCTCAAGTGAGGTCTGTTTATGAGTGTCACTAAAGAAACACAGAGGGCAGAGCTCCATAAGACGATCTGGCGGATCGCAAACGACCTACGTGGCAGCGTGGATGGGTGGGACTTCAAGTCTTACGTGCTCGGCATGCTGTTCTATCGGTTCATTTCTGAGAATCTCACTTCGTATCTGAATGAGCTTGAGCGTGCCGCGGGCAACCCAGATTTCGATTACACGAGGCTACCTGACGCGGATGCTGAGTTTGGTCGGGCGGAGACAGTGTTGGAGAAGGGGTTCTACATACTGCCTTCAGAGTTGTTTGAGAATGTTCGTCGGCAGGCTGCGGAGGATGAAAACCTCAACGAGACACTGGAGCGGGTTTTCACGAACATTGAAGCATCCGCGAAGGGCACAGATTCTGAGGATGACCTCAAGGGGCTCTTTGACGATTTGGATGTGAATTCTTCCAAACTCGGCCCAACGGTTGCGAAGCGCAATGAGAAGCTAGTGAAGCTCCTTGACGCGATCGGGGATCTGAAACTTGGTACCTTCTCCGATAACACCATCGATACATTCGGAGATGCGTACGAGTATCTTATGCAGATGTACGCCTCCAGTGCGGGTAAGTCGGGCGGGGAGTACTACACGCCTCAAGAGGTCTCTGAGCTTCTTGCTCGCATCACTGTTGTTGGAAAGACGAAGGTCAATAAAGTTTATGAAACTTCCCGAGCGGAATGGATACAAATTAGCGGCGGCTATGCGCTCGCGGCTTGAGTGGTGCAAACGAGTGGTGACTGGTGCAAGGGCTCTCGGGTACCTTGAGAAAGGTAGCAAGACGTTCAGGAAGGAGGACTCACAGTGAGTGATGAAGTTGAGGTCGTCAGCGATGGCGAAGGAGCGCTCGTGGTCGGCTCCAACAAAGCCGTGCGACGGTTCCTGAAGCAGAATGGTCTTGCGAAGGTCGCCGACAGCATCGATCTTGAGCGGCTACGCAAAACTCTTGGTGTCGGTTCAGATTTGCTCGAAAGCGTTTCAACTATTGCTGAGCAATCCGCCATGTACCTGAGACTCACGCCTGAGTCGGCACAACGTCTGAAAGACGCGGGCGGTCTGATGTCAACGAAGACCAAGGGCATCAGTCACGCGATGCTTGGTAAGACCGGCGACAGCTCGATGAAGTGGCTCCAGGTCGATACCAAGGCGTCTTCGCTGGTCTCCAACCCCGCAGTTCTCGCAGGAGTTGGTGGCCTCATGAGTCAGGCTGCTCAGCAGGCAGAAGCTCAGGAACTTCGCGAGTTCCTCGTCAGGATCGAGGGGAAACTCGATGATGTTCGCCGCAGCCAACGAAACGCCGTCATAGCTCGGATGCAAACGGCAGCTGGTCAAATCGAAGACGCGCAGACTCTTCGTGAGAACGGCGGAGATCCCAGGACGCTGTGGGACAAAGTTCAAGGGGCGCATTCGGCCATCATCAATGTGCAGGAAGAAACGTTGCTCGCTTTGGGATCACTCGCCGAGAAAGCTCAGGCAGAGGATAAGCCAGGCGCGATCAAGAAAGCGACTAGCGAGATCGAGCAAGAAGTTGCCCTGCACCTGGCTGTCCTTGCACGGTGCTTCGAGCTTGAGGATCAGTTTCGAATCATCGAACTGGATCATGTCATGGCGACTGCCCCCGACTACTTAGAAGGTCACCGGCAAGGTGTGGCGGAGCACCGAGAGAAGCGACGTGGCGCTGTTCTCGGGAAAACTCAGTCGCTGATGCAGCAGTTGGATCGCTCTGGAGCCGTTGCGAACGAGAACATTCTTCTTCACTCCAGAGCGGCACGAGTCATAGTGAAATCGTTGAACGCCACTGCAGAGAGCATTGAGGACTTTCACCAAACGCTCGGGGTGTCCATTGCCAGGGAAGAGATCAGTGCGCTCCCTTGGCGGGAAGCATGGAAAGATCCAGAGCAGCGGAAGACTGCTGGGAAAGAAGCAGGGCAAAAGGCTCTAGTGGGACTTGGAACCGCAGCTGTTGGTGCAGGCACCATCATTGTTAAGCTACGCAACCCAAAGAAATGAGACCACCTGAGACCCGTCCCTGAACACGAAGGTGATCGCTCCGTCGGCGGTGACTTCTGCGTGGTCGGTGAGGGTGTGCCAGAGGTAGGGCGTGAACTCGATCTCGGCGACGTGTAGCTCGGCGAGGTTGAGCTTGTAGTGCTCGTAGGCGCTGAGTCTGTTTTGCAGGTCGGTGATCTCGTCCAGGATGGTGCCGTGCTGTTGCAGCAACTGGGCGTGCTCGGCGGAGAGATTATCGAAGCGCTGCTGGTACTCGGTCTGGTTCTGGGCGACCCGTGCGTTGGTGGCGATCAGTTTCTCAATCGCCTCACCAACGGTTGCCGCTTGCGCGCTGATCCTGTCGGCCTGTAGGCGTAGGTCGGTGGTGTTGAGTTCGGAGAGCAGTGCATCCTCGAGCAGATCATCAGCCGCGCCGCGTTCTGCGAGCAGTTGCCGCACGGCCTCGATGAACGCTTCTTGAATCTGCTGGTCGCTCAGGTGAGGGGTGGTGCAGATCGATCCGCCGTCGTACTTGTGGTTGCAGCGCCATACTCGCTTTTCGTACTTCGACCCGGCGTGCCAGGTTTTCGACCCGTACCAGGAGCCACACTCGCCGCAGCGAATCTTCCCTGAGAAGGTGCGTTGTCGTGACGCTGAGCGGCGTCCTTTCTTGATGGCCGCGAGTTCGGCCTGCACGAAGTCCCACACGGCAGGGTTGATGATTGCCTCATGGTTGCCGGTGACGTAGTACTGGGGCACTTCGCCCTGGTTCGCGATTTGGCGTTTGGTGAGGAAGTCTGCGGTGTAGCTCTTCTGGAGTAGCGCATCACCCTTGTATTTCTCGTTCGTCAAGATGCTGCGCACCTGACCGGCTGACCAGTTCGGGTTCCCGGATGCGGTCTTGTGTCCTTCGGTTTGGAGCCTGCGGGCGATGCCGGTCAGGGAGCCGCCGTCAAGGTAGAGGGCGTAGATGTGCCGCACGAGCTTGGCTTGCGGCTCGTTGATGACGAGGTTGCCGTCCTCGCCTCGGTCGTAACCGAGGAACCGGCTGAACGGGACGGTCACTTTCCCGTCCGCGAACCGCTTCCGGTGTCCCCAGGTGACGTTCTCGGAGATCGACCTGGCTTCCTCCTGCGCGAGGCTGGACATGATGGTGATCAGCAGTTCGCCTTTGGCGTCGAATGTCCAGATGTTCTCCTTTTCGAAGTACACCTCCACCCCGGCATCCTTCAACTGGCGCACGGTGGTGAGCGAGTCGACGGTGTTGCGGGCGAACCGGGACACGGACTTGGTGATGATCAGGTCGATCTTCCCGGCCAATGCGTCAGCGACCATGGACTGGAAGCCGGTGCGATGTTTGGTGGAGGTTCCGGTGATGCCTTCGTCGGTGTAGATGCCTGCGAGCTGCCACCCGGCGTGGTCGGTGATGTAGCGGGTGTAGTAGTCGACCTGCGCCTCATAGGAGGTCACCTGGTCGTCATGGTCGGTGGAGACACGGGCGTAGCCTGCGACTTTACGGATCGTGGTCTGCCCCAGCGGGGTGCCGGTGTGCAGGCGGCGAGTGGCCGGGATCGCGGTGACGGTACGAGCCATTAGCGTTCACCCCGCTCCGCGCGCAGCCTCTCGGCTTCGGCTTTCGCCACCGCCCTGTACTTGGCGAGCGCTTCGGGCGGGGTGGGTGCGCTGCGCCCGTCGATGCCGAGTTTGCGGGCGTACTCCCAGCGGGCTTTGACGAGTTCTGCCCAGGCGGCGCGTTTCGCTGGGGTCCAGGAGGATCGCTTCAGGTTTGGCCGCCACGTGTGGGCGCTGATGGTGCCATCGGTGTAGTGGAACGTGTAGTGGTCTTTCCCGGTCACGTCGATGTGGTCGATGCGAGCAGTGAACACGTCGTCGTCGAACTCGTCGATACCGAGGATGTTGGCGATTAAGGTCTTGAGGGCGGTGTCGGAGATTTCGCTGGTACCGCAACTGGTGGTGCGGCCCTTCTTGCGTTCGGTGCAGATCCAGTGTTCGGTGGTGATCTGGTTTTGGGTCTTGGGGTTGCGACGATTACGGACGAAGGAGCAGCCGCAGGTGGCGCACTTGATTTTCGAGGTCATCGCCACGGTCTCGATGGCCCAGTTGGCTCGTGCCCCCAGGTCGCGGCGGCGGGCGATCTCGGCCTGCACGGCGGTGAAGGTGTCGCGGTCAATGATGGTGGGAATGGCGTTTTCTACCAGATACATGGGGTGCTCGCCGGTGTTGCGCACCGCCCGGCCGGGTTTGCCGTCCGGGGTCGCCCACTGGCCGAGCAGTAGGTCACCGGTGTAGGAGGGGTTTTTCAGGATGTGACGCACCCACTCGCCGGGCATCTTGTTGCTTGCCAATTGCTGTGGGGCGCGTCCGTCGGCGATGAGCTGGGCGGCCATCGCCTCACACGAGGTCGGCGCCATGTACTGGGCGAAAATCCACCGCACCACCTCGGCCTCGGCTTCAATGATCTCGACGTCGGTCGCATCGGCGGAATCTGTGTAGCCGTAGAGGTGGAAGCCGTTGGCCTTGCCCTGCTCGAAGCCCTTACGTACCCGCCATCTCACGTTCTGGCTGATCTGCTCCGACTCGGCCTGCGCGAAGGACGCGAGCAGGGTGAGCACGAGTTCCCCGTCAGCGGAGAACGTGGAGATGTTCTCCTTTTCGAAGCGAACTTCCACGCCGAGGGTTTTCAATTCGCGGATGGTTTCCAGCAGGTCGACGGTGTTGCGGGCGAACCGAGAGATCGACTTGGTCAAGATCAGGTCGATGCCACCGGCGCGGGCACGGTCGAGCATGGCCCGGAACTGGGGACGGTTGGTGGTGGTGCCCGAGATACCCGAGTCGGCGAACACGCCTGCATACTCCCAGCCGGGGGTCGATTGGATCAGTTCGGAGTAATGGGAGATCTGTGCCGACAGTGATTTCGGGGAGCGTTCGGTTTCCATCGAAATCCGGGCATACGCCGCGACCTTTCGTACCCGGGCTCTCTGGGGTGGCGGGGTCACCCGCTCCATCATCACCATCGGCTGCTTTTCCTTATCTGACTAGGGTTTTTGTATCCTTTGCGCGTCTATACATCACTCTGATCGGCCGTGAAGTCAACCAAGGTTTGTGCTTTCAACACCCCGATGTCCGCACCCGCATCAGCAGCGATCCTGGCCGCGACACTGGCCGCCTGCGCTGGCGTGAGGACACCGGATCGTGTGAGGTGGTCGAGTCGGGCGAGCGCGAGTGCCGTTGTCGTTTCGGCACGAAGTTGGGTAGGTGTCATCGGCGGCCACCTCGGGTGCCGAACCGGTGGCGGATGTAGCAGGCGTGAGAGCAGTACACGCGTGTCTTGTTGCCGTAGGCGGCGAATCCCTGCCCGCACTCGGGGCAGGTGAACTCATAGAACGCCCGCCGTTGCCCTGCTTCGGGGTGGGCGTGCCACCACGAGCGCCGACACGCCTCGCAGCAGAACTTTGCCGGACGGGCAGACGCAATCGGTGCCCCGCACGACAGGCACCACACCCCGACCGGATCAGCGACCTGCGGAACAGACGTGTCTGGGGTGACTCCGGCGCGGCGACACCACGTCTTGACCGTGTTCAGGTTGATACCGATGTGAGTGGCGATGTTCGCATACGTGACCCCGGCTCGACGCATCACCGTGATCCGTTCCTGCTGGGCTGATGTCACTACCGTCACGGGCAGCTCCCTTCCATCCGAACCACCCCGGGACAGATAGGTGGTTTCATCTGTCAGGCACCAGCGGCCGTGAAACCGGACGGGCCGCGAACACCTGCTCACCCATACGCCCCCGACACCCACCGAATCCGGACGGGCGACAGCAACTGCCCTTGGAAACGACGAAAAGCCCCGCCACCACCCATGACGGGCAGTGACGGGGCTGATGTCGTGCCGACAGGCGGCGCGGGGCTAGTAGCCGAGCTTTTGATTCACCCGCTTTTGAACAGCCGCGTAGTTGGAGCCGAGTCGGCGCTTGCGCTCGTCGCCATTGCCGTAGTCCCCACGGATCACCGCGTCGGCCAGCGCGTCAATGTTGACCGACGGCGCGGGCTTGGGTGCGGACGGCTTGGGGGCAGAGCCTGCGAGTTTCTCGTTCACCCGCTTCTGCACAGCCGCATAGTTCGATCCGAGGCGGCGCTTGCGTTCCTCACCGTTGCCGTAGTCGCCACGGATCACGGCGTCGGCGAGCGCGTCGATGTTCTGTGGCGTGGACGGTGCGGGCTTCGCAGGCGCGGGCTTGGCGGGGTTGGTGCCGGTCATGTGGTCGTACCAGTACTGGGCACGAGCCATATACGCGGCGTGCTGGGAGCCTGCCAGCGACGCGGGGCATTCGGTCGAGGAGAAGTTCTTGTGGCCGAACACGTTCTTACCCCAGGCCGGGCGGCCGAGCTTGTAGTATCGGCAGATCGCGGCGACGAGGTGGGCACCGTTGTCGAGGCAAGCGTCGGACACCCGCCACGGCTTCGAGGAGATGTCGGCGTGTTCGATACCGATGCTGGTGGTGTTGGCGTTCCAGTTCCCGGCGTGCCAGGCGGTGTCGCGGTCCCACACGAGCTGGCCGATCTTCCCGTCGGACTGCACCTGGTAGTGGGCAGAGGCCTGGCGGTTTTGCCACACGTCGTAGCAGCCTCGGATCGTGAGGTTTCCGGCGTTGTGGTGGATGATGACCTTGTCGATACGCCGACCGCCTCGTCCGGCGGTGTAGTGCTTGTTCATGATGAGGTCGACATCGGCCTCGAGGGTGTTCCAGTTCTTCATCAGCGCTGCTCCTTATCGGTATGGGTTTCAGTTGGGTCGGTGTTGGTGAGGGGTGGTCGTTTGTCGGCGCGGTTGGCGATCAGGTCGAGGGCCTCACGCATCTGTGCGGGGATGGGCAGGCCGAGGCGGGTGGCGTTTTCGATCAGGGAGATGCCTTCGTTGGACAGGTAGAAGAAGATGACCGCTGCCCGTAGCACGCCGGGTGTGCCGATGACTTGGGTGTCGATCAGGTGCGCGAGACCAACCAGGGTGAAGATGAGAATCTTGCGGGAGATGCCCCGAAACCCGACTGCTGAGCTGACGCGGCGTTCGTTGATGGCCGCGAGGACTCCGGTGATGTAGTCGGCGGCAACGAAGATGACCAGGGCGTAGATCAGGCCGTCGAGTCCGCCGAGGTAGGCGGAGAGCCACGCGCCGAGGCTGGCGATGCCGGCTTGGATGGTGTGCCAGAGAGCGTTCAAAGACATGGAGTGTTTCCTTCCGAGGGGTGGGTGGGCATAAAAAACGCCCCCACCCGACACGGGTGAAGGCAGACGTAATACCCACTCTTGGGTATTTAGTGCAACTCACCCCACCCGACACGGGTGAAGGCAGACGTGGATGCGACGAGCGGCGCGGGTTAGATGTTGGGGCTGGTCAGGACTTCCAGGATCGGCATCGTCAAATCCAGGCTTTCCACGACCGGGGCCATCAGCACCGGCTTCTCAGGCAGCACGGCTGCGGCGGGTGTTGGTGTGGTGTCGGAGACGATCGGGGTGATCGGATGTTCCACCACCGTCCCCACCGGCTCCACCGTCCCGACTGGCTCGACGGCGATGTCAGTCTCGCGGGTGGTCATTGGTGTTCCTTCCCGCTGGCGGCTTCGATGGCGTCGTAGAGCACGTCATACGCCTCCGCCGTCTGGCCGGAGAGTTCACCGTCGTAGCTGTCCAAGAGAGTCTTGAAGTCGGTCAGGTGGGTGTCGTAGGTCGGCCCGGATACCTCGGCGAGGGATTCGAGGAGCCGGGTGCGGGCGGTCATGAACTCTGCTGCTTGGTCTGGGTTGGCGAGCCGGAACGTCCCATCAGAGTCCAGCAGCGGCGCACCGTTGTCATCGCGGGCGGCGTATTCAGCCACCAGCTCGTATTCGTCTTCCCCGAACCTGGCGAGGGCTTGTGTGACGAGGGTGAGCAGTTTCGACCGCGCCCTGGACTGCGAGGCTTTCAGAGGCATTTCGGTGAGCAGCTCGGCGACCGGCTGCAGATACTGGTTGGCGAGCATGATGCGCATAGGTGTTCTCCTTAGCTGAGGGTGGTGGGCATGGTGGACAGTCCGGTGTTCGAGTAGTACTGCCAGGTGATGTTCGACCCTGATCCGGAGATCGAGGTGATCCAGCCACGGTTGAACAGCCCGATGAGCGAGTTCATCCGACTCATCAAGTCCCCGACACGGTCGAACAGGCGGGTCATGTTGTAATACGACCCATTGGTGACGACCATCAGGTCATAGGTGTGAAACACGACCTTCGCCAGCCCATTGCTCGACGCCCACCCGGCGTAGGTGCCTTTCCCGGTGAGCGTCGCATCCTGCAAGGTCACGTAGCGCGAGCCGGTGGTGTAGAACTTGTAGCCGTTGGTGCGCAAGTCAGCACCGAGATGAATGCCGGCCTTGCCGTAGAAGCGTCCCTTCGGATCCAGGGTGAGGCAGGTGAAGTAGTCACCGCCCGATGCCGTCTGGTATGTCCAGGCCACATAGTCGCCTTGATAGGAGACCTGGTTGACGATGCCCTGCACGTCGGGCTTGTCCTTGTGGGCACGGCGTGCCATCTCCCCGATGTAGCGGGTGCCGTACCAGAATTTCATCCCGGAACTGGAGATTGTCCCTTCCAAGGTGGAGCCGTTGTACCAGGCGATCTGCGTCGGCGAAATACGGATCGACTGGTTCCATCCGGCCAAGCCCACTTGGATCGCGTTGGCTGCGAGCTTGTCGGCCGTGATCGACTTCGCCGCAATCCGATTCGCCGAGAGATAGCCGGTGGTGATCTTGCCCGCATCCAGCGCAGCGATCTTCGCGCTGGTGATCGCCGCGTCCTTGATCATCGCAGTCGTGATGAACCCGTTGGCGATCGTCAACTTGTCGCTCGTGATCGATCCCGCTGCAATCCGCCCAGCAGCCAAATAGCCCGAGGTGATCTTCGCTGCAGACAGCGACCCGATTTTCGCATCAGTGATCGCGGCGTTGGCAATCATTGCGGTGGTGATGAACCCACTCGCGATGGTCAGCTTGTCGGAGGTGATCGAGCCGGCAGCAATCCGTCCAGCAGCGAGATAGCCGCTGGAGATCTTGGCTGCCGACAGTGAACTGATTTTCGCGTCGGTGATGGCGGCGTCTGCGATGTGTGCGGTGCCGATGGCAGTGTCTCCGATGTGTGCTTGGCTGATCGCTTTCGGCCCGATCATCGCGGCACCGACCGGTGTTTGTTCCCATTGGTTGTTGGTGAGGATATATTGGCGGGCGATCACGCCATCGGCGCGCACTTGCCACAGCGCACCCTCTGGCCGGTCGGCGGCGTCCGCCGCAGTCGGATCGACAAGAGCAACCGTGAGCTGTCCATCCGAAGTCACCGCGATGTCATGGGCGTCTTGCGCCAGCTCCGTCGCGCTTGCGGCAGCAGCCTTGGCCTGGTCAATCTCGACCTGCGCGGTGGCGAGACGTTCATGCACCTGGTCGGCGGCGGTCTGCGCGTCGTGGGCAGCGGCGAGGGCGTGGTCGACTTGCGTGCGGGCGGCGTCGAGTTCGGCCTGGACCTGGGCATGATTCAGATCGGTGGCGAGTGCTATCCAGCCGGGGGTGCCGGTGTCGGTGAGCTGGTAGATCCAGATCTCAACCTGTTCCCCGTTTTGCCGGAACCACGTGTCACCCAGCCTGGCGTTGGCGGGCTGGGTGGTGCCGTAGTGGTTGGTGTTCTTCCCATCCGCCGACGCGAGGGCAAACCCCGCCACATCTTCTGCCTGCCGAGCCGTGTTGACGGCGGTTTTGACTTGGCGGGTGACGGTGGTGAACTTCCCAGCAACACTGCCAAGCTCTACGGACAGGTATGCCTGGCGGAGGGGGTCGTAGTCGTAGCCCACCACCCGCGCTGACAGCGCCACGCCGAGGTCGGTGTGGCGGACGGTGACTGTGTCTCCGAGCAGCACTGTCTCTAACTCGGCCAAATCCGCGTACTCGACGGTGGTAGCCAGGTCGACGAACGACACCTTGTACGAGGCGGATGGCTCATCCACATGCCGGGCGGAGTATTCGAGGGCGGCGAGGCGGCGCAGCTCCGTATACGCCTGATCGAGTGGGAGTTCGTCCTCGCGGGGCTGCTCGGGGTCTTTGATTTCCTTCACGTCGCCGTAGCGCATCACGCGGATACGCGGAGTCGCATACGCACCGAGCTTTGGGGAGTCGACGTAGAGTTCGGGCAGGAGGAGGCCGTCGTAGCCGACCGGCAGAATCCTCGTGACGACCGTGGAGAAGTCGATGGAGGCTTGGTAGCCGGTGAGGTTTTTCCGATCCCGGATCACCACACCCCGATCCTGGCCACGCTGTGTGGCGTGGTGGATGTGCCAGTTGTCCCGGGTTATCTCACCACCCCAGCGGGAGGCGAACGTATTGTCCTCCCCGGTGTCCATGACAGCTTGAGCGAGGGGCATCCGCACCACCCGAGCACTCGCCCGAGTCGTGGTGTCGGAGCTGGTGGCGGTGAACCTGTGCGGCGTGTTGGCGGCTGCGAGGAGCTGGTCGAGTGCGGGCTTGGCGGTTTTGTTCACCACGAACGTGTCGGCGATCAGATTCGCTGCCAGATCGTAGAACAGGTGGAACGCGGTGACTTCGAGCAGGCCGTCGAGGGTGGTGGTGACCTCGTGGATACGGAACCCTTGACGCAGGCTCATCCCCGGCACCGGGCACGCGATGATCGCCTCCAGGGTGAGCAGTAAAGCGGCGGGCGCGTCAGCCGGATACGAGAAAGTCAGACAGTATTCGCCGCAGAGTTCTTCGGTGACCACCGGGTCGATCACCTCCCGATCCAAAACGGCCAGCCCGGTGGTGGTGAAGTCGGTGGCGATGCGGTCGTGAACCGTGATCATCAAAATGCCTCCAAACAGCACAAAGGCCGCCCACCACAGGACGGCCAGGAACAATTGAGCGAACGGGGTGGTTAGAGGTTGCGCCAATTCGGCACGACGACGACCTTGCTGATGCCGGTGCCGAGAGTGATCCGGTTGGCTCCCGGTGTCAGTGTCGGGAAGCTCCCGGTGAGTGCGTCGGTTTGGACGTTTCCTGCGACGTGGGCGACGAGCCGATCCGCATCGAGGGTCACCTGCCCGGCCGGGCTGTTGACTCGACACTGCCGGCCGTTGATGCTGAGCGTGAGTTGGCCGGTGCCATAGACGGTGATGACAGGAGCGGTCTCCAGGAGACCCGGATTCGTCAGCGTCCCTGAACTCGTCAGCGTGACTGGGGTGAGTCCTTCGGTGAGGTAGGTGAAGGGTTGGCAGATCAGTTCAGCCTCGAACACACCCAGCGACGCCAACTCACGGCTGAGCGGACCGACGGCGGCGTGCTTCACCCGTCGGAACAGGCCGGGCTCGCCGGACAGGCTGATTGTCGTCGCGTCCATCAGTGCCTGTGCTGCGTGCCGGTAGCCTGCCATGCCGTCGCCGGTGGGGATAGCGAGTTGGAGGGTGAGGATCGTGTCGTCCCAGCCACCCAGCCGGGTCAAGGTGCCAGCCCGGCCAGCGACATCAATATCGTCGACCACACGCGACGCCACTGGTATCTCCACCGGGGCAGTCAGCCGCAACCCCAACGTGCGGGAGGAGATGGTGTGGTTGAGGGTGAAGGCGAACATTAGGTTCCTCCTGTCAGGGCGAGGTCACGGCGCGACAGCTTGGCGAGCCGGGTATTCATGGCCGGGGCGAGTTTGCCGACCAGCGTGCCGTCGTTGAGCACCACCTGAATATCCAGCGAGCTGAGCAACCTGCGCGCGGTCGTATCGACGATCCCCTCCACATCCACCGTCTGGTCACGAGCCGCTTGTGCGGACATCGCGGCGCTGACGGCTGCGGCCGGGGTGAGGTCAACCGTGGGCATGGTGAGGTTGGCGGTGGCGTCGATGGGCACGTCCACCCCGTCAGCCAGCTCGCTGAACGCGTCCAACGTGTCGGCGGCCAGCGTGGTGGCGGCGTCTGTGGCTTTGCGCCCATCGGTGCGGATGGAGTCGGCGAGGCCTTCGACGAGCATCGAGCCGACCCACGCCATTTCCGTGGAGGGCGAGTGAATGCCGAAGAAGTCGGTAATGCCGTCCCAAATGCTGCTGATCCAGCCGGAGACCTGATCCCACAACCAGCCCGCCAACGACTGGATACCGTTCCACAGGCCGCGCACGAGGTTCGAACCGGCCTCCGCCATCTGCCCCACACCCTGACCGACCGCTGACACGATGCCCGTGATGATCTGCGGGATCGCCGCGACAATCGTGGAGACAATCTGCGGCATGTTGCCCACCAATGCCGTGAGCAGCTGGATACCGGCTTGGACGAGTTGCGGGATGGCTCCTGCAATCCCGTTGATGAGCGCCGAAATGATCTGCGGCAACGCCGCCACAATTGTCGTAATGATCTGCGGCAGAGCACCAATCAACGCGGTCAACAGTTGAATACCGGCGTTGATCAACTGCGGAACTGCTGACACGATGCCGCCGATGATGGCGGTGATGATCTGCGGGAGTGCTTCCACGATCGAGGTGATGATCTGCGGGAGCGCACCAATTAGGGCGGTCAAGAGCTGGATGCCTGCTTGGATGATTTGTGGGATCGCGCCGACCAGGAAGCTGATGATGCCCTCGATGATCGCCGGGAGGGCTTCGATGAGCACTGGGATCGCCGCGAGCAGTCCCTCAGCTAGGCCGAGAATCAACTGGAGTGCAGCGTCCAGCAGGAGCGGCAGGTTGTCCACCAGTTCCTGCACCAGCGCCATCAGCATCTCCACTGCGGCCGGAATCAGCTCCGGCAGCGCTTCGGCGATGCCAGTGACGAGGGTGGCAATAATCTGAATCGCCGCCTCCAACAGAGCCGGGAGGGCTTCGATGATCGCCTCGACCAGCGCCACCACCAGGGTGACGGCAGTTTCCGCGAGCTGTGGCAGCACCTCAATGATCCCCTCCAACAACGAGGTGAGGATCGTCATGCCAGCCTCAACCACGGCGGGCAACTGTTCGGCGATAAACGCCAACGCTTCCTGCAAGACGGTGCCGAGAGTGTCGATGAACGCCGGGACACCGCCTTCTTCAATCGCGGCAGTCAGCTCGTCGATCCAGCCGTTGGCCATCGGCATGACCGTCCCCGCCAAGGCATCGGTAACACCAGTGGCAAGCAGGCCTTTCAGGTTCGCGATCCCGTCCTGCATGGTCGCCAACTGGCCGCTAAAGGTTTGGGATTGGGCGTCCATCGCCCCATAGAACCGGCCACCCTCGGCCGTGGCAGAAGCAAACGCGTCCGCAACCATGTCCGCAGAGATAGCTCCCTGGGCCATTTCCTCCTTCAACTCACCAATGCTCTTGCCGGTCTTGCGGCTGATCTCTTCGAGCGGGTTGAAGCCGGCGTTGATCATCTGCAGCAAATCCTGGCCAGTCAACTTGCCGGTGCTGCTCATTTGCGCGAACGCGAGGGTAAGGGACTCCATTTTGACGGCGTCACCTTGAGAGATGTCGCCGATCTCGTGCAGGTGCTTCTGTGCGTCCTCCAACGACATGCCGAAGCTGAGGAGGGTCTGCATGTTGGAGGCCAAATCTTCCATGCCGAACGGGGTCTTGGCGGCCTCCACCTTCAAGTCGTTGACCAGCTGCTGGGCTTTGGCTTGGTCGCCGAGCATGGTGGTGAAGCTGGTGGTGTATTGCTCCATGCGGGCGTTGTACTCAACACCCTCCTTGAGTGCCCCGGCCATGCCGCGTCCGATACTGGCGATGGCGTGGCCGATGCCCTTGACCCCTGCGACGATGGCTTCGGATGCCAGGTTGGCTTTCAGCACGTCGCCGAAGATGCGGGTCTTACCCCCGGTGGAGTCCATCTCGTCACCGAGATCATCCACAGCAACTTCGAGCTTGCCCGCGTCCTTCGCGGCGTCTTTGGCATCGTCACCGGCACCATCGGCCTCGTCACCGAACTCGGTGAGCGCGTCGTTATTCGACTTCAGCTCGGATTCGAGCTTGTTCAGTTCAGCTCCGGCATTGTTGAGCTGGATCTGCCAGTTCTTCGTCCGCGAATCGTTCTCACCAAACGACGTGGCACTGTTCTGCAACGCGGCTCGGAGGGTTTCGATCTTGGCTTTCTGCGCCTCGATCTCCTTACCCAACACCTGGTTTCGGGCCGTCAACGCTTCGGCGGACTGGTCGTTCTTGTCGAACTGGGAGGCGACCAGCTTCATCTCGCTGCCGAGCACCCGCATCTCACGGTTGATATCCGTGATCGCCCGCTTGAACTCCCGCTCACCCTCCAAACCAATCTTCAAACCAAACGATGAGTCAGCCATGGGGATTCAGCTCCTATGGGAAGATGTGGATGACAAGGAAAGGGGGGCTGGAGTTGAGCGGTATCGATTTCGATGTTCGCGAGTTCGCGCGGCTGCTGTCGACGTTGCCTGCCCATCTACCCATCTCCGATGCGATGGAACAGGCCGATCCTCAAAAGAAAGGCCGTTGGTGGTCCTCACAACGCGAGCACATGAGTAGCTGGTTCGACTCGCAAGCAACCACTGGGAGTGGCTCGTTCACAAGACAAAAGCCCAACATGTCTGCCCGCACCACGTACAACATGCTTCAACACCCGGAGGGCCTCGTGTGGATTGCCGAAGCGCTGGGGGTGGACACACAACTCGTACAACAGGTCGCCAACGATGCCCTTGCCATCAATCGCCGCAGTCGCAGCAAATTCGTTCGCCAGCACTTGCCCTGGGACATGATCGCTGGCCTTGCTAAATCCGAGATGGAATCACGTCGTCGATGAACCACTGACGCAGTGGCTTGGCCCGGCCGGTTTCGAGTCGCCAGCAGTCGATGAGGTCGAGGAGTTCCCCGAACACCATCAGGCCCACCTCCACCCGGCTCAGGTGAAGGTGGGCGATGCCGATGTAGGTGAGCCGGGTGAAGATCGCCTCCGGGCTGTCGACTATTCGGCCTTGGCCTTGGTGGCTTTTGGGTCTGGCTCGGTGGCGATGACTCGGCGGGTGCCGCGCTGCAGGGCTTCGGCGATCGCACCCCGATAGTCGGACAGATCAGCGGGCACGGTCAGCAGCTCCACCGCTTCTTCGGTGAGTTCCGGGCGCAGGTTGTCGGGGTGGCGCAGATTGTGGATGGCGACGGACTGGTTCGCGAGCAGGGTGATCAGCCAGATCACCTCACCCAACGTCGCACCCAGATCACTCGAGGACTCCAATGCTTCGCCGAGGTGTTCCAGGCCGCCGTAGCGCTCCGCGATCACGCGGGTGGCGCGGGTGGTGAGCACCAGCTCGAACTCCTCCCCACCAATCACCACCGTCGCTGACCGGGCGGGGTCAGTCGCCGGAATCGTGGTCTTCGACATTGTTGGCTGCTCCCTTCCCTTTAGCCTGCGGCTACTGCGTCGGTTGCGGGCTCGTACACTGCCGCGTACCAGCCGGTGATTGTCTCGGGCTTGACCCCGGGGCCGCCTTCGGTGACTTCGGCCTTCCACGGATGCCGTCCCTTGCTGTCGGGCTTGTTGCGCCGCAGGATCGTGCCCTCAATCGACGGGGTGGAGAACGTGATGGAGTCGGCTTTGGTGGCGAGCGTCGTGGTCGGCAGGGCGAACTTCACCCGGTAGAGCCAGAAGTACTGGTATTTGCCGTTGGAGCGTGCGGCGCGGAAGCCGATTGCCACCGGCGTGCCGCCATCCTCCGAGGTGGAGATAAGCACCCCGTTGGCATCCAGGGTCGCCCCCGTCAGCGCCGCTGCCGCCTCACCGCCGAGGTCGTCGACGCCAAGCGTGAGCGTGCCGGACTTGAATTCCTTCACGATCTCCGATGCGCCGTCATCGGCATACAAGATGGCCTCAGCTACCTCGACCGACAGTTCGGCGGAGATGGCTTTCGCGAGCGGCTTCGGGGCGGCATAGGTTTCCTCACCCGTGTCCGGGTCTTCGATGATCGTGGCGTAGTAGAGCTTGTCCAAACCAATCGTGGCCATGAGTGTGTTCCTTTCTAGTACTGGTGGTGGGATGCGACATCGATCGCGTAGTGGTGGTAGCCGGTGTCAGCCTCAAACCCGACGTAGCGGCGGGCGGTGACGGTCAGGTCGGCGTCAAGGAGCCCCCTAGTGAGCCGGTCACGAGTGGTGAGGTAGTTGCCGGTGGTGAACACCGCGAGCCGGACTTCCTCGATCTCGACGCCAGGCCGGTTGTCGGCGAACACGTCGAACACGTCGCTCAATGGCGTGGCGACGAGGTAGGTGGCCGGTGCAGGACTGTCGGTGAACAGGCCGACGGCGATCGGCAGACCCTCCTGATCGGCGATCGCCGTTAGTTGTTCCAAGAGCGGGGCGGTCATGGTTTCACCTGCCCGAACTTGGCTGCCAACGCCTGTTTCATGGCTTCGACCGCGCCACTCCTGGTCTGGTTCCTGGTGGGTGCCAGGAACGGCCGGGCGGGCTGACTACTTCTGCCGTGTTCGAGGACGTTGGCGATGAGCGCGCTCGAGCGCCCGTCACGCCGGTTTTCGGCAAACCCGACCTTGACGTTGTGATCTCCACGGGAGTTCACCTTCACGCTCGTGGTGCCGAGCGCGCCGAGCAGCTGGCCGGTCGACCGCGACGGCTCCTTAGTGCCAGCACCGATGGCTGCGGCAAGGTTGGAACGCATCCGTGGCTCGACCACGGCGGCCCCGGCACCGAGCACCTCATCGGCGGAGGCTTCCAGCACGTTGGATGCGGCGTTGAGGGAGTCGATGAAGGCGTTGGGGAGCCTGATTTGCACACGCGCCATGACTAGCTCCCTTCAGGCGTGATGGTGTGGGCGAGGATCTCCACATAGCGGCCGATCTGTTCGGCGCTGTCGATGCGGTAGCGGCTGTCTGGGCCGGTGATCTCCATGTCAGTGGTGACTGCTAGTCCGGGGATGGTGCGGATACGGAACAGCCGGTCGGCTTTCGTGTAGGCGGCACGGTTCACCCACGCCGCCGAGGCATGCCGGGTCTCCACATACGCCCGCACGGTCGCTCGTATCTCGTCACGGGTCGACGTGAACCCAGCTGCATCCCGCTCGACCACGGGTTGGATGAGATCAACAGTGGTGCGCATGCTCCCAAGCGAAGCCATGATCTACACCTTCCAGTCGCGGTCGAGGCGCAGCAGGTTGTTCACCGCAGCCCATACGGCCTTGGCGGCTTCGGGTTTGTCCGCCCAAAACCCTGCCGTGGCACCGTCGCGGGATTCGTAGAAATGACTCGCGAGCATGACGACGCCTTGCCGGGTCGCCCCCGACATTGCCGTCTGCTCGTAGTGGCCTTCTTCGAGGTGTTGGAAGCTGCACGCGTAGGAGGTGGCCGCATTGACCAGCGCGGTAATCAGCGTGTCGTCGTCATCAAACGTGATGAGCAGATTCTGCTTGACCTGCTCGACCAGTTCGGATGTGTTCATGGTGGCCACCTCCTCTCCGTGAGCAAGGCCGGGGTTAGGCGCTGGACTTCTGGGTGAGCAGTTTGACGGCTTCGGGCAGGATGAGCTTCCCGTCGAGGCGTTGGGAGGCGAGGAACCCGACCTGCCCGCTGGTGGCAAACAGCTCATTGAGCCGTTTGAAGGAACGTCCCTGCCGGTCGGCGATCCAGTAGTAGGCCAGATCCCCGAACGCCACCGTGGATGCGCCTGCCTTGATTTCGGGCACGAACGCCGACGTGTACACGGGCCGGCCCAGCACCATGTCGGGTGTGCCGGCGGTGAGGGCTGGCTGCCACAGGTACTGGCCGTTGCCGTCCTTGAGCTTGCGCACGGTTTTGACGGTGGCGTCGTTCATCAGCCACACCGCGTTCTTCCGGTACGGGGCACGCAGACTGTAGTGCAGGTCGATCAGCTCATCCGCGCTGATGTCAGTGGCCTTCGCGGTGGTGACGGCATTCTCCCCGCCCCCGGTCGCAGCGAAGATGCCGGTGGGCTTGCCCGCACCGTCACCGACGAGGAAGGCTTCTTCTTCGGCGGCACCAATCCGGCGAGCGAACTCGGCTGCCAAGTACTGCTCGATATCAAACGCAGCATCGTTGAGCAGCTCCTCGCTGATTTTGAGGAATGTGCCAAGCTTGAACGCCGAGAGAGTGACCTGGGTGAAGGTTTCATCCGACTCGGTGTAGGGCTTGCCCTCATCGAGCCAGCCCGCCGCCCCATGTGTGGAGACGACCGGAATCTTGCGGTCACCGCTGGTGGTCTGGAGGACCTTCGCCAGGGTGCGCATCACGTTCTGATCGGCCAGTTCCTGGACGAGGGTGTGCTCGAATTCGTCGGGCACCAGATAGCCGCCCTCGGTATCCACACCCTCACTCAGGGCGTTGCGCACCTCCAGCGGCGAGCTGTTGAGGCGCATCGCGTCCCAGAACGCCCGCTGATACGAGGCAGTTGCACGCGGCGAAACCTTGGGGTTAGCGTCGTCGTTGTCGATGGTGATGCCGGGCATCGAAGTCAGCGGCATATTCGTGGCCTTGGCGAGGTCGGAGTCACGGCGCTGGGCACGCTCACTACGGGCGATCTCGGCGGTCAGCTTGTCGATATCGGCCTCCATGCGGGCGTATGCCTCGTCATCCTCAACGGACAGGCAGCCAGTGGCGGTGTCGCGGCGTTCGTCAAGGAATGCCTTGGCCTGGTCCCAAATGTGGGCGCGCTTGGTGCGCAGGTCGGAAATGGTCATCGTGGACATGAGAAGTTCTCCTTCATTTAGTGGGCTCGGTTGGTCAGTTGGGCGTACAAATCAACAACCCGCCGACCACGAGAGCCAGCGGGCTGAACAGAAACAGGAACTGGCGCACCGTGCGGGACGTCCAGCTGGTGGTGGGTGCAGGCGGCGACGAGCTGCTGCTCCCAGGTGCGCCGGGCAAACACCACGCCGTCCTCGTGGTTCTTCTTGGGCGGGTACGGCGACCCCTTCTTGGACGGCTTGCCGTCGTCGTCCTCATCCGGCTCGTCAGGCTCAGGCTCGGTGCCGTCCTCGTCTGGCCCATCAGACTCGGGCTCGTCCTCGTCAGGCTTCTTCTTGTCCGGCTCCGCATCGAAGATCGGGTCGCGGCTGCCGGTGAGCAGCTCGTCGGCAAAGCCAAGGTCGATCGCAGCACGGGCGTCCATCCACGTTTCGGCATCCATCAACTTCGACAGCTTCGCCCGCGACAGGCCGGTTTTGAGTTGGTAGGCGTTGAGGATCGCGTCCTTGACCGACTCCAACATCGACATGGCTTTCGCGAGCTCGTCTTTGTCGCCCACGGCCAGGGTGGCGGGGTTGTGGATCATCAACATGCTCACCGGGGTCATCGCCACCGTGCTGGCTGCCATCGCAATCACGCTCGCAGCGGAGGCGGCGATGCCGTCGATGTTGACGGTGACCTGGCAGGGATAGTCGAGCAGCATGTTGTAGATCTGGGCAGCCGCCACCACGTCCCCGCCAGGCGAATTGAGCCAGATCGTCACCGGGCCGGTGCCGGCGTTGAGTTCGCTGGCGAAGATGGCGGGGGTGATGTCGTCGTCGAACCAGGATTCGTTGGCAATCTGCCCATTGATACGCAAAACCCGGACGCCATCAGCATCCGGGTCACTTGTGTCCGGCTCGGGGTCGAGCCAATTCCAGAAACGTCTCACAATCGTGTCCTCCTCAAAAATCGCTCATCAGACGCAGGTACAGATGGTTCGCCGGACGGCTGCCCGTCAAATTCGGCCTCGTCAGGTTCAGTCGGGTCGGGCTCGTCGTTGGTGGTTTGGGCGGCGGCGTAGGCACCAGCCAACCCGAGCGGGAGCATGTTGCCGTTGATTAGGTAGAGGTCGCCGCCGGCCTCGGGGTCGATGCGGTCGAGGTTTTCCAGTTCGCGGATGTCATTGGCGGACATCCACCCGTTCTGCCTGGCCACCGCATACCCGTTCATGCGGGAGACGTAGTCGCCGCGCAGCAGCCCTTCGACGTTGAACTTCACGAACAAGGACGGCTTCTCGCGGGGGCTGAGCAGGGTTTTGGTGATGGCTTGTTCGAAGCGGATCACCCACGGGTCGAGCGTGTACTTCACGAACTCCAACGACTGCTGCTCAATGTTCGAGAACGAGGACTTCTCCAGATCACCGATCATGTGGGGCGGGATGCGAAAGATGCGGGCGATCTCGTTGATCTGAAACTTGCGGGTTTCCAAGAACTGCGCCTGCTCCGGGGAGACGGAGATCGGCGTGTACTTCATGCCCTCCTCTAGCACCGCGATCTTGTTGCCGTTCCTCGCCCCACCGAAGGTGGCCTGCCAGGATTCACGCACTCGGGCGGGGTCTTTGATCGTGCCCGGATGCTCCAACACACCGCCCGGTGCCGCACCGTTGGCGAAAAAGCTCGCGCCGTAGTCCTCGGTGGCCTGCGCGAGTCCGATGGCGTTCTTTGCCATCGCGATCGGGCTGTAGCCGACCAAGCCGTCGAAGCCCAGGCCG
This sequence comes from Scrofimicrobium canadense, assembly GCF_009696615.1. Classification (GTDB taxonomy): domain Bacteria; phylum Actinomycetota; class Actinomycetes; order Actinomycetales; family Actinomycetaceae; genus Scrofimicrobium; species Scrofimicrobium canadense. The sequence continues at coordinate 98,596 of NZ_VULO01000009.1, forward strand.
GGAATGTGCAACACCTCGTGCGGACTCAGCCGGACGGTTTCGAAGCGGCCTGCCGGTTCATCCCAGGTGCGCTGATACTCGTAATAGAGGCGGCCCTGTTCGTCGCGTCCGACGGTCATCCGGTTCGGCATCAACGGATACAGGCCAACCACTTCATCCAGCCCGTTGCGCAGGACTTGCGCGAAGGCGTTACCCCACAGCAGCAGGTGCGTCATGAGGGTTTCACGGAACACGAAGCTGGTCATCTCCGGGTTCGGCTCGTCATGCAGCAGCCGGTAGAGCGGATGGTGGAGCGCCTTCACCTTCGACCCGTCCGCGCCCTGCCGGTAGACATGCAACGGCAGACCGGCGATCGCCTCAGCGAGGATGCGCACGCACGAGTAGACGGCAGTCATCTGCATCGCGCTGCGCTCCGTCACCGGACGACCGCTGGTGGTGCCGCCAAAGAAGAAGCTGTAGCCGCCACCAGACAGCGCGTGATCTTCTGCAGGACGTTTCGATTCGCCGCGCAGCCAGTTACGAAAACCCATGAGTGTGCTCCTTCGTGGGAAAATGGCACAGAATGGAGGTGCCTATGACTCGCGAGAAGATGAGCGAGGCCGAAGCTGAACAGCGCTTCGTCGCCATGCTTGAGGCTGACGGGTGGACGGTGACGACCAACAATCCTGATTTCGCTGATGTCATCGCCACTAAGCTGGGCGAGCCTCGTCTTGTCGCAGAGGTCAAAGGTCACACCGCAGCACCCGGCCTGGATGTGAACACCTTGTACGGCCAGATCCTGAACCGGATGAGTGACCTCAGCGGCAATACCCGCTACGCGATCGTGGTACCCGAGTCGATTCTGGACAAAGTCGAACGCGTGACGCCAGAATTGCGGGCGATCCTCAAACTGGAGACTTGGGCGGTGCCCGCCGAGGGCGACCCGTACCAGGCTTGAGTCACAGCACGAGTAGTCCGCGCTGGTCGTAGACGGAGCCGGCGTGGTGGTCGCCTGCGCGTCGGATGGCGCGGTCGAGAGCCATGATCGTGGCGACCACGCCGTCGATCTTCTCCGTGGATTTCTGCTTGTCGGGTTTGATGTTCCCGGCCGGGTCGGTACGAACGTGAATGTTGTCAACCATCCATGACAGAACAGGGTGGCCGCCGTGGGCGAGCTTGCCTTCGAGCGCCAGCTTCATCAACTCCTTGGATGGTGGGGACATGTCTTTGAAGCCCTGCCCGAAGGGGACGACGGTGAATCCGGCGTCCTCAAGGTTCTGGCTCATTTGGACGGCACCCCACCGGTCGAACGCGATCTCCCGAATATCGAACCGGGTGCCGAGTTCTTCGATGAATGCTTCGATCGCCCCGTAATGCACAACGTTCCCTTCGGTCGTCTGCAGGAAGCCCTGTTGGTGCCAGAGGTCGTAGGGCACGTGGTCACGAGCCACCCTTAGTTTGAGGTTGTCTTCGGGAATCCAGAACCACGGAGCGATCACATACGGCTCGTCACTGGTCTGAGGTGGGAATACGAGGACGAACGCAGTGATGTCCGTCGTGCTGGCGAGATCGAGGCCGCCGTAGCAAACCCGGCCTTCCAGATCGGACAGGTCTACGGGAGCCGAGTTGTTGTTCCACACGTGCATGGGCATCCACCGCACCGACTGCTTCACCCACTGGTTCAAACGCAGCTGCCGGAACGTGTTCTCCTCAGCCGGATTCTGCCTGGCCGAGTTGCACGCGACGCGCACCTTCTCGATCGGCACCGTGATCCCCAGGGATGGGTTGGCTTTCGCCCACACCTTCTCGTCGGTCCAGTCATCCTCACGGTCCGCCCCGTAAATCACCGGGTAGAACGTCGGGTCGTGCTTCTTACCCGCGAGGATGTCCTCGGCCTTCCCATGCTGCTCGTAACAAATGCTGTGAGTATCGGTGCCGGCGGTCGTGATCAGGAAATACAACGGCTGGGTACGCGCATCCCCGGAGCCTTTCGTCATCACGTCGAACAGGGCCCGGTTCGGCTGGGTGTGGAGCTCGTCGAACACGACCCCGGAAATGTTGAACCCGTGCTTCGAATACGCCTCAGCTGAGAGGACTTGGTAGAAGGAGTTGGTGGGCTTGTAGATGATCCGCTTCTGGCTGGCGAGGATCTTCACCCGCTTGGACAAGGCCGGACTCATGCGCACCATGTCGGCCGCGACCTCGAACACGATCGACGCTTGCTGACGGTCAGCAGCGCAGCCGTAGACTTCAGCGCGCTCCTCACCATCGCCGCACGTCAACAGCAGCGCGACGGCGGCGGCCAGTTCTGATTTGCCCTGCTTCTTGGGTATCTCGACGTAGGCGGTGGTGAACTGTCGGTAGCCGTCTTCTTTCACGGTGCCGAACAAGTCCCGGATGATCCGTTCCTGCCAGTCAATGAGCTGGAAGGGCTTCCCGGACCAGCGACCCTTGGTGTGCTTCAAGGCTTGGATGAACGCGACCGCGAAGTCGGCCTTCCGCTTGTCATAGGTGGAGCCTGCGGCCATGAACCTGGTCGGCGTGTAGGTGTCGAGAGTGCGCATCACGCCCATCAGGCTCCTTTCAATGCTGGGTGGTTAGTTGGTGTGGGCGAAGGCCCAGGCGATGGCGTGGCCGGCGTCGGCGAACAGTTCGTCAGCCTCGGCGACCAGGGCGAGTTCGCATTCAATGACGCCTCGGGCGTCTGGCCCCCACCCGGGGATGGGCTGCTGGGCGAGCTTGTAGACGCGGGCGTCGTTTCCGATCCGGCCTTTGCCCAGGTGCCGGTATGCCGAAGCGAGGACGAAATCTCCGTAGGCGATCACCGTGCCGTAGCTGTCGGTCGCCATCTGCAGCTGCTCCATCGTGGTCTTTTCGTTGTTCATGACCTTCTCCTTGTCCTCTTGTTCGGTCATGTACATACAGCCATAGGTGTGCGGACTTATCCAGTCGTAAAAGCCCTCATCAGCCCACTATTTTCAAGAGTTTTCGACGCCGCCCTAGGAGCACGGAAACCGCCCGAAGAGGGCGGCTCCCACGCTGGTTTCCGGCTCAGTTGATGGTCAGGTGCCAGGCAGGGATGAGTCGGCGCTCGCCGGTCACCGGGTCGGCGAAGCGGTCGTTGACTTCGGTCATGCCCGTCAAGGTGGATCCCGCGTGGGTGAGCTGCCAGATGATCTCAGTCAGGCCGGTCTGGTTCGCGCTGATCGTGAACTCGCCGATGCCGTGCTGGCGCAGTTCGTCGAGGATGCCGGACACATCGGAGTCGTAGAGGCCTTCGGCGAAGTCGAGCAGCTCGTTGCCCGCCCGCTGGGTGTTCATGTGGGCGGTGAGCAGGCTCGTGGACGAGGTTTGGGTGCGGGTCGCGATCTGCTGGTCGAGGTCGTCAATTGTGTTCATCCCTGGCTCCTATCTGGTTGGCGTGTGACATATACAGCCATAGGGGCGGGTGCTTATCCAGTCGTTCTTCGCTGATTCTCGAACGGAGAATCAATTGCCTGTTTCGGGAGGGTTTCCCACGCGTCTTCGCCGGGGATGAGGCCGAGGGTGGAGCCGCAGTCCCAGTCCACGTGCACCGTGCCAGCGTCATCGACGAACATGATGGTTCCCTCATCGCCGGGAGCCAGGCGCGTGTATGGGTCGGTGGTTGCCACCAGCCGGATTCGCCGCCCTTCCACATTCGCATTCATCGCACAGCCTCCGTTGCGAGCAGCGTTTTCCATGCCGCGTTACCTTCCAAATTCGCCAGCAGGACTCGGCGCACGTTCTTGTAGCTGTCGCCGATCATGCCGAGGCGCAGCAGCCAGCAGCGCATCGCATACTTGTCGTTCCCGCCCGTCTCGGCAGGCTTCGCGGACATTCTCGTGGCGACCTTGGCGTGCTCGAAGATCCGGGCGATCAGCACCGTGGCAGCCTCCACAACCTGCGGGTCGGGCACCTGGTCGAACCAGGGGAATTCGACCATCCCCGCGTCGGCGTCGATGTGCATCGGAGTCGCTGGGATCTGGAGAGCTGTGGCGATGAGCCGTCCTTTCGCCGCCAAGGTCGCCTCCACCTTCCCGGCGGTTGCCTCGTTCCAGTCGGTGGTTGGGAACACCAACGTCAACCCCAACTCCTGGGCCACCGGCGTGTCTGCTGGGAATCCGGCCTGCGCGGCGGCTTCAGCTAGGACGGCGCTGTCGGCGGTGCCGGGCAGATGCAGCAGCCAGTCACGATCCAATGTGGCCTGGCCCATCTGGTAGGCGAACGACGGGGTACCCAAGTACTCGGCATGCGCGCCGAGATGAGTGGCGATGAGCGCGGCGAGCTGTTTGCGGCTTTTCTTCTGTTTGGCGAACTGGATTGTTGTCATGACCATCTCCTTTAGTTGTTTCCCCTGGTCGGGGTGATTTTTGGTCATGTACATACACACTCTATTCCGCCTGAATAGCAAGCCGTGACAGCCACCTATTTCTTGCCTCGATCTACGACCTTCACCGCATCCAGATACGCGATCTGTTCACCGTCGCGTAGGCAGGTGATTCCGGCGGCATCCCCGGTGGCCTCGACGTAGCGGCGCAAGATCACGGAGGCGTACTTCTCATCGAGCTCCATGCAGTAGGCGATCCGGTCGGTCGCCTCGCACGCCATCAGCGTGGAGCCGGAGCCGGCGAATGTGTCGAGCACGATCGCGTTGGATTGGGTGGAGTTCCCGATCGGATACGCCAATAAGTCCAGCGGCTTTGAGGTCGGATGATCAGCGTTGCGACGGGGCTTATCAAACCGCCAGATGGTGGTTTGTTTCCGGTCGGCGTACCACTTGTGCTTACCCGTCTTTACCCAGCCGTACAGGATCGGCTCGTGTTGCCACTGGTACGGGGATCGCCCCAGCACGAGGGAGTCCTTCACCCAGATACAACAGCCCGAGAGCTTGAAGCCTGCGTCTTGGAAGGCGCGCCGGAAGTTCAGACCTTCGGTGTCGGCGTGGAACACATACGCTGACGCGCCCTTCTCACACACTTCCGCCATCTGGGTAAAGGCGGCGAGCAGGAACTCGTAGAACGCGTCCGCGCCCATCTTGTCGTTCTTGATCGACAAGCCGTCAGACGATTCAAATGCGACGTTGTACGGCGGGTCCGTGAGCACCAGGTTGGCGCGCTGGTCGTCCATCAACACCGCGATGTCGTCGGGGTTGGTGGCGTCACCGCAGACGAGCCGGTGCCGACCGATTGTCCACACATCCCCGCGCTGCACGAACGCGGCGGCCTCCAGGGCGGCTGTCAGATCAAAGTCGTCATCCTTAACATCGTCCTCGTCAAGGGAACCGATGAGCTGGGCGATCTCATCGTCATCGAGACCCGTCAGTTCCGCGTCGAAATCACTCGCATCGAGGTCAGCAATCAAGAGTGCGAGCTTGTCCTGGTCCCAGTCACCACTGATCTTGTTGAGCGCAACATTGAGCGCCTTCTCCCGCGTCTCGTCCAGCTCGACAACGACACAGTCGACAGTGGTGTGGTCGAGGTCTTCGAGGATTTTGAGGCGCTGGTGGCCGCCGACGACATGCCCGGTGGTCTTGTTCCAGATGACAGGTTCGACGTATCCGAACTCCGTCAGCGACCGCTTGAGTTTCTCGTAGTCGGGGTCGCCGGGCTTCAGATCCTTGCGGGGGTTGTAGACAGCGGGCGTGAGGTCAGCGATGGGTAGCTGTTCGATGCGCATGCGTTTCCACCGCCTTCCCCAGCTCGCGCTCGTAGCGCCAGGTTTGTTCCCAGCGCGTCCAGTCCCTGCCCATGTGCCCGTAGACCGCCAGATCCCGGTAGCGGGGTGTGCACAGGGCGAGGGCGTCGATAATCCCCGCCGGCCGCAGGGGGAACACATCGCGTGCAGCTGCGGTCAAGATGTGGTCGGCGTATTCGCCCGTGCCGAGCGTGTCCACGCTGAAGGCGACCGGATCAGCCTTCCCAATCGCATAGCTGATCGCGACTTGGCATTCAGCAGCCAGCCCGGCGTCGACGATCGTGCGAGCGATCAGGCGCGCCATGTAGGCCGCAGACCGGTCGACCTTGGAGGGGTCTTTCCCGGAGAACGCGCCCCCACCATGCGGGGCAAGCCCGCCGTAGGTGTCGACCATGAGCTTCCGACCCGTCAACCCGATGTCCGCGCGAGGACCTCCCTCGACGAACCTGCCCGACGGATTCACAAACACCTCCGTGTCACCGTCCACAGGCAGATAGCGCTGGCAGGCCGGAGCCACAATCAGCGACTCGACCTCGCGGGTGAGCGCTTCCAGATCCTTGCCCGCCTCGTGCTGGACAGACACGATCACGGTGGCGATGGCTACGGGTGTGCCGGTGTCGTCGTAGCGCACCGAGACCTGTGCTTTCCCGTCCGGTTTGATCCCCGTGATAGTGCCGTCGGTGCGGGCGGTGTCGAGACGCTTGCAGATGTGGTGTGCCAAGACGAGCGGCAGCGGAAGCCGTTCGGGAGTCTCGACAGTGGCGTAGCCGTAGACGGTGCCCTGATCACCCGCCCCCTGCAGCGCGAACGCCGAGCTGTCGCCTGCGCGTGCCTCCAGGGAGGTGGACACTCCCGCGTTGATGTCGCCGGATTGTCGGCGCGTCCACACGTAGATCAGAAACCCGAGCGGACTGTAACCGGCTTTCGCGAGGCCGGTGCGCACCGACTCCCGAATACGCGGGCGGTGGTCGGTGGTAATCTCGCCGGTGACAATGATCCGCCTGCCTGCGGCCATCACCTCCACCGCCACCCGGGCAGCCTTGTCCTCCCAGAGGATGTCGTCGAGGATCTGGTCGGCGATCTGGTCGCACAGCTTGTCCGGATGACCAGCACACACGGACTCGGCAGTACGGACAGTAGACATGGGTGAACTCGCTTCCACGAAACACAGGGGGAAAGAACAGCGCCCACCCCGAATTGGGGGCAGGCGCAACGAACAGGGGCTGGGCTGGTTAGGAGCGGGCCTTCAGCAGCTGCTCCATCACCTCGTCACCGGGCGTGGCACCCGCATAGTCGCTCGTGCAGGTGGCGCGCACGATCTCGTAAATCTCGTACCAATACACATTCGCCTGCTTCCCGAACGACTGCGACATGGCGACGAACGGGGACGCGATGGCGGCACCTGTGGTGGGGTGTTTGCCGAGCAGGCCGAACTTGGAGATCGCCTGCTCGCACTGCACATAGCGGGCGAAGGCCTGCGCGTACGACTCAATCAACCTTGGTGCCACGAACTGCGAACAGCCGCGCTGATCAAGCCACTGCCAGGTTTCCCGGTAGACGATGTCAGCGCCCAGCGGTTTGCCGTCGCGCTGAACCTCGGATAGGTAGTCGGACGGTTCGGGCATGGTCTCCCCGGCGAGCACCGCACCGGCACCGATGTCGCCGCCCTCAAAGTCGAACGGTTCGTTCAGTGGGTCCTCCAGGCGGGTGGCGGGCCGTCCGGCGGCGAGCTTCTCGTTCAGCGGATCAGGTTTCGCTCCTGCTCTGACGCGGCGGCCGCCCCGGTTGGTGCCGTCCTTGGCCATGGATTACCTCCTTCTCTAGGCCAGTGGCCCGGGTATGGAGGCCAGGAGTGGGAACCCCGCTATCGGTCGTAACCGTTCGATAATGGGGATATGCGTATTGAGCGTGACATCGATTTCGGGCGGCCGCGACGGATGCGCTGCGGACGTTGTGGACACGAAGAACTCGTCAGCCACGACTGGATGGAAAGCTGGGAGCAGGGCAACGAGCTCTGCCCCGAATGCGGGATCGACTGCACCGAAGAAGACCGGGCTCGCCCCACGTACGACCCTGATGATCCAGCAATAGTCGATCATCAGGTTCTTCGGATGTTCTGGTACCACACCAGCACGATCCCGGACTGGCCCCAGAAGGAGTTCGATCCACGGGAGAAGCTGACTCCAGAGACCGTTCAGCGCATGACGAGGATGTGCGGTGCAGGCGCTGTCGACCGATGGGCTGAACAACAGAAATCCAAAGCCCTTCACGTCGGCACCTACGAGGCAGCAATCGAGAACATGCTCAGGCGAATGGATGACCAGCCCGAGGGCGACGCCCCGTTCTACCTGTACCGAGTAGTGCTCGACGACGCTGTGGGCATCGAGCCGGGAGTTCATCGCGAACCAACGAACTGGGTCGGCGATGCACAACCAGAGAAGTTCCTGAACCCCGGACATTCCGTCTACCGCTACATCAACGAACACGAGGACGAAGGCAGCATTTCGTTGGCACTTACCGCAGACGCGATCGAGTCGGTATCTGGAATTCAGATACCCGTAGCGACCAAAACGCCAGCTAGGAAGAAACAACGCCTGGCTACATGGCAGGACGTTCAGCTGAAGGTCAAGGAAGCGAGCGTACCTGACCGGGTACGGCCCCGTTTAGCAGGTGCTTTCAGGACCGTTAGCGCAAGCAATACCGACCACCTCAATCCGGATCTCCTCGACGGGCTGGTTGATCTCATCCAAAATCCCTCTCATATCCTCGCTCTCCTTGACTCCGTGGGGCCCCGACAAGTCTGAATCGGCAGCCTCGGGTCAATACCCTGTTTGATTCGGGGACTTTGTGCGCGGTTGGCCCCGCCCGCTGACCTGTCCGAAGTCCGTAGAGATCGAGAGGCCCCGACCCCCTCGCCAGCACCGCGACGTTGCCCAATGTCCGCCGAACAGCGTCGAGGTCGGCAATCTGAGGTTCCATGGTCTCGGCGCGACAGCGGGCGACGTGGCGAAGATTTCAGTAGGTGTAGACCCGAGGTGCTTGCCTCCACCGGTCGCCGTCGAGCGCCGACTGTCGGGAGTGGCACGGCTTACACAGGCTCCGGAGGTTGCCGGGGTCGTGGGTGCCGCCGTGCTCCAGCGGGATGACGTGGTGGACTTCCTGCGCGGGCGTGTACCGGCTGGTCGCGAGGCAGTTCTCGCACAGCGGGTGGGCGGCGATGTAGGCGGCACGGATCTTGCGCCAGCGAGCACCGTAACGCCGGTTGATCTTCGGGTCACGCTGCCACTTGCGGTACCGCTCGTCCTCAGCCTTGGCATGCTCCGGGCAGTAGCGGTCGTGGGTGAGGTTCGGGCAGCCGGGCTGGGAACACGGACGCGCAGGCTTCGAAGGCATACCGTGCTCCTTCCCGGACACGGCAAAACCCCAAGGCACCCAGCCGATGACCGGGCTTGCCCTGGGGCTTTTCCTACTTTTCAACCACCTACATCATTGCAGGCCGGAAACGGTAAATGCATCCGCTGTTCTTGACACCTTTTGGCGGCTGGATTCACGCAGCCTGCCCATACAGCGCCGACGCCAGCCGGGCGAGCGCCCGTGACTTCTTCTGGTAGGCGCTGGTGCGCTCCACATAGAAGTGGTCACACACCGTCTGCACCGCATCATCCTGGGTACCGTCGCCGAGGAAGAACGCTTCGAGCACGAACCTGTCGTCGTCGGTGAGCAGCTGCCAGGCAGGCAGGAACCACGCCATGTACTCACGCGCTTGGGTGTAGCGGGCACGGTAGATGTCGATCCGATCCAACGTGGCCGCCACACGCATCTCCCCAGCGTGCAGATCCGTGTGACGTGGCATCCCGTCGAGTTTCGGTGAGGCCGGGGTGGTGACGTCGTCGTAGGCGGTCTTGATTTGCTCGTCGGTGGTGTCGATGATCTGCTCCATCACGGCGAAGTCCTGCAACGCGGATATGGCGGCTTTGCGGGTGTCGAGGTATTTGGTCATCACATGCATGACGACTCCTTCCTGAGGGTGGTTGACAGTTCGGTGGCGACCGCGTCGATCAACGCGGCCTGAGTCATGTCCTTCGCCTCCAGCGCCTTGAGGACGGCCTGGTCGAGGGTGCCGGTAGCGGCGAGGTGGGTGATGGTGACCGGCTCGGCCTGTCCTTGCCGATACAGCCGGGCGTTGGTCTGCTGATACAGCTCCAAGCTCCAGGTCAGCGAGAACCACACAAGCAGGTGGCCACCGGCCTGCAGATTCACGCCGTGCCCGGCGGATGCGGGGTGGATCAGGCCAAGCGGGATGTTGCCCAGGTTCCACGCCTCGATGTCCGCCGACGTCTTGAGTTCGCGGGCGTCCGGGAAACGCTGGTGGATTCTGGCGAGGTCGTGCTTGAACCAGTAGGCGACGAGCACGGTTTGGCCGTTGGCAGCTTCGAGGATGTCTTCGAGGGCATCGAGTTTCGCCCCATGCACCTCGACCGTGTTCCCGTGCTCGTCGTAGATCGCACCGGAGGCGAGCTGCAGCAGCTTGCCCGACAGCGCGGCAGCGTTCGCCGCATCCACCACCTGCCCGTCCAGATCAACAACCAGGTCGGCCTTCAGCTGCTCATACACGGTCCGTTCTTTGTCTCCGAGCACCACCGGTGTGGTCGTCACCGTCAGATCAGGCAGCGTGAGGTGGTCGATGGTGCGCATCGACAACGTCATGTCGGCGATGGCGTCGTAGATCACGTCCTCCGCACCCTCGCGGGGCTTGTAGGTGAACACCTGCATTCCGTTGCGCTTATCGGGCAGAAACCAGCGGTCGCGGTAGCGGGTGATGAACCTGCCGAGACGCTCGCCGCCGTCGAGGAGCCGGAACTGCGCCCAGATATCCATCAGACCGTTGGAGGCGGGGGTGCCGGTCAGGCCGACCCAGCGCTTCACGTGCGGTCGCATCTTCACCAACGCCGTAAACCGCTTCGCCCGATGATTCTTAAACGAGCTCAGTTCGTCGATGACGACCATGTCGAACGGCCAGCTATCGCCGTAATAGCTGACCAGCCAGGGGATGTTTTCCCGGTTGATGACGGTCACCATCGCCGACTTGGCCAGCGCGTCGAGCCGGTCTTGCTTGGTGCCGACAGCCACCGCCACCGACAGCCCCTCGAGGTGATCCCACTTGGCGGCTTCGGTCGGCCAGGTGTCTCGGGCAACACGCAACGGCGCGACGATCAAGACGCGGGAGACAGTGAAGTAGTCGAGCAGCAGCTCCCAGATCGCCGTCAGGGTGATGACACTCTTGCCGAGTCCCATGCCCAGGAGGATGGCCGCCTCGTGGTGGTCGAGGATGAACCCGGTGGCCTGGGTCTGGTAGTTATGCGGCCGGTAGCGCATCAAGCACCTCCTGGATGCCGTCGATCGAGTCAACGACCAGCGCGGTGAAGCCCTGCGCCTGTAGTTGGTTCATCCGGCGGCGTTGGATCGGCCGAGGCTTCTTGCCCGGGGCTTTGACTTCGACGAAGACGACCTGGCCTCCCATCAGGCATAGTCGGTCAGGTACGCCCGTGGTTCCAGGGCAGACAAGCTTCCAGCACAAGCCCCCGGAGGCTTCAATGGCCTTCTTGAGCTGGGCTTCGATGTGGTGTTCATTCATGGTCACTCCTTGAGTGGTTTCCCACGGGGTGACGACTGGTGACAGGTGGATCTGAACTTTTCTAAAGGCGATATTTCTATGGCCTTAGTAATAGTTCAATACCGGTCGTCACCGGTCGTCACCCTCATCGGGTTTAGCTGTTGAACTCGCTGGTCAGAGCCAGTCCGTAGACGTACATGCCGTGCTTGGATTTGCGTCGTTCAAACCCGGATTGTTCGAGAGTGGCGTTGAAGTCGACCATCGGCCGCGCCCACCCGCTGGTGGATTGCGCCCACGCCCGATACTCCTGGTACAGGTCACCGGCACGTTCGGATAGGGACGGGTCCACCTCGCAGCGGGCGTCGAGGAAATGGGCGAACCAGTTGTTCTCTTCCCGATATGCCGCTGATGCCTCCACCACGCGGGCCGGGGCCTTCAGGTGGTAGTCCTCGGCGTGGATGAGGCGCGCGCCTTCCATGATCCATGCCAGTACCGCTCCGCCAGCGGTCTCGTAGAGGTGGTCGGCGTAGTTCTTCACATCGGAGCTGCCGTCGATGACCGCGTTGAACGGGATCACGATGAGCCTGCGCCAGATTCCTGCATCCATCGCGCCAACCCTGGGCAGGTGATTCGTGTAGAGGATGAGCGTGTGGGACGGGGTGAACGCGAACGGTGCCTTGTACTTCTTCTCCGCGTAGATCTGGTCGGTGGAGGCGAGCTGCTTGACCGTAGAGGTGGACAGGCGCACGCCTTCCTCGGACTCGGCGGCGATGATGAGCCGTTTGCCTTTCGCTTCGGCAAGTTCAGGTTTGACGTTCCGGTTCCCGCCAATGGTGAGCACGTCGGCGGACATGTTGCCCGCATACGTGCCGAGCACTCTCGCGATCGTGTTCCAGAACGTGGACTTGCCGTTGCGGCCATCCCCGTAGGCGATCACGAGGGCTTCGACCATGACCTTCCCGATCGCCGCCAGGCCAACGATCCGCTGCACATATCCGATCAGCTCCAGGTCGGATTGGAAGAACACGTTGAGCGCCTGGTTCCAGATGTCTGTGCCCGTGTCGGTGGGGTCGAGCGCGGTTTGTTTCGTGATCAGATCCGTTGGGTTGTGGTCGCGTCGGGTGCCGTCACGCAGATCCCACGTGCCACCAGGCGTGTTGAGGAGATACGGGTCAGCGTCCAGCCGGTCTGGGGTGGTCAGCAACATCGGGTGCGCTTCCCGCAGGCACGAGGTGATCGCCCTGGACTCGCGGCGTTTCAACACGAACGCCTCGTAGGTCTTCGCATCCTCAAATGCCCGGTATGCGGCCCGCTGCGGTGAAGTGAAACCGGCGAGTGCTTTCGCTTTCGACGATGCGGCTGCAAGCACCGCGTCCGCGCCCGTCACCGCGAGCTCGTCGCGGGCTTTCTCCAGCAGATGCCCGGCCTCGGCGAGTTGCCGGTCGGTGAGCTCCTGGGCGATTCCTTGCGCAGCAGGCGCAGACTCAGACCACACGCCGCCTTCGTAGACGAGCCAGTCCGTGGCCTCCGTGAACGCCAGACGCGAGGAGTATTCTGCGGTCAGCATGGATGCCTGCCCCACATCGGTGAAATCATCCGGCCGCAGGCTCGTCAACTGCGCGTAGGCTTCCGGCGACAGATAACCAGGCTGCGCCTCAACCTTGGCGCCGAACCGGCACGCGCTGTTCCAGATCGACTCCAACTCGTGATCCGACAGTGGCGGTTCACACAGGGATGCTTTCCGGTCGAACAGGTCACGGGCCTGTGCGGTCTGCCCGTAGCGGATCAGGACGCGCCCGGCGAAGCGGGACAGGGTGGCATTGCGGGAGCCTTCCCCGATCACCTGGGTCGAGGCGTCGAACGCCGCGAACACGTCGATCTCATCGGCCTCGTCCAGCCAGGTATTCAGCAGCTTCGCGCCGTCGTGGACGGTGATCTCGGGGTTGGGGGTGCCGTAGATGAACCGTCCGGCATCCAACGCCTGCTGATCAAAGAAACCGAACCTGGCCGCCAGGCGACGCTTCAACCCCGCATAGGTGTCGGCGTCCGTCACTTCGGTGATCGGGAAGTAGACGTGGAAACGCGGCCTAGCCGATAAGGCTCCCTTCGGCTTCTGGTGGTTCCGGGAAGTGGCGGTCAGGAACACCACACCCGCTATCAACTCGCCGAGCTTCTCCGGTGTCACCCAGTCGGATGACTCTTCGGTGTGGTCGTTGTCGATGTCCATCACCACACAGTCTGAGGAGACAAAACTCGCCGACGAGCGCCGATCACCGGTGTAGGTGGCTGCGACGTGATCCAACCGCACCACCATCTGCAGGGCGGCGGCATCGGTGATGTGGTGGCGGTTCGGGTAGTGGTTGTTGTGCGGGTTGCCGCTACTGGTCGCGGCGCACAAGGTGAACGGTGTCATGAGGGGTGCACCTCCTGGAAGTCGGCGTCGAAGAAGCAGATCGGGATGTCCATCTGGTGGGCCCAGTCGATCTCGGCACGCATCCCCGCACTGACCCGGCCGATGTAGGCCCATAGCTGTTCGCATTTCGACAACAGGATGCGGCCCATGAACATGGCCAGCTCCCGGGCATCCGGGTCGGCATCGTCCATGAACTGCGGATAATGCAGATGCGGGGCGAGCGGGATCTGGCGAGCCGCGACAGCAAAGCTGCAGAACCGGCGAGCGAGTTCCACGTTCGCCTCCACATCGCCGGAGTACGGGGAGCATATGTAGACCAGCGGCCGGTACCCGTACTCGGCGCGCTGAATCTCTTTCAGCGCCTTGTAGCAGGTCGGGTCGGGGTATCCTTCGATGTTCTTCCTCGGGATACCGATGTCGAGAAGCGCAGTGGTGCTCATCGGGCGTCCTCGCTTTCACGCTCGATCACCGGCAGCAGGCCACGCTCGTTCTTCAACAGGTCGTAGATGAACAGGCGTCCTTTCTGTGTCCAGTACATGTGGGTTCGGGTCTTGCCCTCGTCGTACTCGTGCGTCTTGGACTGGGTGTAGCCCTGCTCAGCAAATTTCGCGTAGAGGAACCAGCGGCCGGACTGGTGGAACTGCACCTGCTCCTCGCGCAGAATCTGGTTGAGCTTCTTCGCCGACAGGCCGTAGTCCTTCGCGATCTCGGTGGTGGTGATCAGCGACGGCGAGGCCAGCACCACGTCGTAGTAGGACACCTTCGGTGCCGCTTCCAGCAGTGCTTGCTCGGCGGCGAGGCGCTTGGCACGCTCAGAACGCAAAGTGGCGATCGCCCGCTCCAAGAACTCATCGTCGGCCAACAGTTCGTCGATCGCGTAGAGGCCGTGGCGGCGGATGGACGGGAGTACCTCGTCGAACACCCAGGACTCGAACTGCTGGGCGGCGGGCAGCTTGGATGAGATGATCAGCCGGTACAGGTCGCCTTCGCTGATGAACCTGACCTGCTGGATGCCACCAGGCGTCTCAAGGGGGTAACGAAACGGAACCCCCTTGCAATGATCTTGGAGTGCCTTGCTCGTGTTGGTGTAGCCGAGGGCGGTGGCAACATCCCGGCCGCAGAACAGCACCTGCCCGCCGGAGGTGATGGTTCGGATCGTGCCGAACTCGTGGTTGGTGAACGCTTGTAGTGCGGTAGCCATGACCGGCTCCTTTTCTGAGAGCCGGGTTGACAATCGCGGGCGCGGGATGCGCCAGGCTCTCACCTGTCAGGCACGGCAGGTACCGAAACCGGACGCGGCGTGAGGAAGGCTCTCGCCCATATGCCCCCGAGGACCGGCGAATCCGGACGGGTCACCGGAGAATCGCTGCGGCAGCCTTGACACATCCCGCGTCGCTGGAGTGCCGGTATGAACCCGGCTAGGTTGTGGGTAACCGTTCAGCTCGACTCGACCCCTGTCGGGAGTGGGCTGGATCTCTAGTGTGGAGACGCCAACTTCGGCACGTGACGTTGACCAGGCGTCCACGTTGACGTATCGTAGAAGACGATAGATCCCCGGTCAGGCCTCTAGTCCCGCAAGGGACAATGCACAAATGACCGGGGCCTTTCACTTTCTAGGGAGCTCATGGTCAAGCGCTGGCTCAGTTACGACGAACAAGTCAAACTGCTTCAAGAACGCGGTTTGACCGTCACTGACGCCGCATCAGCAGCTGAGTTCCTATCTCGCGTGAACTACTACCGGCTCTCGGGATATTTCCGTTACTGGCAAGTTGACCCAATGGCGGGCAACAATCGCTTCCTCGACGGTTCATCCTTTGAAGTGATTCAGCGGCTCTACGAAGCCGAACAAGACCTGGTTGCAGTCTGTGACGAAGTTCTCCACCCGATCGAGGTTCTACTCCGAACTCGGTTCGCCTACTACTACGCACAGCATGTCGGAGCGATCGGAACGTTCGCCCGTGGTGACGGGTTCACGCAATCGCCTGATCCTAATGACGAACGTGTCGAAGAACATGCGCTGTCGAATCTGGATCGCAGCAAGGAGACCTTTGTGTCTCACTACCGTGATGAGATCAAGACGGGCAACGCTTACAGCATCGAAGCCTACGCACGCATGCCCGTCTGGGTAGCGGTTGAGGCATTCTCGTTTGGCAGCCTGTCCAGGCTTATTGAGGCTTCAAGCAAGTCCGGAGTGCTGCACGACAT
This sequence comes from Scrofimicrobium canadense, assembly GCF_009696615.1. Taxonomy (GTDB): domain Bacteria; phylum Actinomycetota; class Actinomycetes; order Actinomycetales; family Actinomycetaceae; genus Scrofimicrobium; species Scrofimicrobium canadense. The sequence goes on from NZ_VULO01000009.1 coordinate 114,522, forward strand.
GGCAGCGTCGATGAACGTTTCTCCAACTACACTGCCAAGCCAAGTCCGATCATTCGTCTACCTACGCAACCGTAACGCCCACTGTGCGAAGCTATGGAACCACGCTGTTCTCGACCGCCCAGGACTCCTCTCCAACATCGCCCGACGAGCCAAACGAGACCACCGTCAGTTCAGCGATCATTCGATCTACAAGATCTTCGTAGCGCTTGACCAAGTCGCCACCAAGACCGGTCTCCAGCAGGATTGGCTCGCCAACCGCGTCGAGCCGATCCTTGCCACGAATGCCCTTCTCGCCGCAGGCATCGCAACCCCAGCCCGCTACGGCGAAATGCAGAAGCAGCTGCTCACCGCCGACCACTAGCTCTACACCGCCCGGTCAGTCCTTGCGGTAATACGAGCATTCGTATCCGTCGGCGTCCAGCGGGAGTCCATCTGTCCAGTCGGGTGGGGTGGTCATGAAAGCGCAGGCATCGGCGACGGTGAACCCGGAGCCCATGGGTTCGTCGATGACGATTTCGTCGTGGACGTGCATGACGATCCGATGCCCGGCCCCTGCGACGAGCCCCATGGCGTGGACGAGGAGGTCGCGGGCGACTGCTTGGACGATGTTCTCGACGAGTTTCCCACCATAGGTTTCCAGCCGACCCCACTTGCGCCCGGTCGTGACACCGCTGTAGGTGATGGAGGTGCCGCCCCACCGGTTCTCACCCAGGCACGGCTGCACATACGCCAGCCGTCTGCCCGAGGGCAGGGTGATGAACAAGATGCCCGACTCGACCGAGAAACACAGGTTGCGCAGCCGGACGGTACTGCGGGTGGTGATCGCGTCCAGCGCGGCCTGCTCGACGTCCGCCCACAGTTGCACGATGTTGGGGTTCGCTGCCCGCCAGGCGTCGACGATCCGTTTGAGCTCGTGCTCGGCCAGCCCCATCCGCAGCGCACCCATCGCCTTGAGCGCTCCGACGGAGCCGTTGTAACCGCAGGCCAGCGTGGCGATCTTCCCCTTCTGGCGAAGCTCGGCGTTGACACCGTGTTTTTCGACGGGCACGCCGAACATACGCGACGCGGTCTCGCAATAGAGGTCTTTGCCGTCGCGGAATGCTTGGAGGGTGGATGCTTCTCCGGCGAGCCAGGCGATGACTCGGGCTTCGATCGCGGAGTAGTCGGCCACGATGAATCGGCACCCAGCACTGGGGATGAACGCGGTACGGATCAACTGGGACAGCGTGTCCGGGACAGAGTCGTAGAGAAGTTCGAGCGCGTCGAGGTTGCCTTGTCGGGTGAGGGTCCGGGCTTGGTCGAGGTCGGGCAGGTAGTTGCGCGGCAGGTTCTGCACTTGGACGAGGCGTCCGGCGAACCTACCGGTACGCCCCGCGCCGTAGAACTGGATCAGCCCGCGTGCCCGCCCGTCCGCGCCTGCGACGTTGTGCATCGCCTGGTACTTCTTCACCGAAGATTTCGCGAGGTCGCCGCGCAGCTCCAGCACCTCACGCACCACGCCGGTGGCAGTCTCTAGCGCAGCTGCGACTTCTGCCTTCGCCAAGGACGCCAACTCGCAACCGTGGGTGGTGAGCCAGCCCTTCAACTGGATCGGTGAGTTCGGGGTCTCCAACCCGGTCAACTCCCGCGCCCTCGCCAACGTCACCGCACGATGCTGGTCGTCGAGCGCGACGGCAGCATATGCAAGGGTGTGGTCGAGCAGGATGCCCGTGTCATTGATGCGCTGATCTAGCACGTAGGCATCCCACTCGACCTCGGGCATCGGAAACAGGGAGAGCCGGTCGTGGATCGCGAGCTCGACCTCGACATCGCGCCGGTTGTATTCCACAAATGCTTGCCAACCATCTGGGTCGCTGCCGGGCAGGTTGCGGGTGCCGCCACCGTTGAGCACGGAGGGCGTGGCCGGGGTGCAGAACTGTTTGATCAGCCGCTTACCCGCCGTGTCCTTCTGAACGTCAAGGTCAAGAGCCGTACCGACCGCATCCAAGCTCATCGGCAGGCCGAGGTAGGCCGACCACACCATCGTGCAGCGCCACTGCGCCGGATCAAGAAACTCCTCAGTGAGGAGGTCGGGGTGGTGGCGGCGCAGCCACGCCGAGAGCACGACCCTCTCAAACGCCGCATTATGCGCCCACTTGACCACGCCCGGGTCCACCAATGCTGCGAGCACCTCATCGGGCAGCTGCTGGCCGCTGGCGAGATCGACGACCTCCACCGGGCCGCCGTCAACGGAGTAGCCGAAGATGAGGAGGCGGAAGTCGGGGGGTTCGGCATACGGGTAGACGCCGGTTTTCGCTAGGGGTGCTGGGCTGAAAGTTTCAATATCGATAGAGATCTGGCGCATCAGGGATCCTGGGCAGTCGGGTAGGCGAAGGTGAGGGAGCCAACCGGTGTTTGGTGGCTCCCTCACTGCTGGGGTGTTACTTCGGGTCGAGGTTGTAGGTGGCGTTCATCCTGTCGAGCTCGGTCTTCTCCTTGGCGATCAGCTCATCGATGCGCTGACGTTCGCGGCGTTGGGCCCGCTTGTCCTTAATCCAGTAGTAGCCCCAGACCATCCAGAACGGGATCAGGACGTAGACCCACACGGCGAGGGTGATGGCGTTGAAACAGTCACTCATGATTCAGTCTCCTTAGTTGAGGAAGTCGTCGCTGGCGGCAGGGCTGCCAAAGTCGGACTCGGCGGAGATGCGTCCTGCGCCGAGGGGTTCACCGTCGCGGAGCTTCTGAATGTTGCCCAGCCCGCACGCCACACCCTTGTTCCCGTTCGTGTTGAACGCGTAGAACGACAGGGACACGCGGGCGTAGCAGCCCGAGTACACCTCGGAATGGTCGAGGATCGGAGCGACGTTCTCGTCCACAACCTGCGGAGGAGTCAGCGAGTTCGCGTTGACGAAGAAGCTGTTTGCGTAGGCTTCGTCGTCGCGCTCGGTATCCCCGTCACGCAGCGGCAGCTTCAACGCGGCCTTGTTCGGTCGCTTGCCCCCGAACTTGGCCGTACCGGCGTCGATCGCAGCGTCGATCGCCTTCTCGATGGCGGTGATGGTGGCAGTGTCCGTCTTCGGGATGATCAGCGACACCGAGTACTTGGGCTTGCCGCCCTGGATCGAGTTCGGCTCGAACACGTGCGCATAGGAGAGGCGGACTTCGCCGGTGACGACGCGGGTCGGATTCTTGGTTGACATGATGGTTACCTGCTTTCTGTTTTCGTGAATTCGGATTCGGCGCTGTGGATGTCCAGCGCGGGTCGTTTATCGCTCTCGGGCACGAGCGTCGGCTTACCCGCCGGCTTGACCACGAGGTCGCCGAGCACCTCGGTGAAGGTCTTCTTGCCCATGAGGTGTTCCATCGCCGTGAGCGTGATGAGCTTGCGGTCGTAGATGTCGGCGTAGCCGGCCGCCTGAGCCGCCTCCGCGACAGCGGTTTCGTTGGTGTATTTGCGGATCGACCTGCCGGCGACGAGCTTGAACCCGTCCCAGTGCTTGCCCTGGTTCACCGCCTGCGAGAGCGCGTATGCCTCCACATCCGCAGCCCACGTTTTGAGCTGGGGAATCCTTGTCAGCACGTCCGCGATCTCCGCATCCGTCAGCTCGGCCGGCGACACAAACTCGTGTTGAGCGAGCGCGAGGTTGGCTTCGACGCGTGCTCGGCAGGTCGGTGCGATGCGGCAGAACTGGCACCACGAGCCGGGACAGAACTCGCCCCCACCCGCCGCAGCCAGCTCGGCTTTCGGCTTCACCTCCGTCTCGGCCCACGCTTCGAGGTCGGCGACGGAGGTTTCCCAGGTGTCAACGTTGCCCCGCCGAGGCTGATAGATCGTCACCGCCACGGTCTCGATGTCATACAGATCCCCGAAAGCGTGGATGGCTCCGAGCGCGTAGAGCATGAGCTGCGGGTTGTGTGCGGCCTCGACCAACACGCCTTGCCCGTACTTGAGGTCGATGACCTGCAACTTCGGTTCGGCGATGATCACGCAATCGCCGGTGCCGAAACCTCCCGGCACGACGTGGGAGAAGTCGAGGCGCTGCTCGATCAGCACCTGCGGATCACCACAGGCCTCCCGAGCCAGCGAGACGTGCTCCTGCGCGAACGACACGTAGTCGTCGGTCAGATGCTCCATCTCGTCATCGATCCAGTCGGATTCCGGTTTGAAGGTCGGCGCTTGGTGGAGGGAACGGCGGAGCTTCCACTCCGCGAGGGCGTGTGCGACAGTGCCCTGCTCGGCAGCCGCCGACGACGAGTCCGACTCACGGGACTCCAATACGGCGCTGGGTGGGCAGTTCAGCCAGCGGTGCGCACCAGACGCGCTGAGCAGCGCGTGATCACTGGGAGTCATCAGCCAGCTCCTTCGCCTGCTCCAACAGCCACCCGTACATAGCTGGGTCGACCGCTGAGAGCTTGTCCGCGCCGGTAGCGACGATCAACTCACGCACCTGCTCGGTGAGCCCTTGGCTGGAGAGCCTGGCGAGGAGTCCACGCACCTGAGCCAACGACACCGGCTCCGGCTCAGGTACCGGTTCCGGTGCCTGCTGATGGGTGGCCTCGTACTCGGCAGCCGCTTCTTCCAAGTCGGGCTGGGCCAGTTGGGCGGCGGCGATCGGACGCGCACCGGGCATCCCGGCATGATCCTCAAACGATTCCCATGCAGTTTCTTCGATCGCGGCGGCGAGCATCGTCAGGCCCTCAGCGATCCTGTTCAGCGCGGCGATGTGCTTGTTCGAGTCAGTGACGTTCACGCCGCATCACCACCCTCACGAGTGACACCTGCCGCGTCAGCCAACGCCATCAGTTCATCGGCTGGTTCGACGATCTCGACCGTGCCGACTTGGTTTCCCGGCACAAGCACGGTGACACGCTGCTTGCGGCCGAAAAGCTTGGCTAGGAGGCGTTCGCGCAGACTGACTGTGCGGGCGGAGACGAGCGCATCGGCGGCGGGCTCGTCGGAGAGATTGATGCGAAGCTTGTGCTTTCCCACCATGAGTGTTTCCCCTTTCTCGAAGGCTGATAGGTTCCGCAAGCCGCCTGCCGTTGCTGGGGCTTGCACCTATACGCCCTGCAGGGAGTCGAGATCCGGACGGGTGTGGCCGAACTTCTTGTGGATCCGCTTCAGAGCACGGTTCACGGAGTTGCGCACGGCATCGGCCAACCTGTTGATCTCGGTCTGATCCGCGTCGGGATGCTCCAGCCGGGCGATGTCGGCATAGGAGAGTTCTTTGCCAAGCGACAAGGTGAGGTACTTGCGTTGCTGATCGGTCAGTGGCAGCAGGATCTCGGCGAGCACTCGCCGAGACTGGGCGGCTTTCGTCTGCTGAATCAACTGGAACTCGGGATCGAACGCCTCACCCTCCCGCACCAACGCCCGCACATAGTCACGCCGCTGCCGCTTTGCGTGGCGCTCCGGATCGAGGAGGTCGTCCTCACTCCCGAACTCGGCTTGCTTGCCCTTGCCCCGACGCTTGCGGTCGTTCTCACGGTCACGAAAGCGCTGGTAGGCGTCCTCCAGCCACAGCTGTTTCCACTCCGGGAGGAAATCCGGGTCAAGGATCTGGTCACGGAACTCGTGATCGTCTGGGAAGTCGATGAGTTCTACCCATGCGTATCCGCGCTTGGATGGCAGGTAGATCTGCCAGTGTTCCTGCCCGTTCGAGTCGGTCTTGCAGCGGCTGGAGTACGGGCGAGGTTGTGGTTGGAAAGTAGGTGTAGCCACGGTGGGCTCCCTTCGAAATGAAGGGAGACCCGTTCAGAGGTATGAAGTTGTGCCGGTCAACCAAGAGAGCGTTCAAGGGACAGCGAAGGCGGGCATCTACGAATAGATGCCCGCCGACGTGCCTCGAACGGATCTCCCGATGAACGGTTGACCACCGTGCTCGATCACAGCTCGGCGTTGTAGGAACCCCGACCACGGGTGTGGCCGAGCCTCCTTGGCAAGACCCGCGCTGTCGACCGCCCGAGCCTCACCGTTAGGTGTGATTCAGCAACGAGGTGGATGGTCTGACCATGGCCACCCACGTGACTGGACCAGGAGACACGGCCGAACATCTCTACCGTCTACCGAAGGGCTCTTGTAGACTGGTTTCCTAGGAATTGATGGGAACCAGTCGGAGTCCCTCCGGCGGTTGGCAGGGCGTGTGCTCTACCGCGTCGCCTTACTTACAACCGTGGAGTTCGCAAGGTTCGGCAACAACAGTTCGGCAGGGTTCGCAAGGTTCGGAAGGTTCGGGATTTCTACTGGAAGGAGCGCTCGTGGCTGTTCGTGACTGTGATCGGCTCACTGGCGGCACTTTCATGCTCCTCTGTGAGGCAGCCAAACGCCCAACAGGGAAGGCTCGCGATTCCTTGGCCGGTAAATCTGACGGACTCAACAATCGAGAATTACTGAAAACGCTTATTGAAGTATTTGCCCCCGGCTATCCAGAACCTGCCAGTTCGACTTTCCCGCAGAATGTGTCGGGCTACCGTTCCTGCAAGCTCGCGAAGGGAATATATCTACCTTTCGACCAGAGCGATCTGGTCGACGCTTTTGATCGGCAGGTGCGGGAAGACTACGTAAGACCGTTAGGGCGAATGTCGGAGTTCATCGACCGTTTCATTGATGTCGACTACCGGGGTCCTCAGCTTGCAGGTTCACTCATCGGCCTGATTGCAGCCGACCACACAATCCGCGACGAGCAAGAACTATTCGTCAATGGCAGCGGGCTCCCGGCACGCAAATCTGACCTAGCTACGGTGAAAAGCGTGGAGTTGGATGCCCTACTCGTGGGCGCTTGGCACTACGTGGTCACCAACGTCCCCGACAACACGGTTGGACGAACCACATTCGAGCGTTGGCATGAAAAACCTTCCATCCCTAACAGCAAGTGGTTGTTACATGCCGATCTTCTTTCTAGCCTGGGGCAAGCGATACCCGTTATCCGCAGCACCGATGCCGACGACGCGACAAACATGGTGAGCGACGAATCAGAGGTTATAGAGGCTGAATTTGTCACGGACGAAGACGAAACCCACACCACGTCAGCATTCGCCGACGACTCCGAACCTTCGACCAGTAAGTCTGAGACAGCACGTGTTGTGGTCTTTCAGGGCGGCACAAACAACACGAACATTGGACATGTTGAGACGCTGAACTTGGGACGGTGGTCGTGATGGTCAGCAAGAGTGTCGAGCCGCGCCAGCCGAATGGCATGCCGGAGGTTTACGGGGTGACTCAAGCCGGTCACCACAACACGAACATTGCTCACGTCGAGCATGTGTTCATGCCGATGGTGATCGCTCCGTCTGCCACTTTATCGAACACGGCATCGGGGGCAGCTCGGCAGCTAGATCCAAGCTGCTACCATCTGTTCGTCATCGCGGGTGAAGACTTCTCAACCGATCATTTCCTGGTCGATCCGACCCGGGCGCTCACCGAAGCTACTGCGTCCGAACTCAAGCAGCGGTATCAGCATCTGCAACCGGATATGTTGCAGGAGTTGATGAACTATCCGGCATTGTTCATGGCAGAGAACGGTGCCATGGGGCGTGCCCTTGATGACCAACAGGCTTGGTTTGGAATCATCAACAGCATTCGTGTTCAAGACAACGGGATACGCATCGGGTTCCAGAAAATACAAGCGATTCCGCAACAAGCCCTGAATGACCACAGTCATTACTTTGCCATTAATGCGTACAGTCGGATTAGCGAGCTGAATCGAACCCACTGGGCGCTGAAACGAGTCAATCTCTTCGAAGCTTTTAACGATGCTGGAATCAACTACCTCCCTTACGCGATCACACAAGGAGGCATTTCGTAATGGCTGCAACCAGCGACAAGCTGTCGGAGAACTATCCGGAAAAGTGGGTGAATATCGAAGATGTCGCCGAGCACTTGAGCCTCAGTAAGGACACGGTGCGGAACTGGATGAAAGAAGGACGGCTCCCTCAATACAAGGTCGGGAAGATGTACAAGTTCAAACTGTCAGAAATTGACGAACTCGTACGTGCAGGAAAACTGGCTGAGGGAGATGCACGTGGATAAATACCCATCAGAAATCCTCAGCCTGACCCTCAACGAGGCGACCTTCCACAACGAGACAGTGCCGCTCGCTGCCGTGAACTTCTTCTTCGGGAACAACGGCACCGGAAAGACGACCCTCGCTCGCTCACTCAAGACGGGCATGGGCGTGGCTTGGAACCCTGAACGTCAACCCGACGACTACACGCTTCATCTCTATGACCGCACTTTCGTCGAAGATAATCTACGGTCATCTTCACAGCTCGCTGGGGTATTCACCCTCGACGAGCAGAACATTCAAGTCGAAGACCAGATCGCACAAGCCTCCAAAGAGCTAGACGAGCAGCGAACCCGTCGTAACAAGGCAAAAGAACAACGAGACGAAAAGAACCAGTCCCTTACCACTCTCACCGAGAAGACAGCTGGCACCTGCTGGGACAAGTCCACCGATATCCGCACGCGGTTCCCTGCGACCCAAGAAGGCAAGAAGAAGAGCAAGCAGAGATTCTTTGATGAGGTTCTTTCGCAACAAACCGCGAAGGAACACGACCTGGAAGACGTTGGCAAGCTCTACAGCGTCGCTTTCGACGTCGAGGCACGCACCTATCCGAGGCTTGCGGCTCTGCGTGACGAGATACCCGACAGCGACCTCCTCGGCAAAGCCATCACCAGCAGTGCCGATACCGAATACGCACAGTTCGTGAAGACCCTTGGCGCACTGGGGTGGATCGAGCAAGGCCACGCAGCGTACGCGACCGAAGCCAGAGACACGTGCCCCTACTGTGCGCAAAAGCTCCCCGAAAACTTCGAGGAACAGCTGGCAGCGAGCATTGACGACTCGTACCGGGCAGACGTCACAGCGCTGAAAGCGTTCGCCAGCGATTACCAGGCCGTCACAAGCGCTCTCCTGGAAACGCCGAAGAGCCACCAGTTAGCCGACCTGAAACCTGGGTTGGATTTGGCTGAGTACGACACGCAGCTCGAGTTATTGCGGGTCACGGTCGAAGCGAACCTCAAAACCTTGGACGCGAAGATCCAGCAGCCAGCCACGATTGTCACACTGGAACCCGTCCAGCCAGTGGTGGAGAAGATCAACCGGCTCATCGGCCAGGCGAATACCCAGATTGACCAGCACAACACGGTGGTCAACAACCAGCGATCCCAACAGCAGACCTGCATCCAACAGGTCTGGGAACACCTCGCCTTCGACTTGGATGAAACCGTCACCGCCTACCGCAGAGACAAGGCAACCCTGGAATCTGAGATCGCCGCCCTGGACAAGGAAAAGGCCGCAGCCGACCAACGCGTCCATGAACTTGAGCTGGACATCGAGAACCTCACGAAGCAGACCGTCAACACTGCCCAAACGATGATCACCATCAACAAGCTCCTGCACGACTCTGGGTTCGAAGGCTTCAAGTTACGAGAAAAACCTTCCACACCGAACGTGTACGAAGTCATTCGAGCAAACGGCGAGATCGCCGACCGGCTTTCAGAAGGCGAACGAAACTTCATCGCCTTCCTCTACTTCTACTTCCATCTCCAAGGAAGCCTCACCAACACCGGCGAGATCAAAGACAAAATCGTCATCATCGACGACCCCGTCTCCTCCATGGACACAGGCGCACTATTCATCGTCGCAGCCCTCATACGCGAACTCGTCAACATCACCCTCAACAACTGGGGCCCACCCACCGGCACCAGCGGACGCGATCACATCAAACAGATCTTCGTCCTGACCCACAACGCCTACTTCTTCAAAGAAGCCACCTACAACAGAGTCTCCTACTACAAGCACGTCTCGTACTACCTCGTCCGCAAGCACAACAACGTCTCGTCAGTGCTGACCTGCGTCCGCAACCGCCACGACGCGCCATCGCTCCAAGAGAACTACTCGCCGGTCGCCAACGCCTACGCCACCCTGTGGCAGGAATACAAAGAAGTCAGCAGCTCGACCACACTACTCAACGTCATGCGCCGAATCCTCGAACACTACTTCCTCCAGCTGTGCGGACACGACGGTGCAAACCTCAGAACCCACATTCTCGAAGACCACCGAGACCAGTTCATCACAGTGAACGATGACGGCAGCCAAGACCTAACCGATCTACGCCAGGCCGAATCGATCCTCGCCTACATCAACCATGAAATGACTGGTCTTGGCGACGACACCTTCTACATCGAACACGCTGCCGACTCCGAAACATGCCGCCGCGTATTCCACAGCATCTTCAACTTGATGGGGCAAGAACAGCACTACAACATGATGATGCAGCAAACAACAGACTTCAACGCTCCTTCCAAACCGGTGGGCGCACAGCAAACAACAATCCCATCTACCCAGGAAGAGGCCACACAATGACATTCCTCCAAGAACTCGAAACTGTCCTAAAAGGTGACGAGCGCTTTGTCTCACAAGACGGCCAGCTACTCAAACCGCGAGTCCAGGACGCCGTCAACCAGCTCGACGCCCAGTTGATCCGCCGGCTCATGGCCTCACCGGTGCTGAAAGAACACTTCTTCAAGGACGTCGATGGTGTGACGATCTTCGACCAGGAGAAGTTCATGTGGGTCGTCAACTCCAAGGAGTTCCTGCCTGACAGCTACACCAGCTACCGCAACAAGATCGGCCTATCTGCCAACGACAATGACCTGCTCACCTCATCAAACGAAGTCGCTCTCGTCTGGCCCTACAAAGACTGCATGTTAGAAGGCGGTCAAGACAAAGAGGACGAGAAACGCGACGAAATCTTCTATAACGAAACCCTCGCCCCCGACGAAGTAGGCAGACTCCTCGCACCCAAAGCCTTCCGCAACGCCACCCGGTACAGCGCAGAAGGAGAAGAACACGTCACGGAGTTCGACAAGAACGACAACCTGATCATCAAAGGCAACAATCTGCTCGCCCTGAGCTCACTACTAGAACGTTACGAAGGCCAAGTCAAATGCATCTACATCGATCCGCCATACAACACCGGGACAGATAGTTTCGGCTATAACGACCGATTTAATCATTCGACATGGCTAACCTTCATGAAAAACCGATTGGAACTTGCGAGGCGGCTACTGCGTTCAGACGGATTCATTTTTGTTCAGTCCGACGATAACGAGCAGGCATATTTGAAAGTCCTAATGGACGAGGTGTTTGGGGCCGATAATTTCATTAATGTCATCTCTGTGAAAACCAAGGTTGGTGGCGTCTCAGGATCTTCAATCGGAAAAAGCCTCCGGGACGAGCTGGAGTACATCAATATTTATTACAAGAATCGCTCCAGCGAGAACGCCAGCATCAACCCCACGTATGTATTCACCAACCTAGAGGAACACATTCAAGCGTATGAGGACTCCGGTAAGAGTTGGAAGTACACCTCAGTTCTTACAAGACTTGAAGGTAAAACTCTGTTGCACGAGAACGTTGACACCGGTGAGAGGCTGTTCGGTTATTCGCATGTGGAAACAGCGTCTGTTCGAGCTTTCGCCAAAGAACTGGGGATCTCCGAGGCTGAGGTGTATAGAACTCACGCGGACAAGATCTTCCAGACCACTAACGCGCAAAGCTCTGTGCGCGGGAGAGTAATGAAGTTGGCGGAGCAGTTCGATGAGTTCGAAATGGTTGGGTTCGAATACACGCCAACGAAAGGAAAAAACGAAGGGATTGTCACGGAGATCCTCTATAAAGGCGCCCAGCAGAGGATGATGATGTTCCTTTCCGATGCAGTGGTAGAACGCGATGGAAGTTACCAGTATCGCGACCGTGTTGGGACGCTTTGGACGGATTTGCAATACAACAACCTGACGAAGGAGGGGAGCGTATCGTTCCCAAACGGAAAAAAGCCCGAGACTCTGGTCGAAAGAGTCATGTTGCTCGCTACTCAGCCAAACGACATCACTCTTGATTTCTTCCTTGGCTCTGGAACTACGGCAGCGGTGGCTCACAAGATGGGGCGTCGCTACATCGGGATTGAACAGATGGACTACATCTCATCAGTCACGATCCCGCGCTTGCAGAAAGTCATTGGTGGGGAGCAGGGCGGCGTCTCGAAAGCGCAGGATTGGAAGGGCGGCGGCTCCTTCGTCTTCGTCGAGCTTGCCGAGCAGGGGGAACAGTTGATGCGCGAGTTGCAGGGCGCAACAACTACGGAGCAGGTGCAGGAAGTACTGTACCGGGCAACTGAACGTGGCTTGCTGCGGCCGTCTGTCTTGCCCGACCAGCTTGCGGCCTCCTCAACGGAGTTCGAGCAGCTGTCCCTCGACGAGCAGAAGCGGGCTGTGGCTGAGCTGATCGACAAAAACCGACTCTATGTCAACGCCTCGGAAGCTGAGGATACGGAGCTTGGTTTGTCGGACGCTGACATCGCGTTCACGAAGTCCTTCTATCGGAAGGGCGAATAATGAGTATCTCGACTAGCCAGGATATGTTCCTGTTCCAGCAGCTCGACCTGTTTTATGACTTCGGGAATAGACACGAGCTACCCCCTCACATCGTGCAAAACCTTGCCCCGCACATCGCGCTGCGCGAATACCAGGAGCACGCGTTCTCGAACACGCTCGAATATCTGAGCAACGAGAACTTCTCGAAGAACCGCCAGACGCATCTGCTGTATCACATGGCGACTGGTTCAGGTAAGACCGTGATGATGGCAGGACTGATCCTGCACTATTACTCGCTCGGCTACCGCAACTTCCTGTTTTTCGTGAACCAGACGAACATCATCGAGAAGACCAAAGCCAACTTCCTAGACGCGGCCTCGGCTAAGTATCTGTTCGCCGAGTCAATCGAGATCGACGGAATGCGAGTCCCCGTCAACGAGGTCAGCAACTTTGCTGCCGCTGACCCGAACGCGATCAATCTCTGTTTCTCGACCACGCAAAAGCTGCACATGGATTTCCTAGACCCGAAGGAGAATGCGCTTACAAGCGACGACTTCGAGGATGCTCCTGTGGTGATGATTTCCGACGAGTCGCATCATGTGAATACGCGTACCAAGAAGGCGACGAAAGCCGAAGACGAGGAAGACCGCTCGTGGGAATACACAGTCAGCTCAGCCTTCCTAGGCAACCGGGACAATGTGCTCCTGGAGTTCACGGCCACTGTCGATCTGCGCGACCGCAACATAGAACGCAAGTACAAGGACAAGATCGTCTTCGACTACCCGCTGGCGCGTTTCCGCGAGTCCGGGTTCACCAAGGACTTCCAGAATTTCCAGTCCGTCCTCGACCCGTGGGGTCGAACGCTGCAAGCACTTATCGTGTCTGAATATCGTCGCGCGTTGTTCGCTGACGGTGGTGTCTATTCGAAGCCAGTGGTGTTGTTGAAGTCGCAGCGGATCGATGACTCGAAAGCGTTCTACGACGAATTCTTCCAGCGACTCCAGCGCCTCACCGAGAGCGAAATCCTGGGCATGGCCACCGACGGCCTGATGAAACAAGCTGTCGGATACTTCCAAGAGAAGGATCCGAGCCTGCGCTCCCTGCGATCAAGCATCCAGCAAGGGTTCGCGGAAGAGAACGCCATCATCATGAACGGCTCAACCGACAACTCCACTGAGAAGCAGCTGGCAGTGAACTCGCTCGAAGATCACTCCAACCCGTATCGGATCATCTTCACGGTCGACATGCTCAACGAGGGCTGGGACGTGCTCAACCTGTACGACATCGTCCGCCTGTACGAAACACGTCAGGGAGGCAAAGCAGGCAAGCCTGGCGCGTACACGATCAAGGAAGCGCAGTTGATCGGTCGCGGAGCCCGTTACTTCCCGTTCCTACTCGACAACGAGTCCGTGGATCGCGACCCGACAGACAAGTCCGTCCGCAAGTACGACCATGACCTTGACAGCCCGAACCGGCTCCTTGAAACCCTGCTCTACCACTCAAAGCAGGACTCAAAATACATCACCGAGCTACGCCTCGCGCTACGTGAAACCGGCTTGCTGCCCGATGAAGTAACCGAAGTCACCTACGAACTCAAACCGTCGTTCAAACAGACGGACTTCTACCACAACGCGATGGTGTTCAGTAATCGCCGCGAGGAAGTCTCCCGCGAGGAGGTCACCCAGCTGGATAACCGGGTGAAATCGGCGATCTATCAACTCGATGTCCGCCACGCGCCTTCCCGGCTCGTGAGCCTCTTCGAAACCGACGACAAACGAAAAGAGGCATCCAAGAGTCCGAAAGTTCATACGATTCGCCTCAAGATCAACGAGATGCCGTTGAATGTGACCTTGGGATCGTTAGCGCGTTACGACGCGCTACGCTTCGAGGCGCTCAAGCACTATTTCCCGCACCTGGACTCGACCCGCGAGTTCATCACGTCCAGTGACTATCTCGGTAAAACTGAGATTACCTTCCAAAGCGACACTGAAGATCTCACTGCGACCGATTTGCGGGCTGGCCTGGATAAGGTGTTCCGAGCCGTCGCCAGCTACCTGGCAGGCATCAAGGTCACCTACCGTGGCACGGACCAGTTCGAAGCCACACGGCTGAACGAGGTGCTGCGAAACAAGCGCCTCCAGATCGCGAACCCAGTCGAAGGTGGGATCGGCACCAGCCAAACCAACGATCCCGACTCCAGCCGCCGCATCGATCTTGAAAACGCAGACTGGTACGTCTACAACGACAACTACGGCACCAGCGAAGAGAAGTCCTTCGTCAAGTACTTCTCGACCGTTGTTGACGACCTCAAGCAGCGCTACGACGAGGTCTACCTGGTGCGCAACGAACGGCTGGCTCCGCTCGCCATCTACTCCTTTGCAACCGGCGAGCGATTCGAGCCTGACTACCTCCTCTTCCTCCGCAAGAAGGATCAGCCTTACAAGCAGCAACAGATCTACGTGGAGCCGAAGGGCACGCACCTACTCGAAACCGACAAGTGGAAGGAAGACTTCTTGCTCGCCATCGAGCAGAATGCCATCCCGCACACCATCTACGTCGACAACACCGACTACCGCATCGTCGGCTTGCCGTTCTACAACCAGGAAAACCGCATGCCGGAATTCCGGGAGGCGCTCAAAGCCGCAACCCTCATCTGACCAGGGTGAATAGCAAGTCCTACCCGGCACTACCTTTCGGCGCTCCACGCACCTTTTGGCGCTCTGTTGTCAGCCACACCCGTCGTGGTTCACGTTGCCCGGCTCCGCCTCCCGGCCGCAGCAGATGCTGGAGACGTACAGCCGAGGTACGAGGCTCGGTGGGACACGTCATGGCGCGTTTTTCCTAGTGGCAGGCTAGTTTCGCCCCATCTGCCTCATCCACGCCCTACATGGCGTTGTATCCAATCCGCTCGCTTGTGCGATCCTGCAGCGGGGTCTGGCTCACTCCTGTTGAAGTTCGCCAAAGTCCTGGGTAAAGACAACGTCACCGATGGGTTCTACGGTCAAGAGATTAACCTGACCACGTACAACCTGGCCCGCATCAATATGTTCCTGCATGACATTAACTATGAGAAGTTCGACCTGGCTCACGGAGACACCCTGATTGACCCCGCGCATTGGGATGATGAGCCGTTTGAGGCGATCGTGTCCAACCCCCCATACTCGATCAAATGGGATGGAGATGCCAACCCGCTCCTCATCAATGACGAGCGCTTCGCTCCTGCGGGGGTCCTGGCACCTAAGTCCAAAGCGGACTTGGCCTTCACGATGCATATTTTGCATTGGCTGGCTGTCAACGGCACCGCTGCGATCGTTGAGTTCCCCGGTGTCCTGTACCGAGGTGGCGCGGAGAAGAAGATCCGCAAATACCTGATCGACAGCAACTACGTTGACGCCGTCATTCAACTGCCGCCGGACTTATTTTTTGGGACGACCATTGCCACGTGCATCATTGTCTTGAAGAAATCCAAGAAGGATAACTCCGTCCTCTTTATCGATGCTTCCGCCGAGTTCACCCGCAACGGTAACAAGAACAAGCTCACCGAGGAGAACCAGCAGAAGATCCTCGATGCTTTCACAGTCCGCGAAGATATTGAGTATTTCGCGAAGCTGGTATCCAACGAGCAAATTGCTGAGAACGACTTCAACATCGCAGTCTCTTCCTACGTTGAGCCAGAAGACACTCGTGAAGTCATTGATATTAAAGAACTCAACAAAGAGATCGCCCGCATCGTAAAGCGTCAGGCAGAGCTGCGCAACCAAATCGACGCTATTGTTGCGGACCTGGAGGGAGCGGAGTAATGACAGGAATGCCAACTTGGGAGGGGTTTATGCTTCCTGTCCTGCGAGTGCTAGAAGACGGAAAAGTACGACATTGGCGTGAATTTCAGCCACTTGTAGCTGATGAAGCAAACCTTGATGCGGATCAACGTAATGAACGCTTGTCCTCTGGTGACCTCAAGTTCGAGAACCGAATCGGTTGGGCTGTCTCATTTCTGAATAACGTAGGTGCGCTTGAACGTCCTAAGCGGGGCCATTACCGAATAACTGAGGCCGGACGGGAACTGATCACTCTTTTCCCTAATGGGGCGAAGGAACGGGATATCAAGGCTCTGGGGGAAGATCCAACGTCGCCCATACGCGTGTACCAATCCACAGCCAAGAAAACCAAGGTCAAAGAGGAAACACCTACCTCTGAGGTTTCCACAATGACGCCTTTGGAGCAGGTACAAACTGGTATAGACCGAATAAATGAGGAAGTCGCAGTTGAACTATTAGTTCGTCTCCAGGGAAAAGAACCAGGATTCTTCGAGCAGGCAGTTGTTGATCTCTTGCTTGCCATGGGATATGGAGGGACCAATGGAACTGGCAATGTTACACAGCTCAGTAATGACGGCGGAATAGATGGAGTTATCGACCAGGACATCCTGGGGCTTAACCGCGTCTACATTCAGGCCAAACGCTATGCTCCTGGCAATAATGTGGGCAGACCTGATCTTCAAGCATTCGTGGGGGCACTGAGTGGGAAGGCGGACAGCGGAGTCTTTATCACGACCAGCAATTTTTCAGATGGTGCCCGGACCTATGCGGAAAACGTGCCGATTCGGATTATCCTCATTGACGGCGATCGCTTGACTAACCTTATGATCCGTTACGGTGTAGGCGTCCAAGTTCGCAAGACGTTTAAGGCTGTTGAGATTGATGAGGATTTCTTCGCATGACTAACATGGTTACCTCATCTTCTGCCGAGTACTTGACTTTTGTCGCCGCAACAGGTGGCGATGACAGTGCTATCGAGCTGCGCTACGAAGATGAGAACATCTGGCTGACCCAGAAGCTTATGGCAAAGCTTTATGACGTTTCCATCCCGACCATCAATGCACACTTGAAAACGCTGGTTGAGTCCGGGGAGATCGTTCCGGATTCAGTTATTAGGAAATTCCTAATAACTGCTGCAGATGGCAAGAAGTACAACACCAAGCACTACAACCTTCAAGCCATCATCGCAGTCGGCTTCAAAGTCGAGAACCCCAGGGCAGTCCAGTTTCGCAAATGGGCGGGACAGATAGTCAAGGACTACACCATTCAGGGCTGGACCATGGACGTAGAGCGTCTCAAGTCCGGTCACATGTTCACCGATGACTATTTCGAGCGCCAGCTAGAACTCATCCGCGACATCCGCGCCTCCGAGCGAAAGTTCTACCAAAAGATTACCGACATCTACGCCACCGCCTTTGACTATGATTCGAATGCTTCGACAACTCGAGACTTCTTCGCGCTAGTTCAAAACAAGCTGCACTGGGCCACGCGTCGCCACACCGCGGCCGAACTCATTGTGGATCGCGCCGATGCTGACAAGCCGCACATGGGCCTCACAACCTGGAAGACCGCGCCAAGCGGAAAGATCGTAAAGACCGATGTTACCATCGCGAAGAACTACCTCACTGACGAGGAACTCGACTTCCTGAACCGCATCGTCTCCATGTACTTGGACTATGCAGAACTCCAAGCCACCCGAAAAGTCCCCATGTCGATGCGAGACTGGGCCACCAGACTTGATGGATTCCTTGAGTTCAACGAGCAAGAAATCCTCACTGGGCCGGGCAAGATCTCCCACGAACAAGCTAAACTCCACGCCGAAACCGAGTTCGAGAAATACCGCATTATCCAAGACCGGCTTTTCATCAGCGACTTTGACCGATTCCTCACCCTCGAAAGCGCCGCAGAAGAACTCAACAGTGACGTTGAAGGAGCAGACAAATGAGCCACATCGACAAACTGATTCAGGAGTTGTGTCCGGACGGAGTGGAATTCAAGGCGTTGTCAGACCTGACCACGAAGACTTCGAACGTTCGCTGGTCTGACACTGCGAAAGAGAGCTACAGGTATATTGATTTGTCTTCAGTGGATCGCGTGACAAAGCAGATTCACCAGACTGTCGAGATAACGACTGACGATGCTCCAAGTCGAGCTCGACAACTGGTACAGTCCGGCGACGTAATATTTGCCACGACACGCCCCACTCAAATGAGATGGACGGTGATTCCGGAAGAGTACGATGGCCAGATTGCGAGTACTGGATACTGCGTCCTGCGGCCAGACTCTGAGCAGGTACTCACTGGATTCCTAGCGCACTCGCTTGGAACTGAGACCTTCAAACAATACGTTACAGCGCAACAGGTTGAAGGTAACTACCCTTCGATCCCGGATACAAGAGTTCGTGCGTTTCGCCTACCTGTTCCTCCTTTGGAGGTGCAACGGGAAATCGTCTCGATTCTTGATAAGTTCACAGCGCTGGAAGCGGAGCTGGAAGCCGAGCTGGAAGCCAGGAAGCAGCAGTACGAGCATTATCGGACTGAGTTGTTGAATCCTGGTGACGACGCTGAATGGTCAACTTTGGCCGGGGTGTCCAAGCATGTCTCGTCAGGAGGAACCCCCAAAGCCGGTAAGGCTGAGTTCTATGAGGATGGTACTATTCCATGGCTTCGGACGAACGAGGTCCGGTTTGCTGATGTTTGGGAGACGGAAGTCAAAATCACTGAGGAGGCAGTCAGACAGACCTCCGCCAAATGGGTCCCGGCGGATACAGTGGTGGTTGCTATTTCTGGTGCAACTGCAGGCAGGTCCGCTGTCACGAGGATTCCACTTACAACAAACCAGCATTGCTGCAACCTAGAGATCAACCCATATCAAGCAGATTTTCGTTACGTGTTCCATTGGATTGCCTCTCGCTACCAGGAGTTGAAAGCGCTGGGTAGGGGAGCTCGATCCGATCTGAACGCGGCCATTATCAAATCTTTCCCAATACCAGTTCCTTCACTGGCAGAGCAACGCCAGATTGTTGAAAAACTTGATGCCTTTGATGCGCTTACAACGGACTTGTCTGTTGGCCTTCCTGCTGAGCTTGCTGCGCGTCGTAAGCAGTATGAGTATTACCGTGATCGGCTTCTGACTTTCAAGGAGTTGGAGGTTCAGTCATGAGTGAGGCTAAGGCTCGCAAATATGATCCAATCGCAGTTTCTCCGCTCTCAACGGTGGTCGCGGAGTATGTGTCGGATGCTGTAGGTGAGGTGTCGTATCAGTCTGAGGCTGCGTTGGAGCGGGACTTTATTGCGCAGTTGGAGTCGCAGGCGTATGAGTATTTGCCGATTACGTCCGAGGCTGACTTGGTTGCGAACTTGCGCACGCAGTTGGAGAAACTGAACTCTATCGAGTTCTCAGATATGGAGTGGGAGCAGTTCTTCCGGGACCGTATTGCTGGGGCGAATGATGGGATTATTGAGAAGACGGTTCGGATCCAGGAGGATCACGTCCAGTTGCTTCGGCGCGATGATGGGACGACTAAGAACATTACGCTGATTGATAAGAAGAATATCCACAACAACAGCTTGCAGGTGATTAACCAGTATGCAGTCTCTCAGGATGAGGGTGCGTCTTTCGATAACCGGTATGACGTGACCATTTTGGTTAATGGTTTGCCGATGGTTCATGTGGAGTTGAAGCGGCGCGGGGTGGCGCTGCGCGAGGCATTTGATCAGATTGACCGTTATCAGAGGGATTCGTTCTGGGCCGGGTCTGGTCTCTTTGAGTATGTGCAGCTGTTCGTTATCTCCAATGGGACCCATACGAAGTATTACTCGAATACGACTCGTCGGCAGCATCTGGATGACTCTGCGGGGCGGAAGAAGAGTAAGAAGACGTCGAATAGTTTCGAGTTCACGTCGTGGTGGGCGGATGCGACGAATAAGCCAATTACCGATTTGGTGCCGTTTGCTAAGACCTTCTTCGCTAAGCACTCTCTCTTGAATGTGCTGACGAAGTATTGCGTGTTGACGGCGGATCGGTCGCTACTGGTGATGCGGCCTTATCAGATCGTTGCGACGGAGCGGATCTTGAACAAGATCCTCATCTCGACTAACTACAAGCAACTGGGGACAGTCGATGCTGGCGGCTACGTTTGGCACACGACCGGCTCAGGCAAGACATTGACGTCGTTTAAGACGGCGCAACTGGCGGCAGAGCTTCCTGAGGTTGACCGGGTGCTGTTCGTGGTTGACCGTAAGGACTTGGACTACCAGACGATGCTTGAGTATGAGCGGTTCTCACCAGGATCGGTGAACGGTTCGAAAGACACGCGGCAGCTAGCTAGGCAGCTGACGACTCCGGTTGGGACAGTGTTGGGTAAGCGTGGTTCTGAGACTTTGGTGAACCGCAAGATCTCCGTGACGACGATTCAGAAGCTGTCGAACTTCATTGCCGCTAACAAGGGGCATGAGGCTTTCCAGGGTCACACGGTGATCATCTTTGATGAGTGTCATCGCTCCCAGTTCGGCGACATGCACACCCAGATCACGAGGGCATTCAAGAACTACCACCTGTTTGGCTTCACTGGCACACCGATTTTCTCCGCCAATGCTAGCTCTGGTGGTAACCCGCAGTTGAAGACGACGGAGCAGGCTTTTGGGGAGAAGCTGCACACCTACACGATCGTGGATGCGATTACCGATAAGAACGTGCTTCCGTTCCGCATTGATTACATCAACACGATCAAGACGGGGTTGCTGGAGGACAAAGAAGTTAGTTCCATTGACAAGGAGAAGGCACTGCTTGATCCGCGCCGGGTTCGTGACATCGTGGACTACATTCTGGAGCACTTTGATCAGAAGACTCGCCGGAATGAGCACTACACGGTCAAGGACCGGCGTTTGCGGGGTTTCAATTCTTTGTTTGCGACTGCCTCGATTGATGCGGCCCGTATGTACTACAACCAGTTTGCTCTGGCTCAAGAAGGCCGAACTCCTGACGAGAAACTCAAAGTCGGGATCATTTATAGCTTCGCACCTAACCCGGATATGGAAGACGGGATCCTTGAGGAAGAAGGCTTCGAAACTGGGGCATTGAGTATGGACCACCGGTCGTTCCTGGAAGACGCGATCCAAGACTACAACCAGATGTTCGGCACCAGCTTCGATACCTCTTCTGATGGGTTCCAGAACTACTACAAGGATCTGTCCAAGCGGCTCAAATCACGGGAGATTGACCTGGTGATCGTGGTGAACATGTTCCTCACTGGGTTTGATGCCACAACCTTGAATACTCTGTGGGTGGACAAAAATCTGAAAGCTCATGGGTTGATTCAAGCGTTCTCTAGGACCAACCGGATTCTCAATAAGGTGAAGACCTACGGCAACATCGTGTCATTTCGGAACCTCGAGAAGGAGGTTAACGATGCCATCGCGCTCTTTGGCAACAAAGACGCTCAAGGCATCGTCACTCTGAAGCCATACGGAGAATACTTTCAGGACTACGCCGAGAAGGTCACTGATCTGCTCCGTGACTATCCCCTCGGCACTCAGATCGTCGGTGAAGAGGCCCAGAAGGACTTCATTGCACTCTTTGGAGCGATCCTGCGCCTGCAGAATATTTTGGCTTCCTTTGACGAGTTTGCTGGCAACCAGATGCTCACCGACCGGCAAGAGCAGGACTATCGCAGTGTCTACCTGGACTTGTACAACGAGTTTCGCCGGGGCAGCGAATCTGAAAAGGAAGACATCAATGATGATGTGGTCTTCGAGATCGAACTGATTAAACAGGTTGAGATCAACGTCGACTACATTCTCATGCTGGTCCAGAAATATCGTGAGCGGTACGGGGACGGTGAAGACAAAGAGATCCGTGCAGAAATCAGCCGAGCTGTTGATGCCAGCCCGACTTTGCGATCCAAGAAAGACCTCATCGAAGACTTCGTTGTCTCCATCAGCCTGGACGGGACTGTCGAAGAGGAATGGCGCGCCTACATCGCTCAGCGACAAGAAACCGAACTCAGTGAAATCATTGCAGATGAGGGTCTCAAGCCGGAAGAGACTCACCAGTTCATTGATCGTGCTTTCCAAGACGGCAACCTCCGCACCAGCGGTACTGCGATCATGAAAGTCCTGCCACCCGTGTCCAGGTTCAACAAGAATGGGGCCCACGGAGCAAAGAAACGCCGCGTCATCGACAAGCTCACCAGCTATTTCGATAGGTTCTTTGGGCTAAGTTCGGGGAGAGGTATTCAATGACAGTTCTTCCGTACACCCTCAAGTCTTACGTGGTGTTGACCGAGTTACTAGGGAGGCGAGCGAAGGATCCAACATTAAGGGATCCGGATGTTGCAAACGCCGTGACGGCTCTAAAGAACCGGCGAGACCGCTACAAGGATGATCTTGTCGGGTGCAATGGCGACGATAAAAAGCAACAGAAAGTCAAGGAAGCTTTTCGTGCTGACCGGCTGAAACTCCGGGAGGCGCGCGATGAAGCTACTACAAGGGCGCTAAATGCCGCACTTGACCAGTTGAACACCGAGCTTGAGGGGACCAAGTTCTCCTGGGTTCTTGCCCAAGGTGAGACAGTTGCGGGTAAGTTGACTTATCAGATTGGTGCTAGTTTACATCTACAAATCGCATCCAAACAGGTGGAATCAGTTGTCAGATCGGCAATTTTGACCCCTGTGACTGAGAGGAATGGAGTCATCCGGGCACTCCAACAAGCCCTCGACCGGAAGTACAAGCATGGTGTTATACGGCTCGATCTGAAGTCCTATTTTGAGAGTATCCCGCATGACGGAATCCGGGCAGCCCTAGTTGCGAGCAGTCGTATCGACACCGTCACTCGTGAGCTAGTTGACCAGCTTATTCAGGAGTTCGCCGTACTGACAGGGAACGATCATGGAGTGCCCCGTGGGGTTGGGATTAGTTCGGCCCTCGCAGACCTGTATCTTTCGGACTTTGACCGTAAGTTGCGGACAATGCCGGGGGTGGCTTTCTACGCAAGATATGTTGATGACATCATCGTTGTTACGCAGGCAGCAGACCAGATGGCCGGAATCTCCTCGATGATATCTGATCTGCTGGTCAGACTCGGATTAGAGAAGAATGCTTCAAAGAGCTTTGACCTGACGACGAATGACAAAGGTCAATACACACAGGGAAGGGCGGAAATAGAGTACCTTGGTTACACCTTCTCCAGACCGGGAGGTCATACATCGCTGGAGACCAGGTTAACACCCAAGCGGACTGATCGCTATGTGCGGAAGATTGAGTGTGCATTTGACAGTTGGCTAAGATCAAAACCGAGCGCCGAAAGGGCCAATACAGGCAGTGACGGGCTACTCATAAAGCGAATTCGGTTCCTATCGACCAACACCCGTCTCCATAACTCAAAGAGCGGGGTTTCGGTTGGCATCTACTTTTCTAACAGCGCACTTCCAGAAAGTGCTCCCCAATTGCAGGAACTCGACTGTAGACTTACTCAGCTCATCGAGCAGCACAAAGGAAAGATGAGTGAGCGTCTGGAAACGCGACTGCGGCAACAGAGCTTCGTGAGCGGTTTTAAACAGCGAGCGTTCCTGAGATATTCCCCTAAAGATCTCCAACAGATATCTCGCTGCTGGGAGCATATAGTATGACCAAGAAGAAGTATCGGAAACTACCTAGGAGTCCACTGCGTGGGCTTCTCTCGGAAGTGCTTCCGTACGAACTCCCGCTCCCCTTTGATAACCGGTCTCTGTACAAGTTTCTACGCACTTTGCGTTTTGAATGGACTACAGCTAATGCATTCCGAGTGAAAAGCAATCGTCTGCAAGCTGGTGACCTATTGCAGCTTCGCGAGTTGTTCTCAAGTGGGCTTGGGCCAAGCAGGAGTGAAGACGGTTGGACGCACTTCACGGTGTCAAAAATGCCATTTTCTCAACACCACCCTTACAAGTACGTCATCCAGAGAAATGACGGCAGGCCCCGGTATCTGGCTGTGCCACACCCTCAGTCTATGGTCGAGTTGACGCGGTTCATTGACGACTACGCCGATTCCATTCTGTACTACTGCACAAGAAGTCCGTTCTCTGTTAGGCATCCGGCCAAGGTTGCACGCATCGCGATCCGAAAAGACAAAATGTTTGACAGGAAGGCCGATCATGAAGAGGTTCTCGTAGAGCAGTATGACCTCGAATACGAGTATTCTCGCTCATACTTCACCTACGAGCAGTTCAATGGGATCCACCGTCTCTACAACTCGGCACAGTTCCGTGCATGCGAACGGAAGTATCCCTATTTGTGGCGTCTGGATGTGTCAAAGTGCTTTGACAGTATTTATACACATACTGTCTCGTGGGTGACGAACGGGATTAGGCCTAGCAAGACAGGCAGTGCCACCAAGGGTACATTTGGTGACTCGTTTGATAAGCTCTTCCAGAATACTAACTATAGGGAGACCAGTGGGATATTAATCGGTCCAGAGGCTTCAAGGATTTTTGCAGAGGTCATCCTCCAAGAGGTAGATGTCCTAACGTCTCGGGATCTTGAGGATTCACAGAAGCAATTGCGCGCAGGCATCGACTACGAGATCATGCGTTATGTAGATGACTATTTTGTGTTCGTCACTAAACAGGAGTATGGCGACCTAATCCAGGATGTCCTATCCAAGAATCTAGCGCTCTACAAACTTCACATCAATGATCAGAAGACATTCGGGTACGAGACGCCACTCAGTTCAGAGATGTCAGTGGCTAAGCACAGGATCAACAAGAACCTGGATCGCCTCATGACGTACGAGACCGCACGCGAAGTATCAGCGCCAAGTGCTAAGTTTTTCTTTCCTGTTGACACCGCCATCTTGGAATACAAGTCGACGCTATTAGATACTTCTCTCGAGCACGGCGAACTTGCAAACTGGTATCTCTATCGTATTTTCGATCACGTGCGTAGAGCTTGCAAAAAGTATGCTGCATTTGATCAGTGGCTGACGGAACAGTCGGATAGCAATGGCCTGAAGACCAAGACCCGGGTGAATATGGCCCAGTTCCTTATAGCTTGCATTGACACTGCACTCTTTGCCTATTCTGGTGCACCTTCGACGTCGCATAGCATGAAGCTTACCCAGATAGTCACACTGGCTTACGACACATTGAAGCAATCTGGGTTCACCAGATTAGAGATGTCAACATTTCGCGATAAAATCCGACGCGAGCTCATGGCGCAGTTACGAACTGCCCGGGAAGAGAAGAGCTTCGGAATCCATACTCAGAATCTCATTGATTGCCTGACCTACATCGACTTTGGCTTGTCTGACCAAGAGATCAAAGAGATTCTCGAATCGCGTGGGATCACGTTCGATAATTTGGACGGACTGAGCGTGCTAGTGCTTCTACGAAGCTGTGGTGATCGTAGTGACAGTGTTTGGGCTCGTTCGAATCTTCTTGCGCAAGCGAAATGTCTAGTCGAGAAAGGATGTACTGATCCAGAACACGAGACCGAAAGGACGATTCTCCGACTGAGTATCCCACATTGCTCCTGGCTTGAGGTTCAAGAGGTCAGGACTGCGACTGGCTATACCCAGGCACAGATACGGGACCTCCGGAGTTCTGCGGCGTGTACGTTCTTTGATTGGAAGATTGACGACGCGTATTACAGGCGTCTTTCATTGAAGTCTTCACAGGTGGTATACTAAATGCACGGCTCTGAGGCGCTCTGTCTGTGATTCATGTTGGGTTGCAGGCACACACCGGCCAGCGGGGATCGAGCCTCAGCGTTTTCCCGCACCCAAGTTCTTGCTTCCTGATGACTATCAGTACATAGTGACTAGATCGACTTCGACAGTGGCGCTTTCGTCTGTCGTACTTGAGACAGGGGTGGGAGATCTCGTCTCAAGTAGCGCAACACTATCGATCCCAATGTTGTACTTGTTACGAGCTTCAATTCTCATTCTATGGAGGGTTTGACCATCTAGTGGTTCGTTGGGGGGACTGTCCTGGGATCTGTGTAAGTGGCCTTATCCGCTGATCGTTGGTTGGCGTGATGGTGGGCATGGTTTTGTGTCTGTTGCAACACTGGATGCTGTGGCATCGAAGAAGAAGAAAACGAGCGTGGAGCCGACGCCTGAGATGGTCGCTGCGGCTGAGTTGGTCCGGCAGGCCAAGGCCGCTGGGCTTGATCTGACGGGTCCTGATGGGTTGTTGAAGCAGTTCACGAAGACGGTCCTGGAGACCGCGTTGAATGAGGAAATGACAGAGCATCTGGGCCGGGAGAAACACGAGAAGTCAGCCGAAGGAAGAGCATCGAACTCACGGAACGGCACCACACAGAAGACCGTGTTGACTGATAGCGTCGGTGAGGTCCAGATCGAGGTGCCCAGGGACCGGGAAGGGACCTTTGAACCGGTGATTGTGAAGAAACGCCAACGCCGTCTAAACGACGTGGATGAGGTGGTGTTATCGCTTTACGCCAAGGGACTCACGACTGGGGAGATCAGTGCTCACTTCCAGGATATTTACGGGGCGTCGGTGTCGAAAGAGACGGTCAGTCGGATCACTGACCGGGTCGTAGAAGAAATGCATGAATGGGCCAGTCGTCCTCTGGATTCGGTGTACGCCGCTATCTCTCCATTTGTGCGCTTCGCTCCATCAAACGGGACCAGTCGACGCCATCGTTGTGAAAGTGCGTGACGGCCAGGTAGCTAACAGGGCCATCGTTGCGGCTATCGGTGTCAGTCTGGATGGTACGAGGGACGTGCTGGGTATCTGGGGTTCCCCTGGGGGCGTGGGAGCGAAGCGGGGTGTGTGATGAGTGCGTTGCCTCTAATGGGGGTTCCCCTGGGGGCGTGGGAGCGAAATACTGGCTCTCCGTACTCACCGAAATCAAGAACCGAGGCGTCACTGACACCTTCTTCCTCGTATGTGACGGGCTGAAGGGCCTCCCCGACGCGGTCGAGGTCGTCTGGCCCAAAACTACGGTCCAGACCTTATCTATGCACAATGGGGGTGACCAGGGTTCCTGGTTAGCCACCTGCGCCGTGGTGGGTAGGACCTATGCAGACGTGTTACTTGAGAGGTCCTCATGCAGACCCGTCCGCTCATCACGGGGCAGTACTTGTGAATCAGCCAGCGGGAGATGCAACGCTTTCGGGTGATTGCCTAGATAAGGTTCTTGACGCAGGGGCTGCCGCGATACCGGCAGGGGTGGTTGAAAGACAAAGAAGTCATTCAATGCCGAAGGAGGAA